>NZ_CALNVW010000029.1 GCF_940670765.1 Streptomyces sp. A 4/2
GGCGGGTGGCGATGACGCAGGACGGTGCGGGTGCGGAGGAGTTCGGGATGCGGCCGGAGGGCGAGCCGAGGTCCGGTGTGATGATCTCGTTCGGGAGGCAGTTGAAGCGGATGCGGATGCGGGTGGGACTGGACCGAGCTCCCGTCGTGCGCCGCACGGGCGTAGCGGTCGGGCCCTGCCCGTCTGGCTCGGCCGCGTGTGCCACGAGGGTCTCCTTGAAATGATCCAGGCCGCGCCGGAAGTGTGACGGCCATAGTTATCAACCACCCGTAAAGTGGGCCCAGTTGCATCGAGACGCCTCGGGGAGGCAGGCAGTGGCCACTGCGTTAGGCACGAGCACCATCACTCTCGCACTTGTCGCCGGGTATGCCGGCTCGGGCAAGTCCGAGGCCGGCAAACTCCTGGCGGCAGCGACCGGTTGGGCCATGCTCGACAAGGACACCATCAGCCGTCCGATGACCGAGCGACTGCTGACGGCCCTGGGCGGCGATCCGCACGACCGCCACAGCGCCACGTATCTGGAGAACGCCAGGCCCCTGGAGTACGAGTGCCTGATGAAGGCCGTCTGGGAAAACCTTGAGTGCGGCACGTCCGTAGTCGCAGTGGCGCCGTTTCTCGCCGAGAGTGCCGATGCACAGTGGACCTCTCGTGTGGCGCGACGGTGTCGTAGGGTCGGGGCTCGTTTCGAGACGCTTTGGGTGGACAGTGACTTGGAGTCGATGCGGGACCGGCTGATCTCGCGCAACGCCCTACGCGACACATGGAAGTTGACGCACTGGCCCGCGTACACGAACGGCCTCGACATCGCCCTCCGGCCGGTGACATCTCACCACGTGATCGACAACCGAATCAGCGCGTCACGCCCCCTGGCCGAGCAGGTCGAGTCGATCGCCCAGCGGCTGATGGAGGACTCGTGAACGCCGTCGTCCTGTACGGACCGCCGACTGCCGGCAAGGACACCGTGACAGCAGCCCTCCGCTCCGCAGATCAGCGTTTCGAACTGGTCACCAAGCTCAAGCACGGGACGGGCCGGTCGGCCGGATACCGCTTCGTCACCGCTGCGGAACTCGGAGACCTGCGGGCCCAGGGCAGGATCGTTGTGGAGACCCGGCGCTACGGCAACGTGTACGCAGTCGACAACCTCTCCCTCATGGAACTCCAGCGTCGCAGCCGGGTTCCGGTCACCCACATCGGCAATGTCGCGGACATGCGCACGTTGCTGAACCGGACGGCGTCGATCTCCTGGTTACGCGTCCTTCTCTGGGTTCCGAGAAACGAGTGCGAGCAACGATCCCGTGCGCGGGGAGACACCGACACCGCGAAGCGGCTCACCGCCTGGGACGAGACGGCGCGGGATCTGTGTGAGTCCGATGTGCGAGACCTGTTCGACCTCGTGATCCGTACGGACCGGACCGTGCCGACGACCGCCGCCGAGCAGATCGCCTACGCGCTCGGCAGCGCGCCGGACCTCGTGCGCGTGGATGAGTTGTTCACCACGCTCGGACTCGGTCCGGACGGAGAAGCGGCCCGACAGAGCGCGACACCGCGTCACGCGTGAGTACGTCGAGGCGGGCCCATCAGGGTATCTACGGTCACACACAGCGGGGGAACGCCGGTGGGAGTCGTCCGGACGCTAGAGGACTTGGCGCGTATCGGTCGCCAGCGCACCGTGCATGACCGCAGTGTGCATCTGCGTCAGGACGAGGTCGCTGCGGACCTCCTTCTGGACACGGTGTCGGCCGATCGTGTCTCTCTCGACCGTATGGGCATCGATGGCGCGCTGACCGTGCGGTCCTGCCACATCGACGAACTGGTCATCGATCATGTGGAGGCGGACGCACTGATGGTGGTGAACTCCCGCATCGGCCGCCTGACCATTCGCAATGCGTCGATCGGATGCGAGGTCACGGTCATCGACTCCGCCCTGGACTTCCTCGCCCTGCACTCGTGCCCGACCACCCGCCTGGAGCGCCTCCGAGTGGATGGGCTCGTACAGGTCAACGCTCTGCGCGGAACACTCCACATCAGAGACACGCGGGTGTCGTCGCTGACGGTCCGCAGCCAGGCCACTGGCGGTCGCCTCGACCGGCCGAGTGTGATCGTGCGAGGGCTGAAAGCCCGAGAGGACCTCACGTTCGATGACCTCTGGCTGTCCGCGATCGAGCTCAGCGACGTCGAGACGCGCGAACTCACCTTGAGGCGTGTGCGGTTGGACGATCCACTGCAGGTGAGCGAGCTTCGTTGCAGTGAGATCGTACGGGTGAACGGGCTGGTCATCCCTGCCGAGGACAGCACGATCACGAACAGCACCGTCAAAGGCTCTGTGGAAGTTCGCGACCTCGGGCTCTGCGAAAGCTCGGGCGGCGGCAACGGGACCGGCGTGACCGCGCGGCTCGCCCTGCACAACACGACCGTCATGTCCCTCACGTCGGCCTCCGTGGCATCTTCGGTGATCAGCCTGCATGGCTCCTCGGTCACGGGCACCCTGGGACTGCCCTCCGGGAGCTCCCGCTACAGCCTCGACAGTTCCTCCAGCATCGGCGACATGGAGCTGGCCGGTCAGGTCTTCCGCAACGGCGCACAGGTTCTGTCGTTCCTCGAACGCTCCTTCACCGAGGTGACGGCCGTGGCTCTGGAATCCGTGCGGTCGGCGCTGGCCAAGAGGAACCGGAACCGTGAGGTCGACGAGCTCTACTATCTCGCTCGTCAGCGCGAGGCAACGGCCCTGCCGCCTCTGCGGCGGGCCATCGGAAGGGGCTTCCTCGGTGGAGTCCTCGGCTGGGGTGTCCGGGCGCGCAACCCGGCGCGGGTGCTGGGGATCGGAATCCTGCTGACAGGCGTGGCACTCCATCTGGCGGGAGCGGTGCGTGATCCCGGCCGCGGCCTCACCGATGTGTCGGACGCGGGCAGGAGCTTCGTCCTCGCTCTCGCGCTCTGGCTGAACGTCGGCACGGGTATGCCATCGGAGTTCAATACAGCTGGATGGACGGCGCTCGCGGTCCTGTTCACCGTTGCGGGCATGCTGTTCACCACCCTCATCGTGGGCATGGTCATCCGCAAGCTGGTGCGTTGAGCACCCGCGGTCGGACGGGTGGCAGAGTGCCGTCCATGGAACAGCGAGAAGAGACTGAAGCGAACGTGGGGTCAGTGGCGCCTGCTGTCACGTACGGACTGCGTGGCAAGTCGTTCCTGGTGACCGGCGGCAGCCGTGGGCTGGGATACGCGGTCGCGCGCCTCCTCGCCGGCGAGGGGGCGTCTCTTGCTGTCTGCGGCCGCGATCCCGGCACGTTGGAGCGAGTCTCGTCCGAGCTGTATCAGGATTTCGATGCCCAGGTGGTGACGGGATCCGTGGATGTCCTGGCGCCGGGCGAACTGGAGGACTTCACCCGGCGAGCGGGCAGCGAGTTCGGCGGACTCGACGGCCTGGTCGCGAACATCGGAGGCAAGCGGGGCGGCGGCCTCCTGGACTCGACCCGGGAGGACTGGCAGGACACCTGGGAGCTGAACGGTGGCCACGCGGTGCGCAGTGTCCGGGCGGCGCTGGACTTCCTGCGTCCCGGCAGCTCTGTGGTGATGGTGGCTTCCATCTCCGGCTGGAAGCCTCGTTTTCCCGCCCAGTACGGAGCGGCCAAGGCGTCGGAGATCTACCTCGCAGGCGCCTTGTGCCAAGAACTGGCCCCGTACGGTGTGCGCATCAACACGGTCAGCCCTGGTTCCATTCTCCTGCCGGGCAAGAGTTGGGACCGCCTGCGCCGGCGCGACCCGGAAACGTACCAGGCGTATGCGGAACGCAACCCCAGCGGTCGCCTGCTGGCAGCTGAGGAGGTTGCCCGGGTCATTGCCTTCCTCCTCTCGCCGGCGGCCGGAGCTGTGAACGGTGCCCACATCCCTGTCGACGGCGGCCAGCCGCAGGCGGGGCTGGGCACCGTGTCGAGTCGGTAGACCGGCCACCTCCCCTTCAGCTCGTCGGATGGTT
>NZ_CALNVW010000030.1 GCF_940670765.1 Streptomyces sp. A 4/2
GGTGGTGGCGATGACGCAGGACGGTGCGGGTGCGGTTGCGGGGGAGTCCGGGTCCGGGGTGATGATCGCGTTCGGGAGGCAACTGAAACTGCTGCGAACGCGGGCAGGGTTGGACCGGACGGAGTTCGGGAAGCGAGTGGGGTACGCGGGGCAGTCGGTCGCGTCGTTCGAGCAGGGGAGGCGGATTCCGCAGCCGGGGTTCATCGACAAGGCAGACGACATTCTGGATGCCGGGGGGCTACTGAAGGCGCTGAAGGAAGAGGTGGTGCGGGCACAGTATCCGGCGTTCTTCCGGGACGCGGCACGGTTGGAAGCCGGAGCTGCGGCGCTGTGCGTATACGGGGTCTACGCGATTCCGGGTCTGTTGCAGACGGCGGATTACGCGCGAGCCGGTTTCCAGATGGAGCGCCCGCTGCTGGACGACGAGGTCATTGAACAGGGCGTTCTGGCCCGACTGGCCAGACAGGAGATCTATGACCGACGCCCCGCTCCTTTGTTGAGCTTCATCGTCGAGGAGTCCGTACTTCATCGGCCGATCGGCGGTTCGTCGACTAGGTACGGTCAGTTGGAGCAGGTGCTCCACATCGGCAGGAAGCGAAACGTCGAGGTTCAGGTGATGCCGATGGATCGCGAGGACCACGGTGCTCTGGGGGGACCATTCACGCTGATCGACACCGCGCAGGGGCAGCGCATCGCGTACGCCGAAGTGCAGGGTGACAGCCGTCTCTATACCGCACAGTCGACGGTTCGTGAGCTCGAAGCCCGCTATGGCATCATCCGGTCTCAGGCACTCACCCCGAGTGAGTCTTCGGAGTTCATCGAGAAACTTCTGGGAGGGAGATGACCGTGCAGCGCATCGAACCGACTATGCCTGCGTTGGAGTGGTTCAAGAGCAGTTACAGCACCGGCAATGGCGGCGAGTGTGTCGAGGTTGCCACCGGATCCACCCACGTATTCGTCCGGGACTCGAAGCGGCTCGACGGACCGATGCTGACCGTTGGACCCGAGGCGTGGGTCGGGTTCGTTGGGCTGGTCACGGGCTGAGGGCACCGCAACAACGGGCTGCGTACCCACAAAAGAGTGAGTCGGCCGGTCTCGGAACTCGAAACCCGGAGCTCGGAGTTCGGGCTCCGAACCCCGGGTGCGTGGCGCGACGTTCAGCGGGCCACGGCGCGCCGTCGCTCGCGGGTGCTGCGGACGACGTATGCGGCGAGTGCGATCACACCCGTCCCGAACACGCCGTCTGCCAGCAGCCCTCCGGTGTCGTACGGCACCGAGGCCAGGAATCCTGGCGGGAGGAGCGCGAGGACCGGTGCCACGATCAGTGCAGCGGCCAGCGCCGGGGCGTAGCGGGCGCGGGCTACTGCCAGGGCGGCGGGCACGGCGAGGACCAGCGGGGTGAAGAAGAAGAGCAGATGCAGCGGATCGGGCCGTGCCGAAGTGGTGGTCCCTGGCCCGGAGGCCGCCTGAAAGGCCGTCACCGACCCGACCAGTAGCGGCACTCCCAGGGCCAGGGTGATCAGTGCCATCTTCTGACGGGCACCGCGAGTGGCGGGCGGCAGGTCGGGTGGTGCGGCGAGCACGAGGACGGCCGCCAGCGCGAGCCCGATGAGCGTCGACCGGTTCTGTACGAGCCCTTCCGCGCCGTCGGTCCAGCTGACCAGCGGCAGGGACACGGCCGCTCCGAACAGCGCGGCCCCGGCGGCGATTCGGGCGGTGGCCCAGCGGCCCGCCAGCGCGAAACCGAGGACGGCGAGCCAGGGAACGTAGGCGAGCGGGGTGTAGGCGTGCGCGCCGTCCCAGGGCAGCGGGGGGATCCGCCAGACGACGAGCAGCGTCAGGCTGAGTGCGGCGGCGACGGGGACGGTCAAGGGCAACAGCCCTGCCAGGAACCGGCCGCCGGGGCGGGCGGAGTTCAGGCCGGTGCGCAGGCGCAGTGCGTGACCGAGGACGGCGACCATTTCGAGGGCGCCTGCCAGCCGCCCTTCGTCGGCCCTGACGCAGGCGATGAGATCGCTGATCTCGGCTGCGTATGTGCGGCGGTAGTCGGGCGGGTATACGCGGGTGGTCCAGTGCGGCACGGGCGTGCTCATGCGGTGGCTCCGTCCGGTCGGTCGAGGTTGATTCCCAGGCGCCGCACCGCCTCGTCGGCGGTGGCGCGCAGGCGCTCGGCCTCGGCGGCGAGGAGGACGGAACCCGCGTCGGTGAGGGCGTAGGTGCGGCGCATCCGGCTGTCGACGACCTCCTCGCTCTCGACCCGGATGAGCCCCTGCTTGAGCAATCGTTCCAGCGCGCCGTACAGGGTGCCTGCTCGTAGGCGGACCCGGCCGCGAGAGATCGTCTCCACCTCCTTGATGAGTGCGTAGCCATGGCGGGGCGCGTCCGCGAGGGCAGTGAGAAGCAGGAGGGTCGGTTCCCGCAGCGATTGCTCGGTCATGGAGAAACCATATACCGGCTAGCGATATATGCCGTCACTGCCGTCATGCCGCCACCGCCATCAGTGATGTCGTCGGTGTCCACGTCCTGTTGTGCACTTCGGGCTGCGCCGGCCTGGGCACCGGAATCGCCCTGGGCGGCCGGACCTGACGGCGCCGCTCGGAAGGACCGGTGAACAATGGGCCCAGGCGCGTGCGTCACCCGGTGTTGTTCCCGGTTCGACGGCAGCGGGGCCACCGGCGAGAGGGGACAGGAGAGGTATGCCCAGATGGGGGCTGATCGTTGAGCAGAACATCGGGTTCGGCAGCAAGAACCGGATGTGGTCGGTCGGCGTGATGGGGCAGGTGGAGGGGACTCGCGAGGAGGCGCTGGCCGAGCTCCGGCAGCGGGCGGAGCGCTTCGAACCGGTGCATCCCAACACGCCGAAGCGCCGCAGGCTTTACCGGGACGGCGACGGATTCCTGATGGTCCTGGACGGCGCGTGGCAGACGTTTCATGTGCGGTTCTCGGTGGCGGAACAACTCTTCGACAGCGAGGAGTCCGAGCCGTCGAACACCGCACCCGAGGCGACGTCGGCGGCAGTGCGGGAGAGTCGGCCCGCCGTGGTCCAGGAGCCCGCGGGGCCGGTGCCCGACCCCGGGCCCCCGAAGCCCTGGGACGCGGATGTGCCGGACCTTCCTTCGTGGTGGGGACGCGACGACCTGGCGTGAGCGGCATACGCCGGCGGGCGGACCGGAGCCAGATGGGGGCCGAGGCCGGGACCGGGACCGGAGCGGAGCGGAGCCGGACCGGGCCGGTCGTGTTGCGGTCGGGGCCGCCTGGTTGCCGGAGCAGCCCCGACCGGAGCGCCGATCAGGCCGGTACACCTACGTACGAGGCCGGTGCCCCCGCTCCTGCTTCGGGAACTTCTGCGCCGCCCCGGGCAGCGTCGGCTTCGGCAGCGTCGCCACCTCTTCCTTCGCCTGTTCCAGCTGTTCCGCCGTGTCGTCCGGCAGGTGCGGCGGGCGGTGCCGGGTGTCGGAGAAGCGGAAGGCCGAGGTCAGGTCGCCGAAGGTGCGGCGGCGCCACTGGGTGATGTTGGGTTCCCGCACCCCCGTGAACTGCTCCAGGAACTGCAGCACCGAGGTGTGGTCGAACGCCTCGCCCGCTACCCAACCGCCTACGGTCCAGGGCGAGATGATGATCGACGGGACGCGGAATCCCCCGCCGATGGGCAGACCCTGGATGAACTCGTCCGTGGTACCGGCCTTCGGAGTGGGCGGCGCCACATGGTCGAACAGCCCGTCGTTCTCGTCGTAGTTGAGGATGAAGGCCGTCTTCGCCCACACCTTCGGGTTGGAGGCGATGGCCTCGATCTTCTGCGCCACGAAGTCCGCGCCCGCCGCCGGGAGATAGTCCGGGTGCTCGGACTGGTAGCTCGTCGGCATGATCCAGGAGACGGCCGGCAGACGGTCGTTGCGGGCGTCGTCCTCGAAGGTGCCCTCGGGCTGCGGACGCACACCGCGCTCGTACAGCTCGTCGCCCGGCTGGGCATCCCGGAACGTCCGGAAGTTCGTCAGCATGTTGCAGCCGTAGGAGTCCTCCTGCTGGTACACCTTCCAGCTGATGCCTGCCGCCTGGAGGCGCTCGGCGTAGGTCGTCCACCGGTACGGCTCGGGCACGGTGTTGTCGATGATCGGGCCGCCCTGAGCGCCGCCCGGGTCGATGGTGCCGGTCATCCAGTACATCCGGTTCGGCCAGGTGGGGCCGAACACGGAACAGAAGTAGTTGTCGCAGATGGTGAACGTCTCCGCGAGCGCGAACTGGAACGGGATGTCCTCCCGCGTGTAATACCCCATGACATAAGGGCCGTTGGCGCCGTCGGCCTTGCGGTGGGCGGGCAGCCACTGGTCCATCCTGCCGTTGTTCCATGCCTCGTGCTGCACGGACCAGGCGTGGCTGGTGGACGGAATGGCCTGGGCGCTGGAGGTGTGGGTGTCCAGGTGGAACGGCAGCAGGTAGCCCTTGGGGTTCACCGCGTCGGGCTGATAGAAGACCGAACGGCCGTTGTCCAGCTTCTGCGCGTGCGGGTCACTGAATCCGCGTACGCCGGAGAGCGTGCCGAAGTAGTGGTCGAAGGAGCGGTTCTCCTGCATCAGCATCACGACGTGTTCGATGTCGCGCATGGAGCCGTGGCGCGGCGGACCGGCCGCCACGGCCTTCTGCACGCTGGGTGGCAGCAGTGAGAGTGCGGCAGCGCCACCGACGGCACCGGCCGCTGATCCAAGGAGTCTGCGTCGCGTCAACTCGGCCATGAACGTCCCCTTCTCGATCGAGCTCGGTTCGAGTCCTGCTTCCGGACCCGACGGAACTCTTCCGGGCCCGGGTGTGAGGCGGAGGAAGGAGGAGATGAACAGGTGGCCAATACACCGGTGGCCGCGGTGCTCCCCGATCCTCCCGTGCGGATCGTGCGGATCGTGCGGATCGTGCGGATCGTGCGGATCGAGCGGATCATGCGGATCGGTCCGGGCCCCGGACGGGCCCGGACGCGCAGAACCCGCCTGGACCGTGGTCCGGCGGGTTCTGTCCCGGTGTGTCAGCCGTCAACTGTTGCGCCGTCAGCTCACCGGTGCGGTGTTGCGTAGGGCGGTGCTGTCCTCGCTGCGGGCCGGGACCGTACGCGGTATGAGATGCCGCTCGGCGAGGTGGCCGAAGAGCAGCCCGAAGGCGGTCCACAGCGTGAACTGGATGGCGAGTGCCGAGAGCCGGAACCGCCAGAGCAGCGTGGCCGGGAAGTCCTTCGGCACCTCGTTGATCGTCGGCAGGAACGCGTACGCCAGCCCGACCGCCACGAGGAACGCGGCCCCGGCCGTGATCGTGGCGTTCCAGTTGCCCAGACGGGGCGCCAGCCGCTTGCCCACCAGCACGGCGGCGACGGCGAGCAGCACGCTGAGCACGATCATCAGGAAGTACAGGGTGGTGCGTTTGCCGATGGTGTCGGGGCTGCCGACGGACGGCGGGTTCGCCGGGTACTTCAGGAAGGGCACGAGGTACACGGCGATCAGCGCGCTGACCGAGATCAGCACGGCGGTGGCACGCGGGCCGAACCTGCCGATACGGCCGAGTGCGACGCAGAACGCGAGCGCGGCGATGCCACCGACCGCGACACCGAAGACGAGCACCCCGGTGGCCAGCCCGGCCGTGGACTGGAGCGAACGGCTGACCAGTTCCTCTTCGTGCTCATGGCTGTGCGAGCCCTCGAAGGCGATGGCCGAGTCCACCTGCGGCTCACCGAGCAGATAGGCGACGATCAGCGCCAGCACACCGGCGACGAGCCCGGCGAGCATGCCACGGACCAGCAGTGCCCGGACGGATATGGAGTTCATGGAAGCGGATCCCCCGGGCGTCAGTGGCAGGGGAAGCCGAGGAGATGACGGCCGTCGTGAACCCACTCGTGCACGTCCGAACCGGAGACGAGCGAGGTCGCGCCCTGCTCGGCGCCGACGAAGTACAGCAGGATGAGCATGAGGATCCCGAAGAAGACCGCCCACGGGGCGATGGCCTTGAGGGAGATGGGTGCGATCGCCGGAGTGGCGGGGGCGCTCGGGGTGGGGGCAAGGGTGTTTGCCATGGCAGAACCTCCTGGGGAACACGCGTCCCGATCGTGGTACCTGAGACGAAGGCGCTGGGTCTGACTTCCCGGGTTTCGGGTTCACAGTGGCGCGACCGTGCCGGATTCTCACCGGACTTCCGTCACACCTTCGTCGTGTCCACGTGACGGTACCGCCTGCCCGTCCACTCCGCTACGGCGCACCGGCGGTCCGGCAACGCACCGTGACCCGGACCCGCACCCCCCAACCCCCGTGATGTGCCCGCCTCATGAGGGACCGGAGAACGCGACCGGTGCAGGGACGGCAGTACGAGTGATGTGGGTCTCACCAGCGTGGCGCAGCAACACGGGACCGACGCCGGAGAGCGCCGGGAATCACACGGCCGGGCCGCCTCTGAGGGAATGATCGCTGTTCATGGCAGGCTGAACCCCTTGTGCACCATCAACATCTACAGACGCAAAGGACAGGGCGGACATGGGTGAGCTGATTCTCGTGCGGCACGGTGAGACCAGCTGGAGCCGCACGATGAAACACACCAGCTGGACGGATCTTCCGCTGACGGCGTTCGGTGAGGACCAGGCGCGCGCGGTCGCCCCGCTGCTGGCCGAGCGCCGGATCGCCCTCACCCTGACCAGCCCCCTCGCCCGCGCCAGGCGCACCGCCGAGCTGGCCGGGCTCAGCCCCGCGTACCCCGACACCGACCTGCACGAATGGGACTACGGGGCGTACGAGGGCATCACCACCGTGGAGATCCACCGGGACCGGCCCGACTGGGACCTGTGGACCGACGGGGTGGCCGAGGGCCCGCCCGAGCACCCCGGTGAGACCCCCGAGCAGGTCGGCGCGCGAGCGGACCGGGTGCTGGCCACCGTCGACAAGGCGCTGCGCGACGCCGACCTCGACGGGCAGGGCGGAGACGTCGTGGTGGTCGGCCACGCCCATTTCCTGCGGGTGCTGACCGCTCGCCGCCTCGGGCTCCCGGCGTCCGGCGGATCGCTCTTCCGGCTGGACACCGCGTCGGTGAGCCGGATCGGTACCGAGCACGGCCGTCCCGTCGTCGCCGCGTGGAATCAGGTGCCCGCCGTCACGGCGTGACGGCTCCGACCCCCGCCGTGGTCTCCACTTCGAGCAGTGAGGCGCTCTGCCGCTCGGCCTCGAAGGCGGCGTGGCCGCCGCGCAACCCGAACAGCCGCTTGCCGAGCAGGATGTACAGGACGGCCAGGATGTTGATCGTCAGGGTGGCGATCTTCAGCCAACTGACCTTCTCGGTCAGCTCGTAGACCTCCAGGGGCAGGAAGACGGCGGTCGCCACCACGGTCAGGTACTCGGCCCAGCGCTTGGCCCGCCACAGCCCGACACCTTCGATGATCTCGATCAGCGCGTACGCCAGCAGCAGTACGGCCACCAGCATCAGCGTGGAGTGCTTGTAGCCGAAGGTCTTCTGAATCGTGCCGACCACCGGCGAGTGGTCCAGGTCGTAGTGGAAGTGCCGGAACACCGGACGCAGCACGTCCAGGTTCTCGTCGAAGAGCCTGCGCACCGCGTCCTGGCTGTTGCTGAACTTCCATACGGCCACCGCCGCCAGCACGATGAACACCCCGCGCACCGCCCGCTCCACGGCGAGGAAGCGCAGGATGAACAGGTCGCGCAGCACCTTGCCGCGCGGTACGAGCGGGGCCTCGTCCGCGGGGCCCGATCCGTGCGGGTCGCCCAGGGCGAAGTCCCCGCACCGCAGACAGCGCCAGGCCTCGCCCAGCCGCGTCTCGGCGCGCAGCCGCTCCGCCAGTTCCGGCTCCTGCGGGACATAGGTCACGTGCCCGCGCCGTGCGCAGGTGCGCCGGTCCCAGTCGATCTTCAGCATTCGTTTCCCCGTGAGTCAGTGGTCGTGTGCGTACGTTCTGCGGACGGTCGGCCGGGACCCGCACGTATGTGCTGGGCGCAGCCTCGGCCCGGACCGTAGCAACGCATGTTATGCGCCAGATGGCGAGCCGCCCCAGGCGATCCCTTGACGCCGGCGATCACGCTCTGGAATTGTCCCGACGCAGTGAGCCGCAAGTGCATGCTTCGCCCCACATCGGAGGATGGACATGAACGTGACCGCCCAGGAAGAACTCCGGACCGAGGCCTCCCAGGTGCTCGATCTCACCATCGGTGAGCTGGAGACGGAAATCCCGGACTACGAGAGCGCCCGCCCCATCAGCTGTATGGCCGGCGGCTACTGCCTTCCGTAACCGGCGGACGGCAGGCTGTGCGCCAGTCACCCGAACTGCCCCCGGCCGCCGCGCGGTTGATCCGCGCGGCGGCGCGGGGAGGGGCCACGGAGGCCTTTCCGCCCGTGGTCACCGCGGGGCCTGACGGCACGGTGGCCAGGGACCCGGGCCCCCACGGGGAGGCCGTTGCCCATCGGCTCGGCGAGCTGCTGGCCGGACCCGCCTTCACTCCGCTGCTCGACCTGCTGGAACGGCTGGAGAGCTGGTGCGGGTCCCTCGCTCCCGAACTCTCCGGACTCTGCGCGGGCGCTCTGCCCGAACTCTCCGGGCTCTGCACCGGCGCTCTCTCCGGGCATCCCGCTGCGCCCTCCACCGTGCCCCCTGCCACCGTGCCCTCTCCCGTTGCACCGTCTTCCACGGCTTCTTCCGGAGGGCTGCTCAGCACGCAGAACACCGCGCTCTTCGGGCCGCTCGTCCTGGAGGTCTTCACGGCCTGTGCGACGGCGCCCGCCGACACGGCCCGGCGCTTCGCGACCGAACGGGGCGCACAGTTCCAGCGCGCCCTCGGCCTCTTCCTCCGCCGCCTCCACCGTGACCTGCGGGGCCCCGACTGGCCGGAAGGGCCGCGATGCCGGGGAACGCTGGTCGCCCTGAGCGCGTACGGCGAGGAGACGCACAACGGCGGACAGCGCGTGCTGCGCGCGCGGTTCAGCGGCGGTGGCTCCGTTGCGTACAAACCACGCCCCGCTTCCGGCGAAGCCCTGTTCCTCGCCACCGAGGGCTCGGTATTCGCCCTGCTCAACGCCCTGCCCGCCGCCTCGGGCGAGATCCTGCTGCCCACGCTGCGCTGCTGGACCGGCAACGGCGGCGACCGGCACGCCTACAGCTGGCAGGAGTGGATCGAGCCGCCCCTGCAGGCCGGAGTGCTGCGCAGCTCGGGCCGGTGGCGGCAGACCGGCACCGTACTCACCGAAGCCCGGACCGGGCCCTTCTGGCATCGCGCCGGATCGCTGGCCGCGGCGGCCTTTGCCTTCGGCTTCTCGGATCTGATCGGCGACAACCTGCTGACCGGGTCGCGGGACGGGGTCGACGGTCCGCTGCTCCACCCCGTCGACCTGGAAGTGTTCCTGGCCGCGACGCCCCGGCTGTACGACACCCATCTCGTCCACGACCCCGCCATGGGCGACCAGCACCATGTGGGACTGGAGTCCGGGGAGCTGTGGTGCGGCCCCGAGGGCCCCGCGCTCTGCTGGCGGGCATCGGAGGGGGGCGGGCTGGAACTCCAGCGCAGGACAAGGCCGTTCACCCGGCAGGCGTCGCGGTCCGTCGTCGGTGACCACCTGGGCAGGACCGGGTACGGGCCGCATCTGACCGCGCTGCTGCGGGGCATGTTCGACGCCTGGACGCTGCTGTGCCGCCACCGTGACGAGGTCTCCGGATTCATCGAGGAGCGCCGCGCGCACCACTACGTACGGGTGATCGCCCGAACCACTTCCGCGTACGCCGAAGCCGTCACGTCCCTGGACCCCGCGGCGCGCGCGGGCTTCACCCCCGACGAGCGGGCCCAGCTCGCGCGTGGCGACGCGCCGTACTTCTTCCGCACCGCCGACGGCGGCCCGCTGCTCGTACTGGAACCCTCCCCGGACGGATTCCGGCCGGTGCCCGCGGCCGGGGCCCCATCCGCCGAGAGCTGGTGGCCACCGGCCGGCGGCACCTCGACGGCGGACCGGCTCACACTGGCGGCGCTCGGCATCGCGCTGCGCGACGCGGTGCGGTACGTCTTCGCGGACACCGCACACCACGTCCACGACGAGCGGTCCGGCGTACGGCTCGACCTGCCGGGGCCCCGGCACGGCCGGGTCGCCTTCGACTGGGCGGAGACCGGTCGCCGCATCACCTACACCTGGGACGCCGCCGCGGTGCGCGTCGGCGTCGAAGAGCTGTCGGCCCCGCTCGCGCCGCTGCCGCTCGCGCCCGACACGGACATCGGCCGGTGGATGTGCGCACTCGACCGTGCCGACGCCGCGCTGCGCGAGCGCTGGACGGCGACCGGGTTCACCGACGGAGCGCTGGAGGTACGGCTGGGACGGCTGGTCCGCGCGGGCATCCGCCGGCTGCGCGGTGTCGTCGAGCGCTACGGCTGGCCCGACCGGCCGCTCGTGGGCCCCGCCGCGGCGGGCGCCGCCGCCCGGCTGCTCCAGCACGCCGATGACGAACTCGGCTTCCGCAAAGAGGCGTTGGAGCTGATGAGGAAGTCGGCGGAGGCCGGGCGGACGCCCTGGCGCGAAGTGGCCGGGGTGACCGACTCGGTGCGGCTGTCCGAGAACCGGCCACAGCTGTACGGCACCAGGTTCACCCGGGCCGGCGGAGTCCTGCGGCCCTTCCCGATCGAGGACTCCGAGGACCTCGCGGAGATCGACCGGCGCAGAGCCGGAATGGGACTTGAGCCGTTGCGGCAGTACACCGCGCGCATCCGGGAGCGCTTCCCGCTCGACGCCGCCACCAGGAGGCCGACACCATGAACGACGAACCGGTCGACTGGGTGAACTTCGCCGCGTACCACTGGGGGAAGGGGCCCGTGGTCCTGCCCGGGGGCCGGTCGGTGGACCCGCAGCGGGTGCACGAGGTGATCACCGCCGCGAGCGCGCCCTTCCACGCGGGCACCCGGGTACGCGCCATGCCCGACGTCCGGTTCCTCACCACCCGGGGGCGGCTACCCGCTCCGGGCTCCCTGCTGCCGACCCCCGCGGACGGTGACACGGAAAGCTATCTGGCCAGACTCCGTACCGAACTACCTGATGAGGGAGCGTTGTTGACGGTTCGGCATCCCCTGCTCATCGACTTCGGACTCTGGTCGCGGGTGCGGGAACTGCTCGCGGGCCTCTGGCAGCAGGTCGGCTGGCCCGTCGTGCCGGTCGCCGCCGAGCTGACGGTGGGGGAGCGGTACGTCCGCACCTCGGGCGCCCCGGGCCCGGCCGGCGCGGCGCATCTCACCTGGGTGCTGACCGGCGCCATGACCGTCCGCGTGTGGCAGGACCCGGACCGGGAATGGAGCGAATTCGCCGTCCGTGCAGGGGAGTTGATGTACCTGCCCGACGGGTACCGGTTCGCCGACCAGTACGGCGACGGTGTGACGACCCTGCGGATCACCGTCCCGGTGCGGCAGACCGCCGCCCTGGCGACCGTGCAGGACCTGCTCGCCGAACGGGCCCAGCGGCAGCCGGAGTTCGCCGCCGGACCGGCCTTCCTGCCCTTCCCCGCTCCGACGGCTCCCGACGGCTCGTTCCGGTCGGCGGAGCCGCTCCCGGCGACTGCCCGACTCGTCGGACAGCTGGCCCACGGACCGGAGTTGGAGCGGACCCTGCGAAACCGGTGGGCGGCCCGCAGATCCGCGGCCGGTCTTGAGCCCGTACCGCCGCCCCGCGCCGCCAGGGACCTCGGACCCGGTCAGCGGTTCCGGGTGACGGCGGAGATCTTCCGGATGGCCGACGGACCCGGATCCGCGGTCTGGGCGATCAACGGCCACCTCCTCCCGGTCGCCGGGGCGGCGGGAGAACGGATCCCGGCCGCTCTGCCGCCCGGCCGGGAGACCACGGTGGACGAGCTGGCCCGCGTCCTGGAGGTGCCCCCTGACAGCGAAGGACTGCGCGCACTGACGCGTGCGCTGTACCGGACCCGGGCGATCGAACCGCTGGAAGGCGCAGCCCCATGACCGAGATCGCTGTACTGGAGACCCTGGACTGGGAGAAGTTCGCGGCGGAGTACTGGGACCGGCGGCCGGTGCTCATCAAGTCCGTCGGCGCACCGCCCTTCGTGGAGTCCGAGGTCTTCCGGGCCGCCGTGGCGGGGAGCGTGCCCCCGGGGCCGTACGGCATGCCGCCCACCGCGCAGTTCACGGTCGGCCGCCATCAACTGACCGAGCCCGGACGCCACTTCCCGCAGCTGGACGACGTCACCTTCGACGGCTACCACAAGCGCGTGGCGGGCCTGCTGGACGGCGAGCGCTACGCCCTCGTGATGCAGGGGTTCCACACCTTCCACCACCCCCAGTGGGCCCGCGAACGCGCCTTCTACGCAGGGTTGTGGAACGAGGTGGGACAGCCCTTGCAGAGTGCGATCACGGCGCTGTTCCACGGGACGTACGAGCACAGCCCGGTGGGCGTGCACCGCGACCGCTACGCCACCTTCATGTTCGCGTTGCGCGGCCACAAGCGCATGCGCTTCTGGCCCGAGCGCCCGTGGACCGAGGAGGTGACGACGGTCCTGGACTACCGGCCGTACCTGGCGGGCTCCTTCACCGCCGAGGCCGACCCCGGCGACCTGCTGTACTGGCCGTCCCGCTACTACCACGTGGGGGAGAGCGGCGACGACCCGGACACCGCGACGACCAGCGTCAACGTCGGCATCCCGCGCGAGGTCAGACAGGCGGACTTCGAGATCCACGACCTGCTGTACGACCTGACGCCGGACACCCTGCTGACACTCGCCCACGACCCCGGGCAGCTGCCGGCCCCCACCGGCCACGCCCCGCTGACCGTGCCGCCCGAGGAGGCGGGGACGGAACTGCCCGCGGTGCTCCCGGCCGCACTGGAGCAGGCGCTGGCCCACTTCAGGACGGCGGCCGACGACACCGGCGCCGCGTGGCAGGTGGCCCGCAGATCGCTCGCCCACGGGACGGCGGGCGGCTTCCGCCCGGTGCCCCCGCCCGCCGGTCCCCGACCACCGGACGGTCCCGGCGACGGCGCGGTCCGGGCGGCCGAGCCGGTGCTGTGGGCCGAGGCGGGCGGCCGTAGGTTCTTCGCCGCGGCAGGACATGTGGCCGAGACCCCGCTGCCCGCCGCCGACCTGTCCGCCCTGCTCGGTGTCCTCAACGCGGGCGGCACACTCACCCCGCGGGAACTGCCCGCCGGGGCGCGGTCCGTGCTGGCCGCGCTGGAGTCCTTCCGGGCGCTGAAGCACGGCTGAGGGGCTGTCGCGGTGGACCTCCGAAGGCCGCCGCGCCCCGACGTGCTCCCCCCCGCCGTGCTCCGGTCACTCCTGCCCGTCGTCCCCGGCTCTGCGCCGGCGGGCGACCTCGGCACGGTAGCCGCCGGGCGCGCCTTCCCTGCGTACGGACATTGCGTCCGTGAGGAACTCGGCGACCGCGGAGGCGGGTTCACCCGGACCGTACGGATGGAACGCCGTCTCCCGCCGCAACCCGGACCGCAGCGCCTCGGCCCGGACCGGCTGGACCGCGAGCAGCGGCAGGTGCCGGGACAGCCGCACCTCCTCGTCCGTCCGGCGGAAACGCAGATTGGCGATCAGCGGGCCGTGCCACCAGTCCGACTCGACGACCCCCTCCAGGACTTCGTGGACCAGGCTGCCGGGCCGGTTCGGGATGCCCCGGACCAGCAGGTGCCAGCCCGGCGCCGTACGGGCCAGCAGACCCGTCCAGATCTGCAGTACGCCCGGCTCCGGGAGGGCGCTGAGCACCGGCAGATGCTCCGTGATGTCCTGCGGCGGGCTCACCCCGCGCAACCGGCAGACATCGGCGACGGAGAGATGCTGGAGCGGCAGCCACTCGCTGCTGCCGGACGGGCGGTAGGCGAACGAAGCTCCGTCCCACTTCAGCGAGCAGTCCAGTGGCGGACGGGTGTACCAGCCGTGTCCGGCCGCCGCGCGGAACGGCTCGCAGTGCGTCACGGCGCGGAAGGGCGGCGATCCTTCGAGGGCCGGGTCGGCGGGGGTCGGCTCGATCGCCCCGGAGAAGCATCCGTGGAAGGAGAAAGTGGTCATGTTGGCAGCTCCTTCAGGGCAGAGGAGATTCGAAGATTACTGCCAACGCCTTCCGGGCAAGCGAACTTCTGCCCGAACGTGAACTGGTCCTCGGGACCGCCCCGCAGCGCCGACCTGCCGGGATAGTCTCGGAATCCGCATGCCTGGCAGGGGAGGAACGATGGGGTCCCGGAAGGAACGGCCGCTCGCCGTAACGCTGCTGGAGCGCGAGGAAGAGATCGCCGCCGGGGCGCACGCCGTGGAGGCGCTGTGCACCGGGGAGTCCGCCGGAGGCCTCCTCATCTGCAGGGGCGAGGCAGGTCTCGGCAAGACCGCGCTGCTCGCCGCGCTGAGCGGTCTCGCGGCCGGGCGCTGCACGGTGTGGTCCGCCCGCGGCGGTGAGACGCTCACCTCGGTCCCCTTCCACGTCGTACGCCAACTCCTCATGCCCGCACTGACGATGCCCGGCACCGGCGACCCGCGCGAGCTGCTCGGTGACCGGTACGACATCGTGGGACCCGCGCTCGGTATCACCCCGCCCAGTGCCCAGCAGGCCGACCCGCAGGGCGTCCGGGACGGTCTGGACGCGGTGGTCGTGCGGCTCGCGGAGATCTGCGGTCCGCTCGTGCTGGTGGTCGACGACGCGCAGTGGTGCGATCTGGAGACGCTCGCCTGGCTGGCCTCCTTCGCCCGCCGGCCGGGCGGACTGCCGGTGCTCGTGCTGCTCGCCTACCGGACGGGGGACGCGGTCGGCGACACCGCCGAATACCTCGGACTGCTCGATGACGCCGCGCAGCAGCACGTGTCGCTGCGCGCCCTCACCCCCGATGCCACCGCGCAGCTCTCCCGCAGAGCACTCGGTGAGCACGCGGACGACCCGTTCTGCCGCGAGGTGTGGGCGGTCACCGGCGGAAACGCGTACGAGACCGTGGAACTGCTGGCCAGAGTCCAGGACGACGCGCTGGAACCGGTCGAGGACTCGGCCGGATCGCTGCGCGCGCTCGGCGCCTCGGCGCGCGGGTCGGGACTGATCGCCCGGCTGGAGGAGCTGGGCGCGGCGACCACCCGGCTCGCCTGGGCCGCGGCGATCCTGGGCACGGACATCTCGCTGAGCCTGGCCGGATCGCTGGCGGGCATGGGACAGGCGCAGGCCGCCGAGTGCGCCGAACGGCTGCGGTCGGCCCGCATCCTGACCGGTACCGACCCGATGGAGTTCGCCCATCCGCTGATCGCGAGCGCCGTCTACCGCGCGGTTCCGCCCGCCACCCGTACCGCGTTCCACGGCCAGGCGGCCTGGGCGGTCACCATGGACGGGCGGGGCGCGGCAGCCGCGGCCCCGCATCTGCTCCAGGTCCATCCCGACGACGACCCGGAGCTGGTCGCGCAGTTGCGCGAGGCCGCCGCCGAACACCTCGCGGTGGGGGCGCCGGACGCGGCCAGGCGCTGTCTGGAACGGGCCCTGGAGGAACCGCCGTTGCCCACGGTGCGGGCCAGCGTCCTGTACGAGCTGGGCTGCGCCACGCTGCTGACCTCACCGGCCACCACGGCCGCGCATCTGCGGGCCGCACTCGCCCTCCCCGGTCTCGACAGCGAACTTCGGGTGGACGCCGTCTTCCGGCTCTCCCAGGCGCTGACCCACAACAACCAGACCAGGCAAGCGGCGCAGGTGGTGGCCGCCGAGGCCGAGCGGACCGAGCCGGGACCCGCCCGGCGGCGGCTGCAGACCGCGCACTTCCTCTGGGAAGGCGTGCAGGCCGTCGAGGACGACGGTCCGGCGCGCTCCCGCCGTCTCGCGGCGATGGCCGACAGCCTCACCGGCCAGGACAACTCCGAACGGATCCTGCTCATACTGCGGGCCTTCGACGGCACCGCCCGCGGGGAGAGCGCCGAGGAGATCGTCGAGTTCTGCGACCGCGCCCTGGTCAACGGGCGCCTCGCGCCGGGCATCGGCTGGACGGGTACGTCGTGGGGGTTCGAACCCGCGGCCCTGCTGGGCCTCTCGTACGCCTACGCGGACCGGCTCGACCGGGCCGAGAGTCTCTTCTCCGAGGCGTTGCGCTCGTTCGAGGTGTCCGGCTGGAGCGGTGGTCATCTGTCCTTCGCCAACGCACTCGTCGGCTATCTCCAGCGCAGGCGCGGCCGGCTGGCGGAGGCCGAGAGCTATCTGCGCGAGAGCCTGCGCCTCGCGGACCGGGTGGGCAACGGCCTGCCGATGAACTGGGACGCCGCGTGCATGCTCATCGACACGCTGCTGGCCCGCGGCCATGTCACGGCGGCGCAGGAAGCCGCGGATCGCTACGGATTCGCGCCTCCCTACCCGTCCACGATCGTCATCCCGGACGCGCCCTCGGTACGCGGCAGGCTCCTGCTCGCCCGCGGCCGGACGAAGGAGGCCATCGCCGAACTCGAAGGCGCGGGCGAGGCGTTGAACAGCCGGGGCAGGCACAACAGCATCATGGCGCCGTGGGCCGGAGACCTGGTGCGGGCGCTCGCCACCGAGGACCCGGCCCGCGCGGCGGAGCTGGTGACGTACGTCCGGGACCGGGCCGAGCGCTTCGGCACGGACACCGCGATCGGTGAATCCCTGCGCATCGCGGCGATGCTGGAGACCGGCGGGCGGGCGATGGACCTGCTCGGCGGAGCGGTCGCCTATCTCGAAGCCTCGCCCTGCGCGTACGAACATGCGCTGGCCCGCGTCGAATTCGGCATCGTGGCCCGGTCCGAGCCCGATCTCAGCCGGGGTCTCGCCCTCGCCGAGTCCTGCGGCGCCGACGGCCTCGCGGCCCGCGCCAGGCAGGCCATCTACCACGGCGGACGCTGAGGTCCGCGTCAGGCGCTGAGGTCAACACCGCCCCATTCGTGTGTAGTTGGTACACAAGTTCGGTCACTCCCCGTGTGCGGGTCGAAGCTGACCGTGCAAAACCGGCGAGTCTATTCCTCCGGAGGGTGCGCCGCACGAGGTTGGGAGAATATGCCGCCGCGGTGATCTGATCGGGCTACGCTCGCTCATTGTGAGTTGAGATGACATGTATTCATGCACTTGTTCCCACATGTCTTGATAGTTCGACTCTCCCACCGTCAACTGCCAGAGGGATCACATGGTTCGCGTTGAGGCGCCTCCAACCGATCGGACAGCGCCACTGGTTCGTGCGCTGCTGCTCTCCGTCGTAGCGACGTCGGCAGCCACGGCCGTCGGCGCGGTCGTGGTGGACCAGGCCGCCCGGATACCCCTTGTCTGGGCCGGCGTGCTCGCCACCGTCGTCATCGCCGTACTCGTCGTCGCGCTCGTCCGCCGCGCCTATGCGACGCGGGCTCTCCACCACGTGTACGGGGAGCGGCTGGCCTTCCTGGAGCGCCGCCTCGCCGCGCACGACGCGGAGACCGTACGGCTCGCCAAGGAACTGATGCCCGCAGCGATCCACCGGCTCAAGCACGGTGAGTCGCCGCTGGAGGTCATGCGGATCCTGGTGGACAACAACGAGATGTACCGCGACCTGCCGTCCGCGCAGCGCGAGATCCTCGCCTCCCTGCTGAAGATCGTCGACGACGAGGAATCGCAGCGTGAGGGTGCCCAGTTCGCGTTCGTCGGCATCGCCCGCCGGGTGCAGGCCATCGTCCACCAACAGGCCTCGGAGCTGCGCGAGATGGAGGAGGACCACGGCCGTCAGCCGGAGGTCTTCGACGACCTGCTCCGCATCGACCACGGCAACGCGCTGATCGGCCGCCTCGCCGACAGCATCTCCGTGCTCGGCGGCGCCCGTCCGGGACGCCAGTGGCCCAAGCCCGTACCGCTGTTCAGTGTGTTGCGCGGCGCGATGTCGCGCATCCTGGAGTACCCGCGGGTCGATCTGCACTCCATCGCCAAGGTCGCGATCGTGGGCCCGGCCGTCGAGCCGCTCATCCACGCCGTCGCCGAACTGCTCGACAACGCGACCCGTTACTCGCCCCCGCAGACCCGTGTCCATGTCACCGCGGTCGAGGTGCAGACCGGTATCGCCATCGAGATCGAGGACGGCGGGGTCAGCCTCAGCGAGGAGGCGCGCAAGCGGGCCGAGGGCATGCTCGCCAAGGCCCAGGCGGGTGTCGACCTCAACGACCTGGGGGAGTCGCCCCGGCTCGGAATGGCCGTGGTCGGCCGGCTCAGCCAGATGTACAACCTCAAGGTCGCGCTGCGGCAGTCCGCGTACGGCGGTGTCCGGGCCGTACTGATCGTGCCCCGCGAGATGATCACCACGGGCCCCGCGCCCGGTATCGCACACGGTATCGGCGCTGCCGGACTGCCCCGAACCGGAGCGGACACGGACATCGGCGCCTTCGCCGACCGGGTCCCTTCGAGGGCGCCGCGCAAGGCCACCGTGCCGAAGCGGCGTCCCGCACCGGCGGCGCTGTCGATGGAGGACGACGTACCGGTGGTGACCGAGTGGACCCCGAACGGCCTGCCGCAGCGCCGCAGCCGCCTCCGCACCTCGTACGGCTCCGAGCCGGTCGCGCCGCTGGTGCCCGCTCCGTCGCCTGAACCCGACCCGTACGTGGCGCAGGAACCGGAGAAGGAGGAACCGCAGCCGGGGATCTGGCTCGAAGCCTTCACCAAGGCGGCCAACGGAGTGCCGCAAGAGCCTTCGGCGGTCGGAGAGTCCGGCGACGCGTGGGACAAGGGGGACCTGACGTGATTCAGCAACTGGGCAGCATGGACTGGATGCTCAAGGAGCTCGCCGACGGCGTCCCCGGGATCCAGCAGATCGTGGTGCTTTCCGCGGACGGACTGCGCATCGCCCGGCACGGCGGTGACCCGGACGGCGCGGACCGGCTGGCGGCTGCCTGCGCCGGGCTGCAGAGCCTCGCCGCCGCCGTGGCCACCGAGATTCCCGAAAGCGACGGCCGGATGCGGCTCGTCGTCATCGAGATCACCGGCGGCTTCTTCTACCTGATGGCCGCGGGCACCGGCTCGTATCTCGCGGTACTCACCGACGAGCGCGTCGACGCGGGCCTGGTGGGTGCCCAGATGCGCGACATGGTGGTCCGGATCGGCGCCCACCTGGCCAGCCCGCCGCGGCACGACGGGAAGGCCGGATGACGTCCCCGCCCCGCAGAGAACGCCGGACGGCCGATACGGATGCGGAGGACCCCGAACGGCTCTATGTGATCACCGGCGGGCCGGACGGCACCGAACGGGCGGAACTCGACCTGGTCACCATCGTGGTGTCCCGGGCCGAACCCTCCCCGACCGTCCAGCCGGAGCAGGCCGCGATCGTACGGCTGTGCACGTCGCCGCTGTCCGTCGCGGAGATCTCCGCCTATCTGCGCCTGCCGTTCAGCGTGGTGACCGCGCTGCTGACCGATCTCCTCGCGGCCGAACTCGTCGAGTCGCGCGCGCCCATCGTCCGTGCCGCGCTGCCGGACAGGGCCCTTCTCGAAGCGGTGATGCATGGACTCCAGAAGCTCTGACACGATCGAAGGCCCCCGGAGGGAAGACGTCCTGCCCGACACGGCCACGGCCGCGGTCAAGATCGTGATCGTGGGTGGATTCGGGGTCGGCAAGACGACGATGGTGCGTTCGGTGAGCGAGATCCGCCCGCTGACCACCGAGGAGACGATGACCCAGGCCGGGGTCGGCGTCGACGACAACTCCGGGGTGGAGAGCAAGACCGCCACCACGGTGGCGATGGACTTCGGCCGTATCAGCATCAGCGAACAACTGGTGCTGTACCTCTTCGGCACACCCGGCCAGGAGCGGTTCTGGTTCCTGTGGAACGGCCTGTTCGAGGGGGCGCTCGGCGCCGTCGTGCTGGTCGACACCCGGCGGCTGGAGGTCAGCTTCGACGTGATCGGCCGGCTGGAGGAGCGCGGGGTGCCGTTCATCGTCGCCATCAACACCTTCCCCGACGCCCCCCGGCACGGTCTGGAGGCACTGCGGATCGCGCTGGATCTGCCCGACGAGGTCCCGATCGTCGACTGCGACGCCAGGCAGCGCGCCTCCAGCCGCGACACCCTGATGGCACTCATGCGCTATCTGCACGCCCTCGCCATGCGACGCGCCCAGGGCGGGACGTGACGGTCCCCCGCCTCGCGGCGCCCGGCCCCGGCCTGTGCGAGAACCCCCAGATCCGTCCCCGTCCGTACGCATTGGAGTGACCGTGACAACCCCCTTCGACCACCGGCCCGGCACCGACGGCGCGGTAGTACCGCCCCCGGAGTGCCCGGCCCACGGGCACGGCCCCGGTGGGCTGCGCCGGCTGTACGGGGCCGAGGCCGAGAGCGACCCGATGGGTCTGTACGAGAAGCTGCGTGCCGAACACGGTTCGGTGGCACCGGTGTTGCTGCACGGCGATGTGCCGGCCTGGTTGGTGCTCGGCCACAGCGAGAACCTGTACATGACCCGTACGCCCTCGCTCTTCTCCCGCGACTCCCGCCGCTGGCGCGCCCTGCAGGACGGCTCGGCCACCCCGGACCACCCGCTCGCGCCGATCTTCACCTGGCAGCCGGTCTGTGTCTTCGCCGACGGCGCCGACCACGAACGTCTGCGTGGTGCGGTCATGGACGCCATGTCGTACATCGACACCCGCAGCACCCGCCGCTTCATCAACCGCTTCAGTAACCGGCTGGTCAACGAGTTCTGCCAGGACGGCAGAGCCGACCTGGTCAGCCGCTTCGCCGAACACCTGCCGATGATGGTGATGTGCCAGATCCTCGGCATGCCGGAGGAGTACAACGAACGGCTGGTGCAGGCCGCCCGCGACATGATCAAGGGCACCGAGACCGCCATCGCGAGCAACGCCTACGTGATGGCCGCGATCAACCGGCTGGTGGCCCAGCGCCGGTCCGCACCGCAGGAGGACTTCGCCACCCGGCTGATCGAGCACCCGGCGGGACTCAGCGACGACGAGGTCGCCCAGCACCTGCGGCTCGTGCTCATCGCCGCCTACGAGACCACCACCAACCTGATCGCCAACGTGCTGCGCATGGTGCTCACCGACCCCCGCTTCAGGGCCCAGTTGAGCGGCGGTCACATGACCGTGCCCGAGGCGGTGGAACAGACCCTCTGGGACGAGCCGCCGTTCACCACGATCTTCGGCCGCTGGGCGGTCGGCGACACCGAGCTGGGCGGCCAGCAGATCAAGGCGGGCGACGCCCTGGTGGTCGGGATCGCCGCCGCCAACATCGACCCGGTGGTCCGTCCCGACCCGCACGCCTCCATGCAGGGCAACCGCGCGCACCTCGCGTTCAGCGGCGGCGCCCACGAGTGTCCGGGGCAGGACATCGGCCGCGCCATCGCGGACGTGGGCGTCGACGCCCTGCTGATGCGGCTCCCCGATGTGGAGCTGGCCGTCGCGGAGCACGAGCTCCGCTGGGTCGGCTCACTGATGTCCCGTCAACTCGTGGAGCTGCCGGTGGAGTTCGCCCCGCGTCCGCCCCAGGACGTCATGGTCGCGCCATCGCCCGCAGCGATGCCCGCGCCCCGCACCGACTGGGAGGTCACCTCGCACCCCACGGACGGACCGGCACCTGCCGCCCAGTCGGCCCCGCCGGTCCAAGCCCCGCCGGCCGGACCCCCCGGCAGCGGATTCCCCGCGCAGCGGGATCCGGACCCGAAGGGGCTGTGGCAGGTCCTGACGAGCTGGTGGCGCGGCTACTGACCGTCCAGCTGGTCCCACCACCAGGAGAGTGAGGCCACCGGGAGCGGGTCCTGGTCCAGTACGGCCGGGAGCCGCTTCCACCAGCTCTCCGGCTCGGCGGTGGGAGTGCCGGGTACGGAGTAGCGGGGGCAGACCGAAGCCCAGTCGAGGTGGCCCCGCACGAACTGGCCCAACCCGTCGAGATAGGCCCGCAGTTCGATCCTGGCGTCCTTGAGCACTTGGTCGCGCAGCCGCAGGAAGAGCACCATCACCCGGTCGCGCATGACCACGGCCTCCTGCTGCGCGCGGGGCCCGTCGAGGCCGAACTCCTGGGCGAGGACGTCGATCAGGTTGAGGTCGTCGCCCGCGCGGAGGATCTCCTTGTTGCGGGAGTAGAGGTCGTTGTCCCAGCTGACCAGCGTCCAGGTGATCTCGGTCAGCGCGCGTACCCGGGGATCCTCCAGCTCCTCGTCGGTGAGGGAGAACCCGCCGACGATCTCGATCATCGCGGTGGACGGGGCCATTCCTATGGCCCGCATCCAGAGGGTCACGTAGTCGTCCAGCGAGGGAAGACCGGAACTGCTGCGCCAGGTCGCCTCCCAGACGAGGCCTGACGTATAGACCCGCATGGCCTCGGTGAAGCGGCGCAGCTGCCGGGGCGACGCGTACTGGGCGAGGTCCCGACGGATGGCGCGAAGGACCGCGGTGCGTGGTGACTCACCGGGGGTGGGGACCGCGTGCGGGGCCTCTACGGCCCGCATGATGCGGCCGGTCTCCTGGGCGAGCAGGCCCGCGGTGACGTCGGACTCGTCGCACAGTCCGTCGTCGAGCGAGAACAGCACGGCGTGCAGCCGGGCCATCAGTGTGAG
Organism: Streptomyces sp. A 4/2; assembly: GCF_940670765.1. Taxonomy (GTDB): domain Bacteria; phylum Actinomycetota; class Actinomycetes; order Streptomycetales; family Streptomycetaceae; genus Streptomyces. Next base: position 22,473 of record NZ_CALNVW010000030.1, read on the forward strand.
GCGTTCCAGCCGCCCGTACGGCATGGTCGAGGCGGTGAGACCACCGAAGTCGCAGAGGGTGAGTCGACGGCGTTGGTGTTCGTCGGTGTCGAGGTCCTGCCGCAGCATCCACTGGACGGTCGCCTCGTTGAGCGAGGCCGCCGCGGGATGTGCGGCGGGCGGGACCGGGCAGTAGAAGGGAACGGCCGGAAGCTGCTGAACCAGCCGTTGTTGCTGGGCGACGGTCACGATCAGCCTCCAAGTGCGGAACCCCTGATGATGCGCTGGAGCGTATATGCCCACGCCCGATCGTTGTTCACCATACAACTAGCCTTCGGACGCCCTCAATTGACAAAAAGATGTCCGGATTCAGCTCTGGCGTTCCTGCGATTCTGTGTTGTCGCTGCCTGGCCGGGTGTGTCGGCGGGCCCGGACCCTGCGGGATTCAGACAGTGACGGTCCGCTCGGCCGAAAACGTTCCCCAGTTCCCGTCAGGCAGCTTCGCGCGGATCTTCACACGGTAGGTCGTGCCCGGCTTCTCGCGTACCGCGAAGGTGTACGTGGCCGCGTGCTGCGGGGCGGCCGCACCCCAGACGATCGTCGTGGTGAGCTTGCCGTCGAGGTACATCTGATACCCCGTCACCTCACCGCCGGTGTCCGGCGGGACCCAGCTCAGCTCGACCGAGCGGACACCCTTGACGGTGCGGGCGGTCGCCCGGAAACCGGTCGGCTCGGTGCTGGGTCCCTGGCCCGGCGCGGACGCCGTGGTCAGATCGACGGACCCGCTCGGCGCCGAGGAGTTGTCGGCGCCGTCCCGCGCCCGGACGGTGAAGGTGTACACGGTGGCGGGCCGCAGCCCCGTGATCCGTGCCGTGGTGAGATCGCCGCCGACCGTGTGGATCTTCGACTGGCCCTGGTACACGTCGTACGACGTGACGCGGACGTCGTCCGTCGACCTGGTCCAGGAGAGCGTCGCGGCATGTGCGCCCCCGGCCCTGACCCGCAGGTCCCCCGGACGGGACGGGGCCCGGTGGTCGTCGGGCACCCGGGCCGGCAGGGTGACGCGGACCGGTCGGCTCCTCGGGGAGAAGCGGCCCGCCGCGTTCTTCGCCCGGACGGTGAACTCATAGGCGGTGGACGGCCGCAGACCGATGATGTCGACCATGGTCGTACCGGCCCCGACGGTCCTGGCCTTGGTGCCCGCGCGGAATATCTCGTATCCCGTGACCCCGTCCGCCGTCGCGTCCGGCGTCCACATGACATGGGCGGAGGTGGCGCTACTGGCCTGCACCGACACACCGGCCGGGGTCGACGGGCCCCGGGCGTGCGGCTGCCCGCCCCCGCCGCAGGCGGTGAGCAGCAGACAGGCGGTGGCGGCCAGCAGGGCGAATCGGGAAGGGTGTTGCACGGGGTCCGGTCTCCGTCCGACGGAAGGGTCGTGCCTAAAGGTCTAGACATATATGGCACACCGGGTGGCGTACAACAAGGGGGCGGCCGGAGCCCCGTTCCGAGGCGTAGCCGGGGCACAGCCGGGGCACCGATGACCTTCGCGGGACTGCCCCTCGGCCCCGGGCCGCTCCGATACGGAGTGCGGGACCGCAGGCGCAGGACCGAAGAACCGTAGAGAGGAACCCCCGTATGACCCGCACCACCCCGCGGACCGTCCGGCTGCGCGCAGCCGGAGTCAGCCTCGTCGTCGAGCTGTGCGCTCCGGTGCCCCGGATCCTGCACTGGGGCGAGGACCTGGGTGAACTCACCGACGAGGACTGCGCCGCTCTCGGCCTGACCGCCGACGGCGCCGCGCTCATCAACGCCCTGGACGCACCGCGGCAGTTCACCGTCTGGCCGACGGAGGCCGACGGCTGGTCCGGCACCCCCGCCCACCAGGGCCACCTCGCGGGCACCGCCACCGCGCCGAAACCCCACCTCGTCGGCGCCGAGGAGCGCGACGGCGAACTGGTCATCCGGCTCGCCGAGGACACGGCCGGTCTCGATCTCACCCTTAGCTACCGGCTCGACCCCTCGGGCCTGCTCGCGGTGCGGACCGAGGTCGCCCGTCGGACGGACGCCGCCGACCCCGCCCCGTACGACCTGAGCGGCGTCACCACGCTGCTGCCGCTGCCGCGCCGGGCCGAGGAGATCCTCGACTTCACCGGCAAGTGGTGCCGTGAGCGCTCCCCGCAGCGCAGGCCGCTCGGCCACGGCAGCCACGTACGGGAACTGCGCCGCGGCAGGACCGGTCAGGACTCCCCGTACCTCCTCACCGTCGGGGTCCCCGGCTTCGGCTTCCGCCGCGGTGAGGTCTGGGGCCTGCACATCGGCTGGAGCGGCAACCAGCGCTGGCTGGCCGAGCAACTGCCGGAAGGCGCGGGCGTACACGCCTCCGTGCTCGGCGGTGGCGAACTGCTCGCGCCGGGCGAGATACGGCTGGCACCGGGGGAGTCGTACACCTCGCCGCTCTGCTGGTTCGGCTGGTCCGACGCCGGACTCGATGGTCTCGCCGACCGCTTCCACACGCTGCTCAGGGCCCGCCCCACGCATCCGTCGACGCCCCGCCCGCTGACCCTCAACAGCTGGGAGGCCGTGTACTTCGACCACCGGCCCGAGCGGCTGCTCGCGCTCGCCGACGCGGCGGCGGACATCGGGGTGGAGCGGTTCGTCCTCGACGACGGATGGTTCACCGGCCGGCGCGACGACACCGCCGGGCTCGGTGACTGGACCGTCGACAGGACCAGGTGGCCGGACGGACTCACCCCGCTGGCCGACCGGGTGCACGCGCACGGCATGGAGTTCGGGCTCTGGGTCGAACCCGAAATGGTCAACCCCGACTCGGACCTCGCCCGCGCGCACCCCGAGTGGATCCTCGCGCCGACGGCCGGACTCGGCCCGGCCTCCCGTCATCAGTACCCGCTCGACATCGCGCATCCCGACGCCTGGAAGTACCTGCTGGAGTCGTTGGACGCGATCGTCACGGAGTACTCCGTCGACTACCTGAAATGGGACTACAACCGGGATCTGCACGAGGCGGTCCGGCGGACGGCGGACGGCCGGGACCAGCCGGGCGTCCACGCCCGGACCGAGGCCCTGTACCGGCTGCTCGACGCACTCAGGTCCCGGCATCCGGCGCTGGAGATCGAGAGCTGCTCCAGCGGCGGCGCCCGGATCGACCTGGGCGTTCTCGGCCGTACGGACCGGGTGTGGGCGTCGGACTGCAACGACCCGGTGGAACGCCAGGCCATCCAGCGCTGGACCGGCCAGCTGCTGCCGCCCGAGCTGATCGGCTCCCACGTCGGGGAGACCCGCAGCCACACCACCGGACGGCTGACGGACAGCTCGTTCCGGCTGCTGACCGCGCTGTTCGCGCACGCCGGGATCGAGCGGGACGTCACCGACTGCCCGCCGGCGGAACGCGCGGTGCTGCGGGAGTGGGCGGCGCTCTACAAGGAACTGCGTCCGCTGCTGCACACCGGCCGGGTGGTCCGGGCGGATCTGAGCGGTGACGCCGCGCTGCTGCACGGTGTGGTGGCGCAGGACGCGAGCGCCGCCCTGTACTGCTGGGCGCGGCTGGTGACTTCGCCGGAGGGCCAGTCGGGCCGGATCGCACTGCCGGGCCTGGACCGCACCCGGCGCTACCGGGTGCGGATCAGGACGGAGGCCGGACTGCCCTCGTTCCGCGAGGGGCTGGGCCCCGCCTGGGTCACCGCCGCCCTGGAGGGCTGGGTGGCGCTGCCCGGATCCGTCCTCAGCGGAGCAGGGGTTCCGATGCCGGCGCTCGATCCGGGGCAGGCACTGCTGATCGAGGTGCGGCAGGGGTAGCGGCGGCAGAGACAGTGACCGTCGCCCGGGTCAGCAGCACCACGCCCCGGGCGGCGGCTGCCGCCCCCACCAGGGCGAGCAGCAGCCCGACCGCGCCGCCCTGGAGGCGCTCGCCGAGCAGGGCCAGGCCGATCACCGAGGCCGCGACCGGGTTGGCGAGGGTGACCATCGCGAGGGGTGCGCCGAGGCCTTCGCGGTACGCGGTCTGGGAGAGCAGCAGCCCGCCCACCGCGAAGGCCGCGACGAGCAGCCCCATGATCACGGTCCGCGGGCCGAGCACGCCCGAGGTGTGGTCGGTGACCGAGACCGTCACGGTCTGGGTGAGCGCCGACGCGACCCCGGAGACGACCCCGGACGCGGTGGCGAACCGCAGACCGGGCCGTGCGCCGGGCCGTCCGGCGCGCCGGACGAGCACGGAGACCAGGACGACGACCGCGGCGGCGATCCCCAGCGCCTCCGGCAGCGAGAGGGTTTCGTGCGGGGGAGTGCCCCCGGTGGTCAGCAGCAGCGCGCCGAGCCCGAGCAGGGTGAGCACGGTGCCGCGCCACTCGATCCGGGAGACCCGGCGCCCGGCGAGGCGGGCGCCCAACGGCACCGCGGCGACCAGGGTGAGCGCGCCGAGCGGCTGCACGAGGGTGAGCGGACCGTACTTCAGCGCCACCACGTGCAGCACCGCACCCGCGGCGTTCAGTCCGACCGCCCACCACCAGGCCCCACGGCCGAGCAGCCGCAGCAGCCCGGACTTCGGCCGGGTGCGGGAGGCGAGGCGTTCCTGCGCCACCGCGGCCGTCGCGTAGCCGACGGCGGACAGCAGCGAGAGACCGACGGCCAGCAGCGTGGCGTTCACCGGCACCCCCCGTGGTCGGCGAGCGCGCGTACCGGCTCGGGGCGGGCGCCGTCGGCGGACGGGCGCGGGACACGTACGGATACGGGGACGGCGCCGGCTTCTTCGGGAGGCGCGGGCGCGACGGGGGCCGTCGCCGGGGCGGGCGGCTCCTCCGGGGTGGACGCTACCTTCGGGGCGGGCAGCTTGATGCAGACCAGCGCCGCCGCGAGCAGCACCGCGGCCACGATCGAGTCGAGCCAGTAGTGGTTGGCGGTGGCGACTATCACCAGCAGAGTGATCAGCGGGTGCAGCAGCCAGAGCCAGCGGTACCGCGAGCGGGTGGCGGCGATCAGCCCGATGGCGATCATCAGCGCCCAGCCGAAGTGCAGGGAGGGCATCGCGGCGAACTGGTTCGCCAGCGTGTCCTTGGCGGGAGCGGCTGCGTAGACGGTCGGCCCGAACCGCTGCCCCGTGTCGACCAGATGCGCCTCGGCCAGCATCCGTGGCGGGGCCAGCGGGACGAGTAGATGCAGGACCAGGGCGGCGCCGGTCAGCGCGGTGAGGACGCGACGCGTCCACACGTAGTGCCGCGGTCGGCGCCAGTACAGCCAGGCCAGGAAGAGGACGATCGCCGGGAAGTGCACGGTCGCGTAGTACGTATTCGCTATGTGTACGAGTGAATCGCTGTGCAGCACGGCCCGCTGCACGGAACCCTCGTCGGGTAGATGCGCCCAACGCTCGAAGTCCCAGACGTGGTCGGCGTTGCGGTACGCCTCGTCGACATGTCCGCCGGCCACCTGCCTTCCCAGCTTGTAGACGAGGAAGAGTCCGACGACGAGCAGGAGCTCGCGGACCGGGGACGGTCGGGCAGAGGTGTCCGGCTCCCGGTCGGCGGGCTCGATGAGGGCATTCATCACCCCGGCCCCTTTGCGTTGCGAAACGAAATTACTGTGCCGTGGTCCGGACCATGGCACATCGAAACGACAGTGTACCGATACGTGGCCGTATCGGTACACCAGCGTATCGGTACACTGGCGTATCGGTACGATGAAGTATCGATGCTGCTCGTCACACCGAAAGGGAGAGCTCATGTCGCCCCAGGACTCCGTGATGTCGTCCTCGCGCTCCAAGATCACACCGGAGCGGGAGCAGGAGTTCTACGCGGCGGTGCTCGAACTTCTCCGTGAGTGCGGCTACGACGCGCTCACGATGGAAGGCGTCGCCTCCCGTTCCCGCTGCGGAAAGTCCACCCTGTACCGGCAGTGGGGAAACAAGCCGCAGCTGGTCGCCTGCGCCCTGCGCGGCACCCGCGGTGGGCACCTGGTGTCCATCGACACGGGTACGCTCGCGGGGGATCTGCGGGAGACAGCGAAGGCGCTGGGGGCGCAGTCGGGACGGGACACCCCGCTGATGCACGCGCTCAGTCACGCCGCGCTGCAGAACCCCGAACTCCTCGAAGCGATCCGCGAGGGCCTGGTCGAACCGGCCGCCGCGGCGATCGACACGATGGTGGCCCGTGCCGTGGCCCGCGGGGAGGTGGCCGCCGACAACCCGGCGGTGGAGTTCGTCGCGGCGCAGCTGATGGGCGCCATGCGTGTCCGGCCGATGCTGGAGGGGCGGTACGGCGACACGGAGTACCTGGTCCGCTTCGTCGAGAGCGCGGTCCTGCCCGTGCTGCTGCGCACGGACAGCGCGCGGACCTGAAGACTGGCGGGGCCGTCGTCGAGCGGATGACGACGGGCCGCCTGCGCCGCACCGTGGGGACGGGGGCGGCGCGCCCCGACGCTCGGAACCGGGCCGGTACGCCGACCGGTTCCGAGCGGCGAAGGGCCCGCCGGGAGATCTCCGGCGCCGTTCGCCAGGCGCGGCCGGCGTACCGGCCCGCTTCGGCCGTTCGTCCGGCGCGTTCGGCGACCGTCAGGAGTCCACCCCGGCCGGCCGCAGTGCGAGCTGGTACTCGATCGTCCGGTGCGTCGGCACGTAGCCCAGTGCGTCGTTGACGGCCCGCATGGGCAGGTTGTTGTCCGCCGTGTCGGTGAGCAGCCCGCCGAGTCCGGGATGGCGCCCGCGGGCCTGCCGGATCGCCTCGGCCTTCATCCAGTGCCCGAGCCCGTGGCCGCGGTGTTCGGGCAGTACGGCGGTGCCGTAGTGCTGGGCGTCGCCCGTACCGTCCCCGGGCACCACGAGTTCCGTGAATCCGGCGATCGAGCCGTCCGACTCGGCGACGGCCGCGACGGTGTGCAGCAGGCCGCCCCGCTTCGCCACGGCTTCGGCGGCCTCCCTGACCCGGTCCGCGTCCCAGACCACCGATCCGTAGTCGGTCTCGCCCATCGGCATGTCGTCCATGGCGCGGTGGGACACCGCGAACGTCTCGGCGAGGTCGTCCGGGACGGTGCCGTCCCACGACACCAGCCGGTAGCCGGGATGCGGCTGTCCGACGGCCGCGTCGAGCGCCGGGACGTCCGTGTCGACGAGCGCGAGCCGGGCGAAGATCAGGACGAGGACCGCGCGGAAGCCCCGGCTCACCAGGAACCGTTCGCCGATCGATCCGGATCCGGCCTGCGTGATCACCGAGCGGCGGCCGTCGTGGCGGGCGGCGTCCAACGCGGCCTCCAGCAGCCGGGAACCGGCGCCCGCGCGCCGTTCCGCCGGGTGCACATGGAGTTCCAGTTCGGCCAGATGATCCTGGCCTGGCCGGGTGAACAGGCGCAGGTGCGCCGATCCGACCGGGCAGCCCTCGCCGTCGGACGCCAGCCAGACCAGGCGGCGACCGGACGGGTGGTGCTCGGGGTCGGTCAGGGCGGTGATGCGAACGGACAAGGGGGCTCCAGCGACGGTGGCGGGTCGTGCTTCGTCCGTTGCCAGGTTATTTGTGGCGGTCGGCACGCGCAGCCCATTTCGTCGGCGCTGCGCGTACGGGAGGGACGGCCCCGCCCGGCTGCTGCCCGTGCCTCCCGCGGGGCGGCCCGGCCCGCTTCCCACGGCACAATGTGGGGCATGTCCCGACGCACTTCCCGGCCGTCAAGGTCCCCGCAGCCGCACGCCCAGCAGTCCCGGTCGCCCCGACGGGAGACGCGGCGCGCTCCGGTCGCCGCCGACGCACCCTGCCCCTGCGGCCTCCCCGCCGCCTACGGCGCGTGCTGTGGCCGCTTCCACAGCGGCCAGGCCGCCGCGCCCACGGCCGAGGCGCTGATGCGCGCGCGCTTCAGCGCGTTCGCCGTCGAGGACGAGGCGTACCTGTTGCGCAGCTGGCACCCGGACACCCGGCCGCCCCGCGTCGAGTTCGACGCGGGGCAGCGGTGGCAGCGCCTGGAGATCCTGGACGCCACCGGGGGGAGCGCGTTCCACACCACGGGCACGGTCACCTTCCGCGCCCACTACTCCTACCGGAGCGAGCCCGGTGAACTCCGGGAGCACAGCCGCTTCGAGCGGTACGAAGGCGCCTGGGTGTACGTGGACGGTGTGGTCGAGGAGTGATCCGCTCCCCGAGCGGGGTCAGCAGGTGAAGTCCACCTGCTTGAACGTGACGTAGTGGTCGGCGGTGTAGTAGTCCTCGGCGGTCTTCTCGCCGGTGATGATGCGACGGGTCCCGCGGGTCGAGCTGCCCGGCGTCTTGACCGTGTACTCGTGGTAGTAGCCGGTGGACTGCGACGGCAGGACGCCTTCCCGGTTCTGGAAGACGACCCCGTCCTGGCTGTACGGGAACGGGCCGTTGGTCTTGATGAGATCCAGCGTGTCGTGCGCCTGGGAGGGGAGGGCGCCGTAACAGATGGTGCCACTGACGGTGGCATGGGCTTCGGTCGCGAGGAACACGGTCGGCGTGACGACGATCGCGGTGGCGACGCCGACGGCGGCAGCACGGTTGCGCAACGCGCGTAGAGTGATTCGCATGGCTCCAGGATGAGGGCGCCGGGAGCTCAGGGGAAGAGACGTGTCGAACCGTCACTTCCGTTTTACCCAGGGGGAGATGACCCTCACCCGACCTTCACGCGATGAACGCACCTGCTCCGGCCGATCTGTGCAGGAGCGCGGTGGCCGGCCCGGCCGGCGGACCGCTCGCACGGCCCGGCAGCAGTGGTGAAAAGGCTGCCGGCCGATGACCGATCAGGGCCCGCCCGTGGTCCCCGCGGCGGCTCCCAGCCGCTCCCAGCTGGGCCTTCTCCGCCACCGCGTGAAGCTCCGCTGTGACCCCGCTTAAGAAATCCTCGATGGACTGGAACCCCCCGCGCTGGGCAGATTGGTGCCCTGTCCACCGAATGTCACCGTTACGCCTGGAGTCGCCGCAATGAAGGCCCTTGTCAAGCAGCATGCCGAGCCGGGCCTGTGGCTCATGGACGTACCGGAGCCGGAGACCGGCCCCGGGGACGTACTGATCAAGGTGAAGCGCACCGGTATCTGCGGCACCGACCTCCACATCCGTTCCTGGGACGGCTGGGCGCAGCAGGCCGTGGAGACGCCGCTGATCCTCGGTCACGAGTTCGTCGGTGAGGTCGCCGCGGTCGGCGCCGATGTGACCGACATCGCGGTCGGCGACCTGGTGAGCGGTGAGGGCCACCTGGTCTGCGGGAAGTGCCGCAACTGTCTCGCGGGCCGCCGTCATCTGTGCCGCTCCACCGTCGGTCTGGGCGTCGGCCGCAACGGAGCCTTCGCCGAGTACGTCGCGCTGCCCGCGTCGAACGTCTGGGTGCACCGGACGAAGGTCGACCTGGACGTCGCCGCGATCTTCGACCCGTTCGGCAACGCCGTCCACACCGCGCTCTCCTTCCCGCTGGTCGGCGAGGACGTGCTGATCACCGGCGCGGGCCCGATCGGGATCATGGCAGCGGCCGTGGCCAAGCACGCCGGCGCGCGCAACGTCGTCATCACCGACGTCAGCCCGTACCGCCTCGACCTGGCCCGCAAGGCCGGAGCGACCCTGGCGCTCAATGTCGCGGAGAGCCCCATCGCCGAGGCGCAGCGCGCCCTCGGCCTCCGGGAGGGCTTCGACATCGGCCTGGAGATGTCCGGGCGGCCCGAGGCCATGCGCGACATGGTGGACAACATGACCCACGGCGGCCGGATCGCCATGCTGGGGCTGCCCGCCGAGGAGTTCGCCGTCGACTGGGCGAAGATCGTCACCTCGATGATCACCGTCAAGGGCATCTACGGGCGCGAGATGTTCGAGACCTGGTACGCGATGACCGTCCTGCTCGAAGCCGGTCTGGACCTCTCCCCGGTGATCACCGGAAAGTACGGCTACCAGGACTTCGACGCCGCCTTCGACGAGGCCGCAGGCGGCCACTGCGGCAAGATCATTCTCGACTGGACGGTCTGACCCACTCTGCTGGACGGCCGGCCCACCTCTTCCGGACGGGCCGGCCCCACCTCTTCGAAGTACGGTCCGGCCCACCCCTCCGGACGGTCCGGCCACCCCTTCTGAACGGTCTGCCCCACCCCTTTAGGAGCCCTTGATGTACGAGTCCGTCCGCGACGGTCTGCGCGCCACCCTCGACGAGATCCGCGACGCCGGTCTCTTCAAGCCGGAGCGCGTCATCTCCACCCCGCAGAGCGCGTCCGTCGGCGTCGCCTCCGGCGAGGTGCTGAACTTCTGCGCCAACAACTACCTCGGCCTCGCCGACCACCCCGACGTCGTCGCCGCGGCGAAGGACGCGCTCGACCGCTGGGGCTACGGCATGGCGTCCGTGCGCTTCATCTGCGGCACCCAGGACGTCCACAAGGAGCTGGAGCAGCGCCTCGCGGCCTTCCTCGGCCAGGAGGACACGATCCTCTACTCCTCGTGCTTCGACGCCAACGGCGGTGTCTTCGAGACCCTCCTCGGCGCCGAGGACGCGGTCATCTCGGACGCCCTCAACCACGCGTCCATCATCGACGGCATCCGCCTCTCCAAGGCCCGCCGCCACCGCTACGCCAACCGCGACCTCGCGGACCTGGAACAGCAGCTCAAGGACACCCAGGACGCCCGCCGCCGCCTCATCGTCACCGACGGTGTCTTCTCGATGGACGGCTACATCGCCCCGCTCGCCGAGATCTGCGATCTGGCCGACCGCTACGACGCGATGGTCATGGTCGACGACTCGCACGCCGTCGGCTTCGTCGGCGCCGGCGGCCGTGGCACCCCCGAGCTGCACGGCGTGATGGACCGCGTCGACATCATCACCGGCACCCTCGGCAAGGCGCTCGGCGGTGCGTCCGGCGGCTATGTCGCGGCCCGCGCCGAGATCGTCGCCCTGCTGCGCCAGCGCTCGCGCCCGTACCTCTTCTCGAACTCCCTCGCGCCGGTGATCGCCGCCGCCTCGCTGAAGGTCCTCGACCTGATCGAGTCCGCGGGTGAGCTGCGGGAGCGTCTCGACGCGAACACGCGCCTCTTCCGCACGAAGATGACCGAGGCCGGTTTCGAGATCCTGCCCGGCGAGCACGCCATCGCGCCCGTCATGATCGGCGACGCCGCGGAGGCCGGCCGGATGGCCGAGCTGCTCCTGGAGCGCGGGGTGTACGTCATCGGGTTCTCGTACCCGGTGGTGCCCATGGGCAAGGCCCGGATCCGGGTCCAGCTGTCCGCCGCGCACTCCACGGCCGACGTGGAGCGGGCCGTGGCCGCGTTCGTCGACGCACGGGCGACAATGGCAGGGTGATCGACCCTCGCCGCCTGCGCATTCTGCGGGCCGTGGCGGACCACCGAACGGTGACCGCCGCGGCCGCAGCGCTCTATCTGACCCCCTCGGCCGTCTCCCAGCAGCTCGCCGCGCTGGAACAGGAGACCGGACACTCCCTGCTGACCCGCAGCGGAAGAGGGGTGCGGCTGACGGCCGCCGGTGAGATCCTGCTCACCCACGCGCACGCCGTGCTCGCCCAGCTGGAGCGTGCCGAGGCGGAGCTCGCGGCGTACGCGGGCGGCGCGTCCGGCGAGGTCACCGTCGCGGCCTTCGCGACGGGCATCGCCGAGGTGCTCGCCCCGGCGATCCGCGACCTGGCGGACCGCAGCCCCGGCATCCGGGTCCGGGTACGGGACTCCGAGGGCGACGAGAGCCTGACTCTGGTGCTGGACGGCGAGGCGGATCTGGCCCTGGCCGTCGAGTACCGCGGCGCCCCCCGGGAGGACGACCGCCGGCTGGCCCGCGTGCCGCTGTACGCCGAGCCCTTCGACGCCGTACTGCACGCCTCGCACCCCCTCGCCCAGGCCCCGCACGTCGAGCTCGCCGAGCTCGCGACGAGCGACTGGATCGGCCCGTATCCGGGCAACCCGTGCCACGACGTGATGCTGCTCGCCTGCGAACTCGCCGGGTTCGAGCCGAGACTGATCCACTCGTCGGACGACTTCCACGCCGTGGTGGCCCTGGCCGGGGCGGGCGCCGGAGTGGCCCTCGTGCCGCGCTCGGCGCTGCGCGGGATGGAGCTGAAGGACACGGTCGTACGTCCGGTGGCCGGCCCTGCGGCGACCCGCAAGGTCTTCGCCGCCGTACGCCGGGGAGCCGAACAGCACCCGCTGCTGCGGCCGTTGCTGGAGGCACTGGCCGAAGCGGCAGCCGGGCTGACCACCGGCTGAACCGCCGGGCTGCTGGGCTGCCGGACCGCCGGACCGCCGGACCGCTGGGCTGCCGGGCTGCTGGATTTCCCGCGCCGCCGCGCCGCCGTACTGCCGGGCAGATTTGCGAAAACTTGCGCAACCGTAACCGCAATCGCAACCGCAACCCTGCTACCGGGGCGCCGTGCTTTCCCGGACGATCAGCTCGGTGGCGACCTCGGCCCGGGTGGTCTCCGGCCGTTCCCCGGCGAGCAGTTGGAGGACCATGCGCGCCGCCAGCGCCGTCATCTCGGCGAGCGGGGTGCGGACCGTCGTCAGCCGGGGCGTCACCCAGTCGGCGAACGGCAGGTCGTCGAAGCCGACCACGCTGACGTCCTCGGGGATGCGCAGCCCCAGGGTGGCAGCCGCCCGGTAGGTGCCCAGCGCCTGGTGGTCACTGCCCGCGAAGATGGCGGTCGGCCGGTCGGGGAGCTGGAGCAGTTCCAGGGCGTGCCGGTGCGCCAGACCGTGGGTGAAGTCCCCGTACCGCACCAGCTCCCCGTCGTACGGCAGGCCCGCCTCGTCCAGCGCCGAGCGGTATCCGTCGACCCTGGCGCGCGAGGTCAGACGACGTGCGGGCCCGCTGATGACCGCGACGCGGCGGTGGCCCAGTTCGACCAGATGGCGCGTCGCGGCAAGCCCGCCGGGCCAGTTGGTGGCGCCCACCCACGGCACCCCCGGCGCCGGTTCGTCGATCGGTGCGACCAGGGCGAAGGGGATGCCGAGGCGGCGCAGCTCCTCGTGCTGGGCGGTGGTGAGTTCGGGCACGACCAGGATCGCGCCGCGGGTGGGCCGGGTGGCGAGGGAGTCCAGCCACTGGCGGGCACGCTTCGTACGCCCGTGGGTGGCCGAGACGACCATCCCCATCCCCACCCCGTGCAGCGCTTCCTCCGCACCCCGGATCAGCTCGACCGCCCAGGGGCTGTCCAGTTCGTTGATGACGAAGTCGATCAGCCCGCCGCGCAGCGGTGCGGGATCCGTGGGCCGGTGCCGCTCGCTGTATCCGTGCTGCTCAAGAAGCCGTTGGATCCTGGCCCGCGTCGTGGAGGACACATCCGACCTGTGATGCAGCACTTTGGAGACCGTGGAGACCGATACACCTGCCTCTTTCGCGATTCCCGCCAAGGTGCTCCGTGGCATTCCTTCCCCAACCGTTGACCTCATCCGATGTTTCTCCTACGTTTCGACTCGATCCCGGTGTTGCGAAAACTATCGCAACATCAACTCCCGGCACAGAGACGGTCTTTGATGAAGCGACGGGTTCCCGGGGCGGCGGCGGTCGCGGTGTGCGGTGCGCAGCTGCTCACTTCCTGTGGTTCCGGTGCCTGCCGGGCACCGACGTCCTCGCCCGCCGTACCGCCCTTCCCCTGCTGACCACCCCGCTCCCGCCCGCACCACCGAAGACCGGAGGCCATGCGTGAGAGTCCCGTACCGATCGATTTCCCTGGTGACCGCAGCAGCGGCGGCCCTGTTCGCGCTGCCGGGAGCCGCATCGGCCCACGACAGCGCGGGGCGCACGTACGAGGTCGCGACCTGGGGGTCCGACCACGCCCCGGGGACGTCCCGGAAGCCGCTGCGTACCGTCGCCCGCTGCGCCGAACTGGTGAAGCCGGGAGACACCTGCCTGGTCCACCACGGAACGTACCGCGAACAGGTCACCCCGCCTTCCGGCCGCAAGGGCGCGCCGATCACCTTCGCCGCGTACGGCGACGGGACCGTCACCGTCGACGGAACCGACGTCGTCACCGGGTGGAAGGACGCGGGCGGCGGCCTTGTCGCCGCCGACACCGCCCTGCCGCTCGACCCGACGGAGAACGCCCTGTTCCTCGACGGCGGCCGGGCGATGGAGGGCCGCTGGCCCAACTCCGGCTCCGATCCGCTCGATCCGTCCTGGGCGGTCGCCGAGAAGACCTCCACCGACCAGCACATCGACGACCCCGCCCTGCCCGCAGGGGACTTCACCGGAGCGACGGTCCATCTCTGGGCCGGGTCCAACCCCTGGAGCCAGCAGACCGGCACCGTCACCGCCACGACAGCCGGAGCCCTGGACTTCAAGGGCGGCAACAACCGCTGTGCACCGCTCTGCATGGGTGACCAGAACTACCGCAACTACTACCTGGTGGGCGCCAAGGCCACCCTCGACCAGCCGGGGGAGTGGTACTACGACAAGGCCGCCGAGCGCCTCTACCTGGTACCGCCGAAGGGCGGCATCGGCGGGCACACCGTCACGGCGAAGCACCGCAGTTGGGGCGTCGACCTCTCGGGCAGCTCGTACGTCACGGTGCGCGGCCTCGACCTCTGGGGTACCTCGCTCCGCACCGGCAAGGACTCGACCGGCGACCTGGTCGAGGGGATGCGCGCCCAGTACGTCTCCGAGTTCTCCACGCTTCCGATGCCCGCCGACGACGAACTGTCCATCCCGCCCACCGAGGGCAACATCGTCGACTCGCAGGTCCTCCACTCGGGGGTGCAGATCCTCGGCACCGGCAACACCCTGCGCGACAGCGAGATCGGCTACTCGGCCGGTACCGGCGTCCTGGTGCGCGGCAGTGGCAACACCGTCACCAACTCCCTGATCCACGACGTCGGCTGGATGGGCAGCTACACCCCCGGCATCGAGATCAACGGCAGTGGCCAGACGGTCACGCACAACACCGTGCGCCGCACCGGACGGGGCAGCATCGACGTGTCGTGGCAGCTCAACGGCGTCCCGTTCCACGACAACCGCATCGCGTACAACGACCTCTCCGAGGCGATGCGCACCTCCCGCGACGGCAGCCCCTTCTACGTGTGCTGCAACCTGGACGCATCCGGTTCGAGCGTCGACCACAACACCGTCCATGACGCGGACGGCCAGGTGGGCTACTACATCGACAACTCGTCCGGCCACTTCCTGCTGCACCACGACGTGGCGTACAACACGGGCACCCGCGGCACGTTCTTCAACGGGCACAGCGATGTGAGCCTCGGCAACCAGGACCACAACTCCTCGTACGGGCCCGGCATCTCGACCGCGGCGGTCCGCCTGAGCGGCGCGACCGACGCGACCGGCACGTACGTCAGCAACGATGTGGCGCTGACACCGTTCGAGATCTCCGGGCCGGGTGACCCGGCCCCCGTCGTCCGCGACAACCTGCTGCCGCCCACCGACCCGCGCTACACCGACGCCCGGAACGGCGAACTCTGGCTGCGCGCCGGGTCCCCCGCGATCGACGCGGGGGAGACGGTCGACGGAGTGACCACCGGCGTCCGCGGCGCGGCTCCCGACCAGGGGGCGTACGAGTACGGCGCGCCGATCTGGTCGAGCGGCTGTACGCTGCCGGGCTGCTCGTCCAGGGTCCGCAACGACGGCTGGAAGGCGACGGCTTCGGACGGCAGCGACGCCACCGCGGCCGTGGACGGTGACCAGGGCACCCAGTGGAAGGCCGGCACGGCGCAGACGCCCGGCCAGTACCTCACCCTCGACCTCGGCACACCGAAGAGCGTCAGCCGCCTCGCGCTCGACGCGGGGCTGGACGCCACCGGCCACCCGCACGGCTTCACGGTCTCGACCAGCGGCGACGGCAGGACCTGGGGCGCCCCCGTGGCCCGCGTCGGTGGCCGCTCCTTCACCCAGGACGCGGTCTTCCCGCAGGCCACCGTCCGCTACCTCCGTATCGAGCTGACGGCGGCGGGCGACACGCCCTGGGCCGTCGACGAGATCAGGCTCTACGCGGACGGCCCGGACGCGGCGTCCACACTCCAGGCCGAACAGGCCGGTGTGATCAAGGGAGTTGAACGTGGCGATGCGGCCACCGGAGTGCTCGGCCCGGGGGACCTGATCGGCTTCCACCAGGTCCGGTTCGGTGCCGGAGCGAACCGTCTGACGGTGCGCCTCGCCTCCACCGGCTGCGGCCGGGGCTGCTCGCTCCAGCTGCGGCTGGACGGCCCGCACGGCCGGCTCGCGGGCGCGCTGCCGGTACGCGACACCGGCGGCTCCGACACCTGGCAGGAGCAGTCCGTGACACTGCCCCATGCGGTCACCGGGACGCACGACCTCTACCTCGTGGCCTCCGGCGGCCACCGGGTGGCCGCTCTCGACTGGCTGACCGTGCGCGACTGACGCCGGTCACCGACGCCCGGACCGGCACACCGCCGTCTGCCGGCGGTGTGCCGGTCCGTTGCGCGTCACCGGCCGGGCACCGGTTGCTCACTCGGCTCCGGGGTCCGGTACCGGTGCGAAGGTGAACGTGAACTCCGCTGGTTCGGCGGCGAGTTGGTGCTGATCCAGCGGGCGAGGGCCGCAGGACTGCGAGCCGATGCCCTGCTGGGCGTGGTCGAGATTGACCCAGACCGGTCCGGCCGGGCGCAGATCCGTACGGTGCTCCGCCGCGTCGAGCTGTTCGCTCGTCCAGCGGCGGGCCGTGAACCAGAACTCCGGATCGCCCTCCACCCGTACGCCCCCGACCTCCGCCCAACGGACATCCGCGCGGGCGCCGTTCTCCTGTGGCCGGACGTACGGCGTCTGGAGCCCGTCGACCGAGGAGTGCCACCTGCCCAGCCTGGACGCCGACCGGGTGTCCGGGTACGCCTCGCCGGGACCGCCGCCGAACCAGCTGGCGGAATCGGCCCCGGCCGGGAGGCCGAAGCGGATGCCGAGCCGGGGGAGCGGAGCCGTCCAATCGCCCTCGGGCGCGACGGACACGGTGAGCCGCAGCCGCGCCCCGTCGCTGGTCCAGCGGTACGCCGTCACCAGCGCGATGTCCTGCGCCGCGGGCGCCACCCTGGTCCGCACGGTCAGTGCGTCATCGCTCAACTCGACCGCGTCCAGGCGGTGTTGCATGCGATGCAGGCCCAGCTCCCGCCAGCGCTGCCCGTAGCGCACGCCGCTCTGCCAGTCCGCGCCGTTGTCGTTGTCGGTGGGCGCCCGCCAGATGTCCAGGCGCAGTTGCCGGATGTCGACCGGGCCGAGTGTCCGCAGCTCTCCGGTCCGGGCGTCGAAGGAGGCCGGGCCGAGTGCGACCGACTGCCCGTCGCGGCGCGGACGGCTTCCCGAGGCCACCGGCGGGGACTGCCTGGGGGCGGCGGGGAGCTGCGCCCAGGCGACCTCGTGCCGGGTCCCGTCGGCCAGCAGGGCCCGCACGGTCCACCGGGTCTCGGCGTTCCGCCCGGCGTACGCGGGGGCGGGCAGCTCGAGATCGGCCCGCTCGCCGGGGGCGAGCACCGGCACGTCGAGCACGCCTGTTTCGGCCGTCTCGCCGTCCACGTCGAAGGACCACTCGAACGTGAGGTGCGAGAGATCGGTGAAGTCGTACTTGTTGGTGATCCGGACGGCTGCACCGCCGCCCTCGGTCCGGTCGCCGTCGGTCCGCACGCCCTCGATCCCGACAGGCTGAATGACCTTCTTGTACTCGACGAGACCGGGAGAGGGCGTGCGGTCGGGGAAGAGCAGCCCGTCACAGACGAAGTTGCCGTCGTGCAGCTCCTCGCCGAAGTCACCGCCGTAGGCGTAGCCGAACTCCGGGTGCGCCAGACCGTGGTCGATCCACTCCCAGACGAAGCCGCCCTGGTTGCGCGCGTGCGCCTCGAAGAGCTGCTGGTACTCGCTCAGCCCACCGGGTCCGTTGCCCATCGCGTGCGCGTACTCGCAGAGGACGAAGGGCAGTTGGAGCCGTTCGGGCGGCCCGTCGTCCTCCCGGCGGCCGATGGCCGCGACCTCGGCGTGGGAGGCGTACATCCGCGAGTACATGTCCGTGTCGGCGCAGGAGAGGTCGCCCTCGTAGTGGATCAGGCGCTCCGGGTCCCGGCCGCGGATCCAGTCGGCCATCGCGGTGAGCCCGCGGCCGGTCCCGCACTCGTTGCCCAGCGACCAGACGACGACGGACGGGTGGTTCTTGTCGCGCTCCACCATGCGGGCCGCCCGGTCCAGCAGGGCCGGGGTCCAGCGCTCGTCGTCCACCGGGTTGGCGCGCCAGTCCTGCTCGGTGAACCCGTGGGTCTCCAGATCGCACTCGTCGACCACCCACAGGCCCAACTCGTCGCAGAGATCCAGGAAGGCGGGGTGCGGCGGGTAGTGACTCGTGCGCACGGCGTTGATGTTGTGCTGTTTCATCAGCACCACGTCCGCGCGCATCGTCTCCAGGTCCAGGGTGCGCCCGGTCTCCGGGTGGAACTCGTGGCGGTTCACCCCGCGGAAGAGGATCCGCCGCCCGTTGACCTTGATCACGCCGTCCTCGACGAGGACCGTACGGAAGCCGATGCGCAGCGGGATCCGCTCCCCGGCCGTGGCCAGTTCGCCGTCGTACAGCCGTGGCGTCTCGGCGGTCCACGGATCGGCCTCCACGACCGCCTCGTCGCCCGCCGCCAGGTCCAGACCCAGCTCCGGCACCGTCACCCGGCCCGGCACCGCACTGTCGACGCGCAGCGTTCCGCGGCCCGAACGGTGGTCGTAGGCGGCGTGGACGAAGAAGTCCCCGGCCGCGCCGTCCGGGCGGTGCAGCAGGGTGACATCGCGGAAGATGCCCGGCATCCACCACTGGTCCTGGTCCTCCAGGTACGAACCGGACGACCACTGGTGGACGCGCACCGCCAGCACATTGCCCTCGGCCCGCAGCAGCGCGCCGACCGCGAACTCGTGAGGCAGCCGGCTCCCCTTGAACTCGCCCAGTTCCTCGCCGTTCAGCCAGACCCTGGCGCACGACTCGACCCCGTCGAAACGCAGTACGGCCTCACCGGAACCCGGCCACCGCGCGGGCAGGTCGAAGGTACGCAGATGGTCCCCGGTGGGGTTCTCGGTCGGCACCCGCGGCGGGTCGACGGGGAAGGGGTAGAGGTGGTTGGTGTAGATGGGCGCCCCGTGACCCTGCAGGACCCAGTGCCCGGGGACCGCCACCTCGTCCCAGGCGCCGGAGTCGTACCCGGGCGCGGCGAACGAGTAGTCCGCACCGTCGGCCGTCGGGGAGAGCCGGAAACGCCAACTGCCGTTCAGCGACAGGCTCATGGCATCGGAGCGCGCATATCCGGCGCGCGGCGGCAGGGTGCCGCTGCCGGGTGACACATCTTCGTGGTACGTGGTGCTCATCGGTCTCCCTGGTCGAGGTCTGATCGGCGTGCGCGTCAGCGCCGGACCGCGGTCCCGGCGGTCTTCGGTACGGCGGTCTTCGGTAGGGCGGTCCCGCGTCCGGCGGTCTTCGGTACGGCGGTCCCGCGTCCAGCGGTCTTGGGTCCGGCGGTCTTCCGTCCGGCGGACGCCAGCGCCCCTTCGAGCGCGAAGGTCGCGGCGCCGAGACTGACGGGGTCGGTGGGGATCGGACTCAGCACGATCTCGGTGGCGGCCAGCGGCCGGGCCGGTGCCCGCCGGGACACCGCCGTACGCACCTCGTCGAGCAGCGGCTCGCCCAGTGCGGCGGCGACCCAGCTGCTGAGCACGATCACTTCCGGATTGAGCAGGCCGACCAGATCGGCGAGGGCCGCGCCGAGGCAGCGGGCCGTCTCCCGGACCACCTGGACCGCCACCGGGTCGCCGTCCGCCAGGGCCGCCCCGAGCGCGCCGATGGTCGCCGTCTGGTCGTCGGGGTGCAACAGCGGTCCGGACGGGGCCAGTTCACGCAGGTGCCGCATGATGCCGGGTGCTCCGACGTATGCCTCGATGCAGCCCCGGTTGCCGCAGTGGCAGAGCCGCCCGTCGAGCACGAGCGTGGTGTGGCCCCACTCGCCCGCCGTGTTGGTCACCCCCCGGTGCAGGGAGCCGCCCACCGCGATCCCCGCGCCCACACCCGTACCGAGATTGACCACCACCGCGTCGGAACGCCCGCGCGCCGCGCCGAACCACAGCTCGGCGACCGTGCTGGCGTGCAGCGGATTGTCCAGGTACAGCGGGTACGGCAGCCGTTCGGCCAGCAGGCTCAGCAACGGCACGTCGTGCCAGCCCCAGTTGACCGCGTACACCGAGGAACCGGCCTCACGGTCCACCTGGCCGGGCATGCTGATCCCGGCCCCCAGCACCCTCGCCGGATCGACGCCCGACCGCTCCACCACCGAGTCCACCGCCTCGGCGATGTGCGCCACCACCCGCTCCGGCTCCGTCTCACCGGGGCGCAGCCCGGTGTCCGCGCGGGCCAGCACGGTCAGGGACAGGTCGAAGATCTCGGCGTGGACGTACGTCTCCGCCACATCGACGCCGATCAGCGCACCACGGGCCGGGTCGACCGCGACGAGACCGCGGGGCCGGCCGCCCGCGGATTCCTCGAATCCGACGTCGGTGAGCAGACCGAACTCGACCAGTTCTCCCACCAGGGTGGCGACGGTCGCCAGGCTGAGCCCGGTGGCCGCCGCCAGTTCCTGCCGGGAGGCGGGGGAGTGGGCGATGATCTGCCGCAGGACGGCGTGACGGTTGGCGGTGCGGATGTCACGGGACGTGCGTGGCACGGCAGTTCTCCCTCCCCGGAAAGCCCACAGGCCCTTGGCGGGCCCCATACCGGGCCCCCGCGGCGCTCTCCGTCGCGTGGGCCGGGCGTCAGGCTAGGGCGCCCGCCACCCGATCGGCAAGGGGTTCTGAAAAGGGTTGTGAAAAGGGGATGGGTCGCGTGCGCGTCAGACGCCGCGCAGCACCGGCGCGAGGAACGCGTTGGTGAACTTGCCCTTCGGGTCCAGCTCCCGCGCCAGCCCCCGGAAGTCCGCCAGTCTCGGGTAGAGGTCCGGCAGCCGGTCGGCGGGGACGGTGAAGAGCTTCCCCCAGTGCGGGCGCGCGGCGAACGGACCGAGCGCCTCCTCCAGCAGCCCGAGCACTGGCAGCACGGCGGCCGTGTCCTTCAGCCAGGTGAAGTGCAGCGCGACGGTGTCGTGCCCGTACGCCGGGCTCAGCCACAGACCGTCGGCGGCGACCGTGCGCACCTCGCAGACCTGGAGCACCGGCGCGACCGACGCACGGATCGCGTCGACGGCGTGCAGCGCGGCGAGCGCGTGCCGCCGGTCCACCAGGTACTCCGACTGGAGCTCCTCGCCGGAACTCGGCGTGAACTCCGCCCGGAAATGCGGCAGTCGCTCGTGCCACGGCCCCGGCACCCCCTGCTGCCGGGTGCAGTGCACGGGCGACACTCCGGGTACCGGATGCAGCGGCCCCGGCGCCTCGGGCGCCCACGGGAACTCCGGCTCCCGGTCCGCGGCGTACTTCAGCCACACCTGTCCGAAGAGCGGACCGCGCCAGTCGGTGAAGAGGCTCACGCTGTACGCGGCGGAGGTCACCGCGCCGAAGTGCTCGTCCAGGACGGACAGTGGCAGCCCGGTGTGCACCCGCTGGGCCAGTTCGAAGCCCGGCACCAGATCCAGGGTGAGCGAGGTGACGACCCCGAGCGCCCCCAGCGAGACGACGGCCCCGGCGAAACGGTCACCGTCCCGGTCGCGGCTCAGCGTCAGCAGGTCGCCCTCGGCGGTGACCAGCTCCAACTCCCTCACCGCGGTGGCGAGCCCGCCGTTCGCCACCCCGGAACCGTGCGTGCCGGTGGCCACCGAACCGGCGACGGAGATGTGCGGGAGGGAGGCCATGTTGTGCAGGGCGAGGCCGTGCCGGTGCACCTCGCGGGCCAGTTCGGCGTACCGTGTGCCCGCCGCGACCCGGACCGTCGAAGCGGCCGTGTCCACGTCGATCTCGGACGGCAGCCCGGCCACCGAGACCAGCGTGCCCCCGGTGTCGGCGATCTCGTTGAACGAGTGGCCGCTTCCCAGCGCCCGCACCCGCGCCCCGGTGGCGACGAGCCGGCGCAGTCCGCCGAGCGTGGTGGGCCGGTCGATGTGGGATGCGGTGAAGGCGATGTTCCCCGCCCAGTTCGTCAGCATCCCCGGGATGCTATCGGCCGCTCACCACCGGTTCGAGGGCGCGGCGGAACCGTCAGTGGTGCCCGGTCCCGCCCTGCGCCGCCTCGATGCCGCCGTGCAGATCCTTCGCGGCGTCGAGCGCTCCGGCGGCCGACAGCGACAGACAGACCAGCAGCGCGGCGGCGACCGTCCGGGCGGCCCGGCCGCGCCGCCCGTGCCCGGCGCGGCCGGTGGGGTGGCGCCCCAGCAGCGCGGCGACCCGGCGCGGGACCGGGCCCGCGGTGGCCGCCAGTACGACGCTCGGCCGGGCGGCGGGCGCCCGGTGCGCGGCCAGCGCGGCACGGCCGATCGCCCGCGCCGCGAGGGAACGGTCACCGACGGCCCCGGCCGCCGACTCGTCCGCGCAGCGCTCCAGGGCGTAGCCGAGCGGGGCCCGCAGCGCGCGCAGCGCCGGATGGCAGAGCGCGGCCAGTTCGGCCGCCGCGATGAACAGGTGATGGCGGCCCGCGAGGTGCGCCCGCTCATGGGCGAAGAGGGCTTCGCGCTCGGCCGGTGCGAGGGCGTCGAGCATTCCGGTCGTGACGACGATCCGGCCCGGCCTGCCGGGCAGTGCGTACGCGTCGGGAGCGGCGTCGCGCACCACGGCCAGTTCACCCGCACCGCCGTGCCGGCGCCGGGCCTCGCGGAGCTCGGCGCGCTGCCGCAGCACGGTCCGTACCAGCGCGGCGGTGCAGACGGCCAGCGCGAGGGCGGCTGCCACGGCCGTCACGGCGGTGGCAGGACCGCTGTCGGCCGGCGGGTGGATCAGCTCACCGAGCGCGGCGACCGGTGGCAGCCGCAGGGCGCCCGCCACGACCAGCAGACCCAGCGCCGCCGCGGAGCAGCTGCCGAGCGTCAGCGCGGCGGCGGTCAGCAGCCGGACGGCCTGGCGCGGGGACAGCAGTTCGGCCAGCCGGCGGGCCGCGGGAGCCGCGAGCAGCGGCATCAGCAGGGGCACCCACACGGCGTAGATCACTTGCCCTCACCCTCCAGCAGCTCGCGCAGCAGCCGCTCGTCGTCGGAGCTCAGCCGGGACACGAACCGGGCGAGGACCGTGGAGCGGTCCTCCTCCTTCTCCAGTTCGGTGTGCATCCGGCGGGCGGTGAGGCCGGGGGAGTCCTCGGTCGGGGTGTACGCGAAGCCGCGTCCCGAGCGGGTCCGGCCCACCCACCCCTTTTCGTACAGCCTGCTCAGGATCGTGGTCACGGTGGTGCGGGCGAGCCCACTGCCGAGGGTCCGCTGCACATCCGCGGGCGTCAGCGGTCCGTCGGCGGCCCACAGCGTCGCCAGTACGCTCGCCTCCAGCTCTCCGGCCGGCCGCCGCTCTGGGTGCTCCTCGGTCATGGGGATCTTTCCTCCGGAATGCCGTCCACGCTGCCGTGGGCGGTCTGCGTCGCCGTGGTCGGGTGGGGTCCGCGGTGAGTGGCCCGACCACCATCCCCGACCACCATTATGGGAGACCGCGCCGCGGGGGTGTTCCCGCCCCTGACTCGCCGGACCGCTGGAGCGCGGCCAGCCGGGCCCCGGCGGCCGACAGCAGCAGTTCCAGGGCCGTCGGATAGGCGCTGAGGTTCATTCTGGCCACCAGGTGCCGGGAGGCCGCCGCGATGTTCGGATGGCTGTCGGCGGGCAGCTCGGCGTAGGTCGCCCGCCAGACGTCGTCGTCCGCGCCCCGCGCCTCCGGCGGCAGGGCCTCCGCCGCCGCGTCCAGTGCGGCGAACGCCAGCGTCTGGTCGACGAACGCGTGGTAGATCCGCACCGCCTCGGTCTCGGGGAAACCGGCTCCGCGCAGCACACCGAGGATCGCCTCCACCGACCGGATCTCGTTCGCCCTGCCGGTGGCCCGGCAGGAGCTGAGCACGGCGGCCTGTGGGTGGGCGAGCGCCCCCGAGTGGATGCGGAGACCCAGGTCCCGCAGATCGGCACGCCAGTCGCCGGTCGGCTGCCAGGCGCGCATCGCCAGGCCGATGAGCTCGTCTGCGACGGCGAGCAGCAGATCGTCGGTGTCGCGGAAGTAGCGGTACAGGGCGCTCGGGTCGGCGCCCAGCGCCGCGCCCAGGCGGCGTACGGTCAGGGCCGCGGCGCCGTGCTCCCGCAGCAGCCGCAGGGCCGTCGCGACGATCAGTTCCTCGGACAGGACGACGCCCGTCTTGGTCGGACGCCTGCGCCGCCGATCCGGCGCCGGGACCACTCGCTCAGCCACCCACTGCCTCCCTCCACCGCCCTGTGCTGCGGGAACCTTACGTCAACGGCATTGACCTGTTAAGACCTTCGGCGTTTTATGGCCAGCCACCGGGCCGGTACATCGGCCCCGCGGTGAGAGCGGAGCGTGCTGTGACAGCAACGGAAAGTCCCCTGGGAACAGACCCACCGGAGAGTCTGCGCCGGTCCATGGGTGTCCTGGACACGGTTGCCATCGCGGCCTCCAGCACCGCGGCGACCTCCAGTATCGGGATCGGCCTCGGTGTGACCGCGGCTGCCGTCGGGCTGCACCTGCCCGCCATCATGCTGCTGGCCTTCCTGCCGATCCTCGGCATCGCGGGCGCCTTCGTCCGGCTCAACGCGGTCGAGCCCAACGCGGGCAGCGGCTATGTGTGGGTGGGGCGTTCCATCAGCCCCTGGCTCGGATTCCTCACCGGCTGGATCAACATCGTCGGCACGGTGGTCTTCCTCTCGTACACCACCGCCGTGACCGGGTCCGCGGTCATGCAACTCGCGGGTGAGGCCGGACTGCACTCGGTCGGCGGCCTGGCCCTCGACCCGGACTCCACCGCGCAGACCACGGCCGTCGGACTGGTGATCCTGGCCGGAGTCACCTTCACCGCCGTCACGGGGGTCCGCAGCGCCGCCCGGTTCCAGAGCGCACTGCTGGTCTTCGAGTACGCCGTACTGCTCGGCTTCTGCGGCTACGCGCTCTTCGCGGGCAGCCATCCCTTCAGCCTCGACTGGTTCAACCCCTTCGACATACCCTCGATGCACGCGCTGGCCGAGGGCATGGTGCTCTCCGTCTTCTGCTACTGGGGCTTCGACGCCGCGTTCTCCGTCAACGAGGAGGTACGCGACCCGGCCCAGGCGTCCCGTGCCGGAATCGTCACCCTCTTCACCATGCTCGCGCTGTTCCTGCTCGGGGCCACCGCCTTCCAGCGGGTCCTCTCGACGGACGAACTGGTGGGCCACGGCGCGCAGGGCCTGACGTACTTCGGCGACAAACTCGCCTCCCAGCCGCTGGCCGCGCTGCCGCTCGTGGCGCTGCTCTTCTCGGCCGTCGCCTCGCTCCAGTCCGGAGTGATCCCGACCGCGCGCGGCATGTTCGCGATGAGCCGCGACCGTACGCTCGGGCCCGTCTGGGGCAAGGTCAGCGAGAAGTACGGCACGCCCGCCGTGGGCACCGTGCTGGTCGGCTCCTGCGCCGCGGTGGTCGCCCTCCTGTCGCTGGTCATCCACCAGCTCAGCGACCTGATGCTGGCGGCGGTCAACGCGATCGGCATCGTGGTCGCGCTGTCGTACGCGCTGACCGCGCTCGCCGCCGCCGTACGGTTCCGGTCCCTGCTGCGCGAGGACTGGCGGCAGGGTGTGCGCGCGGTGATCCTGCCGACGCTCAGCGCGGCCGTCCTGCTCGCCCTCGGCGGCTACCTCTGCTACGCCTTCTACACCTCCACCGACCACCTCGAAGTCGACCCCGACAACGGCTGGTTCATGCTGCTCTGCCCCGCTCTCATGATCGTCTCGGGACTGCTGGTCGCCGCCTGGGCGAAGTGGGTCCGCAAGTCCCCGTACTTCCGTACCGGCGAGTCCACCGCTGCCGAGCAGCTCACCACGGAGCTGACCCCCGTCTGAACGCCTTCCCCCCGACCACAACCGAACGGACCCCTCGATGCAGCACCCGCACGCCGATCTCGTCCTCACCGGCGGCCCCGTCCTCACTCTGGACGCCGCCCGCAGCCGGGCCACCACCGTCGCCGTCACCGGAGACCGCATCACCGCGGTCGGACACGACGAGGTACGGGAGTTGATCGGTCCGAAGACCGAAGTCGTCGACCTGGCAGGCCGGCTGCTGATCCCCGGCTTCCAGGACGCCCATGTGCACCCGGTCGCCGCCGGACTCGAACTCACCCAGTGCGACCTCACCGGGGCGAGGACCGCGACGGAGACGCTGGAAGCCGTGGGGGCGTACGCCCTCGCCCACCCCGACCGGGAATGGATCACCGGCGGCGGCTGGACCATGGAGGCCTTCGAGGGCGGCACCCCGACCCGCGAACTGCTGGACGCGGTCGTGTCCGACCGGCCGGTCTATCTGCCCAACTGCGATCACCACGGCGCCTGGGTCAACAGCCGCGCGCTGGAGCTCGCCGGGATCACCCGCGACACCCCCGACCCTGCCGACGGCCGCTTCGAACGCGACAGTTCAGGCACCCCGACGGGCATGCTCCAGGAAGGCGCGATGGATCAGGTCGCCCGCCTGGTCCCGCAGTCCACCGCCGCCGACCGGCTCGCCGCGCTGCTGCACTCGCAGCGCCTGCTCCACTCGCACGGCATCACCGCCTGGCAGGACGCCATGGTCGGCGCCAACCTGGGGATGGCCGACGCGTCGGACGCCTATCTCACCGCCGCACGCGACGGCTCGCTCACCGCGCGGGTGGTCGGCGCCCTGTGGTGGGACCGGGAACGCGGCGCCGAGCAGATACCGGAACTCGCCGCCCGGCGCACGGCGTTGAGCCACGGCCGGTTCCGCGCGGACTCCGTCAAGATGATGCTCGACGGGGTGGCCGAGACCGGCACCGCGGCCCTGCTCGACCCGTATCTGGACAACTGCGGCTGCGCCACCGCCAACCGCGGCACCAGCTTCATCGATCCCGAGCTGCTCCCCTCCTACGTGACCGAGCTGGACTCCCTCGGCTTCCAGGTGCACTTCCACGCCCTCGGCGACCGCGCCGTACGCCAGGCACTCGACGCCGTCGAGGCCGCCCGCGCCGCCAACGGGCACAGCGACACCCGCCCGCACCTCGCCCACCTCCAGGTGGTCCACCCCGACGACATCGGCCGCTTCCGCGAGCTGGGCGCCGTCGCGAACATCCAGCCGCTGTGGGCCGCGCACGAGCCGCAGATGGACGAGCTGACCATTCCCTTCCTGGGCACGGAACGCGCGGCCTGGCAGTACCCCTTCGGCGCGCTGCTGGGCGCCGGCGCGACGCTCGCGGCGGGCAGCGACTGGCCGGTGAGCAGCGCGGACCCGATCCAGGGCATTCATGTGGCGGTCAACCGGGTGATCCCGGGTGGCACGGATCCCGTGTTCCTGCCCGAGCAGCGCATCGGACTGACCGCCGCACTCGCCGCGTACACGGCGGGTTCCGCCTATGCGAACCACCTGGACGACACCGGCAGCATCCGGGCCGGAGCCCTGGCCGACCTGACCGTACTGGACCGTGACCCGTACGCCGGACCGCCGGAGGAGATCGGCGGGACGGGCGTCGCGCTCACCTATGTCGGCGGCAGGCGCGTCCACGCGGCGCCCGACGCCTGACGGTTCCGCAGGAGTCCGCAGGCTCAAGGACCCACGGGGGAGGGCCTGCGGCTCCTCGGCATGCCGACGGCGAGATCCTCGGCGAGCAGCCGCTTCGCGATGGCGTCGACCGCGGCCCGGAGTTCGGCGCTGCGCGGCCTGCCCTTGTCCTCCTCCAGGCGGGTGTTCAGCCACCGCGACCAGGCGGACGTGATGGCTTCGGCCTCCCGGTGGCCCGCGGCAGTGTGCGAGAAGAGGTTGCCGTCGCGGGTCAGATAGCCCTCGTCGACCATCCGGTCGAAGACCGGCACCAGCACCTCGGGAGGCAGCCGGTACCTGGTGGCGGTCACGCCGATACTGGCGTGTCCGACGAGCCGGGTGAGCAGTTCCACCTGCATCACCGCCCAGGCACCCGCGACGTCCAGGCGAGTGTCGGAGTCCGCGACGATCCGGCGCGCGGTGTCCGGCCCCTGGCCGTGCAGGATCTTCGCGACGGAGAGTTCCAGGACCTTCGCCGAGTCCCCGGACGCCGGGGCCGCGAAGCCCTCACCCATGTCGGTGGAGCCGACGCGCGCGGAGTCGCGGAGCTTCACCTGCTTCAGGAACAGTGCCACCACGAAACCGATCAGCGCGACGGGCACGGTCCACAGGAACACGGTGTGGATGGTGTGCGAGTAGGCCTGCACGATGGGGTCGACGGCGGAATCGGGCAGCCTGTGCAGCGACATGGGGTCCTGGGCCGCCCGGGACACCCGGACCGGGGCGATCCCGGATGCCCGGCTGGCCTCGGCGATGGCCGAAGTGAGCTTCGGCTTCAGGGTGTTGGCGTAGATCGTGCCGAACACGGCGGTACCGAAGGCGCTGCCGAGCGTACGGAAGAACGTCACGCCCGAGGTGGCGGTGCCCAGATCGGCGTAGTCGACCGTGTTCTGCACGGCGATGGTCAGCACCTGCATGCAGAGCCCGATGCCGAGGCCGAGCACGAACATGTACAGCGACTCACGCCAGAGGCCCGCGGTGGGTCCCATCCGGGACATCAGGAACAGTCCGGCCGCCATCACCAGCGCGCCGACGATGGGGAAGATCCGGTAGTTGCCGGTCTTGCTGACGACGTTGCCGCTGAACACCGAGGCGATCAGCAGCCCGACGACCATCGGCAGGGTCCGCACGCCGGAGACCGTTGCCGAGACCCCGTCGACGTACTGCAGATAGGTCGGCAGGAAGGTCATCGCCCCGAGCATCGCGAAGCCGACGATGAAGCTGAGGATCGAGCAGACCGTGAACACCGGATTCGCGAACAGCCGCATGGGCAGCATCGGTTCGGCGGCCCGGGTCTCGACGACGCAGAACAGCGCCAGCGCGATCAGCCCGCCCGCGAACAGTCCGATGATGGGTCCCGAGCCCCACGCGTACTGGTTGCCGCCCCAACTGGTGGCGAGGATCAGGGCGCTCGCCCCGACCGCCACCAGGGCGATGCCCAGGTAGTCGATGACGGGTCTGCCGGCCGATCTGACGGCGGGGATGTTACGGGCCGCCGCGATGACCACGAGGATCGCGATCGGCACATTGACGTAGAACGCCCAGCGCCAGGTCAGATTGTCCGTGAACACCCCGCCGAGCAGCGGTCCGATCACCGTGGACACCCCGAACACCGCACCGATCGCACCCTGGTACTTGCCGCGTTCGCGCAGCGGGATGACGTCCGCGATCAGCGCCATCGAGGTCACCATCAGACCGCCCGCGCCGATGCCCTGCACGGCGCGCCAGGTGATCAGCAGGGTCATGTCCGTCGCCAGGCCGCAGAGGAACGATCCGGTGATGAAGATGATCGCCGAGACCTGGAAGACCAGCTTGCGGCCGAAGAGGTCACCGAACTTGCCGACCAGGACGGTGGCGACCGTCTCGGCGAGCAGATACGCGGTGACCACCCAGGACATGTGCGCGGCCCCGCCCAGATCGGACACGATCGTCGGCAGCGCCGTACCGACGATCGTCTGGTCGAGGGCGGCCAGCAGCACACCGAGCATGATCGTGCCGAACACGATGTTCCGCTGCCGGACGTCGAGCACGGGCGGCGCGGAGGGCGTGGTGCTGCTGGCAGTCGTCACAGTCGCACCCTCACACCCGATTGGCCCCGGCGCATGCGCTGTGGCCCGGACCGGTGATCACCGGTCCGGGCGCGTTCAGCCGGGGCGGACCTGCTCGGTGCTGTCGAGCCCGGCGGTCGCCGGCGTACGCAGGGAGGCGGCGAGCCGCGGGCCCTCCCCTCGTTTCCAGGAGGCGCAGGATCGGGTCACTGTGCAGCGGGGCCGGCTGATGGGGGCTCCAGGCCGACATCCTGCCGGAATCCCGGTCGTGGGCGGCAGCCCCTCAGGCCTTGGGGATGTCGAAGTACCGGGTGAGCCTGGAGGCCAGCCCCAGATCGCCCGCGATCTTCACCTTGCGCAGCACGAACAGCGTCACCGGGCCGGCGTTGCCCGAGACCAGCCTGAGGAAGTCGGCGTCGCCCATGACGAGGGTGAGGCGCGGCTCGCCCGCCGAGCGTCCCTCGGTGACGGTGCAGTTCCCGTCCGCGATGGCGGTCTCGTACACCACGTCGCTCCCTCCGGTGATCTTCCAGCGGATCACCGCCGCCAGGGATCCGGCGTTCTCCGGGCGGAACTGCCGCTCCACGCGTCCGAAGACCTCGGCGAGTACGCGGTGGCGCAGGTCGCCGCGCGCGATCTCGCCGAGCTCCTTCGTGGACAGCCCCTTGATGATCTTCGCGAATTCCTGCGGGGAGACGGACGCGAAGTCCAGTTCCGCAAGTCTCTCGCTGATGCTGTCTGCCACGAACGCTTCCCTACTCACAAGTAAACTTACTGGGAGTGAGGCTAGGGCGCATGGGGGCCATGGGCAAGGCGGGTGCGTTCCCCGGCCGGGCCGCCCGGGTGTCCGGTCAGTTCCGGCGCGCCTCCAGCTGTATCGCGCGCAGCACGATCTCGGTCGCGAACCGCCACTCGGGGTCGGCGAGCTGCTCGCCGAAGATGGTGTCCAGGGTCCGCATCCGGTAGCGGACGGTCTGCGCGTGCACCCCCAGCGCCTCGCCCATCTGGGCGGCTGTGCCACGTGTCGCGAGCCAGGCGTGCAGGGTCTCGGTCAGCCGGTCGCGGCGGTTCGCGGTGAGTTCGGCGACGGGCGCCAGTTCACGCCGGGCCAGCTGCCGGAGCAGTGGGGGGTCGGAGAGGAGCCAGAGCGTGACCATGTGGTCCTCGCAGCGGGTCGTCGGGTTGTCCTCGACGATGCCGGTGTCGACCAGGTCGAGGATCTGCCGCGCCCAGCGGAGCGAGTCGGAGGCGTTCACCAGGGGGACGGACAGGCCGATCGCCGTACGGGCGCCGGGCAGAGCGGCGTCCAGCATGAGCTGTCTTCGCTCGTCGAAAGGGCCGGGGACGAGTAGGTGCGGCTGCGGTTCGGCGAGATCGGCGAGGACGTCGTCGCCCAGGGCGGCCGACGGCGCGCCGACGGGCGTACGGAGCGCGACCAGCGTGACCTGCTCGGGTAACTCCCAGCCGGTCTGCTCGGAGAGTTCCGCGATGGCGGTACGGGGCACGGGTGACCCGGCGAGTATCAGGTGCAGCAGTCGGCGGCGGAGCGTGTCCTTGTGGTTCCCGTCGGCGGTCTTCACCTCCAAGTAGCCCTCACGCGACAGTGATTCGAGTTCGTCGACGTAGGTGAAGAGGGCGTCGGCGAAGGTCAGCATGAGGGTGGGGGAGAGGTTGTAGCGCCGGCCCACCGTCTTGGCCCGCCGCAGTGCGATCCGGGCGCCGAGCCGGTACGCACCCTGGAGCTGTTCCAGACTCCGGCCCTCGTACGCCTCGAACCTGCCGAACCTGCGGCACATCTCGTCGCGCAGGGTGGAAGGGGCGTCGGGCTCGGCGACCTGGTCGACGAAGACGGAGATGCTCTGCTCCACCCCGACGCGGATTCCCTGGCCGTACGGCCCGTCGAGCAGCCGTGCGTACTCCGGGTACGCGCGGGTGATCTCCAGGCCGATCTCCTTGATCAGGGTCGGAAGTTCGGGACGGATGACCGCCGCGAACTCCTGTGGCAGCGGTCCCAGTGGTTCTCCGATGTCCGAGGGTCGTGCAACTCCCGGCATTCCTCTACCCCTTGCTCTCCGGCGCCCAGTGGGGGGTGGCCTGCGGGAGAGCGCTCCCGCAGGCCGTCAGGTGCGAACCGATTCGGGCTGCTGAACATAGTCCACGGCAGGGGGTGCTGGACACAGCTATGACAGGGAGTCATGCAGGGGGCATGTATTCGGCCACGCCGGGACCGTCCCGGCGCCGCTCACGGGCGGATCCGGAAATGCTCACTTCCGGACAAGGGAAATCCGCCGATTGCGCACCCTGGCACAGGAAATGGAGAGGGCGCCGATGCCCTTTGGATTTTCTCGGTACGGGGCATTGCAAACCGACGTTACTCGCTCGTAGCGTCAGCGCCGCACGGTCGGAACGGGCGGTCGTTCGGGGCAAGGCAGCCTCTTCTCCACCGCGTGAGCCCCTCGGGAGATTCGTTCCCACAGGGCGGAGCTCCCTGTACCGGATCAAGACGCGACGAAGGGAATTCACACCATGCACAAGCTTGCACGAAGAGCCGCTGTCGTCACTTTCGCAGTCGGCGCGGCCATCGGCCTGGCGGCGACGTCGGCCTCGGCCACCGCTTCCTCGTACTCGTGGACGGTCACCCCGTCCGGGAGCTACACCGCGGCTGCCACGGCTCCCACGCTGACCGTGCCGTTCGCCACGCTCGTCTGTGACTCCTCCAGTGTGTCGAGCGGGACCCTCCAGGCGACCAGCGCCACCGGGGCCGGGATCGGCAACATCAACGCCATCTCGTTCACCAACTGCAACGTGGGCGGCATTCCCTTCACCGTCACGATGAAGGCCACCCCCTGGAAGATCAACGCCATCCAGCCGAACGCGTCCAACGCGCAGTGGGTGGACGCCACCGTGAGCACGATCTCGGCCCACATCGCCGGGACCGGCTGCAACGCGGACTTCACCGGTTCGGTGAAGGGCCACTACGCGAACGACACCGGCAGCCTCGTCATCGACGGAACGGGCAACGGCCTGGTCGCGTCGAACGCGAGCTGCCTGGGGCTCATCAACAACGGTGACGTCGCCAGCTTCTCCGCGTCGTACCTCGTGAACACGCACCCGTTGATCAAGACCCCGTAACGACCGAGCGTGCCGGGTACGGGCCGACGGCTGGCAGGAACTGCCGCCGTCGGCCCGGACTTCGCTGTTTCCGGGCCCGGAAGGCCCGGTTCGGACGGCACGCGTGACCAGGCGTCGGAGGGCAGCCTCATCGGACCACAGGAAGAAGGAGCGGGGCCGGGATGAACGTACAGAGACCCGTGACCGGCGGCAGACACTCCGTACGGCTGACACTTGTCTGCGCAGCCGCCCTGCTCGCCGGGGTGATGTCCGGCCCCGGATCGGCCGCGGACGCCCGGACGGACCCGGACACGCTCGCGTACACGTGCGGGCTGCCGTCGTCCGGCTCCCTCACCGCCGTGGTGCAGGTCGCGTCGGCGTACCCGGCGTCGGGCACGGTGGGCGAGCCGATGCAACCGGGTCCGGTGACACTCACCGTGGGCATCTCGCGGTCCGATCTCGACGCGGTGCTTCCCGCGGGCACCACCGCCGTGGTCAGCACGGCCACGCTGTCCGTCGAGGTAGGGCAGAACGGGCAGTCGGCCGAGGCGCAGTGGGCGAATCTCGTCGCCCCGAGTACACCGCTGCCGTCCGACGGCGACGACATCCACCTCGCCCATGTGGGCGAAGTGCCCTCGATCACGGTGGGCGCCCCGGGCGAGGTCGCCCTCTCCGCCGGAAAGCTGACGCTGCAACTGCGTTCGGCCACGGCCACCGACCCGACCGCCGAACCGTCCGCGGACCCGTCCGGTGCGGCGGCCCCCGAGGCGCTGACGTGCGAACTCGCGGCAGGCCGGACCGGGCACCTGGCGACCGTCCCGGTGCCCGGCGCGCCGGGCACCCCGTCGCCGGGTGCGTCCGGATCGGGGAACCCCGGTGAACCGGGCGACGGGAAGAGCGTGAAGGGCAGCGACGGCATCAGCGTGAAACCCCGGACCGCGGACGCCGACCCGGCCAACGCCTGCCCGGTCGAACCGCCCACGGGAAAGCTGGACGCGAGCGACGCACCACAGGCGCCGGCCGGTGACCCGCTGATCGAGTCCGATGTGCCCGGGGTGCGACCGGGCTGTGCCTACGCGGTCGGGCTGGCCAATGTGCGCAAGCTCAACGGCGCGATGATCATCAACGATCCGAAGCGGAAACCCGCGCTCATCAGCGTCCTGGCGAACGCCCATACGGCGAGGCGCCTGCCGACCTCCGCGGGCGGCTACTATCTCCGTCTCGATTCACTCGGGAATCTGAAGCTGCCGGACGCCGAATCGACGTTCCTGACCTTCGGGTTCGAGCCGGTGTCGGCGAAGGTGGAATTCGAGAACGGGCCCGTCACCATCTCGACCGGAAACATCGGCATTCTGACCAACGTCGTCTACTTCGCCACGGCCTCCTTCAAGCAGTCGCTGCGTCTGTACGACGTGAAGGTCAACGGAACGCCTCTGGACGTCGGTAAGAACTGCCGGACGGCCGCACCGTTCAAGGTGGTTCTCAACGGGAAATTCCCCAAATACATGAACGTGCTGTTCGGCGGACCGATGGAAGGTGAGGTCACCATTCCGCCCTTCTCCGGCTGCGGAACGGCCGACGAGAATCTCGACTCCTTGTTCACCGCGTCGATCTCGGGCCCCGGGAACCTCGTCTCGCTGAATCAGGGCACGACGTGCATTCCCGAGGACACCTCCACACCTTGTCCGCCGACCATGCCCGAACTGCCGTCCGCCGCACCCGAGAAGAACTGAGCGGCGGAACGGACACCGTCTCCGTACGCCGATGGGGCCGCCCTCCACTTGGGAGGGCGGCCCCATCGGCCGGTGTGCGGGGTGGTGGTTACTTCACCGCCGAGTGCCAGTACTGCGCGAGCACCTTGCCCTCGTCAGGAGCGACCGCGCTGGGGTCGTTGACCGTGGCGACGTAGGTCGAGGCGTTGTTGAGGACCACGCTGTTGTTGCCGGACGCGGACGGCAGGCCCGTCTTGAGGTTGACCGCCCAGTCGAGCAGCCCCGCACCGCAGCCGTTCGCGCCGGGCACCGAGTAGGTGGAGTCGCCCTGGTCCGCGCCCACCAGGTTGATCCGGCCCAGCGGGCCGGCCGGGTCGGGGGTGCCGTCACCCGCGAACTGTTCGGCCCCGGCGGTCGGACGGGTCAGGTTCTGCGGACGCAGCACGATCGGGTTCGAGGCGCTGCCGATGTAGCAGTTGCTGCCCAGGAACGGGTTCTCCAGGTGGATGCGCACCGGCAGCGAGACGATCGGTTTGCCCGTCGTCGTGCCTGCCAGCAGCTGGAAGTCGCTCGGTGAGTTGACCGACTGAATGGTGGCGGTGACCTTGTTCAGGGTGCTGTCGGTGATCTGCTGGCAGATGGAGCTGACGACCGGGATGCCACTGGGACACATCAACCCGAGCAGTCCGCCCGGGAGTTGGGCCGGGTCGGCGACGAGTGCACCGCCGACCGGGGAGACCAGGGTCGAGGTGCCGTTGGCATGGGTGACCACACCGAGCTGGAGATCGCTGGCCCCGGTCGGCACGACGGAGCTGCCGAGCTTGATGGACCCGCCGGCCGAGTGGGACGAGACGCACAGAGCGGTGTTGTCCTGGCCGTCGGCGGCCAGCATGGTGGGATCGTCCACCGGGCAGCGCGTGAACGAGGCCCAGCTCCCGTTCAGTTCGGTGGGGGCGCCGGCCGCGGTGGCCGTGCCCACCGATATGAACGAGGCGAGCGCCGTGCTGGTGGCGAGCAGCCCCACTCGTACCCGGGTCGAAGCGGATCTCATGAGTTCCCCTTTTTTCTACTGGAGCAGCGGTCCGTGCGTGAGCGACGCACGGGGAGTTGTGGAAGAACAGAGGGCGTGAAAGGTGAATCCAGGCATACGGGACGGTTCAGTCTCCGGAATCGCCGAGCTGTGACGTTACTGGCGGGAAACACCACGGCACAATCCCGCCGTTCGAGGAACTTGTCCCTTTCTTCCGCGACGGGACGACGCCCGGCATGAATTGTCATCAGAGGACAGGTTTCGCTTCGGCATTGCTCAGTTGTCGCCAAGAACGGGGTGTTCGCGCGGTTACTCGTGAAATCTTGAAGAACTAGTATTGCGGGCCAGGTTACCCGGCCGTAACGTCGCACCGTAAGCAACTCGGCCTGTTGGTCCGGGGATTGCGCGTATGTGGAAAGGGGGGTTCCCGCAGTGGCCCGTCACCTGGGATTCATCGGGCGGGAGCCGGCGCTCCGGTCCCTCCTGAGGGCGGGCGTTCCGGCCGCCGGGCACCGCGGTCCCGGCCTCCGGGGCCGCAGGACTCCGGCCGGGGGCCCCGTTCTCCGTACGCAGTTTTCGACAAGATCGGCGGACGGACTTGTCATCGGATGACAAGTGTCCGGGATCTTGCTGAATTCCCTGTTCAAGGGCTTGTCCCGGCGGTGTCGGTGAACTTAACGTGCGCCTCTCGGTGCGCTTCTGTCACTTCGTGAGTGTATGCAGGGGGTGGGATGGGAATCGAAGTAGTCGTTGAAGGGCTCACGAAGTCTTTCGGCAAGCAGAACATCTGGCAGGACGTGACACTCACGCTTCCCGCCGGTGAAGTGAGCGTCATGCTCGGGCCTTCCGGAACGGGAAAGACCGTATTCCTGAAGTCCGTCATCGGGTTGCTCAAGCCGGAGCGCGGCAGTGTCCTCATCGACGGCGTCGACATGGTCAGCAGCCCAGAGCGCGACATCTACGAGACGCGCAAGCTCTTCGGCCTGATGTTCCAGGACGGTGCGCTCTTCGGCTCGATGACTCTCTTCGACAACATCGCCTTCCCGCTCCGCGAGCACACCAGGAAGAAAGAGTCCGAAATTCGCCGCATCGTCATGGAGCGGATGGACATGGTCGGGCTCGTGGGCGACGAGGACAAGCTGCCCGGTGAGATCTCCGGCGGCATGCGCAAGAGGGCAGGCCTCGCACGGGCGTTGGTGCTCGATCCCCAGATCATTCTCTGCGACGAGCCCGACTCCGGCCTCGACCCGGTCCGGACCGCGTACATCTCGCAGCTCCTGATCGACCTCAACGCCCAGATCGACGCCACCATGCTGATCGTCACGCACAACCTCGACATCGCGGCCACCGTGCCCGACAACATGGGCATGCTCTTCCGCCGCAACCTGGTCACCTTCGGTCCGCGTGAAGTGCTGCTCACCAGCGAGGAGCCGGTCGTCGCGCAGTTCCTCAGCGGTCGCCGCGAGGGGCCCATCGGGATGTCCGAGGAGAAGGACGCCGCGACCATCGCGCGGGAGCAGCTGAGCGTCAACGGCGGCAGCCTCACCCCGGACGGCCCCCGGTCACTGGTGCCGCAGCTGGAGCCGTCGCCGGGGATGCCGGAGCGCAGGGCTGTCCTGCGGCGCCGCGAGCGGGTGCTCGGCATGATGGCGCAGTT
The DNA here is from genome assembly GCF_940670765.1 of Streptomyces sp. A 4/2. GTDB lineage: Bacteria > Actinomycetota > Actinomycetes > Streptomycetales > Streptomycetaceae > Streptomyces. Next base: position 59,583 of record NZ_CALNVW010000030.1, read on the forward strand.
GCCCGAAGCGGCTCGCTCGGCCATCGCCAAGAGCTACGCCGCCCCGTCGGCCGGCGAGGCGCGGACATGACGGCGCAGCTGCCGGTCCGGCCGTCCGAGCCGTCGGACGCGCCCGGCGAGAAGGCCGGTACCCGCTCGGCGCCCAGACCACCGCTGCGTGCTCTCGCGCCGCTGCGCGAGACCGGGAAGCTCTTCGCGCTCGGGGCCACGGTGACCCGGGCGATCTTCCGAAGACCCTTCCAGGTAAGGGAGTTCATCGAGCAGTTCTGGTTCGTCGCGAGCGTGACCATCCTCCCGGCCGCGCTCGTCTCCATTCCCTTCGGCGCGGTCATCGCCCTCCAGGTGGGCTCGCTCACCCAGCAGCTCGGCGCCCAGTCCTTCACCGGAGGCGCGAGCGTACTCGCCGTCATCCAGCAGGCGAGCCCGCTGATCGTCGCCCTGCTGATCGCGGGCGCGGGCGGCTCCGCCATCTGCGCCGATCTCGGATCGCGCAAGATCCGCGAGGAGCTGGACGCGATGGAGGTCATGGGGGTGTCACCGGTCCAGCGGCTGGTCGTTCCCCGGGTGCTGGCCACCATGTTCGTGGCCGTGCTGCTGAACGGCCTGGTCTCCGTCGTCGGCACGCTGGGCGGCTACTTCTTCAACGTGATCATGCAGCACGGCACGCCCGGCGCGTACCTCTCCAGCTTCTCCGCACTCGCCCAGCTCCCCGACCTCTACATCAGTGAGTTCAAGGCGCTGATCTTCGGGTTCCTGGCCGGAATCGTCGCCGCCTACCGGGGCCTGAACCCCCGGGGCGGCCCCAAGGGGGTCGGCGACGCGGTCAACCAGTCCGTCGTCATCACCTTCATGCTGCTGTTCTTCGTGAACATGGTCCTCACGGCGGTCTATCTCCAGATCGTCCCCGCGAAGGGGAGCTGAGAGATGTCCATGCTCGGCTGGCTCGATCGCTCCGGCGATCAACTCGCTTTCTACATCAGGGCCTTGCTCTGGATCCCGCGCACCCTGCGCAGATACCTGAGAGAGGTGCAGCGGCTCCTCGCCGAAGTGGCGTTCGGCAGCGGCGGACTCGGTGTCATCGGCGGCACGATCGGCGTGATGATCGCCATGACCCTGTTCACCGGCACGGTCGTCGGCCTCCAGGGGTACGCCGCGCTCAACCAGATCGGCACCGCGGCCTTCACCGGCTTCATCTCCGCGTACTTCAACACCCGCGAGATCGCCCCGCTGGTCGCCGGTCTCGCCCTCTCCGCGACCGTCGGCGCCGGATTCACCGCGCAGCTCGGCGCGATGCGCATCAACGAGGAGGTCGACGCCCTCGAAGCGATGGGCGTGCGGTCCATGCCGTACCTCGTCACCACCCGGATCATCGCCGGCGTCGTGGCGATCATCCCGCTGTACGCCATGGGGCTGCTCAGCTCCTATGTCGCGTCGCGCTATGTGACGGTCCTCTTCAACGGGCAGTCCTCCGGCACCTACGACCACTACTTCAATCTCTTCCTCTCGCCGGACGACGTGCTCCTGTCGGTGCTCAAGGTGCTGATCTTCAGCGTGATGGTGATCCTGGCCCACTGCTACTACGGCTTCCGGGCCAGCGGCGGCCCGGCCGGGGTCGGGATCGCGGTCGGACGGTCCGTCCGTAACGCCATCGTGCTGATCAGCGTCACCGACTTCTTCCTCTCGCTCGCCATCTGGGGTGCCACGACGACCGTGAAGGTGGCGGGATGAGCGCGCGTACGGTGCAACGCAGACTCGCCGGAGTGGTCTTCATCGTGGTCCCCGCGCTGCTGATCTGGCTGTCGGTCGCCGTGTACCAGAAGGACTTCACCGACTCCGCGACCATCAGGGTGGACGCCGACACGGTCGGCAGCGAGATGCACCTCAACGCCGACGTGAAACTGCGCGGAGTGGTCATCGGACAGGTCCGTGACATCACGTCGCACGGCGACGGGGCGCAGCTCACCCTGGCCATCCAGCCCGACAAGCTCGGGCAGGTGCCGTCGGACGTCACCGCGCAGATGCTGCCGACGACGCTCTTCGGCGAGCGGTACGTCGCCCTGGTGCCGCCCGCGAACGCCTCGGCGCAGCCGCTGAAGGCGGGTGTCACCATCCCGCAGGACCGGTCGCGCAACGCCATCGAGCTGGAACAGGTCCTGGACAACGTGCTGCCCCTGCTCACCGCGGTGCAGCCGGAGAAGCTGTCCGCGACCCTCACCGCGGTCTCGCAGGCCCTGAACGGGCGCGGCCAGAAGCTGGGCGACACCCTCGTCACCCTCGACACCTACCTGAAGAAGCTCAACCCCCAACTCCCCACGCTCAACAGGGACATAGCGCAGCTGGTGAAGGTCACCCAGGTGTACTCGGACGCGTCGCCCGACATCCTCACGGCGCTCACCGACTTCACCACCACCAGCTCCACCCTCGCGCAGAAGCAGGCCGAACTGGCGGGGCTCTACGGCTCGACCACCCGGACCGCCCAGGACGTCACGGCCTTCCTCCAGCAGAACAAGGACAACATCATCCGGCTCTCGGCGACCAGCAGGCCCACCCTGGAACTCCTCGCCAAGTACGCGCCCGAGTTCCCCTGCACGCTGAGCACCCTCGCGGGCTTCGTCCCCGCCATGGACAAGGCGCTCGGCAAGGGCACGGACCAACCGGGGCTGCACGTCAGCCTCGTCTCCGTCCCCTCGCTCGGGAAGTACACGGCGGGCCGGGACACCCCGGCCTACCACGCGAGCGGCGGGCCGAACTGCTACTCGGTTCCCTACATCGGCAAGACCGTCCCGACAGCGGCGACCGGTGCGAGCAAGAAGGACAGCCTGGGGCTGCCCAACTCGCCCCAGGAGAACCAGCTCGTCAACGAACTGCTGTCGCCCGGCGCGAAGGCCGGGGCGAAGTCCCTGCCCGACTGGAGCAGCCTGCTGGCCGGTCCCGTCTTCCGCGGTGCGGAGGTGAAGCTGAAGTGAAACGCCGCAGCATGACCGGACCGGTCGTCAAATCCCTGGTTTTCACCGTGGTGACCTCGCTGGCCACCGTGGTCCTCGGGCTCAGCATCGCCAATACGGACGTCGGCGACACCGTCTCGTACAAGGCCCGCTTCACCGACGCCACCGGACTGATCGCGGGCGACAGCGTGCGGATCGCCGGGGTGAAGGTCGGCCAGGTCGAGTCGGTCCGGGTCGCGGACCGGCGGCTCGCCGAGGTGAGCTTCGCGGTGAAGAAGGGCCGGACCCTGCCCGCGTCGGTGACCGCGTCGATCAAGTACCTCAACATGGTCGGCCAGCGGTACGTCGACCTGGAGCAGGGCAGCGGTCCCGTCGGGCAGCACTTCGCGCACGGGGCCACCATCCCCCTCTCGCGCACCACGCCCGCGCTCGATCTCACCCAGCTCTTCAACGGATTCCAGCCGCTGCTGCAGGGGCTGGCACCGGACGAGATGAACCAGCTCGCCAACTCCATCGTGCAGGTCCTGCAGGGTGAGGGCGGGACCGTCGACAGCCTGCTCCAGCACGTCGGATCGCTGACCACCACGGTCGCGGCCAAGGACAAGGTGATCGGCCAGGTCATCAAGAACCTCAACACGGTACTGACGACCGTCAACGACCGGGAGTCGGACTTCAACGACCTCGTCGTCACCCTCCAGCAGCTCGTCTCGGGCTTCGCCGGAGACCGTAAACCCCTCGGCGACGCGATCACCGCCATGGGCGCGCTCACCACCACGACCGCCGGCCTGCTCCAGGACGGCCGGGCACCCCTCAAGCAGGACATCAGCGAACTCGGGCGACTTTCCCGGCAGTTGGACGCCGGTAAGCCGAAACTTCAGGACTTCCTGCAGAACACACCCGCCAAGATGCAGGCCATCACCCGGCTCGCCTCGTACGGATCGTGGCTCAACCTCTATCTCTGCGAGGCCAAGGTGACGGGCGTGACCACCTCGGACGGCAGCACGCCGCCCACCGGCATCGGGATCACCGAATCGAGGTGCCAGGGATGAAGGCACCCCGTGGCCGGATACCGAGGCTCAAGCCCGTACGGGACCGCAACCCGGTCGCGGTGAGCCTGGTCGGCCTGCTGGTCCTCGCACTCATCGGGCTCGCCGCCTACCGCGCCGACTCACTGCCCTTCATCGGCGGCGGTACGACCTACACCGCGGACTTCAGCGAGTCCGCGGGGCTCAGCAACGGTGACGAGGTACGGATCGCCGGCGTCAAGGTCGGGAAGGTGACGGGCGTCGGACTCGACGGCCCCAAGGTGAAGGTGACGTTCAAGGTCAAGGACGCCTGGGTCGGCAACTCCAGCACGGCGGCCATCGCGATCAAGACCCTGCTCGGCGACAAGTACCTGGCGCTCGACCCGGTCGGCACCGGCCCGCAGGACCCGTCGAGCCGCATACCGCTGAGCCGCACCACCTCCCCGTACGACGTCACCCAGGCGTTCAGCGGGCTCAGCGACACCATCGGGGAGATCGACACCAAGCAGCTCGCCAAGAGCTTCGAGACGATCTCCGCGACCTTCAAGAACTCGCCCCCCGATGTGAAGACCGCCGCCGACGGCCTCTCCGCGCTGTCGAAAACGGTCTCCGAACGGGACACCGAACTGGCCAAACTCCTCAAGGGCAGCAAGCAGCTCACCAAGACGCTGTCCGGGCAGAACAGCAGCTTCGACGCCCTGCTCAAGGACGGGAACCTGCTGCTCGGCGAGATCCAGAACCGGCGGGACTCCATCCACCTGCTGCTCACCGGGACCACCGACCTGGGCACCGAACTGACCGGCCTGGTCAAGGACAACAACAAGCAACTGCAACCGACCCTGACCGCGCTGAACAACGTCACGACCGTCCTGCTGAAGAACCGCAAGAGCCTCGACAAGGCCCTGTCACTGGCCGGACCGTACTACCGGCTCGTCGGCAACACCCTCGGCAACGGCCGCTGGTTCGACAGCTACATCTGCGGTCTCGTCCCGAAGAACTACCTGCCCGCCGGCACGCCTCCGGACACCGGATGCATGTCGCCCCAGCAGACCTCAGGCGGCAGCCGATGAACCACACCACCAGACGCGTCGTCACCACCGGCGTCGGACTCGCGCTCGTCGCGGGCGTGGCCACCACCGGCGTCGTCGCGCTCGACGACGCGGAAGGCAACCGGGTCACCGCCTACTTCGACCAGGCCACCGGCATCTACGCGGGGTCCGACCTGCGGATCCTCGGGGTGAAGGTCGGAAAGGTCGACTCCGTCAGACCCCAGGGCAAGGAGGTGAAGGTGGTGCTGATCCTCGACAAAGGGGTGAAGGTGCCGGCCGACGCCCACGCCGTCATCGTCGCGTCCAGCGTCGTCGCCGACCGCTACGTCCAGCTCTCACCGGCGTACGCGGGCGGCCCGCAGCTGAAGGACCGGGCCACGCTCGCCGCCGACCGCAACGCCACGCCCGTCGAGGTCGACCAGCTGTACGCGAGCGTCACCCAGCTCGCCGACGCGCTGGGACCGAAGGGAGCCAACTCCCAGGGCGCGCTGTCCGATCTGCTGAACACCGGGGCGGCCAACCTCGACGGCAACGGCAAGGCGATCGGCGACTCCATCGAGCAGTTCGGAAAGGCCACCAAGACGCTCGACAAGAGCAGCGGCAACCTCTTCGACACGCTCGCCTACCTCCAGTCCTTCACCACGATGCTCAAGGGCAACGACGGGAAGGTGCACACCGCGGAGCAGCAGCTCTCCACCGTCACCAGCTTCCTCGACGCCGACAAGAAGGACCTGGGGAGCGCCCTGCGGGAGCTCGGCACGGCGCTCGGCCAGGTGAAGACCTTCATCGAGAAGAACCGCGGTTCGCTGAAGAAGAGCGTCAGCCAGCTGAGGCCGATCACCGAGACCCTGGTCAAGCAACGGGCCTCGCTCGCCGAGATGCTGGACACCGCTCCACTGGCCGCCGGGAACCTGGTCAACGCCTACGACCCGGTGCACCGCACCATCGACGGCCGGGGCAACCTCAACGAACTGAGCATGAACAGCGCCCTCAACGGTGCGAGCACACCATCGGCGGGCGGTTCGGCGCTGAGCGGTCTGGTGCCCGTGCGGCCGTCGGAACAGAAGGCGCTCCCCGCGCTGCCGCTGCCCACGGTCGGGGACGTGTACGGCTCGCCGTCGCAGTCCGCACCGAAGACCTCTTCCGGGGCACCGTCACAGAAGGGGGCCACCCGATGAGCCGGGTCACCGGGCGCACCCGATCCCGTACCGGCCTGGCGGCCACGGTCGCCCTGGCCGTCGGCTGCGTCGTCACCCTCGGCGGCTGCGCCGCCCCGTCGTTCTCCGGAATCGAGAACCTTCCGCTGCCCGGCGGCGCCGACCTCGGCTCCCATCCGTACGAGATCACCGCGGACTTCGGCGATGTGCTGAACCTGGTACCGCAGGCCGCGGTGAAGGTGAACGACGTCGCCGTCGGCCGGGTCACGAAGATCACGCTGTCGCCCGACGACTGGTCGGCCCGGGTCACCATGCGGGTCAACGGCAAGGTACGGCTGCCGGAGAACGCGTACGCCCATCTCGAACAGTCCAGTCTGCTCGGCGAGAAGTTCATCCAGCTCGTCGCCCCCGAGAAGGGCGCGTCGACCGCCTCGCTGGGCAACGGCCAGACCATTCCGATCTCCCGCACCAACCGCAACCCGGAGGTCGAAGAGGTCTTCGGCGCGCTGTCGCTGCTCCTCAACGGCGGCGGCATCCAGCAGCTGAAGACCATCAGCACCGAACTCAACAAGACACTCGGCGGCCGGGAGCCACAGATCCGGTCGATGCTCCACGACGTCGACACGCTGGTGACCAGCCTGGACGACCACAGGAGTGACATCACGGACGCCCTGGACGGGGTCAACCGGCTCTCCGCGACACTCGCCACCCGTAAGCAGGACATCGGGAAGGTCCTCACGGGAGTCAGCCCCGGACTGAAGGTGCTGGAGAAGCAGCGCGGCTCACTGCTCACGATGCTCAAGGCACTCGACACCCTGTCCGGCGTCGCCGTGGACACGGTGAACAGGAGCAAGGACGACATGGTCGCCGATCTCAAGGCACTGGCACCGACGCTGAAGGAGCTGGCCGACTCCGGCAAGGATCTGCCCGACTCCCTCCAGGTGCTCTTCACCTATCCCTTCACGGACGAGGTGATGCGCGGGGTGAAGGGGGACTACCTCAACCTCTACCTGGACGTGACGGCCGTGCCCGGGACGCAGATCATCCCCCCGGTCGCCCCCACCACCATCGGGGCGGCGACGGCGAAATCCGGTGCGCCGCCCCTGCCGCTGCCCTCCGTCACAGCGCCGTCCACGAAAGGCGGCCACTGATGATCACCACGGCCACCCGGCTGAAGAACATCTCCTTCCTGCTGATCGCGGTGCTCGTCCTGGGCTACCTCGGGGCCCGGTACGCGGACCTCGGCCATCTGATCGGGCTGCGCGGCTACTACGTCGTCAAGGTCGAACTCCCGGAGACCGGCGGCCTCTTCACCCACTCCAACGTCACCTACCGGGGTGTCTCGGTGGGGCGGGTAGGACCGATCCGGCTGACCGCCGACGGCGTGGAGGCGGAGCTGCGGATCAACAATTCCGCGCCCGCCATCCCGGCCGACCTCAAGGCGGTCGTCGCGAACCTCTCCGCCGTCGGCGAGGAGTACATCGATCTGCGGCCCGTCGACAGCGGCAGCCCCTATCTGGAGGACGGCTCGACCATCGCGCAGGCCGACGCCAGCATCCCGGCGCCCGTGACACAGGTCCTCACCAGCGTCAACGACCTGTCGTCCTCGGTGGACCTGGACTCCCTGCGCACCGTGGTCGACGAGTTCGGCGCCGCGCTGAACGGCCGCGGGGAGGACCTCCAGGTCCTGATGGACAGCAGCAGCGACTTCCTCAAGGCGGCGGACAAGGCCCTCCCCACGGACACCAAGCTGATGGTGGACGGTGAGACCGTGCTCCGCACCCAGTCCGAGGAGGGCGACGCCCTCAAGTCCTTCGCCACGGGTGCCAAGGGGCTGGCCGGACAGCTCGTCGACTCCGACGCCGATCTGCGTTCCCTGATCGCGGTCGCGCCTGATGCGGCGACCCAGGTCAGCGGACTGCTCCGGGACCTCGACCCTGATCTGAGCGTGGTGCTCGCCAATTTGCTGACCACCTCGGACGTGGCGGTGACCCGTCAGCGGGGCACGGAGGAACTGCTGGTGAAACTGCCCGCCGTGGCTGCCGCGGGTTCGACCGCGATCAATGGCAAGGGGGCCCGCTTCGGCATGGCCGTCACCTTCTTCTCACCGCTGCCGTGCACCGCCGGGTACGGCGGGACGAAGTACCGCAACGGCCTGGACACCAGCGCCACTTCGGCCCTCAACACCGACGCGCGCTGCACCTCGCCGCCCAGCAGCGGCAAGGAGGTGCGCGGGTCGGCGAACGCCCCTCGTGGGGGACCCGTGCTGCCACCCGCGAAGCCGGGATCCCTGCTGCTGGGAACCGACGCGGGAGGCCCGCTCCCCGGAGCGCTCGGCATGCCCGCGCTGCCCGCCGGCGGTCCCACCGGCCTCGGCGGTCTGCTCGCACCGGGAGGCACTCGGTGAACAGGCGTACGCGCATGATGTGCGGGGCCGCGGTCCTGGTGGCCGTGCTCTTCTGCGGATTCTCCGGGTGGGTGTACTGGCAGGCGCACGACGACGGCTCACTCGCGTACTCCGCCTCACGCGACCGGGCGCTGACTGCTGGGCGTGAGCGTGTCGCCCAGCTCAACACGCTCGACGTGCGGCACACCGATGCCGGGCTCAAGCAGTGGCTGGACGCCTCGACCGGCGCGCTGCACGACAAGCTGGCCGCCACCCGGACCACCGACCGCACCACACTCACCGACGCCGGGACCTCCGCACGGGGCACCGTCACGGACGCGGCGCTCACCGCTCTCGACGACCGGGCGGGAACGGCTTCGCTGATCGCGACCGTCGACGTCGCCATCACGGCCAAGGGCGGTACGGCCACCACCGACCGCAAACGCTTCGCGGCCTCGCTCGCCCGGACCCCGGACGGCTGGAAGGTCACCGCACTCACCGCAGTGCCGGTGGGGAAGGAGGGCGCATGAGCGGCACCGTCGAAGAGACGCAGGAGGCCGAAGCGGCGCAGGAGACCGGTGAGTCGCCCGGGACCGGAGAGTTGCAGTCGGCAGAGGAGACCCCGGAGGCCCCGGAGGCCCCGGAGGCCCCGGAGACCCCGGAGACTCTGAAGAGTTCGGAGACCCCGGCGGAGGCCCCGGCCGCCCGGCCGCGCGGCCGGGGCCCGCTGGTGGTCGCCGTCGCCGTCCTGCTGCTGGTGCTCGGCGGCGCCGGACTGCTCTTCCGCGCCCACCAGTTGAGAAGCACCCCGGCCGCGGCGAACCAGGCGCTCACCGACACCGAGGCCACCGCTCAGGTCACCGGGGATGTCAGCGACGCGCTCGGCAAGGTCCTGTCGTACACGCCGCAGGCCACCGGCGTCACGGAGCAGGCAGCCCGCGAACTGCTCGCGGGAAAGGCGGCGAGGCAGTACGGCGCGCTCTTCGGGCAGGTCGGCAAGCGCGCCCAGGAGCAGAAACTGACGCTCACCACGCAGGTCGTACGGGCCGGTGTCACCCGGCTGACCGGCAGTGAGGCGCACCTGCTGGTCTTCCTCGACCAGACCGCGCAGCGCAAGGGCAAACCGGCCGAGGTAGTGGCCGCACAGCTGTCGGTGACCGCCGAACTCCGCGGCGGCAACTGGCTGATCACCGACATCACGGCCCGTTGAGGGACCCGCTGAGGGAGACGCACATGCTGAGCACGGTAAGAAACCCGCTGACCGCAGTGGCGCTGGCGCTGGCGCTGCTGGCCGCGGGCGCGGCGGCCTGGGGCGGCTGGTCCTGGTACGCGGCGGCACACGACGACTCCGCCGCCTACGCGCGGACCCGGGACAGTGTCCTCGCGGCGGGGGAGCAGGCCGTACAGAACATGAACACCCTGGACCACCGGAAGGTGGCGAGCGGGCTGGACGCGTGGGAGAACTCGACCACCGGGGATCTCCACCAGCAACTGACCAATGGGCGAACGGAGTTCGAGAAGCAGATCAAGGAGGCCCGGACGGTCTCCACGGCGAAGGTGCTGTCCGGTGCGGTCACCGAACTGGACGCCCGCACGGGGAAGGCCAGCGTGATGGTGGCGCTGCGGATCACCGTGACCGCTCCGAAGGGCAAGCCTTCGGAGAAGGAGAGCCGACTGCTCGGGGAGCTCACCCGTACCTCCGGGGGCTGGAAGCTCAGCGCACTCGGCCAGGCGCCCGTCGGCAACACCGCCGGCTGATCTCGGACAGGAGCTGAGAACGACATGTCGACGACCCGTCACCTCATCAACAGGCAGCGGCGGCTGGCAGCTGTGACGCCGGTGCGCGTCAAGCCCCGGGGGGAAGAGGAGCGGCCCGCGCAGGATCCGTCCGCGCAGGACCCGCCTACGAAGAGGCCGTCGGGGGAGGAACCGCTGCCCGACGAGCCGGACGCCGACGCACTGGAAGCCGACGAGTCGCACGCCGACACACTGGACTCCGACGAACTGGACCCCGACGGGCCGGACTCGGGCGGGCCGGACGCCGAGAAGGCGCACTCCCCGAAGACCTCCCGCAGGAACACCTGGCTGCCCGCCGTGCTCGGCGTCCTCACCGTGCTGCTCGGCGGATTCGCGGCGTACGCGGGAACCCAGGCGTCCGACCTGCACGACGACTCCGCGGCCGGCAACTCCGCGCTGACCGACGTCGCCCGTACGACCGAGGTGAAGGGCCAGGTCACCAGCGCGGTCGACGCGCTCTTCTCCTACAACTACGCCGATACCGGCAAGGCCGACCGGGCCGCGGCGACCCTCCTCACCGGCAAGGCGGTCCAGCAGCACAAGACCATGCTGGCTGCCGTGCGCGCGCAGGCGGCGAAACAGAAACTCGTGCTCACCACCACCGTGACCGCGAGCGGAGTGGAACTGATCGACGGCTCCCGCGCGCGGGTGCTGCTCTTCGCCGATCAGAGCAACACCGACACCGCGGCGAAGAAGGACCGGACGACGTACGCCGCCGCGATGTTCGCCGTCGACGCGGTGCGTGGGGGCGGCAGTTGGAAGATCTCGAACATCGACACCTTCACGCGATGAGCCCGTTGCGTCAGGTGGGCCCGACGACCCGGACAATTCGATGAGGGAGCGGCGTATGAGGCACGTACGGCGGATGCGGCGGGGACTCGGCGGTACGGCCGTCGCGGCGGTGGCCATGGCAGCGCTCACCGCCTCCCAGGCGCCCGGATTCGTCCACCACCAGGTTCCGCACCCGAAGGGACCGTTACCCGTGGGCGAGACCACCGCGCAGGTGGACGGACCCACGGACAACTCGTACCACACCGAGATTCCGCCGCTGATCACTCCGCCGCCGCCGGGCAACCCGGTCGACGCCGCCGGCGCGGGGGCTGTCCAGCAGCAGTCGGGGATCCCGGCCACCGTCCTCGCCGCCTACCGCTCGGCCGAGGCGCGGCTGCACCGCAGCGACCCCGGCTGCCATCTGCCGTGGGAACTGCTCGCCGCGATCGGCAAGGTCGAATCCGGGCAGGCCCGGGGTGGTGCGGTCGACGCGCACGGCACCACGCTCTCCCCGATCCTCGGCCCGGTGCTGAACGGCGCGGGCTTCGCGCACATCCCCGACACCGACCACGGCGCGTACGACGGGGACACCAGGTACGACCGTGCGGTCGGCCCGATGCAGTTCATCCCGTCGACCTGGGCCACCTGGGGCCAGGACGGGAACGGCGACGGCAAGAAGGACCCCAACAACGTCTTCGACGCGGCGCTCGCCGCCGGACGCTACCTCTGCGCGGGCGGCAGGGACCTGGCGACGGGGGCGGGGCTGGACAGTGCGGTCCTCAGCTACAACCACTCGGACGCCTATCTGCGGCTGGTGCGCTCCTGGCTGTCCTTCTACCGGAACGGGACGCACGAGGTACCCGACGGCGAAGGGGTGCTGCCCACCAGCCCGGGTGCGGGCAGTGAGTCGGACCCCGGAGGGAAGCCGGGCAAGGGCGGACCGGACAAGAACGGCCACGGCAAGGGCGGTGGCGGGATCGTCATCGGTCCCGCGCCGTCCCACAGCGCGTCGCCCAGCCCGTCCGGCGGTGCTTCCGGTGGTGGCACGCCCACGGGCGGCACCACGCCGACGCCGTCCGGCAGTCCGTCGGACGAACCGGGCGGGCCTCCCACCTCCGACCCCTCGTCGGGCCCGCCGTCCGACTCCCCGTCCCCCGATCCCAGCAGCACCCCGCCGGACTGCCCGACGCCCTCCGGGTCCGCGTCGCCCTCCGCCGACCCGTCCCCGAGCGGATCCCCCGGGGACGGCTGTGTCCCCCTCCCGGGAGAGGGGGACACACCGGTGGAGGGAGCTACAGCTCCTTGACGCGGATGTCGCGGTACGAGATCACGTCCGACGTGGAGTGGACCTGGAGCCCGACGTAGCCGGAGGCGAAGCGCCGGCCGTCGGTCCCCGGGTCGTCCGCGCGGGCCGGGGAGAACTCCTGCCCGCCCACGTTGTCGAACTCATTGATCAGGACACCGTTGCGCAGGATCGAGTAGTGCTGGTCCACCACCCGGATCTCGTAGTCGTTCCAGGTGCCCTTCGGTGTGACGCCCGCACCGCCCAGGCCCACCCGGTCGAAACCGTAGACCGAGCCCGTCTTGTACATGTCGCCGTCGGGCTTGTCGAGGATCTGGATCTCGTGCCCGTACTTGATGGCAGCCCACTCGGGCCGCGGCTCCTCCGGGTTGTCGTGCACCCAGGGGAACCGTACGAAGACCCCGCCGTTGGCGTTGCCCGCGTCCGGGGCGTCGTCGCGCCACTGCAGCTTCAGCGAGAAGTTGTCGTACTTCCGCTGCGGGTACCAGAGCATCCCCATGCCCTCCACGGTGGTGGAGCTGGTGATCGACCCGTCGGCGTTCAGGGCGAACTTCCCGCCGCCCACCTGCTCCCACTGGTCGAAGGACTTCCGGGTGCCGTCGAGGATGGTGTGGTAACCCGCGGTCTGTCCCGGCTTGCCGATGCCCGACTGCCTGGCCGCCCTGGCGATCCTCTTCTGCTCGCGTGCGTCGATCACCCCTTCACCGAGGAGAGCGCCGAGCACCTTGTCGACGTGCTTGAGGAAGAGGGCCTGGGACGTCCACTCCTTCTCGTCCTCGATCAGTTCGTTGACGGTGCAGCGGCTGCGGGTCATCCGGTTCGGCACGCCGGTGTCGACCGTGCCCACGATGACCGTCAACCGCTCGTCGTACTCCGGGCAGTTGGGGGCGGGGACGCCGCCGCCCTCGGCGACGGTGAACACCTGCTGCCCGGCGTCCGAGGTGTTGCCCGCCCTGTCGGTGGCCCGGTGCGCGAAGGTGTGCCGGCCCACCCGGTCGACGAGGACGGGCGCGGTGTACGCGAGGTAGGGGCCGCCGTCGAGGGAGTACTCGACCCTGTCCACCCCCGACCCGGTGTCCGTCGCGGTGACCGTCACCTCGGCGCTGGTGGCGTACGCGCCGTCGGAGTTGGTCCTCCCGCCGACCACCGCCGTGGTCACCGGCGGGGTCGTGTCCTCGGTGGGCGGGGCGACCACGGTGAACTCGGCCGCCTTCTCCGCCGCGACGTTTCCGGCCTTGTCGGTGGCCCGGTACCGCACCTTCCGGGCGCCGGCCCCATGGACCATCACCGGCCCGGTGTACGCGGCCCAGTCGGCCTGATCCACCGCGTACTCGATGGAGTTGACGCCCGAACCGGTGTCGGACGCGGTCACCGTCACCGTGGCCATGCCCAGGTAGTTGCCGTCGGCGTCCTGCTCGCCGCTGACCGTCGCCGAGGTCTCCGGGGGTGTCGTGTCGTCCGTCGGCGGCGCGGCGACCGTGAAGCTCTCCGTCTTCTCGGCGGACACGTTGCCCGCCTTGTCGGTGGCCCGGTAGCGGACCGTGTGGTCGCCGACCGTGCTGATCACGACCGGTGTGGTGTACGGCTGCCAGGCGTCGTCGCCGTCCGCGTACTCGACCGTGGCGACACCGGAGTCCGCGTCGGTCGCGGCGAGCGTCACCTTCGCCTGCCCGATGTACGCGCCCGCGGCGTTCTTCTCCCCTTCGACGGTGGCCGAGGTCTCCGGCGCCGTGGTGTCCGCACCGCCCCCGCCGTCCGTGACGACCAGGAGGCCCGTCATCGACGTATGGCCCGGAATGGTGCAGTGGTAGCGGTACGTGCCGGGGGTCAGCGTGACCTCGGCGGTGTGCTTGCCGCCCTGTGCGTCACCCGGGTTGGCCAGGATGTTCAGCGGGACGTCGTGGTTGTAGGCGGGGTCGGACACATCGAAGGTCAGCGTGTGCGGCATGCCCGTGGTGTTGCCCGTCGCCGCACTGTTCTCGAAGACGATCGTCGCCGGTCCCGCCACCGCGGTGGCCGGAGCGGAGGCGTACGCCGTGATGCTGTCACCGGCGGTCCAGGCGAGTACCTGGGCGGCGGCCCGCCGCTGATCACCGGTACGGCCGTACGCGGCCGTGGACGTCAGCCCGAGGATCATCAGCAGCGCCGTCAGCAGTACCGCCCCGCTGCGCGGCCGAGGAATTCGTCGCCTCACCGTCACTCCGCCTTCCTGGCCAGATCCGTGGCGGCCGGTGTCGGCCCGCCGCCCTTGTAAGTGACGCGCCACAGCGCCGATTCGGCGTCCGAGGTGAAGAAGCCGCGCCCGTAGTCGAGGACGTACAGCGAACCGTCCGGTGCGAACTTCCAGTCCATGAGGTTGCGGATACCGCCCTCGCCCACCGGAATGATCTTCTTCAGGGACTCGGCATGGGTGGGAATGCCGCCCTGGCCGACGGTCCTGGGGTCGGTGAGCACCGCGTGCCGCGGCTGGTCGCCGTCGTAGAAGTCACCGACGAACCACTTGCCGTCCCAGTACGCGGGCCACTTGTCCTCGCTGGTGCTGGTGGCGTCGTACCGGTAGACCGGTCCGTTCATGGTCGCCTGGCCACCGCCCTTGAGCCACGGCATCAGCTGCTTGCCCTCCTCCGTCCGGTAGCTGGGGATGCCGTCGGCGTCACGCGGGTAGTCGATGCCGCCGCCCTGCGGGGAGTACCAGATGTTGTTGCCGGTGACGGGCGGCAGGTTCACCAGGCCGTCGTTGTTGGGCGACTCGTTCTTCGGGTGATCGCAGTCGTACCAGCCCAGCGGCTTGTCCGGGTCCGGCAGATTGCGGTCGCGGTAGGGCTGCTTGTTGCCCATGCAGTACGGCCAGCCGCGGTTGCCCGCCTCGGTGATCGCGGCGAACGTGTCGTACTTGGCGGGGCCCCAGGTCGTCGACGGCTCACCGGCGTCGGGGCCGACCCAGCCCGCGTACAGGACGTCGGTCTTCCGGTCGACGGCGATCCTGGCCGGGTTGCGCACCCCCATGACGTAGATCTCGCCCCGGGTCCTGCCACCGCCCTCGTCCTGCTCCTTGCCGGTGAAGAGATTGCCGGCGGGCAGGGTGTACGTCCCGTCGGCCTCGGGGTGGATGCGCAGGATCTTGCCGTTGAGGTTGTTGGTGTTGCCCGCGGTGCGGCGGGCGTCGGCGAAGGAGAGGCCCTTGTAGTGGGGCTCCGGGTTGTTGCCGGAGTAACCGTCGCTGAATCCGGAGGAGTTGTTGTCACCGGTGGCGATGTAGAGATTGCCCTTGCTGTCCCAGGCCATCCCACCGCCCGCGTGGCAGCAGCTGTGCACCTGGACCGGCCACTTCAGCAGTACCTTCTCCGACGCCAGGTCGAGCTTGTCGGTCGCCAGGTCCAGGGTGAAGCGGGAGACGCGGCGTTCGGCGACCTGCTTGTCGCGGTCGAGCTGCGAGTGGGGTGTGTAGTGCAGATACACCCAGCCGTTCCGCTCGAACCCCGGGTCCAGCTCGATCCCGAGCAGTCCCTCCTCGACCTTGACCAGCTCGTCGCCGCCACCCTTGTTGCCGAAGACCGTCAGCGCGCCGGCGAGTGTCACCTTCTTGGTCTTCGGGTCGTACACATGGATCTGGCCCTGGCCCTTGCCGACATCGGGGTCGTTCCAGTCGGTGACCACGGGCTGATCGGAGTCCGCGCCGCCGCGACCGATGTAGAGCACCCGCCCGTCGGGGGCGGTGACCAGCCCGTGCGGCTCGCCGATCTGGTCGGACTGGCCCGGCTTGTTGGGCCGGGTGACGCGTTCCGCCTTGTAGTTGGCGTCGATGGTGGCCTTGCAGTCGGCCCGCACCAGCCGGGTCGTCCACAGCAGCGCGCCACGCAGATGGTCGCGGAAGTCGGCTTCGCTGTAGGAGTCCGCGGTGCCGCCCATCCCGGTGTAGAAGGAACGCCCGCCGTCGTAGTCGCGGCACCAGGAGACCGGGTGGTCCCAGCCGTTGGCGCTCGCGCCCGGCTTGTACGAGATCTCCCGCACCCGGGCCACGGTGTGGACGGCGCCGGACGGATTGGTCTTCCAGTTCAGCCAGGTGTCGGGCCGCTTCCACTCCAGCGGAAGGTCCTTGGTGGCCGGATGCACCCGGTCGCCGACCTCGACCGTGGCGCGCTGGACGGCGGCCGGGCTGCCGTCGGCGGGCCGGGCGCCGATCAGTCCGGTGAACCAGTCCGAGTACGGCTCGGTGCGCGCCGCGTCGTGGATGCCGAGGAACCCGCCTCCCGCCTCCATGTACGACTCCAGACCCGCCTCCTGCTCCGGGTCGAGGATGTCGCCGCCGCCGGTCAGGAAGACCACCGCGTTGTAGGTGCCGAGCTTCTTGGCGGAGGCGAAGACGGAGGCGTCGTCGGAGGCCACGGTCTTGAACCGCTGGTTCGCCGGGCCGCTCTGCCCGATCTTCTCGATGGCCGCGATCCCGGCGTCCACCGTCGGCGACTCCGCGGTCGCCGAGCCGTGGAAGACCAGCACCTTGACGTTGCTGCCGCCGGGTGGCGACGGCAGGGACAACGTTGTCCTCGGGCCGGTCCGTGCCTGCGTTCCGTCGGCCGGTGGAATCGGCCGGGCCGCCGCCGAGGGTCCGCCGAGTAACGACGCGCCCAGAGCGCCGGCCGCGAGAGCCGCCACCAGACCACGCCGCGATCCGGAGCCGCGTCGCTGTGGTGTGTGCTGCATGTGTTCACCCACCCCTCTGTGGTCACTGCAAACGCGGATGAAGCTAGACCTCTTTGCGCGGCACGCCAAGAGCTATGACCGCAATCGCACGAACTTTGTCCTGGGTGTGGATAAACGGGGATCCCCCGGCTACCGTACGGACGTCCCGGGGCGGCCTGTGCCCCGTCAATCTCCGTACAGCAGTGGGGAGTTCGGCATGGACCGACGTACCTTCAACCGGCGTCTCCTGGCGGGTGGCGCGGTCGCCGCGACGGGCGCGACATCGTTGTCCCTCGCCACGGCCACCGGACCCGCGAGCGCGGCGGAGACCGCTCCGAGGACGGCCCCGGCCGGCGGAGCGGTCCGCACGGTCAAGCTGTACGCCGAGAAGCTGGCGGACGGGAAGATGGGGTACGGCCTGGAGAAGGGGAAGGCTTCGGTCCCGGGGCCGCTGATCGAACTGACCGAGGGCGACACCCTCCACATCGAGTTCGAGAACACCATGGACGTGGACGCGAGCCTCCATGTGCACGGGGTGGACTACGACGTGGCGAGCGACGGCACCCGGCTCAACAAGAGCCATGTCGAGCCCGGCGGCACCCGTACGTACACCTGGCGCACCCACGCCCCCGGCAGGCGCAAGGACGGCACCTACCAGGCGGGCAGCGCCGGGTACTGGCACTACCACGACCATGTCGTCGGGACGGATCACGGCACCGGCGGCATCCGCAACGGGCTCTACGGCGGGGTGGTGGTCCGCAGGAAGGGGGACCTGCTGCCCGACCGGACGTTCACGATCGTCTTCAACGACATGACGATCAACAACCAGCCGCCGCACTCCGGTCCGGACCTGAAGGCGACCGTCGGTGACCGGGTGGAGATCGTCATGATCACGCACGGCGAGTACTACCACACGTTCCACATGCACGGTCATCGCTGGGCGGACAACCGGACCGGGATGCTGGCCGGGCCCGACGATCCGAGCCGGGTGGTGGATACGAAGATCGTCGGGCCCGCGGACTCCTTCGGGTTCCAGATCCTGGCGGGGGAGCATGTCGGCGCGGGTGCCTGGATGTACCACTGCCATGTCCAGAGCCACTCCGACATGGGGATGGCCGGTCTCTTCCTGGTGGCCAAACCGGACGGAACGATCCCCGGCTACGAACCGCACCACCCTGCCTGACCCGTGCACCGGGCCGTGAGAGGGCGCGGCGGGTCGGGGCGGAGTGTCCGCACGTACGCCAATGGGGTCGTCGCGCTACCCGGCCGGACGCACCGGGCGGCCCGCGCCGGGCCGCCCCGTCCGGGCCCCGCCAGACTCGGGAAGCAGGTCAGCGGGCACCCCAACAGAGGAGCAACCTCATGCTCAGCATCCCGTTCGTCGCGGGCTCACCCAACTGGATCGACCTCGCCACCCCCGACCTCGCGGGGGCCAACGCCTTCTACGGCGGGCTGTTCGGCTGGACGTTCCGGTCGGCAGGGCCCCAGTTCGGCGGCTACGGGATGTACATGCAGGACGGGAAGGCGGTCGGGGCCGCCATGGAGATGCCCGCCGAGCAGGCGAAGCCCTCCTGGTCCGTCTACTTCCACGCCGTGGACTCCGAGGCGACCGTCAAGGCCGTGGAGGCCGCGGGCGGTGCGTCGATGTTCGGGCCGCACGACGTGGCCGCGCTGGGGCGGATGTCCGGGTTCACGGACGTGACAGGTGCGCGCTTCTCGACCTGGCAGCCCGAGGAGCACAAGGGGCTGGACGAGGTGAACGCCCCCGGCACGTTCTGCTGGGCCGAGTTGTACACCACCGACGTGCCCGCGTCGGCGGCGTTCTACCGCGCGGTGTTCGGCTGGGACACCAACTCGGCGCCGTACCCGGGAGGTACGTACACGATGGCGAGCCCCGCGGGCACCGGCCCCGAGGCGAACTTCGCGGGCTTCGTCCAGACCGGGGCCGACTCGTCCGACGGCTGTTACTGGCTGCCGTACTTCGAGGTCGACGATGTCGACGCGACCGTGGCCAGGGCGAAGCAGCTCGGCGGCTCGGTGGTGATGGAGCCGGTCGACCTGCCGGGTGTGGGCCGACTGGCCAAGGCCACCGACCCGTACGGCGCGCAGTTCGCGCTGATCAAGGACGCCGACGCGGACGCGTGAGCACGGCGCGATCCTCGTTCATCGTTTGTTGAACGGATATTGATCGCTGCCGGGCACTGTGTCACCCATGTCGATCACCATCAGCAACGCCCCTGAGCTCGCTTGGCAGGAGCGGGCGCTGTGCGCCCAGACGGGGCCGGAGTTCTTCTTCCCCGACCCCGGAAGCTCGACCCGCGACGCCAAGCGGCTCTGCGGCATCTGCGAGGAGCGCGTGGCCTGCCTGGAATACGCACTCGACAACGACGAGCGGTTCGGCGTCTGGGGCGGCCTCTCCGAGAAGGAGCGGCTCCGCCTCAGACGCGAGGCGAGCTGACCCGGCGCCCGCGGACACCCGACGCCGCCGCCCGGTGGCCGGCGCCGACAACGGCACCGGCCACCGGGCGGCGGCTGCGAAACGGGAGCGGTGACGAGACCGGCGCGGCTACGACGCGGCGGCGGCGCGCGCCGCCATCCGCGCCTTGCGGGCCGCGAGCTTCTCGTCGAACTTGGCGGCCTCGGAGTCCAGGCCCCCCATGTACATCCCCAGCTCTTCCTGCGCCTTGAGCCCCTCCGGGCCGAGCCCGTCGATGTCCAGGACCTTCAGGTAGCGCAGCACGGGCTGGAGCACGTCGTCGTGGTGGATCCGCATGTTGTAGATCTCGCCGATCGCCATCTGCGCGGCGGCCCGCTCGAAGCCGGGCATCCCGTGACCGGGCATCCGGAAATTGACGACGACGTCGCGCACCGCCTGCATGGTGAGATCGGGAGCGATCTCGAAGGCCGCGCCCAGCAGGTTGCGGTAGAAGACCATGTGCAGGTTCTCGTCGGTCGCGATCCGCGCCAGCATCCGGTCGCACACCGGGTCGCCCGACTGGTGGCCGGTGTTGCGGTGCGAGACCCGGGTGGCCAGCTCCTGGAAGGCGACGTACGCGACCGAGTGCAGCATCGAGTGACGGTTGTCCGACTCGAAGCCCTCCGCCATGTGCGCCATCCGGAACTGCTCCAGCTTGTCCGGGTCCACGGCGCGCGAGGTCAGCAGGTAGTCGCGCATCACGATGCCGTGCCGCCCCTCCTCCGCGGTCCAGCGGTGCACCCAGGTGCCCCAGGCGCCGTCGCGCCCGAAGAGCGAAGCGATCTCGTGGTGGTAGCTGGGGAGATTGTCCTCGGTCAGCAGATTGACGACCAGTGCGACCTTGCCGATGTCCGTGACCTTGGACTGCTCCGGCTCCCAGGCCTTTCCGTCCTCGAACAGGCCCGGGAAGTTACGGCCGTCGCTGAACGGAACGTACTCGTGCGGCATCCAGTCCTTGGCGACCTTGAGATGGCGGTTGAGTTCCTTCTCCACCACCTCTTCCAGCGCATACAGCAGTCGGGCGTCGGTCCACGCGTCCGAACTGCCGAGGTGGGGAGAGGTGATCGTCACGGGTGCTCCTGGGGACGGGAGTGGTACCTACGGATTCGTAGGTTACGTATCCGTAGGTTAAGGCGGCAGTAAGGCCCCGCCAACCCCCGCTTCCGATATGCGCCCGTACAGACCGCTATGTGCGCAGGTCATGCGGGCACACGGAGAGCCAGGTCACTCAGCGTTCGCACGTTCCGGCTCCTGTGATGTTCACCGGAAAGGCCCCACGGCGCCCTCCCCGTCCTCCCCGCTCCCGCCGAGCGTGAGCCACCGGGTGATCCCGATCGACTCCAGGAACGGCAGGTCGTGACTGGCCACGATCAGTGCCCCCTCGTACGCGTCCAGGGCGGCCGTCAGCTGGCGCACGCTCGCCATGTCCAGATTGTTCGTCGGCTCGTCCAGCATCAGCAGCTGCGGCGCGGGCTCCGCGAGCAGCAGCGCGGCCAGTGCCGCGCGGAAGCGCTCGCCGCCCGACAGTGTTCCGGCCGGCTGATCGGCGCGGGCCCCCTTGAACAGGAAGCGGGCGAGCCGCGCCCGGATCAGATTGTTGGTCGCCTCCGGCGCGTTGCGTGCCACGTTCTCCACGACGCTCAGCCCGTCGTCGAGCACGTCGAGGCGCTGCGGCAGGAACCGCATCGGGACATGTGTCACCGCCTCGCCGGAGACCGGCTCCAGCTGCCCGGCCAGGGTCCGCAGCAGCGTCGTCTTCCCCGATCCGTTGCGCCCGGTCAGGGCGATCCGCTCCGGGCCGTGCACGGTGAACTCGCCGTCGATCCCGCTCCCGTAAGGCAGCCGGAGATCACGCAGAGTCAGCACGCCCCGGCCGGGATGCACGACCGTGTGCGGCAGCTCGATCCGGATCTCGTCGTCGTCCCGCACCGCGTCCGCGGCGTCGTTGAGGCGCTCCTTCGCCTCGTCGAGCTTCTCGGCGTGCATGATGCGGTGCTTGCCCGCGGATTCCTGCGCGGCGCGTTTGCGCGCGCCCATCACGATCTTGGGCTCACGCTTGCTGTCCCACATCTTCTGCCCGTACCGCTTGCGCCGGGCCAACTTCACCTGGGCCTCGGCCAGTTCGCGCTTCTGCTTCTGCACGTCGGCCTCGGCGACCCGGACCATGCGCTCGGCGGCCTCCTGTTCCACGGCGAGGGCCTCCTCGTACGCGGACAGGGCTCCGCCGTACCAGTGGACCTCCCCGTCGCGCAGATCGGCGATCTGGTCGACGCGTTCGAGGAGTTCACGGTCGTGACTGACGACGACCATGAGGCCCGACCAGGCGTCGACCGCCCCGTACAGCCGTCGGCGGGCGTGCAGATCGAGGTTGTTGGTCGGCTCGTCGAGCAGCAGGACGTCCGGCCTGTTCAGCAGCAGCGCCGCCAGCCTGAGCAGGACGGACTCCCCGCCCGAGACCTCGCCGACGGTCCGGTCCAGGCCGATGGAGCCGAGCCCGAGCTGGCCGAGTACGGCGTACGCGCGCTCCTCCACGTCCCAGTCGTCGCCGACCGCCGTGAAGTGCTCCTCGGCCACGTCGCCCGCCTCGATGGCGTGCAGCGCGGCCCGTGTCCCGGCGATGCCCAGGGCCTGGTCCACGCGCAGGGCGGTGTCGAGCGTCAGATTCTGCGGGAGGTATCCGACCTCGCCGGAGGTGCGTACGGCCCCTCCGGTCGGGGCGAGTTCACCGGCGATCAGTTTCAACAGGGTTGACTTCCCTGACCCGTTGAGGCCGATGAGGCCGGTACGTCCGGGGCCGACGGCCAGCTGGAATCCGTCCAGGACGGGGGTTCCGTCCGGCCAGGAGAAGGAGAGGGAGGTGCAGGAGATATGGGTGGTGGGGAGGGTAGACATGGGTCTCCCGGTTGCTGGAAGTAACGGAGGGCAACGGGTGGAGACACCGCCGGGGCATGAAGAAGGCCCTGGTCCGGCAGGACAGCTCGGATACCGAGGTCACACGCGGTGCGCGCAGGTGTGATCACTGCACGTCACGGTGTCTCAAGACCTCAGTAGAGCAACGTCCTACTCCGATCGACGACAACAGGGCCGTCGCCCACGGTACGGCCTGCGCCGGGCCGTCGCCAGCGATTAAACGGCACGTGCCGCCCGCCGGGGACGAGGCCGCTGTCAGCAGGCGTCGCGCAGCAGCTCCGCGACGTCCTGGTCGACGTCGAGATAGCTGTGCTCGCGCCCCGCGGGGACCAGCGCCTCGGTCTTCTCCAGGAAGCGGCGCAGCTCGGCGGTGTGGACGTGCACCATCGCGATGCCCTCGCGGGCATGGAACTCCAGCACCGTCCGGTCGTAGCCGTACGGCCTGATCCGTACGTCTCCGAGACCGGCCGGTCCGGACACCCCGGCGGCCAGCAGCTCACGGGCGAAGGCCCAGCAGACCTCGATGCCGGCCAGGGTGGCCTGCGGAGGGAAGCCCACGCTGACGGCGAAGGGGTCCTCGCGGTCGTAGCGCAGAGTGGTGGGGACGGTCTCCATCCGGGGCGCGGATGTGACCAGGCGAGCCTGGACGGCTTGTTCGACGACGTACGGCAAGGTCTCGCTCCCTCCTCGGGGTTCGGCTGACGATGCTCTCGAAGAGTCAGACGTTCGGCGGCGGCGATCCGTGCACCGGCCGCCGCCGTGACGTCCGTCACCCGCGTCCGTCACCCCGGGGGAGGGCGTGCGTCACCCTCCGGCCGGCCTCCACAGCACCGCGCTCGGCTCGGCGGGTGACAGGGTGACCTTCCCGCTCCAGTCGGCGAACGACGCCGTCGGCAGGTAGTCGCGGCCGAGGAAGAAGGCACGGGTGACTGCCGTGACGTCGAGGGTGGCCTCGCTCGCGCCGACCGGGGTGCGGATCGCGGTGATCTCCGCGATGTCGGCGGCCGTGGTGCCGGGCGGGAGTTCGACCGTGGTGGCGGCCGTACCGTCGCGGTTCACCGAGGACGTCGGTACGGCGTGGTCGGAGCGGTACACCGTGTCGCCGCCGCGCAGCCGGACACCGACGGTGAGGCCGACGTCGCCGGTGGCGCCCGCCGGGGCCGCGGTGTGGGCGACCGCGATGTAGAGGTAGTCGCGCTGGTCGCCGACCTCGGGGGTGGACGGGTCGGTGGGCGATTCCGTCCTGCCCTCGCGGACCATCTCCTGGGCCATCACCGGGTAGGTCCAGGCGTTGGTGTCCATCAGGTGCTCGCGCGGCTGCCCGGCGGGCAGGTCCTGCGCCGGGGAGAGCGAGAACCGCATGGGGTCGTCGACGCTGTCGCACATGTTGTTGTTGGAGGTACAGGTCTCCAGCAGCGGGCGGCCCCCGTCGAACTCGCCTGCGAACCGCAGCGTTTGATGGTCGGGGGCCTGGTAGACGCCGGTGCCGGGCACCCGGCGGCCGTGCGCGTCGATCTCGGTGCGGTAGACCCACTCGATGTCGGTGGTACGGCCCCAACGGGCCATCAGGGCGGGGGAGTCGGTGCCGCCGTCCTCGTTGCTCCAGATCACCGAGTACTGGAGCACGCGGTGGCCGGGCACGGCCGAGGGAAGGAACTCGTGCCACATGACCAGGGGGGTGTCGGTGGTGGCGCTCTGGAACTCCGTGCCGAGCGCGGGAATGTTCCGGCCGTACAGGACGGGCGCGTTGCGCAGGACCGTACCGGCGTCGGTGTCCTCGGGGGTGACGGAGACCGCGAGGGAACCCAGCAGCGCGCGCGTGGCACCGGCCGGGGAGCGGTCGGCCGCGAAGGCGAGACGCAGGGTGTGGTGCCCGGCGCGCAGATGTCCGAGCGTGAAGGAACGGGTGAGGGGCTCGCCCGAGGGGATCACGACATCGGTGGTGTACCGGCCGTCGGTGGACACGGACACCACGGCGGACTCGCTGCCCCTGGTCTGCCAGGAGACCCCGGGCGCCGAGGAGTCCAGGGTCAGGACCGCCTCCCCGGTGCGGGCCGTGGAGAACGCGACGCTTCTGGCGGGGCCGCCCCGCCGTACCTGGACGGCCGGTGGCGCGGGGGAGACGCGACTCGCCGACGCGCCGGACCGCGAGTGGGACGCCGGCCGGGACGCCGTGGCTGCCTGGGCCGGAGACATGACGCCCAGGGCCGCAGCGGCCGTCAGCGCCGCGGTGGCCGCGGCGGTGCTGAGCCGTGCCGTACGCCGTGCCGCGCGCCGCGATTGGTCCACTTTCCCGCCGCCGCCTCCGTATGCGCGCGGTCGCTCGCCCGTGTGCCCGTCCAAGTGCCTGCTCATCTGTGTCCTGGCCTCTCACTACGGTTCGGCTTCGATCACATCCGTGCTGTGCTCCGGAGAATGCACTGCGCCACTGAACGGAAGTATGCGTGCGCATATCTGCTCGGAAAAGCCTTCCTGCACGCATCGTTGACACGGAAAGGGTCAAGTGGTCTAGTCCTCCAGAGCCCCGTTCCGGGGGCGGTGCCGAACCGTGGAGGATCGTTGATGTTCCGCAAGCAGCCCGACGGACCACACCACAGGCCGCCCAGGCCTCTTCTCAGACCACTGGCTTCCGGGCTCGCGCTGGCACTCGCAGCAGCCCCGCTCACCGCGGCGGTCGCGGCCGGGACCGCGAGCGCGGCCCCGAAACCGGTCGCCCCCGTCATCACCCCCACCCCGCAGGCGGAGACCGTCCGCTCCGACAGCGTCCGGATCACCCCGACCGTCGACGTCGTCACCGGCAGCACGACCGACGCCGCCGCGCTCGCCCTGGTGGAGAAGTCCCTGAAGGCGGCCGGAGCCACCCGGCTGGCCGTCGGCACGAAGAGCAGTGATCCCGGCAGGCTGGCGGTCTACGTCGGTGGCCCCGGCGAGAACGCGTCCGCCACCAAGGCCCTCGACGCCCTCGGCGTCAAGGGCACGCAGGGGCTCGCCGCCGAGGGCTATGTGCTCGCGGCCGGCCGGGCCCACGGCGACGGCGCGGGCCGGATCGTGCTCTCCGGCGTCGACGCGACCGGCACGTACTACGCCGCGCAGTCGCTCAGGCAGGTGCTCCCGCAGAGCAGCCACCCCGGCGGGTCCGTACACGGCCTGAACGTACGGGACTGGCCGTCCACACCCATCCGCGGCACCATCGAGGGTTTCTACGGAACCCCGTGGTCGCAGGCCGCGCGCCTGGACCAGCTGGACTTCTACGGCGCGCACAAGATGAACATCTACGTCTACTCGCCGAAGGACGACGCCTACCTCCGGGACAAGTGGCGCGACCCCTACCCGGCGGACCAACTGGCCCAGATCAAGGCCCTGGTGGACCGGGCCCGCGCCGATCACGTGCAGTTCACCTACGCCCTCTCCCCGGGTCTGAGCGCCTGCTACAGCTCCGACGCGGACCTCAAGGCGCTGATGGACAAGCTCCAGACCATCTGGGACATCGGCGTGCGGCAGTTCGCCATCCCGCTGGACGACATCAGCTACACCAACTGGAACTGTGACGCCGACAAGACCAAGTTCGGCACCGGCGGCGGGGCGGCGGGTGCCGCTCAGGCCTACCTCCTCAACCGGGTCAACGAGCAGTTCATCAAGACCCACGAGGGCGCGCAGCCGCTCGAAATGGTGCCGACGGAGTACTACGACGTCACCCCGTCGCCGTACAAGACGGCCATCGCCGAGCAGCTGGACAAGGACGTACTGGTCGAGTGGACCGGAGTCGGCGTCGTCGCCCCGACCATGACGGTCGCTCAGGCGCAGTCCGCCAAGAAGGTGTTCGGCCACTCGATCCTGACCTGGGACAACTACCCGGTCAACGACTACGTCACCAACCGGCTGCTGCTCGGGCCGTTCAGCGGGCGCGAGAAGGGGCTCGCCGACCAGCTCGCGGGCATCACCGCCAACCCGATGATCCAGCCGTACGCCTCGAAGCTCGCGCTGTCCACGGTCGCCGACTACACGTGGAACGACACCGCGTACGACCCGGACCGGTCGTACGGGGAAGCGGTCGACGAGATGGCGGGCGGGAAGGCCGACGTGGAGCGCGCGCTGCGGGCGTTCACCGACGTCAACTACAGCTCCTCGCTGAACAAGCAGCAGGCGCCCGAGCTGTCCGCCGCGATCTCCGGCTACTGGGACGGCAAGGTGTCGGCCCGCACGCTGTCGGCGGCACTGCGGGAGCTGCAGGACGCCCCCGCCGTACTGCGGGCGAAGCTGTCCGACAAGGGTTTCCTCACCGACGCCGCGCCGTGGCTGGATTCGGCCGGGGCCTGGGGCACCGCGACGCAGACGGCGCTGACCATGATCGAGGACGCGAAGGCAGGCCACGGCGCAGCCGCGTGGACCGCCCGGCAGAAGCTGGCCGGGCTGGTCGCCAAGGCCAAGGCGCCGGTGTACGTCGACATGAACGGCGGGAAGATCCCGGTCGTGGTGGGCGACGGGGTGCTCGACACCTTCGTGACCCGGGCGCTCACCGAGCAGGGGAAGCTGCTCGGACTGCCGTCGAAGGCGGTGGGCCAGACAAATCTCGGTGTCTACTCCGGGAACGCCGCGGACCGGATGACCGACGGTGACGACTCCACGTACTTCTGGAGCAGCGAGGCCGCGAACAACGGGGACTGGGTCGGCGTCGACCTCGGCTCCGAGCGGAGCATCAGTGACGTCAGCGTCGCGATGGCGAAGTCCGGCAGCGACAGCGACTACATCCACCAGGGTGTTCTGGAGTACTCGTCGGACAACAAGACGTGGCACGAGCTCGGTTCGTTCAAGGACGAGCCGACCGCCACGGCGAAGGCCCCGGCCGGCACCACGGCCCGTTACGTCCGCGCCCGTTCGACGGCCGACCAGACCAACTGGGTGGTCGTACGGGAGTTCCACGTGGGCGGCGCCGAAGCACCGGCCGTGACGGGCAACCCGCCCGCGGCGGACGGCAGCACCCTGGCCGGCGCGGCGGACGGGAACGCGGAGAGTGTCTACCGGGCATCGCGCGCCCCGAAGGCCGGAGAGTCGCTGGACGTGACCCTGCCGCAGGCGCAGCCGGTGCACACCGTGACCGTCCTGGCCCCTGACGGGGTGACGGGCGTCAAGGCGTCCGTGCAGGTACGGTCGGGCGGAACGTGGCGGACGGTCGGAACGACGGCCGGCGCGTTCACCCAGATCAAGGTGAGTGCCGACGCGGCCGACGCGGTCCGTCTGCTGTGGGCCGACGGCTCGGCGGCTCCGCAGATCAGCGAAGTGGTCGTGCGATAACCGCGGGAACACCGCGTACTGATGGGGGCCGGGCGGCCACGAACCGCTCGGCCCCTCTCAACTGTCCGGGACCGTGGGGGAGTTGTCCTCGCGGTCCCGAACGGTTCCCGGCCGCGCCGTCACGCCGTGCGGGGTGTCACGCGGTATTGGGTGTCACGCCGTACGGGGTGTCACGCCGTCCCGAGTTCCGCGTACGCCACCGGATCGGCGAGTACCTCCTGGACGATCTGCGCGGCAGCTCCCCGGGCCGCGTCACCCGCGACCGACGAGGCGCGCAGCCGGCCACTCCCGTGCGACCAGAGCCCCGACACCACCCGGCCGGTCAGCTCCCGGTCGGCGCCCGGCGACAGCCACGGCATCAGGCCCCGGTAGATACCGCCGAGCACCACCGCGTCCGGGTCGAAGAGATTGACCGCGCCGGACAGCACCCGCCCGAGCATCAGTCCGGCCGCCCCGACGGCCGCCACCGCGCGCTCGTCACCGGAGCGGGCCCGCCGCTCCAGCTCCGCGACCCCGGACACCCCGGTGCTCTCGTCGATACCGGCGGCCCGCAGCAGCGCGGACTGGCCCGCGTACTGCTCCAGACAGCCTCGTGCGCCGCAACGGCACGCGGGACCCGCCACGTCCGCCACCACATGGCCGATCTCACCGGCGAACCCATGGGCGCCGCGCAACAGTTCACCGTCGAGCACCAGGGCGCCGCCGACGCCGATCTCGCCCGTCAGATAGAGGAAGCTGCGGACCTCGCCGAGACCGCCGAACCACAGCTCGGCCAGCGCGGCCAGATTGGCCTCGTTCTCCGAACTCACCGGCAGGGCCCGGTGGGCGGGGCGCACCGCGGCGAGCGCCTGCGCGAACAGTTCCTCGGCGGCGACCCCGTTCCAGCCGAGGTTGGGCGCCTGGCGGACGGTTCCCCCGGAAACCAGGCCGGGCAGCGCCAGCTGTACGCCGACCGGTCCCAGTTCCTGCTCCGCGGCCGACTCCAGCGCGCGGGCGGCGACCCGGGCGGCGCGGACCAGCACATCGGCGGGCGGCGCGCCCCGGTTGTCGAGGTGCTCGGTCACACGCACCCGGTCGGCGCCCGCCAGATCCACCACACACACCGACACGTAGTCGATGTTGACCTCGACGCCCACCCCCGCGGCCCCGGTCCTGGCGGGCTTGAGCACCGTGCCGGGGCGTCCCGCCTGCCCGCTGAACGTCTTTCCCGACTCGGCGAGGAACCCGCTCTCCAGCAGCTGTTCCACCAGCGAGGACACGGCCGCCCGCGTCAGGCCCACCCGTCCGGCGACTCCGGCCCGGGTCGCCTCGCCCTGGTCCCGGACGGCCCGCAGTACGAGGCTGAGATTGTGCCGCCGCACGGTGTCCTTGTCGGCCTTGGGCCCGAGCGGGGTCAGGTTCTTCTCCATATCGCCGCGAGCCTACTTCCCGGCCCCGTTCGCCGGGGTTCCGCCCGCCGGCCCCGGCGGGCGCCGTCGTGGGTACCGCGCCGTTGCCGGTGGCCGAGGTTAGCGTGGGAACCGCTGATCCGTACGGACCCCGCAGGCGAGCGCCGACCGGGAGCGGCCGGTGACGGGGTCCGGGTGACCGCTCGGTCCGAAGCCTTGTGCGGAGTGGAACACGTTCTTAACATCATCGATGTCACATCAGTTGTGTCACAGTGCTGGGGGCTTGATGGCAGCGACAGGGAACGGCCCGCTGGCCGGGGTGCGCGTGGTCGAGCTGGCGGGCATCGGGCCGGGCCCGTTCGCCGCGATGCTCCTCGCGGACCTCGGAGCCGATGTCGTACGCGTCGACCGGCCCGGCGGTGCGGGGCTCGCGGTCAACCCGGAGTACGACCTCACCAACCGCAACAAACGCTCGGTGCTCGTCGACCTCAAGGCCGAGGACGGCCCCGCCCGGGTCCTCGACCTCGTGGAGCGCGCCGACATCCTCATCGAGGGCTACCGGCCGGGCGTCGCCGAGCGGCTCGGCGTCGGCCCCGAGCAGTGCCACGCCCGCAACCCGAAGCTGGTGTACGGGCGGATGACCGGCTGGGGACAGGACGGACCGCTCGCCCGGCGCGCCGGGCACGACATCGCGTACATCGCCGTCACCGGCACGCTCGGCATGATCGGCAACCCCGGCGAGCCGCCCGCCGTTCCGGCGAACCTGGTCGGCGACTACGCGGGAGGCTCGCTCTACCTGGTCGTCGGCGTCCTCGCCGCGCTCCAGCACGCCCGTACGGACGGGGGAGCGGGCCAGGTCGTCGACGCCGCGATCGTGGACGGCACCGCGCATCTGACCACGATGATCCACGGCATGCTCGCGGCCGGCGGCTGGCAGGACCGGCGCGGCGCCAATCTGCTCGACGGCGGCTGCCCGTTCTACGGCAGCTACGCCACATCGGACGGCGAGTACATGGCTGTGGGAGCCCTGGAGCCGCAGTTCTACGACGAGTTCGTCCGGCTGCTCGGGATCGCCGCCGAAGCGCCCGCACGCAAGGACGTCGCCCGGTGGGACGCGCTGCGCGACACCATCGCCGCCCGTTTCCTGACCCGGACGCGCGCGGAGTGGACAGCGGTCTTCGAGGACTCGGACGCCTGCGTGGCGCCGGTCCTCTCGCTGCGCGAGGCCCCCGCGCACCCGCACGTCGCCGCGCGCGGAACGTTCGTCGAACACAGCGGCATGACCCAGCCCGCGCCCGCCCCGCGCTTCTCCGTGACGCCCGGTTCCGTACGCAGGGGGCCCGCGAGGCCGGGCGCCGACACCGTGGAGGTGGCCCGCGACTGGGGCGTGCCCGGTATCGCGGCGGAGACCGGCCCGCCGGAACGGGACGCGCGGCGGACAGCGGGGGCGGGAGACCGTTGAAGCGACAACTCCAGAAGCGGATGGCCGACGTTCCTGACCAACTGCTTCATGAATATGCGTACGTGACTGAGTGTCAGATATCGAAGGCGTGCACCGGCGGCCGTATACGGACGATCTGCGGCGGCACGACCGAGATCATGATGGAGAACACCGGCCGCCCCTTCCTTGCCTGACCCTCCTCGAAAGGCTGCTGTCTTGAGTACCGAAGCATTCGTCTACGACGCGATCCGCACCCCGCGCGGGCGCGGCAAGGCCAATGGCGCCCTGCACGGCACCAAGCCGATCGACCTGGTCGTCGGCCTGATCCACGAAATGCGCCGCAGGTTCCCCGGCCTCGACCCGGCCGCCATCGACGACATCGTGCTCGGCGTGGTCAGCCCGGTGGGCGACCAGGGCTCCGACATCGCCCGTATCGCGGCCGTCGCCGCCGGACTGCCCGACACCGTCGCCGGGGTGCAGGAGAACCGCTTCTGCGCCTCGGGCCTCGAAGCCGTCAACCTCGCCGCCGCCAAGGTCCGTTCCGGCTGGGAGGACCTGGTCCTGGCCGGTGGGGTCGAGTCGATGTCCCGGGTCCCGATGGCCTCCGACGGCGGGGCCTGGGCCATGGACCCGATGACCAACTGGGACACCGGCTTCGCCCCCCAGGGCGTCGGCGCCGACCTCATCGCGACCATCGGGGGATTCACCCGGCACGACGTCGACTCCTACGCCGCGCTGTCCCAGGAGCGGGCGGCCGAGGCATGGAAGGACGGCCGCTTCGCGCGCTCCGTCGTTCCCGTCACGGACCGCAACGGCCTGGTAGTCCTGGACCACGACGAACATCTGCGCCCCGGCACGACCGCGGAGTCGCTCGCCGCGCTCAAGCCCTCCTTCGCCACGATCGGCGAGATGGGCGGCTTCGACGCGGTCGCACTGCAGAAGTACCACTGGGTCGAGAAGATCGACCACGTCCACCACGCGGGCAATTCCTCCGGCATCGTGGACGGGGCCTCACTGGTCGCCATCGGCTCCGGCCAGATCGGCGAGCGCTACGGGCTGACCCCACGGGCCCGTATCGTCTCGGCCGCCGTGTCGGGGTCCGAGCCGACCATCATGCTGACCGGGCCCGCGCCCGCCACCCGCAAGGCCCTCGCCAAGGCGGGTCTGACCATCGCCGACATCGACCTCGTGGAGATCAACGAAGCGTTCGCGGGCGTCGTCCTGCGCTTCGCCAGGGACATGGAGCTCCCGCTCGACAAGATCAACGTCAATGGCGGGGCCATCGCGCTGGGCCACCCGCTCGGCGCCACCGGCGCGATGATCCTCGGCACTCTCATCGACGAACTGGAGCGCCGCGACCAGCGGTACGGCCTGGTCACGCTCTGCGTCGGCGGCGGCATGGGCGTCGCCACCGTCATCGAGCGTCTCTGACCGCGTCCCTTCCCTCACGGCCCGCAAACGGAGCAGCCACACCATGAGCGAGAACACCACCATCCGCTGGGAACAGGACGGGACCGGCGTGGTCACCCTGGTACTCGACGACCCCCACCAGTCCGCGAACACCATGAACCAGGCGTTCAAGGAGTCGATCGCGGCCGTCGCCGACCGTGCCGAGGCCGAGCGCGACAGCATCCGCGGCATCATCGTCACCTCCGCCAAGAAGACCTTCTTCGCGGGCGGCGACCTCAAGGACCTGATCAGGATCGGGCCCGCACAGGCCCAGCAGGCCTTCGACACGGGCATGGACATCAAGCACGCCCTGCGCCGGATCGAAACCCTCGGCAAACCGGTCGTCGCGGCCGTCAACGGCGCCGCCCTGGGCGGTGGTTACGAGATCGCGCTGGCCTGCCACCACCGGGTCGCCCTCGACGCCCCCGGCTCCAGGATCGGCCTGCCCGAGGTCACCCTGGGCCTGCTGCCCGCCGGTGGCGGCGTCACCCGTACCGTACGGCTGCTGGGCATCGCCGACGCGCTGCTCAAGGTGCTGCTCCAGGGCACCCGGTACACCCCCCGTAGCGCCCTGGACAACGGCCTGGTCCACGAGATCGCCGCCACCCCCGACGAGATGCTCGCCAAGGCCCACGCGTTCATCGACGCGAACCCCGAGTCGCAGCAGCCGTGGGACGTCAAGGGCTACAAGATCCCCGGCGGTACTCCGTCCGACCCGCGCTTCGCGGCCAACCTCCCCGCCTTTCCCGCCAATCTGAAGAAGCAGATCAACGGCGCCCCCTACCCCGCCCCGCGCAACATCCTCGCGGCGGCCGTCGAGGGCTCCCAGGTCGACTTCGAGACCGCGCAGACCATCGAGGCGCGGTACTTCGTGGAGCTGGTCACCGGCCAGATCTCGAAGAACATGACCCAGGCGTTCTTCTTCGACCTCCAGGCCGTCAACTCCGGCGCCAACCGCCCCCGGGACATCGAGCCACGCCCGGTCCGCAAGGTCGCCGTCCTCGGCGCCGGAATGATGGGGGCGGGCATCGCGTACGCGTGCGCCCGCGCAGGCATCGAGGTCGTCCTCAAGGACGTGTCGTCCGAGGCGGCGCAGCAGGGCAAGGCGTACGCGGAGAAGCTCCTCGCGAAGGCGCTCTCCCGGGGCCGCACCACCGAGTCGAAGCGCGACGCGCTGCTCGCTCTCATCACCCCGACCGGTGACCCCGCCGACCTGGCGGGCTGCGACGCGGTGATCGAAGCGGTCTTCGAGGACCCGGCGCTGAAGAGCAAGGTGTTCCAGGAGATCGAAGGCATCATCGAGCCCGGCGCGCTGCTCTGTTCCAACACCTCGACCCTGCCCATCACGCTGCTCGCCGAGGGCGTGACACGGCCCGCCGACTTCATCGGTCTGCACTTCTTCTCGCCCGTCGACAAGATGCCGCTCGTCGAGATCATCAAGGGCGAGCGGACCGGCGACGAGGCCCTGGCACGCGCCTTCGACCTGGTACGCCAGATCAGGAAGACCCCGATCGTCGTCAACGACTCACGCGGCTTCTTCACGTCGCGGGTCATCGGACAGTTCATCAACGAGGGCGTGGCGATGGTCGGCGAGGGCGTCGACCCCGCGTCGGTGGAGCAGGCGGCGGCGCAGGCCGGCTACCCGGCCAAGGTGCTCTCCCTGATGGACGAGCTGACACTCACCCTGCCGCGCAAGATCCGCAACGAGGCGAAGCGGGCCGTCGAGGAGGCGGGCGGCACCTGGGCCGGGCACCCGTCGGACGAGGTCATCGACCGGATGGTCGACGAGTTCGGCCGCACGGGCCGCAGCGGGGGAGCGGGCTTCTACGAGTACACCGACGGGAAGCGGGACGGTCTCTGGCCCGGTCTGCGCGAGCACTTCACCGAGGCCGGGGTGGACATCCCGTTCACCGACATGAAGGAGCGGATGCTCTTCTCGGAGGCGCTGGACACCGTCCGCTGCTTCGAGGAAGGCGTACTGACCTCGGTCGCCGACGCCAACATCGGCTCGATCTTCGGCATCGGGTTCCCGGGCTGGACGGGGGGCGTCATCCAGTACATCAACGGATACCCGGGCGGTCTGCCCGGCTTCGTGGCACGGGCGCGTGCGCTCGCCGAGCGGTACGGGGAGCGGTTCGCCCCGCCCGCCCTGCTGGTCGAGAAGGCCGAGAAGGGCGAGCAGTTCAGCGACAGCTGACCCGCTCGGCCCGCCGTGCCGCCGGTCGGACCGGTCAGCGGGGGGCGCCGGTCGCTGCGGGTCCGTCCACGTAACGGGCCCGCAGCTCCTCCTTCAGTGACCGCTGGAACGCGGTCACCAGCGCCTGCACGACCATCGGCTGCATGGAGGCGGAGAGCGACTTCATCGCCTCCACGGCCGCCGGATCGCGCTCGCGCTCCCGGTAGGGCCCCCACACCTCGTCCTGGAAGAGCCGGGTCAGTTCCTTCGCCGCGGCCCGGGTGTGTTCCAGCACCACCGTACGGGCGGCCAGGATCGTCTCGTGCTCGATCGGCACGTCGAGCAGCTGGACACCGAGCGCGAGCAACCCGGGGTCGACCCGGAAGGCATCCGGGTCGCCGGTCACCCTCTCCAGCACGTTCATCGCGGCCAGCCGGTCGATGTCCCCTCCCGACAACGCCCGCCCGGCCCGCCGCTCCAGCTCGGCCCGGGTGGCGTCGTCCGCGCCCTCCGGCGCCCACGAGGCCACCACGGCACGGTGGATGGCGAGGTCGTGCGCGCTCAGGTCCTCCGGCAGCTGCTGGAGGTAGCGCTCGATCGCGGCCAGCGTCAGCCCGTGGTGCTGAAGCTCCTCGATCAGCGCGAGGCGGGAGAGATGGGCGGGGCCGTACAGACCGACGCGGCGGGGACCGATCACCGGTGGATGCAGCAGACCGCGGGTGCTGTAGAAGCGGACCGTACGCACCGTGACCCCGGCACGCGCGGCCAGTTCGTCGACCGTGAGGGCCGTCTCCCCGGTCTCCGTCGACATGGCGGTGCCTCTCTTCCCCGGACCGGTACGCGGTCGGTCCGGTGCAACAGTATTGCTGTCTCACCACTCCTGTGAAAGTGCCCTGGTTGGGCTACTGTCGTCGGGCTGTGGCCGGGTGGCCGAAGGACGGACGGGGAGGGCCTGATGGCTCCACGGAGTACCGCCGATGCGGCGCTGCTGACCCACGCGCTGGACGGTGAGCCGGCGCCCGCGGACCCGCTCACCGAGCAGATACTCGACGCGGCGCGTGAGCAGTTCACCACCTTCGGTCTGCGCCGGTCGACCGTCGACGACGTGGCGAAACGGGCCGGGGTCTCACGCGTCACCGTGTACCGGCGGTTCGGCAACAAGGACGGGCTGGTCTCCGCCTGCCTGATCCGCGAGTACCGCAGGTTCGTCATGGACGTCGACGCGACCGTGGCCGGCCTGCCCACCGTGGAGGACCGGCTGGTCGAGGGGTTCCTCGTGGTGCTCCAGCACATCCGGCAACACCCGCTGATCGGCGGGCTGCTGCGGCTGGAGCCCGAGACGCTGCTGCCCTTTCTGACGGTGGAGAGCGGCCCTGGTTTCCTGGCCGTCCGGTCGTATCTCGCCGACCGGCTGCGGCACGCGCAACGGCTGGAGGGCAGGCCGGTGACCGATCCGACGCCGGTCGCCGAACTGATGGTGCGGATCACCGTCTCGTTCCTGCTCAACCCGGTCAGCTGCTTCGAGCTCGACGACGACGACCAGGTACGGGACTTCGCCCGCCGGTACCTCATTCCGCTGCTGGGGCGCTGACCCGGCGTACCGCGTGCGGACCGTCGCCCGTCCGCCGTCCGTCCGTCTCCTGGCCGTCCGTCTCCTGGCCGTCCGTCTCCTGCTCGTCGGGGAGCGGATGCAGCGGGCGGTTCTGCGCCCAGTGCGGACCGAGGTCGTCCAGCGTCCAGCCGAAGGGGTAGGAGCTCGGCTTGGGCAGCGCGGGCCGTCGTCCCGGCCGCGCGGGCAGAGCCCGTACGACGTACGACCTGGCCCGCACGGCCCGGACGGCGGCCGACCGTACCCACTGCGGCTGCGGGCGGAAACCGAGCGCCCGCAGCAGTGGCTCGTCGAGCAGCGCCAGCGCCAGCCGGGCCACCAGGGGGCTCATGAAGCGTGGATACCAGCCCGCCATCACCCGGAAGGTGGCGTTCGCGACCCGGCGGTTGGCCGGGTGGTACGCGAACATCTCCGCCTCGTAGGCGTCGAGGAATCTCTCGAAACCGGCGTAGCTGGAAGGGGCGCCGTCGATGCCCATCATCAGCGCCGTCCGGTGGCCGACCAGGGCCAGGGCCTCGGCCTCGTTGGCGCAGAGTTTTCGCCAGCCGAAGCGGTCGATCCAGCGCTTCGGGCCGACGACGGTCGTGGCGAGGACGTACAGGAAGTCCTCGTTGGGGATGCGGTACCTGCCGTGGATGCGGTTGAGATGGCGGGCGGCGGCCCGGCCGCGCGCGCTGTCGAACCCGTCCCGGACCATCTCGTAGCCGATGAGTACGGTGTCGTCGTACCGCTTCTGCCCGGCCTTCTCGAACTCCTGTGTGCGGTCGAGCAGTTGAGATATCCGGGGGACGCCGTAGTCGCGCAGGAAGGCGACGCTCACCCCCTGGGCGTAGTCCCAGGGGAACTCGTACTGCGAGATCAGCCGGTGGATGTGTTCGAAATCCCGCGCGGGGTCCATGGCGCGGATCTCGCGCAGGCGACTGTAGCGGCCCATGGCTTCGCCTCCTCGGGTGCCCGGAACGGAGGGTGCGTGAAGGCCCGCGCTGCTCAACCTGCCCTGGTACGCAGCGTGTTGACGAGCCCCTCCGATGCCGGAGAGTCAATGTTACAGAAACTATCGACTTGTTTCACAGCGCACGTCAACGCCCCTGACGGACCTTCAGGGATGTGGCTGAATCGGTCTGCTGAGGTGGTGCGGCCGGGTGCTCGTGGATGTCCTGGCGGAGCGGTCGGCCCGGCTGCATACTGGAAAATGCACAAACCGGACATATAGCGAACTGTTTCCCGGTGGCCCGGGGGACGGGGCCTGGTCCGACGGCACGCCTCCGTCCCACGACCTTCAGGAGCATCACCATGAGCAGCCCCAGCAGGCCCGCCGAACCGGCGCCGCCCCCGCCGGGCGGCGTGCTGTGGAGCGAGGTCGGCGACATCAGGACGCTGCTCACCCTGCCCGCGGCGCTGGCCATGCAGGTCGCGCACCCGGCCGTCGGCGCCGGGGTCGACGAGTTCTCCGACTTCCGTACGGACCCGTGGGGCCGCGCCGAGCGCTCGCTGTGGTCGCTGCAGCTCTGGGTGTACGGCGGTGACGCGGCCGTCGAGGAGGGGAGCCGCCTCCGGGCGCTGCACCGGGGTATCGAGGGCACCGACACCCGGGGCCGCCACTACCGCGCGCTCGCTCCGCACACCTACGCCTGGGTGCACGCCACCGGCTTCCCGGTCTTCCTGCGGCGCCGGACGTACCTCGGCCGCCCCTACACCGAGGCGCAGCAGCGGCAGCTCTACGGGGAGTGGCTCCAGGTCGGCCGGGTCCTCGGCATCGACGACCGGGACATGCCGCAGACCGTCGAGGCGTTCTGGCCGTACTACCGCAGGATGCTGGCCGACGAGATCGAGGCCACCCCCCTGGTGCGGGAACTGACCGATGTCCGCAGCCCGGTACCCGCCCCCGACCGGGGGCCCCGGGTGGTCCGGCTGCTCGTACGGGCGCTGTGGCCCGTACTGCTGCCGCCCCTGGCGCGCTTCCGGCGCTTCGTCACCGTCGGGCTGATGCCGCCGGACGCCCGCGAGGCCATGGGGCTGGAATGGACGGACTCCCAGGAGCGCGCACTGCGCCGCTTCGGCCGGTTCGTGGGAGCCGTGGTGCCGGTGCTTCCCGAGCGGCTGCGCTACCTCCCCCTGGCCCGCGCGGCGCGGGCCCGCCACCGGGTCAGGCGGACGCCCGGCGCACCAGATCCGTCGGCATGATCACTGAATCCGGCGGGGTGACGGTCTCCCGGTCCAGGCCGCGGATCAGCATCCGCACCATCAACTGCCCCATCCCCTCGATGTCCTGACGGATCGTCGTCAGCGGAGGGTCGGTGAGTTCCGCGACCTTCTCCATGT
Organism: Streptomyces sp. A 4/2; assembly: GCF_940670765.1. Lineage (GTDB taxonomy): Bacteria > Actinomycetota > Actinomycetes > Streptomycetales > Streptomycetaceae > Streptomyces. The sequence continues at coordinate 97,759 of NZ_CALNVW010000030.1, forward strand.
TGTCGAAGCCGACCACCGCCACGTCCTCCGGCACCCGCCGGCCGTGGTTCCGCAGCACCTGGAGCGCGCCGGACGCCATCAGGTCGTTGGCCGCGAACACGGCGTCCAGCTCCGGCCGGCGCGCCAGCAGTTCGGCCATGGCCGCGGCTCCGCTCTCCTCGGTGAAGGCGCCCTGGGCGGTGAGCCCCGGATCGACGTCCAGCAGCACGTCCCGGTACCCGTCCAGCCGGTCGATGCCGGAGGTCTGGTCCTGGGGGCCCGCGATGTGCGCGATGCTGCGGCGCCCGAGCCCGACCAGGTGCTGTACGGCCTGGCGGGCGCCGCCCCGGTTGTCGCAGTCGGCGTACGGCAGGGCGAGGTCCGACTCCGGGCCCTTCCACACCGGACGGCCGCCGAACACCGCCGGGATCCCGGCCTTGTGGATGACGGCGGGCAGCGGATCCTCGGTGTGCAGCGAGAACGCCAGCGCGCCGTCCACATGGCCGCCGGCGAGATAGCGGGCGACCCGGTCGTAGTCGCCGCTTCCCTCCACGAGGAGCAGGACCAACTGCGAGTCATGCGCTGTCAGTTCGCGGCTTATGCCGCGCAGCTGCTGGGAGAAGAACGGGTCCGAGAAGATCCGGATCTCGGGCTCCGCGATGATCACGGCCACCGCGCCGTTGCGCCGGGTGACCAGTGTCCTGGCCGCGTGATTGGGGATGTAGCCCAGCTCGTCGACGGCCTCCTGGACCCGTTCGACCAGCAACTGCCGCACCCCGGCGCCGCCGTTGACGACGCGCGACGCGGTCGCCCGGGACACACCCGCGCGGGCCGCTACGGCCTCCAGGGTCGGACGGGAGCCGGGGATCGGATCGGGCACGGGAGCTCCTCGTCGGCGTAGTTGCTGGTCGGGTGGTGCTCGCGGTGGGAGCAGCGTAACGACCTGGTGCACGATAGGCGGTTGATCAGACTGTCACCACCTGTCGCCGGACGCGGAAAGCCGCGCCGCCCTCGGGAACGGGCGGCGCGGCAGGGGCTGCAAGCAGGTCAGTGCGCGTGCACGGTGCGGTGCGTGCGCTCGATCTGCTCCCAGGACCTGGGCCGGACCGGCTTCGCGTCCGGGCGGGCGATCCGCGCCTTCGCCGCCGCCGGCGCGGCCGGCTTGGCGGTGGTGAACAGCCAGGTGTCGAAGAACTCGGCCAGCGGCTTGCCCGAGATCCGCTCGGCGTACTTCTCGAAGTCGGCCACCGAGGCATTGCCGTAGGCGTGCTCGGTGGGCCACCCCTTCAGGATCCGGAAGAACGCGGTGTCACCGATCTTGTTGCGCAGTGCCTGAATGGCGAGCGCGCCCCGGTCGTACACGGCGGCGTCGAACTGGTTGTCCGCGCCCGGGTCGCCCGGCTTCACCGTCCAGAAGGCGTCGTCGGCCGGGTGCGAGTCGTACACGTAGTCCGCGAGCTGCTGTGTGGTGCCCTGGCCCTCGCTCTCCGACCACAGCCACTCGGCGTAGCTGGCGAAACCCTCGTTGATCCAGATGTCCTTCCAGCCCTTGAGGGACACACTGTCGCCGTACCACTGGTGCGCCAACTCATGGACGATCACCGAGGTGTTGGCGCCGTTCGCGAACTGCTTGGGACTGTAGAACGGCCGGGTCTGGGTCTCCAGCGCGTAGCCCGTGGTGGTGTTGGGGACGTAGCCGCCCAGCGCGCTGAACGGGTACGGGCCGAAGTACCCGCTCAGCCAGTCGGCTACCTCACCGGTCCGCTCCACGCTGGCGCGGGCCGCCCCGTAGTTGTCGCCCAGGTCCTTGCTGTACGCGTTGACGATCGGCACGCCCGCCGCCGTCGTGTCCGTGGTGATGTCGAACTTGCCGACCGCGAGCGTGGTCAGGTACGTCGCCTGCGGCTTGTTGGACCGCCAGTTGAACGTGGTCCTGCCGAGCTTCGAGCGCTGCGACTGGAGCACACCGTTGCTGATGGCCTGGGTACCGTCCGGCACGGAGACCGACACATCGAAGGTGGCCTTGTCGAGCGGGTGGTCGTTGCTCGGGAACCACCACCAGGCCGACTCGGGTTCGTCCGCCGCGACCGCGCCGTCCGGGGTCCGGTGCCAGGTCGAGAAGCCGTACGCCGATTTCGTGGACGGCACGCCGCTGTAACGCACGACGACGGTGACGGAGGAACCCTTGGCCAGCGACCGGGCCGGAGTGACCTCCAGTTCGTGCTGCCCGGACGTGGCAAAGGTGGCCTTTGCGCCGTTGACCCGTACTTCGCTCACATCGAGCAGGAAGTCCAGATCGAACCGGGAGAGGTCCTGGGTGGCGGTGGCGAGGATCGTCGCCGTGCCGTCCAGCCGGTCGGTCGACGGCTCGTACTTCAGCTTCAGGTCGTAGTGCGAGACGTCGTAGCCGCCGTTGCCGTACGCCGGGTAGTAGGGGTCGCCGATGCCGGGGGCGCCGGGCGTGGCGTCGCTGGGCGCGGACCCTCGGGCAGCGGCCGATGCCGGGATCGCCAGCATGAGTGAGGCCGCGAGCACGCTCGGGACGATGAGTCTGCGGTGCACGGATGCTCCAAGTCGTGGGAGTCGTGGATCCCTTCGACCCTATTCAGCCCATGAACCACTGGTCATGTCCACGGTCACTGCTGTCACAGGATCGCCATCCGGCCGTCATGTGCCGCCCGCCGGGTACCCGTCCCCTCGTGCGCCCGCAACGGACAGGTCCTACGCGGCTGCCCCCGCGTCCACCAGCCGGGCCGCCTCCCTGGCGCAGCCCCAGGCCACGGTGACGCCCGCGCCGCCGTGGCCGTAGTTGTGCACCAGGACCTGGCCGGACGGTCCCGTCGGATCGGTCCGGGGCGTCCGGTGCGGTGGGTCGTCAGGCGCCGTGCCGGGCGTTCCGGGCCCGGCGGGGACCGGCCGGACACGTCCCGGCAGTGAACGGGCCGGCCGCTCGGCCTCCAGACGCACCGCGGACCGGGAAGGCCGGAGGCCGACCCGGTGGGCCAGGACCTTCGCGTCCGCGATCTCCGGCCTGAGCCGCGCGCACCGGGCGACGATCGCCTCCGCCGTCGCCGGGTCCGGCCGGAGGTTCCAGTCGTCCTCCTGCGCCGTGCCGCCCAGGAGCAGGCCGCCGGGTTGCGGGAAGTAGTACGTCGTATCGCTCGACGTGTGGTCGACGACCGTGCACCACTCGTCGATCCCCGGATTCTCGACGAGTACCAGCTGCCCGCGCACCGGCCACACCTCGGGGTCCGGCACCAGGCCGTGCGCGCCGAGCCCGGTGCAGTTGACCACCACCGGGGACGGCACCTCCGCGAGCTCCGTCACCGTCCGCTCCTCCACCCGGCCGCCCGCCGCTTCCAGCCTGCGGCGCAGCCACCCCAGATGGGCCGGCATGTCGATCAGCGGAAGCCGGGCCCGCAGGCCCTCCGCGACCTCCCGCAGCCCGGTCAGCTGCGCGGCCCAGGGGCCCAGTTCGGCGATCCCCGCCCCGACGTGCACCCCGTCGACCAGCCGGACCCCGGTCCGTCGCGGGTCCGCGGCCAGCGCTTCGTACTCCCGCAGTGACTCCAGCGACCAGCGGCCCACCAGCTCCTCGGGCTCGATGCGGTACGGCCACCACAGGGCCCCCGCGACCGCCGACGTCGTCCGCCCGGCCGGGTCCCGGCTCCACACCCGCACCGGGTGGCCGCCCTCCGCGAGGACGATGGCCGTCGTCAGACCGATGACCCCGCCGCCCACCACGATCACTTCGCTGCTCATCCTGCGGACCGTAGCCGAGTCCCCGCTGCGCCGTCCTCCTCTCCCACCCTCCAATTGCCGGTCGGTCTAAGATCGGTCCCCTCATGACTGCAACCCTTGTCGCCAAAGACCTCGCCGCGGGCCACGGTGACCGCTCGCTCTTCTCCGGCCTCGATCTCGTCGTCGCGCCGGGGGACGTGATCGGTCTCGTCGGAGTCAACGGCGCCGGAAAATCCACGCTGCTGCGCCTCCTCGCCGGGCTCGACACCCCCGAGGACGGCGAGCTGAAGCTGTCGCCGCCCACCGCCTCCGTCGGCCATCTCCCGCAGGAGCCGGAGCGGCGCGACGGCGAGACCGTACGGGCCTTCCTGGCCCGCCGTACGGGCGTCGCCGCCGCCCAGAGCGCCATGGAGGAAGCCACCCAGGGCCTCGTCGACGGGACCCCCGGCGCGGACGACGCGTACGCCACCACGCTCGAACGCTGGCTCGATCTCGGCGGCGCCGACCTGGACGAGCGCGCCGACGAAGTGGCCGGATCCCTCGGTCTGACCGTCGGGCTCGACCAGCCGATGACCTCCCTCTCCGGAGGCCAGGCGGCCCGCGCCGGTCTCGCTTCGCTGCTGCTCTCCCGGTACGACGTCTTCCTGCTCGACGAGCCGACGAACGACCTCGACCTGGACGGCCTGGAACGGCTGGAGCGATTCGTCGCAGGGCTGCGCGCCGGCACGGTCGTCATCAGCCACGACCGTGAGTTCCTGACCCGCACGGTCACCAAGGTCCTCGAACTGGATCTTGCCCAGCAGCAGATCACGCTGTACGGCGGCGGCTACGCCGGGTACCTGGAGGAGCGGGAGACGGCCCGCCGGCACGCCCGCGAGGACTTCGACGAGTACGCGGACAAGCGGTCGGCGCTCGAAGGGCGGGCCCAGATGCAGCGGGGCTGGATGGACAAGGGCGTCAAGAACGCCCGCCGCAAGGCGACCGACAACGACAAGATCGGCCGTAAGTTCCGCAGCGAGGCGAGCGAGAAGCAGGCGGCGAAGGCCCGCCAGACGCAGCGCATGATCGAGCGCCTCGACGTCGTGGAGGAACCCCGCAAGGAGTGGGAACTCCGCATGGAGATCGCGGCGGCCCCCCGCTCCGGCGCGGTCGTGGCCACGCTGCGCGACGCGAGGGTCGCCCGGGGCGCCTTCTCCTTCGGGCCGGCGCACCTCCAGATCGACTGGGCGGACCGGGTCGCCATCACCGGCGCCAACGGCGCGGGCAAGTCCACCCTGCTCGGCGCGCTGCTCGGCCGGGTCCCCCTCGACACAGGCCATGCGGCGCTCGGCCCGGGGGTCGTGGTCGGCGAGGTCGACCAGGCGCGCGGCCTCTTCTACGGTACGCAGACGCTCCTGGAGGCTTTCTGCGCGGCCGTCCCCGACACGGAGCCGGCCGAAGTCCGCACGCTCCTGGCCAAGTTCGGCCTGAAGGCGGCCCACGTCCTGCGCCCCGCGAACACCCTGTCGCCGGGCGAACGCACCCGTGCCGCGCTCGCGCTGCTCCAGGGTCGTGGCGTCAATCTCCTCGTCCTGGACGAGCCGACGAACCACCTCGACCTGGAGGCCATCGAGCAGCTGGAGTCGGCCCTCGACTCGTACGAGGGCACGCTGCTGCTGGTCACCCACGACCGCCGGATGCTCGACGCGGTCCGCACGACGCGTCGCATCGAGGTGGCGGAGGGCAAGCTCACCGAACTCTGAGCGGACGCCCCGCTAGCCCCGGCCGACGGACGGTCGGCCCGTCGGACGGGCCGACGGATGTGCTGAGGGCGGGGTGCCGAACGCTCCGCCGGACGGGACGGGACGGTACGCGCTGCTACCCGCGCGCACCGTCCCGTCCGCCGGCCGGGACACCGCTCAGCGGCGCCCGCGCTCCGGCCCGCTCAGTCCGGCCCGCCGCAGTGCGTCAGCCATCGCGCTGTTGGCGGGAGCCGGGGCCGAGGACTGCCGTCCGCCGCTGCCGCCGCCGCCACGCTGGGCGCGGCCTCCCTGCCGTTGCTGCGGAGGACGGCCGTCCTGCCCGCGCTCCCGGCGCTCCCCGCCACCACCCGACCTGGCCGGCTTGGACGCCGCCTCGTCGTCCAGCCGCAGCGTCAGCGAGATGCGCTTGCGCGGGATGTCGACATCCATCACCTTCACCTTGACGATGTCGCCGGGCTTGACCACGTCACGCGGGTCCTTGACGAAGGTCTTGGACAGCGCGGACACATGCACGAGCCCGTCCTGATGGACACCGATGTCGACGAACGCGCCGAACGCCGCGACATTCGTGACGACGCCCTCCAGGACCATCCCGGACGTCAGGTCGCCCAGCTTCTCGACACCTTCCTTGAAGGTGGCCGTCTTGAACGCGGGCCGCGGGTCGCGTCCCGGCTTCTCCAGCTCGCGCAGAATGTCCGACACCGTCGGCAGCCCGAACTTGTCGTTCACGAAGTCGGCCGGATCCAGCGAACGCAGCAGCGGCGCGTTGCCCACCAGTGAACTTCCGCCCGCGGACCTGGTCATCGCCCGCACCACCGGATAGGACTCCGGGTGCACGCTCGACGCGTCCAGCGGGTCGTCGCCGTCCCTGATGCGCAGGAAGCCCGCGCACTGCTCGTACGCCTTGGGGCCCAGCCTCGCCACGTCCTTGAGCGCCTTGCGGGACCGGAAGGGGCCGTTGGCGTCGCGGTGCGCCACGATGTTCTCGGCGAGTCCCGACCCGATGCCCGAGACCCGGGAGAGGAGCGGCGCCGAGGCGGTGTTGACGTCCACCCCCACGCCGTTCACACAGTCCTCGACGACCGCGTCGAGCGAGCGGGAGAGCTTCACCTCGGACAGGTCGTGCTGGTACTGGCCCACGCCGATCGACTTGGGGTCGATCTTGACCAGCTCGGCGAGCGGGTCCTGGAGCCTGCGGGCGATCGACACCGCGCCGCGCAGCGTCACATCCATGTCCGGCAGCTCCTGCGAGGCGAACGCGGAAGCCGAGTAGACGGAAGCGCCCGCCTCCGAGACCATCACCTTCGTCAGGTTCAACTCGGGGTGCTTGGCGCACAGTTCGCCCGCCAGCTTGTCGGTCTCCCGGGACGCCGTACCGTTGCCGATCGCGATCAGGTCCACCGCGTGCTCCTTCGCCAGCCGGGCCAGCTTGGCGAGCGCCTCGTCCCACCGGTTGGCCGGGACGTGCGGGTGGATCACATCGGTCGCCACGACCTTGCCGGTCGCGTCGACGACGGCCACCTTCACGCCCGTACGGAACCCGGGGTCCAGGCCGAGCGTGGCGCGGGTCCCGGCCGGTGCGGCCAGCAGCAGGTCGCGCAGGTTCGAGGCGAAGACCTTCACCGCCTCGTCCTCCGCGGCGGTCCGCAGCCGAAGCCTCAGGTCGATCCCCAGATGTACCAGGATCCGGGTGCGCCACGACCAACGCACCGTCTCCGCAAGCCACTTGTCGCCTGGCCTGCCCCGGTCGGCCACTCCGAAGCGCCGGGCGATCATCGCCTCGTACGTCGACGGTCCCGCGGTGTCCCCGGGCTCCTCCGGTTCGAGGACCAGGTCGAGTACGTCCTCCTTCTCGCCCCGGAGCATCGCCAGCACCCGGTGCGAGGGCAGCGCGGTGAACGGCTCCGCGAAGTCGAAGTAGTCGGCGAACTTGGCACCGGCCTCTTCCTTGGCCTCCCGCACCTTCGCCGTCAGCCGCCCGCGCGACCACATGCGTTCACGCAGCTCACCGATGAGGTCGGCGTCCTCGCCGAACCGCTCGGTGAGGACGGAACGCGCGCCCTCCAGAGCGGCGGCGGGATCCGCCACGCCCCTGTCCGCGTCGACGAACGCGGCGGCGGCCACGAGCGGTTCCACCGAAGGGTCGCCCAGCAGCCCGTCGGCGAGCGGTTCGAGACCGGCCTCGCGGGCGATCTGCGCCTTGGTCCGGCGCTTCGGCTTGAACGGCAGGTAGATGTCCTCCAGCCGCGCCTTGGTCTCCGCTGCCCGGATCTGCGCCTCCAGCGCGGCATCGAGCTTGCCCTGCTCCCGTACGGAGTCCAGAACTGCCGTCCGCCGATCCTCCAGCTCCCGCAGGTAGCGCAGCCGCTCCTCCAGCGTGCGCAGCTGCGCGTCGTCGAGCATCTCGGTCGCTTCCTTGCGGTAGCGAGCGATGAACGGCACGGTCGAGCCGCCGTCGAGCAGCTCGACGGCGGCCTTCACCTGCCGTTCCCGGACGCCGAGTTCGTCGGCGATCCTGCCTTCGATGGAACCTGGGGTGGTCGTGGTCACGATCCCGTACCGCCTTCTCGCTGGGCTTGCCGCATTCCTCCGGGGAAGTCCCCGGAACCCCATCGGACGGGCGGCCCGCCGGTCCTGGCCGGACCGCCGTCACGAGAGGGAAAACAGTGCACCAGCATTGTGGCAGGCGGCACCGACAGGCCGGGGGCCACGCTCCGCGGAGGCGGCGGAGCGCCGGTCCGGCGGGCCGGTCGCGGCGAGTCCGTCAGTCTCGCAGGTACGACGGGAAGGCCCCCGCGCCCGCCGCGGTGACCACGAAGTCGCGGACGAGCTCGGTGAGCCGTTCCACGCCCTCGGCGCCCAGGTGCGCGTACGGTGCCAGGTCGAGCCGGTCCGTCTGCGACTCGATGTCCTTGCGGAGCTGGATCCCCGCCTCGGTGAGCCCGTCCCCGGCGTCCATGAGCCCACGTCCGCGCAGTCGTTCCGCGGCGGAGTCCCAGTCCTCCTGGCCCCAGCCCCGGGTGGTGAGGAGCCAGCTGCGGGCCATGCCCTTGCCGGTCGCGGTGTGGCTCACGAGCGCCTCCAGCGGGCCCATTCCGGCAGTGAGCAGCACCGCGAGATGCCCGTCGCCGCGGTGTTCGCGCAGCAGTGTCGCCGCGTGCCAGAGCGCCAGATGCGGCTGCTCGGGCACCGGCAGATCGGCATGGGCGGAGTACAGCGGCCGGGCGTGTCGGGTACAGGCCTCGGTGGCCCGCTGCGCGAGCCGCGCGGCCTCCGCCATTTCGGCGGAGGCTACGGCCTCCTCGCCGAGCACCCGGCGCAGCGTGCGGTCCGCGGCGCGCAGCCGGGCGCCGAGCACGGCCTCGGGCGAGGCCGTCTCCCACACCGCGGGGACGTACCGGGCGATCAGCTCGGGGTTGAAGTTGTAGAACGCGGCGGCGATCGTGCCGGGCCCCACGGCCCCCATGGCGGCGCCCCGCGCGCCGAAGTAGGCGGAGCCCGCGTCGTCGACCCCGATTCCGGCGAGCTCCTCGGTGAATTCGGGGGAGAAGAACACCGTCGAGTGCAGGGGGTTGAGCACGTTGTGGCAGCGACGGCCGGCACGGGGCGGGAGAGAGGTCATGAGCCGCATGTTACTGACGGGTTGATGCACGGGGAAGGGTCGGGCCGGTACACGGGGTGGAGAGCCGATGGCAGGAAAGGTGGGAAGTTCGTCATTGCGGCCACCACCAAGGCCGCGAATGATGAGAGGCATGCCTCAGCGATCCGTGCTGGTCGTCCTCTTCGACGATCTGCAGAGCCTGGATGTGACCGGCCCGGTGGAAGTGTTCTCGGGTGCCGGACAGGTGCGGGGGGAGCCGTACCGGATCCGTACGGCCTCCGTCGACGGTTCCGCCGTCCGTACCTCCAGCGGCCTCACCCTCGTCCCGGACGGCTCCCTGGCCGATGCCGACGACCCGCACACCCTGCTGGTCCCCGGCGGCCGGGGCACCCGCCACCCCGACCCCCGGCTGACCGACTGGCTGCGCGAGCACGCCCCGCGCGCCGAGCGCATCGTCTCCGTCTGCACGGGGGCACTGCTGCTCGCCGCGGCCGGACTGCTGGACGGCCATCGGGTCACCACGCACTGGTCCGTCTGCGACCACCTGTCCAGGTCGTACCCCTCCGTGGACGTCGACCCGGATCCGATCTTCGTGCGGGACGGGAAGCTCGCCACCTCCGCCGGAGTCACCGCGGGCATCGATCTCGCGCTCGCCCTGGTCGAGGAGGACCACGGCCGGGACACGGCACTGACCGTCGCCCGGCACCTCGTCGTCTTTCTCCGACGCCCCGGCAACCAGGCCCAGTTCAGCGCGCAGCTGGCCGCGCAGACAGCCCGGAGCGAACCGCTCCGTGAGGTCCAGCAGTGGATCAGCGAACACCCGGGCGGCGATCTGTCGGTCGAGTCCCTCGCCGCCCGCGCACGCCTCTCACCCCGGCACTTCGCCCGCGCCTTCCACGCGGAGACCGGCACGACGCCGGGCCGGTACGTGGAACGCGTCCGCCTGGAACAGGCCAGACGCCTTCTGGAGGACACGGCGGCCGGCGTCACGGAGATCTCCCGCGCCTGTGGCTACGGCACCCCCGAGGCCATGCGCCGCGCCTTCGTCAGGGCGCTCGCCACCGCACCCGCCGAATACCGTCGCCGCTTCCGCGCCGCGCCGTCCGGCAGCACCCCACCCGTCGTCCCCTGTCCCGTCGGCTGAAAGGCACCCCGTGCAGATCGCCATCGTCCTCTTCGACCGCTTCACCGCACTCGACGCGGTCGGCCCCTATGAAATGCTCAGCAGCATCCTGGGCGCCGAGACGGTCTTCGTCGCCGAGCGGACCGGGCCGGTACGCAACGAGAGGGGCACCCTCGCGCTCGTCGCGGACAAGAGGCTCGACGAGGTGCCGCACCCCGACATCGTCGTGGTGCCGGGCGGCCCCGGGCAGTCCGCCCAGATGGAGAACGAGGCGCTGCTCGGCTGGCTGCGGACGGCGGACAGCACCAGCACCTGGACGACCTCGGTGTGCACCGGCTCACTGCTGCTGGCGGCGGCGGGTCTGCTCAAGGGGCGCCGCGCCACCTCGCACTGGCTGGCGCTCCCCACGCTCAGCACGTTCGGAGCCGAGCCGACCGGCGAACGCGTCGTCACCGACGGCAAGTTCATCACCGCGGCCGGGGTGTCGTCCGGCATCGACATGGGGCTCACCCTGGTCGGCCGGATCGCCGGTGACGAACACGCCCAGGCCGTCCAGCTGCTCACCGAGTACGACCCGCAGCCCCCGTACGACGCGGGCTCGCCGCAGAAGGCCCCCGCCGCGCTGGTCGAGAAGCTCCGGAACAGAAGCCGTTTCATCCTTCAGTGACGGCCGGACTCCAGGTGAACCGGGGCTCGCGCCGCTCCAGGAAGGCGGTGACCCCCTCCACGGGGTCGTCGGCGGCGCGGGCCCGCGCCCGCCAGTACGCGTCCCGGTCGCCCCGCCCGTCGGCGAACTCCTTGGCCGCGGTCTGGGTCAGCTGCGAGCGGGACACCAGCACCCGGCTGAACTCGGCGATGCGCCGGTCGAGTTGACCGGAGGGCAGTACCTCGTCCACCAGCCCGGTGCGCAGCGCCCGGTCGGTTCCGATCAACTCGGCCGAGAACAGCAGGTACTTGGCGGTCGCCGGGCCCACCAGCGACACCAGCCGGGCGGTGGACGGAGCGGGGTAGACGATCCCGAGCTTCGCGGGGGTCACCCCGAAGGAGGCTCCCTCCTCCGCGAACCGGAGATCGCAGGCAGCCGCCAACTGGCAGCCGCCGCCCACGCAGTACCCGCGCACGGCGGCGATCGTGGGCTTGGGGAATCCGGCGAGTGCCTCCTCGGCTCCGACCGCGAGCCGCTGAGGTTCTTCCCCGGCCGCACCGGGACCACGCAGTGTCGATATGTCGGCGCCCGCGCAGAACGTGTTCCCCGCGCCGGTCAGTACCATCATCCGTACGGCCGGGTCGGCGGCCAGTGTGTCCAGCAGCCCGGGGAGGGCCCGCCACATCCCGGCCGTCATGGCGTTGCGCTTGGCGGGGTGGCTGATCACGACGGTGGCGACCCCGTCGGCGACGGTGTGCTCCAGCTGCGGTTCCATGGCCGGATGCTATCGGGGCCGAATCCGCGGACGTCATCGGCGGATGCTGTCCGCAGGCATCTGCTGTCCGCAGGCAGCGCCCGAGGATGCCGTTCGTGGATGTCGTCCTTGGACGCTGTCCGTAGACGTCTCCGTAGACGTCTACGGAGACGTCAGAGAGAGACCGGCATCGGTCATGCGCGCGCTACGATGCAGCAAATCCAGTCGAATTGCGTCGATAGGCGCTGACTTCTGTTCAGCTGCCCGGCACCGACCCGGTCATTCCCAACACTCGTCGTGTGGTCACCATCGAGCGCGAGGGCGGGAGCCGGGACATGGAGAGCCGCGGGAGCAACAGCCCGCCCGACCCGGCAGTCGCCGACCCCCTGCCGTACGAGGGTGTCTGGCGGTTCACCGCTCCCGCGGTGGACGTCTCCGTACCGCAGGCGAGGCACGCCGTACGCGATCTGCTGGAACGCCAGCAGGTCCCGGTCGGCGGCGACACCGTCCAGGGCCTGCTGCTGATCGTCTCCGAACTCGTCACCAACGCCGTACGGCACGCCGCGCTGCTCTCACCGGAGATCGCCGTGGAGGTGGCCGTCGGGACATCGTGGATCCGGGTGTCCGTCGAGGACAACCACCCCTACCGGCCGAAGGCGCTGGAGGCGGACCACGGTCAGACGGGCGGCCGGGGGCTGATGCTCGTACGGGAGATCACCGGGGAAGCGGGCGGGACCTGCGGGGTCGAGCAGACGGCGAACGGCGGCAAGGTCGTCTGGGCCGCCCTGCCGCTCGTCGTCACCGTCACCAGCCCCCGTTCGACCCCGTCAGCTCTCTGACCGCGGGGCGCGCCGCGTCCAGCACCGTCATGAACCACGAGGAGAACGGCGCCGAGGCGTGCCGCTCGGCCAACTCCGCGGCGGTGACGAAGGCCGTGTCGTCGACCTCCTCGGGGTCCGGACGCAGCGCCGCCTGCGCCAGCCCGACGAAGAGGTGGTTGAACTCCTGCTCCACCAGGCCCGAATCGGGGTCCGGGTGGTTGTAGCGGACCGTGCCCGCCTCGGCGAGCAGTGCGGGCGAGATGCCCAGCTCCTCGTACGTACGACGGGCCGCCGCCGCGAAGGGGGACTCGCCCGGATACGGGTGCCCGCAACAGGTGTTGGACCACACTCCGGGGGAGTGGTACTTGCCGAGCGCCCGACGCTGGATCAGCAGCCGCCCCGACTCGTCGAAGAGGAACACCGAGAAAGCCCGGTGCAGCTGACCCGGGGCCTGGTGGGCGGAGAGTTTCTCCGCCGTCCCGATGGTCCTGCCGCTCTCATCGACCAGTTCGAGCATGATCGCTTCTGCTGCGCCGTTCGACATAACCATCCTTCGCATCGGGCGTCACCGGCTCCTCAGTCTGCCGTACAAAAGCGGCTTGTCCGCACTTCGGAGCGCAAGACGTGTCGGTGCCCCCGCCGCACCGTGCGGCAGGGGCACCGACCGGACTATCAGAATTCGCCGGTCGCCGGGAAACCGGTCCGGCTGCGGGGGCACCGTGCGGGAGCGGCGCAACCACATTCCCCGCCGTTTCCACCAGGTGCAACGAGCCTGTCGCGCAAGGGGTTTCACCCGTGCACTCTCAGTGACAGAGCTTCGCCTCGTGCTCCGCGTGGCCGCCCGGCTCCAGTTGGAACGTGCAGTGCTCGACATCGAAATGATGGCCGAGACAGCCCTGCAGCTCGTGGAGCATCTTCTCGTGCCCGATCGAGTCGAGGACATCGGGACTGACCACCACGTGCGCGGACAGGACCGGCATTCCCGAAGTGATCGTCCACACATGGAGATCATGGACGTCGGCCACACCGGGCAGGGCCAGGATGTGGGCCCGTACCTCTGCCATGTCGACGTCCTTGGGTGCCGCTTCCAGCAGGACGTCGAGCGTCTCGCGCAGCAGCTTGACCGTACGCGGGACGATCATGAGACCGATCACGATCGAGGCGACCGGGTCGGCCGCCTGCCAGCCGGTCGTGAGGATCAGCCCGGCCGCGATCAGTACCGCGACCGAACCGAGCGCGTCCGCCAGCACCTCCAGATAGGCGCCCCGGACATTGATGCTCTCGCTCTGCCCCCTGACGAGAATGGACAGCGAGATCATGTTGGCGACCAGCCCGATGAGACCGAAGACGATCGTCAGGCCGCCCGCGGTGTCGGCCGGGGTGATGAACCGCTGGATCGCCTCGTAGAGGACGTACCCCCCGACGCCCAGTAGCAGCAGACAGTTGGCGAGCGCCGCGAGGATCTCCGCCCGTGCGTAGCCGAAGGTGCGGTTCCCGCCGGCCGGGCGGTTGGCGAAGTGGATCGCCAGGAGCGCCATGGCGAGCCCGAGGGCGTCCGTCGCCATGTGCGTGGCGTCCGCGATCAGTGCCAGCGAGTCGGCCAGCAGGCCGCCGGTGATCTCCACCACCATCACGACCAGCGTGATGCAGAGCGCGATACGCAGCCGCCCCCGGTGGGCGGCCCCCGCGGTGCCCGTCGGGGGCGGCCCTCCGTGCGTATGCCCGTGGTCGTGCCCAGCCCCCATGAGGAACCACCTTCCGGATCGTGAGCGTTCCTGTCCGAGAGGTCAGCTAACTACGGGGTAGGGGTATCGGGCAACACGGGACTGAACACCGTTGTCAGCTGCTCTGACCTGCGGAAATGATTGCAGGTCAGAGCCTTGCGACCGGCAGCTCGCCCCGCGCGTCGGGGTGTCGCAGACACCAGCCCTGCCAGGCCGAATCGACCATCTCGCGCACCCCGCGCGACGCCGACCAGCCCAGCTCGCCGCCGATCAGCTCGGCCGACGCGACGGCCTTCGCGGCGTCGCCGGGGCGGCGCGGCCCGATCACGGGAGGCAGCGCCCGCCCGCTGACCTCGCCCACCAGGTCGGCCAGCTCGCGTACCGATACGCCCTCGCCGCTGCCGATGTTGACCGTCAGGTCCCCGGAGTGGCCGTCGGCGGACAGCTTGCGGGCCACGGCGAGATGGGCGTCGGCGAGATCGGCGACATGGATGTAGTCACGCACGCAGGTGCCGTCGGGGGTCGCGTAGTCGTCGCCGAAGATCAGCGGGTGCTCGCCGCGGGTCAGCCGGTCGAAGAACATCGGGATGACGTTGTACACCCCGAGGTCGGCCAGCTCCGGAGCCGCCGCTCCCGCCACGTTGAAGTAGCGGAGGCAGGCCGTGGACAGCCCGTGCGCCCGGCCCGCCGCCCGGACCAGCCACTCGCCCGCCAGTTTCGTCTCGCCGTACGGATTGATCGGGGCGCAGGCGGTCGACTCGGGGATCAGCTCCGCGTCCGGCACGCCGTAGACGGCGGCCGACGAGGAGAACAGGAACCGCCGTACCCCCGCCGCGACCACGGCTTCCAGCAGCACCGTCAGGCCGTACACATTGTCCCGGTAGTAACCCAGCGGCTGCTCGACGGACTCACCGACCTGCTTCCTGCCCGCGAGATGCACCACACCACTGACCTCGTACCCGGCCAGCGCCGCATCGAGGAGGCCGCGGTCCAGCACCGATCCGCGGACGAGGGGGACACCGTCCGGGAGCCGCTCGGCCAGGCCGCTGGAGAGATCGTCGAGGACGACCACCCGCTCGCCGGCCGCCGCCATCGCGCGCACCACGTGCGCCCCGATGTACCCCGCCCCACCTGTGATCAGCCATGTCATACCGGCCACCCTATAGATCCCCGGGGGCCGCGGTTTGTGGGGCGAGGCATCGATCGATCATGATGACCGCGGCAGGTTGCGCACAGCCCGGCCCGGTCTTTTCGGGACGTAAACGGCCCGTGAACTCCTGCTTCCGTCCATCCGATAGCCTCTGCCGACATGCCGCCCGCCCCTGCTGGGAACGGGCCGTCTCCGCGTGTGTCACGCCAGCTCCAAGGAGTGAGTTCGTCTGTCGACCGCCATCCTCGCCGGTGTGCCGGTACCCGGATCGTCGCTCGACGGCGATCTGCGGTCGCTGGGCTTTGACGTATGCACCGCAGCCGACGCCGAAGAAACCGTGAAGCTGCTCACCGCGGCCCCCGCCGACGAGCGGGTGGCGGTGGTCGACACCCGTTTCGTCGGCCACCTCCACGCGCTGCGCCTGGCGTTGACCGACCCGCGCTTCGCCGCTGCCGCCGTCCCCGGGGCGCTCACCGTCCAGCCCGAGGCCCGCCCCGCGCTCACCCGCGCGCTGGCCACCGCCGAGCCGGGCCCCGACACCCTCGCCGCGGCACTGGACGACGCGGGGACCGCCGTACAGCGCCCCGAACTGGGCACGCTCGTCGCCGCCGTCCCCACCGACCCGCAGACCCGGCACGAAGCCAGGGCCGCCGTCGCCGCGGTCGACGACGAGGCGGTCCGGCTGCGTACGGCGGTGAAGTCCCGCGACGGCTTCTTCACGACGTACTGCATCAGCCCCTACTCGCGGTACATCGCACGCTGGTGCGCCCGCCGGGGACTGACCCCCAACCAGGTCACCACCGCCTCGCTGATCACCGCGCTCATAGCGGCGACCTGCGCGGCGACGGGGACCCGCGGCGGCTACATCGCCGCGGGCCTGCTGCTGCTCTGCTCCTTCGTCCTCGACTGCACCGACGGGCAGCTCGCCCGCTACTCGCTCCAGTACTCCACGCTCGGCGCCTGGCTGGACGCGACCTTCGACCGGGCCAAGGAGTACGCCTACTACGCGGGCCTCGCCCTGGGCGCCGCCCGCAACGGCGACGACATCTGGGTCCTCGCGCTCGGCGCGATGGTGCTCCAGACCTGCCGCCATGTCGTGGACTTCTCCTTCAACGAGGCCAACCACGACGCCTCTGCCAACACGAGTCCCACCGCGGCCCTCTCCGACAAGCTCGACAGCGTCGGCTGGACGGTCTGGGTACGCCGCATGATCGTGCTGCCGATCGGTGAACGCTGGGCGATGATCGCCGTGCTCACCGCGGTGACCACCCCCCGCATCGTCTTCTACGCACTGCTCATCGGCTGCGCACTCGCCGCCTGCTACACCACGGCGGGCCGGGTCCTGCGCTCGCTGACCCGCAAGGCCACCCGTACCGACCGCGCGGCCCAGGCACTGGCCGACCTCGCCGACTCCGGCCCGCTCGCCCAGTTCTTCGGCCAGGTCCTGAAGGGCCCCCGCAGCGCCCTGCCGGTGATCGCGTTCGTCGGCGGCGCGGTGGTCGTGGGCACCTCGCTGTTCGCCCCCGTCGGCAGCTGGTGGCCCGTCGTGGGCGCCGCCGTGTACTGCGTCCTCTCCGGTATCGCCGTCTCCCGCCCCCTCAAGGGCGCACTCGACTGGCTGGTGCCGCCGGTGTTCCGGGCGGCCGAGTACCTCACGGTCCTCGTTCTCGCCGACCGCTCCGGCGTACCCGGGGCCCTGCCCGCGGCCTTCGGCCTGGTGGCGGCCGTCGCCTACCATCACTACGACACGGTGTACCGCATTCGCGGCGGCACCGGCGCGCCGCCCCGGTGGCTGGTGCGTACGGTCGGCGGCCACGAGGGCCGGACGCTGGTGGTGGCCGTACTCGCCGCCGTACTGACGACGCAGCACACCGACAACACCCGCTTCACCGTCGCGCTCACGGTGCTCGCCGTGGCCGTAGCGCTGGTGGTGCTCGCGGAGAGCATCCGTTTCTGGGTGTCCTCCGGAGCACCCGCTGTACATGACGAAGGAGAACCCGCATGATCGGCCTCGTACTGGCGGCCGGCGCCGGCCGGCGTCTGCGCCCCTACACCGACACGCTGCCCAAGGCCCTGGTGCCCGTCGGCCCCGAGCAGGACGGCGGCGCGAAGACCGTCCTCGACATCGCCCTGGGCAACTTCGCGGAGGTCGGACTCACCGAGGTCGCGGTCGTGGTCGGCTACCGCAAGGAGGCCGTGTACGCGCGCCGGGCGGAGCTCGAAGCCACGTACGGCGTCACGATCACCCTGATCGACAACGACAAGGCCGAGGAGTGGAACAACGCCTACTCCCTCTGGTGCGCCCGTGAGGTCCTGAAGCAGGGCGTCATACTCGCCAACGGCGACACCGTGCACCCGGTCTCCGTCGAGAAGACCCTGCTCGCCGCCCGTGGACAGGGCCAGAAGATCATCCTCGCCCTCGACACGGTGAAGCACCTCGCCGACGAGGAGATGAAGGTCATCACGGACGGCGACGACGCCGTCTCGAAGATCACCAAGCTGATGGACCCGGCGTCCGCCACCGGCGAGTACATCGGCGTCACCCTCATCGAGCCCGAGGCGGCCGACGAGCTCGCCGACGCCCTGAAGGTCACCTTCGAGCGCGACCCCGACCTGTACTACGAGGACGGCTACCAGGAGCTGGTGAACCGCGGCTTCCGCGTCGACGTGGCCCCGATCGGTGACCTGAAGTGGGTCGAGATCGACAACCACGAGGACCTGGCGAAGGGCCGTGAGATCGCGTGCCAGTACTGACGAGGCTCATCCCGTCCCCGGTCGTCGTCGACATCAGCGGCGGCGCCCTGGACGGGCTGGCCGGGCTCCTCGCCGACCAGCGGATCTCCGCGTCGGGGAAGCTCGCCTTCGCCATAAGCGAGGGCTCGGGCCAGGCGCTGCGCGAGAAGCTCGCGCCGGTGCTGCCCGGCGCCGACTGGTACTCGGTCGCCGACGGCACCATCGACTCGGCGGTGCGGCTGGCCGACGGCATCAAGGGCAAGCGGTACGACGCGGTGGTCGGCCTCGGCGGCGGCAAGATCATCGATGTGGCGAAGTACGCGGCGGCCCGGGTGGGCCTGCCGATGGTGGCCGTCGCGACGAACCTCTCGCACGACGGCATCTGCTCGCCGGTATCGACTCTGGACAACGACAACGGACGCGGCTCCTACGGGGTACCGACCCCCATCGCGATCGTCGTCGACCTCGACGTGATCCGCGAGGCGCCGCCCCGCTTCATCCGCTCCGGCGTCGGCGACGCGATCTCCAACATCTCGGCCATCGCCGACTGGGAGCTGTCCCACCAGGTCAACGGCGAAGCGGTCGACGGACTCGCGGCGGCCATGGCCCGCACCGCGGGCGAGGCGGTCCTGCGCCACCCCGGCGGGGTCGGCGACGACGAGTTCCTGATGGTGCTCGCCGAGGGGCTCGTCCTCTCCGGCATCGCGATCTCGATCAGCGGCGACACCAGGCCCTCGTCGGGCGCCTGCCACGAGATCAGCCACGCCTTCGACCTGCTCTTCCCCCAGCGTGCGGGCAGCCACGGCGAACAGGTGGGCCTCGGTGCCGCCTTCGCGATGCACCTGCGCGGCGCGGCCGACGAGGCTGGACTCTTCGCGGACGTCCTGCGCAGGCACGCCCTGCCCGTACTGCCCGGGGAGCTCGGCTTCAGCGTGGACGAGTTCGTCCAGGCCGTCGAGTACGCCCCGCAGACCCGCCCCGGGCGCTTCACCATCCTCGAACACCTCAACCTGTCCACAGACCAGATCAAGGACGCTTACGCCGACTATGCAAAAGCCATCGGTAGCTGAACTCCGCCCGGTCGTTCACCCTCCGGGCGTCAAGGACCGGCGGAGCGGCGAGCACTGGGGCGGCCGGTTCTACATGCGCGAGGTATCGCTGCGCATCGACCGCCACCTGGTGAACACGCGCATCACGCCCAACCAGCTGACCTATGTGATGACCGTCGCCGCCGCCTTCGCCGCCCCCGCCCTCCTCGTACCGGGGATCTGGGGCGCGGTGCTCGGCGTGCTGATGGCTCAGCTCTATCTGCTTCTCGACTGCGTCGACGGCGAGGTCGCCCGCTGGAAGAAGCAGTACTCGATGGTGGGCGTCTACGTGGACCGCGTAGCCGCCTATGTGCTCGACGCCGCGGTGCTGGTCGGCTTCGGTCTGCGCGCCGCCGACCTCTGGGGCTCCGGGCGGATCGACTGGCTGTGGGCCTTCCTCGGCACCCTCGCCGCCCTCGGCGCCGTCATGATCAAGTCCGAGACCGACCTCGTCGGCGTCGCCCGTCACCAGCAGGGGATGCCGCCGGTCAAGGAGACGGCGTCCGAACCGCGCTCCTCCGGCATGGCACTGGCCCGCCGTGCGGCCGGGGCGCTGAAGTTCCACCGGCTCGTCCTCGGGATCGAGGCGTCCCTGCTGATCCTGGTCCTGGCGATCGTGGACCAGATCAGGGGGGACCTGTTCTTCACCCGGCTCGGTGTCGCGGTACTGGCCGGCATCGCGCTGCTGCAGAGCGTGCTCCACCTCGTGTCCATCCTGGCTTCGAGCAGGCTCAAGTGAGCGCCCCGATGAAGGTCGGCGCGGTGATCATCACCATGGGCAACCGCCCCGACGAGCTGCGCGCTCTGCTCGACTCGGTCGCCAAGCAGGACGGCGACCACGTCGAGGTCGTCGTGGTCGGCAACGGCGCCCCGGTGCCGGACGTCCCCGAAGGCGTACGCACCGTGGAGCTGCCCGAGAATTTGGGCATCCCCGGCGGCCGGAACGTCGGCATCGAGGCCTTCGGGCCGGGCGGCAGTGACATGGACGTCCTGCTCTTCCTCGACGACGACGGTCTGCTGCCGAACACCGACACGGCCGAGCTGTGCCGCCAGGCCTTCACCGCCGACCCCGAGCTGGGCATCATCAGCTTCCGGATCGCCGACCCGGACACCGGAGTCACCCAGCGCCGCCACGTCCCGCGGCTGCGCGCCTCCGACCCGATGCACTCCTCTCGCGTGACGACGTTCCTCGGCGGAGCCAACGCCGTACGGTCGAAGGTCATCGGCGAGGTCGGCCCGCTCCCCGGCGAGTTCTTCTACGCGCACGAGGAGACCGACCTGGCCTGGCGGGCCCTCGACGCGGGCTGGATGATCGACTACCGCGCCGACATGGTCCTCCACCACCCGACGACCGCCCCCTCCCGGCACGCGGTCTACCACCGCATGGTGGCCCGCAACCGGGTCTGGCTGGCCCGCCGGAACCTTCCCGCACCACTGGTGCCGGTCTATCTGGGCGTCTGGATGCTGCTCACGCTGCTCCGCCGGCCCTCCGGGGCCGCGCTCAAGGCCTGGTTCGGGGGGTTCAAGGAGGGCTGGACGACGCCCTGCGGACCCCGTCGTCCCATGAAATGGCGTACCGTCTGGCGGCTGACCCGACTGGGTCGGCCCCCGGTGATCTGAGAAGCTCCACCCTGAGAGCATCGGGCGTATTTTTGGGACCTGGCCCCTGCGCCTCGCCTGCACCCGATTCCGGCAGCGCATCTTGAACACGAAAGTTTCAACTTGTGAGTGACACAACCCATGGCGGTGCGGTCGCGCTGAGCGACCGCCCGTCTCCCGACGACGGTCTGTCCTCGGCCGAGCTGGCCGGAAAGTACGGCCTGTCGGTGAGCGGTGCCAGGCCTGGGCTCCTGGAGTACGTCCGCCAGATCTGGGGCCGACGCCACTTCATCCTGGCCTTCTCCTCCGCGAAGCTGTCGGCCCAGTACAGCCAGGCCAAGCTGGGGCAGCTGTGGCAGGTGGCCACCCCCCTGCTCAACGCGGCGGTCTACTACTTCATCTTCGGCCTGCTCCTCAACACCAAGAGGGGGCTGTCGCACGACGTCTTCATCCCCTTCCTGGTGACCGGGGTGTTCGTCTTCACCTTCACGCAGAGTTCGGTGATGGCCGGCGTCCGCGCGATCTCGGGCAACCTCGGGCTGGTGAGGGCGCTGCACTTCCCGCGCGCCTCGCTGCCCGTCTCGTTCGCCCTCCAGCAGCTCCAGCAGCTGCTGTACTCGATGATCGTGCTCGTGGTGGTGGCCGTCGGCTTCCACAGCTATCCGTCGCTGTCCTGGCTGCTCGTCATCCCCGTGCTCGCGCTCCAGTTCGTGTTCAACACGGGACTCGCGCTGATCATGGCGAGGCTCGGCAGCAAGACCCCCGACCTGGCGCAGCTGATGCCGTTCGTGATGCGCACCTGGATGTACGCGTCCGGCGTGATGTTCTCCATCTCGGTGATGCTCAAGGGCAAGCCGCCGTGGATCGCGCACGTGCTCCAGTGGAATCCGGCCACGGTCTACATGGACCTGGTCCGGTTCGCCATGATCGACGGGTACGGATCCGAGAATCTGCCTCCGCACGTCTGGGTGGCCGCAGCGGGCTGGGCGGTTCTGCTGGGCGTCGTGGGCTTCGTGTACTTCTGGAAGGCTGAGGAGCGGTACGGCCGTGGCTGAGGAAATGAACCAGGCGCGCATCCCCACGGTCATCGCCGACGATGTGCACATCGTGTACCGCGTCAACGCCGGTGGCGGCGGCAAGGGCGCGGCCACCGCGGCGCTCAGCCGGATCGTGGGCAAGGACAAGAGCGCGTCGCGCGGAGTCCGCAAGGTCCACGCCGTACGCGGGGTGACCTTCACGGCGTACCGGGGCGAGGCCATCGGTCTCATCGGATCCAACGGGTCCGGCAAGTCGACCCTGCTGCGGGCCATCGCCGGACTGCTGCCGACCGAGAGCGGCAAGGTCTACACCGACGGCCAGCCCTCCCTGCTGGGGGTCAACGCCGCGCTGATGAACGACCTGACCGGCGAGCGCAACGTCATCCTCGGTGGCCTGGCCATGGGCATGTCGCGCGAGGAGATCCGCGAGCGGTACCAGGGGATCGTCGACTTCTCCGGCATCAACGAGAAGGGCGACTTCATCACCCTGCCGATGCGGACGTACTCCTCCGGCATGGCGGCCAGGCTCAGGTTCTCCATCGCGGCGGCCAAGAACCACGACGTCCTCATGATCGACGAGGCGCTGGCGACCGGCGACCGCAAGTTCCAGATCCGTTCGGAACAGCGCATCCGCGAACTCCGCAAGGAGGCCGGCACGGTCTTCCTCGTCAGCCACAGCAACAAGTCGATCAGGGACACCTGCGACCGCGTCCTGTGGCTGGAGAAGGGCGAGCTGCTGATGGACGGTCCGACCGAAGAGGTCGTCAAGGCGTACGAGAAGGAGACCGGCAAGTAACCGGTCCACCGCAGAAGCCCCCCGCCGGATTTTCCGGCGGGGGGCTTCTCGTCTGCGGATCGCCGGACGGACCCGTCGGCCGCGGCGGGATCCGGGCATCCGGCGGCGCGTCACGCACTGCTCCTGATGAGTCAAGTGATCGTCAAGTACTGTGCGCGCAGGGAAGGTTGTCGGCGATTGAAGTGTTCTTGTGATGTGCGCTGCACCCCGCCGACGTGCCAGGCGTTGTACAACGTAAGCTGTACCGGTGCTGATTCACGGCAAGTGGGGCCATAACCCCGCGTCGCCATCCCGGCGTCGCCTTGCCTGAAGGTCCGCGCGGCGTGTCCGAAATGGGATGTATTGAGTCAGCAGTGTAGAACGGGAGATGTGACGGCAATGGCAACGGACGTGTCCCAGCTCCGAGATGTTCTCGCCGTTCCCGCGCCTGGCAGCATGCGGTGACGGGCGTCCGGGACGCGGGCACCGACAGCCATGCGCGCACCACGCTCGACAAGGCCTCCGGCGAGAACTTCCCGGTGGCCCCGTTCTTCCTGCCACGTGCCTGGCGCGACGACCTGATGGCTGTGTACGGGTACGCCCGCCTCGTCGACGACATCGGCGACGGCGACCTCGCCTCACCCGCCACCGACGCCCGCCTCCTGGGCCTCGATCCCGCGCTGGCCGACGACCGGCTCGCGATGCTCGACGCCTTCGAGGCCGACCTCCACCGGGTGTTCGGGGACGCGCAGGAACAGCCGCGCCACCCCATCCTGCGCACGCTCCGGCCGACCGTCCGCCGCTGCGCCCTGACACCCGAGCCGTTCCTCGGGCTGATCCGGGCCAACCGCCAGGACCAGACGGTGCGGCGCTACGAGACGTACGAGGACCTCCTCGCGTACTGCGAGCTCTCGGCCAATCCCGTCGGCCGCCTCGTCCTGCAGATCACCGGTACCGCCAGCCCGGAACGCATCCGGCGCTCCGACGCCATCTGCACCGCGCTGCAGATCGTCGAACACCTCCAGGACGTCGCCGAGGACCTCGGCCGCGACCGCGTCTATCTCCCCGCCCTGGACATGAAGCGATTCCACGTCCGGGAAGCGGATCTGGCCGTGCCGAGCGCGGGTGCTTCCGTGCGGGCGCTCATCGCCTACGAAGCCGAACGCGCCCGGGGTCTGCTGAATGAAGGCACCCCGCTGGTGGGTAGCGTCCACGGCAGGCTCAAGCTGCTGCTCGCCGGGTTCGTCGCCGGTGGAAGCGCCGCTCTCCAGGCGGTCTCCGCCGCCGGATTCGACGTGCTTCCCGGACCGCCCAAGCCCACGAAGCTCACGCTGTTGCGCGAAGTGGGAGCCGTCTTGCGAGGAACGCGTAGAGAGGGGTGAGCCGGACAGTGGAGGGACACACGCTGGTCTCCGGGCCCGTAATGGCTGCATACACGTACTGCGAGGCAGTCACGGGGCAGCAGGCGCGTAATTTCGCGTACGGCATCAGGCTGCTGCCCGCCGACAAGCGGCAGGCGATGTCCGCGCTGTACGCCTTCTCGCGCCGCGTCGACGACATCGGCGACGGTGAACTGGCGCCCGACGTCAAGCAGGAGCGGCTGGAGTCGACCCGCGAACTGCTCGGACGGATCCGTGAAGGAGCCGTCGACGAGGACGACACCGACCCGGTCGCGGTGGCCCTCGCCGACGCGGCACGCCGGTTCCCGATTCCGCTCGGCGGGCTCGACGAACTCATCGACGGCGTACTGATGGACGTGCGCGGCGAGACCTACGAGACCTGGGACGACCTGGAGGTCTACTGCCGTTGCGTGGCCGGTGCGATCGGCCGGCTCTCGCTCGGCGTCTTCGGCAGCGGCACCGGCACGGCCGACGCCGAACGGGCCTCCGAGTACGCCGACACGCTCGGTCTCGCCCTCCAGCTCACCAACATCCTGCGCGACGTCCGGGAGGACGCGGGCAACGGACGCACGTACCTGCCCGCCGACGACCTCGCCAAGTTCGGCTGCTCCGCGGGCTTCCACAGCGCGACGCCGCCCGAGGGCTCCGACTTCGCGGGTCTGGTGCACTTCGAAGTGCGGCGCGCCCGCGCGCTCTTCGCCGAGGGGTACCGGCTGCTGCCCTACCTCGACCGCCGCAGCGGAGCCTGTGTCGCCGCGATGGCGGGCATCTACCGCCGTCTCCTGGACCGCATCGAAAGGGACCCCGAGGCGGTCCTGCGCGGACGTGTCTCGCTCCCCGGCCGGGAGAAGGCGTACGTCGCGGTGCGCGGCCTCTCCGGTCTCGACACCAGGCACATCTCGCGGCAGAGCGCCCGGAGGCGCGCCTGATGCCCCTCGACAGACCCGCTCCGCGAACCGCGGTCCGGCGGCACTCAACCTCCCGGGGGACCGGCGCGTCCCTGACTGCGATGCCCTGCTGTCCGGACCCGGCCGCCGGGGCCGAGAAGGAGGGCGTATGACAGCCGGAGGAACGCGCTCCGCGCACGCGGTGGTGATCGGCGGAGGCCTCGCCGGGGTCACGGCCGCGCTCGAACTCGCCGACGCCGGAGTGCGGGTGACCCTGCTCGAAGGCCGGCCGCGGCTGGGCGGCCTCGCCTTCTCCTTCCAGCGCGGCGAGCTCACCGTGGACAACGGCCAGCACGTCTACCTGCGTTGCTGCACCGCCTACCGCTGGTTCCTCGACCGGGTCGACGGAACGGCCCTGGCTCCGCTGCAGGACCGGCTCGACGTTCCCGTACTCGACGTCGCACCGGCCGGTGGCCCGCGGCTGGGCCGGTTGCGCCGCAGCGCGCTGCCCGTGCCGCTGCACCTCGCCAGGAGCCTCGCGACCTATCCGCATCTCTCGCTCGCCGAGCGGGCGAGCGTCGGCCGCGCCGCGCTGGCTCTCAAGGGACTCGACCTGGCCGACCCGGCACTCGACGCCGTCGACTTCGCGAGCTGGCTGCGCCGCCACGGCCAGTCGGACCGCACCATCGAGGCCCTCTGGGACCTGGTGGGCGTCGCCACACTCAACGCCACCGCACCCCACGCCTCGCTGGGACTCGCCGCGATGGTCTTCAAGACCGGGCTGCTCTCCGAGGCGGGGGCCGCCGACATCGGCTGGGCCCACGTACCGCTCGGCGAACTGCACGACACACTCGCCCGCAAGGCGCTCGACTCCGCGGGGGTGCGCACCGAACTGCGTACCCGTGTCACGGACATCTCCCGTAACGACAACTCCGGTGCGGGCGAGGAGAGTTGGCGCGTCGAGGTGGACGGCGGGACGCTCACGGCCGACGCCGTCGTGCTCGCGGTGCCGCAGCGTGAGACCCATGCCCTGCTCCCCGAAGGCGCGCTCGAAGCCCCCGGGAATCTGCTGGAGATCGGAACCTCACCGATCCTCAACGTCCATGTCGTGTACGACCGCAAAGTACTCCGGAAGCCCTTCTTCGCCGCGCTCGGCACCCCCGTCCAGTGGGTCTTCGACCGCACGGACGCCTCGGGGCTGAAGGGCGGCGGGCAGTACCTGGCGCTGTCCCAGTCCGTCGCGGACGACGACATCGACCAGCCCGTGTCCGTGCTGCGGCAGCGTTATCTTCCCGAGCTGGAACGGCTGCTCCCCGCCGCGCGCGGCGCGGGTGTACGGGACTTCTTCGTCACCAGGGAACGGACCGCGACGTTCGCGCCCGCCCCCGGTGTCGGGCGACTGCGCCCGGGTGCACGTACCCGGACACCCGGGCTCTATCTGGCGGGTGCGTGGACCGCCACCGGCTGGCCGGCGACCATGGAAGGCGCAGTGCGCAGCGGCTTCAGCGCCGCTGGTGCCGCGCTCTCCGGACTCGGCCGCCCCCACGATCATCCGCTTCAGGAGGCGGCATGAGCACTGTTACTGGAACAAGAGGAGAGCCTGTGACCCCGGCCGCAGACACCGTCGACATCGTCGCGCTTCTGGAGCGCGGACGGACCCTGTCCTCACCGGTGCTGCGCGCTGCCGTTGACCGGCTCGCACCGCCCATGGACACCGTCGCCGCCTACCACTTCGGCTGGATCGACGCCGAGGGCCGCCCCTCCGACGGGGACGGCGGCAAGGCCGTGCGCCCGGCGCTCGCGCTGCTCTCGGCGGAGGCCGCGGGCGCCGCGGCGGAGGTCGGCATCCCCGGCGCCGTCGCCGTGGAACTCGTCCACAACTTCTCGCTGCTGCACGACGACCTGATGGACGGGGACGAGCAGCGCCGCCACCGGGACACCGTCTGG
Organism: Streptomyces sp. A 4/2; assembly: GCF_940670765.1. GTDB lineage: Bacteria > Actinomycetota > Actinomycetes > Streptomycetales > Streptomycetaceae > Streptomyces. The sequence continues at coordinate 124,506 of NZ_CALNVW010000030.1, forward strand.
AAGGTGCACGGCCCCGCCCAGGCGATCCTCGTCGGCGACGCGCTCTTCGCACTGGCGAACGAGATCCTGCTGGAGCTCGGCACCGTGGAGGCCGGACGCGCCACGCGCCGGCTCACCACCGCCACCCGCAAGCTGATCGACGGTCAGGCCCAGGACATCTCCTACGAGCACCGCGAACGGGTCACCGTCGAGGAGTGCCTGGAGATGGAGGGCAACAAGACGGGCGCCCTGCTCGCCTGCGCCGTCTCCATCGGCGCGGTGCTCGGCGGCGCCGACGACCGGACGGCCGACACGCTGGAGGCGTACGGCTACCACCTCGGCCTGGCGTTCCAGGCCGTCGACGACCTGCTCGGCATCTGGGGCGACCCGGAGGCGACCGGCAAGCAGACCTGGAGCGACCTGCGCCAGCGCAAGAAGTCCCTGCCGGTCGTCGCGGCACTCGCGGCCGGCGGACCGGCGTCGGAACAGCTGGGCGAACTGCTCGCTGCCGACGCCAAGAGCAATGACTTCGACACCTTCTCCGAGGAGGAGTTCGCCGCACGGGCGGCTCTCATCGAAGAGGCGGGCGGCCGGGAGTGGACCTCCCAGGAAGCCCGCAGACAGCACGCGATCGCCATCGACGCGCTCACCGGTGTCGAAATGCCGGAAAGGGTAAGGGCGCAGCTCATCGCGCTCGCCGACTTCGTCGTAGTACGGAAGAGATGATCACCATCGCCACATAATTCGCAGTCGCCGGCCGGCGTCCGTGGACGCCGGCCGACGGAGACCCCAGCACAGCAGAGGAAGTACTGCACGAAGGGGAAGCCATGACAGCGACGACCGACGGAAGCCCCGGAGCCATGGAGCCCCGCGCAGCCTCGGCCAGTGAAACAACCGAAACTATCCCCGTCGGCGATCCGGTACGTGACGCCGCCGAGCGGGCCGCAGCGAACTCCGTCGAGTACCTGCTCCGAGCCCAGGACGCCCAAGGCTGGTGGAAGGGCGATCTGGAAACCAACGTCACCATGGACGCCGAGGATCTGCTGCTGAGACAGTTCCTCGGAATCCAGGACGCGCGGACCACCGAGGCCGCGGGCCGGTTCATCCGGGGCGAGCAGCGCGAGGACGGCACCTGGGCCACCTTCTTCAAGGGCCCCGGTGAACTCTCCGCCACCATCGAGGCGTACGTGGCCCTGCGGCTCGCCGGGGACGCACCCGACGCACCGCACATGGCACTCGCCTCCTCCTGGATCCGCGCCCACGGCGGGGTCGCCGCGAGCCGGGTGTTCACCAGGATCTGGCTCGCGCTCTTCGGCTGGTGGAAATGGGACGACCTCCCCGAGCTACCACCTGAGATGATTTTCCTGCCGAAGTGGTTCCCGCTCAACATCTACGATTTCGGCTGCTGGGCCCGGCAGACGATCGTGCCGCTCACCGTCGTCTCGGCGAAACGCCCGGTACGCCCGGCCCCCTTCGCCCTGGACGAGCTGCACATCGACCCCGGCGACCCCAATCCGGCCAAACCGCTTGCATCCGTGTCCAGTTGGGACGGGGCGTTCCAGCGTCTCGACAAGGCGCTGCACGTCTACCACCGCATCGCACCGCGAAGATTCCGCAAGGCGGCGATGAACGCGGCGGCCCGCTGGATCATCGAGCGGCAGGAGAACGACGGCTGCTGGGGCGGTATCCAGCCACCCGCCGTGTACTCGGTGATCGCCCTGCACCTGCTGGGATACGACATCGACCACCCCGTGATGCGGGCGGGCCTCGCGTCGCTGGACCGGTTCGCCATCTGGCGCGAGGACGGCGCCCGCATGATCGAGGCGTGCCAGTCCCCGGTCTGGGACACCTGCCTGGCCACCATCGCGCTGGCGGACGCGGGGCTGAGCCCCGATCACCCGGCGCTCGTCAAGGCCGCCGAGTGGATGCTCGGCGAAGAGATCGACCGGCCCGGCGACTGGTCCGTACGCCGTCCCGAACTGGCCCCCGGCGGCTGGGCGTTCGAGTTCCACAACGACAACTACCCCGACATCGACGACACCGCCGAGGTCGTCCTGGCCCTGCGCCGCGTTCAGGTGCCGGACCGGGGGCGCCTGGAAGGTGCCATCGCGCGGGGCGTGCGCTGGAATCTCGGTATGCAGTCCAAGGACGGCGCCTGGGGAGCCTTCGACGCCGACAACGACAGTCCGTTCCCGAACCGGCTGCCGTTCTGCGACTTCGGTGAGGTCATCGACCCGCCGTCGGCCGACGTCACCGGGCACGTCGTGGAGATGCTCGCCATCGAGGGGAAGGCCCACGACCCGCGCACCCGGCGCGGGATCGAGTGGCTCCTCGCCGAACAGGAGGCGACCGGAGCCTGGTTCGGGCGCTGGGGCGTCAACTACATCTACGGCACCGGGTCGGTGATCCCGGCACTCACCGCGGCCGGGCTGCCCACCTCCCATCCGGCCATCCGCCGTGCGGTCTCCTGGCTGGAGTCCGTACAGAACGAGGACGGCGGCTGGGGCGAGGACCTCCGCTCCTACAAGGAGGAGGAGTGGATCGGGCACGGCGCCTCGACCGCGTCGCAGACCGCCTGGGCACTGCTGGCGCTGCTCGCGGCGGGGGAGCGGGAGAACAAGGCCGTGGAGCGGGGCGTCAGCTGGCTCGCCGAGACACAGCGTCCGGACGGCGCCTGGGACGAGCCGTTCTTCACCGGCACCGGCTTCCCCTGGGACTTCTCGATCAACTACAACCTCTACCGGCAGGTCTTCCCGCTCACCGCACTGGGACGGTACGTCCACGGTGAGCCCTTCGCCGCGACCCGGCAGGGGAGCTGATGGCGGAGGCTCCTGACAGTGCGCCGCTGCTGATCGCCTGTGCGCTCGGCATCGAGAAGTTCGCCCTGCGCACCGGCGGGCGCGGCGGCGCACCGGGTCCGGTGACCGTACTCCGTACGGGCATGGGGCCCGAGGCGGCGGCACACGCCGTCACCCGCACGCTCGGCGAGGCCCCCGCGCGGGACTCCGCCGTGATCGCCTCCGGCTTCTGCGCCGGTCTGCTGCCCGGGATGAACCCGGGCGACGTGATCGTCGCCGACGAGACCAGGGACGGCGCGGGGGTCACCCCCTGCGTGGGCACCGAACTCCTCGCCAAGGCGCTGGCCGCCGCCCTGCCCGGCCGAACCGTGCACACCGGTCCGATGACCGGCTCAGACCATGTAGTACGCGGCCACGAAAGGGCCGAGCTGCGTGCCACAGGGGCGATCGCCGTGGACATGGAATCCGCGGCGACGCTCTGGAGCGCCGTAAGGGCCGGGCCCCGCCCGGTTGCGGCCGTACGAGTGGTCGTGGACGCTCCAGAACATGAACTCGTCCGAATCGGGACGGTACGCGGTGGAATATCGGCCTTCCGCGTTCTCCGTGCCGTCCTTCCAGCTTTCTATGAATGGCACCGTTCTTTGCTGCTCCCCAGGAGGTGAGCTAGATGGCCATGCCGCTCCGTCAGACCATCAGGGTCGGGACGTATCTCTTCGAACAGAAACTCCGCAAGCGCGAGAAATTCCCATTGATCGTCGAGCTGGAGCCTCTCTTCGCCTGCAACCTCGCGTGCGAGGGCTGCGGGAAGATCCAGCACCCGGCGGGAGTTCTCAAGCAGCGCATGCCGGTGGCACAGGCCGTGGGCGCGGTGCTCGAATCGGGCGCTCCGATGGTTTCCATCGCAGGTGGCGAGCCCCTGATGCACCCGCAGATCCATGAGATCGTGCGGCAGCTGGTGGCGAAGAAGAAGTACGTCTTCCTCTGCACCAACGCGATGCTGATGCGCAAGAAGATGGACAAGTTCACCCCCTCGCCCTATTTCGCGTTCACGGTGCACATCGACGGGCTGCGCGAGCGGCACGACGAATCCGTGGCGAAGGAGGGGGTGTTCGACGAGGCCGTGGAGGCCATCAAGGAAGCCAAGAAGCGCGGATTCCGGGTCACCACCAACTCCACGTTCTTCAACACCGACACCCCGCAGAACATCATCGAGGTACTCAATTACCTCAATGACGATCTCGAAGTGGACGAGATGATGATCTCGCCCGCCTACGCCTACGAGAAGGCACCGGACCAGGAACACTTCCTGGGTGTCGAGCAGACCCGGGAACTCTTCAAGAAGTCGTTCGCCGGCGGGAACAGGGGACGGTGGCGTCTCAACCACTCGCCGCTCTTCCTGGATTTCCTGGAAGGCAAGGTCGACTTCCCGTGCACCGCGTGGGCGATCCCCAACTACTCGCTCTTCGGCTGGCAGCGCCCCTGCTACCTGATGAACGACGGGTACGTCCCCACGTACAAGGAGCTCGTCGAGAAGACCGACTGGGACAAGTACGGACGCGGCAAGGACGACCGCTGCGCCAACTGCATGGCGCACTGCGGCTACGAGCCGACCGCCGTACTCGCCACGATGGGCTCGCTCAAGGAGACCATCCGTGCCGCCCGAGAGACGGTCTCCGGAAACCGCGGGTGACGTGATGACCGGTGGGGAGCCGGTGACACCGGCTCCCCCCGCGCCGCCGGCCCGGCCTGTCGCGGTGCGCCGCCCCTCGCGGCGCATCCAGGCCGGGCCGGCGGCAGTCGCGCCGGGGTTCCCGACGCCGCTGTGAGCGATAAGAAATCCGAGAGGGGGCCCAAGCGTGTCGATCTTGGAAAATATCCGGGGGCCGCGCGACCTGAAGGCGCTGGAAGACACTGAACTCGGTGAACTGGCAGAGGAAATAAGGGAGTTCCTGATCCAGGCGGTGGCCAGGACCGGCGGACATCTGGGACCGAACCTGGGGGTCGTCGAACTCACCATCGCCCTGCACCGGGTGTTCGACTCGCCCGCCGACCGCATCCTGTGGGACACCGGCCACCAGAGCTACGTGCACAAGCTGCTCACCGGCCGGCAGGACTTCTCCAAACTGCGCAGCAAGGGGGGCCTCTCCGGCTATCCCGCCCGCGCGGAGTCGGAACACGACGTCATCGAGAACTCGCACGCCTCCACGGTCCTGGGCTGGGCCGACGGCCTCGCCAAGGCCAACGAGGTGCGGGGCAGGACCGGCCATGTGATCGCGGTGACCGGCGACGGAGCGCTCACCGGCGGGATGGCGTGGGAGGCGCTGAACAACATCGCGGCGGCCGGTGACCGCCCGCTGATCATCGTCGTCAACGACAACGGACGGTCGTACGGGCCCACGATCGGCGGCCTGTCCCACCACTTCGCCACGCTCCGGACCACCGACGGCTACGAGCGCTTCCTGGCCTGGGGCAAGGACGTGCTCCACCACACCCCCGTCGTGGGGCAGCCGCTCTACGAGTCGCTGCACGGCGCGAAGAAGGGGTTCAAGGACGCCTTCGCACCCCAGGGGATGTTCGAGGACCTGGGGCTCAAGTACGTCGGGCCGATCGACGGGCACGACCTGGAAGCCGTCCAGACGGCGCTGGTCCGCGCGAAACGCTTCCACGGTCCGGTGCTCGTGCACTGTCTGACCGAGAAGGGCCGCGGATACCGGCCCGCCCTGGAGGACGACGCGGACCGTTTCCACACCGTCGGCGTCATGGACCCGCTGACCTGCGAGCCGCTCGCCGCGTCCAGCGGCCCGTCCTGGACCTCGGTGTTCGGCGCGGAGATCGCCGAGATCGGCGCCGAACGCCCCGACGTCGTGGCGGTCACCGCGGCGATGCTGCACCCGGTCGGGCTCACCGAATTCGCCGAACGGTTTCCCGACCGGGTCTGGGACGTGGGCATCGCCGAACAGCATGCGACGGTCTCCGCCGCCGGACTCGCCACCGGCGGACTCCATCCGGTGGTCGCGGTGTACGCGACCTTCCTCAACCGGGCCTTCGACCAGCTGCTGATGGACGTGGCGCTGCACAGGTGCGGGGTGACGTTCGTACTCGACCGGGCAGGTGTGACCGGGGACGACGGGGCCTCGCACAACGGCATGTGGGACATGTCCCTCCTCCAGGTCGTGCCCGGCCTCCGGATAGCCGCGCCCCGCGACGCCGACCAGCTCCGGGCCCAGCTGCGGGAAGCCGTCGACGTCGACGACGCGCCGACCGTGCTGCGCTTCCCCAAGGAATCCGTGGGCGAGCCGGTTCCGGCGATCGACCGGGTGGGCGGGATGGACGTACTGCACCGCGCCGACCGCCCCCAGGTGCTTCTGGTGGCCGTCGGCGTACTCGCGCCGGTCTGCCTGCAGGCCGCCGAACTCCTGGAGGGCCGGGGGATCGGCTGTACGGTCGTCGACCCCCGCTGGGTCAAGCCGGTGGACGAGCAGCTGCCCCCGCTCGCCGCCGGGCACCGGCTGGTCGCGGTCGTCGAGGACAACAGCCGCAGCGGCGGTGTGGGCTCGGCCGTCGGGCAGGCGCTGCGCGACGCGGGCGTGGACGTACCGCTGCGGACCTTCGGAATCCCCGAGCAGTTCCTCCCGCACGCCAAGCGAGGCGAGGTACTGGCCGACATCGGGCTCACGCCCGTCGAGATCGCAGGACGGATCAGCGCCGCCCTGAAAGCCAAGGAGAAGACGGAATGACGGAAGGCGCGCCCAAGGGGTTCGACCTGGCGACCCTGCTGGCCGAGCGGGGCGGTGAGCGTTACGAGCTGCACGCGCGGTACCTGAACCACCAGCTGCCGCGGATGCTGCACACCATCGGCTTCGACCGTGTCTACGAACGGGCCGAGGGAGCCCACTTCTGGGACGCGGACGGCAACGACTACCTGGACATGCTCGCGGGCTTCGGCGTGATGGGGCTCGGCCGCCACCACCCCGTCGTACGCAAGGCACTGCACGACGTGCTGGACGCCTCGCTCGCCGATCTGACGCGCTTCGACTGCCAGCCGCTGCCCGGCCTGCTCGCCGAGAAACTGCTGGAGCACTCGCCGCACCTGGACCGGGTGTTCTTCGGCAACAGCGGCACGGAAGCGGTGGAGACCGCGCTGAAGTTCGCCCGGTACGCCACCGGGAAGCCCAGGATCCTTTACTGCTCCCACGCCTTCCACGGGCTGACGACCGGCTCGCTCTCGGTCAACGGGGAGGACGGCTTCCGGGACGGATTCGCGCCGCTGCTGCCCGACACCGCGATCGCGATGGGCGATCTGGCTGCGCTGGAGCGGGAGTTGAAGCGCGGGGACGTGGCCGGTTTCGTCGTCGAGCCGATCCAGGGCAAGGGCGTCCTGGCGTCGCCGCCCGGATTCCTGCGGGCCGCCCAGGAGCTGCTGCACCGTCACAAGGCGCTGCTGATCGCCGACGAGGTGCAGACGGGGCTCGGCCGGACCGGGGACTTCTACGCCTACCAGCACGAGGAGGGCGTCGAGCCGGACCTGGTCTGTGTGGCCAAGGCCCTCTCCGGCGGATACGTCCCCGTCAGCGCGACGCTCGGCAAGGACTGGATCTTCAAGAAGGTCTACTCGTCCATGGACCGGGTGCTCGTGCACTCGGCCAGCTTCGGATCCAACGCCCAGGCGATGGCCGCCGGGCTCGCGGTCCTCTCGGTCATGGAGGACGAGCAGACCGTCGCCAACGCCCGGGTGACGGGGGAGCTGCTGAAGTCGCGGCTGGCGGCGCTGATTCCGAAGTACGAGCTGCTGCACGACGTCCGCGGGCGCGGGCTGATGATCGGTATCGAGTTCGGCCGTCCTTCGTCGCTGAAGCTCCGCAGCAGGTGGACGATGCTCCAGGCCGCCCGCAAGGGACTCTTCGCGCAGATGGTCGTCGTACCGCTGCTGCAGAAGCACCGCATCCTCACCCAGGTCTCCGGCGACCATCTGGAAGTGATCAAGCTGATCCCGCCGCTGACCATCGGTGAGGCCGAGGTGGACCGCTTCGTCGAGGCCTTCACCGCTGTGATGGAAGACGCACACGGCGGGGGCGGTCTGATGTGGGACTTCGGGAGGACACTGGTGAAGCAGGCCGTAGCCAACCGCTGACCCGTCCTGCTGGACCCATGGATTTTGCCTCAGAGGCAAGAAATTTGCCTCTGAGGCATTTTGCTGTCCCAATGGGTACATGAGCACTCCCGCCGAGGAACTCCCCGACGTCGCGCCGCGCCTGCGTGAACTGCGCCGCCGCGGACGTCTCACGCTGGAGGCCGCCTCCCACCGGGCCGGTCTCTCCCCGGCGCACCTCTCCAGGCTGGAGACGGGCGCGCGGCAGCCTTCACTGCCGATGCTGCTCTCCCTCGCCCGGATCTACGGCACCACCGTCTCCGAGCTGCTCGGTGAAATGCCGCCCGAGCGGGAGCCCGTCATCCGCGGCGGGAGGAGCGAGCCGGTCGAGGCCGACGGCTGGACGTACCACACGGCGGGCGGCTCCGGGCGAGCGATGCAGGCCCTGCGGGTGCAGGTCCCGTACGGGGCGCAGGGCGAGCTCGTCCGCGTCCATCCCGGCGAGGAGTGGCTGTACGTCCTCACCGGGAGGCTGCGGCTGAGCCTCGGGGACGCCGTGCACGAACTCGCCCCCGGGGACAGCGCCCATTTCGACTCGCTCACCCCGCACCGCATTGCCGCGGCCACCCGCGAAGGGGCCGAACTGCTCTTCGTGCACACCCTGTTGCAGAGCCCGGATCTGCACTGATGCCCCGCAACCAGATCAGTTCCGACGAGAGGCCTGCCATGTCCGCCATGAACAACGAGGAGAAGAAGTTCCCGCGGGGACTCGTCATAAGGCTGTTCGCCTACCTGGTGGCGGGCCATCTCTTCGCCGGGTTCATCTACCTGCTGTTCACGCTGGGCGGCCAGCAGTAGGCGCACCCGGCGGGCGGAGGCGGGGAACGGGGCGCGGTCGGCTCAGGACGCGTCGTCCAGCAGCCGGGCGCGCAGCTTCTCCCGCGTCTGCGGGGTGACCTTCAGCCCCTCGGCGATATAGCGGTCGGTGGTGCCCCACACCTCGTCGATGGTGGCGAATGCCCTGTCCAGGTACTCGGCGCGGGCCTCGAAGAGCGGGCTCAGCAGGCTCATCACCTCGGGGGACCGTGCGGCGGCCGACTGGTCGCCGCGCTTGACCTGGTACCGCCGGTGCGGTTCGTTCGACTTGAGGTAGTCGGCCTTGATGGCGTCCCGCTCCACGCCCACGGCGAGCAGCGAGACCGCTATGGACAGCCCGGCCCGGTCCTTGCCCGCCGCACAGTGCAGCAGGGCGGGGACACTGTCCTCGGCGAGGGCGTGCAGAACCTGGCTGTGCTCGGCGGTACGGGTGGTGATGATGGTCCGGTACGAGTCGGCCATCCCGTCCGCGGCGCGGCCGTCCCCGAGGGCCTCCCGCAGCTTGTCGAGCTTGCCGTCGCGGACCATCTTCCAGAACTCGGAGCCGTCCGCCGGGTCGGTCAGCGGGATGTTCACGTGGCGCACCCCGGGCAGCTCCACGTCCCGGCCGTCGAGCGCCAGATCCGCCGCGTTGCGGAAGTCGAAGATCGTGTGCAGCCCGAGCGAGGACAGGAAGGCCGCGTCCTGCTCCGTGGCGTGCGCGAGGTGACCGCTGCGGAACAGCCTTCCCTGCCGCACCCGACGCCCGTCCACGGTCGGCAGCCCGCCCACGTCACGGAAGTTGCGTACCCCGGCCAGCTCGGGTTCTGTCGACGGGACCTGCGGCAGCTGCTGTGTCACGGGGGCTCCTCCGTGTCTGCCGACGAGGGCCGGTGGCCGCCGTCGGCGCGGTATGGACCTGCTGATCCGGGCCGCGTCCTACGGCCCTGCGATTTCCGACGATACGACATCGGTTCCTCATGCAACCATCTCGCCCGGCGCCGCGGGGGCGGCGGTCTTATTCCAGCTTTACCAAAACTGACCGGGTGGTCTATCTCACGGCCTGTCACCCCCCTATTACGGTCGCGTAGGTCACATCGCGCGGTGCAGGATGAGCCGTTGTGGCAGACGATTCGGCAACAGAAAACAGCGACATCATCGGGTCGTACGCGGCGATCGGCGACAGTTTCACCGAGGGCGTCGGCGACCCCGGCCCCGACGGAACCTTCGTGGGCTGGGCCGACCGGCTCGCCGTGCTTCTCGACGACCGCGTCCCCGAGCACACCTTCCGGTACGCGAACCTCGCCGTGCGCGGACGCCTCCTCGACCAGATCGTCGAGGAGCAGGTCCCGCGCGCCAAGGAGCTCGCCCCCGACCTGGTCAGTTTCTCCGCGGGCGGCAACGACATCATCCGTCCGGGCTCCGACCCGGACGACGCGGCCGAGCGCTTCGAGCGGGCCCTCGCCGACCTGTGCGGTTCGGTCCGCACCGTCATGGTGACCACCGGCTTCGACACCCGGGGCGTTCCGGTCCTGCGCCATCTGCGCGGCAAGATAGCGACGTACAACGAACACGTCCGGGTCATCGCCGCACGGCACGGCGCCCCGGTGCTCGACCTCTGGTCGCTCAAGACCATCCAGGACAGGCGGGCCTGGGACGACGACCGGCTGCACCTCTCGCCCGAGGGGCACACCCGGGTCGCGCTCCGCGCCGCCCAGGTGCTGGGACTCGACGTACCGGCGGACCCGGACCAGCCGTGGCCGCCGGAGCCGCCGCGCGGCTCGGCCGAGGTGCGCCGCGACAACATCCACTGGGCGCGCGAGCACCTCGTCCCGTGGATCGGCCGCCGGCTGCGCGGCGAGTCCTCCGGGGACCATGTCGAGGCGAAGCGCCCCGACCTGCTGCCGCTGTGACCGGCCTCCGGCGCGGTCCCGGCCGAGAGGTCACCCGACAGCCTCCGAGGGGCCGTCCGGTTCGGGGATCGTTCACGGGCCCGTCCCTCCTCCGTCGCGTCGTCCGCACATAATGGATCGACATCGAACACCAGGAGGTCCCTGTGCCCGATTCCCGTTCTCTGCGGCCACGGCTCCGCGCACTGCGGCCGGAGGGCTTCGGTGCGGACCCGGCCGGGGAGCGAATGGCGCGCATCCGCCGCTCGCCCAACTTCGCCGACGGGGTGTTCCAGAACCCGGTGGGGGCCAGGACGCGACCGGCCGGATCCATGGGGGAGTTCGCGAAGGTCTACTTCCGCAAGGAGGAGCGGGTCCTCAGGTCTCCCGGCGGGACCGTGCCCGTACACGCCACGACCCTCGCCGACCTCGCCAAGCCGCCCGTTTCGGGGCTGCGGCTCACCTGGATGGGGCACTCCACCGTGCTCGCCGAGATCGACGGGCGGCGGGTGCTGTTCGACCCGGTCTGGGGCGAGCGCTGCTCCCCGTTCTCCTTCGCCGGGCCGAAGCGGCTGCACCCCGTTCCGGTGCCGCTCGCCACGGTCGGGTCCGTCGACGTCGTGGTGATCTCCCACGACCACTACGACCATCTCGACCTCCCCACCATCAAGGCCCTGGCACGTACGGACACGGTCTTCGTGGTGCCGCTCGGTGTCGGCGCCCATCTGGAGCGCTGGGGCGTGACCCCGGACCGGATGCACGAGCTGGACTGGAACGAGACCGCCGAGGTGGCCGGGCTCCGGCTCACCGCCACCCCCGCCAGGCACTTCTGCGGACGTGGCCTGCGCAATCAGCAGCACACGCTCTGGGCGTCCTGGGCCGTCGCGGGTCCGGACCACCGGATCTACCACAGCGGCGACACGGGGTATTTCCCCGGCTTCAAGGACATCGGCGCGGAGCACGGGCCGTTCGACGCCACGATGATCCAGGTCGGGGCGTACAGCGAGTACTGGCCCGACATCCACATGACCCCTGATGAGGGCATCCGTACCCACCTGGACCTGCAGGGCGGCCCGCACGGGGTGATGATGCCGATCCACTGGGGGACGTTCAATCTGGCGTTCCACCCGTGGGCGGAACCTGCCGAGCGGACGATGCTGGCCGGACACAAGGCCGGTGTCGCCACGGCCGCGCCACGGCCGGGCGAGCCGTTCGAACCGGCGGACCGGCCGGAGGTGACGCCGTGGTGGCGGTCGGTCGCCGCGCTGCCCGAGCACGGCTGGCCCACCTGGCCCCCGGCGGAGACGGGGCGGCCCCGGCCCACCGGTACCTCCCGGCGGACCGCCGGCGCCACCGAGTGACGGGCGGTCCGGGTACTCCGGGCGGCTGAGGAACGCCCCCGGCGGGAAGCGCGGTCCGGGGGGCGCCTTCACCGCGATGCGACGGCCGTACTCTCCCGTTCCAGTAACTGGGGGAGCGGTACCTGCACGGCGCGGGCGGGCCCCCCGTCGACCAGTGCGGTCAGTTCCCGGGCCGCGGCCCGGCCGAAGGCGACCGTGTCCCGGGAGAGCGCCGTCAGCCACGGATGGACCATGCGGCACAGTGCCGAGTCCTCGAAGGAGACGATGGACACGTCACGGGGAACGCCGAAGCCGAGGCCGGTCGTGACCGCGGCCCCGGCCGCCGCCATCACGTCGTTGTCGTAGACGAGAGCGGTGGGCGGTGCGTCGCCCAGCAGGACCCGGCGGGTGACCGCAGCGCCCTCCGTGTCGGAGTAGTCCGTCGGTACCGAGCGGACCTCGGCCAGGCCCCGGCGGTCGGCCTCGGCGCGCAGCGAGCGGATGCGGCGCTCGGTGTGGGCGAGTGAGGGCAGGCCCGCGATGTGCACGATGCGCCGGTGGCCGAGTGCGTGCAGACGGCCGACGACGGAGGCCATCGCGCCTGCGTCGTCGGCCCGGATCTGCGACAGATTCGGGTGGGAACCGGGCAGTCCGCCGATGACCACCCCGGGCAGCCCGAGTTCGTCCAGCAACTCCGGGCGGGGGTCGTCGACCCGCAGATCGACGACCAGGACGCCGTCGACGCGGCGCTCGGCCCACCAGCGCCGGTAGACCGCGCACTCGGCTGCCGTGTCCTCCACCACCTGGAACAGCAGGCCCAGGTGACGCTCCGCCAGAACTTCCTGGATGCCGGAGATCAGCTGAAGGAAGAACGAGTCGACGCCCAGCATCGCCGCGGGCCTGGCCAGCACCAGACCCACGGTCGCGGAGCCCTCGCCGGAGAGCGCGCGGGCCGCGGTGTTCGGGCGCCAGCCCAGCTGTTCGGCGACCCGGCGCACCCGGTCGCGGGTGATCTCCGAGACGCCCGGCCGGTCGTTCAGCGCGAACGAGACGGCGCTCTCCGAGACACCGGCGCGGCGGGCGATGTCCTTCATCGTCGGACGGCGTGCCGCGCTGCGTCTGGCCGGCGGAGTGCCGTCGCCCGACGGGAGGTTCGTTGTCACCCGTACTCGCCTTCCCAGCGTTCCGATTACTCCGCGTGTGCGCTCTGTCGCGCATCATACGGCCCCTGGCACGCGTCGGCCGACGCTGTTCGTTCCGTGGACTAATGCGCTTGAGTGCAAGCAACCTAAAGCGCATTAGTAGTTCAGCGCAACCCTTGATGTGCACCTGCCTGACCTGCACAGTTGGACCTGGGAGCGAGTTCGGTCGGGCGAATGTATTGACTTTTCCGCAGCAGGCATTGCAATGTCTGCTGGGTGTAGACGTCCGGCGGCCTCGCAGCGTCGGCCTGCGCCTTCACGCCTGGTCCGAGCAAAGGAGCCGTTCACCGTGCGTATCTCCCGCAGAGCAGTCGCCGCTGCCGTCGTTCTTGCCACCGTCCTGCCGCTCAGCGCCTGTGGCGGTGGGGCCGACTCCGGCTCCGCCGACTCCTCGGGCAAGATCGAGGGCAACATCACCTTCCAGACCTGGAACCTGCAGGCCAACTTCAAGGACTACTTCAACGGCGTCGTCGCGGACTTCGAGAAGAAGTACCCGGGCACCCATGTGAAGTGGGTCGACCGTCCGGCCGAGGGGTACCCCGACAAGATCAGCGCCGACGCCGCGGGCGGCACGCTCCCCGATGTCGTCAACGTCTCGCCCGACCTGGTGGCCCCGCTGGCCAAGGCCGGCATCGCGATGGACCTCGACAAGGACAAGACGGCGGCGAAGTACGCCAAGGAGTACCTGCCCGGCGCCTGGAAGAGCCATCAGATACCGGGCATGCAGGGCACCTACGCCTTCCCCTGGTACCTCAACACCGGGCCGCTCTTCTACAACAAGACCCTCTTCGAGGAGGCGGGCCTCGACCCCGCGAACCCGCCGAAGACGTACGACGAGGTCTTCGCCGCAGGGCTGAAGATGGCCAAGAACAGCAAGGGCAAGATCGCGACCCTGGCGAACATCCCCACCATCGAGGACTTCGGCCGCTACGGCGGGCAGCTCATGAACAAGGCGGGCACCGGCTTCGCCTTCAACGACGCCAAGGGTGTCGAACTCCTCACCCACTACAAGGAGTTGTACGACGCGAAGGCGCTCGACCCGGAGGCGCTGACCGCCACCCCCGAGTCGACGGGCCACAAGTTCCAGACCGGGTCCGTCGCGATGAACCCGGGCAGCGCGCTCGACCTGGACAACTTCAAGAAGCAGGCCCCGAGCCTCTACAAGAACATCGGGATCACCGACCAGGTCAGCAGCACGGGCCACGCCAACATGTACGTCATGGGCGTGATGGTGAACTCCAGGACCAAGAAGAAGCCCGCCGCCGTCGCCTTCGCCCACTTCGTGACCGACGCGACCCGGCAGATGGAGTTCGCCAAGAAGGTGGCCATCTTCCCGAGCACCGAGGGCTCCCTGGACGACCCGTACTTCACCAAGGAGGACGGCACCGACGTGACCCGGGTGCGCGTCGCCGCCGCCAAGTCGCTGAAGACGGCGGTCAATTACACGCCGGTCCTGTTCAGTGACCAGATGAAGACCGAGCTGCGCAACGCGGTGGCGCGGGCGCTGCAGGGCAAGGAGAGCCCGAAGGAAGCCCTTGACAACGCTGTCAAGGCCTGTGACCGCCTCCTGCAGCAGAGCTGAGCCGAGCCCGCGATGAACTCCTCCACCGCCCCCGAGGTGATCTCCTCGGTCAGTACGCCGGCGGGCCCGGCCGACCGGAGCCACGGCTCCGGCGGCCGTGCGGCCCGCAGTGGCATCAGGCGCCAACTTCCCTTCAGTCCCTGGCTGTTCGCCGCGCCTGGACTGCTGGTCGTCGGCGTGTTCATCCTCTATCCGTTCTTCAGCACCCTGGTCAACGCCTTCACCGACCGCCGGACCCTCGTGCCCGGCCACTTCGTGGGGCTCGCGAACTTCCAGGAACTGCTGCACGACGACATGTTCTGGATCGGGCTGCGCAACAGCGTCCTGTACATGGTCGGTGTCGTCCCCGCACTGGTGATCCTGCCGCTGCTCCTCGCGATGCTGGTGCAGCGGCACATCCCCGGAATCGCCTTCTTCCGCGCGGCGTTCTACACCCCGGTCGTCGCGTCCATCGTCGTCGTCGGCCTGATCTGGGTGTGGATGCTCGACGACCGCGGACTGATCAACGCGCTCCTCGAAGCGGTGGGGATCGGCAAGGTCGGCTTCCTCAGCGACCAGTGGCTGCTGCTCGGCAGCGCGATGGCGGTCACGGTCTGGAAGGGGCTCGGCTACTACATGATCATTTATCTCGCCGCGCTGTCGAACGTCCCCCGCGAACTGCACGAAGCCGCCTCGGTCGACGGAGCGGGCGCCGTACGCCGCTTCTTCGCCGTCACCGTTCCCGCGGTCCGCTCCACCATGGTGCTGGTGGCCGCGCTCGCCTCGGTCAGCTCCTTCAAGGTGTTCTCCGAGGTCTATCTGATGGCCGGACCCAGCGGGGGCCCGGCAGGCGAGGACACCACCCTGGTGATGCTCGTCCAGCGGGTGGGCACCGGACTCTCCGGCCGCGTCGGCTACGCCTCGGCCATCTCGGTCGTGGTGTTCGTCGTCACCGTCGTACTGATGCTTCTGGTGCTCCGCGCCGACCGCAGGGAGGACGCGTGAAGACCATGACGATCACGGACAAGGACGGGAAGCGCGTCCCCGGCTGGCAACTCGTCCTCCGCTATGTGCTGCTGCTCGCGGTGCTCGCCCTGACCGTGGGCCCGTTCGTGTGGCAGCTGTCCACCTCGCTCAAGGGCCCGACCGAGGACATCTTCAGCTCACCGCCGAAGTTCCTGCCCAGCCACCCCACTTTCGGCAACTACACACGCGTCGCCGACACCATCCCCGTGTGGGACTACGCGCTGAACTCCGTCAAGGTCGCCGCCGCCAACGTCGTCACCAACTGCGTCGGCGCCGCACTGGCCGGCTACGCGCTGGCCCGGCTGCGCTACCGGGGGCGCAAGGCCGCCACCCTGGCGTTCATCCTCGCGATGCTCGTCCCCGTCGAGGGCATCATCATCGCCCAGTTCACGACGATGCGTGACCTCGGCCTGAACAACACCCTGATCGCCGTGCTGCTGCCCGGCAGCATCGGCGCGATGAACGTCCTCCTGATGCGCAACGCCTTCCTCAACCTCCCGCAGGAGGTGGAGGAAGCGGCCTTCGTCGACGGGGCGAACGTCTGGCAGCGGTTCCTGCGCATCGCCCTGCCCGCGGTGAAGGGGACCCTCGCGGTCGTCGCGATCTTCGCGTTCATGGGCTCGTGGGACGACTTCCTGTGGCCCCTGATCGTCCTCAGCGATCCGGACCACTTCACCCTGACCATCGGCCTGAACTATCTGCACGGCACCTTCGCCAACGACGAACGCCTCGTCGCCGCGGGCACGATCATCGCCGTACTCCCGCTGATCATCCTCTTCGCCGGACTGCAGCGCTTCTTCTTCCGCGGGGTCGGCGAGGGCGCCGTCAAGGGCTGAGCCCCACCCCATCCGTGCCGCACCACAGAACCAGGACACTTCCTCCCCCATGAGCTCCTCCGTTCCGCGCTTCGGCGCCAACTACACCCCCAGCCAGGGCTGGTTCCACCACTGGCTCGACTTCGACATCGACGCCGTACGCGCCGACCTCGACGCGATCGCGGGCCTCGGCCTCGACCACATCCGGGTGTTCCCGCTCTGGCCGCTCTTCCAGCCGAACCGCACCCTGATCAGGCCACGCGCCGTCGAGCAGCTGGTGCAGCTCGCGGACGCGGCCGGGGAGCGCGGCCTCGACGTCGATGTGGACGGGCTGCAGGGCCACCTGTCGAGCTTCGACTTCCTGCCCGCCTGGACCCGGACCTGGCACCGGCGCAACATCTTCACCGACCCGGATGTCGTGTCCGGGCAGGCCGAGTACCTGCGTACGCTCGCGGCTGCCCTCGCCGACCGGCCGAACTTCATCGGCATGACCCTCGGCAACGAGATCAACCAGTTCGCGAGCGGCCCCCACCCCGATCCGGACCGCATCTCGACCGGCCAGGCGGAGAGCTGGCTGCGCCGGATGCTGGAGGCCTGCGAGGAGGGCGCGCCCGGGAAGATGCATCTGCACGCCGAGTACGACGCCGCCTGGTACCAGAACGAGCAGCCGTTCACCCCCGCGCACTCGGCCCGCCTCGGCGCCGCCACCACCGTGCACTCCTGGGTCTTCAACGGCACCGCGCAGCGGCACGGCCGGACCGCCGTGCCCACCGAGCACCACGGCGCGTACATGATCGAGCTCTCCAAGGCGTGGGCGCTCGACCCGCACCGGCCGGTGTGGCTGCAGGAGGTCGGCGCCCCCGCCCCGCTCGTCCCGGCCGAGCACGCCGCCGCCTTCACCGAGGCGACCGTGGCGAACGCGCTGGACTGCGAGGACGTCTGGGGTGTCACCTGGTGGTGCTCCCACGACGTGTCACGCTCGCTGGCGGACTTCCCCGAACTGGAGTACAGCCTCGGCCTGTTGACCAACGACGGGCAGATCAAGCCCGCCGGACGGTCCATCGCCCGGATCGTCGAGGAGTGGCGCGGCAGGGAGAACCGTCCCGCGCCCCGCGCCACCGCCCTCGTCGTCGACGCGGGCGACGACGAGACCGCCCCCCGGCGCTCGACCTGCGCCCCCGGCGGAGAGTTCTTCGAGGCCTTCTTCCGGCTCACGGCGGAGGGTGTCCGCCCCACCGCCGTACTCGCGAGCCTCGCCGCCGACCAGGAGCACCTGGCTGCCCGGGGCATCACCGAGGTCCTCACCCCGGACCAGGTTCGCTGACCGGTGACCTGCCCCGCCCTCGCACCACCGGTAGTACCGACCCGCACCCCCACTCACAACGGAGTACCCCCTCATGCATGACGACCGCGCCCTGGTCGAAGGCCGCCTCAAGCGCGTACTCGACGAGCGCATCCGCCCCGCCGTGTACCCCGAGTCCGTACCGCTGGACGTCGCGGTGTGGAACGCACCGGGCGAGCCCGTCCCCGTCGCCGAAGGGCTTGCCGCCACGCCCGAACCGATCGCGGTCGGCGACGCGTGGGGGGCTCCCTGGGGGACCAGCTGGTTCCGCGTCACCGGCACCGTCCCCGCCGAGTGGGCGGGGAAGAGCGTCGAGGCGATCCTCGACCTCGGCTTCGACGAGAACATGCCCGGCTTCCAGTGCGAGGGGCTCGTCTACCGCCCCGACGGCACGCCCGTGAAGGGGCTCAACCCGCGCAACCAGTGGGTCCGCATCGGGGCGCCCGTCAGCGGCGGCGAAGAGGTCCGGCTGCACATCGAGGGCGCGTCGAACCCGGTGATCCTCGACTACCACCCCTTCCTGCCGACCCGGTTGGGCGACAAGGAGACGGCGGGCACCGAACCGCAGTACAAGCTGGCCCGGATGGACCTGGCGGTCTTCGACGAGACGGTGTGGCAGCTCGTCCAGGACCTGGAGGTGCTGGGTGAGCTGATGGCGGAACTGCCCGTCGACGGCGCCCGCCGCTGGGACGTCCTGCGCGCGGTCGGCCGTGCGCTCGACGCGGTCGACCTGCAGGACGTGAACGGCACAGCAGCCGCCGCCCGCGAGCAGCTCGCCGGTGTCCTCGCGTCGCCCGCGACGCCGTCCGCCCACCGCATCAGCGCCGTGGGCCACGCCCACATCGACTCGGCCTGGCTGTGGCCGCTGCGCGAGACGGTGCGCAAGGTGGCGCGTACGACGTCGAACATGACCGCGCTCCTGGAGGACGAGCCCGAGTTCGTCTTCGCGATGTCGCAGGCGCAGCAGTTCGCCTGGATCAAGGAGCACCGGCCCGAGGTCTACGCGAAGGTCAAGGAGGCCGTCTCGGACGGGCGGTTCGTGCCGTCCGGCGGGATGTGGGTCGAGTCGGACACGAACATGCCGGGCTCGGAGGCGATGGCCCGCCAGTTCGTGCACGGCAAGCGGTTCTTCCTCGACGAGTTCGGCATCGAGAACGACGAGGCCTGGCTTCCCGACACCTTCGGCTTCGCCGCCGGGCTGCCCCAGATCATCAAGGCCGCCGGGTCCAAGTGGCTGCTCACCCAGAAGATCTCCTGGAGCCAGACCAACAAGTTCCCGCACCACACCTTCCAGTGGGAGGGCATCGACGGCACCCGGATCTTCACGCACTTCCCGCCCGTCGACACGTACAACTGCTCGATGAAGGGCAGCGAAATCGCCCACGCGGCGAAGAACTTCAAGGACAAGGGCGTGGCGGAGCACTCGCTCGCGCCCACCGGCTGGGGCGACGGCGGGGGCGGCACGACCCGCGAGATGATCGCGAAGGCCGCCCGGCTGCGGGACCTCGAAGGCTCCGCGACGGTGACCTGGGAGACGCCCACCGACTTCTTCACCAAGGCGGAGGCGGAGTACCCGAACGCACCGGTCTGGGTCGGCGAGCTCTACCTGGAACTGCACCGCGCGACCCTGACCAGCCAGGCGAAGACCAAGCAGGGCAACCGGCGCAGCGAACATCTGCTCCGCGAGGCCGAACTGTGGGCGGCGACCGCGGCCGTGCGGGCCGGATTCTCCTACCCGTACGAGCAGTTGGACCGGATCTGGAAGACCGTACTGCTGCACCAGTTCCACGACATCCTGCCGGGATCGTCGATCGCCTGGGTGCACCGCGAGGCCGAGAAGACGTACGCCGCCGTCGCCGCGGAGCTGAACGGCATCATCGACGCCGCGCAACGCGCACTCGCCGGTGACGCGTCGGCCGGCTCGGAGCTGGTCTTCAACGGCGCCCCGCACCAGCGGAACGGCGTCGCGTTCGGCGGGGCGTCGGCGCCGGTGGCCGGTCCGGCGGCCCGGCTCACCGCGCGCGAGGGCGGCGGCTTCGTGCTCGACAACGGCCTGCTGCGGATCGAGGTCGACGGCCGGGGTCTGGTCGTCTCCGCGTACGACATCGAAGCGGACCGCGAGAGCGTGGCGCCGGGCAGCGCGGCGAACCTGCTGCAGATCCACCCGGACTTCCCGAACATGTGGGACGCCTGGGACGTCGACGAGTTCTACCGGAACACCGTCACCGACCTCACGGACGCCGACGAGGTCTCCCCGGTCGAGGACGCGGGCACCGTCGCGGTGCGCGTGGTCCGCAGCTTCGGCGAGTCGAAGGTCAGCCAACTGCTGACCCTGGCGCCCGGGGCCAAACTGCTCGACATCGCCACCGAGGTCGACTGGCACGAGACCGAGAAGTTCCTCAAGGCCGCCTTCCCGCTGGACGTGCACGCCGAGCGGTACGCGTCGGAGACGCAGTTCGGGCACTTCTACCGTCCGACCCACACCAACACCAGCTGGGAGGCCGCCAAGTTCGAGGCGTGCAACCACCGCTTCGTCCACCTGGAGGAGCCGGGCTGGGGCGTCGCGCTGGTCAACGACTCGACCTACGGTCACGACGTGACCCGCACCGTCCGCGCG
This sequence comes from Streptomyces sp. A 4/2, assembly GCF_940670765.1. GTDB lineage: Bacteria > Actinomycetota > Actinomycetes > Streptomycetales > Streptomycetaceae > Streptomyces. The sequence goes on from NZ_CALNVW010000030.1 coordinate 145,019, forward strand.
GACGACGGCGGCACGACGACCACGGTGCGGGTCTCCCTGCTGCGTGCCCCGCGCTTCCCCGACCCGGAGACCGATCAGGGCGTCCACCGCTTCCGGCACGCGCTGGCGCCGGGCGCGAGCGTCACCGACGCGGTGCGTGAGGGCTACCGCGTCAACCTGCCCGAGCGGCGGGTGACCGGCGACGCCGAGGTCGCCCCGCTGGTGTCGGTCGACAACGACGCGGTGGTGGTCTCCGCGGTCAAGCTCGCCGACGACGCGAGCGGAGACGTCGTCGTCCGTCTCTACGAGGCGGCCGGCGGCCGGGCCCGCGCCCGTGTCGCAGCGGGCTTCGAGGTCGCCGGAGCGGTCGCGACCGACCTCCTGGAGCGCACCCTGGAGGACGCGCCGCTGCCCGAACTGGCCGACGGCGCGGTGCGGTTGACGCTGCGGCCCTTCGAGCTGGTGACGCTGCGGCTGAAGCGCGGCTAGCCCCGACCGGGCCTACCGGAGCCCGTGGTCCCGCCCTCTGCCCGGGGGCGGGACCACGGCGTCCGGTAGCGGCGCCGCTGCGTCAGGCGGTGCCGCGGGCGGCGCAGCGGTGGCCGGCGCGGTCCGTCGCTGGACGGTGACCAGTGCGATCCCGCCGCAGCACACCGCGAGCAGTGCGAGCTCGGCCGCCGACGGAGCGGCGGCCGAGCCGAGCGCCCAGTCCCCGAGCCGCACCGTGAACGGGACCGCGAGCTGGACGGCCGCGGTGAAGACCGGGCCGCGGAGCAGGATGAGCCGGTGCTGCACGAGGTAGGCGGGGGCGTAGACCGCCGCGCCCAGCAGCACGATGCCGCCGGTCGCACCGAGGGACGGCGGGCGGTGCACCAGGGCGGGCAGGGACATCGGTACCAGCAGACAGGTCGCCGCGCCGAGCAGTACGGGCAGTACGGCGAGCGGCGGCAGATGTGCGAGCCGGTCGCGGTAGAGGAACCCGTACACCGCGAAGGCGACGGTCGCCGCGCCCGCGAGCAGCAGGCCCATCGCGTCGATGTCGCCCGCGTCGGCGCCGAGCGCCGCGTACCCCGCGGCGGCTGCTGCCGCCACAGCCGCGCCGAGCACCTTGCGTACCGTCGACCGCTCCCCGAAGCAGACCGCCCCCACGGCCACCGAGGCGCACGGCATCAGCGCCACGACGAGGTTGGTGAGCGAGGTGCCGATGCGGGGGATGGCGAGGAGGGTGCCCGCCGCGTACCCGGCGAAGCCGAGCAGCCCCAACAGCCAGACGGTGCCGGGCCGGGCCACCGCCCGTCGCAGGTCGGCCCGGCCGGCGGAGGTCGAAGCGGCGACCGCGGTGAGCGCCGCGCAGCACACCGCGGTGCGGCCGACCGCGACGATCAGCGGGTCGGTCCCGGTGACCAGGGACCCGGAGAGCAGCCAGGTACCGGAGAGCAGCAGCACCAGGGCAACCGGCATCAGGGAGCGCCTTTCGACAGAGGTCCGCGGTCGCCGGTCACGGCCGCCCGGCCGGATTCGGCCGGGCGCCCGGCAATGCGGGTGGCAACGACGCACAGAATAGTTTCGTCACCTGGTCACACAACAGTGCGCTGACAACGCGGCAGCTGTCCGTGCCGCGTCACCCGGAACACGCCCCGGGTCAGAACAGGCTGCGGTCGTCGCTCCGGGCGTCCTCACGGACGATGTACCGGTCGTAGAGACCGGCGCGCGCCGTGCGCCGCCACGGCCTGGCCAGTGAGTTCACGATGGCGTCCGAACCGCACTCGATGTCGACGACCACCACCGACGGCGTCCCGTCCCGCGGACACCGGACGGCCCACTCGCCGTCCGGGGCGACCACCCCGGCCGGTGCGACCGAACTCTGCTGTGCGGGCACGGAGAAGCTGGCCCAGTAGCTGTTGACCGCGGCGTGCCCCCGTACTTCGGTGGCGAAGCCCGGGGCGCCGCCCGTCGTCGAGAAGAGGACGCAGTCGACGTCGAGCCGCTCGTACTCGCCGAAGATCTCGGGGAAGTGGGCCTCCATGCCGAGCGAGCACCCGAACCGCACGGCGTCGACCTCGAAGGTGACCGGCACCGAGCCGGGCGTGTACATGTAGGAGACCTTCGTGTTCGACAGCATGCGTTCGTCGTAGCGCGTCACCACCACGCCCCGGTCGGAGATCACATACAGACTGTTGTGCGGCCGGTTCGGCCCGGTGAGCCGGTGGGCCGAGCCCAGCACGGTCCAGAGCCCGAGCTCTCCGGCCAGTTCCGCCGTCGCGGTCAGTTCCGAGCGCAGCACCGTCCACTCGAACCGGTTCCAGTCCGCGGGCCCGACCCTGTCCGGGCCGTCGACGGACATCACCCGCTTGTCGGGGAAGCAGATGGCTCCCTCGGTGAAATGTACGATCCTGGCGCCCGCCCGGTGGGCTTCCCGCATCAGACCGCGCAGTTCCCGCCCGCTTGCGCGCAGTTCGGCGCTCTCGCGGGGGTCTTCGCGGACAGTGGTCTGAGCAACGGCCAACCGCACATGCTTCGTTTCCGGCATCACGTCTCCGATGGGATTCGACCGGAAGTGCCGGAGGGCAGTGGTATAGGACTGACCCGTTCTGGCGGCGCGGGCACGGACCCGGCGCTTGAGGTTCCTATGGGCTGTCATCTGGCCTTCCACGCCCCGAACGGGAGCCCCCCAGCGACCACGCCCGAGACGATCGGACCAGAACAGCGACCTGAGAACAGGATTCCCTCTGCCTTCGTGGAAGACCGCGCCGGGGGCGGTCGGAGAAGGTCGGGCGTAGGCCACGCCGTGAACATGGTGCCGTCGCGGTCGGCCGCCGTCAACCCGGCGCGACCGCGACGGCAACCTGCGTCATGACAGCAGCATATTTTTCGGCCGGACGTACGAACCCTCATACCAGAGCGGGACGTCGGGCGCGCAAGTTCGGCAACTGCGCACCGGGCGTGGCGGCGTGGCGACTACTGTGAGTGGCTGCTGATCAACAGGGAGCCGCGGCGGGTGAGTTGCGCCCCTGTCGGTAAGCCCTGGTATCCCACGTACCGAGGACGCTGATGTCTCATCTTCGCGCACCCGATGCGCGGACGGACCGCCAAGAAGGCGGACGGCACGGACGGACGGGCACCCGCCCCGTTCCCCCGCCGGGCCCCGCCCCGGCTCCGCCCGCCGCCCGCCGTACCCGGTCCGCCCCGCCGACGCCCGAGGCCCGCATACGGCCTCAGCTGCTGCGCACCGCCATTCTCCCGACCGTCGTAGCAGCGTTGAGCGGCACGGCGGCCGTCGTCTACACGATCCACTCCGCGGGAGTCCCCCAGGCGTCTGCGCTGCCGGCGCTGCGGGCGGTACTCGCCGGATGCGCGGCCCTCGCCGCCGCCGCCATGGCCGCAGCGGCGCTGGGCGCCGACCGGGTAGCCAGGACGGTGCTGGACCGCTGCAACGCCCTGCGCCGCTCCAGCGCGCGTGGCCAGGTCGAGCTGCGCGCCGTCGTCGAGCAGCTCGGCCGGGGGGAGGAGCCGCCCGCCCGGCGGCCTCTGCCCTCGGGGTCGGCCCGGGGCGACGCCTTCGAACTGCTCGCCCGGGAACTGGCCCGGGCCCAGGAGACCGCGGTCGCCTCCGTGGTCCAGGCGGCCCGGCTCGCCGCGCCGTCCGCCGGGACCACGGTGTCCCCCGCGGCGGCGGTGGCGACCACGCGCGCCGGATCCCGTGCGCCGTCCGCGGACAAGGCCGACGAGCAGAAGGTCGAGGTCTTCGTCAATCTCGCCCGGCGGCTCCAGTCGCTGGTGCACCGCGAGATCCAGCTGCTCGACGAGCTGGAGAACCAGGTCGAGGACCCGGAGCTGCTCAAGGGCCTCTTCCACGTGGACCATCTGGCCACCCGTATCCGCCGGCACGCGGAGAACCTCGCCGTGCTCGGCGGTGCCATCTCCCGGCGCCAGTGGTCCAACCCGGTCACCCTGACCGAGGTGATGCGCTCCGCCATCGCCGAGGTCGAGCAGTACCCGCGCGTCAAACTGGTACCGCCCATCGACGGCACCCTGCGCGGACACGCCGTCGCCGACGTCATCCACCTGCTGGCCGAACTGGTCGAGAACGCGACCGTGTTCTCCGCGCCGCACACCCAGGTGCTGCTGCGCGCGCAGCACGTCACCGCCGGGCTCGCCGTCGAGGTCGAGGACCGCGGACTGGGCATGTCCGTCACCGAGGCCGACCGGATGAACGCCCTGCTCGCCGACCCCGACCAGGTCGACGTCGGCCATCTGCTCCAGGACGGGCGGATCGGGCTGTACGTCGTGGCCGCGCTCGCCCGCAGGCACCGGGTCTCGGTCCGGCTGCAGGCCAACATCTACGGCGGAGTCCAGGCCGTACTCGTCCTGCCCGCAGGGCTGTTGGGGGCCGACCAGGCCGGACTGCAGCCGTCGGGTGCTCACGGCCCCCAGCAGCTGGCCCGCCCCGAGCCGCAGCCACTGCCGCAGCCGGCCGACCGGGTGGAGGAACGGTCCGCCCCCGCCCCGTCCACGGACACCGCGCCCACGCCCGCCCCGCCCGCACCCGCCCGGTACAGCGCCGATCCGCCCACCGGCACCGCTCCCGCTGTCCACAACCCCGGACCCTCGCCGCTGCCGGTACGGGACACCCGGAGCGAGCGGCCCAATCCGGCAGCCGCGCTCCCCGGTGTCCAGCACGGTCCGCCGCCCGAGCCCGGCGCGCCGGGCCACCCCGCCCAGTACGACATCGGGACCGGCCCGAAGCTCTCCCCGGCGCTCCGCCCCGACCTGCCCAGGCGCCGCAGCCAGGAGCATCTGGTCCCGCAGCTCAAGGACATTCCCGCACCACGTGCGGACGAAGAACATCCGGCGGTCCACGACCCGGGTCTGATGGCGGCCTTCCAGCGCGGCATCAGCCTCGCCGAGGCGCAGCCCGAACGGGGGTTCGGCGACGGACCGCCGTACGACGAAGACGTTTTCAAGGAGGAGATGCACCATGGTGAGTGAAGCGCCGACCGCGCACGCGTCCGATCTCGACTGGCTGTTGAGCGGGCTCGTCCAGCGCGTCCCGTTCACCCGCAACGCCGTTCTGCTGTCCGCCGACGGTCTGGTGAAGTCGGTGCACGGCCTCGACGCCGACAGCGCCGACCACATGGCGGCCCTCGCCTCCGGCCTGTACTCGCTGGGCCGCAGCGCGGGAGCCCGCTTCGGCGACAGCAGCGAGGTACGGCAGGTCGTGGTGGAGCTCGACTCCACCCTGCTCTTCGTCTCGACGGCGGGCTCGGGCACCTGCCTCGCGGTACTGGCCGGCCGGGAGACCGACGCGGCGGTACTGGGGTACGAGATGGCGATGCTGGTGAAGAGCGTGCGTCCCTATCTGGTGACGCCGGCCCGCAGGCGGGCCGGCGCATCGAGTGCCACGGGGCGCTGAACGTGCCGTTCCCGCAGGACAGCCCCTGGCTCGACGAGGCCGCCGGGCGGCTGATCCGCCCGTACGCCGTGAGCAACGGCCGCACGCGCCCCACCGCCGAACTCGACCTGCTGTCCCAGGTGATGGCGACCGGGGTGGTGCTGCCCGCCCACCTCGGCCCGGAACACGCGCAGACCCTCGGGCTCTGCGAGCGGCCCACCTCGGTGGCGGAGATCGCCGCCTATCTGCGGCTGCCCGTGGTCGTCTCCAAAGTGCTGCTCTCCGACCTGATGGACTGCGGGGCGGTCACCACGCGCGCGCCCCGCCCCGACGAAGACCCCACCGACCTTTCCTTGCTGGAGGCAGTGCTCGATGGCCTACGACGACGGCTCTGATCTCTTCCCCACCGCGCTGAAGATCCTCGTCGCGGGTGGCTTCGGGGTCGGCAAGACGACCTTCGTGGGAGCGGTCAGTGAGATCTCACCGCTGAGTACGGAGGAGATGCTCACCCAGGCGGGCGAGCAGACGGACAGCCTGGAGGGGGTCGAGTCCAAGTCCACCACCACCGTGGCCATGGACTTCGGGAGGATCACCCTCGACCCGCAGCACGTGCTCTATCTCTTCGGCACACCGGGCCAGGAGCGCTTCTGGTTCATGTGGGACGAACTCTCCGCGGGCGCCCTCGGGGCCGTGGTGCTCGCCGACACCCGCCGCCTCACGGAGTGCTTCGGAGCGATCGACTTCTTCGAACAGCGGGGCATCGGATTCGTCGTCGCCGTCAACGAGTTCGACGGCGCGTTCCGCTACGGACCGGACGAGGTCCGCGCCGCGCTGGACCTCGATCCGGACATCCCCGTGGTGCTGTGCGACGCCCGTATCGCCAGTTCAGGGGTCCGGACCCTGGTCACGCTCGTGGGCCACCTGCTCGACATCACGCCCGCAACGAACCACGGAGTCCACCCATGACGTACGACCCGACAGGACGGCTCCTGCTGACCCCGGTCGACCGGGAAGGGCCCGACCGGGTCCGGCGGTTGCGCAGGCTCGGCCTGGGACAGCACCCCGACCCGGCCTTCGACGACTTCGCACGACGGCTCGCCGAGCTGACCGGAGCGCCGTACTCGATGGTCAACTTCATCGACGCGAACCGGCAGTTCTTCGCCGGGCTGCACACCCCGGCGGGCACTCACTCCGGCAGCGACCTGAGCGCGGTGGCGGCGGCCTGCGGGATCAACCGCGTCATGGCCCGCGACCACGGCTACTGCCCGCACGTGGTCGCCCGCCGCAAGGCACTCGTCCTGGAGGACGTCTGCGACTACCCGCGCTTCGCCGGGAACCCGGTGGTCGACGAGATCGGGATCCGCTCCTACCTGGGCGCGCCGCTCATCGACCGCACGGACACCGCGCTCGGCGCGGTCTGTGTGGTCGACACGGTGCCGAGACGGTGGGGGGTGGCCGGCCTGGAGACGATCAAGGCGGCGGCGGCGGAACTCGTCGCGCAGATCCACCGCCGTGAGGACGGTGGGATCTGACGGTCCGCCGCCGGCCGCCGGGGCCTCTCCCGGTCAGGCGCTGACGCTGGTCCCGTCCGGGAACGTCAGCGTGACCGAATCCTCCGCGACCGCCACCGAGACGGACTCCTGGAGCGCGCGGGGGTGCACCGTGTCGCGGGAGAGCGCGACGAGAGAGACGTGCACGCTCCGCCCGCCGGGGTGCTCGGTCCGGGTCAGGCACGGCGTCGCGGAGTGCGGGCCGTACGCGTTGGCCTGGACGTCGCGGGCGACCGAGGCCTCCCCGGAGTCCCAGCCGTACAGCCCGACCAGCGCGCTGGTCAGCCCGTCCGCGGTACGGGCCAGGGCCCGGCCGGAGCCCTCCTCGGCCTGCGGGCGTTCCCGGTGCGCGACCGGGTGGCCCCCTTCCCGTACGGTCACGCCCGCCGGGGCGTCCACCCGGTGCACCCGGATCTCCCACGGGCCGTGCAGCACACTGGTGGTCTCGACCCGGGAACCGGCGTCCTCGTACCAGGAGGAGGCAGTCCGTCCCGAACAGGTCAGCGGGTGGATCCGGCGGCGGCGGGACGGTGTGCCGTCCGGGCCGATCAGCGCGAGGTGGTTGTCCACCGCCCGCTCCCGTGCATGGGGCGCCGACTCGGGGGCGGTCGCCGTGGAGTAGCCGAACGTGGCGTAGTGCGGATCGTCCTCCCCCTCGCCCTGCGGCGGATTGTGGTCACTGCCGTGGTTGACGAGACGGACGATGCCGTCGTCCCGGGTGCCGTGCAGCAGCCATCCGGGCGCGGGCAGCGCGGTGTACTGGTCCGACTCCTCGATGGGCAGGGCCTGTTCGCGCGCCGTCCAGGTGGGGTGGTCGGCCGGCAGCAGCAGCCCGAGGAATCCCTTGGACGCCCAGTAGGGGGAGGCGGGCCCCGAGTACGGCTGGGTGGTGGGCAGGAACGTGTCGTACCAGCCGAGAGTAAGTAGCCCGCGCTCGTCGGGCACGCCACGCTCGGCGAAGTGCCGCATGGTGCCGGACGCGAGACGGCGGGTGCGGCCGGGGGAGAGCGGTGTGCAGTCGGCCAGGGCGCCCATCCAGACCGGGGCGAGGGCCGCGTACCGGTAGGTGAGGGAGCGTCCCTGGTGGACGGGGGCGCCGTCCGTACCGAAGAAGTGCTGGTAGCCGTCGAGGAACTGGCCGAGCCGCTCCCGGTAGACCTTGGTACGGCCCGTCTCGGGATCCTCGCCCGCCATCCGGGACCAGAGCAGCGGGTACAGGTGGAGCGCCCAGCCGATGTAGTAGTCGAAGTTCCGCCCGTCGCCGTCGGTGTACCAGCCGTCGCCGACGTACCAGTCCTCGATCCTGTCGAGACCGCCGTCGATGTCCGACTGGCTGTACGGAGCGCCGACCGAGGCCAGGAACTGCTCGGACACCACCTGGAACAGCCGCCAGTTGTTGTCCCAGGTGCGGTGCCCGACGAAGCCGGAGAACCAGTCCACGACCCGCTCCTGGACCCGGGTGTCCAGCTTGTCCCATATCCAGGGGCGGGTCTCGTGCAGCGCCACGGCGACCGACGCCGCCTCGACCATCTGCTGGGAGCACTCGGTGAGCTTCGGCCATGCCTCACGCGAATCCGGATCGGTGCCCGTGGCCAGACCCTGTGCGTAGCGCTCCACCAGACGGGGATCGACGTCCCCGCCCGCACCGGCGATCCGGAAGGCCGCGAGCAGGAACGAGCGCGCGTACCCTTCGAGACCGTCCGACACCACCCCGGACCAACTGCCGCGCCCCGGCAGCCGGTACTGGGCGAAGCCCGGCGTCGCGTACGGCACGAGCGCGTCCAGCATCCGGTCGGCGAGGGCCTCCCAGTGGGCGCGGGTCCAGCCGGTACGCGAGGACAGCAGACGGTCGGTCGGGGGAAGGTGGAGGAAGGGCGAGGTCATCCGGGTCATGCTCCTTGTGAGTCCGGCACTTGACGAATCCGACGCCGGTGCGTCGGACGGTGCGCCGGTGGCGACGGGCGGGTCGTGCGGTCGGAGGGCGGCGATCTCGGCGCTCTCGGCGGCGTCGAGGGGGAAGGTCCCCTCCGGTACGAAGACGTCACGGGATCAGCCGAGTTCGGCGGTGTGCGTGTGGCCGCGCGAGCCGCCGACCGCGATCGTGAGGACCGGCCGGCGGCCGGTGGCCACGCTCACCGTGCTGTCGGCGCGGGTCACCCTCCGTACGGGGAAGGGCAGTTCGACCGTGAGCGTGCTCAGGCTGTGCCCCGGGTCGGCCACCGCGACCGAGACGCCGTGGCCGTGGCGGCGTACGAGCACGGACGCCGGGCCGTCGGCGGTGAGGCCGGCGGCGGTCCCGGCCTGCCAGAAGGTGGCCGCGGTCAGTCCGTCGCGGGGGACCTCGACGACCTGCGCGGTGGCCGTGTTCGCCACGACACGCACCGGCCGGGAGCGCGCCCAGGACGCCGTGGCGCTCGGCGAGGCACCGGGCAGCAGGACGTAGGCGTACGACGCGCCGGTGGGGGAGAGGCCGTGATCGAGCCAGAGCGTCGCGTACCGGCGGGTGACCGGTGTCGTCGAACCGGCCGTGTCCGCACCGGTGTCCAGGTCGCTCCACTTCCCGGTGCGCTCCTCGCGCAGGGCGCGCAGCGACGTACCCGAGGACGGGAAGACGTAGCCGCCGACGCCGTCGAGATGGGCCCAGCGGGCCCTGTCGAAGCTGCCGCTCCAGCCCTGCCGGCCCGGCTGCCGCTCGCCGTCGATGAGCAGCTGGGCGGTGCCGGACGCGTGCAGATTGCGGTTCTCCACGACGGTCTCGACCCGGCGGCCGTCGGTGGCCGTGATGCCCGCGCCGAGTGCGATCACCGCGTTGTCGACGAGGAACCACGACTTACGGGCCGTCAGGCTGCTTGCCTGTGCGCGCAGTTCCATGGCCGCGGCGCCGTAGCGGCCGTCGAGCACCGCGCCGCCCGCGATGCTGTTCTCCGGCAGGTGGTACCCCCCGGCGGTGATGTCCGCGCGCCGGCCGGTGTCCACCGTGGTGCCCGGCAGCCGGTAGGGATCGACCGTCGGCCAGAACCCGTCCCCGAACTGCCCGAGATCGTCACCGGTGTACAGATAGGTCATGCCGTCGCCGGTGTACCAGCCGTGCAGGTTCTCGCCGTTGCCCGCCTCGTAGGCGGCGATCCGCTTCGACGAGAGCGAGAGCGCCAGGGACCAGCCGGGCCGCCGGTGCACCACCCGGTCCATGTCTGCGAAGACATGGTGCCCGGTCAGCCGGTCCGCGGCCACGACGCCCCGGTCCGTGAGCAGCGCCTTGGCGAGTGCCACCTGCGGAATCCCGACGAGTCCGAGATAGGGGTCGGTGCGATTGCGCTGGATCCAGCCCTTGACGGTCGCCCGCCACCCCGCGGACCGGTCGGCGGGCGCGGAGCTCGCCAGCAGCAGGATGTTCGACACGGCGGTGGCGCCGTCCGTGTGGTCCACGGCCCGCTCACGCGATATGGCCCGCCCGCGCAGCGCGTCCATCATCAGCCCGTCGAAGATCACCGGCGAGAAGGTCCGGTCGACCGCGTCGTACATCACGGAGATCTGCGGATCGCTGATCGCCCAGGGGGAGTCGGCGAGCAGGGCGGACAGGTAGGCGGCCCCGCCGAGCAGCACCACTCCGTACGACCCGGTGTAGGCCACCGCGTCGTGCTGGACGAACGAACCGTCCGCGTAGAAGCCGTCGCCCGAAGTGACGTACTGGAAGAGGCTGTTGCGTCCGTCGTCCCGCACGTCCGACAGGCCGTCGCGGGCCAGCGCGACCTTCGCCGGGTCGCGGGCGAGCAGCCCGTGCAGCGCCACGATGACGGTCTTGTCGGCGCGGTTGGCACCGGTCTCGGCCAGCGTGGGGGAGTTGGTGCGGCGGTCCGGGTCCGGTGCGAACCTCTCGACGGTCGCCAGCTGGGCGGTCAGCTCGTCGGCCGGGATGCGGGTCCGCAGGAGGACACAGGAGTCCAGCAGCGCGCGCGGCGCGCCGATCTCCCAGAACCACCAGTTGCCGCTCTCGTGCTTGTCCTGGTTGTACGCCGTCTCCCGCAGGAAGCGCAGCGCGGACACCAGTGCGTCCGCCACCTCGGCGCTGCCGCTGAGGCCGGTGCCGGGGGTGGCCCAGGCGGTGGCGACCGTGCGCAGCCGGGTGTAGCTCTGGCCGAACATTCCCGGGTCGGTGACGGGCGTGTACTCCGCCCAGAGCGTGGTGCGACCGGCGCTGCGGTCCAGCTGGTTCCAGAAGCCGGTCGCCGAGGAGTCCAGGGCGGCCAGCGCGGTGGCGAAGTCGGGGTCGGCCGGGTCGAAGTCGCCCCCGGTGATGAGCTGTTCGGACCGCGCCAGCAGGGTCTCGTACACATCGGTGGCGTCGGCAGCGGCAGCGGCCCTGGCGGAGGTCCCGGCGGTCCGCGCGGCTCCGGGGCTCGCGGCCCCGGTGAGGGCCGGAACGACGGCCGAGGCCGCGCCGGCTGCCAGCAGAGTTCTCCGGCTGAGGGCGGAGCGTGGCAGATCCATGGCTGTTCCTTTCCGTTCGGCAGGCGGTGCGCGGGCGTCAGTCGCTGAGCGTGCTGGGGTCGACGGGCGGCGCGGGCAGCCGGAGCGCGGCGATCTCCGCGATCCCGGTGGCGTCGATGGGGAAGGCCCACTTGTTCACGAAGAAGTCGGTCAGGTCGTGGCCCGCGACCCGGCTCGCGTAGGTGGAGAGCGCCCGGTACTGCCTGGCCTCCAGGGCGGGGTCGTGGTCGTAGTCCTCGACCGGGGCGTCGTGCTGGTGCTCGGTGCGGACCAGCTTGTGCAGCTTCGGCCAGAAGTCGTCGCCGAAGGCCAGCTCCAGCTGGCGCAGTGGGACGAGCTGCTCGTACGGGCCGAACGTCGTCTCGTACGCGATCCCGGGCGCACCGAGCTTGGGCGCCGACGACTGGAACCAGTTGAGACCGGTGGTGGCGTCCTTGGTGAGAAGGTTCGACGGCTGTCCGAGGGTGCGCTGGGCGGCCAGGGAGTAGATGTTGACGGTGACCTCGGTGAGTCCGCCCGCCTGGTAGGCGGCCTGCTGGTTGAGGTGACCGAGCTCGTGGTAGAGCCCCCAGCCCCGGGTGCGCAGTCCGGTGACGGTGCAGAGCCGGTCCATGTAGGCGCGGGGGAAGCCGTTGAAGCCGTGCCAGGCGTAGGCGCCGACCCCCTTGGGGACGATGCTCACCTCGTTGAAGTGGTAGCGGCCCGCCTTGGGGCGGTTCAGCGCCGTCGACCCGTCCAGACCGCTGATCCTGTTGTGCGAGTCGATGATGGTGTCGAAGAGCCGCAGCAGCGCGGCGTGGTCCTCGTCGCGGTAGAGCAGCGCGCCTTCCCGGGTCAGCGTGAGGATCGCGTGCTCGGTGGTCAGTTCGACCCAGGGCACCTCGGTGAGGGTGTCCAGCTGCTTCTGGAACTCGGCCTCGGTGGTGCGCCCCAGCTCGAAGCCCGCCATCCGGACCGTGCCGGAGACGAAGGTGAACTCGGCCCGCTGACCGTGACCCGCGAAGCTCAGATAGACCGGCCCGCCGTAGCTGTCGGAGACGGTGTTGCGCCCCGCGTGCAGCGGGAACGTACGCGGCGTCTTGAGCGCCACGTTCTCGTTGTAGTCGTCGAACGTGCCGATGTGCAGGACGGGGAGCACCCCGTGCGAGGGCCGGACCTGCACCGTGACCTCGGTGCCGGGCGCCGCGTAGTGGCCGGTGGGGATGAACTCGCTGGCGCGCAGCGACCGGTCGAGCCGCAGCCGCTCGGTCTCCGCGTCGGGGAACGCCGTGAGCAGCAGCGTGTCACCGCCGGAGTGGTGAGTGGCGTGGTCCGCCGGCCCGTGGGCCGACGCGGTGCCCGCGCCGAGCAGCGTGACCGCGCCCGCGCCCACCAGCGCGGCGAGCGCGGAGCGGCGGCTGAAGGCGGTGGGGGCGGCGGTGGGGGCGGTGACGGGGGTGGTGGCGGGCAGGTGGGCAGGGCGCATCCGGACTCCCGTGTGGCAGAGGTGGCGAAGTGGTGTGCGAACTGCGCGTCAGCATGTAAGCGGTTGCTATCAACCCGCAAGAGGGTCCGAGAAGTTACTGTCTTTTACTATGGCCAACTGGGGACAGGACCGTAGTAAGCGGTCACCCCGGAATCAGGTCCGACGGCCGCGTCCGGAGGGCGGTGCCACGGAATCGCGTACGACGAGGTGCGTCCCGAGCCGGATGACCCCGGTGGTCGGCTCGCGCCAGTTGTCCTCGTCGTCGCTCGACACGGCCAGCCGTACGGCCTGCCGCCCCATCTCCTCCAGCGGGATGTGCACGGTCGTCAGCCGCGGACGCAGCTGCTGCGCCACCGGAATGTCGTCGTACCCCACGAGGGACATGTCCTGCGGCACCCGGACACCCGCCTCCTCCAGGGCCTGGGCCACACCCGTGGCGACGTTGTCGTTCGCCGCGAAGACCGCGGTGAAGTCCGGCCCGTCCTTGAGCAGTTCGGCCGTCCGGCGGTGCCCGAAGGCCCGGCTGAACGATTCGAGCTGCTCCAGTTCCGGGTCGCGCGCGATGCCCCGCTGGTGCAGTGCGCGCCGGTACCCGGCCAGCCGGTCGCGGCTGGTCGAGAGCCCCGGAGCGCCGCCGAGATAGAGGATCCGTTCATGGCCCTGCGTCAGCAGATGGTCGGTGACGGCGAACGCGCCGCCCTCGTTGTCGTACTCCACGGCCGCGCTCAGCGCCTGCTCGCCGAGTGCGGGCCGCCCGCACAGCACGAGTTTCGACCCGCTCGCGTCCAGCTCCTGTGCCCTGCGGGCCAGTTCGGCGGTGTACGTACGGTCGGCCACGCTGCCGCCGACGACGATCACCGCGTCGGCGCGCCGCTCGTGCATCAGCTCGATGAAGGCCAGTTCGCGCTTCGGGTCACCCTGGGCGCAGCACACCAGACAGAGCCGGCCGCCCAGGCTGGCCTCCCGCTCCACGCCGCGGGCGATGTACGCGTAGAAGGGGTCGATGAGCTCGTTGACGATGATCCCGACGGTACGGCCGGACACCCCGGCGAGGGCGCGGGCGTGCGCGTTCACGACGTACCCCAGCTCGCGCATCGCCTCCTCGACCCGCTCACGGGTCGCCGCGGCCACCGGGTAGTTGCGGTTGAGCACCCGTGACACGGTCGCGGTCGACACGCCCGCGACCCGCGCCACGTCCGTGACGGTCGCGCGGCGACGGCTCTCCCGGGCCGAACTCTGACGGCGCATCCGGCCCACCCCCTGGTTCTCGTTCAGTGCCGTCGAGTTTAGACCGCCCGGTGAGGTGGGGATGTTCACGCGATCCGCTCCAAGTCCGCGAGGTGCACCGGGTGGTTGAAGGGCAGTCCGCGGGCGTACCGGGACAGTTCGTCCACGGCCAGCGCGCCGAGCCGGCCGACCTCGTTGCCCTGGGCTCCGGCCATGTGCGGGGTGATGAAGACGTTCGGCAGGTCCCACAACGGATGGCCGCCGGGGAGGGGTTCGGGATCCGTCACATCGAGTACGGCGTCGAGCCGCCCGCTCACCAGGTGCCCGGTGAGCGCCTCGGTGTCCACCAGCCGTCCCCGCGCGGTGTTGACCAGCAGCGTGCCGGGACGCATCAGCCCGATCCGCCGCGCGTCCAGCAGGTGCCGGGTCGCGGGGGTGTCGGGCGCGTGCACGGTCACCACGTCGCTGGTGGCCATCAGCGTGTCGAGATCGGTGGACGTCACGCCCAGCAGCTCGGCCTCGGCCGCGCTCACGTACGGGTCGTACAGCAGGACTTCGGCGTCGAGCACCCGCAGCAGTTCGATCACCCGGCGGCCGATCCGGGACGCGCCCACGACACCGACGGTCAGCCCGTGGGTGCCGATCCAGTGCTGCCGGTCGAGGTCGGCGGAGGTGCGGTGGGTGCGGCGGGTGCGGAAGAGGTGGGCGAGCGGGAAGGCCCGTTTGGCGCCCATGATGATCGCCGCCAGGGTGAACTCGGCGACCGGCACGGCGTTGGCCTCGGCGGCCGAGGAGACGGCGATCCCGCGTTCGTACGCCTCGGGGGCGAGGAAGGTCTTGACGGTGCCGGCGGCATGGATCACCGCGCGCAGTTCCGGCGCCCGCTCCAGCAGTGAGGCGTCGATGGGCGGGCAGCCCCAGCCGGTGAGCAGCACCTCGGCGCGGGCGAGTGCGTCGACCGCCTCCGGGGAGTGGAACTCCTTGATGACATAGGGCGGGTGGAGATCGGCCGACTCCTCCAGCCGGGTCCTCACCCGTGGTGGAAAGACGTCGTCGAGCAGTCCGGGGTCCATGGCCAGTACGGTCCGAGGCCGCCGCGGGGGCGGATCGGGCATGTCCGTACCGGTCTGGGCCGGTGCCTCGTCGGTGGTTCGCACCCTGCCTCCGGACAGTAAACGCGTTCTATGGATTGGCCGCACGCTAGGGATTGAACCTGCCGGACGTCAAGCGATCGGCTCGGCGATCTGCCCTGTTCAAGGGCCTATTTGGTCATATGGCTGGTTGATCTTGCTCGTAGAAACATCGCGTAACGCAGTCGTTTCTTCCGATCTCTTGACGCTGGGGTTAACCGCTTACTACGTTGCGGCGGCAGAAGGCTCCGCTCTTCGTCATCCCGCCGAACAGGACTGCACCATGGCTGAAACAGCACCTCCGCTGCCGCTGAACAAGCGGCGCCGGAAGTCCAAAGCATCGTCTCCACCCGCCGTTGCCCAGCGTCGGCTGTCCCTGTGGCAGCGGATCAAGCGCGACAAGGTGATGCTGCTGCTCACCCTGCCCGGCTTCCTGTACTTCGTGGTGTTCCACTACATTCCGCTGCTCGGCTACATGGTCGCCTTCCAGGACTACCAGCCGTATCTCGGATACATGCACAGCGCGTGGACCGGCTTCGCCAACTTCACCAACGCCTTCGCCGATCCGGCCTTCTGGTCGGCGACGGGGAACACGGTGGAGATCGCCTTCGTCCAGCTGATCTTCTTCTTCCCGGTACCGATCGCACTCGCCCTGCTGCTGAACAGCATCGTCAGTGACAAGCTCCGCCGGTTCATCCAGAGCGTGGTCTACCTGCCGCACTTCATCGGCTGGGTCATCATCGTCTCGATCTTCCAGCAAGTCCTGGGCGGAGCGGGCCTGTTGCCCGGTCTCCTCGCGGACATGGGGCTGCCCCGCTACGACATGATGAGCGACCCGAACGCCTTCCCCTGGCTGATCGCCCTCCAGTCCATCTGGAAGGACGCGGGCTGGGGAACGATCATCATCCTCGCCGCGCTGCTGGGCATCGACAAGCAGCAGTACGAGGCCGCCGCGATCGACGGCGCGGGCCGCTGGCGCCGGCTCTGGCACGTGACGCTTCCCGGCATCGCCCCGGTGATCATCCTGTTGCTGATCCTCAACCTGGGCCAGATCCTGTCCGTCGGCTTCGAGCAGATCCTGCTGCAGCGCGACGCGGTCGGCCCCGGCTCCGGTGAAGTCCTCGACACCTACGTCTACTACCACGGCATCAAGGACAACCAGTGGGGCATCTCGGCGGCCGTCGGCCTCGTGAAGGCCGTCGTGGGAACCGTCCTCGTCCTCGGCGCGAACAAGTTCGCCCACCGTCTCGGCCACGAAGGGGTGTACCGCGGTGCAGACAGCTGAAAAATCACCGGTGAAGGCGCCCGACGCAGTCGTGCCCGCCACGGCGGCGCCCCGGATCAGGCCCTCCGACGGCCGCCCGCCGTGGATGGAGCGGCCGACCCGCCTCGGCCTCACCGGCAAGGGCATCGTGCTGGTCCTCGTGGTGGTCGCCGTCGCGTACCCGCTGCTCGGCGTGATCGGCACGAGCTTCGCCTCGCAGACCGACATCATCAAGTCCACCGGACTCGTCCTGTGGCCGAAGCACCCGACGCTCGACGCCTACCGGACCATCTTCACCGGCGGGGTCGTCACCCGGGCCCTGCTGGTGAGCGTGGGCATCACGGTCTTCGGCACCGCCGCCAGCCTGCTGGCCACCATCGGTATGGCCTACGGGCTCTCCCGCCGCAATGTCACGGGCTCCCGCTTCATCCTGATGACGGCGCTCTTCACGATGCTCTTCAACGCGGGCATCATCCCCAACTTCCTCCTGGTCAACCAGCTGGGCCTCTACAACACGTACGCCGCACTGGTCATCCCGACGCTGATGAGCGCGTTCAACCTGGTCGTCCTGCGGGCCTTCTTCATGAACCTGCCCGAAGAGCTGTACGACGCCGCGCGCGTCGACGGCGCCGGGGACTTCCGCATCCTGCTCCAGGTCGTCCTGCCGCTCTCCAAGGCGGTCATCGCGGTGGTCGGCCTCTTCTACGCCGTCGCGTACTGGAACGCCTTCTTCAACTCGCTGCTGTACCTCCAGGACTCCGACAAGTGGCCGCTCCCCATGGTGCTGCGCACCTTCGTCCTCCAGGGCCAGAGTCTCAGCGGCGCCGCAGCCGGTGAGAGCGTCGCCCCGCAGGAGGCCGTGCAGATGGGCGTCCTGGTGGTCGCCGTCGTACCGATCCTGCTGGTCTACCCGTTCGTCCAGCGCTACTTCACCAAGGGCGTGCTCACCGGCGCCATCAAGGGCTGAGACCCGCTCCGTCACACCACCGGCCACACCCGCCACACCGCCATACCCGCCACCCCCCGGCCTTCCCTCCCTTCTCTCAAGGAGATGTCCGTGCCGAGCTCCACTCCGATGAACCGCAGAACGCTCTTCCGCATGGGCGCGGGCATAGGCCTCGGCCTCGCCGCCACCCCGCTGCTCGCCGCTTGCGGCGACGGCGGTACGGCCGCGAAGGCCGAGGTCAAGAGCGCCGGCCTGTTGCCGGTCACCACGGTGCGCAACATCGGCCTCAAGCCCGACCTGCCGGGGACGGCCGCGGGCGTCCCGCAGGCCTTCTTCAAGTACCCGGCCACGCCGCTGCGCGCCACCAAGGGCAGCCCCCTCAAGGGCGCCAAGCCGATCTCGGCAGCGATGGAGACCTTCTCCCCGCCGCCCGCGGCGCGCGGCAAGAACGCGGCCTGGAAGGCGATCGAGAAGCTGCTCGGCGGGCGGGTCGACGTCACGGCGGTGCCGACCGACGACTACTCCACGAAGTTCACCACGATGGTCGCCAGCGACACGCTGCCCGACCTCTTCATGTACCCGGAGACCGGCGGCGTCGACAACAGGGCCGCGTTCTTCGAGGCCAAGTGCGCCGACCTGACGCCGTTCCTCTCCGGTGACAAGGTCAGCGACTACCCCAACCTCGCCGCGATCCCGGCGGCGGCCTGGCAGGGCGCCATCTTCGGCGGGAAGCTGTTCGGCATCCCGATCTCCCGGATGGGAACGGGCGGTGTGGGCTTCTACCGTCACGACCTCTTCGCCGAGGTCGGCATCTCCAGCCTCGACCAGATCACCGACCTGGACAAGTTCGTCGAGGTCTGCAAGGAGCTGACCCGCCCCAAGAAGGACCAGTACGCCATCATCGCGGGCGCCAACAACCTCCTCGCCATGTCCGCGGGTGCGCCGAAGGACTGGCGCATGGACCCGAAGACCGGCAAGTTCGTGACGGACCTGGAGACCGACGAGTACCGCCTGGCCATCGAGACGGCCCGCAAGCTCTACAAGGCGGGCTGCTACTACCCGGGCACGATCGGCATGTCGGGGGCGCAGAAGTCCCAGTACACCGACATGTTCAAGAACGGCAAGGGCGCCTACGTGTACGACGGCATGCCGTCGTACACCACCCCGAGCACCGGCTACGTCGCCGCGATGGCGGCCGTCGACAAGAAGTACGACCCGCGGCCCATCACCCCGTTCGGCAGCAAGGCCATCGCCTGGATGGACAACGTCGCCCTGCAGAACACCCACATCAAGAAGGCGTCCGCCGACCGCGTCAAGCAACTGCTGGCGCTCGCCGACTTCGCCGCCTCGCCGTTCGGCAGCCAGGAGTACACGCTGATCAACTACGGCGTCGAGGGAACCGACTTCACCCGCGACGCCAAGGGCAACCCGGTGCTCACCAAGCAGGGCAGCCAGGACGTGACGGTCCCCTGGAAGATGTTCGCCTCGGCGGTCCCCGCGGTGTTCAGCGCGGACACCGAGACCGGCGTCCGGTACGTCCACGAGGCGTACGCCAAGATGATCCCGATCATGGAGCAGGACCCGACCCTCAAGGTCTCCTCGCCCACCTGGGACTCCAAGGGCTACGGCAGCCTCTACACCCTCAAGCTGGACGGCCTCAAGGACATCGTGTCCGGCCGCAAGCCCATGTCGTACTACGACCAGCTGACCAAGGAACACCTGGCGAAGGGCGCCGAACAGGCCCGCCGTGAGTTCGAAGAGGCCGTTCAGAAGGGGAAGAAGTGACGACCCGACGCTCGGTCCTCCAGTTCGGCGGCGCGGCGGTCGCCGCAGCCGTCGCCGTACCCGTACTCGGCACGCCCGCCCTGGCCCGCGGTTTCGACCCGGAGCCCGGCTCGGCCGGCGTCGGTGACCCGCTGTTCCCGACCCTCGGCAACGGCGGCTACGAGGTCTCGCACTACGACCTGACCTTCGACTTCACCCCGGTCACCTACGACTTCACCGGTGTCGTGAAGATCTCGGCGAGGGCGACCCAGGACCTGTCCGCGTTCAACCTGGACACCGACGGCCACACCATCGACGCGGTCACCGTCGACGGCCACCGGGCCGGGTGGGAGCTGTCGCCCGGCAGCAGCGGCCAGGAACTGACGGTCACCCCGGCCCGGCCGCTGCACAACCACCGGCCGTTCACCGTGGAGGTCCGCTACCACGGCAACGGCAAGGCCAAGCGCCTCGGCCTCACCGGCTGGGTCTTCGGCAGCGAGGGCGGCTTCGCGTCGGCGGCCCAGTCCTCCCGCGCCGACACCTTCCTGCCCTGCAACGACACTCCGTCCTCCAAGGCGACCTGGGCCTTCCACATCAGCGCCCCCCAGGGCTATGTGGCCGCGGCCAACGGTGAACTGCTGCACCGGACCCCGCGCGCCGACGGCTCGGCCGTCTGGCACTTCGCGCTGCGCGAGCGGATGCCCACCGAACTGCTCGGCATCGCGGTCGTCAAGGGCACCTACCTCTACGGCACCAGCCACACCGGGCTCCCGCTGCGCCACATCGTGCCGCAGGGCCAGGAGGACACGTACGCGCCGATCGTCGCCCGTACCGCCGACCATCTCGCCTGGCTGGAGGCGAAGTTCGGCCGCTTCCCGTTCTCCACCTACGGCGTCCACATCTACGACGGCTACACGGACGCCCTGGAGAACCAGACCCTCACCCTCATGGGCACCAACTGGTTCAAGCCCAACGCCACGGGCAACCCGACGTACGAGACCACCATGGTCCACGAAATGACCCACCAGTGGTTCGGCGACTCCGTCACCCCGCACGACTGGCAGCAGGCCTGGCTCAACGAAGGCCCCGCCACCTACTACGCCGCCGTGTACGGCGAGGAGCGCGGCTGGTCGGTCGTCGCGGACAAGATGAAGGCCA
The DNA here is from genome assembly GCF_940670765.1 of Streptomyces sp. A 4/2. GTDB lineage: Bacteria > Actinomycetota > Actinomycetes > Streptomycetales > Streptomycetaceae > Streptomyces. The sequence continues at coordinate 165,382 of NZ_CALNVW010000030.1, forward strand.
CCTACGCGACCCTGGACGCGGTCCGCGCGGCCGACGGCCCGCCCGGTCTGCCCAAGGCCCTCGGTGGCGCGAACATCTACGACGGCGGAGCTCTCGTCCTGTACGCACTCAACCAGCAGGTCGGGCAGCGGAAGTTCGACCGGATCATGCGCGAGTGGGTGAAGCGGTTCAAGGACTCCACGTACACCAGCGAACAGTTCATCCGCCACGTGGTCGACGTCACGGGCGACCGCGGCCTGGACCGATTCCTGCGCGACTGGCTGTTCGGCGCCACCAACCCGCCGATGCCGGGCCACCCCGACTGGAAGGCCAACGTATGAACCGCCGTATCACCACCGCGTTCGCGGCCGTCGCCGCGCTGATCGCCACCGCGCCGGTCGCCCAGGCCGCGGGCCCCGCACACCAGCACGTCCTGTACGCCGCACCGGACGGCAAGGGATCGGCCTGCACCCACAGCCGCCCCTGCTCCCTGGACGGTGCCAGGGACACGGCGCGCACCGTCCACGGCGGTGACGTGACCGTCCAGCTGGCCGGCGGTACGTACACCCGCGGCGCGGCCCTGGAACTCACCGCAGCCGACTCCGGCACCACCTGGACCGCGGCGCCCGGCGCGCACCCGGTCCTCTCCGGCGGCGTCGCGATCACCGGCTGGACCAAGGCGCGGAACGGGACCTGGACCGCCCGCGTCCCCGACGGCGTCACCCCGCGCCAGCTCTTCGTCAACGGCGTGCGGGCCACCCCCGCCCGCGGTGAGGCCTGCACGGCAGACGTCTGTGACGCGACCAAGGACGGCATGACCGGGGCCGAGGCCACCGGGATCGCGCACTGGAAGCGGCCCACCGACGCCGAAGCCGTCATCAAGGTCCGCTGGCGCAACTACCACTGCCGGATCGCCGGGGTCAGCGGCGACAAGCTGACCTTCGCCCAGCCCTGCTGGACCAACTCCGCGAGCGGCACCGACCGCACCGGACCCGCCTGGGACACCACCACCGTGGACTCCACGCGCTACTCGGGTGTGGCCTTCTTCGAGAACGCACCCGAACTCCTCGACCAGCCGGGCGAGTTCGTCCGCGACTCGGCCGCGCACACCGTGACGTACCTGCCGCGCAAGGGCGAGGACATGCGCCGGGCCACGGCCGTCACGCCCTCCACCGAGCAGCTGGTGACCGTCCACGGCGCGCACGACGTCCGGATCCAGGGGATCGGCTTCGCGTACGCCGCCTACCGGCAGCCCGACACCGACGACGGATACGCCGGGATGCAGGCCGGGCTGACCCTGACCGGAGCCACCGGTCCCGTCGACCACGCGGGCCGCTACTACACCAAGCCGTCCGCCGCGCTCACCGTCGACGGCGGTCGTCATGTCACCGTCGACCGGGCGTCGTTCACCCACCTCGGCGGGGCGGGCGTCACCCTCGAAGCCGGTACCAAGGACTCGGGGATCACCCGGTCCGACTTCACCGACCTGTCGTCCGGCGCCGCCTACATCGGCGACACCGAGCCGGTGCCCGCCCCCGCGCTGGCCGGTGAGCGGAACACCTTCTCGTACAACACGGTCACCCGGGCCGGCGTCGAGTACACCGACGCCGCCGCCGTGTGGGCGGGTTACGAAGCCGGGCTCACCGTCGACCACAACACCCTCGACCAGCTTCCGTACTCCGGCATCTCGGTGGGCTGGGGCTGGAACCAGCCCGAGTCCCAGAAGTCGGTGCTGCGCGACAACCGGATCACGGACAACCGCATCACCAACGTCATGCAGGTCAAGGACGCGCAGCACGACGGCGGCGCGATCTACACCCAGGGCGCCCAGCCCGGCTCGGTGATCTCCGGCAACTACATCAACCGCTCCGCCTACGGCAACACCGAGCGCGACGGCAACGGCATCTACCTCGACGAGCAGTCCTCGTACCTGACCGTCGAGAACAACGTGCTGACCAGGCTGGGCTACAAGTGGGTCTCCAACTGGGCCGATTACGGCATCCAGAACACCGCCCGAGGGAACTGGACCGACACCGACACCCCGCCCATCGCCGGCACCGGTTCGACGATGACCGACAACCACACCCGCCTCGACCGGCTCCCGGCCGCGGCACTGAAGGTGGCCGCGGCAGCGGGCGCCCACGGGGGTGCGGTCGAACAGCTCAGCCCGGACCTGGCCCGCACCGGCACCGCTTCGCAGTCGTCCACGGACGGGGCGGGCACCGCGCAGCTCGCCGTCGACGGGGACACCACGACCGACACCCGTACGCTCTCCGAGCCGGGCGCCTGGTGGCAGGTGGACCTCGGATCCGTCCGGCACGTCGGCCGGGTCGAGATCTGGAACGACGCGTCCACCACCACGGCCGGTTTCGACGTCCGAACCGACAGGAAGACGGTCCACGTCAGCGGCAAGGCGCTGCACCCGACGCTGCTGGACCTGGACACCGACACCCGGTACGTAAGGATCCAGCTCACCGGGACCGGACGGGTGGGGCTGGCCGAGGTCGCCGTCCATCCGTGACACGAAAGTCCCGGGAGAAGTCCCGAGAGAAGTCCTGAAAGAAGGAAGTGCCATGTCCGACCTCCGTATCGGCGTCCTGGGCTACGGCCTGCGCGGCAGCATCGCCCGCACGGCCCACCGCCCAGGAGCGGGCTCGCGTGTCACCGCACTCGCGGACCCCGACCCGGCAGCCCGTACGGAGGCGGCCCTGGCCTTCCCCGGCGCTCTGATCTCGTCCGGCCACCGCAGGGTCATCGAGGACCCCGACATCGACGCGGTCCTGGTCCTGACCCCCGACCACACCCATGCCGACCTCGCCTGCGAGGCGCTGCGCGCGGGCAAACCGGTCTTCGTGGAGAAGCCCCTCGACATCACCGTCGAGCGTTGCGACGAGATCCTCCGCACGGCGTACGAGACCGGAACCCGGCTCTACATCGGCCACAACATGCGCCACATGCCGGTCGTCCGCCTCATGCGGGACCTCATCGCACGCGGCACGATCGGCGAGGTCAAGACCGTCTGGGTCCGGCACTTCGTCGGCTTCGGCGGCGACTGGTACTTCAAGGACTGGCACGCCGAGCGCAAGCACACCACCGGGCTGCTGCTCCAGAAGGCCGCCCACGACATCGACGTACTGCACTGGCTCGCGGGAGGGTACGCCCGCGACGTCCAGGCCATGGGCGACCTGATGGTCTACGGCGACAACCCGCACCGCCGCGAGCCCGGCGAGCCCAAGGCCGCCGACTGGTACACCAAGGACGGCCACTGGCCGCCGCACACCCAGCGCGCCCTGAACCCCGTCATCGACATCGAGGACGTGTCCCTCCTCAACATGCGGCTGGACAACGGCGTACTGGCCGCCTACCAGCAGTGCCACTTCACCCCCGACTACTGGCGCAACTACACCGTGATCGGTGACGCGGGCCGTCTGGAGAACTTCGGCGACGGCCCCGGCAGCCAGGTCAAGGTCTGGAACACCCGCCGCTCCGTCTACCGCGAGGACGCCGACGAGATCCATCCGGTCCCGGAGGCGCAGGACGAAGCGGGGCACGGCGGGGCCGACCCGCTGCTGATCGACGAGTTCGTACGGTTCGTACGCGAGGGCGGCACCACGGACACCTCGCCGGTCGCCGCCCGGATGGCCGTCGCGGCGGGCGTCCAGGCCACGGACTCGCTCCGGGACGGCGGGACCCCGCGCCGGGTCACCCCGCTGGCGAAGGAGCTGACGGACTACTTCGAGCGCGGCCAGGAACGGTCCTCGTAACCCGGGTCCGCCGCGCCGGACTCCTCAGCCGCCCGGCCGGTCGTCATCCCGCGGCGTGGGGCAGGAACTCCGTGATCCGCCGCCGCAGCGACGCCGCGTCCAGGCCGTGGGCGGTCAGATGGTCGTCGATCTGCCCGTAACGCCGCAGCTCACGCCGCCCTACGCCGAGTCCCAGCACCCGGTGGGGGAGGTCGGCCAGGGCGTCGTTCGCGGCGGCGGTCGAGGTACCGGCGAGGTAGGGCTCGACGAGTACCACATCGGCCCGGTCCGGGGCGCCCGCCGCCCAGCGAAGCGCCGCGTCGTCGAAGGGCCGCACGGTCGTCGCGTACAGAACGGTGACATCGATCCCCTCCGTCGCTTCGAGGACGGCGTCCAGCATCGGGCCGACCGCGATCACGACGCCGCCGTGGCCCTCCCGCACGGTGCTGAATCCCTCCCCGGCGACCGGGCGCGGCCGGTGGTTGGCCTGCAACGACAGCCGCACGTAGACGCGGTCGTCACCCGCCACGGCGTGGCGCAGCAGGGTCTCGGCCTCGTCGGGATGGCCCGGCACATGCACCGTCCAGCCGTCGAGCGTGTCGATGAGCGCCACATCGGCCGGTGACATGTGGGTGAAACCACCGGCCGGCCAGTCGTACGAGCCTCCGGCGCTCACCAGGACCGCACCGACCCCCTGATGGCCGAGATCCAGCTTGACCTGCTCGAAGGGCCGCTCGACCAGGAAGCTGGCGAAGGTGTGCACGACGGGACGCATCCCGGTGAGCGCCATCCCCGCGCCCGCACCGATCAGCAGCTGCTCCCGGATCCCGACATTGACCACCCGGTCCGGGTGCTTCTGCGCCGCCCCCGCGAATCCGTCGCTGGTGATCTCGGCCAGTACGACGGCGACCCGGGGGTCCTCGTCCAGCAGCTGCGCCGTGGTGGAGACGAACCGCTCACGCATGGTGTCCATGACTGACTACCTCTTTCGCTTCTCGGATGCCGGGCTTCTCGGCTTGCTCAGGGGTTCTTCGGCTCGACCCGGGCGACCACGGCGTGCGGCCTGCCCGGATGCGGGGCGGTGAAGGCCGCGTACAGCTCCTCGTGGTCCCGCCCGTCGACCGAGCGGACCGACCACTCGGCCGCCTCGAAGCGCGCCGCGATCCCGCCCGGCCTGCCGTAGCGCGCGGAGGCGTTGTCGATCACCACGGTGTGCAGCTGTTCGAGACCCGCCGGCCCGGCGTAGGCGATGGCCTCGTGCACGGACCCCTCGTCCAGCTCGGCGTCGCCGATCAGCACCCAGACCCGCGGCCGGGTCAGCCGCTGCGCGCGCAGCCCGAGCACGGTTCCGACCCCCAGCGGCAGGCCGTGCCCCAGCGACCCGCTGCCGATCTCGGCGCCGGGCACGAGCAGCCGGTCCGGATGGTGGCCGAGCGGCGAATCGTACGAGCCGAAGCCCGCCAGCAGGTCCTCGGGGAAGAAGCCCTTCGCGGCGAGGACCGCGTAGTACGCCATCGGGCCGTGCCCCTTCGACAGCAGGAACCGGTCCCGGTCGGCGGCGTCGGACGTCTGCGGTGTCACCCGCAGCACCCGGTCGTAGAGCACCCGGAGTACGTCCAGTGTCGAGGTCGCCGCGGGGCCGTGCTTCTCGTCACCCGTCATCAGGGTCATCAGCCGGTCGAGGTCCGGCGCCATGTCTGTGGTCATGCGGTCGACGATCCGACATCAAGTGCGCTTGAGGTCAAGCGGGGGAAAGGATTCGTGACCACCTGCCCGAGTGCGGTATTGTTTCGATGCGCGTTCAGCCAGGGAAGCTTCCTGGTCAGGCGGGCAACGGGACGTGGCGCAGCTTGGTAGCGCACTTGACTGGGGGTCAAGGGGTCGCAGGTTCAAATCCTGTCGTCCCGACTCGGAAGAGTCGTAGGTGAAGGGGCCGTTTCGGAGGATTCCGAAGCGGCCCCTTCACTGTGTGTGCTGCCGGTTGCGGGCCGAGGGGCTCCCCGCGGCAGCTCGGAGGGGTCAGAGGTCCAGGGTCAGCCGGCCGCCTGGGGTACGGCAGCGGGAGACACAGATCATCAACGTTTCGTCGGCGGCGCGCTCCTCCTCGGTGAGGACGGTGTCGCGGTGGTCGGCCTCGCCCGAGAGAAGGTCGGTCTCGCAGGTGCCGCAGGTGCCCTCGGCGCAGGAGTAGAGGACGGTGACGCCCGCCCGCTGGACGGTCTGCAGGATGCTCCGGTCCGCCGGGACGGTCAGCAGAAGGCCGGACCGGGCGAGTTCGACCTCGAACTCGGAGTCGCCGGAGCTGCCCGGAGTCGCCGACGTGAAGCGTTCGAGGCGCAGCGCGGAAGCCGGGACGCGGGACTCGACCGCCTCCAGCAGTGACGCCGGGCCGCAGGCGTAGACGAGTTCGCCGGGCTGGAGGCCGGCCAGGTGGGTGTCGAGGTCGAGGTGGCCGGTGGCAAGAGTGACGCGGTCGGCGGGGTGGTGCGCGGACACCTCCTCGGCGAAGGCCATGGAGGCGCGTGAGCGCCCGCCGTACAGCAGTGACCAGTCCGAGGACGAGGACGAGGCTGCGGCGAGCATCGGGAGGATCGGCGTGATGCCGATCCCGCCGGCGACGAAGCGGTGGCGCGGCGCCGGTTCCAGCGGGAAGTGGTTGCGCGGGCCCCGCGCCCGCACCCGGGCGCCGGGCCGGAGGGAGATGTGGACGAAGTCCGATCCGCCGCGGCCGTCCGCCTTGTGCAGGACGGCGATCCGCCACTGCGCGCTGTCGGGCGAGCCGCACAGGGAGTACTGCCGCTCCAGTCCCTCGGCCAGCAGCAGGTCCACATGCGCGCCGGGCTGCCAGCCGGGCAGGGCGCCGCCGTCGGCCCGGCGCAACGTCAGGGAGATCACGCCTACCGCCTCCTCGCGGCGGTCGGCGACGATCAGGTCGATGGTGTCGTTCAACGGGGGGTGTCCTTGGGGGTGAGGTGGTCCGGGTGGGCGAGCATCCAGTCCCACATCTCGACAGGATCCTGGGACTCGTGCTCCGCGTCGCAGTGGCAGGTGCCGAGCAGCACGTCGGTCCCGGGGAGCCAGCGGATGCGGAAGACGGCGGAACTCGGGGACGGGCGCCGCACGCTCACTCCGCGGCCAGCCCGGCCAGGATCCGCCGTGCGGCCAGGGCGCCCGTGTCGATGTTGATGCTCAGCTCCTGGTAGCCCGCGGGTTCCGTGTCCAGGGAGCGCTGCAGCAGGTTGAGCGCGTCCACGTCCTGCATGACCACGGTGTGGTTGAACTCCCGCAGGAATGCGGTGACTTCCTCGTCCTCGACGGCGAAGTTCCGCGAGACGGCCCAGAAGTCGTAGACCTTGCCGGGCGCCGAGGGGGTGATCGCGTAGGTGATCTCGGTACGGAACAGGGGAGTGTCCTGCCACGCGGGGCTGATCCGGCTGTGCAGCAGGTAGAGGCAGGGCGCGAAGTACTCGATGTCCTGCAGCCGCTGGATGCGTCCCTCGATGCCGGTCGACCGGGCGTAGAAGGGCGGGCACTCGGCGTCGGGCATGTGCCGGGAGACGCGGACCACCCCTGCCTCCTGGTCGACCTCGGTGGTGATGGGGGTCTCGGCGACCTCGGGCGTGCCGATGTAGCCGCCGTGCAGATAGGTCTCGTGGGAGAGGTCCATCAGGTTGTCGACCAACAGGCCGTAGTCCCCGTCGATGGGCTCCATGCCGCTGACGGTGGTCCAGCCCTCCTCGACCAGGTGCGGGGCGCGCGGAATCGTGCCGGGGTCGGCCTGCCCGGGGTCGCCGATCCAGACCCAGACGAAGGAGTCGAGCTCGGCCACCGGGTAGGAACTCACCCGCGCGGTACGGGGGATGCGCTTCTGGCCGGGGACGTAGACGCAGGTGCCCGTGGTGTCGTAGGTGAAGCCGTGGTAGCCGCAGACCACCTTGTCGCCGTCGAGGCGGCTCTCGGAGAGCGGGAAGCGGCGGTGCACGCAGCGGTCGGCGAGGGCGACGGCCTCGCCCTCCTCGGTGCGGTACAGCGCGATCGGCTCGCCCAGGACGGTGCGGCCCAGCAGGTCGCGGCCGACCTCGGAGGACCAGGCGGCGACGTACCACTGGTTGCGGACGAAGGCGGTGTGCGTGGGCATGGCAGGAATCCCGTCCCTGTACGGCGGAGCGCCGGTGCTCCGCGTGGGGACAGGTTCCTGACTGGCTGCGACCCCGGACAACGGGACTTCCGTCAGGCGGAAGTCCCGGCTCGGCCGGGTACGGGTTGCCAGCCCAGGGCCCGGGAGATGCCCAGGCCGGCCACCCGGACGGCAGGGACCAGCGCAGGTGTCTGCGCGCCCGCGACCGGGACCACGACCGAGACGGCCGCGACCACCTCCCCGCGCGGACCGCGCACCGGCGCGGCCACCGAAAGGGCGTCGTCCGTGACCTGACGGTCACTCACCACGCTGCCGCTGTGGCGTACTTCGGCCAGCACGCGGCGCAACTGGGCGGGGGCCGTGACGGTGAAGGGAGTGAATGCGGCAAGTCTCCCGGCGCAGTAGCGGTCCTGGAGCGCGGCATCTCCGTAGGCGAGCAGGACCAGTCCGACGCCAGTGGCGTGCAGCGGCCAGCGGGCGCCGACCCGGCTGCGGACGCCGACGGCGGAACGGCCGGAGATGCGCTCGGTGTAGACGACCTCCAGGCCGTCGCGCACGGCGAGTTGCACGTTCTCGTGGGTGGTCTCGTACAGGTCCTCCAGGAACGGCATCGCCGCCTGCCGCAGTCCCACTCCGCGCGGGGCCAGCGCGGCGACCTCCCACAGCCGCAGGCCCACGTGGTAGCGGCCGTCCTCGGTGCGTTCGAGCGCGCCCCAGTCGGCGAGCGCCCCGACCAGCCGGTGTGCGGTGGGCAGGGGAAGGTCGGCGCGCCGGGCGATCTGAGTCAGCGTCAGCGCGGGATGCGCCTGCTCGAACGCGCCGAGCACGTCGAGCAGGCGGTCGGCCGCCGAACGGGCGGGGGGAGAGCCGGACATGGGACCAGGATGCCCGGTCCGGGCCGGGGCGTTTCCGCCGCAGGTGCCGCGGGGTCGCGGACAGGACGGATCACGGCAGGTCCCGGCCGTGTCCCGGGGCCCCGGGCCCCTCTGCGACGAGGCGCCGCGGAGCTTATGTCAACACCGTTGACATCAATTCGGCGGCTGGAGTCTGATGGCCGAAGCCATAGGCCAGCCGCACTTCGCACCATCCGAGGAGTCCTCATGGATCCCGTCCACGCGCTCCGGGACGTCAGCCCCACCCCGTTCTGGCTGGACGACCCGGGCCGGGCACAGGCCACACCCGCACTGGTCGCCGACGTCCGCTGCGATCTGCTCGTGGTGGGGGGCGGCTACAGCGGCCTGTGGACCGCGCTGATCGCCAAGGAGCGCGATCCCTCCTGTGACGTCGTTCTCATCGAGGGCGAGGAGATCGGCTGGGCCGCATCCGGGCGCAACGGCGGATTCTGCGAATCCAGCCTCACCCACGGTCTGGGCAACGGCTTCGACCGCTGGCCCGGTGAGCTCGCCGAGCTGGAACGGCTCGGTATCGAGAACCTCCGGGCGATGGAGGACACGATCAAGAAGTACGGCATCGACTGCGACTGGGAACGCACCGGTTCCCTCACCGTGGCGACCGAGCCGTACCAGATCGACGACCTGAACGAACTCGCCGCGCTCGCCGCCCGCTACGGCTCCGGGTACACGGTGCTCGACGCCGACCAGGTCCGGGCCGAGATCAACTCACCGACCTTCCTGGGCGGGATCTGGGACGAGGACGGCACGGCGATGCTGAACCCCGCACGTCTCGCATGGGGTCTCAAGCAGGCCTGTCTGGACCTCGGCGTGCGCATCCACGAGCACACCCGGGCAACGGCCATCGCGGAGGACGGCCCGAGGATCGCGGTACGGACGCCGTACGGACGCATCCTGGCCAACCGGGTCGCCCTCGCGACCAACGTCTTCCCCTCGCTGATCAAGCGGCACCGCCCCTACACCGTCCCCGTGTACGACTACGCGCTGATGACGGAGCCGCTGACCGAGGAACAACTCGCCTCGGTCGGCTGGCACCACCGGCAGGGGCTCTCCGACTCCGCCAATCAGTTCCACTACGTGCGGCTCTCCACCGACAACCGCATCCTGTGGGGCGGTTACGACACCGTGTACCACTACCGGGGGCAGGTGCGTGCCGAGCACGACCAGCGGCCGGAGACCTTCGCCACCCTGGCCCGGCACTTCTTCCGGACCTTCCCCCAGCTGGAAGGGGTGCGCTTCAGCCACGCCTGGGGCGGCGCGATCGACACGTGCAGCCGGTTCTGTGCGTTCTTCGACACCAGCTTCCGGGGCCGGGTCGCCTATGCGGCCGGATTCACCGGCCTCGGCGTGGGCGCGACCCGCTTCGGTGCCGAGGTGATGCTCGACCTCCTGGACGGTGGGAGCACCGAGCGGACCCGGCTGGAAATGGTGCGGCGCAAGCCCCTCCCCTTCCCGCCGGAGCCGGTCCGATGGGCGGGGATCCAGGCCACGAGGTGGTCGCTCGCCCGCGCGGACGAGAACCGCGGGCGCCGCAACCTCTGGCTCAAGAGCCTCGACAGGCTCGGCCTCGGGTTCGGAAGCTGATACCCGGCCGGCCGGCGAGTTCTTCGCCGGCCGGCCGGGCACGGGGCCCGGACCGGCCGGGGTCAGCCGAGGGCGCGGCGGGCGTCCGCGGCGTCGGCGGGGTTCCAGCCGCGTCGCGGGACGGAGTCGAGCAGCAGGCGGGTGTACGGGTGGCGAGGCGTGCCGAGGATCTCGGCCGTACGGCCCGCCTCCACCACCTGCCCCTCCCTGAGGACCATCAGTTCGTCGGTGATGTGCCGGACGACGGCGAGGTCGTGCGTGACGAAGAGGAAGCCGATGCCGACCTCGCGCCGGATGGTGCCCAGCAGTTCGAGGACCTGCGCCTGAATGGACACGTCCAGGGCCGCCACGGCCTCGTCGAGGACGAGGACGCGCGGTTCGGCGGCCAGCGCGCGGGCGATGGCCACGCGCTGGCGCTGCCCGCCGGACAGCTTGCCGGGCAGGGCGGCTGCCTCCCGTTCCCCGAGCCCCACCTGGTCGAGGAGTTCGGCGACGCGCTCCCCCCGGGCCGTCGCCTCCATCGGGAAGTGGAGGCGCAGCACCTCCTCGACGCACCGGCCGACGGGCACCCGGGGGTCGAGGGACAGGTACGGATCCTGGAAGACCATCTGTATCTCGCGTGCGCGGGCGAGCCGTTCGGCCCTGCCCCGGGCGGGTGCCGAGCGGTCGCGTCCGCCGATGTGGACGGTGCCGCCGTCGGGGCGCTCCAGACCGACGAGCATCCGTACCGTCGTGGTCTTTCCGCTGCCGGATTCACCGACGATGCCGAGCGAGGACCCGGGCGGCAGCGTGAAGGACACGTCGTCCACCGCTGTGTGGTCCCCGTACCGTTTGCGCAGCCCCCGCACGACGAGTTCCTCGGTCGCCCCGCTCACAGTCTGATCCCTTCGTCGGCGCGGTGGCACGCGGCGAGTCCGTCGCCGTGGTGCGCAAGTTCGGGTGTCTCCTCGGAACAGCGCGGCTGCGCATGGGCGCAGCGCGCCGCGAAGGCGCACCCCGGTGGGGCCTCGGCGAGGGAGACGGGCCTGCCCGGGATGGGGCGTGGGGCGCCGGCTCCGGCCTCGATGCGGGGTGTGCAGGCGAGGAGCCCCGCGGTGTACGGGTGGCGTGGACGGTCGAACAGCGCGTCGGTGCCGCTGGTCTCGACGATCCGGCCCGCGTACATGACGTACACGCGGTCGCAGATCGCCGAGGCCAGTTCGAGGTCGTGCGTGACGAAGAGCATCCCGGTGCCGCGTGCGGCCTGGAGGCGCGTGAGGATCGCGATGATCTCCGCCTGGGTGGTGACATCGAGGGCCGTGGTCGGCTCGTCGGCGACCAGCAGCGCCGGCTCGCCCGCGAGAGCCGCCGCGATGACCACGCGCTGGAGCATCCCACCGGAGAACTGGTGCGGGTAGCGGCGCAGCGCGCCCCGTGGATCGCGGATGCCCACCGCGTCGAGGAGCTCCTCGGCCCGGCTCTCGGCCACGGCGGCGGGCGTGCCCGCACCGCGCAGCCCCTCGGTGAGGAAGTCGCCCACGCGGCGCAGCGGGTTCACCGACGCCCGGGGGTCCTGGAAGATCATCGAGACCTGCCCGGAGCGCAGTTCGGCCAGTTCGGCGCGCTTCATGGTCAGCACGTCGCGGCCCGCCACCCTCACCTCCCCACTCGTGCGCGCCCCGGCCGGCAGCAGCCCGAGCACACTCCGGCACGCGACCGACTTGCCCGAACCGGACTCGCCGACCAGGCCGACCGTCTCGCCTGCGCCGACCCGCAGGGAGACGCCGTCGAGGATGGGACGGGCCGCCTGCCCACCGGACAGGCGGACGCCGAGCCCGTCGATCTCCAGCGCGGGGGTTTCGTACTCGGTCATGGCGCTCACCGTTCCCGCTTCGCGATTCGGTCGGCGATACCTTCGCCGACGATGCCGAAGGCGACCACGGCGAGCACGATGCACGCGGACGGCGCGAGCGCGGGGAGCATCGCCCCCTGCAGGATCGCCGACTGGCCTTCGTTGATCATGGCTCCCCAGTCGGACTTGGGCGGCTGCACCCCGAACCCGAGGAAGGACAGCGCGGCCAGGTCCATCAGTACGTAGCCGAAGTTCATCGCGGACTGCGCGAGCACGGTCGGCGCGATGTTCGGCAGCAGATGACGCAGGCAGATCGTCCAGCCCGACCAGCCCTGCACGCGGTACGACTCGATGTAGGCGCGGGCCTTCTCCTGGCGGGCGATACCCCGGACGAGGCGCCCGACGTACGGGGTGTACGCCACGGCCATGGCGATCACGGGTGCGGTCATGCCCGCACCGAGGACGGCCACCAGGAGGATGGCCAGCAGCAGTCCGGGGATCGCGAAGGCCAGATCCATCGACCGGGACAGCAGGGAGTCGACCCAGCCCCCGCGCCAGGCGGCGACCAGACCGATGAGCATGCCCAGGACGGTCGAGACGGCGACCACGAGGAGCGGTCCGAGCAGACCGGTCCGCGCGCCGTGGATGAGCCTCGACAGGATGTCCCGGCCCGACTGGTCGGTACCGAGGAGATGGGCACCGCTGGTGCCCGTCAGGCTCGCCGACAGGTCGAGCGCGTCCGGGTCGTACGGCGCCAGCACAGGGGCGAGCAGGGCGATCAGGACGAGCACCACGAGTACGGCGACACCCGCGGTGAACAAGGGGCCCTGGCTGAGAACCCGCAGGCCGCGCAGACCCCGGCGGCGCCGCAGCGCATCGGGGGAGGGCGGCGCGGGAGATACGGCGGTGGTCATCGGGAAGCCTCCCCGTCGAGGGACAGCCGGGGATCGATGACCGGCACGAGCAGGTCGACGATCAGGTTGACAATGACGAACGCCGCCACGCTGAGCAGGGTGATCGCCTGCACGACGGCGAAGTCCTTGGCGGTCACCGCCTGCACCAGCAGGGAGCCGATACCGGAGACGTTGAACGCGGTTTCGACGATCGACGTGCTGATCAGCAGGCCGGCGACCATGGTGCCGCCGACGGTGACGATGGGACCCAGTGCGTTGCGCAGCACGTGCCGGCGGACCACGGCGCCTCCCGCGACACCTCGGGCGCGCGCCACTTCGACGTGCTCACGCCCGAGTTCGTCGAGCATGGCCGACCGGGTGACCCGGGCCAGCAGCCCGGCGAAGGTGATCGCCAGGGCGAAGGCGGGCAGCGTCAGATGGTAGAGGCGGTCACCGATGCCCTCGGGTGTGCCACCGGGCCCGGGAAACCAGCCCAGTTGGACGGAGAAGAGTGACACGAGCGCGATGGCGCTGACGAACGAGGGCGTGGCCGTGGCGACGCCGGTACCGAGCAGCACGGTGCGGTCCACCGCCCCGGGGCGCAGGGCGGCCATGATGCCGCCCGCCACCCCGAGGACGGCGACCAGCAGCGCCGAGTACCCGACGAGCAGCGCGGTGCCCGGCAGACGGGAGACGATGAGGGAGCCGACGTCCTGGTGGAACTGGGTGGAGCGGCCGAAGTCGCCCTGCAGGACGCCGCCGAGCCACTTCGCGTACTGGACGGGCAGCGGGTCGTCCAGGTGGTACTGCGTGCGCAGCGCCGCCACCGCCTCCGGGGTCGCGGGGCGGCCGTGGAGCAGGAAGGACACCGGGTCGCCCGGCGCGAGATGCACCGTGCCGAACACGATGAACGAGGTGACGAGCAGCACCGCCACCAGGCCGAGCAGGCGGCTCATCAGATAACGCGTCATTACTGCGCGGCCCCGATCGTTGCGGCCCACGGGTAGTACAGCTGGGCGATCCCGGTTGCCGCCCCCGATATCCGGTTGCCGAGGAAGACCGAGTAAGGCGCTTCGTACAGCGGGATGATCGGCAGCTCGCGCACGGTGATGCGCTGGAGTTCGGCGGTCAGCTCCGCGCGGCGCGCCGGGTCGGGCTCGGCGTTCGCCTTGTCGAAGAGGGCGTCGAACTCGGCGTTGGACCAGTTGCCGTAGTTGCCGAAGTCGCCGGTGCGCAGGTACTGGTAGAACTCCAGCGGGTCGGGCGTGTTGTCGTACCCGTTGGTGATGACGAGGTCCAGTCCCTTACGGGCGCCGGGGTCGACGAAGATGCTGGTGTACGCGTCCGGGGCAACGGCCTTCAGCCGGACGTCGAGGCCGATCTGCTTGCCCGCCGCCTGGACGGCATTGGCCACGACACTGATCTCCGGGGTCATCGAGCTGGTGACGACGGTGACCTTGTGACCGGTGGCACCGGCCTCGGTGATCAGCTTCTTCGCGGCGGCCACGTCGTACACGGGCTCGGGAAGTTGCTTGAAGTACTCGTCGGCCTTCTTCTTGGGCGTCAGCGCCCAGGCGCCGCGCGCGGCGGGTGCCTTCGAGGGAACGCCGATGCCGCCGGCGGCAGCTTTGATGATGTTCTTGCGGTCGATGGCCATGGAGAGCGCCTGGCGGACCTTGAGGTTGCCGAGCGTGCCCTTGAGGTTGAGCACGGCGAGATCGGAGGCCCCCGTGTTGGGCCCGAAGTACAACTTGCCCTTCGAGCTGGTGCGCAGCTGGTTGAAGGCGGAGGAGGGCACCAGGTAGCCGCCGTCGGCCGTGCCGGACAGGAAGGCGTTGGTGCGGGCGGACGGGTCCTCGGTGAAGGTGAACTTCACGGTGCCGGTCTTGGGAGTCAGCGACCGGTCCCAGTAGGCGTTGTTCTTCTTCAGGGTGATGCTGTCGCCCTGCGCCCAGTGGTCGAGCTTGTAGGGGCCGGTGCAGTCGACGCCTCCCTTGGGACCGCCGTACTCCTTCCCGGCCTTGGCCAGGTAGGCGGCGCTCTCGATGGTGCCGGGGGACGCGGCCATGAGTTCGTTGAGGAGCACGTCGGGCTTGCTGAGCCGGATCGTCACCTCCAGCGGGCCGCTCTTCCTGATGGAGGAGACGTTCTTGAAGGTGGAGCCCCACGGGGAGCCGGTGGCCGGATTCATCTGGCGTTTGAGGGAGGCGACCACGTCGTCCGCCGTCATGGTCGAACCGTCGTGGAACTTCACACCCGGCCGCAGGGTGTACACCCAGGTCTTCGGGTCCGGGTTCGTGTACTTCACGGCCAGCCCGGGTGCGATCTTCATGTCGGGGGTGACCCGGAGCAACTGCTCACACACGTTGGCGAGCACGGTGTTCGGCGGGTAGTCGTAGGCGAGGGCGTAGTCGAGCGTGTACGGCTCGGCGTACAGCGACCAGGTGAAGGAGTCGAGAGACCCCTTCGCCGCCGGGGAGTTCGGCGTGACGGTGTAGGCGGGGGCGGCACTGCCGCCGTTCCGCGACGTCGTCGCGCCGGAGCAGCCGGCGGCGGCCGCGATGACGGCGGAACAGGCGAGCAGCGCGGTGGTTCTGGACATGCGCAAGAAGACCCACCCCTTTACGGGTGTAGTGACGGGCGCTGAGGGATGGGGTGAGTATTGATGCGGGAACGTTCCCGCGCAAGGCTTTGCGGGAACGGTTTTGCTGAGGTCGCGGGGGTGGCAGCATCAGCGCATGACTTCAACTCCCCAACGCGGCGCCAGCACTTCACGGACCGCCCCGCCCCGTGTCCGTCTCGTTGATGTGGCCCGCGAGGCGGGCCTCTCCAAAACCACCGTCTCGGCGGCCCTCAACGGCACCGGACGGCTCTCGCCGGCCGTCCGGGAGAAGGCCAGGGAGACCGCGCGCAGGATGGGGTACCGGCCCAACGCGACCGCCCGGCAACTGCGTGCGGGGCGGGCCCGGTTGATCGGTTACGTCGTGGGGGAGTTCGCCTGGCGCCCGTGGACGTATCTGGAATCGCCGTACTTCGCCCAGCTGACCAGCGCCACGGCGGCTTCCGCACTCAGACACGGATACGCCCTGGTGATGCTGCCCGCGGGATCGCTGCACAGCGAGTGGGCCGACCTGCCTCTCGAAGCGGTGGTGGTTGCCGATCCGGTCGACCACCGGGTGGTGGACGATCTGCTTGCCGCCCGTATCCCCGTCGTCAGCGACGGCTCGGTGGACGGCAGACCGGGAGCCCACTGGGTGGACGTCGACGCCGAGGAGGCGGTCCACGGCACCCTGGAGCATCTGGCGGCGCAGGGCGCGCGGCGGACAGCGCTCGTGATGTCCGGCAGTACCACCCGCTTCCACCGGGAGGTGCTGACCGCCTACCGGGACTGGTGTGCCGCGCGTGGCTGCACGCCCCGGGTGACCGTCACCGACGACGCCGGAAACGGCCCGGCGGTCCGGGCGGTGGAGAGTGCGCTGACGGCCGCCGAGCGGCCCGACGCCCTCTTCGTGGTGGAGGAGGTGAGCCCGCCGCTCGTCCTGGACGCGGCGCGCCGCCACGGCTACGACGTACCCGGTGACCTTCTCGTGGTGTGTGTGAGCGAGGACGACACGGCCGAGCACACGGAACCTCCGATCTCGACGCTGAGCCTTCAGCCCCGGGAGATCGCCGAGGCCGGGATCGAACTCCTCGTCGCCGCCCTGGAGAACGGCGATGAAGCGCCTTCAGGCCGGCTCGTGGCGACCCGCCTGCTGGTCCGGGAGTCCTCGCGGCGGCCGTCCCGGACGGTCGCCGCGTCTCCTCAGGCGGAGTGCACCAGCGTGCCGCCGACGTAGGTGCGCAGGACCTGGGCCTCGGCGATCTCCTCCGGGGGCCGGGTGAAGATGTCGCGGTCCAGCACCACCAGGTCGGCCAGGTGGCCGGGGAGCAGGCTTCCGGTGTCGTCGAGCCCGTTCACGTGCGCCGAGCCGGCGGTGTAGGCGGCGACCGCGGTGGCGAGGTCGAGGCGCTGCTCCGGCAGGAAGACCCGCCCGTCGGTGGCCTCGGGCTCCATCCGGTTCACCGCCACGTGGATTCCGGCGATCGGATCGGGGCTGCTGACGGGCCAGTCGCTGCCCGCTGCCAGGGTGGCTCCGGCGCGCAGGAGGGACCCGAACGGGTACTGCCAGGAGGCTCGTTCGGGGCCGAGGAACGGGATCGTGAGCTCGTCCATCTGAGGTTCGTGCGCGGCCCAGAGCGGCTGGATGTTCGCGATGGCGCCGAGGCGTGCGAAGCGGTCCAGGTCGTCGGGGTGGACCACCTGGAGGTGGGCGAGATGGTGACGGTTGCCTCGTCGCCCATGGGCCTCGACGGCCGCCTGGACCGCGTCCAGGGCCTCGCGCACCGCACGGTCGCCGAGGGCGTGGAAGTGGACCTGGAAGTCGTGGGCGTCGAGTTCGGTGACGTACGAGCGCAGGGCGACGGGGTCGACGAAGCTCAGACCCGAGTTGGCGGTGGCGCACCCGCAGCCGTCGAGGTAGGGGGTGTTCATGGCCGCCGTGAAGTTCTCGGCGATGCCGTCCTGCATGATCTTCACCGCACGGGCCCGGAACCGCCCGTGGCTCAACTGCTCACGCCGGGAAAGAAGTTCGGGGATCTGCTCGGCTCCCCGCTCACGGTCCCACCACAGAGCCCCGGACACCCGGGCGGTGAGCGTGCCCGCACGGGCGGCCGTCAGATAGGCGTCGGACGGGTCGGAGTTGCCGTTGAACGAGCCCAGTAGGGCGTCCTGCCAGCCGGTGATGCCGAGGGAGTGCAGCATTTCCTGGGACCGCAGCAGGCCGGCGAGCCGGTCCTGCGGTGTGCTCGGCGGCACGATCCGGGAGACCAGGGCGGTGGCGCCCTCCTGCAGCATCCCGCTCGGGGTACCGTCCGGCTCCCGTTCGATCCGACCGTCCGCGGGATCGGCGGACTCCCGTGTGAGACCGGCCAGTTCGAGCGCCCGGGTGTTCGCCCAGGCGCCGTGGTGATCGCGGTTGCTCAGCAGGACGGGGCGGTCCGGGACCACGGAGTCGAGGAGCTGCCGAGTGGGCAGTCCGCCGTCGAAGCTCTCCATGGACCAGCCGCCACCCGTGATCCACGGGCGGTCGGGGTGTGCGTCGCCGTAGGCGCGTATGCGGGTGAGGTAGTCCTCGACGCCCACGGTGCCGGTCAGGTCGCACTCGGCCATTTCCATCCCGCCGGACACGGCGTGGATGTGCGAGTCCTGGAACCCCGGAAGCAGCAACTTGCCCTGGAGGTCGACGACTTCGGTGCCCGGTCCGATCAGATCGCGCACCTCGTCATGGCCGACGGCGGTGATGCGCTCGCCGGTGACGGCCAGGCTGCCGGCCCGGGTGCGCGCGGCATCGCCGGTGTGGACGGGGCCATGCGTGAAGATCAGATCGGGCTCGGCCATGAAGCGCTCCGGGGCGAGAGGGAGGGATGTTTCGAACGGTCATGCAACCGAGTTGCCCGCTTACATGTCAATGGCGTTGTCGTAAGGAGTGTCCGGCGTGGAACGTGCGGGACCTGTACGCCGTCGGTGGCACGGCCGCCGGAGCGCGACGGCGGGAGAACGTGTCCGGGAGGGGGCCGTGGTGGGTCCCCCTCCCGGACCCGCCCTTCGGCTCAGGCGTAGAACCTGTACACCGCCTGGGCGACGCAGGCGGGCTTCGCCGAGCCCTCGATCTCCACGGTCAGGTCGACGACGACCTCGACCCCGCCCTTGACCTCGTCCACGGACACGATCCTGCCGTGTGCGCGGACCTTCGAGCCGACCCGCACGGGAGAGGGGAAACGGACCTTGTTCAGGCCGTAGTTGACGGCCATCGAGACGCCCTCGACCTGTAGCAGTTCGCTCCACAGAGGGATCAGGAGCGAGAGCGTGAGGTAGCCGTGGGCGATGGTCCCGCCGAACGGGCCGTCCTTGGCGCGCTCGACGTCGGTGTGGATCCACTGGTGGTCGCCGGTGGCGTCCGCGAAGGTGTCCACGCGCGGCTGGAGGATCTCCAGCCATCCGCTGTGGCCGAGATCGGCTCCGGCCTGGGCCTTGATCTCGTCTGTTCCGTTGACGGTGAGGGACATGCGGTACTCCTGGTGCTGAGGGGGATTCTGCCGATGGCGGGGCGGTGGGATTCTGTCGATGAGGGCGGGGCGGGGCAGGCAGGCTGGGCGGGGCGGGCTGCGCGAGGCAGGCAGGCTGGGCGTGGGGCGGTCAGCCGCCGAATTCGGACCGGATGACGCCCTTGAGCAGCTTTCCGGTGGCGTTGCGCGGCAACGGCGTGCCGTGCAGGAGGTGAAAGGTCCGGGGGATCTTGTAGCGGGCCAGCCGGCCGTTCAGATGGGCGAGGAGTTCGGCCTCCGTCGCGGTGGAGCCCGGCGCGAGGACGACGACGGCCCGGCCCACCTCGCCCCACTTGGGGTCGGGCACACCGAAGACCGCGCATTCGACGATGTCCGGATGTTCGAGAAGCGCGTCCTCGGTCTCGGCGGGGTAGATGTTCTCCCCACCCGAGATGATCATGTCCTTGAGACGGTCGACCAGATGCACATAGCCATGAGCGTCGACGAGTGCCACGTCGCCGGACCGGAACCAGCCGTCCTCGGTGAGGACCGCGCTGCTCTCCGCCGGAAGATTCCAGTAGCCGGGCGTGACGTTCGGACCCGACACGACGACCTCGCCCTTCTCGCCCGGCGCCGTGTCCTCGCCCGCCGCGTTCCGGACGCGGACATCGGTGAAGAAGTGCGGAACTCCGGCCGAGCCGGCATGGTCGACGGAATCGGCGCGGTCCAGGACGAGTACCCCGGGTGAGGCCTCCGTCATTCCGTACCCCTGGACGAACGCCAGTCCGCGCTCCAGGTAGGCGCGCGCGGTGCGGGCGGGGACGGGCGCCCCTCCGCAGAGCAGGGTCCGCAGGCTCGACAGGTCGGCGGTGTCCCAGCCCGGTGCCGCGGCCATCGCGTCGTACATGGTCGGAACCCCGAACAGGCAGCTGACGCGGTGCTGTTCCACCAGCTCCAGGGTGCGGCCCGGGTCGAAGGAGGATTCCAGCAGGACCGTGCCGCCCTTGAGCAGGGTGGGCAGGGCCGTCATGTTGAGGGCCGCCGTGTGGAAGAGGGGCGCGCTGACGAGCGCGACCTCCGCACCGGACAGATCGGTGTCGACGAGGACGTTGACGCTGTTCCAGGTGATGTTCCCATGGGTCAGGACGGCGCCCTTCGCCCTGCCCGTGGTGCCCGAGGTGTACATGATCAGGCAGGGTTCCTCGTGTCCCACCTCCTCATCGATCTCCTCCGCGGGGGCGGCGGTGATCGTCTCCTCGTACACGAGTCCCGGTCCGGCCGTGACCGCGATCAGCGTGGTGACACCGGTCCGGTCCGCGAGCTCCACCACGTCGGCGGCCGACCGGTGGGCGTGGACCAGGACGCGGCTGCCGGAGTCGGCTGTCTGGTGCGCCAGTTCGGGCACGGCGAGACGGGAGTTCAGCGGTACGAAGACCGCCCCGAGTTGCCCCACCGCGAACAGGGTTTCCAGGAAGGCCGGATGGTTCGGGCCGAGGAAGGCCACCCGGTCCCCGCGCCCGACTCCGGCGCCACGCAGGACGTGGGCCAGCCGTGTGCAGCGGTCGTGCAGCTCCCCGTACGTGAGGGCGCGGCCCTCGTGGACGACGGCTGTGCGGCGCGGGGTCTTGCGGCTGCGCCGGGCGGTCCAGGAGCCGATCCCCTGGTTGCGCATGGCTCACTCCTCCGTCAGGCCGAGCAGCCGGACTGCGTTCTCCTTGAGGATCTTCGGACGTACCTCGTCCTTGACCGGCAGCTTCGCGAAGTCGGCGAGCCAGCGGTCGGGGGAGAGCAGCGGGTAGTCCGACCCGAACAGCACCTTGTCCCGCAGCAGGCTGTTGGCGTACTGCACGAGCTGCGGCGGGAAGTACTTGGGTGACCAGCCCGACAGATCGATGTACACCTCCGGCTTGTGTGTGGCCACGGCGAGAGCCTCGTCCTGCCAGGGGAAGGACGGATGGGCCAGGATGATCCGCATTCCGGGGAAGTCGGCGGCGACGTCGTCGACGGCCAGCGGGTTCGAGTATTTCAGCCGGATGCCGCCGCCTCCGGGCGCCCCCGCGCCGATGCCGGTCTGCCCGGTGTGGAAGACGGCGATCGCGCCGGCCTCCTCTATCGCCTCGTACAGCGGGTACGCCATGCGGTCGTTGGGGTGGAACGCCTGGATGCTGGGGTGGAACTTGAATCCCCGTACCCCGTGATCGGCGACCAGCCGCCGGATCTGGCGCACGGCGGCCCTGCCCTTGTACGGATCGACCCCGGCGAACGGAATGATCACGTCCGGGTGTTCCAGGGCCGCTTCGGCGATCTCCTCGTTCGGTACCGGTGCGGTGCCGGTGGCCGACTCGGCGTCGACCGTGAAGACCACACAGGCCATCTTCCGTTCGCGGTAGTACGCGGCGATCTCCGGCAGGGTGGGATGACGGTGCTCGGCCTTGAAGTACGCACCGGCGGCGCTGTCCAGTTCGGCGGAGAGCGAGGTGGTGCCCCGCGTGGACACCTCGGCGTGGACATGCATGTCGATGGCGACGAGCCCGGCCGGGTCCGGCCCGCCGGCGGTGCTCGTGGCCGCGGTGCCGGTCACAGCTGCGGCGCCGGGATGCCGTAGGTCTGCTCGGACCGGGCGAACACGCTCGGCCAGGCCGCCGCGACCGCGTCCGCGCTCCAACCACCTTCCGTGTAGGCCACGGTGACCTCCTGCGGGTGCGACCAGAGGGCGAGTCTGTCCCCGCCGACGCCGATGCACTGTCCGGTGATGCCGGCCGAGGTGTCCGAGGCGAGAAAGGCGACGAGACCGGCCACGTCCTCCGGGGTGCCGAACCCCTCGCCCTTGCGCAGACTGTCGGGGAACGCGGTGCCCTCCTGCTCCAGCGCCTCGATGTACGGGGCGAAGGCCGGGATGGTCTTCGTCATCGCGGTGGCGGCGACCGGTATGACCGCGTTGGCGGTGATCCCGGCGCGCGCCAGTTCCAGTGCCCAGGTACGCACCATGGCGGCGATTCCCGCTTTGGCTGCCGCGTAGTTGGTCTGCCCGAAGTTGCCGCGCTGGCCCGCGGGGGAGCCTGCGACGATCACCCGCCCGCCCTCGCCCTGCTCCCGCATCCGTTCGACAGCGGCACGGACGCAGGTGAACGTGCCCCGCAGATGTACCTGGACGACCGTGTCGAAGTCGTCGTCCGACATCTTCCACAGCACCTTGTCGCGCAGGACGCCCGCGTTGGTGACGATCGTGTCCAGGCGGCCCCAGGTGTCGACGGCCCGGGACACCAGGGCTTCGGCAGCCTCGGTGGAACCGACGGGGACCACCTCCGCCACCGCGCGCCCGCCATCGGCGGTGATCTGTTCCACGGCCGCTGTGGCGGCCTCCTCGTCCACGTCGTTGACGACGACGGCTGCGCCCGAGGCGGCGAGCGAGCGGGCGTACGCCAGGCCCAGACCACGGCCGCTGCCGGTGACTACGGCGACCTTGCCGGAGAGATCCATGCTGCTTCCTTTCGTGAAGGCCGGTGCGTGGGTGCGGGAAGAGGCGACCACAGCGGCGACCGGCGGTCACAAAGCTAGGCAGAATTTCGACTGTGGTCAACAGAGTGCCGAATATCTGGCACGGGCGAACGGTGCGGCGCCTACGCTGTCCCCGTGACCCGACCCCACTCGCCCCAGGAATCGACGGACGCGGCCGAGGGCGTCGCACCCGCCAGGCCGCAGTCGCTGATGATGAGCTTCTTCGGCATCCATGTGCTCGGCCGCGACATCGCGCTCTCCTCGGCGTGCGTCATCGACGCGTTCGCCCGGGTACGGGTGGGCGAGGACGCCGTCCGCTCGACACTGACGCGCATGGTCGGCCGCGGCCTGCTGGAGCGGCACCGGCGAGGACGCCGCATGTACTTCTCGCTCACGGAGCGCGCGGCCACCGTCCTGTCCGACGGGCAGGAGCGCATCTGGCGTGACGGAGCCGTCAACCGGGAGTGGGACGGCACGTGGACCCTGGTCGGTTTCTCGTTGCCGGAGTCCAGGCGCCGTGAACGGCACGACCTGCGCTCACGCCTGGTGTGGGCCGGATTCGGGCCGGTGCAGAGCGGCCTGTGGGTCGCTCCGCGCCGGGTCGACGTCGCCCCGCTGGCGGCGGAACTCGGGCTGGCGGGGCACATCAGGGCCTTCCACGGCGAGGCCGCGCCGCCTACCGAGGCCGGGTCGCTGCTGCACGCCGCCTTCGACGTGGACGCCATCGCCGCCGGCTACCGGTCCTTCGTCGAACGCTGGGACGGCCCCGTTCCGCCGGGCGGCGCGGCGGACGACATGGCGCGTCAGCTCCTGCTGCACACCGACTGGCTGGAACTGGTGCGCGACGCCCCGTATCTGCCCGCGGAACATCTGCCCGAGGGCTGGCCGGCCGCGCGCGCCGAGGAACTCTTCCGCGAGCTGGCACGGCGGTACGAGCCCGGTGCGTCGCGGCTGGCGGACGAGATGCTGGAGCGGATCGACCTGGTCGGCGAATCCGCGGCCGGCGAGGCCGGGACGGAGGAAGCGGCAACCGGCGGGTCCGGCAGCGACTGACCCGGCGGGTGGGCGGGTGTCCGGACTGCGACGACGTGGTTCTCCGGCGACGATTGTTCCGGCGCCGCACGGGCCTTGTCCCTGGCGTGTAACGCCTACTGACCCCGGCCCCCGCAGGATGCACGATGGCTGTAGGCACCGTGCCGCGCACTCCGTACGAAAGTGGGAAGCCATGCTCAGCAGGACAGCCCGTCGCAGCCTCCCGGCCGTCGCGCTCGTTACCGCCGGACTCGCACTGACGGCGTGCGGCGCCACGGACGCGTCGTCATCGTCCTCGCCCGCGAGCTCGCCCTCCGCGGTGAGCGGGAGCGACTCGACGCACACCACGGACCCCACGAACAATGCGAACACCACGGACAGCCAGGGCACTTCGCCCTCGTCCTCGACCAAGGCGTCCGGCACCAGGAACACGTCCGCCGCCGCGTCGGGGAAGTCGCCCGGGGCCTGCGCCACCAGCCGGCTGAGGACCACCGTGGTGAACACCAGCAGCGGCGCCGGACAGACCGGCTTCCAGCTGGACTTCCGGAACACCGGCACGACCCCCTGCACCCTGAGCGGATACCCCGGAGTCTCCTTCGTCAAGATCCACAACACCCAGCTGGGCAAGGCGGCCAGCCGCACGGGCGGCGCGACCCCGATCGTCACGCTGATTCCGAACGCTCACGCCTATGCCGACGTCCGGACGGCCAACGGCCAGAGCGGCTACACCACCGAGGAGTGCGACCTCACCACGGTGCCGACCCTGCGCGTCTACCCGCCGAACCAGACGGAGTCGACGAACATCCCCTGGAACAGGCAGGAGTGCGTCGGCCCCACCATCCAGAACCTGCAGGTCGGCCCGGTACACGGCAACAAGTAGTCCCCACCGGCGCCCTTCGATGTGACCGTGCTCCGGGTGATCAGACCCCCGCTCGACGCGGGGGCCCGATACGTCTGCCGACCGGGGAAGCGCGGGTCAGCGGAGGGGCTCCTCCCAGACCGGCAGCCAGACGTCGTTCGGCGCGCCGCCGACCACACAGGTGTACTGGATCAGGCTGTTGCCCTGTCCGGTGCCGCCCCGGACGTTGAGGCACTTGCCGCTGTCCTTGACCACGATCTGGTAGCCGATGCCCTTGGGTACCAGCTTCCACAGCTCGTTGGCCGCGCTGCCGCAGGTGTACTGGATGACCCTGGCACCGTCCGCGCTGCCGCCGCCCTCCACGTTGAGGCACTTGCCGCTGCTCACGGACTTGAACCGGTAGTAGCCGCCGCCCGCGGCTTCGGGTTCCCACCGCTCGTTGGCCGCTCCCGACCACGGCCACTGGATCACCGGCGCGAGATTCTCCTTGGACGCACCTCTGACATTGGCGACCTGACCCGGCTCACTGGCGAGGCGCAGGGTGACCTGCTGGACGACGACCGAGGCCACGCGCGACTGCGTCGGCGTACCGGCCGACGCCGGGGACGCGGCTCCCGATGCCAGCGAACCGGCGAGTACGGCTGCGGCTGCCGCCGCGCCGATGGCGTAGCGCTTGCTCATGGCCTTCATGTCTTCTCCCACGTTCCGGGCAGCCACGGACGGGCTACCGGCCGAACCGATTTCCGTGATCAACCCAACACCGGTCGGGGCCACAGCGGAATGGCCGCAGACCGGCAGGCGGGAGCATCCGCCGCCCCGCGACGACCTCCCGTACGCCCCGCCTGCTGCGCCGTGGTCACTCCTGCGTGAGGTTTCGATCCGCTCGCGTTGACCTCGGACACCCACGACTTCGGCACGCTCAGCACTGCCGCCGACAGGCGATCGCCGGTCCTGATGTCCGACGAGCGGTCGCGTCGGATGTGAACCACCATGGGAACCGCGCTTCCGGTACGAGCGAGCCTCACCTCACCACATGCGACGCGGCGGAAAGGCGATCTCCCCTGATGACCGAGCACCCGCAAGGCAGAGCCCCTTCGCAGGCCCTCGCACCGGCAGGCCGTGACCCGTCGCTGGCGCCACCCCGGGCCGTCCGCGCCGGATGGTCGGCGCTCGACGTGCGGGCCGTCGACACCGTACGGGTGCTCGCCGCGGACGCGGTGCAGAAGACCGGGAACGGCCACCCCGGCACCGCGATGAGCCTGGCGCCGCTCGCCTATCTGCTCTTCCAGAACGTGATGCGCCACGACCCCTCCGACGACCGCTGGCCGGGCCGCGACCGCTTCGTGCTGTCCTGCGGGCACACCAGCCTCACGCTGTACATCCAGCTCTACCTCGCCGGGTACGGGCTGGAACTCGGTGACCTGGAGAAGCTGCGTACGTGGGGATCGCTCACCCCCGGCCACCCGGAGTTCGGGCACACCCGCGGGGTGGAGGTCACCACCGGACCGCTGGGCCAGGGAGTGGGCAACGCGGTCGGCATGGCCATGGACGCCCGCCGCGAGCGGGGCCTGTTCGACCCCCACGCCGAGCCCGGCACCAGCCCGTTCGACCACCACATCTACGTTCTCGCCTCCGACGGCGACCTGATGGAAGGCGTCTCCTCCGAGGCCAGTTCGCTCGCCGGTCATCAGGAACTCGGCAACCTGGTCATGTTCTACGACCAGAACCACATCTCCATCGAGGACGACACCGACGTCTCCTTCAGCGAGGACGTCGGCACCCGCTACGCCGCCTACGGCTGGCACGTCCAGCACGTCGACTTCACCGCGACCGGCCGTTACGTCGAGGACGTCGACGCACTGCTGACCGCCACCGAGGCCGCTCGGGCGGAGACCTCACGGCCGTCCCTGATCGTCCTGCGCACCATCATCGGCTGGCCCGCGCCCAAGAAGCAGAACACCGGAAAGGCACACGGCGCCGCACTGGGCGACGAGGAAGTCGCCGCCGTCAAAAGGCTGCTGGGCTTCGACCCCGCCGACAGTTTCAGCGTCGAGGACGAGGTCGTCGCCCATACCCGACGGGCCCGGGAACGCGGCCGGACAGCCCACGAGCAATGGCAGCAGGTCTATGCCGCGTGGCGCGCCGAACAACCGGAGCGGGCCGCGCTGTTCGACCGGCTGCAGCGCCGGGAACTCCCCGCGAACTGGACCGCGGCCCTGCCGCGATTCCCGGCCGACGCCAAGGGCATGGCCACCCGCAAGGCATCCGGTGAGGTCCTCACCGCGCTCGCGCCGGTCCTCCCCGAACTGTGGGGCGGCTCCGCCGACCTGGCCGGGAGCAACAACAGTACGATGGAGGGCGAACCGTCGTTCCTGCCGACGGAGCGCCAGACCGCACTGTGGAAGGGCGGCCCCTACGGCCGCACCCTGCACTTCGGTATCCGTGAGCACGCCATGGGCGCCGTCCTCAACGGCATCGCGCTGCAGGGAGTGACCCGCCCGTACGGCGCCACGTTCCTGACCTTCAGCGACTACATGCGCCCGGCCGTGCGGCTGGCCGCGCTGATGAAGCTGCCGGTCGTCTACGTCTGGACCCATGACTCCATCGGCCTGGGCGAGGACGGACCCACCCACCAGCCCGTCGAACACCTCGCGGCGCTGCGGGCCGTCCCCGGTCTGGACGTGGTCCGGCCGGGAGACGCGAACGAGACCGTCGTGTGCTGGCGCACGATCCTGGAGCACGGCGACCGGCCCACCGGACTGGTACTGACCCGCCAGGGCCTGCCGGTCCTCGACCGCGGGCCGGACGCCCACGCCGGTGCCGAAGGCGCGGCCCGTGGCGGCTACGTACTGCGCGAGCCGCGCGCGCCGCACAGCCTCGACGTCATCCTGATCGCCACCGGCTCCGAGGTGCAGATCGCGCTCGACGCGCAGGCGCTGCTCGCCGGTCAGGGCATCGGCGCCCGGGTGGTGTCGATGCCCTGCCAGGAGTGGTTCGCCGCCGAGCCCGAGGCGTACCGGAACGAGGTCCTGCCGCCGGACGTGCGGGCCCGGGTCAGCGTCGAGGCAGCGGTCGGCATGGGCTGGCGGGACTTCGTCGGCGACGCCGGACGCATCGTCGGCCTGGAGCACTTCGGCGCCTCGGCGGACTACCAGCGGCTGTACGAGGAGTTCGGCATCACCCCGCAGGCGGTGTCCGCGGCGGCGCGCGAGAGCATCACCGCCGCGGACACCGCCCGGAGCTGAACGTGTACGACGCGTCCGTGGACGCCGCGCCGAACCCCGGCGGGTACCTCACCGGGCCTGCGGGGTCCGGTCGTCGAGCGGCGCGCCGGGTGCGGTGCCGACGGCGGACGCCGGTGCGGGAACAACCGGCGGCGGGACGGCGGGCCGCTCCCGCCGGAACCGGGACGGCAGCCACCAGTTGACCGGGCCCGCCAGGGCCATCACCGCGGGCACCAGCAGCGGGCGGATGAGCAGCGTGTCGATCAGCAGCGACAGCGCGACGGTGACACCGATCAGCTTGATCACCGTGATCTGGGCCGAGGCCAGGGCCAGCAGCACCGCGATGACGACGGCGGCGGAGGCGGTGAACAGCGGTGCGGCGGCCTGAAGTCCGGCAGCGGTGGCCCGAGCGGTGTCACGGGTCCGGGTGTGTGCCTCGCCGATGCGGGAGAGCAGCAGCACCTCGTAGTCCATGGACAGCCCGAAAGCCAGACAGATCGCCACCATCGGAGTGAGCAGGTCGATGGTGCCGGTGACCGTGAAGTCGCCCACCAGGAACCTGAGATGACCGTCCTGGAAGATCCAGACCATGCCTCCCGCGGTCGCCGTGAGACTGAGCAGATTCATCACCAGCGCCTTCACGGGGAGGAAGAGGCTGCGGGTGAACAGGGCCAGCAGGACCAGTGTGCAGAGGGCGACCAGCCCCGCCGCGTACGGCAGCCGGCCGGCGATGGCGGACTTGATGTCGGCCAGTTCCGCGGCGGGCCCGGCGAGACGTACCGCCGTGGGGGCGCCGGTGGAGCGGATGTCCCGGGTCAGCCGGGTGCTCGCCGGGCCGTACGCCGACGCGGG
This sequence comes from Streptomyces sp. A 4/2, assembly GCF_940670765.1. Lineage (GTDB taxonomy): Bacteria > Actinomycetota > Actinomycetes > Streptomycetales > Streptomycetaceae > Streptomyces. Next base: position 194,010 of record NZ_CALNVW010000030.1, read on the forward strand.
ACCGCTCACCGCGACCCAGGTCCCGGCCGCCGCGCGGTGCCGGGCGGCGAGGTCGGTGCAGGTGACCCGTACCGCCGCCGGGTCGGTGGCGTGGGCCGGACAGCTCAGGACCGGGCGCCCGGCCGCGTAGACCCCGGTGACGGTGCGCACCCCGGTGGCGCCGGGCAGCGCGGACAACTGGCGTGCGTAGGCGTCGAGTTCGCTCAGCCGCCGGGGCGATTCGGGCTGCCAGCGCGGTAGTACGACATCGGTGGAGGAGCCCGTGACCGAGGGCAGCTGCGCGTGCAGGACCCGCGCCGTACCGGCCACGGAGGCGGTGGGAGGGAGCACGCGTTCGTCGCTGAGCCCGAAGACCGCGCGGTGGAACGGCAACGCGAGCGCGGCCAGCACCAGAAGCCCCCCGACACCGACGGCGACCGGGCGGCGCATCGACAGCACGGCCAGCCGGTACCAGCGCCCCTGCTCGGTCGCCCCCCGGAACCGCCGCCGGGCGAACCAGTCGGTGCCGGCCCGGTCCTCACCGAGACAGGACAGCGCGGCGGGAACCAGCAGCAGCGCCGTGACGGCCGCCAGCGCCACGACAGCCAGCCCGGCCCAGGCGAGAGACCGCAGAAAGTACAGCGGGAAGACCAACAGCCCCGCCAGGGCGGCCCCGACGACAGCGGCGGACACCACGACGGTGCGGCCACCGGTCGTCATCATCTGCCGCAGCGCGGCGTCATGGGACGCCCCGGCGGCGCGTTCCTCCCGGTAGCGGGCCACCAGGAAGAGGCTGTAGTCGACGGCCATCGCCAGGCCCACGGCGGTCGTGAGATTCAACGCGAACACCGATACCTCGGTGACCGTGGTCAGCGCGCGCAGCACAGCCAGCGCCCCGGCCACCGCCACCGCGCCGACGGCCAGGGGCAGCAGCGCCGCCCACAGACTGCCGAAGGCCCAGAGCAGCAGGAGCAACACGGCCGGTGCGGCGATGAGTTCGGCCGTACGCAGATCCTTCTCGCTCTGGTCCTCCAGGTCCTTGAGGGCTGCGGCCTGGCCGGTCGCGTCGACCCGGAGCGGACCCCGGACCCCGGTGACCTCCGGCAGCAGCCGGTCCACCGCGGCGCGTGTCCCGCCCGCGCTGCCGCGTAGCCGCACCAGCACGACCGCGGTGTGCCCGTCCGCCGTGCGCAGCGCCCGCACCAGGGCGTCCGCGGCCCGATCCGTCCCGGCCGGCGCCGCCCGGCGGGGACGCACCGAGCCGGTCCAGTAGGAGTCCACCCCGACGACCTGCGGGTCGGTGAGGAGCCGGGAGACGAGGTGTACGCCGTCACGCCGGGCCTCCGGCGCGTCGACCGTGCCCCTGGTGCGCGCCAGCAGGACGAAGCCGGGGGCGCCGCCGCCGAAGGACTCCATGGTTCTCTGTGCGCGGGCGGAAGGTGCGGAATCGGGTACGAACCCGCCGTTGACCAGGCGCCCGCTGACGTCGTGGCCCGCCAGTGCGCACAGCAGTGTCAGGGCCGCCGCGAGCAGCAGCACCACGCTCCGCCGCCGTACGGCGAGGCGCCCCGCCAGGGCGAGCAGGCCGTTCAGACCGCCGGGGGCCGGAGCGGGTGGATGCGGGGCCGATGTGTCGCGCACGCCGATGTCCCTCTCGTTCGTCTACGGAAATTTCCCCCGGATCCGCTGTGAATTCCGCGAAGACCCCGAAGAGGGAAGACACCGGAGGGGAAGGAATTTCACGGGAGGGGATGCACAGAGGGAACGAGGGGGCACCGGATTCCGGCACGGCCGATTTCGGCGGAACCTCTCACGGGTGGGCCGACATGAGGCATCAGAGCCAGGTGCAGTGGCTGAACCTCCCCTCGCGTGAAGGAAATCCGTAAAACGGAGAAGTCCCTCGTTGGTGTGGATGTTCCCTGTTCCGGCGGGTCGGGGGCCGCGGGCCGGGATACGTTTCTGTTCTCCCGTGAACTGAGCCGGTTGCCGGGCGAGTTGAAGTCAGCTTTGAAGTCAGCTTTGAAGTCAGCGAAGAAAAGTGAATGTGCTTCATGTCCGATGTGGTAGGCCCGGCCGAACAGGCAACGGCGTTTCCGTACGGGAGCTCTGGAGGATCCACGGTCGCCATGACCGGCGCCACCGGATTCCTCGCCTCGCATCTTCTGCTGCACATGCTGCCGCGGGGCATCCAGGTGGTGGCGCTGGTCCGCAGACCACCGGAACGGGCACTGGCCTCCCTCGCGCTGGCACTGCGCTCGGCCGGTGCCCCGGACGAGACCGTGCGACGGGTACCCCGCCAGGTACGGGCCGTCCAGGTCACCCTGGACCAGCCCCGACTCGGCCTGTCCCGGGCCGAGTTCCGTACGGTCGCCGACAGCGTGGACGCCGTCTGGCACTGTGCCGCCCTGACCAAACTGCGCGGGGCTGCCGACGACCTCCACCGGACCAATGTGGAGGGCACCCGCCAGATCCTCGCGCTGGCCACCGCGGGTACGCGCCGCCCGTATCTCTTCCACGTCAGCACCGCCTTCGTGGCCGGAGCCCGCCTCGAAGGCCTGGTGCCCGAGAGTGAACTGACGGCGCACAGAGGGTTCCTGACGCCGTACGAGGAGTCCAAGCACCGCGCCGAGACCCTGGTGCACGCCTGGGCGCGCGGCACCGGCCGGGGCGTCCGGATCTTCCGTCCCAGCGTCCTGCTGAGCGACCGCACCGCCCTGCCGCTGGCGCCGCAGCACACCTACGCGGTCCTGGCCGCCAAACTCGCCCTGTTCCTCCGGACCGGCTCCCGGGCGGCGGCCGAGCTGTCCACCGCCGCGGGGGACGCCACCAGCCGCCTGACGGTCCGGCTGCTGGGGGAATCCGACGCCCGCATCAATCTGCTGCAGGTCGACGACGCGGCCCGGGGCATGCTGCGGCTGGCCGAGCAGCCGTCCGGGCCGGGCGTGCACGTCCATCACATCGTGCATCCCACCGAGACCCCGGTCGCCCGGGTGAACGACGCGCTGCAGCGGTCCGTACCGCGCCTGCGCCTCACGCTGGTCCCCGACCGGCCGGAGCCCACCGGTCTGGAGCGGGCCCTGGACCGGTACGGCGCCGAGGCCACCGCCTACCTCGGGCTGCGCCGCAGCTATGAACGCACCAGTCTCCAGGACCTGGAACGGCGTCAACTGGCCGTGCCACCGGCCCCGGTCGACAGTTCCTATCTGGATGCCGCTCTCGCCCCACCCGTCATGGCTCGCTGACGCGGCCACCAATCAGAGGAGGAATCATCAGCGTTTCGATGGAAACCCGGATCACCGCCGTCATCTCCCGGCACTTCGGACTGGATCCGGCAGAGATCACTCCGGCCACCACCTTCGAGGACCTCGACATGGACTCCCTCGCCCTCGCGGAGACCGTCGTCGTCCTGGAGGAGGAACTGGGCTTCGAATTCCCGGACATCGAAGGGGCCTTCTCGCCGAAGGCCACCCTGGCCCAGGCCGCCGAGGCACTGGCCCTGCTGGTACCGACCGCGCCCGCCGGGTCATGACCCGGCGCTCCGTCTCGGTCACCGGCATCGGGATGACGACCCCCGCGGGTGTGGGCGTGTCCGCCGGGTGGTCCGGCCTCTGCCAGGGCCTCTCCACCGCCGCCCCCGACCCGAGGCTGACCGGCATGCCGGTCAGCTTCTCCTGCCGGATCCCCGGATTCGACGCGACCGAAGCGATCGGCCGCCGCATCGTCTGGCGCACCGACCGGTTCGTGCACCTCGCGCTGGTCACCGCGCGGGAAGCTCTCGCGGACTCCGGCATCGACACCGGGACCTGGGACGGCAGCCGGGTCGGTGTCGTCATCGGGGTCGGCTCCAGCAGCCAGGACACGGCCACCCGCGAGTACGAACATCTGGCCCGCGGCGCCTACCGGGCGCTCTCACCGACCGATGTGCCCCGCAGCATGCCCAACATGGCCCCCGCGGAGATCGCCATCGACTGCCGGGCCACCGGGCCCAACTTCGCGGTCAGCACGGCCTGCGCGTCAGGTGCCACCGCCATCGGACTCGCCCACGACCTGATCGTCTCGGGGACCTGCGACATCGTCATCGCCGGGGGCGCGGAGTCGGCCGGATCCTCCCGGCTGGCCGCCGGCGCCTTCTGGCGGATGGGCGCCCTGTCCACCAGGTCCGACGACCCCGCCGGTGCCTCCCGGCCCTTCGACGCCGACCGCGACGGCTTCGTCCTGGGCGAGGGCGCGGGCATCCTCGTCCTGGAAGAGACCCGGCACGCCAGGGCCCGCCGGGCGACCGTCCACGCCCAGCTCGCCGGATACGGCACCACCTGCGACGCCCACCACTGGACCACCCCGCACCCGCAGGGACGCGGCACGGTGCAGGCGCTGGGCACGGCCCTCGCCGGAGCCGGACTCGAACCCTGCGACATCGGCCACGTCAACGCGCACGCCACCTCCACCCCGGCCAACGACATCAGCGAGGCGGAAGCCCTGCGTACGTTCTTCGGCACGCCCCCGCCCGTGACCGCCACCAAGAGCGTCATCGGGCACGCCATCGCGGGCGCCGGAGCGATCGAAGCCGTGGTGAGCGTCCTGAGCCTCACCCGGCAGACCATCCACCCCACCGCCAACCTCGACCGGCTCGACCCCGCGGTGGACCTCGACGTGGTCACCAAAGTGCCGCGCAGCCACCGGATGGACGCCGTGGCGAGTACATCCATCGGCTTCGGCGGCCAGAACACCGCCCTGGTCTTCACCTCCGCATGAACGCTTCGTCGCGTGCCGCCGGCGCGGTGCCCGAGCCGGTACCGCTGGGGTGCCCGGCCCTGTACGAGCGGGGATTCGACGCGGCGGCCGGACGACTGGCGGCACCGGGCGGTCCGGCGCTGCGCCCGGTCACGCTCAACGGGGGACTGCGCGCCTGGGCCGCCACGGAGCCCGCGCTGGCGCGCGGCATCCTCACCGACCCCCGGCTGACCAACGACATCGCCGAGGTGGGCACGCCCGTGCAGGGCTTCCCCGACCGCCGGTACCCGGAGGACTTCTTCGCCCACGCGCCACAGTTGCTGTCCGCCTCCGGGGAGCGCCACCGCAGACTCCGCAGGATCGTCGCGCCCTACTTCAGCGCCGCCGCGGTGGCGTCGATGGCCGCGCGGCTGCGGTGCGGCACGGCCCGGATCATCGAGGACCTCGCCGACCGCGACCGGATCGACATCGTCACCGACTTCGCCCTGCCGCTGGCCGGCGCCGCGGTCGGCGAGATCCTCGACATCCCGGCCGACCGGCGGCTTCCGGCGGTGACCGCCGCTCTCGCCGCCAGCGCGGTGGACCCGGCGGCCGAGGACGCGGGGGCGGCGCACCGCGCCTTCTCCCGTACCGTCCTGAACGTCATCGGTGTCGCCCGGCGTTCCACGGCCGCCACCCCGGCCACCGCCCTGCTCCGGGCCCAGCGGGCCGGAGAGATCTCCAGCGCCGAGTTGGCCGGGATGATCGGGATGCTGCTGATCGGCACGGTCGACTCGCTCACCACCGTCGTCCCGGCCGGCACTCTGATGGCCGTGCGGCGCCCGGACGTCCGCCACGGCCTCAGCCACGACACCGGTCCCACGACGGCACTGACCGAGGAGATCCTGCGGCTCAACCCGCCGTTCCAGCACACCGGATGGAGATTCACCCGTGAGCCGTGCCGTATCGCGGACGTCCCGCTACCGCACGGCGCCGTGGTGGTCACCTCGCTGCTCGCGGCGAATCTCGACCCAGGACTCTGGCCGGACCCGCTGCGCGCCGATCCGCACCGTGCCGCGCCGGGCAGCCATCTCTCCTTCGGGCACGGACCGCACTACTGCCTGGGCGCGGCGCTCGGACGTCAGCTCGTCCACTCCGCACTGACCGGGCTGTTCGGCAGGCTGCCCGGACTGGGGCTCGCGGACACCGCGGGCGAACTCACCTGGCACGGCACGTGTCTGCGCCGGCTGGACAGCCTTCCCACGGACCCCGGCGGCGGACACCGGATGCCACCGGGACGGGTCCCTCACTCCTCGAAGTAGGCGTCCAGGACCGCGTCGAGCTGCGCCGCCCACGTCTTGAGACCGTCCCGGCTGTCCGCCGCGACATCGGCCTGGTAGGTGTGACGGTTGGGCATGTGGACGTAGACGGTGAGCCGCCGCCCGTACTTGGACGTCTCGAACTCGACGGCGCCGATCTCGCTCCACTCGAACTCGGCCTCCTGGTCGTCCAGCCGGAGCAGCACGCCGGTGTGGTTCGCGATGATCGCCGAACGGCGGTCGGAGACCTCGAACGAGGGTCCGTCGACCACGGCGGCCCCGTCGCCGCCCGGCCCGTCGGCGTCGCGTCCATCGGCGTCCGGTCCATCGGCCTCGGGTTCGGAGCCTTCGGACCCGGCGGCCTCCTGTTCCGGTGACGCCTCTTCGGGCGGTGTGTCCCGCGGCACGGAGTCCTCCGGCGCCGCCTCGTCGTCGACCGGCGGCGCCGCTACGGCCGACGGCGAGTCCCGGGGTGCGGGCATGAGGCCGGGGACGTACGCCGGATCGGTCGCGGCGCCGTGCACGGGTGGGCTGTTCGGACCTGTCTGCTGTTCCACGGTGCGCAGTATGGACGATGGACCTGTGCGACGGCCAGCGGATCCGTCCCCGTACCGGGGCCGGGCACCGGGGCGCGCGTCGGTCAGGTGCCGATGCGGTCGCCGATGAGGCGGGCGTAGGCCCGCTCACCGCGGGCATTGGGGTGCAGCGGTGCGGCGGGCGCGGTCGGGACGAAGCCCTCGATCCATTTCACGCCGGGTGCCCCGCAGGCGTCGTGCCCCTTGCCGGGTGTCCGCACGTCGACGTACTCGGCGCCGTGCGCCGCCGACTGCGCGGCGATCACCCGGTTCATCCGGTCGATGCTTCCCTGCAGCCAGTCGGCGTCACCGCCGAGCACCGGGACGACCGGCCAGCAGCCTCCCGGCCGGAGGTACGCGCCGTAGCCGGTGACCAGCACCCTGGCCCGTGGGGAGCGCTCACGGATGGTGTCGAGCACGGCGGCGAGCTCGGGCCCCAGCGCATCGATACGGACGGCCTCCTGGTCCACGCCGTCCTGGACGTACGCGTCCTCGCAGCGGGTCCCGAAGGGGGTGAGCCGGACGCAGTTCCCGGCGACGCCGACCAGCCCGGCGTCGTTGCCGCCGACGGTGAGCGTCACCAGCGTGGTGCCGGTGCTCAGCGCGTCGAACTGCGGCGGGACCGTGCCCGCTTCCGCCCCGAGTACGGAGAGCTGCTGCGGGGCGGTCAGGTCACCGGTCCGGGCGCCGCCGCACGTCACGTCGCGGAATGCGTCGACCTTCAGCCGAGCGGCAAGCAGATGCGCGTAGTTACGGGCCGACCGGCCACAGGCGAGCGGTCCCGTCGCGGGCGGTACGAGCGGACCCGAGGCCATCGAGTCGCCGAGCGCCACATAGACCTGCCGGGCCGGGGCGTCCGCGCTCGCGGACCCGGTATCGGCCACCGCGACCGACCCCACCAGCGCGAGCGCCGCCCCGAACCACCGGCGCACACCGGGTGAAGTCCCCTGACAGTACGAAGAGTTCACTGCTTCTCCCGGCTGCTGTCGGTGCGGTGGTGACTGCCGGGGTGGTCCGTGGCGGCGGCTGCCCGCCGGCCGTGGACTCCGGAGCCCCGCCCGAGCACGCTACCGGTCGCGCCACCCGAGCCGCCGGACCTTTCACGGCCCGCCCCCGAACGGCCCCCGGCACACCGGCCGGGCCGTCAACCGGGCGCCGGTGAACCGGGGTTCCTCCCGCCGGGAACCCGGGGGCGGTACCCCACCGCCGGGCAGGTGCGCGAAACTGGTCGCGTGGCGGCATACCTTCCCACCGAGACCACGAGTCTCGTGGGGCGAAAGAACGAGCTGGACCATCTGCGGAGCGCTTTCGCGAGGTACCGGCTGATCACACTCACCGGGATCGGCGGGGTGGGCAAGACCCGCATCGCGCTGCGCGCGGCGAGCCGCGCGGCACCCGACTGCCCCGACGGGGTGTGGTGGGCGGATCTCTCCCCGCTCTCCGGCGAACGGCCGCTGCTGGCCACCGTCTCCGACGCGGTGGGGCTCTCCGACCACACGGCGCGCAGCCAGGTGGACGCACTCTGCGAGTGGCTCACGGACAAGCAGGGGCTGTTGGTGCTGGACTCCTGCGAACATCTCGTCGACGCCTGCCGAAGCCTGGTGGGGGACGTCCTCACCTCGGCCCCCGGGCTCACTGTGCTGGTCACCAGCCGTCAGGCGCTGGGTGTCGGCGGCGAACACACGGTGGCCGTCGAACCCCTTCCCGTCGAGGGCGACCAGGGGGCGCTCGCCCTGTTCACCGACCGCGCCGCCACCGCCGCACCCGGCCTCTCCCTCGCCGATCCGGGCACGGCGAAGGCCGCCGCCGACATCTGCCGTCGGCTGGAGGGCATCCCGCTCGCCGTGGAACTGGCTGCGGCCCAGCTCCGGGCCCGCTCGGCAGAGCAGGTGGCCGAGCGGCTGAACTCCCGTTTCGACTCGCTCGTCGAGGGCGGACAGGAGCAGGCACCGCGCCATCGGACGCTCAGGACCGCCATCGGGTGGAGCCACGAACTGTGCGAGCCGCTGGAGCGGTTGATGTGGGCGCGGCTGTCCGTCTTCCGCGGCTGGTTCGACGAACACTCCGCGCGCGCCGTCTGCACCGGCGGCCCCCTGTCCGGGAAGACCGTGGACCGGGCCCTGGAGGGGCTCGTCGAGAAGTCCGTACTGACCTGGGACGGCGCCCGGTACCGGATGCTGGACACCATCAGGGAGTACGGCCGGTTGTGGCTGGAGGAACTGGGCGAGAGCGCGGCGCTCTCCGACCTCCACGCGGCGCACTGCCTCGCCGTCGCGCGTGAGGCCGACGCCGGCTGGCTGAGTTCCGAACAGAGCTCCTGGTACCAGCGGATCGCCGATGTCCACACCGATCTGTGCACCGCGATGGACCGGCTGCTGGTCACCGACACCGAGCGGGCCCTCGAACTGATCGGACTCGTCGGCTTCTTCTGGAGTTGCTGCGGCCATCTGCACGAGGTGCGCAGCTACCTGGAGCGGGCCCTCGCGCTGCATCCACGGCCCGGTCCGTACCGCGGCAGGGCGTTGTGGGCGCTGGGCGTCGCCACCCTGCTCCAGGGTGAGCACGACCTCGCCCACGAACTCGGCGTGCAGTGCGACGAGGCCGCACAGCAGCAGAACGACAGGGAGATGTCGTTCGCGGCGGGCTATCTCCTCGGCCTCAGCCATCTGATGTCAGGGCGCCCGCTGGCCGCGCACACCGTGGCCGTACGGCTTCCCGGCCCCGGCCGGGACACCGACGAGACGTCCGCGTCCCGGCGCAAGTGCCGACTGGTCGAGGTGTTCGCCCTCACCGGCCTGGGTCTGCTGACCGAGGCCCGGCAGGAGGCGGAGGCCCTGCGCACGGCGTGCCTGCGGACCGGGGACTGGTGGACCCGCTCCTACACGGACTACCAGCTCTCGCTGATCTCGCTCTTCCAGGACCGGCCCGACGACGCGGCCGACCACGCGCGGGCGATGCTCACGGGCAAACGCCGGATCGGTGACGCGTTCGGGATCGCCCTCGGGCTGGACCTGCTCGCAGCCGCCCTCGCCGCACAGGGCAAGGGCGAACGGGCCGCCCTGGTCTTCGGGACGAGTCAGGCGTACTGGCGGACGGTCGGCCACCCGCAGCGCGGCACCCCGGAGCTCGGCCCGGTGCGCGAGGAGTGCGAACGCAGCGCCCGCGCCGTCATCGGGGACGACGCCTACGCCGAGGCCTTCCAGCGGGGCGCCTCGGTGCGTACCGCGTCCGGACTCGCGCGGGCACTCGACGGTCAACTCGCCCTCCCCTGAGGCGTGTCCGGCAGAGAGAGGCCGGACACGCCCATCGGCCGGAGGCATCCCCGGATCATCGGCGGGCGCGGTCTTGCGGGCGGCCGTACACCTGCCATGATGTTCACACTTTGTGCACAGATGACCTGGGGGGGCCATGGGAACCGTGGGCACCGCGCTGCTCGAACTGCGATCGGCGCAGAAGTCGGCCAAGGGAGTGTCGCTCTACTCCCGCTTCGTGAACCGTCCGGTGGGCCGCTGTCTGGCTGCGGTGTCGCACGGCCTGGGGCTGACTCCCAATCAGGTCACCCTGGTGAGCGCCGCGTTCAGCTTCGCCGCGATAGCCGCGGTCATGGTCGGGGAGCCGTCCTGGGGGCTGGGGTTCGCCGTGTGGCTGGGCCTGTTCCTGGGGTTCGCCTTCGACTCGGCGGACGGGCAGCTCGCCCGGCTGCGCGGCGGTGGCAGCCCGGCGGGGGAGTGGCTGGACCATGTGGTGGACTGCGCGAAGATCACCGCCCTGCACGCCGCCGTCCTGATCGCCTTCTACCGCCACCCGGAACACTTCGGCGCGACGGACGAGAGCTGGCTGCTGGTCCCGCTCGGATTCCAGTGGGCCGCGGTGGTGACCTTCTTCGGCGGCCTGCTCACCGAGAAGCTCAAACCGCGCCCCGTACCCGGCAGCCCCGCCGCCGCGCCGTCCACCCTGCGGGCGGTGGCGCTGCTGCCCGTCGACCACGGCATCTTCTGCCTGGTGTTCCTGCTGCTCGGGGCGGGGACCGGATTCCGCTGGGCCTATACGGTGCTCGCCTGCTTCAGCGTGCTCTTCCTGGCCGCCTTCCTCATGAAGTGGTTCCGGGAACTGAACGCAGTTCCCCGCTGAACGGCGCCTCGGGCTGCGCCAGTACGTCGAGCGCGCGGCGCAGTTGGGTGCTCGACGTGTGCACCGTGTACGGGAAGTAGACGATCTCGACGCCGACGGCGGCGAAGTCCTGCTCCAGCTTCTCGCCCTTCGATGTGCCCCGCCAGTCGTCCCCTTTGAACAGCACGTCGAAGCGGACCTGCTTCCAGGTCTCGACCTTGTCGGGAACGGTCTCCACGAAGGCGGCGTCCACGTACTTGACGCTGCGTACTATCTCCAGCCGCTCCACGAGGGGGATCATCGGACGGCGCCCCTTGGCCCGCTCCGCCATCTCGTCGGACACGACTCCGGCGACCAGGTAGTCGCACCGACTACGCGCGTGACGAAGGATGTTGAGGTGTCCGATGTGGAAGAGATCGTAGGCGCCGGGCGCGTATCCGACCCGGTACGGTTTGCCTGTTGTCATGACTGAACCCCCCTGCGAGCCACACCCCCCGGTGTGGAAGGTATCGACGATAGCGTGCACATTCCGTTCAGGTTGAGTGAACGATGGGGGTGACAATGGGTTCACCTCTGGGGGAAGGGACCGCCGCGTGGTAAAGACGCGACGTATCGACGAGTCGGCCGGACGGCAGCGCCGCCTGCTGCTGGTTTCCACGAACTACGCGCCCGAGCATGCCGGTATCGGCCCGTACGCGACGCAGATTGCCGAACACTGGGCGGGACTCGGTCACGAGACCCATGTACTGACCGGGATGCCGCACTACCCCGCGTGGTCGACGGACCCGGCGTACGCCGGTGCCTGGCGCCGCACCGAGGAGCGCGGCGGCGTCCGGGTGCACCGCAGGCGGCACAGCGTGCCGCCGCGGCAGACCGCTGTGCGGCGCGCGCTGTTCGAGGGCACGATCCTGCTGCACGGTCTCGCGGCGCCACCCGGCATCGGCAGACCGGACGCCGTACTCGCGCAGATGCCCAGCCTCGCCGGAGGGGTGCTCGGGGCGCGGATGGCGGCCCGCTGGAAGGTGCCGTACGTCCCGGTCGTGCAGGACCTGATGGGGGCCGCCGCCGCGCAGAGCGGGATACGCGGCGGTGACCGCGCCGCCGCCCTCGCCGAGCGGGCCGAGTCGTACGCCCTGCGGCGGGCGGCCCTCGTGGGTGTCATCCACGAGACCTTCGTCGACAAGGTACGGGCGATGGGCGTCGACCCCGGCCGGATCAGGCTGGTACCCAACTGGAACCACGTCCCCGGCCCTTCGCGCCCCCGTGAGGAGAGCCGGGTCAGGCTCGGCTGGCGGGCCACCGACACCGTCGTCCTGCACTCCGGGAACATGGGTCTCAAACAGGGACTTGAGGTCCTCGTCGAGGCGGCCAGACGTGATCCGGCGCTGCGGGTCGTGCTGATGGGGGAAGGAAACCAGCGCGAGACGCTGGGCAGGCTCGCGGCCGACGTACCCAATCTGGTCTTCCTGCCACCCGCCGGGGAAGGTGAGTTCCCGGACATTCTGGCGGCGGCCGACATACTGGCCGTCACGCAGCGGGCGTCGGTGCTCGACATGAGCGTCCCGTCCAAGCTGACCTCGTACTTCGCGTCCGGCCGGCCCGTGGTGGCGTCGGTGGCCGCCGCGGGCGGCACCGCGCAGGAAGTACTGCGCTCCGGCGCCGGGGTGCTGGTTTCTCCCGAAGATCCGGACGCCCTGCTGACAGCGGTGCGTAGACTCGCCGGAGATCCGGTGACCGCCGATGCGCTGGGGGCCGAGGGGCCGCGCCACGTCGCGTCCCACCTGTCGAGGGACGAGGGACTGGCGCGGATCGACGCACTGATCGACGAGGCCTTGGGGGGTCCAGTCAGGTGACGGACATGCATGCTTCCGCGGCGCGGGACGACGAACCGGATCTGCTCAGAGACCAGTTCAGGCAACTGCTGCGCTACCGCCGCCTCATCGGCGCGGGCATCGGCATCGGCCTGCTCGGCGGCGCGTGGCTCGGTGTGACCTCGGCGGACAGTTACGCCGCCGCCAGCGACATCCGGCTGCGCGCGCCCACCAACGACCCGTTCAACCCCGCGGTCTCGGTGGACAAGACCATCAACATGGGCACCGAGCGGCAGACCGCGAGCAGCAGCAGCGTCGCCGAGGTGGCCGCGCGGGCGCTGGGGCTGCCCGACAGCCAACTGGCTTCCCTCCAGCACGGTCTTCAGGTCACCAACCCGCCCCAGACCATGGTGCTGCACTTCAGCTACACGGCGACCACGCCCGAAGAGGCCGCCCGCCGTGCCAACGCCGTCACGAAGGCCTACCTCGATCTGCGGAAGAAGCAGTGGGGCGATCTCCGGGACAGCATGATCAAGAAGACCCGCGACCAGCTGGACCCGATGGCGAAGGAGCAGCAGGACCTCGCCAGGACCCTGGCGAACCAGGGCAGTTCGGCCTCGGAGTCCTCGATCGCCCGCAGGGACGACCTGGCCAACAAGGTGTCCACGCTGACCAGCCAGATCGCCAGCCTGAACGCGCTCGACATGACCGCGGGCACCGTCATCGTCAAGGCGGTCCCGCCGACCTCGTCCAACGGCCTGGGGCTGTCCGTCTCGCTCGGCGTCGGCGGCGCCGTCGGTGTGGCGCTCGGACTGCTCGCGGCCTGGGTCCGGCTGGTCTTCGACCCCGCACCGCGCTCGTCCGGCGACGTCGCCCGCGCGGTACGCGCCCCGGTCCTCGGCACCCTTCCACGGGTCACCGCCGGAGGCCCGCTGCTCGCCGTCGACCAGGCGGACTCGCGCCTCGCCGAGGAGTACCGCTCGGTCGCCTTCCGGCTCGCCTACGACCAGCGGTTCGCCGACCGCCGCCGACTGCTCGTGGTGGCGCCCCGCGGCAGCAACAGCGAAGCGGCTGCGGCCGTCGCCTCCAACCTGGCGGCCTCCTTCGCGGAGACCGGCAAGGACGTCCTGCTCATCGAGGCCGATCTGCGGACGCCCTCCCTCACGGGCAGACTGCGGGCGAACGCGGAGAGCCGCCCCGGCTGGAGCCTGCCACCGCAGCCGGGCGAGTCCGGCTGGCCAGGACCGCGCCAACTCCAGGTCGACGCCGGGGAGTCGGGCGCCTTCGACCTGGTACCCGGTGAGCGGGTGCGCAACGTGGCACGCGCACTGACCTCGGCCCGGGTGACCCGGCTGATCGAGGAGGCCGACCTGCCGAACGCGACGGTCGTCGTCCTCGCCCCGCCCGTCCTCGCCTACGCCGACGCGCTGGCCCTGGTCGACCGGGTCGACGGCGTGCTCATCGTCTGCGACCCGCGCGCCGTGCACCGCGCGGAACTCGTCCGGATCAGAGAGCTGATCGCGGGCGCCGGCGGGACGGTGCTCGGCGCGGTCACGCACTCCGCGCTGCGCCACCCGGGACGCGGCGCCGCCAAGTCCGGCCATCGCGGCGGTGGGGGCCGCTCGTCGAACAGATCCACGCCGCAGCGCATGGACCCGGCGAACTCCGTCCCGTACCCGCCGCTTCGGCAGTACCCGCCGGGGGACGGCAGCGACACGATGGCCCTGCGCACCATCCCGGCGAGAGACCGGTGAGACGCTCGGCCGTCGTCGCCGCATCGGTACTGGACCAGGCAGCTTCCAGCCTGACCAACATCCTGGTGCTGGTGATGGCGGCCCGGGTCTCCACGACCGGCGGCTTCGCCGCGTTCTCGATGGTCTACCTGACGTTCACCGTGCTGCTCGGCCTCAACATGTCCTACGTGGGGCAGGCCGTCGTCCTGGAACGGGGCGACAGCGCCGCGCTCGCCTCGGCCTGCCGCTCCGCCGCGGCCTTCACCGCCCTCGCCTCGCTCGTCGCGGGCGCGCTGCTGGCGGCGGGCGGAGCCGTCGTCGGCGGGCGCCTCGGGCACACCTTCCTGGCGCTGGGCCTCGTGCTGCCCTTCGTGCTCCTCCAGGACGGCCTGCGGTACTCCTTCTCCGCGCTGCAGCAGCCGCACCGCGCGCTCGCCGCCGATGCGCTGCGGTTGCTCTGCGTGGTGCCCGCCCTGCTCGTACAGCCCCCGCACGTGAGCCCCGCCCGGCTGGTGGCGGTCTGGGGCCTCTCCGCCGGACCGGCCCTGCTGACCGGCCTGCTGCTGCTCAGACCGCTGGTCACCGGCGCCGCCACACAGGTGCGCCGCTATCTGCGGCGCGGCCACCTCGGCATGCGGTTCGTCGTCGAATTCGCCGTCGGCAATGCCTCCAGCCAGCTGGCCGTCCTGGGACTCGGGCTCTTCGCGAGCCCGCTGGCGGTCGGTGCGCTGCGTGGCGCCACGACCCTCTTCGGCCCGCTCAACGTGCTGTTCAACTCGGTCAACGCCTTCGGCCCGCCCGTCCTCGGCCGCCTCGGCGGCCGGCGGGCGACCGCGCGCGCCGCCGCCTTCCTCGGCTGCGTCCTGGCCGCGACGGCGTTCGGCTGGGCCGCCGTGCTGTACGCCCTGCCCGACCGGATGGGCCACCAACTCCTCGGCGCCACCTGGCAGTCGGCCGTCGGACTGCTCCCCGCCACCGGCAGCCAGTACGCCGTGATGGCCCTGGGCACCTGCGCCCTGGTCACCCTGCGGGTCCTCAGTCCACGTGCCACCCTCTCGCTCCAGGTGGTGTTCTCCCTGGTCTCGGTGGTGCTGATGCTCGGCGGGTACGCGGTCGGCGGCGCCATCGGCGCGGCCTGGGGCCTGGCCGCGGGCTCCGCGCTGAAGGCGGTCGCCGCCTGGGCGCGGGTCGCCGTGCCCGGCCCGGCGGCCGAACCGGCCACGGACGGTCAGCGCAGCACCGCGCCCCTGTCCTGACGGTGGGTGAGGACCATCGCGATACAGAGCATCGCGATGGCCACCCGGCCCGAGGCCTGGAGCAGCGGGCCGCGCAGCAGGATGAACGAATAGCCCGCGACGAGCGGCACCACGAGCGAGATCAGACTGCCGGGCGGTGTGCGCCGGACCGCTCTGCGGGCGTATCTGCGGTCCACCCGCGCGGCGGCGTACCCCATCGCGAGGAGACCGAGGGACATCCCCACCGGCCCGAAGTCGATCCAGAGCTCCGCCCAGACCGGGGAGGAGAGATTGGTGTTGACCGCGCCCATCCACTGCCCCACCAGCACCCCCGTGTCGTGCGGCTTGCCGGGCCACACCGAGCGGGGGACGGCGAACAGGACGGACCCGGCCAGCTGGCGGCCGTAGAGGTGGCCGCCCCCGGACTTCTCGAACGTGATGGTGTTCGCGAACATCCCGATCTGGTCGTAGTCCTTCAGCGCGAGCGGCTCCAGCACCGAAGTCGTCTCCACCGGACGGTAGTTCTGGTCGTCGTAGCGGAAGCGGTCGGCGAACGGGAAGATCACCAGGGCCACCACCACCCCCAGGCTCAGCGCCGAGCGGTACATCGCCGCGCTGACCGGGAAGACGGTGAACAGCAGCGAGAGCAGGACGGTGAGGAACCAGTAACGCGGGTTGGATATGGGGTTGTTGACCACCGTGTTCAGCGCGGCGAGCGCGATCCAGACGGCGATCACCGCCGGGGACCTGCGGGCCCGCCGCGAGGTGACCAGCCAGCGGGTGTACGCCAGCAGGGCGAACAGCGCGGGCACGGTCCCGAACCCGCGCAGAAACGCCTGGCCCGCCTGTGAATCGGCCTGCGAGATGCCCGCTTCCTCGATACCGGCGATGATCTCCTGGCGGCTGCTGAAGAACACCGCGGGGCCACCCAGCTTGAGGATGAACACGGCGCTGCACACGAAGGCCACCACCACCAGCAGGTACAGCCTGCGGCGGTGCACCAGCGCGGGCCGGGTCGCGCCGCGTCCCTTGCCGCCGGGCCGGTGCCTGGCCAGCAGCGCCCCCACGTCGAAGGCCGCGCAGCCGATGAGGACGAGCGCTACCGCCTGGGACACGTCCGAGCGGGGTCCGACCACCGGCGTGGGGACCTTGCCGAGCACGGCCTGGGCGAGCGGCGCCACCCCCATCGCCATGTAGACGAAGAGCCAGAACGACCCCTGGAGCAGCTTGCGGTGACTGGTCAGCACCATCGCGGACAGCCGGGCACCCGCGTACACGGTCAGGACGAGCTGGAGCCGGTACGCGGTGTCATGGACCCCGTCGCCCGGCTGAACGGCGACGATCCCCGGCAGGACCAGGGAGAGCCCCAGCGCGAGCGGCACCGACAGGGCGCGGGAGAGCAGGGTGCGCGGCGACACCGCGGACGCGAAGCGCGGGACCGGAACCGGCAGGGCCCGGACAGGACCCGGCCGGACGTCCTCGTTCGTGTCCGTCGCCATCGTCAGCCCCCGCCCCCTGATGAAGTTTCCCCCGCGGCAGTCTACCGACGCCGGGTCGCCGTCCAGGGGTAACCAGTAGGCTGAGCGGTCAGGCGCCTGGGGAGGCGCCGGTGGGGGTGAAGTGGTGCGTAATCTCCCGGCGTTCACGCTGGCCGGATACGACAAGGGCCGCGGCAGACTGGTGCAGGCCCTGTGGTTCGCCGTGATGAACACCGTCTTCATGGCGTGGTTCTGCCCGGCCCGGCTGCGGGTGGCCCTGCTGCGGGCGTTCGGAGCCACCATCGGCGAGGGGGTGCTGATCCGGCACCGGGTTCGGGTCCTGTGGCCGTGGAAGCTGACGGTCGGTGACCACACCTGGATCGGGGAGGGCGCCTGGCTGCTCAACCTGGAGCCCGTCACACTGGGCGCGCACGTCTGCGTGTCGCAGGAGGCCCTGCTGTGCACGGGCAGCCACGACCACCGCGCCGCCGACTTCCGGTACCGCAACGCCCCGATCGTGGTCGAGGACGGCGCCTGGATCGCCACCCGGGCCACCGTGCTCGCGGGCGTCACGATCGGCGCGCACGCGGTCGCCGGAGCGGGCACGGTCGTCCACCGCGACCTCCCGGACCTCACCCTGCAGACCGCCGAGGGCCGACGCCCGGTGGAGGAGCCCGTATGAGAGTCCTGCACGCGGTCACCCTGCACAGCCCGACCCACGCCTTCGGCGGTCCGGTCCGGGTGGCGCTCAACCTCTCGGCGGGGCTGCGGGCCCGCGGACACGACGCGCGGCTGCTGGCCCTCGGCGACGGATTCGACGGCCCGCTGCCCGGCGAGGTGGAGGGCGTCCCGGCCCGGCTGTTCCGGGCGCGCAGACTGCTGCCGCTCGGCTTCAGCGGAATCACCTCGCCCGCGCTGCTCGCCGCGGCGGGCAGGATCGTCCGTGAAGCCGACCTCGTCCATGTGCATCTCGCCCGGGACCTGGTGACCCTGCCGGTCGCCCTGGCGGCCCTGCGCGCGGGCCGGCCGCTCGTACTCCAGACGCACGGCATGATCGACCCCAGCGACCGGCGGCTGGCGAAGGTACTGGACGCGCTCGCCGTCCGCCGTGTACTCCGCCGGGCCTCGGCCGTGCTGTATCTGACCGGCCACGAACGCAAGGACCTCGAAGCGGTGGCCGGACCGCCCGCCCTGGGCGGCACGGTCCGGCTGGTCAACGGCGTGCCCGCCCAGCAGCCCCGCCCCACGCCGACGGGCCCACCGCGCATTCTGTACGCGGCCCGCCTCCAGGCCCGCAAACGACCCCGGGACTTCGTGGCCGCGGTCCCGGAGATCCTGCGCCACCACCCGGACGCCGAGTTCGTCCTGGCCGGTCCGGACGAGGGGGAACTCGCCTCCGTACGCGCCCTCATCGCCGAACTCGGCGTCGGGGAACGGGTCCACTGCCCCGGGGCCCTGTCGGGCGCCGACATGCTCGCCGAGCTGAGGCGCACCCACGTCTATGTGCTGCCCTCGGTGGACGAGCCGTTCCCGATGTCGGTCCTGGAGGCGCTGTCGGTCGGCACCCCCGCCGTGGTCACGGCCTCCAACGGGCTCGCGCGCGACATCGCGGACGCCTCGGCCGGACGCGTGGTCGACGGAGCGGCCGGGCTGGCACCCGCCGTACGCGAGTTGCTGGACCCGGCCGTCAACGAGAAGGCCTCCGCGGCGGCCAGGAAGCTCGCCGCGGAGGCCTTCTCGATGGAGGCGGTGCTCGACACCCTGCTCGCGGTGTACGGCACGTGCTACGCGGGCAACCAGGCGTAACAGCCGGAGGACGTGAACTCCTCGGCCCCCGCCGGGATCCGGGCCTCGACCGGCCCCTCGGCTCCGGTCGAGGGGCCGGAGGCGAGCAGCTTCCCGCCCTTGCCGGTCGCCCGCCAGGTGCAGTTCGGGTCGGTGGTCAGGGCGCGGTAGCGTCCGGCGGCCGGCTTCTTCCGGGTGCCGTCGGGGAACCCCGCCTCAGCCGCATCGAGCACCGGCAGCTGATCCGGGCAGAGATGGGTGATGGCGGCCTGCGCGTCGGGGATGTCCCCCGCGATCACCGCGCCCACCGCCGCGTCCCGGTCGTGCGCGGCGGTCCTGGACACCCGCTGGCAGGTCTCCTGTCCGGTCTGGAGCACGGCGGCCGGGTCCATGTTCTTCGGTACCCGGCCGCTCAGATAGGCCTTGTCCCGCTTGCTGAACGTGCCCGTGGCGGGCGTCAGTTGAGCATCCGGCAGCGTCGAGGCCCTGGGCAGCGGCGCCGACAGCGACGCGGGCGGCGACGGTGTGTCCGGCTCGGTCTGCGCATCGGGGACGCTCCGCGCCGGGACCGGGCCGGACGAGGCGCCGGCCGCGTTCTTCCCGTTTCCCGACGAGTGGGACGAACCGCACGCGGAGACGGCGAGGAGGGCGGCCAGCACGGCCGCGGCAGCCGCCGGACGCCGGAGGAGTGGACGCATGAAGTGGCTCCTGTGGTACGGGCGGTGCGGGGGCCGGCAGGCCGGACCCCGCACGCGGTCAGTGCGTTGCCGTCATCGGCGCGCATCCGGTGCGCCGAAGGTCAGTACGAGCTGCGGGGTGCCCTCGTTCGCGGCTGCCTCGTGGGACCACAGCCACAGGGGATCCGTACCCGTGCTGGTCAGCGCCAGACTGTACGGACCGCCCAGCGCGGGGGAGAGCGCGGCCGTGTCGAGCGCGGCCGAGTAGAGAGCCGAACCCTCGGTGGCTCCGGTCAGGGTGCCGAGGGTACCGGCACCCAGCGCGGGCCGGTTGTTGTACGTGAGTCCCGTCTCGGTCCAGGCGCCGGTGACCGGGACGACGGACTGGCTGTCCGTGGAACCCGCGCCGGCCTGGGTCGATGTCTTCACCGACAGCCTGGCGCTCTTCAGCACCGTACCGGCCGGGGCCGGGGGCAGCGCGAAGCGCAGGTAGGAGAGGTACGCCGAGGTGCCGCGGACGGCGAGCGAGCTGGACGTGCCGTAATTCGTGCTCGGGGCGCCCGCGTTGGCGTAGGTGTCGTCCGTCGCCGGGAGAGTGGCGACGGTGTCGGCCGGGGCGCTCGCCAGCTGGTGGTGGTGCGTCACCTGCTGCGCGGTGAGCGCCGACGGGTAGATGGCCGTCTCGTCGATCTGCCCGGCGAAGAAATTGCTCGTCGGCTGGTCCGGCCAGCCGCTGAGCTGGTCGCCGCCGACCCGCCAGTACCCGGCGTACTGCTGGTTGCCGGTCACGCCGGACGAGGCCTTGAGGGACCCGTCGACGTAGAGGGCGAGCCCGGACGGGCCCTGGGTGGCGACCACCTGGTGCCAGGCGCCGTTGTTGTAGCTGCCCGGGGTGGAGACGGTCTTCGCGCCGCCCGTGTACACACCGAAGACGAGCTTGCCCGCGTTGGTCAGGTAGACGTTCTTGTCGTAATTGCTGCTGGTCTTCGTGGTGTTGTTGCCGAAACCGACGAGCTTGCCGCCCCGGTCGGTCGTCGTCCGGAACCACGTCTCTATGGAGAAGGCGCCCTCCACCGTGGTGGGGCGGTCGCTGTACACCAGCTGGTCGGTGCCGTCGAAGCCGATCGCCGTGCCCGGCCCGTTGACCGCGGCAGGCGTCTGCCGCAGGGACGGCGCGTCGAGCTGGACACCGCTGTTGTCCGAAGGGGACGAGTCGCCCGTGAACGGGCCGCTCGACTCGTCGTAGCGCCAGTACTGCGTGGCCCCGTCGTCCAGGACGGCGGCCGGGTAGGCCTCGGCCGACGTGGGCACCGTGACCGTCGCGGTGGGGGAGAGCCCACTGGCATTGCCCGCCGCGTCCGTCGCGGTGACCCGGTAGGAGTACGTCTGGCCAGGGCTGACCGTGGTGTCCGTGAACGACATCTGGGGCCGGGACCAGGGCAGCGAGTCGCCGTCCATGGTGTGCACCGGGGTGGAGGAGCCGTTGCGGTAGATCTTGTACGTCAGCCTGCTGTCGTCCGTGTCGGTGCTGGAGCGCCAGCGCACCTGGACCTCACCGGGTCTGATGCTGGAGGCACTGGCCTGCGGCACCCCGGGAACACCGGTGTCGGGGCTCGCCGCGAACCGGGTCAGTCCCTGCGCCGGAGCGGCGTTGACCGTGGTGAACTCGCCCCCGACCCACAGGTACTTGTTCGAGTCGGTCTCCGAAACGGCCAGTGCGCGCGGGCCGATGCCCTCGCCCAGACCGTCATTGGTGTTCGGGAACCAGCCGAGCTTGCCGACCGACGTGGTCGGCTGGGCCAGCAGATGATGGCGCGGACCGTCGGGGAACTCGCCCACGCTGGAGCAGTCGTGGGCGTGCGACGCGCTGTAGAGGACGTTCTGGTACGACAGCACGGCCTGGGTGGCGCCCAGGCAGGTGTCACGCCAGCGCTGGCCGAAATCGCTGAGGTTCAGCGCGATGCGGCCGTCGAAGACGCCGCCGCCCGTTCCCTCGTTGCCGGTGTAGAAGCCGGTCGCGTCGGTGCCGATGCTCTTGACGACCGAGTTGGTCTCGATGAAGTCCGGATACGTCTTCACAGTGGCGCCGGTCGTCGCGTCGACCACGGCGAGGGCGTGCGAATCGGCCCCGTTCACGGTGAAGAAGTCACCGCCCAGGACGACGTCGTGTCCGTCGGGCGTGACCGCGAGGGCCCGGCCCGGCAGATCCGCGTCGGCCCGGAACGGCCGCAGCGCACCGGTCGTGCTGTCGACCGCCGCGAACCGCTTGCGGGTCTCGCCCGCGACGGTCCCGAAGTCGCCGCCCGCGTACACCGTGTCGCCCGTGACGGCCAGGGTGCGTACGGTCGCCGGGAAGCTCGGGCGGAAGTCCGGTTCCGGTGCGCAGGCGGCGATGTCGATCGCCGCGAGGCTGCTCGCCTGGACGCCGTTGACAGCGCCGAAGTAGCCGCCCGCGTACAGGGTCTTCCCGTCGGGCGACACGGCGAGCGCGCGGACCGTCGCCGTGCCGCTGCTGATGGTGAACGACAGCTTGCAGGAGGTGGGTTCGCCGGTCGCGGCGTTCATCGCCACGAAGTTGACGGCGTCCTGTGCCGTTCCGTCCACCCCGTCCGGCGGCCTGACCTGTGAGAACGTACCGCCGACAAAGACGGTCCCGTGCGCCTCGGCGAGTGCCCAGACGATTCCGTTCGTCTGCCAGGTCGGCAGGTCGTCCGCGGTGAACGCCACCGGAGGGGTCACCGCCATGGCCGGTGGTGCGGCGGTCACCCCCCAGCCGGCGGTGGCGGTGAGTACGAGGGCAGCCGACAGCCCCCAGGATCTACGCATGTTCCTACCCCTCAGGCACGGAAGCCCAGGTCTGTGGCCCGGTGCGGGCCGGTTCGCGGTGTGTTCGCACGCCCCGCGGCCGGGGCGTGCCGGTCAGCGGTCGATACGCACGGTGGCGCCGGCCAGCTGGTCCTCGACCTGGCGCATATCGGCGTCCACCATGATCGCGGCGAGTTCCGCCACGAGCACGGCGGGTTTCCAGCCGAGCAGTTCCCGCGCCTTGCCCGGGTCGCCGATCAGCGAGTCGACCTCACTGGGACGCTCGTACTTCGGGTCGTACCTGACGTACGTGTTCCAGTCGAGGCCCGCGTGCGAGAAGGCCGTCTCGACGAACTCCCGTACGGTGGCGGCGACTCCGGTCGCCACCACGAAGTCGGACGGCTCGTCGGACTGGAGCATCCGCCACATGGCGTCCACGTACTCCGGGGCGTACCCCCAGTCGCGTACGGCGTCCAGATTGCCCATGTAGAGCCGGTCCTGGAGCCCGGCCTTGATGCGCGCCACGGCCCGGGTCACCTTGCGCGTCACGAAGGTCTCGCCACGGCGCGGCGACTCGTGGTTGAAGAGGATGCCGTTGACGGCGTACATGCCGTACGCCTCGCGGTAGTTGACGGTCGTCCAGTAGCCGAAGACCTTGGCCGCACCGTACGGGCTGCGCGGGTGGAACGGCGTCCGCTCGTTCTGCGGTGGCGGGGTCGCGCCGAACATCTCGGAGGACGAGGCCTGGTAGTAGCGGGTCTCGATGCCGCTGGCACGGATGGCCTCCAGCAGCCGCAGGGCGCCCAGCCCGGTCACGTCTCCGGTGTACAGCGGCGCGTCGAAGGAGACCCGGACATGGGACTGCGCCCCGAGGTTGTAGACCTCGTCCGGTCTGAGGTCGCGCAGCAGATTCACCAGGGCCACACCGTCGGACAGGTCCGCGTGATGGAGCACGAACGACCGGTTGGCCTGTTGCGGGTCCTGGTAGATGTGGTCGATGCGCTCGGTGTTGAAACTGGAGGACCGTCGGACCAGGCCATGGACGGTGTACCCCTTGGAGAGCAGCAGCTCCGCCAGATAGGAACCGTCCTGACCGGTGACCCCGGTGATCAGTGCGGACTTGCTCATAGGAGATGCCCCTTCCCGGCGGACCGGCCCATGACCGGACCAACCCCCTTGTTTATATGCTGAATTGAGAGAGAAGTCAGAATGTCTGTGCCGCTGATGTGCTTCGTCCTGGCATGATCCGGCTCATGACTGATTCGCTGCTCCTGCCAGAAGGTGCCCGCATATTCGTCGCCGGGCACCGCGGCCTCGTCGGGTCCGCCGTGGCCCGCCGGCTCACCGCGGACGGCTACGAGGTCCTCACCCGCGGCCGTACCGAACTGGATCTGCGCGATGCCGCGCGCACCGCGGACCACCTGAGGAACATCCGGCCCGACGCGGTCGTGCTCGCCGCCGCCAAGGTCGGCGGCATCATGGCGAACAGCACCTACCCGGTCCAGTTCATCGAGGAGAACCTGCAGATCCAGCTGAGCGTGATCGCCGGTGCGCACGCCGCGGGCGTGGGCCGGCTGCTCTTCCTCGGCTCCTCCTGCATCTACCCGAAACTGGCACCGCAGCCGATCACCGAGGACGCCCTGCTGACCGGCCCGCTGGAGCCCACCAACCAGGCCTACGCCCTCGCGAAGATCGCCGGGATCGTGCAGATCCGGTCCTACCGGCAGCAGTACGGGGCCTCGTACATCTCCGCCATGCCGACGAACCTCTACGGCCCCGGTGACAACTTCGACCTGGAGACCTCGCACGTCCTGCCCGCGATGATCCGCCGCTTCCACGAGGCCCGCGCGGAGGGCCGGGAAGAAGTGGTGCTCTGGGGCTCCGGCAACCCGCGCCGGGAGTTCCTCCACGTCGACGACCTCGCCGCCGCCTGTGCGCTGCTGCTGCGCTCGTACGACGGTGACGAGCCGGTGAACGTCGGCTGCGGATCTGACCTGACCATCCGTCAACTCGCCGAGACCGTGGCGGAGGTGACCGGATTCGAGGGGCGGATCGGCTGGGACACGTCCAGGCCCGACGGCACCCCGCGCAAGCTGCTCGACATCGCACGGCTCAGTTCGCTCGGCTGGCGGCCGGGCATCGCGCTGCGGGACGGCATCGCTGCCACGTACGCGGCGTGGCAGCGCGGCTGACTCCGTTCGAGCCGACTCCGTTCGAGTCGACGTCGTACGGGTTGAATTCGTGCGAGTCGAATTCGTACGAGGTGAATCCGTACGGGTTGACTTCGTGCGACGGGGGCGGGGTCCCTCCGGCCTCATCCGCGGGTGCCGGTCAGTACGCACCGCGACCGTCGACGACGGCGCGGAGCGTACGGGCCATGACGTCGACGTCGCTGGTGAACGACCAGTTGTCGACGTACTGGAGATCGAGCTGGACGGCTTCGTCCCAGGAGAGGTCCGAGCGCCCGCTGATCTGCCACAGCCCGGTCATGCCGGGCCGCACGGCCAGCCGCCTGGCCTCCGTCTCGGTGTAGAGCGCGGCCTCCTCGGGCAGCGGCGGGCGCGGGCCGACCAGGGACATGTCACCCAACGCCACGTTGACCAGCTGCGGGAGTTCGTCGAGCGACGCCCGGCGCAGCAGCCGGCCGGCCCGGGTCACCCGCGGATCCCGGCGGATCTTGAACAGCGGGCCGTCGACCTCGTTGGAGGCGGTGAGCTCCGCCTTGCGGGTCTCCGCTCCCAGGTGCATGGTGCGGAACTTCCACATCACGAACGGTGAACCGGCCTGCCCGATCCGCTCCTGCCGGTAGAAGACCGGCCCGGCCGAGCTCAGCCGGACCGCGAGCGCGATCACCAGGAACAGCGGAGAGAGCGCGATGAGCCCCAGCGCGGCGCCCACCCGGTCCGTGACTGATTTCAGCACGGGCTGAACCCCGCGGCGGACCGGTGGCACGACGCGCAGCAGGGCCATTCCGGCTGCCGAGGTGGGCTCCAGACGCTTCACGGAAATCTCCACCAGGCCCGGAGCCAGGGCCAGTTCGACCCCCGCGTCGTGCAACGCCCAGGACATTCGGCGTAATCGGTCGCCGGTCATGCTCGCCCCCGGCGCGACCAGGACGACATCGGCCGCCAGTTCCAGGGCGGCGCCCAGCAGGGGGGCGGTGTCGTCCCGGGGGACGGCGGGTGCGCGGGACGCCAGCCGGCCCGCCGGCCGGGAGCCGCTGTTGATCGCCCCCTCGCCGACCGCCACGATGCCGACCACGACGTACGGATGGTCGGTCCGCCCGGCGAGATGGTCGGCCACGTCGTCGGCGGCGGCCGGTTCGCCGACCACCAGGACCCGGGTCACGACCTGCGCCTTGCGCCGGGCCGCCGCGAGGTGGCGGTAGGTCGCCTTGTGGCACACGAGAGTGAACAGCAGAGCCGGAAGGAGCGCCGCCAGACACAGCAGCGGCCCGTGGTGCAGCTCCGGAGCGCCCGACGCGACGGACAGCACGCCCAGCACGCCGAGCAGGATCAGCCAGTCGTGCAGCACGGGCAGGGCGCCCCGCGACTCGCCCAGGACCCGCTTGCCGTAGCGGTGCCGGAAGGTCTGGACCCCCAGCCAGGCGACGGCCACGGCGGCGGCCGGCCCGAACGCGTACGGCTGATCCTGGGAACGGAAGAACAGTGCCACCGGCAGCGCGGCGCCGATCAGGTCGGCGAACAGCGCGGCCGGCAGGTACCACCGTGCTTTCAGGCGCATCCCGTGCGGGACTGCGCCTGATGAAGTGCTGATGTCGGACGCACGTGATTCAGGCGTTCGGACATGCCACATGTACCCCCCAGGCACGTGTTGACTGACTTCGTTCCCCACGTCGATTCCCCGATCGACGAACAGGCGTCGCAACAGGGACAGTACGACAAACTCCGGGCCGCACAATGCCGTTTACGTAAACGTTGCGACCGATTGGCCCCCCGGGTATCTGTGGAGACCATGTGGAAGACGTGTCGATCTTGTGGCCTCCAGTTCTATGATTGGCCACTCTTCCGGACCGGGCGAACGGCCGTACCGTAGAGCGGGCGGCTCTTGGAAGGAACGACCATGGCGCAAGCGCCGGTACGACCATTGACGCACCGCCGCCCCTGGGCCGGCGGGCGGCGGCTCCTGTTACCGGGCATCGGGCTGGGCCTGCTGCTCATCGGCCTGTTGGCAGGCAGCGGCATGGCCTGGACCCCGTTCACCGAGGGCGGCAGATCCCTATCGGCAGGGGCGGGCGCCACGACGCCGTCCGGCGCTCGGGGGTCGACGCGGGCCGGGGCCGCCACGGCCCTCCCGTTCGACCTGCCGTCGGCCGGTACTCTGCGCCGGAGCCAACACCTGGTGTTCGCGCACTACTTCACGCCCTACCCGCTCTCGCTGGACAACCAGCCGGCCGGGCAGGACTACTACAGCCGCAACTACCTGACGGCGCAGGGGGAGGGCGGCAAGCACGCCGCGTACGGGGGACTGCTGCGCGACCGTCCGCTGCCCGTGCCGCAGCAGAGCGGCGACTGGCAGCTCGCCAACCTCGAACGGGAGGTCCGCACGGCCAGGAACGCGGGAATCGACGGTTTCAGCGTCGACATCCTCGCGCTGTCCGGGCCCAACTGGGACCGCGTCAACCTCCTGCTGAAGGCGGCTGCTTCCGCCGACCCCGGATTCCGGATCGTGCTGATGCCGGACATGACGTCCCTGCACACCGACCCCAGGACCCTGGCGGACGCCCTCGCCGGGCTCGCCGCGTCCCCGGCCGCGTACCGGCTGGGCGACGGCCGTCTCGTGGTCTCGCCCTTCAAGGCCGAGGCCCACAGCCCCGGTTGGTGGTCGCAGCTGACCACTCGGCTCGACCGGCGGTGCGGCATCAGGACGGCGCTCGTCCCGCTGTTCCTGAACTTCACGGCGAACGCCCAGCGCTTCGCGCCGATCAGCTACGGCTTCTCCGAGTGGGGCAACCGCAGTTACACGGCCCAGGCCGGGGCGACGGCGGACACCGCGCTGGCCCACCGTCTGGGGAAGAAGTGGATGCAGCCGGTCTCGGTACAGGACGCCAGGCCCAACCAGGGGGTGTACGACGAGGCGGGCAACACCGCGACGCTGCGGGCCAGTTGGGGTCACGCGATCGACGACGGGGCGGACTGGGTCCAGCTCACCACCTGGAACGACTACTCGGAGAGCAGCCAGTTCGCGCCGTCGCTGCACAACGGCTACGCCTACCTCGACCTCTCCTCGTACTACCTCACCCGATTCAAGACGGGCGGCTGGCCCCGGATCGTCCGCGACACCGTGTATCTGACGTCGCGTGTCCAGTTCGCCGCCGCGACGCCCACTTCCGGCCGCCAGCGGCTGCTGATGAGCCCGCGCGAAGGCTCGGCGGCGCCACGCGACAGGGTGGAGGTGCTCACCTTCCTGACCGCGCCCGCGACGCTGGACACGGTGGTCGGGACCAGCAGGGACCGTCGCCGGGTGCCCGCCGGGGTCCGGCCCACGCTACTGCCGCTGCACCCGGGCCGGAGCTCCGCGACCGTGCGCCGCGGCGGCCATCCGGTGGCCGCGGTGGCCGCTCGCCATCCGGTGGAGCGGCGGTTCGCGGTCCAGGACCTCCAGTACTACGCGGCGACGAGCGGACGCCCGGCCGCACCGTGACCGGCGGCCCGCTCCCCGGTGGCGTTCTCCGGGGAGCGGGCCGCCGGCCGC
This sequence comes from Streptomyces sp. A 4/2, assembly GCF_940670765.1. Lineage (GTDB taxonomy): Bacteria > Actinomycetota > Actinomycetes > Streptomycetales > Streptomycetaceae > Streptomyces. The sequence continues at coordinate 221,942 of NZ_CALNVW010000030.1, forward strand.
GCGGTTCCTCAGGGGCGGTCGCGGGTCACGGGTACGAGACGACGGTGGACGGTACCGTCGAGGTCCCCGAGGTGGGTGAACCCGTGTTGTTGATGACGTGGTTGTACTGGCCCATCCCGCCGAGCGAGACGACCAGCAGGTCGTGGAACTTCACCCCGGCCTTGTCGGGAGCGGCGAAGCCGTGGTCCTGCTGGATACCCGGGTCCGCGGTGAAGTTGCAGTAGCTGCCGAGTCCCCAGCCCTCGTGGGTGTTGACCGAGTCGGCGACCTTGTAGGCGGCGTAGCCCTTGGTGTTGCCGTCCTGCACCGCGGCCTGGTTCGGGGCGTCGTACGCCTTCTCGTTCTGGAAGAAGATCGTTCTGCCGTTCTCGCCGTTCCACTGGACGTCGTACTTGTTGAAGTGCTCGACGAAGAGCCCGGTGGCCAGCACACTGTCGCCGTTGACGGTGAGCCCGTAATCGGCTCGGTTCGTGTCCCAGCCGACCCCGTCACCGTGGTCGGCCCGCCAGAGCCAGGTGTGGTCGATGATCGTGTTGTTGCTGTTGATCTCCATGCTGGTGGTGGCCTTGCCCGCGCCCGCTCCGCCGATCCGGACGAAGACGTCCTGGACCGTGGTCGGGTTGGCGGAGTGGTCGGCCGACGAGCCGTCCGGACCGACCTGGAGGAGGACGTCGGAGTTGGTGGTCCCCGCGTCGATGAGTAGACCGGCCAGTTTCACGCCGTCCACGTCGGCGACCTTCATCGCCGTCACCCCGTTGTCCGGGACGATCGTCGCGTACCCGAGGCCCAGCACCACCGTGTCGGCGCGGTTCACGTCGATCGACCGGTCGACGTGGTAGATGCCCGGCGTGAACAGCAGGTCGAGACCCTGGTCGAGCGCCTGGTTGATGGTCTCGGCGGTGGCTCCCGGCTTCACCACGTAGAACTGGGTCAGCGGGATGGATTCACCCTTCGGGGTGCCGTTCTCCCAGGTCGTGCCGCTGGCGTCGGTGCGCTTCTCGGGCGCGAAGACCTTGTACTCGTTCCCGTCCAGGTACAGGAACGGTTTCTCCCGGGAGACCGGTGTGGTGTCCAGGGTGGTGTACGTCGGGTTCGGGAAGCCCTGCGCGGGCGCCCCCTTGACCCCGGAGAACACCATGTTCCAGACCCCGTTGGCCCAGCCGCCGACCGAGCTGTCCCGGGTGTACCACTGCTGCTGGGAGTACGGCCCCACCGTGCCGTCGATCTTGCTGTCGGCGATGTAGCCGCCACTGGCCCAGCCGTATCCGGCGGGCGCCAGATTCAGTCCGCCCCTGACGTGCATCCGCCGGAACGGCGCCGCCTGCGCGACGGCCCAGCGGTCCGTGCCGTTGACCGGCGTGAGCGCGAGGTTCTCCGCCGAGCGCCAGAAGTTCTGGGTCGCGTTCCCGTTGAACCACCCCGCGTCGACGGTCACGTCACCGTTGATGCCGGTGTTGTCGGGTGACAGTCCGAGCCCGGCGATGGAGGTGTAGAAGCCGAGCTGGGCGTTGATGTTGTTGTACGTGCCCGGTTTGAAGAAGAAGGCATCGCGCCCGGTGCCGAACTGGGCCGACTCCTGCTGCTTGAACACGGAGTCCAACTGGCCCTGGATGTCCGGGGTGGACGGATCGAAGACATGCACGTTCGGGCCGAGATCACCGCCGCCCGGCAGATCGGCGGCCTGTGATTTCGAGGGGGCGACCACGAGCAGCGCCGCTGCCAGGGTGGCCGCCGCCACCATCGACAGCCTTGTCCTTCGTCTTGTGGGGGGAGCAAGCATGGGCAATCTCCTGTAGTTGGCGACTCATTGACGAGCCTTCAAGAACTGAAGAGCGGAGGGGGCTTGGGAGCGCTCTCTGACGGCATGGATCGTTCTCCTGGCCAGCCTTCACGTCAAGAGTTGTGAACAAAATGGGCCGGGCGACCCGTGATTCATCAACTCTGTTGCCGAGTACGGCATTTACAGGTCCGACCTGTGACGGAACCACGCCGAATCGTTGACATGTACCAACCGGACGGTGAATTGTGATGCTCGAAATACCAGTGTTCCAAGCATGTTTGCGCAGAAATCGCACATTTAACTGTTCGGTACGAACGGAGAACACTCCTTGCGAATCCTTCGAAGCCGCCCCAGACAGGGCGCGGCCGCCGCGGTGTCCGCGCTGGTGCTCGGCCTCACCACCCTGACCGTCCCGGCGACGCAGGCGCACGCGGCGGCGACGCCGTCGGGTGTCCTCGACAGCGGTACGAAGAGCGTCACCTGGCAGAGCCCGGTCTACGCCAAGGGCACGGTCGACGGGCCCACCAAGTGCGGTACCCCGGCCGAGGACCCGAACAACGCCAAGTGCGCCCGCTTCGACCTGACCGTCAACCCGCCGGCCGGTGAGTGGGACGACAATCCCGAAGGCGGTGTCCCCGTCTCCATCCAGTGGGAGACGCCCACCGACGACTTCGACATGTACATCTACGACGCGGACAACAAGCAGGTCGCGTCGAGCGCGGGCACGGCCGACCCCGAGGCCACGGTCATCCCGAAGGCCTCGGGCACCTACCACGTCGTCGTCGTTCCCTACGACGTCCACGACAACTCCTTCACCGGCAAGGCCTACCTCCCCGAGTCCACCGACGCGGGGAGCCTCACCGGCTTCACCGGTTCGCACGGCACGTACGACATCGCGGCGGGCGACCTCAAGACCCGCGCCTCCTTCTTCACCGACGAGACGATGCGGCTCCAGGCCTCCCCGGACGGCGACCTCGCCGACCCGCCGGGCAGCCACATGATCCAGAACCAGCCCGAGGCCCAGCGGAACACCTCGGCCTTCGACGCCGGTTCCTACTACGGGATCCGCTCGAAGGGCGTGGTGCTGCGCGTCTACAAGAAGCCGCTGAAGTTCGCCCTGTACAAGGCGGACGACCGTACGGTCGTCTGGGCGGAGGCCGACCCGCTGCGCTGGACGACGGGCGGGATGCGGCAGAGCCTGAAGCGCGGTGCCAAGGAGCAGTTCTTCGGTGGCGGCGAGCAGAACGGCAGCTTCTCCCACCGCGACCAGGTGATGAACGTCGGCAACAACACCAACTGGAACGAGGGCGGTTACAACAACTCCCAGCCGTTCTACATCTCTTCGGCCGGATACGGCGTCTTCCGTAACACCATGACGCCCGGCACCTACGACTTCGGCTCGCCGGTCCGCACCGGCCAGCAGGAACGCCGCCTGGACGCCTACTACTTCACCGGTGACACCAAGTCGGTCATCGGCAAGTACACCTCCATGGTGGGCAAGCCGTTCATGCCGCCGGTCTACGGCCTGGAGCCGGGCGACGCCGACTGCTACCTCCACAACGCGAACCGGGGCGAGCGTCACACCCAGGACGCGGTGAAGGTCGCCGACAGCTACGCCGACAACCAGATGCCGCTCGGCTGGATGCTGGTCAACGACGGCTACGGCTGCGGCTACGAGGACCTGTCGCAGACCGGGGCGGGTCTCAACAAGACCCATGCCCAGCTCGGACTCTGGACGCAGAACGGACTGCCCGACCAGGCCGCCGAGGCCAAGGCCGGGGTGCGCGTCCGCAAGCTGGACGTCGCCTGGGTCGGCAACGGCTACGGCATGGCCCTGGACGCCTGCGACCAGGCCAAGGCCGGTATCGAGGACAACAGCGACGCCCGCGGCTTCGTCTGGATGCCGGTCTCCTGGGCCGGAGCCCAGCGCTGCGGCGTGCAGTGGAGCGGTGACCAGAGCCTGTCCTGGGACTACATCCGCTGGCAGATTCCCACCTACGCCGGTGCGACGCTGTCCGGTATGGCGTACAACACCGGGGACGTCGGCTCCATCTACAGCCACGACCCGAAGATGTACGCGCGCGACCTCCAGTGGAAGGCCTTCCTCCCGGCCATCATGACGATGGACGGCTGGGCCAGCGACATCACCACCAAGAAGCCGCACGACCAGCAGCCCTGGCTGGACGGTGAGCCGTACACCTCCATCAACCGGAAGTACCTCCAGTTGAAGGAGCGGCTGCTGCCGTACATGTACACCCTGTCGAAGGACGCGACGAAGACCGGTGTCGGGGCGGTGCGCCCGCTGTCGCTGGAGTACCCCGACGACCCGGCCGCGCTGGGCCCCGACGCCAAGTACGAGTTCATGTCCGGCTCGGACTTCCTGGTCGCGCCCGTCTACAGCGACACCGACGTCCGCAACGGCATCTATCTGCCGAAGGGCACCTGGACCGACTACTGGACGGGCAAGACCTACCAGGGCCCGACCACGGTCAACGGCTACAAGGCACCGCTCGACACCCTCCCGCTGTTCGTCAAGGGCGGCTCGATCGTGCCGATGTGGCCCAAGGGCACGACGTCCTGGGAGACCCGGGACAAGGGCGAGCTCGACTACGCCGTCTACCCGAAGGGCACCACCGACTACACGCTCTACGAGGACGACGGGGTGACCCGCAAGTTCGCGAAGGGCGCGTCGGCCACCCAGCACGTCCAGGTGAAGGCGCCCACCCACGGTAAGGCGGCCACCACCATCAAGGTGGGCGCGAGCGTGGGCAGTTACACCGGCAAGCCGGCCACCCGCTCGTACCACTTCTCGGTGCACGGCACGGACGCGCCGGCGCAGATCGCACTGGACGGCAGCCGGCTGCACGAGCTGGACTCCGCCGAGGCGTTCGAGGCGGCCGGATCCGGCTGGTACACCGACCCGAAGACGGGCGTCACCGAGATCAAGACACCGTCGGTCTCCACCGGCCATGCCTTCTCGCTGACGCTGCGCCGTCGATGAGGTAGTTCCGGACCACCGGCAGGCGCCGGTCAGGGGCCGTTCACCCACGGCCGCTGACCGGCGCCCGTGCGTCCGGGCGGTCCCCCGGGCACAGCATCAGGATTCGCCATGGACACGATCGCCACCTGGGACCCGGCCGCCCTCGCGGCGGCAGCCGTGCTGGCTGAGGACCGCGAGACCGGGCCGCACCGCTGCCCGCGAACGGACGCTCTGCGTTCGTCGGGCTCCCCCTGACGGTTCATGATGGTCCCGACGCACGCGCACCTGCACCGGGCAGGGCGGACGGGGGAGAGGTTCGGATGGGCGAGGGCACGGAACACGACGGCCGCCACCGGGACGACGGAGCGGACGGCACCGGCACCGGCCTGGGCCGCAGGCACTTCCTCGGCGCAGCCGCGGTGGGTGCCACCGGCCTCACAGCAGGGCTGGTCGCCGGATGTGACGCGTCGCCGGGCGGCAGCGCCGGTGCCTCGCCCCGCCCCACCGCGTCCAGCTCCGCCGGTGGAGTCAGGTCCGCCGCCGACGCGGAGCGGGCGCGGCCCGGCAGCCCCGACTGGCGGATCCGCTCGCTGGGACCGCCCGAGGCGGTCCAGGGCTACACGGACAAGGTGAGCGTGCTGCCCGGCGAGGAGTTCGGGCTGCACGTCTCCACCACCGCACCCGGCTTCCGGGTCTCGGCCTACCGGGTCGGCTGGTACGGCGGGGCGCAGGCCCGGCTGGTCTGGCGGTCGGACCGGGTGGCCGGAGCGCACCAGCGGCAACCGCGGACGATCTCCTCCACCCGCAGCGTACGGGCGGACTGGGAGCGCACCGTCGGCGTGCACACCGAAGGCTGGCCGGCGGGTGCGTACCTGCTCCGGCTCGACGCGGAGAACGGGCACCAGCGGTACGTCCCGCTGATCGTCCGCTCGGCGAGCGCCGCGGGCACGACCCTGCTGATGCACGCCCCGGCGACCTGGCAGGCGTACAACACCTGGGGCGGGTACAGCCTTTACCAGGGTGAGAACGGCGCGTACACCTCACGGTCGCTGGCCGTCGGCTTCGACCGGCCGTACGACGCGAACGGCGCCGAGAAGTTCATGGTGTACGAGCGTGCGGCGGTGGTCCTCGCGGAGCGGCTCGGCATCCCGCTCGCCTACACCACGGGACTCGACGTCCACCTCGCCCCGTCGGTGCTCCAGGGAGCCACGACGGCCGTCTCGCTCGGCCACGACGAGTACTGGACCCCGGAACAGCGCCGACACGTCACCCGGGCGCGCGACACCGGCACCAATCTGGTCTTCCTGGGTGCCAACACCTGTTTCCGCCGGATCAGGCTGGAGCACGGGCCGTCCGGCACCGACCGCACCGTGGTCTGCTACAAGACCGCCTACCAGGACGACCCGCACTTCGCGGACCACCACGGCCTGCCGACCCACGACTTCCGCCAACCGCCCGCCGCGGACCCGGAGTCCACCCTGACCGGCGTCTTCTACGAGGGATTTCCCACCGACGCGCCCTATGTCGTCCACAGTGCGGACCACTGGCTCTTCGAGGGGACCGGGGTGAAGCGGGGTGACTCGTTCAAGCACCTGGTGGGCGTGGAGTACGACCGGGTCACGCCGGGCGCGCCCACACCGGCGCCGCTGGAGATCCTGGCCCACTCCCCGCTCGTCTGCAACGGCCGGAGCAGCCACTCGGACTCGGCCTACTACACCGTCCCGAGCGGCGCCGGGGTCTTCGCCTCCGGGACGATGCGGTGGGTCGAGGGTCTGATGGCCGGGACCCGGGACGGCGGGCGTGATCACGGTATGGACGCCCGGACGAGGGCCTTCGTCACCCGCACCACCGAGAACCTGCTCCGGGCCTTCGCCACCGGTCCGGCGGCGAAGGCCCGGCCCGCGCCGAAGGACAACGTACGGAGCGTGTACGCGAGCTGACCGACGCCGGACAACCGCTCCGGCCGTCGCCTGGTCCGGACCGCTGCGGCCTGTCCTCGCTCAGCCCCGGTCCGGCTCGGCCGTCCGGAGGTCCCTCACCATCACCGAGAACCGCTCCTGCCGTTCGGCCTCGGTGAAGCCGATGGCGAGATAGAAGGCCCGCGCCCCCGGGTTGCCGCCGCCGACGCTCAGCTGCAGCCCGCGGACCCCGCGCTCCCGCAAGGCTTCCAGCAGAACGGTGATCAGCCGCCGGCCGAGGCCCGCGCCCTGACCGCGCGGCAGGATGTCGATGTGCAGATGGGCGGGGAACCTGTCGTACAGGGCGTCGCCCGCCGACGGGCCCGGCTGGTGGACCTGGGCCACCCGCTGCCAGTCACGGGTGCCGTCGCCCGGGTCGTGCGCCATGGATTGCGGGTAACGCAGCCGCAGCGGCGGATACCACTCCTCCTCCAGCCACTTCTCGTGCGCGGCGGAGTCGGCCGTCGCGACGACATAGCCCAGGACGCCGTGCTCGTCCGCCGCGATGAAGGTCAGGCCCGGATCGGCGACGGGGTAGGGGCCGGCGAAGACGTGCCCCAGCAGATCGGGGTCGCTGTACAGCGCGGTCGCGTCCCGGCCCGAGTCGCCGGTCTGCAGGCAGACCCGGTACATCCCCGGCAGGTCGAACGGCTGGTAGGGGCGTATCTCGATACTCATCGGACCGGCACACGCCCGGTCGGTTCGGCTGTCATCCGGGCAGCGTATGTGATCGGGTCAGCACGGGACGCGGGAGGTACCCGGGCGCGGAGGGCCCCCGGCGCTCAGCCGCCGGTGGCGCGGCCGAGATAGGTGAGCGGCCCCGGATCCGCCACCGGTATCTCGTGGAAGCCCAACCGGTCGTAGAACGCCCTGGCCGGGGTGTTGGCCGTGACCATCCCCAGGTGCACGGCGGGCACCCCCTGCTCCGCCAGCGCGGCGAGGAAACGCGTCATCAGCGCCCGCCCGAACCCCGAACGCTGGTGACCGGGCAGCAGATCGATGTGCAGATGCGCCGGGTACGCCGACAACTCGGGCAGCAGCATGCGCTCGGGGCGGTGCAGGAGCGCGGTCATCTGATCGGCCGGTGTCCGCAGCGGCCCGGACGGGTCCGGATACCGGTCCGCGACGGTGGGCAGCCACTCCTTGCGGAACCGCTCGACGAACCCGGCCGTGTCCGCGGTGCCGAGGACGTACCCCACGGCGGAGCCCGCGTCATCGACGACGAACGTGAGACCGGGCTCCAACTCCGCGTACGGGGCGGCGAAGACGCTGCCCAGCAACGCGTGGTCGGGGTACAAGTGCCGTGCGTCGCCGCCCTCTTCGCCGGTGCGGACGCAGATCTCGTACAGGGCGGGACGGTCCTGGGCGCGGTAGGGGCGCACGAAAGGCTGAGTCGTCACACAGGCAACCATGAGGGATGTGGGAGCGCTCCCGCAAGCGGTATTCACGGGCCGCGACGACCGGTTGCGTCAGCTCAGTGCCCGGTCAACTCGTACGCCCACAGCCCGTCCAGGTCGGCGCGCCGGGTGAAGCCGGCCCGGGTCAGGACGCGCTGCGAAGGCAGGTTGCCGGGGTCGGTGGTGGCCAGCACCGTGTGCACACCGGGCAGTTCGAGCGACCAGTGCGCGAGGGCGACCACCGCGTCCGTGGCCCAGCCGGCGCCCCGGGCCGACTCCGTCAGGTCGTAGCCGATCTCCACCGAACCGTCGGAGGGCGGCCCGTGGAAGCCGATGCCGCCGAGCGCCGCACCGTCCGTGGTCCGCTCGATCACGTACAGGCCCCAGCCGGGCAGGAAGGCCCCCGCCTCGGTGGCCATGGCGACCATCTTCGCGGCGATCTGGGTACCGCTGCCGGGGGAGCCGTCGAGCCAGTCCAGGCCCGCCGTGCCGCCCTCGGCGAGCACGGCGGCTGCGGCGGGTGACTGCTCACGCAGCCTCAGCCGTCCGGCGTCCAGGACCAGCAGACCGTCTTCGCGGAAGTAGTTCAGGGTCATGACGTCGGGCCACCTCGGTGCGGGAGGGTGGAGACCAGCGGCTCCAGGAACACAACGGGTTCAGTATCCCCCGGGCGGTCGAACGGAGGCCCCCGGCCGCGATTCCCACGTTACGATTCGCGCTCATGAGCACTCCTGACCAGAGCGAAGCCGTGGACACGGACCTGACCGAACCGGGGACGCCGGGCCTGACACCGCGTCAGGCCCGGCGGATACGGATAGTGGTGGCATCCGTGATGATGGCCGCCGTCGCCGTGGTGCTCGTGGAGCGGATCACGAGCCGTTCGTCCCTGCTGGTCGTCGCGGACTACGGGACGGCCCTGATCCTCTGCGGGGTGGTGATCGAACTCAGCCGCAGCGGGCGCACCAGGATCGCGAGCTGGGTCCTGGGTGTGGGGCTGGTGGCCGCGGTGGCCGCGGACTGGCTCGTACTGCCCTGACTCCGGCTCCGTGCCCCCGATCCCGCTGCCCGGGTGCTACGCGCCCTCGCCCGAGCCGCTTCCCGACGTCGAGGCCGCCTTGATGCCCTTCGTGATCTCGTCCATCACGGAGAGCTCGGGCGCCTTGGCGTTGATGTCGAACCCGGAGCGGACGACGATGAGCATGTTCTTGGCCTGGGGCGAGGGGAAGGCCAGCGACTGGACGTAGCCGTCGTCGCCCTTCTTCGTCACGACCTTCCAGCGCACCAGATAGCCCTGCTGTCCGGCGACCGTGACCGCCTGGGATTCGAGCTGCTGGTGCGAGGTGATGCCCGACGAGGAGTCGCCGTACGACTCCTTGGCGTTGGTGGAGATGTCCTTCTCCGCCGCGCCCTTGGCCGTGGTGGCCGAGAGCTTCAGGGCGACCGCAGGCGCGGAGAACACCCCGCCGCGCACGCACTCGGCAGGGGCCCCCTTGGAGTCGGTGCCGCTGGCGCAGGTGTACTTGCCGATGGTCACCCCGGCCCCGACGGTCCCCGATTGGCCGGTCCAGCCGTCGGGTACCGGGATGCTGATCCCGCTCGCCGCGTCCGTGGCGTAACCGTCCTCGGTCGGCGGCGTCTGCTGCTGGGGGTCCTGGTTGCCGCCCCCGTCACTGCTCCCGCCGCCGCTTCCGTCGCCGCCTCCGGTCCCGCCCGGTACACCGGGGCGGCCAGGTGCCTTGGACGGGGCGGTGGACGGAGCCGTCGCCACGTTCCCCGATCCGTGGCCCGAGCCGTCCGTCAGCAGGTAGATGCCGCCGCCGACCGCGGCAAGCACCACCACGCCCGCCGTGACGGCGGCGCCGATCCGGACCCTCCGGCGCCGGACCGCCGTGGGCGGCACGCGGAGCAGGTCGGTCCACTGGCTGCCGTCCCACCAGCGTTCCTGGGCAGGGCCTATTCCTGTATACCCGGGGTCTCTGTGCCAGCCGGGCGGGCTTGTCTGGGTCACAGGGGTCACCGTAGTTGGGCTGAGTGAAAATCGCATGAAACCAGGTCGTGGCCGAGCCCCCGCCGACGGTGCCCGCCGACGCCCGTCGGCGGTGTCAGCGGTCCGGGAATTCCGGCAGCGCCGCGGTCAGCCAGCCGATCCAGTACCGTTCCAGGTCGATGCCGCCCCGCAGCACCAGATGCTGAAGCCGGGCCTCGGCCGACAACGCAGGTTGCGCGAAGTCCCGCTCCTCGATCGCCAGGTACTCCGCCAACTGCCGTTCGTGCAGCCGGAGATGACGCTCCATCTCGGCGCCCAGGCCCTGCTGCCCCACCACGGCTGACGCGCGCAGCCGCAGCAACAGGGGATCGCGCACCGGCCGGGGGTCCTCGCTCCTGCCCACCCAGGCGACGAGTTCGGCGCGGCCCGCGGGCAGGACCTCGTACTCCCGTTTCCGTCCCCGGGACGGCTGCTGCGGCAGGGCCCGGATGAAGCCGGACTCCTCCAGCTTCGCCAGCTCCCGGTAGATCTGCTGGTGCGTGGCCGACCAGAAGTATCCGATCGACTTGTCGAACCTGCGGGTCAGCTCCAGCCCCGACGACGGCTTTTCGAGCAGGGCGGTGAGGATCGCGTGCGGGAGTGACATGCGGGCATCCTAAGGAGTTGTCCCGGACAGGCCCTGACCACGGCTCAGAGCCACGCGGCCAGTTCGGTGCCCTGGCGTACGGCGCGCTTCGCGTCGAGTTCGGCGGCGACGTCCGCGCCGCCGATCACGTGCACGGGATGCCCCCCGGCCCGCAGCGCCTCGTACAGCTCCCGCCGGGGCTCCTGGCCCGCGCACAGCACGACCGTGTCGACAGCGATGACCTTGCTGACGCCGTCGACCGTCACATGCAGTCCCTCGTCGTCGATCCGGTCGTAGGCCGCGCCCGCGACCGTCGTCACCCCTCGGTGCTTGAGCTCGGCGCGGTGGATCCAGCCCGTCGTCCTCCCCAGCTCCGCCCCGACCTTGGTGGGCTTGCGCTGGAGCAGATACACGGTACGGGGCGACGGGGCCCGCACCGGCTCGCGCAGACCGCCGCGTGTCCGGTGTGCGGTGTCGACGCCCCACTGCCGGAAGAAGACCTCCGGGTTCCGGCTCGCCGACTCGCCGCTGTCGGTGAGGAACTCCGCGACGTCGAAGCCGATGCCGCCCGCCCCGATGACCGCCACGCGCGGGCCGGCCTGTGCGCCGTCCCGCAGGACGTCGAGATAGCTGAGGACGCTCGGGTGGCCGAGGCCGGGGATGTCAGGGGTGCGCGGGGTGACGCCGGTGGCGAGGACGATCTCGTCGAAGCCCTCCGAGGTGAGCGTCCCTGCGGTGACCAGGGTATTCAGCCGGACGTCCACGCCGTGCAGTTCGAGCTGGACCCGGAAGTAGCGCAGGGTCTCGGCGAACTCCTCCTTGCCCGGGATCCGCCGTGCCACGTCGAGCTGGCCGCCGATCTCCGCGGCGGCGTCGTAGAGCGTCACCGTGTGGCCGCGCTCGGCCGCCGACACGGCGAAGGCGAGTCCGGCGGGACCGGCGCCGACCACGCCGATGCGCTTGCGCCGACGGGTCGGCGACAGCACGAGTTCGGTCTCGCGGCAGGCGCGCGGGTTGACCAGGCAGGAGGTGATCAGCCCACTGAAGGTGTGGTCGAGGCACGCCTGGTTGCAGCCGATGCAGGTGTTGATGGTGTCGGAACGTCCCTGCCCGGCCTTGGCCACGAACTCCGGGTCGGCCAGGAAGGGGCGGGCGAGCGAGACCATGTCCGCACAGCCGTCGGCGAGCAACTCCTCGGCCAACTCAGGGGTGTTGATCCGGTTGCTGGTCACCACGGGAATGGTCACCGCCCCCATGACCTGCTTCGTCACCCAGGTGTACGCGCCACGCGGCACCGACGTCACGATGGTCGGGATCCGGGCCTCGTGCCAGCCCACCCCGGTGTTGATGAGGGTGGCGCCCGCCGTCTCGATCCGCTGGGCGAGCGCGATCACCTCCGCCTGCGAGGAGCCGCCGGGGACGAGGTCGAGCATCGAGAGCCGGTAGACGATGATGAAATCCGGCCCGACCCGCTCCCGCACCCGGCGGACGATCTCCAGCGGGAAGCGGGTGCGGTTCTCGAACGACCCGCCCCAGCGGTCCTCGCGGTGGTTGGTCCCCGGCGCGAGGAACTCGTTGATCAGATAGCCCTCGGACCCCATGATCTCGACGCCGTCGTACCCCGCGCCGCGGGCCAGTTCCGCTGCCCGTACGAAGTCCTCGACGGTCTGCTCGACCTCGGCGTCGGTCAGGGCGTGCGGCGTGAAGGGGCTGATGGGTGCCTGGATCGCGCTCGGGGCCACCAGGCCGGGGTGGTACGCGTACCGCCCGAAGTGCAGGATCTGCATCGCGATCCGGCCGCCCGCCCGGTGTACGGCCGCGGTGACGACCGCGTGCTGGGCGGCCTCCTCCTCGGTGGTGAGTTTGGCGCCGCCGTCCAGCGGCCTGCCCTGCTCGTTGGGGGAGATCCCGCCGGTCACGATCAGCCCCGCACCGGCGCGGGCGCGGGCCGCGTAGAACTCGGCCATCCGCTCGAAGCCGCCCGGGGTCTCTTCGAGGCCGAGGTGCATCGAGCCCATCAGGACACGGTTGGGGAGCGTCGTGAATCCGAGATCGAGGGGGCTCAGCAGGTGGGGGTACGGGCTCATCCGGTGCCTCCGTGCGCAGGGGTGGTCAGCCATTTCTAGACCACCCGGAACTCTTTATGCAACAAGTTGCAGAATGGGCTGCGTCACTGCGTCGCTGCGGTCGCTGCGGTCGCTGTGTCACGTCGGGGCTCCGGGCCCGGGGCCCCGAGAGCCTGGCCCGGTTCGGCGGACGTAATCTCGGACCATGCATGTGCTCATCCTCGGCGGCACTACGGAGGCCGGACAGCTGGCCGCCGAACTGACCGCCCGTCCGGGGCTACGGGTGACGACATCCCTGGCCGGACGTGTCGCGCGGCCCAGGCTCCCCGCGGGGGAGGTCAGGATCGGCGGCTTCGGTGGCGTCGAGGCCATGACCGACTGGCTGTCCGGACAGCGTGTCGACGCGGTGGTCGATGCCACCCACCCCTTCGCCGCCGCCATCAGCGCGAACGCGGTGCGGGCGGCGCGGGCCGCCGGGGTCCCGCTCACCGTGCTGCGCCGACCGGGCTGGCAGGCCGTACCGGGCGACCGCTGGCACAGCGTCGCCACCCTCGCCGAGGCCGCGGCCCTGCTGCCCTCCCTCGGCCGGCGGGTCTTCCTCACCACCGGCCGGCTCGGCCTCGCCGCCTTCGCGGACCTCGGCCAACTCCACTTCCTCGTACGGTCGGTGGAGCCCCCCGGTCCGCCGCTGCCGGCCGACGCCGAGGTGCTCCTCGACCGGGGCCCGTACACCGTCGACGGCGAGACGGCCCTGCTGCGCGCGCACGCCATCGACGTCCTCGTCACCAAGGACAGTGGGGGACGGGCGACCGCCGCCAAGCTCACCGCTGCCCGTGCACTGGGCCTGCCGGTGGTCGTGGTGCGGCGGCCACCGGCGCCCCGGGACGTGACCGTCGCCGAGGACGTCGCGGGAGTCCTGCACGTACTCAGTCCGACTGGTCCCGGTCCCGGCGCAGCAGATAGGTGTCCATGATCCAGCCCTTGCGGTTCCGGGCCTCGGACCGCAACTCCTCGATCTGCCCCGCGACTTCGGACAGCCGTCCGGACACCAGGATCTCGTCCTCGGTACCCACGTAGGCGCCCCAGTGGATCACCGGATCCTTGTCCATGTGGTGACGGAACGACTGGTGCGCGTCGAGCATCACCACGACATCGTCCACCCCCTCCGGCCATCCCTCGGCCAGACGGCGCCCGGTGGTGATCTGCACGGGTCCGGCAACCCGGTTGAGCCCGGTGCGGTGCCGGGCCACCAGCGCCGACACGCTGCTGATCCCAGGAATCACCTCGTACGTGAAGGCGACCGAGCCCCGCTCCAGGATCTCCTCCAGGATGCCGAGCGTGGAGTCGTACAGCGCGGGGTCCCCCCACACCAGGAAAGCGCCGCACTCGTCGTCGCCCAGGTCTTCGGTGAGCATCCGCTCGTAGATGTCGGCGCGCGCCCGCCGCCAGTCGTCGACGGCCGGCGAGTAGTCCGCGCCCCCGGCCCGGCGGTCCCGTTCCGGATCGCGCGCCTCGACGAGCCGGTAGCCACGGTCGTGCCGGATGTGTTCGTGCAGGATGTCGTGGCGCAGCCGGATCAGATCCGACTTCTCCGCTCCCTTGTCGAGGAGGAAGAAGACGTCCGTCCTGTTGAGCGCCTTGACCGCTTGAATCGTCAGATGGTCGGGGTCACCCGCCCCGATGCCGATCACATAGATCTTTCTCACCCCGTCGAGTCTGCCTCATGGGCCTCGGGTCTCTTACGGGGCCGTCGACGGCGCCTGTCCGGGGCGAGGAGTACGGCACTACGGCGGCGGTCGGTCAGGCGCGGGTCAGCAGGGGCGCGCAGGCCTTGGCGTCGACCGGCCCGCGCAGCCGTCCCGCGAGCTGTTCCGCCCAGGCGGTCAGCCCGGTGATGTCGATTCCGTACGGCCCGCTCTCCCGGTAGGCAGTGAGTCCGTCCGCACCCCTGCGCAACAGGCGTGCCCCGCCTGCGGTGTTCCCGCGGGCGGCGTGCGTCAGCCCCACGGCGAGCTGCGCGAGCCCCCGCCACAGTGCTCGTTCCGTCTCGGGCCCTGCCTTCCAGGCGTCCTCGAAGACCTCGTGGGCGTGGAAGGGCATCCCGGCGTCGAGCAGCCGCTGGGCCTCCCGCACGGTCTCCGCCGGACGGCGCACCACGCCTTCCGGCTGACGCTCCACACCCGCGGCCCCATAGGGAAGAGGCCGCCCGAGTCCGTCCCGGGGCCGCGCACTGCGCGCGCGTCCCTCTGCGTCGCGATCTCTCATGTCGTTCATCCGCTGATTGTCGCCCGGCTGCCGTCCGACCAGGCGGAGTCGGACCTTCGCTCGGAGTGAGGTATGGTTCTCATGCAGGTCAGGCCAGGGGAAACCCCAGGTCAGACGGGCATCGGGACGTGGCGCAGCTTGGTAGCGCACTTGACTGGGGGTCAAGGGGTCGCAGGTTCAAATCCTGTCGTCCCGACTTGAGAGAGTCGAGGTCAGGGCCGGTTTCGGAGAAATCCGAAACCGGCCCTTGACTATTTCTGGAGATCCGTTGGGGCCCGGCGTGCCTTGACCGGTGCCAGCGGGCGAGAGCGTGCCGGCTCGGCGGGGTGCGCAGCATGCCGAGGTCCGCGATCCGCCTTCCTGGAGGAGTGCGGGATCTCCTACCTGATGGCGATCCCGAAGAACACCGATCGCATCGATGCCGCCGATGCCACCGAACACCCGGGAAGACAGCGAAGTTGACGGCACGCCTGCCGGAACGCGCCTTCACCCGCCGGGCCTGTGGAATCGGCGTCAGGGGCTTCCTCGCCTACGACTGGACCGTGATCGAAACCCCCGACGACCGTCGCCCTTGCTGCCGAATAAACCACCAGTGCCGCGCCCCCCCTAGTTTCCCCAGTCCCATGAGCCGAAGTACGCAGCGGCCCCGGTGCGACGGGCCTCCAACACCGCCTCCAGCCGGGCGAAGTCCCGTCGTGGCATGAGCGCCTGCCATTCCGCCAGCGGCAGCACACGTACCTCGTCGTGTTCGGCCGGGTCCAGGGTGAGGGTCTGGATCTGGCCGGTGGTGAGCCGGCCACCGTCGAAGACGAAGCCGATCGTGGCATAGGGCCACTCCGCTCCTGGCTGACCGAAGATCGACGCGAGGAGCTTCACGGGACCCTCGAAGCGGATCCCGGTCTCCTCCCGGCACTCCCGCAGGGCCGTCTCCCACGGGCGCTCGCCCGGATCCATCGTTCCGCCGGGCAGTTGCCACGGATGCGTACGGGAGTACACCGCCCTCAGTTGCAACGGGTGGTCGTGCTCGTCGGTGAAGAGCAGGCACGCGAACGCCGTCGCCTTCAGCACCGTTTCGGCGTATTCCTCAGGTGGCATCCACGCCGGGCTCACGCCGTGCTCCTCGAAACCTGCGGGTGGTTCTTCGCCACCCGCAGGAGAGAGGGGCTGCTCGTGGATCGGATGTGTGGTCAAGGTTCTCTGACCTTCCTGAGGACGTGTCCGAGGTGCTGGGGGGGGGCGAGGACGGGCCGGGCGGCGGGCGTGGCGCGTGTGCGTCTTCGGGGGTGCGCGAGGGATCGGGCAACAGCCCGGCCGGTGTGCCGCAGAGACACGGGATCTCCTCGTCGCCGGGCGACGTCGCCCCGGCGGCACGGGGAGCGGATCGCCCGCAGGCAGGTCGTCCCACGTCGTCCCCCTCCGACGGTCGCGGCTGTGTCGTCGGGCTCAACGACACAGCCAGGGTTTCGAACGCATGTTTTTCGGTCGCTTCGAGAGCCCGGCACTCAGCGGATCGTGACGGGCGCATCGGGGGCGGCCCCTTGTCTCGCAAGAGCTCATCAGCGCGGGGGAGTTGGCTGAAACTCTGAGGTCCTGCCGACGGTGGAACGATGGATTGTGCCGGGGAGGCCGAGTCCGGCGAGGACCCGGTCGGCCCGGTGGCGCCAGGTGTGCTGGTGGAGGACTTGACGCCGGGCTTCCTCACCGAGCGTCCGTCGCAGGGTTTCGTCGGCGAGGAGTTCGGTGACGGCGTCGGCCCAGGCGTCCGCCTCGGCGGGTGGACACAGAAGGCAGTTGACACGGTCCTGGAGGATCTCGCGCAGGACGGGCAGATCGGAAGCGACGAGGGCACGGCCGTGGGCCATGTACTCGAAGAGCTTCATCGGGGAGGCCCAACGGCCGGTCTCGCAATGGCCGTCGGCGGTGTAGATCTTCGACTGATAGGGGGCCAGAACGACGTCGAAGAGCGGGTAGTACGCGCTGACGGCGCCCGGTGGGCGGTGCCCGTGGAAGTGGGCGTTGGCGGGGCGGCGGGAGCTGCTCCAGCGTGCGAGGTCCTCGTCGGTGCCCCCGATCAGATGGAAGTCGAGGTCGGGGAGCCGGTCCGCAAGGTCCAGGACGAGGCCGATGCCGCGCCCTTCGTAGAGGTGCCCGATGTAGCCGATGCGGGGTGCGTCCGGGCGCCCCGGCAACTCCGGCGGGGCCGTTGGGCGGGCGGATGCGTCCGGTGGGTCGGAGCCTTCCGGTGCGACGAGGATCGGTGCGGTGTCCAGGTGGCCGTAGGCGCGCTCGTAGTCGCGCGCGAGTGCGTGGGTGATGACGACGATCCGCGCGAGCGAATCCCGCTGGAGCAGGCGGTGTTCGATGCGCAGGGTGTTCGGATCGTCCCGCAGGCGGTGGCTCTCGTACACGAGGGGTGCGACGTCGGCGGCGGCGGTGAGGCCGTACAGGTCGTGGCCGTAGATCAGGTCCGGGGCGGCGTCACGGGTCAGCTGGGCGCGCACCCGTTCGGCGCGTACCCGGTATCCGGCCGGGGTGTAATCAGGGCTCGGGACCGTGTGGACGGGGAAGCGGTGGCGGACGCCGTAGTAGGCGTACGCGTCGTCGACCGTGTACGTGCCGGGCGCGGTGTAGAGCGAGACCCTCGTGACCGGCTTCGGCGAATGCGTCGCACATGCGCATACGGCCTACTCCTGTGTCGCTGTCAGCGCGGGCGGCCGGTGGTGGTCGGTGGCGGACGCCCGGCGGGGCGTGCGGTCCGTCGGGTCCACGGGCGTCTCCTTGGGGTGGGGCGCTGTGAGGCGGCAGTGGCACGTGAGCAGTACGGAAGCGGGCCGGTCGCCCGGAGCGTTGCCGGGGCGAGTTGCGCGGGTGGACCGGGTCGGCTCCGCGCGGGGGGTGATCCGGGAGGGGTGATCCGGGCGCGGGCAAAGGGAGTTCTGCCCCCTGACGAGTACGCGGTTGCCCGTCATCCCCGGCAGGGTGACGGCTCATCATCGCGGGTGGTCGTGAGCTTTCCAAGAGCGGCATTTCGGCCTGTTTCACGGTTGGTTGCCCACCCGTGGCCGCGTGTGACGGAAGCGGTCGGAGCTGATCCGGCCAGGAAGCGCAGGGCGCCGGGGCAGGTGCCGGAGCTGCGGAGGTGCGGCCGAAAACAGAAGTCCGGTCCCAGAGCGGTACCCCCGCGGCCGACGGGGTCGTGGGTCCCGGTCGGGTGCTCGGCCGCGGTCGCGTGGGCCGTACGGACGGGGGCGGGTCCGCAGCCGTGGGACGGGCCGAAGCCGCCTTCCGGACAAGTCGTGGCTGGACAGTACTGGTTGCCATGTGCGGCAGAGGGTCTTCCCGCCCCCGCCCGACTGCGGCGGACAGCGCAGTCGCGCAGGAGCGCGGGGTGCGGGCGGCCGGTCGGAAACACCAGGTCGGAGCGTCCATCCGGACATCCGGGCCGGTCCGGATGCGAAGGGCCGACGCTGTCCGGGCGAGGTGAACCCCCGCTGGTTCCGCCCTTCATGACCCCGCAGTGTGATCGTCCGACCGCATCTTGTGATCACGTCGGGCCCGTGCGTACCGTGGCGCCGCCGTGACTCCCCGTCGCCAACGGTGGAGCCGGTCGCCGAAGGGAGACTGCCATGAACGAGGAGATCGAGCAGGTACGCGAAGAGGAACTGCCCGAGCTGGCACTGATGGTCGACGTGCCCAGCTGACGGCACGCCACCCCGGACGGCGGGCCGCAGCGGCCCGCCGTCCGTCCCGACCCGGCGACACGGAGGTACGCACGGTGCGAGTACAGCCCGACGCACGCCAGAGCGCCGAGGAGCGCTCCACTCTGGCGCGCACCACCCGGTCCGTCCTGGGATCCGCCGGGCTGACCGTCTCCGCCGGGGAAGCCGCGCACCCCGCGGTCGTCGAGACCGCGCACGTCGCCCAGCACGCCCTGCGGACCGGGCCACTCGATCCGGACCGCCTCGACCGCCTCACCTCGATGCTCAGCCGTGCACGGTCGGGCATCGCGGCCACGCCACCGTCCGGGCTTCCCTGGCCGGCCGAACTCGCCGCTCCCCAGCCTCATCTCGAACGCAGTGTCGCCCGCGCGCTCAAGTCCGTCCCGGACCAGGCCGGGAACAGCGACCGGCCGCACGGCTCCACTGTCGTCGCGTGGCGGGAGGCGGAGACGGCGACGATCCGCGTCGACGACCGCCCTGCTCGCCGTCACCTGGCCGGGCGCCTATGCCGAGTTGAGCGAGATCCTCCGGCAGATGGTCCTGCTGGACGGGCCGTCGATCGACGGCTTCACCGACTTCACCGTCCACGGCGCCGTGTTCATCCGGCGCGACCGGCTGCGACCGGGCCCCGGTGGACTTCCCGGAACTGTCCGGCTCGCGGAGGCGCTCGTCCACGAGGGCACCCACACCCGCTGCAACGCGGCGTCCGTGGCGGCACATCCGTTCCTGCGGCCGGTGGAGGACGGTGGCCCGCTGGTCGCGACGCCGCTGCGGCTCGACCCCCGGCCGCTCACCGGGCTCTTCCAGCAGACGGTGGTCCTGGCCCGGAGCGTGCTGCTGTACCGGCGCCTGCTCGCGGGGCCCACGGCGGACTCCGGCGCCGCCGCGGCCGTACGCGCGCGCCACGATCGCCTCGCCCGTTCCGCGGCCGATGCCGTGCGCACGATGACCGGACACCGTGACGCGCTCACCGACCACGGCAGAGCCGTCCTGGAGGACGCGGCCGGGGTGGCCGAGGTGCACGCCTGATGGCCGGGACCCCGTGGGAACCCCAGGTCTTCGCCCCCTACGCCCAGTGGCCGGAGGTCGTCTTCGCGCGCGTCGCGGCCCGCTCACCGCAGTTCGATCCCGTCTGCGCGGCCGGTGACCGGCCCGTCGTGGTGGGCAGCGCGGCCGGGCACCGCACGGAACGCGTCGTCGCGAGCGCGCGCGGCGAACTCCTCGAACGCGTGGGCAACATCCTCGCGGGCCGCGCCGCCGAGTCGGACGCCGCGGTCGTGGCGACCCACAGCGAACTGCGCCGCAGGGGGATACCCGCGGTGGACCCCGCCGAGTTCGTACCGGAAGGCGCGGACCGTACCCCGGACGAGTCACGCGGCACCCGGCGGCTCTGGGTGCTCGGGCGGTCCCTGCGCACCGGCGCCGACACGCACGTACCCGCCGGTGCCGTCTTCCTGCACCACCGGCCGCCGCCCGGCTGCGACCCCGGGCCCGGGGTCGGATCCACCGGGGTCGCCGCACATCCCGACCCCGACGCCGCCGCGCAGCACGCCGCATGGGAGGTCCTCGAACGTGACCTCATCCGCAGGAGCTGGTACGGACTCTCCCGCGCTCCCCGGGTGATCCCGGAGACCGGACTGCCCGATCCGCTGGCGGAACTCCTCGACGGAACCGGGGCGACGGCGACCGCACTCGCCCTCCCGGCACCCGCCGGTTCCCGGTGCGTGGCGGTCTGCCTCCACGCACCGGACGGGACCCGGCAGACCTTCGGGGCCCGCTGCGGTCCGGACGACGGCGAGATCGCCCCGCTGGTCGAGAAGGCCGCCTACGAAGCGCTGATGGTGCGGTGGAGCATGCACACCCCGGTGGCCGCCGACACCTGGGCGCGCTGGCAGGGTGGCGACGCCCCGGACTCCGCGGTCAAGCACGCGCTCTGGGCCTACCACCGCCAGGACAGCCTCCGGCTGTGGACCGCGGACACCCCGGTCGGTGCCGCGCGCCCCGCACCGACACCACCACCGGCACCGGGCGGGCCCGAGCGGTCGGGGAGCGGCCCGTCCTCCGTACCGCATCGCTCCGGCGCCGCCACGTTGTCCGAGCACACCGGCCGGGACCTCGTCCTCGTGGACACCACCTGCGGACCGGCACGCGCCCTGGGCTCGACGGTGGTCCGGGTCGTGGCCCCCGGCGCCCGCGCCCTGCCCACCGGCCCGGACGGCGAACGCGGCCTGCCCCGCGCCCCGGGCCCGCACCCCTTCGGCTGACCCGACGCCCGCAACGCACGCCCCCACCGCCCACGTCCACCCGGACCGTCCCGCACCGCGGCGACCGGACCGGCCGCAGGCCGAGGAGACCCGACATGTCCACGACGCACGACCACCGCGCCCCCACGGCTGCAGCGCCCGCCGATGCCCCGGAGAACGGGGGCGACCGCCACGCCTCCGCCGCGCACGGACCCGGATACGCCGACACCTTCGCCGCCGACTACGACCGGTGGTTCGGCAAACCGGGTGTCACCGGCGCCACCGTGGACACCCTCGCGGCGCTCGCCGGTGACGGGCCGCTGCTCGAACTCGGCATAGGTACCGGGCGAGTTGCTCTGCCGCTGGCGGGCCGCGGCTTCGATGTCCACGGCGTCGAGGCGTCGGACACGATGGCCGCGCGGCTGCGCTCCAAACCCGGCGGCGGCACGATCCAGGTCACGCCGGGCGATTTCAGCGAGGTCCCGGTCACCGGCACGTTCTCGCTCGTCTACGCAGTCGGCGGCACGTTCTTCGAACTCGCGGACCACGAGGCCCAGCAGCGCTGCCTCAGCGCGGTGGCCGCCCACCTCGAACCGGCCGGTGTGCTGGTCCTCGACGCGCATCTGCCCGAGGCCCTCGCCGTCGCGGCGGCTTCCGGGGTGCCCGAGGTCGTCTCGGAGACGGACGAACACCTCATCCTCTGCCACCGCAGGATCGACCCGTCCACCCGGACCTACCAGTCCCACTACCTCGTCCATGAGGCGGACCGTACCCGTCACCTGCGGGTCCACTTCCATTACGCGTCGCCGGGCGAACTGGACACCATGGCCGAGCGGGCCGGGCTCCGGCTGCGGCAGCGGCTGGGCTCCTGGGCGGGCGCGCCGTTCGCCCGCGACAGCGCCTACCACGTATCCGTCTACGAGCTCCGCTGACGCCACCCGCAGCAACATCCCCGCTCGCAGCAACCCCCGCTCGCAGCAACCCCCGTCCCTCTCGCGGTCGCCTCGCCGAACACCCTCCCGGAGCAGACGTGACAGACACCGACCCCGGCCCGCTCGTCCACACCGCGGACTTCCCCTTCCCGCACCACGACGGCCTCGGCCCCCTCGACGAGTTCGCCGCACTGCGCAGCGCCGCGCCGTGCGCCCGGATCCGGCTGCCCAGTGGCGACTCGGCCTGGCTGGTCACCCGGTACGCGGACGTGCGCACCGTGCTCGCGGATCCGCGCTTCAGCCGTACCCGTGCCACCCGGGGAGCAGGACCGCGCATCGCGCGCGTCCCCACGCTGCCGGACTCGATCCTGGCCGCGGACCCGCCGGAACACACCCGGCTGCGCAAGCTGGTCGCCCCGGCCTTCACCGGCCGCCGCGCCGAAGCCATGCGGCGCGACGTGGCCCGGTTGGTCGAGGAGCTCCTCGACCAACTCGCCGCGCACGACCGCCCGGCCGACCTGGTGCAGCTGTTCGCCCGCCCGCTGCCGCTGGCGGTCATCTGCGCCCTGCTCGGCGTACCGCGCCAGGACGGCGAGCAACTCGACGCCTGGTGCGACGCGCTGCGCAACCTCACCGCCCTCGCCGACACCGAGGTCACCGCCGTTGTCGGTGAGATGACCGGCTACCTCACCGCGCTGGTCGCGGCCAAACGCCGCCACCCCGGGGACGACGTCCTGAGCACCCTGATCGCCGCACGCGACGAGAGCGACCGGCTCAGCCAGGACGAACTGATCTCGTTCAGCCTGGTGCTGCTCGCCGGGGGGTACGGCACCACGGCCGACCGGCTCGGCGGCATGGTGCACCTGCTGCTCGACGAACCCGGACGGTACCGGCGGCTGCGACAGGAACCGGACACGATCCCCAGGGCCGTCGAGGAGCTGCTGCGTTATGCCCAGACCAACGTCCAGGCGAATCTCCGGATCGCCACCGAGCAGATCGAACTGGGCGGCGTCACGATCGCCGAGGGCGAAGCGGTGATGGCGGTCAACTCCTCGGCCAACCATGACGAGACCGTCTTCGACGATCCGGGCCTGCTCGACCTCGACCGCGACCACAACCCCCACATCGGTTTCGGGCACGGACCGCACCACTGCGTCGGGGCGCAAGTGGCCCGCGTCCAGCTCCAGGAGGCACTGGCCGGCCTGGTGCGCCGGTTCCCGGAACTGCGCGCCGCGGCGCCCCCGGAGTGGAAGACCGGTCTCAGCACCCGGGCACCCCGCACCCTGCCCGTGACCTGGTGAGGCGGCCGTGTCCCGGAACGTCGAACAGGACCCGCCCCCCGGAGAACCCCTCGGGGCGTCGTGGGCGCGCGTCGACCCCGACGCGTGCATCGGCTCCGGCGTCTGCCTCGCCACCGCCCCGCTCCACTTCGAACCTGCCGGGAACACCGGCTCACGCGCCCGGTCCGACGCACCCGCCGCCGACGGATCCGCGAGGGACGCGGCGGTCCTCTGCCCGGTGGAGGCGATCGGGTTCGTCCGGTCCCGTCCGCCGTCCACCCCGCTCCCGGCGCCACAGCCCGACCCCTGAGGGTTGTACCGGAATGCGTATCGATTGGGAGCCTCTCGGATTGCATGGCCGTCACAATCGCCCGAGCAGTGCCTTTTCATGATCGTTCGGTGCCCGCGGGTCGTAGATTTCACGGGTCGCAACAGATCCCGAGGGGCGTCGGAGGAGTGAACTCCGCCGCCCGGGGTCGTTGTTCACCGAGCCAGAGGAAAGCTGTTTCATGCGTCGCACCATCGTCCGCCGTACCGCCGTCGTCGCCTCCGGGCTCTCGCTGGCCCTGCTTGTCAGTGCCTGCGGGTCCGACAAGCCCGCCGCTGATTCCGCCGCCCCCAAGGACAAGGGGAGCGCTGCCGCCGAGCCGGCCGCGAAGGCGCTGTCCCAGGCCGAGCTGGACAAACTCGTCCTGGCCCAGAGCGACTTGAAGAACCACAAGGTGGCCGGGGCGACCAAGGCCGACCTCGCCGCCGTGAAGACGATGACCACCGACAAGGCCGAGTGCAAGCCGCTCGTCCAGGCCATGTCGCTGAGCGCCGTGGGCACACCCGCCGCGACGTCCACGCGCAAGATCGTCGCTGTGCCCAAGGCGCCGGCCAGGGACGCCTCGGCCGACGAGAAGGCCGCGGCCGGGATGAAGGCGCTCAGCGCGACGGTCACGGCCGACACGCTGGGTTCGTACGACGGCAAGGGAGCCCCGGACGCCTTCGCGTCGTTGAGTGCCGCGGGCAAGGCGTGCGCCGGTGGCTTCACCCTGGTCGTCGGCTCGGACAAGACGAAGTTCACCAAGGTGGCGCCCGCCACCTACTCCGGCGGTGACGAGGCGGTCGCCTTCGTCCTGACCGCCGACCTGGACGGCGAATCCGGCACCTCCCACCTGGTGGCGGTACGCAAGGGCAGCACGCTCGCCTCCTTCTACGCTCAGAGCCTCGGGGGCAAGGCGGAGCAGCCGAAGGACGTCATCGACACCCAGCTGGCGAAGCTCGGCTGAGCGCGCGCCCCGGCCTCCCGGTGTCCCGGCACCGGGAGGCGTACGGCATCGTGATGACCGGCAGGGGCCCTTCCGGGTCCACCGGGTCCCGGAAGGAACCGACGAGATGATGCGTAGCACTGCGGAGCGCGGACAGGCCCGAGGACTCACGGGAGCCCTCCGATGAGCGACGACTCCGTACGGGTACGCACCGAGGGCCGGATCGGTCACCTCACCCTCAACCGCCCGCAGGCGCTGAACGCGCTGACCCACCCGATGGTGCGGCGCATCGACGACGCGCTCACCGCCTGGGAACAGGACCCCGGCGTGGAGAGCGTCGTCCTCACCGGAGCCGGTGAACGCGGCCTCTGCGCGGGCGGCGACATCCGGAAGATCTACGAGGACGCGCGCGCGGGCGGCTCGGCCTCGACCGCCTTCTGGCGCGACGAGTACCGGCTCAACGCCCGTATCGCCCGCTACCCCAAGCCGTACGTCGCCCTCATGGACGGCATCGTGATGGGCGGCGGTGTCGGGGTGTCCGCCCACGGGAGCGTCCGGGTCGTCACCGAACGCTCCAGGGTCGCCATGCCCGAGACGGGCATCGGGTTCGTGCCCGACGTGGGAGGCACGTATCTGCTCGGGCGGGCACCCGGAGAGCTCGGCACCCACCTCGCCCTGACCGGTCTCCCGGTGGGCGCGGCGGACGCGCAACTCTGCGGGCTGGCGGACCATTTCGTGCGGTCGGAGCAACTGCCCGGACTCCTCGCGGACCTCGCGGAGGAACCGGTCGCGGATGTTCTGTCCCGCCGCGCCGAGCGGGCACCGGCCGGTGAGCTGGACGCCTGCCGGGAGTGGATCGACCACTGCTACGCGGCGGACACGGTCGAGGAGATCCTGGACCGGCTGCTCGACGTCGGCCTCCCCGCCGCCAAGGACGCCGCCGCGACGCTGTACAAGAGGTCGCCCACCGCGCTGAAGGTCACGCTCGCCGCCGTGCGCCGCGCCCGTGAACTCGGCACGCTGGAGGAGGTCCTGGAGCAGGAGTACCGCGTCTCGTGCGCGGCGTTCGCCGAACCGGACCTGGCCGAGGGGGTCCGGGCCCAGGTGATCGACAAGGACCGCGACCCGCAGTGGTCCCCCGCGAGCCTCGCGGAGATCACCGAGGACCGGGTGGCCCGGTTCTTCGCACCGCTCGGCGCGGGGGAACTCTCGCTGCGCACGCCGTGAGCGCGGTGGGCAACGGGCCCGGCGGCGGGCAGCCGGATTCCGGCCCGGCACAGTGGCGCCGGGGCATCGGCGTCGGGGCATCGGGTCCGGCCCGTTGCCCCGGCGCCGTCACGTTCAGGCGGTGAGCGCCGGAGGTACTGCTGCCAGGGCCTCCTGGACGGCGGCGACCAGCGTTCGCGCGGACTCCGCGGACAGCTCCAGCGCGACCCGGGCGGACGGCCCCTTCGCCGGATCGGTGAGATCGATGTTGAGCGTGTGCTCGGCCATCGCGTGCACCGGGTGGTCGAAGTACACCGTCACGTCCGAGACATGGAACCAGGAGCCGTTCGGCCCCTTGGCGCTGCCGTCGACCTCACCCTTGACCGTCGTGTAGGTGCACATGCTCAGGCCCCCAGGTGCTTGTCGAAGAAGGCGGCGATCCGCTCCCAGCCGTCGTTGGCCGCGGCCACGTTGTACGAGGGGCGGTCCGTCGAGAAGAACGCGTGACCGGCCCCCGCGTAGCTGTGGAACTCGAAGTCCTTGCCGTGGGCGGTCAGGATCTGCTCCAGTTCGGCCACCTGCTCGGGGCCGGGGAAACTGTCGTCCGCCCCGAACAGCCCGAGCAACGGCGCCCTCAGACCGGGGAGTTGGTCGACGATATTGCTGACCTTGAGGGGGAAGCCCTCCGGCGGAGTGCCGGTGACGAACGCGCCGTAGCAGTCCACCGCGGCGTCGAGATCGAGGTGGCAGGCCGCGAGCACACTCTGTCGGCCTCCCGAGCAGTGGCCGATCACGCCGGTCTTCCCGTTGGACGTGGGCAGCGCCCGCAACTGCGCCGCTGCGGCTGCGACGTCGCCGATGAGACGGGCATCCGGCACACCGCCCGCCGCGCGGCCTGCTGCTGCCGCGTCGTCCGGTGCGGCGCCGGGCGCCTCGCGGTAGAAGAGATTCGGGCAGATCGCGTCGTAACCCAGCTCGGCGAACCGGCGCACCATTTCCTTGCTGCCCCGGTCGTAGCCGGGCATGTGATGGATGACGACGACGCCACCGCGCCGCGTTTCGCCCTGCGGGCGGGCCAGGTAGGCCTCGATCTCGTCGCCGTCGTGACCGGTGAACCGAATGGTTTCCGCGGTAAGTGAGTCGTTCATGAGACAGCTATACCATAAGGCTGAACTGAACAGTTTATGCTGATGGGTATGGTGATTCCCCGTTCAGCGGCCTCCGGCGACGTGGCCTCCGGCGACGCCGTCCCCGGCGACGTGTCGCGCATGGCGGCGGATCTGCGTGCCTGCCTCGGCCCGCTGGTCCGACGCCTCAGACAGACGGGGCCGGGGCACGAACTCACCCTGTCCCAGACCTCCGTACTCGTACGGCTCGACCGCGAGGGCCCGGCGACACCCGGCACCCTCGCGGCGGGCGAGGGCATCCGTGCCCAGTCCGTCTGCACGATCGTCTCCGCACTCCAGGAGCGCGGACTGGTCGTCCGCGACCCGGACCCGGACGACGGCCGCCGGGTCGTCGTCTCGCTGACCGAAGCCGGTGCGGAGGCCCTGCACGGGGCTCGCCGCGATCAGGCGCGCCGGCTGACCCGGGCCCTCTCCGAGGAACTCACCCCTGCCGAGCGGAAGCAACTGGCCGCGGCTCTGCCCCTGTTGGAGAGGGTGGCACGCCAGGTCTGACCGGGGCCGGCCGGACGACCCTGAGGGCTGTCCGGCTTCGATCCGCGGCCCCTAACCGTGGTCGACGGTCAGCGGCTCGAACGCGATACGGGTCGAGGCCCCGTCCCCGGCCCAGGACACCTCGACGGTGCCGCTCTCCTCGTCCACCCGCACTCCGCTCACCGCGTCGGCGAGCGGCGCGGCGCCCGGTTCCGCGGTCAGCGTGGCGAGGCAGACCAGGAGTGCAGTGCCCTCCGCGACCGCGGTCAGCCGGGGCACGAGCGCCCAGCGGGTGAACGCGGTGCCCTGCGGGGCCCGCACCTCGTCCCGCGCCTGCCAGCCGTACAGCCCGTGGAGCTCGGACTGCACCTGGCCGCCGGTGCCGGTGCCGGTGTCGTCAGGTCCGGTCGCCCAGCCCGTCTGTTCCAGCCCGGTCGCGGCCGGGGCGCCGAGCACCCGGTGTACCCGCAGTTCGTACCGGCCACGGGCCACCGTGAGGCTCTCCACCCGCATCCCCGGCACCATCGGCGCACCGGAGGGGAAGACCGGCCGGTGCCAGGACGCCGCCCAGCCCCAGCCGTCGCCCTCACCGGCACCCAGCGGACGGATGGCGCGGCGGTCGCTGCGGACCCCGGACACGACCACGGCCAGGTGGTTGTCCGCGGTGTTCTCCTCGGACGTGGGGCCGGTCACCGTGGAGTAGGCGTGGCGGCTGTAGAGCGGGTCGTCCCGTACGCCCGACTCGCCCTCGTGCGGCCGGATATGGTCGCTGCCGTGGTTGTGCAGCCGGACGATTCCGTCCGCCCGTGTCGACTGCACCAGCAGTCCGGGCGCGGGCAGCGCCCGCACCCGGTCGGGCCCCTCGCTGGGTGCGTTCTCCTCGGTCGCCGTCCAGAGCGGGTGACCGTCGGGCGCCAGCAGTGACACGAACGCCTTGGATGCCCAGTAAGGGGACGCGGGGCCGGAGTAGCGCTGGAGCGTCGCGCGGTGCGGGCCGTGCCAGCCCAGGCTCAACAGCCCGTCGGAGCCGGTCGCGCCCCGGTCCAGGAAGTAGCGCAGCGCCCCGCTGACCAGCCGTCGTGAGGTACCGGGCGCCAGCGGGGTGTGCCCGGTGACCGCCCCCAGCGCGACCGCCGAGCCCGCGGCGAAGCGGTACGTCAGCGAGCGGCCGAAATAGATCGGCGCGCCGTCCCCGCCGAACAGCAGCGAGAAGCTTTCCAGGTGTTCGCGCAGCCGGGCGCCGTAGTGCGCGGACAGTTCGGAGTCGCCCGACAGGTGGCCGTCCAGCACCGGATAGAGGTGCAGGGCCCAGCCGTTGTAGTGGTCGAAGGCGCGGCCGTCGCCGTCCGTGTACCAGCCCTGCCCCTGGTACCAGCCCTCCAACAGCTCCCTCGCCCGCTGCTTCGCGCGGGCCGTCTCCGCGTCGCCGCGGCCCACGGACTCCAGGAAGGCGGCCACCGAATAGGGAAACAGGTACCAGTTGTTCGGGGCGGGGGTGTGGCGCAGTGCGCCGCGCAGCCACTCCTCCGTACGGTCCCGCACCCCGGAGTCCAGCTGGTCCCACAGCCAGGGCCGGGTCAGCCGCAGCCCGATGGCGACGGAAGCGGACTCGACCATGGGCTGCCCGAAGACCGTGTGGTCCTGGATCAGCGGCCAGGACTCGGTGTCGTCCCGGCCCGGTGTCCTGGTGCCCGCCGCGAGCCCGTCCGCGTACCGGCCGAGCCAGTCGTGCGGGTCCTTGCCCGCCGCGCCGGCGACGCGGAACGCGGCGGCGAGGAACGTACGCGCGTACCCTTCGAGGCCGTCCGACCGCACCCCGGAGACGGACGGCCGCCCCGGCAGGTCGAGGAGGGCGCGGCCGGGCGTGGCCCACTGCCATGCGGCGTGCAGCAGACCGTCCGCCGCTGCTTCCCAGTGCGCCCGGGTGTAGCCGGTGTGCGGGCTCAGCACCCGGTCGTCGGCGGGGAGCTCAAGGGGCGGCGTCATGCGCGGAGATGCCGTGCGCGGAGATGTGATGCGCGGAGATGTCATGCGAGGAAGGCCAGCCTCTCGTGTTCCACGGGGTGGGCGAAGCCGTCACCGGCCGCCCACCGGGCGACCTCGCCGACCGCGAGATCGGCCAGCCGCCGCCACTCGTTGCCCTGCGAACCCGCGAGATGCGGCGTGATCAGGGCGTTGTCGCACTCCCACAGGGGATGCCCGGACGGCAGCACCTCGGGGTCCGTGACATCGAGGATCGCCCGGATCCGGTTCTGCTGGAGCAGCGCGGTGAGCGCGTCCTGGTCCACGACCGCACCGCGCGAGGTGTTGATGAGGACGCTGTCCGGCCGCATGGCGGCGAGGAGTTCACCGCTGACGAGTCCGCGGGTGGCGGGCAGCAGGGGGGTGTGCACACTCACCACATCGCTCCGGGCGAACAGTTCGGCGAGGCCGACCGGCCGGACACCCAGCGCGTCGGCCTCGGCGTCGGACACGTACGGATCGTGCAGCAGCAGCGGCAGGTCGTAAGGCCGCAGCAGTTCGATGACGCGTCGGCCGATCATCGAGGCGGACAGAATGCCCACGGTGCGGCCGTAGTTGCCCACCTCCGTGGACGTACCGAGCCAGTTGCCGCGGACCTTGTCGGCCCGGAACGCACGGGACCGCTCCAGTACGTGCTTGCCGGACAGCAGGACCATCGCGACGGTGTACTCGGCCACCGGCAGGGCGTTCGCCGCCGCTGCCGACGACACCCGGATGCCGCGCTCCCAGCACGCCTCGGTGAGATGACCGCGGACGGTCCCCGCCGTGTGGACCACGGCGCGCAGCCGGGGCGCCGCCTTCAACACGGCCGCGTCGACGGGCGGGCAGCCCCACCCGGTGATCAGCAGCTCCACGTCCGCGAGGGTGGTGCGGGCCCGGCGGGTGGTGAAGTCGTCCAGGACGGGCAGCGGGGCGAGATCGCACAGCCCGGCGAGGGCGGCCAGGGACTCGGCGCCGAGCACGGAGGCCGCGGCGTCGGCGCTCATGGCGAGCGCGGCACGGGGAAGGGAGCGGGCGGGGGGAGGGGTGCTGGGCATCATTCTCCTGGTGCGGGCAAACGGGAATCGGAGAGAGTGAGGTTCGCCGGCAGGTCCAAGCAGCCCCGGAACAAGGCTACTTGACGGCGCCCGCGGTGAGGCCGGAGCGCCAGAAGCGTTGCAGCAGCGCGAAGGCGAGAATCAGCGGCAGCACCGCGAGCAGTGAGCCCATGATCACCACCGGGTAGTACTCGGGGGAGACGGTGGCCGAGCTGTTCCAGGTGTAGAGGCCGAGACTGACCGGGTACAGGTCCTGGTCGGAGAGCATCACCATGGGCAGGAAGAAGTTGTTCCAGATCGCGGTGAGCTGGAAGAGGAAGACGGTGACGAGGCCCGGCCCGAGCATCCGCAGCGCGACCCGGAAGTACGTGGTCAGCTCACCGGCGCCGTCGACCCGCGCCGCTTCGAGCACCTCGTCCGGCACGTAGCCCTGGCTGAAGATCCGGCCGAGGTACACACCGAACGGATTGAAGAGCACCGGGACGAAGACCGACCAGAACGTGTTGACCACACCGGTGGCCGAGGCCATCAGATAGAGCGGCAGGGCGAGCACGGTCTGCGGCACCATGACGGCGGCGAGGACGAGACCGAACAGCTTCTCCTTGTGGGCGAAGCGGTACTTGTCGAAGGCGTAGCCGCAGGCGATGCTCACCAGGGCCCCGAGCGCGGCGCCGATGACCGCGTACAGCAGGCTGTTGCCGTACCACCGCGCGTACTCCCCGCCGTCCATCGAGAACACGTTCCTGAGGTTCCGCAGGAACGAGAAGTGGTGCGGCGACAGCAGGCCGCTGCCGGACAGCGCGCTCCGGTCCTTGGCCGACGCGAGGACCAGCCACAGCACCGGCAGCACCGTGTACAGCACCGAGACGCCGACCACGAGATTGACGACGGAGCGGCCGAGCAGCCGTGGCCGCAGGGCCGCCGGGGTGCGGATGACGCCGTTCCCGCTCATCGGGTGTCCTCCTCGGGGGTGTTGGCGCGGTTGGTCCAGCGGGTGACTCCGTAGGAGAGCGCGATCGTGACGACCAGCAGGATCACCGAGGCGGCGGCGGCCAGCCCGTAGTTGTTCCTGGTGAACGCGGCGTCGTAGATGTACATGCTGGGCGAGAAACGGGAGTTGATCATCGGCGTCGCCTGGCTGATCAGCATCGGTTCGGTGAACAGCTGGAGCGCGAAGATCAGGGTGAACATCGTGACCATCACCACCGACGAACGCACCAGGGGCGTCTTGACCTGGAGTGCGGTACGGACCGGGCCCGCCCCGTCCACGCGGGCCGCCTCGACGACCTCGCGGGGTACGGCCTGCAGCGCGGCGTAGAAGACGACCACGTCGTAGCCGAGGTTGCTCCACAACGCGATGTTCACGATCGAAGGGATCACGGTGTGCAGGCCGAGGAAGTCGATGGTGATGTCCGCCTTGCCGAACAGATCGATCACCGGGCTCAGGCCGGGCGTGTAGAGGTACAGCCAGATCACGGCGGCGATGATGCCGGGCACCGCGTGCGGCAGGAACAGCCCGAGCTGGGCCCAGGACCGCAGCCGTACGACTCCGGAGTCCAGCAGCAGCGCCAGCGCCAGCGAGCCGATCACCAGCAGCGGGATGTAGAGCACGCTGTACAGGACGATCGTGCCCAGACTGCTGAGGAAGGTCGGGTCGGTGAGTACGGCGGTGTAGCTGCGCAGTCCGACGAAGACCTTGCGCTCGGGGCCGAAGCCGAGTCCGGGCTCGTCGTCGCCGAAGAAGCTCAGCCACACGGCCGTCCCGACCGGAATCAGGAATATCGTCACGAGGAGAATGAAGAAGGGTGTCATCAGCACGCCGCACGCGCCGAGTTCACGGCGGCGCGAGGACCTGCGGGCCGGGCGCTCGCGTGCGGGGCCCGACGGCGCCTGCGACGTGTGCCCGGCGGTGCCCGGGGTGGCCGGTACCGGGGTGGTGGCGGGGCTGGTCATGAGTGTCACCTGCCTCTCTGCTGCTCTCTGGTGCTGCGAGGGGACGTTGCTGCGAGGGGACTGCGCGGCAAGGGGGGACTGCGCGGCAAGGGGGACTGCGCGGCAAGGGGCCCGGGGTCAGCTGCTGTGCTCGGTGGTGGCCAGTCCCAGGGCCCTGAGGTCCGGCATGGTGCCCCGCTGGGCGGCGCGCACGGCGTCGAGCAGGGAGCCCTGACCGCCGCCGACCCGGGCGAATCCGTCCTGCATGACCTTGGCGGTCGCGGTCATCCGCGGCCCCCAGGTCCAGCCGTCGCGGACCTTGTGGGCCTCCTCGTCGAAGAGGGTGTAGATGTCCTGGCCGCTGTAGTACGAGCGGTCGAAGGCCTTGCGGTCGACGCCGACCAGCCCGGGGGCGGCCGGATACTGGCTGCTCGCGCCGCTGGAGAGCCGGGCGCGCAGGGCGTCCGGGTGGGTCACCTGCCACTCGATGAACTCCAGGGCCGCCTCCGGATGTCTGCTGCTGTGGGTGACGGCGAGGGTGGAGCCGCCATGGGTCCCGAGCGTGTGGTCGCCGTCGGACCACTGGGGCAGCGGCGCGATGGCCCACTTGCCTCTCTGGTCGGGGTGGGCCGACATCTGGGCCCCGGCATCCCAGGCGCCGCTGAGCCGGACGAGGACCTGACCGCTGTCGACCCGGGCGTCGTTCTGCTGGCCGTCCACGGTGTTCACGTGGACCAGATCCTGGTCGATGAGCCGCTGCCAGTACGCCGCGACCCGGCGGCTCGGCCGGTCGGCCAGCGAGACGTTCCAGGCACCGCCCGCGGTGTCGAACCACTGGGCACCGGCCTGACAGGCGAACGCGGCGAACTGCAGTGCGCCGTCGGTGGCGAAGGTGGTCAGCCTACGGTCGGCGTTCCTGCGGCGCACCGCCCTCGCCGCATCCTCGAACTCGGCCCAGGTGCGCGGCACATCGAATCCGTACTGCCGGAAGATGTCGCTGCGGTAGTGCATCACCATGGGCTCGAAGTCCAGCGGAACGCTGTAGACACGCTTCTCGAAGGTCGTCAGACCGAGTGCCTGGGGGAGCAGTTCGGCCCGCAGCCCGTCGCTGATGAGTCCGGTGATGTCGCGGGCCACGCCGTCGATGGCGAAGCCGGGCACCTGCGGGTACTCGATGGTGGCGACGTCCGGCGCGTTGCCCGCCCGTGCGGCGTTGCTGAGCTTGGCGTACCCGCCCTGGTTACCGGAGGGGATCTGCTGGAAGTCGACCTGAATGCGGTCGTGGGTACGGTTGAACTCGTCCACCACCTGCTGGCTGCCGCGCAGGGCGGACCAGAAGGTGAGGTGGGTGGCGCGCTTGCTGGTACTCCTGGTGCCACCTGACTGCGAGGATCCGCCACCGCTGCTACAGGCGCCGAGTGCGCCGGTCAGCGGCAGTGCGGCCATCGTGGCGAGTACGGATCGACGGCTCGGTCGACCAGGCATGGGCGCCTCCCGCGGCTCCTGATTCGAGACACGGGGAATCCTGATCGGCTGATCGCCCCGGGTCAATAGAGCGATCAGAAGGAAGATAAAGCGGTCAAACGATCTATTCTTCGGTCCGGCCCCGCACCTGCGCCGATCCGCGCACGACGAGCCTGGGCAGCAGCTCCGTCCTGCGCACCGGGCCGGGGCTTCCGGCGGGCTCGGACAGCCGGTGCAGCAGCAACTCCGCCGCCGCTCTGCCGATCTCGGCCTTCGGCGGGGCCACGGCGCTCAGCGGGGTGCTGCCCAGCGCGGCGACCACATCGTCGTACGCCACCACCGAACAGTCCTGCGGCACCCGCACCCCGCTCTCCGCCAGCTTCTCCACCAGCATCAGCGCGTCCACATCGCCGTGCAGCACCGCGCCCGTCGCGCCCCGCGCGCGCAGCAGCGCCGCGAGATCGAGCGGGGCGCCCCGGTGCGGCGCGGGCACGGCGCTGTACACGACCCCGTCCGGATCGCTCTGCTCCGCGGGGCCGGGTCCCGGCCCCGCGTCCGGCGTACTGAGCACCACCGACCAGTCGTCCACCTCGGGACTGGCCGCGGCGATCTCGGCGAACGCCGCCCGGATGGTGCGCGCGGTGGGACTGTCGTCGCGGGCCGCGAGCACCAGTCGGCGGTGGCCCAGCGACACCAGATGACCGACGGCCAGGAACACCCCGTACCAGTGGTCGGAGCAGACCGAGTCCAGCGCGTGCAGGGCGCTGCCCGCCCGGGGGCGCCGCTCCATCAGCACGGTCGGCACCGGCATGTCCGCGAGCCAGCCGTAGTCCGCCTCCTGGGACGCG
Organism: Streptomyces sp. A 4/2; assembly: GCF_940670765.1. GTDB lineage: Bacteria > Actinomycetota > Actinomycetes > Streptomycetales > Streptomycetaceae > Streptomyces. The sequence continues at coordinate 256,594 of NZ_CALNVW010000030.1, forward strand.
GCGCTGCGCCAGTGCGGAGCGATCAGCAGCCCGCGTGCTCCGGCGGCCAGCGCCCGCTCCACCAGCGGCCGTTCGCCGCCCGGTGTCCGGGGCGCGATGTGCAGCGCGGTGCGGATGCCGGACTCCTCCAGCACGCTCCGTGCGCCGTGCAAGGTCTCGTAGAGGTACGAGTGCCGCTCCGGAACCACCAGGGCGACCGCGCCGCCGTCCACGGCCGGGTCCCCGGAGCGCGGTGCGGGCAGCCCGCCGGAAGGACCCGGCCCACCGACCTCTTCGGCGGGCCGGGCCACTCCGTGCCCGCGCCGCAGCTTCCCCGCGCGGGCCAGTTCCTCCACGTCGCGCCGGACTGTCACGACCGAGACGGCCAGCTCCGCGGCGAGTGTGCTGACCTTGACCGCGCCCCGGGACCGCACCACCGAGAGGATTCTCTGACGCCTGAGTTCGACCGGCTCCCGCATGCCTGGACCCCCTGGGGTGTCTGGTCAGCCGCCGCCCAGCTGTTCGTTTGAACGCTTGGCTGAGCGCTTGCGGTCGCAGCATAGCGATCACACCGTGATCGGTGGGTCGGCCCGCGGACCGACCCACCGACGGGGGCCGACCGGGCATGCAGAGCGGCCGGGGGCGGCGGACGATGTCCTCGTCCGCCGCCCCCGGCCGCCCGTCCGTCCGCTGTGTCAGAGCAGTACCGGAGTCAGGTCCGGGCCACCCTCGTTCTCGTACGCGTCCTCGTCGAACGGGTACAGCGGGCGCTCCACCCGGTGGTGGCCCAGGCGCAGCAGATCCTGGTCGACGCCGCCGGGGGTGAGGGCCAGCAGCCAGTCCGCCGCCATGTCGTGCAGTTCGGGCTCCAGGTAGCCGATCTTGACGACGACCAGATCGAAGGTGCGCGGGTCGATACCGAGGCCGCCCTGCGCGGGGCCGGTGAAGTCGGCGAGCGTGTGGAACGGCTTGCGCTGTCCGGTCACGACGACGGTGAGGCCGCCGACGGTGATGGCCGCGAGGTCGCAGCCGCGGTCGTAGGCGCCGCCCTCGGCGCGGTCTGCCTTGTCGGCCGCCCGCTGAAGTCCCGTGACGGTGCCGGTGATTTCGAGCGGCCCGCCCTGGCTGGTGTCGACCTTGCCGCCGACACCGACCGTGACGGTGGCGCCGATCCCGGCCTCGAAGCAGGCGCGCACCGCGGCCGGGTCGGTGATGCCGGGGTGTACGGCGGTGACCTTGCCGGAGGCGATCTGCTCGTTCTCCAGCAGCTTGCCGAGCATGTACGCGAGGTCGCCCGCGCCGCCCGCCGTCGGGTTGTCGCCCGAGTCGCTGATCAGGAACGGACGGCGGTCGGAGGCGACGGCCGTGGCGATGCACTCCTCCGCGGTACCCGTCGGGCCGACGAACTCGAAGTCGCGGCGCACCTCCCAGTACTGCTGGGCCAGCGACTCGGCCTCCGCGGCGGCGAGTGCGGCGTCGTCGCCGGTGACGACGATGGCGGCCTTGCAGCGCGGCTCGTCGGCCCAGGCGTAGCCGACCCAGATCGCGGCGTCGACGATGCCCGGCTTCGCCTCGATGCCCGCGAGCCGGCCGTAGAGGCCCTTGGCGGGTTCGAGTCGGGTGCTGGTCTTCTCACCGGGGAGCAGGACCGGCACCTGTACCCAGGCACGGTGCGGGCGGCGGGTCCCGGCGGGCAGCTGGAGCCGCTCGACGAGCTTGCGGGCCGCGCGCTCGCGGGTGTCCCAGGCGTCCTCGTGCGGGGCGAGCCGGTGCGCGGTGAGCAGTTCGATCGGCTCCGCGAAACGGCGCGAGACGTTGCCGTGCAGGTCCATCGCCGCCGACATCATCGGGCGGCCCGACGCCGGGTCCTCGGGGGTGCCGACCGCGTCCAGCGCCGCCCGTACGGCTTCGGTCAGATCACCTTCGGCATCGGTGAGACCGATGACGCTCATCGCCCCGTGCAGGTCGTAGACCATGCCGTCGAGGGGGCCCGCCGCGCGGATCCGGGAGATCAGCTCGTCCTTGAGCAGGAGGTAGGACTCCGCCTTGACCGGACCGCCGGGCAGAGCCGTGGCGTGCAGGAGGGGGACCCATTCGACGAGGGCGTCGAGATCCGAGGACGGCTGTGTCCAGCTGTAGCGGTTCAGCAGTTCCTGACCGCGGGTCTGGCGGAAGTCGTCCGTGGTGGAGCGGTGCGGGCAGAAGGTGGAGGACTCGATACCGATGCCGCCGATGGCGATGCGCAGACGGCGGGTGGGGGTGGAGGTGGTCATGAGGTGCTGCTCTCCGGTTGCGGGGTGTGGACGGTGGTGCGAGGCGCCGCGCCGATGGGGCTCGGGCGCGGCGGACCGGGTTCAGGGTCTGCGGGGCCGGGTTCAGGTTCTTTCGGCGTGCGGCCGGCTGTCGCGCAGGGCGGTCAGTCCCGCGCCCAGCAGGCCCGCGTCCCGGCCCGAGACCGTGGTGGTGATCTCCAGACCGGCCGTGGCCATCGGCAGGCAGCGTTCGTAGAGGACACCGCGGACCGCGGCCACCAGGGGCTCGGCCGCGGCCAGGGCGCCGCCGAGGACGACCGCCTGCGGGTTGAAGAAGTTGACGACGACGCCGAGCACGGTGCCGATGTGCCGGCCGGCCGCCCGTACCAGGGTCGTCGCCTGCGGGTCTCCGTCGGTGACCAGGCGCAGCAGTTCGGCGGTGCCGTCGACCGGGGTGCCGCGGCGGGCGAGTTCACGCAGTACGGCCGCGCCGCTGGCCACCGTCTCCAGGCAGCCGATGTTCCCGCAGCTGCACGGGCGTTCCTCCGCGGCGTCCACCCGGACATGGCTGATGTCGCCCGCGCAGCCGTTGGCGCCGCGGTGCGGGCGGCCCGCCGAGATCACTCCGCAGCCGATGCCGCGGCCGGCCTTGACGACCACCAGGTGATCGAGTTCCGGCCGTGCCGACTGGTGCTCGCCGACGGCCATCAGCGTCGCGTCGTTGTCGACGACGACGGGCAGTCCGAGCCGGTCGGCGAGGACGTCGCGGAGCGGGAAGTTGTGCCAGCCGGGCATCCGGGAAGGGGTGAGGACGCGGCCGGTGGCGACGTCGACCGGGCCGGGGAAGGCGATGCCGACGCTGCGTACCGTGCGTCCGGCCGCCCGCTGTTGGCCGGCGAGCGCGGCCAGCTGTTCCACCAGCCAGTCGACGGCCTGGTCCGGTCCGGCCGTGAGGTCGTGGCTGTGATCGGCGGCGTCCGACACGGTGCCGTCGACACCGACGGCGGCCAGCCTCCCGTGGTGGGAGCCGAGATCGGCGGTGAGGGCCACACCGCCCTGCTGCGGGATCCGCAGAAGCCGGGGGCGGCGTCCGCCGCGCGAGGCGCCCTCACCGGATTCGGTGAGCAGCCCGGCCGCGACCAGTTCCTGGACGCGCAGCGAGACGGTCGAGGCCGCCAGTCCCAACTCTCTTACGAGGTCGGCCCGTGAGGCGGCGGCACCGGACGTGACCATGCGCAGGATGTGCTGGTTCGTCACGCTGTCCGTCATTGCTCTCCCCGTCATCGCTGTCTCCGGTTACTTCGAAAGTTGCTTCGAGATTTCAAAGTAAGTCGGCGCTGTCTCGATGAAAGTTAGCGATCTGATGGCGACTTCCGCCAGGGGTAACGGAAAACTTTTCATCAATTCGCTATCCCAATAACGGACAAAGAGGATCAAAAGCTGCACTTGGGGCGCACTTGGTCACGTTTTCGCTCTTGACTTAGTTTCATCTGCCGTCCTAACTTTCAGACATTCTCCAGCCGATGTTCACGTCGGCTCGCAGCCGGAACTCGATGGAGGCCCACCCATGCGCCCAAGGCGCTCACCCGCGCGGCGCCGCGCACTAGCCGCAGCGGTCACCGGGACGGCGATCGTGATGGCCCTCTCGGGCTGTACGCAGGACGGCGGCCGGATAGCCATGGGACCCACCGGTGGTACCCCGGTCGAGGGCGGCACCGCCACGATGGCCCTGCCCCCGGCCGCCACCCCGAACTGGATCTTCCCCATCGGGGCTCCCGGCTACGGCGCCACGTACAACTTCGCGATCCAGTCGCTGCTCTTCATGCCCGTCTACGACGCGGTGAAGAAGGACGGCGCGCTGACCACCACCGGGCCGAACACGCTGGGCCAGAAGCCGGTCTACAGCGACGGCAACCGGACGGTCACCGTGCCGCTGCGCAAGGACATCACCTGGTCCGACGGCAAGCCGGTGACCGCACGCGACATCGAGTTCTGGTTCAACCTCGTCAAGGCCAACAAGGCCGACTGGGGCAGCTACTCCGTCGGCGCCATGCCCGACAACGTCAAGAGCTTCGAGACCGTCGACGCCCACACCGTGCGGCTGCACCTCAACCGGTCCTACAACCCCGACTGGTTCACCGCCAACCAGCTCACCCTGATGCGCGCGCTCCCGCAGGCCGCCTGGGACGCCGAGAAGGACGGCGGGCCCATCGGCGACCGGGACCGCACGACCGCGGGTGCCAAGGCGATCTTCGCCCGGCTGACCCAGCACTCCAAGAGCCTCGGCGCCTACTCCAAGGACCCGCTCTGGAAGACCGTCAACGGGCCCTGGAAGATAGACGAGTGGCAGAACACCGGCCAGGTCACCCTCGTACGGAACCCGAAGTACACCGGTTCCGACAAGGCCCATCTGGACAAGGTCGTCTTCAAGCCCTTCACCACCGCTGACTCCGAGTTCAACGTGCTGCGCTCCGGTGGCGTCGACTACGGCTACATAGCCCCGTCCGTCCTCGCCCAGAAGAAGACGTTCCAGGACCGCGGATACCGCGTCGACCCGTGGGAGGGCTGGGCGGCCACCTACATCGTCTACAACTTCAACTCCTCGCACGGCGGCCCCGCCCTGCGGCAGCTCTACATCCGCCAGGCCATGCAGCACCTCGTCGACCAGACGGCGATGAGCAAGGTCATCTGGCAGGGCAGCGCCACACCGACGCTCGGGCCCGTGCCCATCACGCCGAAGACGCAGTACCTGTCACCGGCGATGGAGAAGAACCAGTACCCGTACTCGGTGCAGGCCGCCCGTACGCTCCTCGTCGACCACGGCTGGACGATCCGCGACGGCCAGGCCCGCTGCACCCGCCCCGGCACCGGCGACAACCAGTGCGGCGCGGGCATCGCGAAGAACGCCCCGCTGAACCTCACACTGCTCTCGCAGTCCGGCTCCACCGAGTCGACGAACATGATGCAGGAGCTGAAGTCCTCGCTCAGCAAGGCCGGCATCGACCTCAAGGTGCGCCAGCAGCCGCTGAACTCGGTCCTCGGCAACTCCGTTCCCTGCAAGGCGGGTCAGCCCGGCTGCGACTGGGACATGTCCTTCTTCGGCACCGCGGGAAGCTGGTACTACCCGCTCAACCCCAGTGGTGAGCAGCTCTTCTCGACCGGCGCCTCCGCCAACTTCGGCAACTACTCGGACCCCGTGGCCGACAAGCTCATCCGCGCCGTCCAGTACTCCGCCGACCCGAACGCCATGCACGCGTACGGCGAGTACCTTGCCAAGCAGCTCCCGGTGATGTGGATGCCGAACCCCGCCTACCAGGTGTCGGTGATCCGCAACGATCTGCGCGGCGTCGACCAGAACCCCACCGTGACCCTCGCCCCGCAGGACTGGTACTACGTCAAGAAGGGGGCCGACCAGTGACCGGCTTTCTCCTCAAGCGCCTTCTCCAGGCGGTGGTCGTACTCTTCCTGGTGTCGGTCATCGTCTTCGTCCTGCTGCACCTGCTCCCCGGCGGACCGGCGCGCGCCATCCTCGGGCCCAAGGGCACACCGCAGCAGATCGAGCACTTCAACCACGTCCAGGGGTACGACCGGGCGCTGCCCATGCAGTACTGGGAGTACCTGAAGCGCCTGCTCTCCGGTGACCTGGGTGTGTCGTACAAGCTCAACCAGCCCGTCTCCGACCTGCTGATGCAGCGACTCCCCAAGACGCTGCTGCTGACGGCGCTCTCCACGGCGCTCGCGGTGATCATCGCGATCCCGCTCGGCCTGCTCCAGGCGGTGCGCCGCGGCAAGATCACCGACTACCTGCTGACGGGTGCGACCTTCCTCGCCTACGCGACGCCGGTCTTCTTCCTCGGTCTGATCCTCATCATCGTCTTCTGCCAGATGGTCCCGGTCTTCCCGGCCGAGGCACCGCAGGGCGAGTCCCTGTCGAGCATCTTCAGCGGGTTCTCCGGCATGGTGCTGCCCATCGTGACGATGGCGCTCGGCGTGATCGCGATGTTCAGCCGCTACATGCGCTCCGCCACCCTGGACAACCTCACCGAGGAGTACGTCCGTACGGCCATGGCCAAGGGGCAGTCCAGCCGGCGGATCCTCGCCAAGCACGTGATGCGCAATGCGCTGATCCCGCTCGCGACCCTTCTCGGCCTGTATCTGCCGACGCTGTTCGGCGGCGCCCTCGTCGTCGAGTCGATGTTCAACTACCCGGGTATGGGCCTGCTCTTCTGGAACGCCGCCCAGGGCTCCGACTTCCCCGTACTGCTCGGCGTGACGCTCGTCATCGGGGTCGCCACCGTGGTCGGATCGCTCCTCACCGACATCGTCTACGCCGTCCTCGACCCCCGGATCCGGAGCGTCTCATGAGCACTGCCGTCATAGCCCCCGGCCACGAGGACGCCGACCTCGCCACGCCCTCACTGGCCCGCCGTACCCTGCAGGTCTTCACCGGCAACAAGCTCGCCCTCACCGGCGTGATCGTGCTGGTCCTGCTCCTCGCGTTCTGCTACCTGGGCCCGCTGATCCACTCCACCGACCAGGTCCACACCGACCTGGCGCAGGCCAACCTGGCACCCGGCAGTTCCGGTCACCTCCTGGGCACCACCGACCTCGGCTACGACATGCTCGGCCGGCTGATGCTCGCCGGGCAGTCCTCCCTGGAGGTCGGCCTCGCCGCCGGTCTGCTCGCCACCCTCTTCGGTACCCTCTGGGGCGCCGTCTCCGGGTACTTCGGCGGCTGGGTCGACGCCGTGATGATGCGGGTCACGGACGCCGCGCTCGCCATCCCCGCGATGTTCCTGCTGGTCGTCGTCGCCGCGATCATCACGCCCAGTAAGGGCGTCCTCATCGTGATCATCGCGGCGGTGGCCTGGCTCTCCCCGGCCCGCCTGGTCCGCGGCGAGGCACTCTCGCTGCGCGACCGCGAGTACGTCCAGGCCATGCGGATGATGGGCGGCGGCGGAGCCCGCGCCGTGTTCCGGCACATCGTGCCGAACGCCATCGGCACGGTGATCGTGAACTGCACGTTCCAGATCGCCGACGCCATCCTGTACGTCAGCTACCTGGCCTTCCTCGGCCTCAGCATCCCGCCGCCCGCCGCCGACTGGGGCTCGATGCTGTCCTCGGGCATCACGTACACCCAGAACGGCTACTGGTGGCTGATCTTCCCGCCGGGCATCGCCATCGTGCTCGTCGTAGGCGCTTTCAACTTCGTGGGTGACGGCCTCCGGGACGCCTTCGAAGTACGGCTCCAGAAGAAGTAGCCACACCCCCCTGCTTTCGCTTCCTGCCTTCACTGCCCGGAGGACACTCCCATGACCGAGCCGCTGCTGCGGATCGACGATCTCCATGTCGACATAGCGTCCCGTAACCGCACCGTCCACGCGCTCGACGGCGTCAGCCTGGACCTGGCCCCCGGCGAGGCGCTCGGCGTGGTCGGCGAGTCCGGCTGCGGCAAGACCATGACCGCGCTCAGTGTTCTCGGGCTGCTCCCGCCCGGCGGCGCCGTGTCCTCCGGGCGGGTCCTCTTCGACGGCCACGACCTCGCGTCGGCCGGTGAACCCGTGCTGCGCGACGTACGGGGAAACACCATCGGCATGGTCTTCCAGGACCCGCTGACCTCGCTCAACCCCACCATGACCATCGGCGCCCAGGTCGCCGAACCCCTCCTGCTGCACCGCCCCATCAGCAAGCGCGAGGCATGGGAGCGGGCCGAGGAGATGCTCGGCCTGGTCGGTATGCCGCAGCCCTCCGAGCGGATGAAGGCCTATCCGCACCAGCTGTCCGGCGGTATGCGCCAGCGGGTCGCCATCGCCATGGCGCTCGTCTGCGAACCCAAGCTCCTCATCGCCGACGAGCCCACCACCGCACTCGACGTGACCACCCAGCACCAGATCCTGGAACTCATCGACGGGCTGCGCTCCCGCCTGGGCATGGCGATGATCCTGGTCACCCACGACCTCGGCGTCATCGCCAACCGCGTCGACCGGGTCGCCGTGATGTACGCGGGCAAGGTCGCCGAGACGTCCGGCGTACGGGACCTGTTCGCCCGCCCCCGGCACCGCTACACCCAGGCCCTCTTCGCGGCCCTGCCCGAGAAGGCCGTCGAGGGCGCCACCGAACTGCGCACCATCCCCGGTCTGCCGCCCAACCTCGCCACCGAGCAGCACGGCTGCCGGTTCGCGGCACGCTGTGCGTTCGCGACCGAGGTGTGCCGCACCGAAGAGCCGCAACTGACCGAGGGCGACCACCGGTTCGCCTGCTTCCATCCGGTGCCCGAGGACGGCGAGCGGAACGCCGGGGACGCGGCGGCCGGGAAGCGGGAGACCACTGCCGTCGTGCCCACGGGCGCCACGCTGCTGGAAGTCACCGACCTGCGCAAGGACTTCCCGCTCGCCGGCGGCCCGTTCTCCCGCAAGCACGGGACGGTCAGCGCCGTCGGCGGCGTCTCCCTGACCGTGCGCAAGGGGGAGACCTTCGGCATGGTCGGCGAGTCCGGCTGCGGCAAGACCACCATCGGCCGCATGATCGCCGGTCTTGAGGACCCCACCGCGGGATCGATCGTCTTCGAGGGCCAGGACCTGGCCACCATGGACCGGGGCCAGCGCCGCGCGCACCGCCGCCGTATCCAGCTGATGTTCCAGGACTCCGCGGCGGCCATGGACCCGCGTATGCGCATCGGCACCATCCTGCGCGAACCGCTCGTCATCCAGGGCGTCGGCGACCGCGCCGAACAGGACCGGATCGTCGGTGAACTCCTGGACGCCGTCGGGCTGCCGCGCGGCGCGGTCGACCGCTACCCGCACGAGTTCTCCGGCGGCCAGCGCCAGCGGCTCGGCCTCGCCCGTGCGCTGACGCTCTCCCCGGACCTGATCGTCGCCGACGAACCGGTCTCCGCGCTCGACGTCTCCGTCCAGGCACAGATCCTCAACCTGATGCGGGAGCTCCAGCGCGACCGCGAGCTGACGTACTTCTTCATCTCGCACGACCTGGCGGTGGTCCGCTACCTCGCCGACACGGTCGGTGTGATGTACCTCGGCAAGCTGGTCGAGTCGGGCCCGGCCGAGGAGGTGTACGCGAACCCGCTGCACCCCTACACCCGCGGTCTCCTCGACACGGTCAACGTCCCGGACCCCGAGACGGCCGGCTCCGGCCGGTCCCCGCTCGGCGGTGAGACCCCGTCCGCGGCGAACCCGCCCTCCGGCTGCCGGTTCCGTACGCGCTGCCCGATCGCCCAGGACATCTGCGCCGAGACCGAGCCCCCGGCGAGCACCCCGGACGGCGAGGGCCACCAAGTGGCCTGCCACTTCCCGCTGGTGCGCGCGCAGGCGGCCTGAGCCCGCCGACGGGAGGCGCCGGTCAGACGGCCGTCGCCTCCCGCAGCGCCCGGCGGCAGAGCGCGTCGGCGCGGCGGGTGGACTCGGGGAGCCGGAAGTCGGGGGAGAGCCGCAGGGTGTGGGCGCAGGCGTTCTCGATGCCGACCCGGTGTCCGACCGAGACGAAGACCGGTTTGACGCCCTCCCTGGTACGCAGCGCCCGGCCCACCTCCTCGCCGTCGTCGGCCAGGAGCGGCGTGAACTCCCCGCGCCGGGCGCCCGGTTGCTCGTACGAGAAGGTGAACGGGTTCTTCGCGACGCCGATCACCGGCAGACCCGTCAGCACACCGAGATGGCTGGCCAGGCCGAAGCGCCGTGGATGCGCCAGCCCGTAGCCGTCGCAGACGACCAGCCCGGGGTCCGAGGTCAGCGAATCGAGGGCGGCGAGCACGGTGGGGATCTCCCGGAACGCGAGCAGCCCCGGTACATAGGGGAACGCGACCGCCCCGACCGCGGTGGCCTCCTCGACGACCGCCAGCGTGGCGGCGTCGAGAACGACGGCCGCGGCGGCGACCACGTTCCGTTCGTCGTCGTACGCCACATCGACACCGGTGACGAGCCCGGTCCCCGGTGGGGGGCCGGGCTCGTCCCGTACGACGCGGGTGCGCAGCTCGTCCTGGACCGCGCGGGCGGCCGTCTCATCGGCGGGTGTCTCCATGGGCGTCAGCCTACGAGGGCCGCGACGGACCGTGTTCGCGCCCTTGCTCCCCGACCTCTGGTGCGGCAGCATCGGGCCGTCCGACCGACGGCCGCGTGCGCCGACGCGCTCGGGTCCGTGACGCGACGCGTGTCACCGCCTTCGCCCGGATGGACCACTCCCGGTGCGGACGGAGCGGGCCGGGGGCGAAGAGTGGAATCGCACGCCTCCGCGCCCCGACCGCCAACCGTTCACCTGGAGACCGCGATGACCTGTATCAACCGACGTGACGTGGGACTGCTCGCCCTGCGGGTCGGCACCGGCGCCGTGCTCGTGGCGCACGGGTCGCAGAAGCTGTTCGGCTGGTTCGGCGGCGGCGGCCTGTCGGGGACCGCGGCGGGCATGGAGCACATGGGATTCCTGCCGGGGCACCGCAACGCCGTCGCCGCCGGTCTGGGTGAGGCGGGCGGCGGAGCGATGCTGGCCCTGGGGCTCGCCACCCCCACCGCGGGCGCCGCGGTCGCGGGCACGATGGCGGGGGCCGTGGCCGTGCACGCGCCCGCCGGGTTCTTCGCCCAGTCGGGCGGCTACGAGTACCCCGCGTTCCTCGGCTTCACCGCAGCCGCGATCGGACTCGCGGGAGCGGGCCGCTACTCCGTCGACCACGCCACCGGCCGCCGGTTCGACCGGCCCTGGATGCTGGCGCTGGCCTTCGCGGGCAGCGCGCTCGCGAGCGCCGCGGTGGTCGGCAAGCGGCGAAGGGACCAGGCCGACGCCACGCTCCGAGCCGAAACCGAGGCCGGGACGGCCCCCGGGAACGCCGCGGAAACCGCCTGACCCGGCTGTTCCGATGCGCTTTACGGCGGGTGGCGGTTCGAGGCGCCACTCATGGGCCTCAGGCGTAGCCTGATAAATGCCGTATAAGTGCTTGATGCGCATATGCGCACAGCAGGATGCCGGACCGCCGTCGCTCGTGATCGCCCCCCGTGCGCCTCACATGTTCACCGCGGGACCTCACCGGCCGGCACCGGCTGGAGGGAGCAGTCGTGGTAGCCACCAAGGAAGAGCTCGGTTCGCAGTCTCCGCCCGGTGCGACACCGGCGGCCGGCACGCGCGTGGCCGACTCGCCGCACATCGCCGACCCGGGAGCCCTGGGCCTGGGCGCGTTCGCCATGACGACATTCGTCCTGAGCGTGTTCAACGCAGGACTGATCAACGTCTCCGTCGAGGCGGTCGTCCTCCCCATCGCTTTCTTCTACGGCGGGATCGTGCAACTGCTCGCCGGTATGTGGGAGTTCCGGCGGGGCAACACCTTCGCGGCCACCGCGTTCGCCTCGTACGGCGCCTTCTGGCTCACGTTCGCCGGGTTCATCACACGGATCGCGCCGCACCTGTCCCCGACCCACGCCTACCAGGCGCTCGGCGTGTACCTCCTGGCCTGGGCGATCTTCACCGCGTACATGATGCTTGCCGCGCTGCGCGTCAACGTGGCCGTTCTCGGTGTCTTCGTCGCCCTGACCGTCACCTTCGTCCTGCTGACGATCGGCGCGTTCGGGCAGTCGAGCTCGATGGACAAGGCAGGCGGATGGGCGGGGCTGGTCACCGCGGCGATCGCCTGGTACGCCTCATTCGCCTACGTCACCAACAACACCTGGAAGAAGACGCTGCTCCCGGTGGGTTCCCTGCGCCGATGAGGCGCCCCACCGGTCCGTGACGTTCCCGCCCTGTGCCGTACTTCCCCGGAAGTACGGCACAGGGCGGGAACGTCACGGCGAACAAGGCCCCCGGAACGATCATCGAGGAGTGCGGATGAGCGACGAGACGCTGTCCAACCTGATGCATGAGAACCGGCGCTTCCCGCCTCCCGAGGACCTGGCGGCGCAGGCGAACGTCACCGCGGCCGACGTCCGCGCGGCGCGCGCCGACCCGCTGGCCTTCTGGGAGGCCCAGGCGCACCGGCTGACCTGGGCCGAGCCGTGGACCCAGGTGCTGGACTGGAGCGACCCGCCCTTCGCCCGCTGGTTCACCGGAGGCCGGCTCAACGTCGCCCACAACTGCGTGGACCGGCACGTCGAGGCCGGGCTCGGTTCGAGGCCCGCCTTCCACTGGGAGGGAGAGCCCGGAGACCGTCGCACCCTCACCTACGCGGACCTCAAGGACGCCGTGTGCCGGGCGGCCAACGCCCTGGAGGAACTCGGCGTCCGGGCCGGGGACCGGGTCGCGATCTACATGCCGATGATCCCCGAGACCGCCGTCGCGATGCTCGCCTGCGCCCGCATCGGCGCTCCGCACACGGTGGTCTTCGGCGGCTTCTCCGCGGACGCGTTGCGGGACCGCATCCTCGACTGCGACGCGCGCGTCGTGATCACCGCCGATGGCGGGTACCGCAAGGGCGCGGCCGCGGCCCTGAAACCGGCTGTCGACGACGCCGTCTCCCGCTGCCCCGACGTCCGCAATGTCCTGGTCGTCCGCAGGACCGGACAGGACGTGGACTTCACCGAGGGACGGGACGTGTGGTGGCACGACCTGGTGGACCGGCAGTCGCCCGAGCACCGGGCGCAGCCGTTCGACGCCGAGCATCCGCTGTACATCATGTACACCTCGGGAACGACGGCCAAGCCGAAGGGCATCCTGCACACCAGCGGCGGCTATCTGACCCAAGTGGCCTGGACCCACTGGGCCGTCTTCGACATGAAGCCGGAGCAGGACGTGTTCTGGACGGCCGCGGACATCGGCTGGGTCACCGGGCACTCGTACATCGTCTACGGGCCGCTCGCCAACGGCGTCACCTCGGTGATGTACGAGGGGACCCCGGACACCCCGACCCGGGGCCGCTGGTGGGAGATCGTCGAGCGGTACGGCGTGACGGTGCTCTACTGCGCCCCCACCGCGATCCGCACGTTCATGAAGTGGGGCGAGCAGTTCCCCGCCGGGCACGACCTGTCGAGCCTGCGGCTGCTCGGCTCGGTGGGCGAACCCATCAACCCCGAGGCGTGGATGTGGTACCGCCGCACCATCGGCGGCGACCGGTGTCCGGTCGTCGACACCTGGTGGCAGACCGAGACAGGGGGGCAGATGCTCTCTCCGCTCCCCGGAGTCAGCACCTGCAAGCCCGGCTCCGCCCTGGGCCCGCTGCCGGGCGTGTCCGCGGACGTGGTCGACGACACCGGCCGGCCGGTGCCCAACGGCTCCGGCGGCTATCTGGTCCTCACCCAGCCGTGGCCCGGAATGCTCCGGACCATCTGGGGCGACGAGCAGCGCTACCGCGACACCTACTGGTCCCGGTTCCCGGGTGTCTACTTCGCGGGGGACGGCGCGAAGAAGGACGAGGACGGCGACATCTGGCTGCTCGGCCGGGTCGACGACGTCATGAACGTCTCCGGCCACCGCATCTCCACCACCGAGGTCGAATCCGCGCTGGTCTCCCACCCGGACGTGGCCGAAGCCGCGGTGGTCGGCGCCTCCGATCCGACCACCGGGCAGGGCATCGTCGCGTTCGTGATCCTGCGCAACAGGCCGGAGGGCGAAGGCGAGGCACACAGCACCGTGGAGCAGCTCCGGACCCATGTGACCCGGGAGATCGGTCCCATCGCCCGGCCCCGGCAGATCATGGTGGTCCCCGAACTGCCGAAGACACGATCGGGGAAGATCATGCGCCGCCTGCTGAAGGACGTCGCCGAGGAACGGGAGCTGGGCGACGTCACGACGCTGACGGACGACACCGTGATGGAGAGCATCAGGAAGCAGCTCCCGGCGACGACCGAGGAGTGAGCGGGGCCGGGCGGGCCGCCGGTGGGTCAGAGCGTGACGACCGTGCCGGTACGCCGGGCCCGCTCGGCCGCGAAGACCAGCCGGTGACCGGCGACCCCGGTGCGGGCGCCGGTCATCAGCGCGGCGGGATCTCCGTCCGCGAGGGCCGCGACGAAGGCGTCGATGAGTGCGCGGTCACCGCCGGCGTGGCCCTCGGTGTTGTTGGAGGCGTCCAGGGACGTGTCGATGACCGTGCGGCGTTCGGTGGTGTGGTCGTAGATCTCGATGAACCTGCCGTCGCCGACGATCTGGCCCCGGGTTCCGAAGAGCGTGGTGCGCCGGTTCTCCTGGGGGGTGAACGCGGAGAGCGTGAAGGCCACCGTGACGCCGCCCTCGTACTCGATCGACACCACCTGGTGGTCGTTCACGTCGTTGTCGCAGTTGTAGACGCAGCGGCCGTACGGGCCGGTGGCGAGCGCGTCGGTGACGGCTTCCTCGGTCATCCGCGGGGTGATGGTGGAGGTGAAGTAGTGCTTGGGGCCCGCGCCTTCGCGCAGCCCGGCCCGGTACAGGCGCGCTGCGGAGAAGGGGCAGGTGTTCTCCACGTGCGCCGGGCAGTCCAGACAGCGCTCGGCGGCGCCCTCGGGCCGGTTCGCCGCGGTGAAGTGGCTCAGCGAACCGAAGGAGGACACCCGGCGGGCGGGGGCTCCGACGAGGTCGCCCAGCCAGTCGATGTCGTGGCAGGACTTGGTCAGGAGCAGCGGCCCGGTCTCGTCCTCGCGCCGCCAGTTGCCGCGTACGAAGGAGTGCGCGAAGTGGTAGGAGCCGATGGGTTCGAGATGCTGCACGGAGACCAGGTCCCCGATGGCGCCGGCGCTCAACTCCGCCTTGAGGGCCCGGGTGTAGCGGGTGTAGCGCATGACGTGGCAGAGGCCCAGCAGCACCCCGGCCCGCTCGGCCTCGTCCGCGATGCGTACGCAGTCGTCGTCGCTGACGGCCATGGGCTTTTCGAGCAGGATGTCGTAGCCGCGCGCGATGAACGCGAGGGCGGCGTCGAGGTGTTCGTGGTCGAGGACGGCGATGATGACGGCGTCCGCCAGCCGCGGGCGGGCGGCGAGGTCCTCCCAGGTGTCGTGGACGTGGTCGGCGTCCAGCCCGTGCCGTTCGGCGAAGCGGGCGCGGCGGTGCGGGTCGGGCTCGGCCACGGCGGTGATCCGAACCCGGCCGGGGTCGGCCGCGAGGAGATCGGCGTATCCGGCGCCCCGGCCGCCCGCGCCGGCCACGGCGATGGTGAGCGGCCGGTCCAGGCGCTGGGTGCGGGTGGTGGCGGAAGTGAAGCGCAGAGCTTCGGGCATGGTGGTCATCCCTTGGTGGCTCCCCCGGTGAGGCCCTTGACGAAGTGCTTCTGGAAGGCCAGGTAGAAGCAGAGGATCGGTATGGAGGCGAGGAACATGAAGGCGAACACGGCGCCGTAGTCGGACTGGTGCTCGCCGATCGCGCGGTAGACCCCGACGGTGACGGTGGTGCCGGAGGCCGGGCCGAGAATGATCAGCGGGGAGAGGAAGTCGTTCCAGATCCACGTCCCGAGGAAGATGAGCACGCTCGCGGCGGCGGGTCGCAGCAGCGGGAAGACGACCTGCCAGAAGATGCGAAGACGGCTCGCGCCGTCCAGGGCGGCGGCTTCCTCCAGCTCGATGGGCACGGTCTTGATGAAGCCGGTGAAGACGAAGACGCCGAAGGGGACGTAGTAGCCGGCGTTGATGACGACGACGCCGGGCACGGTGCCCATCAGCCCCAGGGTGCGCAGTACTTCGGTGATCGGCGTCATGATGACGGCGGGCGGCACCATCAGGCCGCAGAGCAGCCCCACCATGACGATCTTGGACAGCGGGCCGGGTGTGCGGGCCAGGTAGTGGCCGAGCATCGCGGAGACGACCGTGAGGACGATCACCGAAATCGCCGTGATCTCGGTGCTGTTGATCAGTCCGTACCAGAAGAGGCGGTCCGGGCGGGTCAGTACGGTGGTGAGGTTGTCCAGGGAAGCGGGGATCGGCAGCGACGCGGGGGAGGCGTTGATGGCATCGCCCGGCTTGAAGACGTTGGCCAGGACCAGATACAGCGGCAGGAAGAACAGGGCGGTGACGAGGACGGCGACGAGCGGTCGCAGCCAGGTGTGCACCGACGGTCCGCCGGTGGCGGCGCGCTTCCGGTTCGCGACGTGGTCGAGTACGGCGGTCACAGGGTCACCTCCCGGCGTTGCAGCACCCGCAGGACGACGACGGAGACGACGGCGATGAGTACCAGCATGGTGAGGGACATGGCGGCCGAGTATCCGGTTCTGTTGTCGGTGAAGGCGGTGGTGATCACGGTGAAGGCGACGGTCGCGGTGGTTCCGTCGCCGGGACCGCCGTTGGTGAGGACCTGCACCTGGTCGTAGGTCTTGAAGGCCGTGATCAGCAGCATGACCGTGTTGATGGTCACCGAGGGGGCGAGCATGGGCCAGGTGATGTGCCGGAACCGCCGTACGGGGCCCGCGCCGTCGAGCTCCGCCGCCTCCATGAGCTCGGCCGGGACTCCTTGCAGCCCGGCCAGGTGGACGACGACGCAGAAGCCGAGCATCTGCCAGCACATGATGAAGGTGACCGTGCCCAGCGCGAGCGAGGGGTCGGACAGCCAGCCGGGCGGATGCTCCGCGCCGAGTGACCGCAGCACCTTGTTGATGATTCCGTCGTCAGTGAGCAGCGCCTGCCAGATGACGCTGACGACGACGGAGCTGAGGACGACCGGGGTGAAGAAGACCGTACGCAGCATGCGGTAGAGACGGCTGCCGCGGTCGAGCAGCAGGGCGACCCCCAGGCCCACGGCGTTGGGCACGACGACCACGGCGGCGGTGAGCAGGGCGGTGTTGCCCAAGGAGCGGTGGAACGACGGATCGCTCAGCAGCTGCCGGTAGTTGGACAGCCCGACGAAGTGGGTCACGGGGTGCATCGCGTTCTCGTCGGTGAGGCTGGAGACGAAACTCATGACGACGGGGACGAGCACGAACGCCAGGTAGAGGGCGATGCCCGGCAGTGCGAACAGGGAGAAGGTCCCGAGCCGCGGCAGCAGCGTTCCGCGGGGCCGGGTGCGCGCGGTCGCGCTCGCGGGCAGGGCGGTGTCCGTGGCGCTCATCCGGCGTCCTTCGCCCATTCGCCGTCCAGGCGTCGGGCGAGTGCGCCGGCGCTCGTGCGTCCGGCGATCAACTCGGCGGTGCCGGCCCACAACTTGTCCGAGAGGCCCGGCACCAGACCGGTGTCCCCGGTCTCGACGGAGAAGGCATTGACGACGGAGCCGCGCCGCGCGGCGTCCTGGTAGATCTTGACCGTGGCCTTGTACACGGGGCCCATGGTGGTCGGCGGGGTGTATCCCTTGACCGCGATGAGTGAGCCGTCGGACCTGACCGAGGCGTCCAGGTTCTGCTTGTCCAGCATGAAGGCGGCGGACCATTTCTGGGCGAGCTTCACATCGGGGGCCGAGGAACTGACGCTGATGCCACCGCCGGTGTACGCGGGGACGGTGTCGGCGCCGTTGTCGCCGGGCCAGGCGAAGACTCCCACGTCGAAGGGGGGCTTCTTGCTGTCCGCGGAGGCGGCGAACCAGGAGCCCATCGGGTACATGGCGCCCTTGCCGTCGCGGAACGCCTGCTCGGTCGACGCGTAGTCCCGGGACAGGCCGGACCGGTCGATGTATCCGCTCCCGGCCAGCTTCTCCACCTTGTTCAGTGCGGAGGTGAAGGTGGCGTCCGTGAACTTCCGCTTGCCCGCGCGGCGTTCGGCGAGCCAGTGGGGGTCCTTGGCGTAGACGTCGGTGCCGACCGCGGCGATCAGGGGGAAGCCGTCGGCCCAGGTGTCCTTGCCGCCGCCCCCGACGACGAGCGGGTTGACGCCCTTCTTCTTCAACGCGGCGCAGTCGGCCAGGAAGTCCTTGTACGTGGTGGGCGCCGCGGTGATGCCCGCCGCGCGGAAGAGCGTCTTGTTGTAGTAGACGAGGGGCGTGGGCTGGGTGTTGTAGGGCAGTTGGTAGATCTTGCCGCCGATGGGATTGGACTGCGGCGACACGTAGTCGTCGAGCGTGGCGGCGGGCCATGCGGCGAGCTTGCCCGACTGCGCGAGGCCGTCCGGGCTGACGGAGATCATGATGTCCGGCAGCTGTCCGGACGCGGCGAGCTGCTTGACGTAGGTGTTCCGGTCGGCGCTGGGGGCCACCAGCTTCTTGATCTTCACACCGGGAACGGCCTTGGAGGCCCGCGCGATGGCGGCGTCCCAGTAGGCGGCGTCGAGGTTGGGTGTCTCGAAGGTCAGGAACGTCATGGTCTTCGAGCCGTCGGACGCCTGCCCCGCACCGCCGCCCGCCGTACAGCCGGCGGTCAGGAGGGCCAGCGCGGCACACAGGACGACCGTGCGCCTGGCTGAAGTCGTTCTGGGCATAAGGGCTCCTCAAGTACACCAGGGGATAAGAAACTTGCTAATTTAATTCCGCCCGAGGAAGGTGTAGCAGCATCGTGATGACCAGGTCAATGGTCCGGTCCTCGCAGGCAGTTGAGGAAGGATCATGAAGTGGAGAGAGACAAGCCCATGACGCGGACCAGCGGCGATCCCTCGTTGTTGCGCAGAATGAACGCGGCGGCGGCGCTGCGCGAGCTGATGCAGGCGGACCGGCCCCTCACCGTGGCCGAACTCGCGCGGCGCGTCGGCATCACCCGGCCGCCCACCGAGAGCATCGTCGCCGACCTGGTGGCCGGCTCGTGGGCCCAGGAGCAACTTCCGGAACCGGAGGACGTGCGGTCGGCGGGCCGGCCGGCCCGCCGCTACCGTTTCCGGGCGGACGCCGGGCGCGTTCTCGGGATCGACATCGGCGCCCACAAGACGCTCGCTGTCGTGACCGACCTCCGCGGTACCGTCCTCGCCGAACGCCGCACGTCCCTGAGCCCGGAAGAAGGCGCGACCGGGCGCCTCGCGGCCGTCCGGCGCAACGCCGTCCGCTGCCTGAGCGCGGCCGGGAGCAGCAGACAGCGGCTGACCGCGGCGGGCATCGGCACCACCGGGGTGGTCGACGACGAGGGCCGCGTCGCACTCTCGCACGTACTGCCCGAGTGGACAGGACTCGATCTGCGGAGCGCGGTCGGACGCTGGCTCTCCTGCCCCGTCCTGGTCGAGAACGACATGCGGCTCGGCGCGCTGGGGGAGCGCTGGCGCGGCGCCGCCCGCGACGCGGACGACGTGGTGCTCCTGCACGCGGGGCGACGGCTCAGCACCGGACTGCTCCTGGACGGCAGACCCCGGAGGGGCAGCCACGGAGCCGCGGGCGAGATCGGCCACCTCGCGTACCTGAACTGGCTGCACTCCTTCGAGCGCTTCGCCCCCTACGACGACCCGGCCGCGGGTGAGGAGCGTCCGGCCGAGGCCGCGCAGCGCGTGTTCGAAGCGGCACGCGACGGCGACCGGGCCGCCGCGGAACTCGTCGATGCCTTCGCCCGCGAACTCGCCGCCGGTCTCGCGGCGATGGTCCTCGCCATCGACCCCGACATCGTGGTCATCGGAGGCGGCCTGTCCCGCACGGGTGAACTCCTCGCCGGCCCCGTCCGCGGCTACCTGTCGGACCACTGCCTCTTCCCGCCCCGCGTCGCCACCTCCGAACTCGGCGACGAGGCAGTCGCCCTGGGCGCGGTCCGCCACGCCCTGGACCACGTCGAACGATCCCTGCTGGCGGGCGACCTCCCCGCACTCCCTTCCGTCCACCCCGGCTGACGCTGACGCTGACGCCCCGTCCCGCGGCTGAGCCGTCGTCCTCACGGTGGACCGGACCTGGAAAGAGTCCAGGTCCGGTCCGGGTGCGGGGCGACAGGGGAGCAGCGCTGGGCGGAGTGGACGGGGCGGGCCCTGTTCACCACCCGCCTTGCTCTCCCGTATCACCCGGAGGTTAGTTTGTGGGGCAGGATAGGTACGCAGGACCCGCGCCGGCAGAGGAGCACGGGGGACGAGAGGTCGGGAAGAGTGTCGCTGCGCGGAGGTGATCCAGCCGAGATCGGCGGCTATCTGCTTGAGGCGCGGCTCGGCTCGGGCGGCATGGGCACGGTCTTCCTGGGCCGGATGAGTTCGGGGCGACCTGTCGCGATCAAACTGATCCACCAGCAGTTCGCGGCGGACGACGAGTTCCGCATCCGTTTCCGGCAGGAGGTGGCGGCGGCGAGGCGGGTGAGCGGCGCGTTCACCGCCGCTGTGATCGACGCCGCCCCGGAGGCCGATCAGCCGTGGATGGCGACGGCCTACATCGAGGGGCTCACGCTCGCCCAGCGCATCGCCGCCGAGGGCCCGTTGACCGGCGCGGAACTGCGGACGCTCGCCATCGGTCTGACGGAGGCGCTGCGCGACATCCACCGCGTGGGGGTCGTCCACCGTGACCTGAAACCCTCGAACGTCGTGCTCTCGCCCGAGGGCCCGCGCGTCATCGACTTCGGCATTTCGCGCGCGGTGGACCAGCAGACGCTGACGATGACAGGGCGGGTCATCGGTACGCCGCCCTTCATGTCACCGGAGCAGTTGCAGGCGCCGCGTGGTGTGGGGCCGCGCTCCGATGTCTTCTCGCTGGGGACCCTGCTGGTGTACGCGGCGACGGGGCAAGGGCCCTTCGACGCGGACAGCCCGTACATGACGGCGTATCAGGTGGTGCACGAGGAGCCGGCGCTGGACGCCGTGCCGACGGCTCTGCGCGCGGTCGTCGAGCCGTGCCTGTTGAAGGATCCCGAGGGGCGCCCCTCGGCGGACGAACTCCTCGTACTGCTGCGGGACCTGCCGGTCGACCTCGGCGGGACCGATACGGGCGGGGTCGGAGCCGGCGCGGGCCGCACCCGCGACATGATCACCCAGCATCACCTCGCGACGCGGGACACCCTGTCGCCGATCGCCCCGGACACCGCCCCGGCCGGCCCCGGTACCGGGAACACCGCCACCTCCATCGGCCGCCGTCTGCGCCGCCGGTGGCGTCCCGTGGCCGCGGCCGCGGTCGCGGTGGCAGCGATCGGCGGCGGGGTCGCCGCGGTGACGGCCGAAGGCTTCGGGGGGAACAGCGGCGCCGGCAAGGGCAACAGCGTCGCGGCGCCGAGCGGCGTACTTCCGGCCGGTTTCGAACCGTGGCACAAGACCGTGCTGGGCGGTCGCGAGGACATCCCCGACGAGCTGCGCTGCGTCGCGCGCGGCGACGCGCTGTTCTGCGGGGGCGGCGGCGTCGTGGCGGCCCGTATCAGGGCCTCGGACGGCTCGCGGGTGTGGACGGTGAAGAGTCCGGGCGTCCCCGTCCAGGGCATGCACCTCGTGGGCGCGACCGACGACACGGTGCTCGGTTACCGCTTCGCCTCCCAGGACCACCCGCAGGGCCCCGCCGAAGAAGTGGTGGCCATCGACGCGGACAACGGCCGGGAGCTGTGGTCCGTGCCGTCCGGCGCTCAGTCGCAGGCTGTCACGGGCCGGAGTCAGGACGCCGTGGTGATCGGCTCCACCGTCGTGACGGTCGACGCCTCCAACTCCCGCTTCGAGGCCCGGGACGCGCACAGCGGCAAGGTGGCCTGGACGACGCCGTTCCCCGCGGGCACGCAGTGCGCCCCGGTTCCGGTGGGCGCACAGCTCTTCGCGATGTGCGCGACGGCCACGGAGGTCGATGACCTGGCGGTGCGCCACCCCGCCCTGCACACGCTCGACCGCGCCTCGGGAGCACTGGGCGAACCCATCGCGGTCAAGGGGCCCGCCGTACCCATGGGCGTCGCCGACGACGAACTCGTACTCCTCCAGGAACACATGGAGGGAACGGCGACGGTCGGCTACGACGGGGTGGCGCGGTTCGACCCGGCTTCGCGGAAGGTCACGTACTCCCGGCTGTCACAGACCTACGCGGGGACGCCCGGCATGGCAGGCGGCATCGTCTACCTGAGCGGGCAGACCGGTCTCGTCACGGCGCTCGACCCCGCGACCGGCCGGAAGAAGTGGTCGCGGCAGACGGACGTGGAAGGCGCGTCCGGTCCGGTGTCGGGAGGCGGAGCGCTGTACTTCAGCTCGGCCACCGGCCGGGTGGTCGCCCTGTCGCCGCAGGACGGCGAACCCCTGTGGACGACGGATCCGCAGGCCGATGGTCTGACGGGCGAGCAGGGCGCAAGCCCGCGGGTGACTGTCGTGGGGCGTGCGGTGGTCGTGGCCGCGGCCAAGAACTCCCTCTTCGCCTTCGACGCGCAGAAGCCACCACGGTCGGGCTGACCCGGCGACACCGCCGCCGGCCGCCTTCCTCCCGACCGCAGGCCCGATGGACGTGTGCCGCGTCGCTCCCCGCTCCCGGTCGACGCCGCCGTGCGGCGCCGACCTTCGCGTGTGTCATGCGGGTGCCCCGTTCACCCGACCTGTTCGACGTGGATGACAACGGAGTGCTCGGGGTGCATGACCGGAACCTGAAGCCCGATGTGTGTCAGCGCGGCACCAGGTACCTCGATGCCCTCCTCGGACCACCATGCCGGGGGTGAGAAGCCGCCGGGCGGCGTACCGACGACCAACGGTCGCACGCGGTAGCGGCGCTGGGGATCAAGACCGCTGAGGCGTGCGTGAGGCGGAGCGCCGGTCGTGCACCAGGTGAGTGACACGATCTCGTACAGGGCTTGTGTCCGGTCCTTGGCCACCACCCCGTGACTCCAGATGCCGTGGGCCGGGTCCGGGCCGCGCCACACGGTCCCGGTGTGGAGCAGGTCACGGTGCTTCCGGTGGAGTGCGATCCACCGGGCGAGCACCGCGCGCTCCTCGGGCGTCGTGTCCCCGAGGTCCCACTCGACGCCGAGGTGTCCGAAGAACGCGGTGGCGCCGCGGAAGGAGAGATCGTGGTGCCGGCTCGTCGTGTGCGAGTGCGGTGAGGCGATGTGGGAGCCGAGCAGTTCCGGAGGCAGCAGCTGACCGGTCCAGCGCATGAGCCGCTGCCGCTCCAACGGGTCGCTCACGTCCGATACCCAGACCCGATCGGTCAGTTCGAGGATGCCGAGGTCGATCCGGCCGCCGCCGGCGGCACAGCTCTCGATCTCCAGGGCGGGATGGGCTGCCTTGATCTCGTGGAGCATCCGGTAGAGGGCCGAGGTCTGAGCGTGCTCGCCGGGGACTCCCGCGCGGGGTTGTACACCCGCCTCGACGTGGTCGCGGTTGTGGTCCCATTTGACGAAGGCGACGGGATACTCCGCCAGGATCGCCAGGATCTGTTCGAGCACCGCGTCGTAGCACTCGGGGATGGAGAGGTTCAGGACGTGCTGGGTGCGCTGCTCGACGGGGAGTTCCCGGCGCGCCGCCATGATCCACTCCGGGTGGGCACGGGCCAGGTCGGAGTCCGGATTGACCATCTCCGGTTCCATCCAGATGCCGAACTCCATCCCGTGCTGGTGGACGGCGTCCACCAGCGGGTGCAGTCCGTGCGGCCACACATCCGCGGACACGGTCCAGTCGCCGAGTCCCGCACGTGAGTTGCGGCGCCCGCCGAACCAGCCGTCGTCGAGGACGAACCGTTCGATGCCGATCTCGCCCGCCAGCCGGACGAGTTCGACGAGCCGCTTCTGGTCGTGCTCGAAGTAGACGGCTTCCCAGGTGTTGAGCGTGACGGGCCGGCGCGGTGAGACGTGATGCGGGCGGCTGCGCAGGTAGTCGTGGAAGCGGTGTGCCACGCGGTCGAGGCCGTCGCCGTACGCCGCGTAGATCCACGGACCCAGATACTCCTCGCCGCCTGCGAGCCGCATCTCGCCCGGCAGGAAGAGCTCGCCGCCGCCGAGGAGCCGGATGCCGGTGCTGTCGTGCTCGGCGACATGGCGGTGGTTGCCGCTCCACGCCACATGGACGCCCCAGGTCTCACCGTGTGCGAAGTCGCTGCCGCGCTCGGTGGCGTGGAGGACGTATGCGGAGTCCAGACCGGTGCGGCCCCGGCGGTTCTCCCTCGCATGGGTTCCGGTGCCGAACGGTTGGCGCTGGACCTGACGTTCCATGCCCCACCGGCCGGAGAAGTCGAGCAGCTCGACCGCGTGTGCCGGAACCGGCAGGTAGAGGGAGAGTTCCGAGAGTTCGTACTCCTCACCCTCGTTGATGACGCGTCCGCGCATCCGGACCAGACCGGATTCCAGCATCTCGACGACGAGGACGAGCCGGATGAGGCTCTCGGCGTCGAAGGCGGTGATCTCCACGGTTGTCGCGCCGGCCTCGGTGTACCCGGCCGCTTCGACGCCGTCGACTCGGACGGCGGTGACGGCGAAGCGCGGGGACCAGTTGCGTCCCTGACGGGAGCCCAGCAGCCCGGGGCGGCCCATCCAGCCGGTCCACGGCTCGGGGATCAGGGCGGCCGGCCCGGCGTCCAGCTCTCCGGGCAGGCGGCCCTGGGCCGCCCCGGCCAGGCACGTCGAACGTGCCGAGGCCGCGTCGAGCGCACCCAGATCGGCACCCCAGTGACGGACGATCGGCAGCTGCTCGGCTGGGCATTCAAGCAGAAAGGAGCATCCCGCTGAGCGCAAGTGCACTACGACGGGTGTTCCGGAGAGGCGGTCGGTCACGTTTCTCCCTTGTTGCACGGCGGTGCGCGGTTCTTCTCCGGGCGCTGCCGGAGAGTACGACCGTGGACCGCTCCAGCTTGCGGATGTGGTGGGAGACAGCGGGCCGGCTCATGAGCGGCGGCCTCGCTGCCCCGGAGAAGTCACCCGGCTCCATGGCATTCACGCGTGTTTCCCGCTGCATCGGGCGCGCCACGCGTGCGTACACTCCCGCGTGCGTCGAGCTCGGTCTCTTCCCGGGCCTGTTCCGTGGCCGGGGACCTGTCGGCCACCCCGGTGGTGGCCGACGGACGAGGCGGGTTCACTACGCGACTTCGGCGCTGACGCTCTGGTTCGGGGCCACGGAGACCCTGACATAGCTGTAGGTCTTTCCGTTCACCCTCTTGGTATGGGCAGCCCGCTTCTTGCCGTCGATCTTGATCACGGGGTGTTTGCCCGGGAACTGGGCCTCCCACGTGTAACTGTCCGAGCCGGTGTCGTTCGTCAGGGTCGACCTGCTCGCCCTGTCGTGGCGCAGGGTGAACGTGTTGCCGCCGACCTTGATGTCCTTGATCTGCAGCCAGTTCATGCCGGACGGCATGCGGGAGCGGGTGCTGAGGGACTTGGACGGGGCGTCGGGTTCGACGCCCATGAGCCCCTCGACGGTCTGACCGAGCAGCGTGTAGGAGACCTCGGGATAGTCGCCGTTGGGACCCTGCTTGCTGACGGGGTGTTGGTCGTTGCGCTTGTCGTAGACGTACCGCATCCACTTCCACGCGGTGTCGCTGTGCTCGTAGGCGAAGAAGGTGTCGGGGAGGTAGGAGATCGCCTCGATGTTGTCGGGCTTCCCCTCGCCGCTCGCCTGTTGGTCGATGTAGTCGAGGTAGGCGTCGGTGCGCGCACCCGGCTCCATGATCTGCTTCATCGGCATGAACCAGCTGTTCTCCTTGCCCCAGCCCGTGACCGGCTCCCCGTCCGTGGTGTAGGCGCGGATCATGGATTCCCCGGAACCAGTGCCGCTCCAGGTGGAGTTGAAGTACGACTTGAGCTTGTCGGCCTTCTTCCGGAACTCCTCGGCCAGGCTGCCGTCACCCTTGCTCCGGGCCAGCGCGGACATCGCCCGGAACGCCTGGTACTGGGCGCCGATGGCGTCGCCCGCTTCGGCGAGCGGTTCGTCGCCGGCTTCGTTGTAGCTGGCAGCTCCGGCGAATATGCCCTTGCCCGTGCCCTCCGCGACGCCGTTGGGCCTGCCGCCGTCGTGGAGTTCGATGAACTCCTTCGTCGCGTGGCGGTAGAAGTCCCAGAGGATGTCGTCGTCGACGTACGCGCTGTCGCCGCTCCACCGGTACGCCTCGTTCGCCTTTTCGACCAGTTCGAAGGTGGCCGGCACTTCGCGGACGAAGGACGTGGGGCTGTGATAGTCGATGGACAGCTTGGTCTTGTTGTCGAAATTGAAGGACCAGGCCGGGTAGTAGCCGTGTTCCTCGGTCGCGGACGCGGCGAACGCGCTGAGCATGGCCTTGTTCGCGTCGTGCAGGCCGAGGACCGAGGCGCCGCTGAGCTGGTGGGCCATGTCGCGTGAGTAGTAGCCGCTGCGATGGGCGTAGCCCGCCCAGTAGGAGGGGCCGTAGGTGCCCGTACCGGTTCCGGCGCTGTTGTTCTCGTCGACGTTGAGCGGCCCGTTCGTGCCGGGCTGCTGTACCCAGCTGTTGGCCTTGCGCTTCGCCCAGTTGAACATCTCGACGATCTCTGGATCGGAGGACGAGACCACGGGGTCGACAGGTGCGGAGGGCGAGACCATGAGGTCGTCGGCGTTGATCCATCCGTTGCCCGACCCGAAGGCGAGCTCCAGCTCGTCGCCGCGCTTCAGGGAGATCCGGCTGAGGGTGTAGCGGGCGTAGGTGGGCCGCTCGGGCAGGACCACCGAGGCGGCTGTGCTGCCGTTGACGCGTGCGAAGAACGTTCCGGCGGTGCCACCGGTGGCGATCCAGGCGGAGAAGTCGTACGTACCGTCACCGGGCACCTTGATCTTCTGCGAGACCTGCTTTCCGTGTCCCGCGTCGAGGTAAGCCAGCTTCGAGCCACCGTGAGGCTTGTTCGAGGCCACTCCGGCGCCGGATGTGAGGGTCCAGCCGTCGGTTCCCTCCTCGAAGCCGGGGTTCTCGATGGTGAGGGGTGCGGGAGCTGCCGTGGCGGGTTCCGCGAGGAGCAGGGGCGTCAGCGGGGCGAGGACGGCCAGCGCGGCGATGGTCGCGAGGCGTGTGGGGCGGGTGCGTCTCATGGCGGACTCACTCCAGAGCGGTGGAGGACGGATGCCTGGAAGCTAGCCCTCCAACCCACCCGCTTTCAAGCGTCGTACAGACATTGAAAGAAAACCAAGCAGAAAAATTTCATAGATGTCTTGCAAGCGTATGTGGCGCATGGCTAACTTCCCTACGTCGGCCGCTCTTCTGTCGTGAGGAGTGGGTGTTCGAGCCGCATACAGAGGTGGTCGCGCATGAACGTGAGTCGTCGCAGAGTGATGGGGCTTGGCGGGGCTCTCGCCGCGAGTGCCGGGTTGGGCGGGCTGACCGGTTGCTCGTCCGGCGCGAGGTCCGGCTCGGCCGGGAACCCCGCGAAAGGTGACATCACGGTATGGAGCTGGGCAGGGCCGGCCGCTGAGATGCGGGCGCTGGTGCCGAAGTTCAACAAGCTGTACCCGGGCATCGAGGTCACGGTCCAGGACATCGGCAATCCGGCCATCTGGGACAAGATCACTACCTCGATGGCGGCGAACGGCGCTGGGCTCGCGGACGTCCTGCACATCGGCGTCGACTACCTTCCCGCGTACACGGACCGATTCCCCGGGCAGCTCGCGGACCTCAGCCGACTCGGCGCCGGGAAGTACCGGACAGCCTTCGCCGACGGTCTGTGGGGGACGGTCTCACGGGATGGCTCGCGCGTTGACGCCCTGCCCTGGGAGGCCAATTCGGGAGGCTTCTACTACCGTGCCGACGTCTTCGAGGACGCCGGTGTGGACGCGGACGCGCTCGACACCTGGGACGACGTCGTCGAGGCGGGCTTGAAGATCAAGAAGAAGACCGGCAAGTACCTGCTCGGTATCGACAAGCCCGCCTCTCAACAGGACTCGGCGAACCTCTTCCAACTGCTGCTCCAGTTGCAGGGCACCATGTACTTCAATCTCGACGGCGACATCATGGTCAGCTCGCCCGAAGCCGTCAGAGCCATGACGCTCATCAAGAAGATGAACGATGCCGGCTTGGTGAACGACATCTCCGGTGGGTGGAACGCCCTGATCACCTCGATCAAGAGTGGCACTGCTGCGGTACTGCCCTGGCCGACCTGGTTCGGCGGTGTCATCGAGGACAGCGTTCCGGACCAGGCCGGGCTCTGGCGTGTGCGCCTTCCGCCGGCTGTTCGGCGCGGCGGCACCAACGCCGCCACCGTGAACTCCACCCACCTCGCCATCTCGGGCACCAGCCACCATCAGGCCGCGGCCTGGAAGTTCGTCGAGTTCGTCCTCACCCGTCCGCAGTCCCAGGTCCAGATCTACAAGGCCAAGGGCATCGCGCCGGCCCTGATGGGGGCGTACGAGGACCCCGTCTTCCATCAACCGTCGAAATTCTTCAGCGGTCAGCACAAGGGCGAGGTCTTCCTCAAGGCCCTCAAGGCCGACTCCCCGGCCTTCAACTACACGTCCGACTACGCGCGGGCGCTCAAGGCGGTCACCGACGCACAGACCAGGGTTCTGCTCCGAGGGGCCGACCCGGCCACCGAACTGCGCGGAGCCGCCGACCAGCTCGCCGCGCAGACCGCACGCAAGGTGGCCCGATGACCACGACCGTCACCAAGACACGTCCCGCGCCGGCACCGCAGGGAAAGGGGCCGAGGCCACGGTCGCGTCTGACCGCGCGCCGTCTCGCGCCGTACGCCTTCGTGTTTCCCGCCGCGCTTCTGTTCGCCGTGTTCAAGCTCTACCCCATCGGCTGGTCCTTCGTCCTCAGCCTCTTCAAGTCGGTCGACGGGGTCGACACCTATGTCGGCTTCGACAACTACGGGCGTCTGTTCCGCGATCCGCTCTTCTGGACCGCCCTGAAGAACACAGGAACCATCCTGTTGATCCAGGTGCCGGTGATGCTTGCCCTCTCCACCGGCCTGGCCGTCGCACTCAACTCCGCCTTCCTGCGGGCGCGTGCGATCTTCCGTCTCGGATTCTTCCTGCCGATGGTCACCGGCCTCGTCGCCTACGGGGTCATCTTCTCCGTACTTCTCAACCAGCAGTACGGGCTGGTCAATTGGCTGCTGTCGAACGTCGGCATAGGCGAGGTTCCATGGCTCACCGACCCGCTGTGGGCGCAGATCTCCCTCGGCCTGGTACTGACCTGGCACTACACCGGCTACAACGCGGTCATTCTGCTCGCGAGACTGCAGACGATCCCGGGTGAGCTCTACGATGCCGCCTCGGTCGACGGCGCGGGTGCGTGGAAGTCCTTCCGTCACGTGACGCTCCCGGGGCTGAGGCCGGCGATCCTGCTGACCACGGTGCTCTCCACCATCGGCACCCTGCAGATCTTCGACGAGCCGTTCATCCTGACCGGAGGCGGTCCGGACAACGCCACGCTCACCATCGGCGTGTACCTGTACCAGAATGCCTTCACCTACTTCGACTTCGGCTACGCCTCGGCCATCGCCTACGTGCTCGCCGTGCTCATCGGAGTGCTCGGCCTGATCCAGTTCCGGGTCCTGGGAGACAAGTCATGAAGCAACCCTCCAGTGGTGCCGTCCTGCCCTTGAGGGCCCGTGCCCGGCGCCGTTCCGCAGGCAACAGCATCCTGCTCACTTCGGGGCTCGCGATAGCCCTTGCCGCCGTGCTCATTCCCTTCTACTGGCTCGTCATCGCCAGCACCCACAGCTCCGCCGAGATCTTCGGCTCGCCGCCACCGCTGGTGCCCGGTGACCACTTGGGTGAGAACCTCTCCAGCCTCCAGGAGACGGCATCCTTCGGGCAGGTCGTGCTCAACTCTCTGCTCATCGCGGTCATCTACACCGTCTGTGCGGGCCTCGTGTGCACGCTGGCCGGTTACGCCTTCGCCAAGTACCGCTTCAAGGGCAGCAACTGGATGTTCGGTCTGCTGATGCTGGGACTGGTCATTCCCAGCCAGGTCACCCTGGTCCCGCTGTTCAAGATGATGGCGGAGTGGGAGTGGCTCAACACCTACCAGGCCGTGATCATGCCCAACCTGGCACTGCCCTTCGGGATCTTCCTGATGCGCCAGTCGATGGCCGCTCTCCCCGACGAACTCCTCGACTCGGGACGAATGGACGGCTGCGGAGAGTTCCGGCTCTTCCTGCGGGTCGTCCTGCCGCCCATGAAGCCATCCCTGGCCGCCCTGGCCATCTTCCTCTTCCTCTTCCAGTGGAACGACTTCATCTGGCCGCTGATCGTCCTCCGCGACAACGCCTCCTTCACGATCCCCGTCGCACTCTCCGCGCTGCAGGGAGTGAACGACACCGACTACGGCGCCATCCTCACCGGAACCGCCATCGCCGCCATCCCCATGGCACTCGTCTTCCTGGCCCTTCAACGCCACTTCGTCTCCGGCCTGCTCGCCGGAGCCGTCAAGGAGTGAATGTGAGCACCCTGTCCTCCGAGGCCGTCACCACAGCCGAACTGGCCCCGGCCCCCTTCGTGCCGCTGCTCGACACGGTGGAGATGGCGGTTGTCGCCGACGGCGCGGAACCCGCCTGGACCCTGTCCGAGGTCCCCGGCGGCCTGCGCATGCTGCAGATCGAAGCCCCTGACACCGCGGTCGAGGTACGGCTGTCGGTCCCTCTCGGTGACACCGCCGGATACTGGCACCCCAAGGCCAACTGGAGCCGCACCCTGGTCGCCGACTGGGAAGGACGGTCCAAGGTCAGCCTCATCGACGGGCTGGCCGCCGGGTGCCTCTACGACTACACCGGCGCCACCCTCCTCACCTTCGCCGCCGCCGATCCGGTGCCGGACGTCGCGCTGCGCTTCGGAGTGTCCGAGGAGAACGACACCCACGTGGTACACCTCCAGCTTCCGCCTTCCGCCGCACCGCACCGCTTCCTCTTCGTGCCCCGCAGCCCGTCGGTGGCATCGGCCATGAGCGTGCTGCGCGATTGGTACACGACGGAGATGCCGGCGCCCCTGCCCGTTCCGGAGGCGGCCCGGCTGCCCTTGTACTGCACCTGGTACGCCTTCAACCAGCAGATCGACGCGGCCCAGGTCGAGCGGCAGGCCGAACTCGCCGTGGACATGGGCTTCGGCACACTGATCGTGGACGACGGCTGGCAGCGTTTCGGCACCGGCCGCGGCTATGCGGGAGCGGGGGACTGGACCCCGGACACCGACACGTTCCCCGACTTCGCCGGCCATGTCGCACGTGTACGCCGCAGTGGACTGCGCTACATGATCTGGGTCGCACCCCTGCTCCTGGGCCCTCAGGCGGAGTGCCACGAGACATGGGCCCCGTTCGCCCCCGCCGACTCCGGTGTGCCCGGAGCCCATGTCCTCGATCCCCGCCACCCGGAAGTGCGTACCCACGTCGTCCGCACATGCCTGCGTCTGGTGCGTGACTACGGCCTGGACGGCCTCAAGATCGACTTCCTGAACGAGGCCATGGTCTACGCCGGCGATGGGCGCGGTGACGTCGGGCAGGCCCTGCTGCTCCTGCTCACCGAACTGCGCGACGCGCTGCTCACCGAACGCACCGACCTGCTGCTGGAGTTGCGCCAGCCCTACGTCGGCCCCGGCATGGCGGCTTTCGGCAACATGCTCAGGTCCTTCGACTGCCCGGCCGACTCCACGGCCAACCGCGTCCGCACGATCGATACCTCCCTGCTGGCTGTAGGAGGTGTCGTCCACTCCGACCCTCTGATGTGGGACACCTCCGGCCCGGTCGAGGCGGCTGCGCGGCAGCTCATCGGCGCCTTGCACGCGGTGCCGCAGGTCTCCGTCCGCCTCGACGCACTCAGCGCGGAGCAGGCTGACGCGGTCCGCTTCTGGCTGGGCCAATGGCGCCGACTGCGCCCCCAGTTGCTCGACGGGACAGTCGAACCCGGGCGTCCCGACGGCCTCTACACGCTGGTCCGGTCGGAGTCCGACGGCGTGATCGTGCTGTCCGTGCACGACGAACGTGCCGTTTCCGTGCTGCCCGCCACCCACCGGGAAACAGTCCTGGTCAACGCCACGGCCGCGAACCGTGTAGTCGTCGATGTGCAGGACACGGGAGCACAGGTGGACGTCGATGTCCGCGGTCCGGACGGACGTATCATCGAGCGGACCCAGATGTCGCTCGTACCCGGCCTGCACAGCATTCCGGTCCCGACGATGGGTCTGGCTCTGCTGACGAAGACCTCGTGACCTGTCACGGGAGAGGGAGAGAATGAAGGTCGGCATCGTTGAGATCGCGGCCCGTGCGGGAGTGAGCGAGGCGACAGTCAGCCGGGTCATCAACCGTCGCCAGGGAGTGGCGAAGAAAACCAGGGACGCGGTCGAGGCGGCCATGACGGAACTCGGCTACGAGCGCGTGGTGGAGGGACAGCTCGTCGCAGTGATCACCGAGCATGTCTCCAACCCCTTCTTCGCCGATCTCGCCGAGCGCATCGAGGCGTTCCTCGCGCCCCACGGCCTCAAGACGGTGCTCTGCCCCGCCTTTCCCGGTGGCGTCCAGGAACGGGACTTCATCGCGTCGATCATCGACAAAGGCATCGCCGCGGTGGTGTACCTCTCCTCCTCCAACACGGTGGAAGGCGCCGACACCGAGGCGTACGGGATGCTGCGCGCCAGGCGCATCCCTTACCTCGGTATCAACGGGGGGTTCGCCGACAAGGTGCCGGCCCCCGTCTACTCCACCGATGACGCCCTGGCCGCCGAGCTGGCCGTCGATCATCTGTACCGGCTCGGTCACCGTGCCATCGGCATGGCCTCCGGTCCGCTGGGCAACCACCCGGCTGACCGGAGGGTGCGGGGGTTCCTCGATGCGATGGAGCAGCGGGGGAGCAAGGATGCCGAAAGCTGGGTGATGCGGCAGTCCTACTCGGTCGAGGGCGGTCAGGCGGCAGCACAGGCGCTGCTTCAACTCGGTGCCACCGCCATCGTCGCCGCCAGTGACTACATGGCGTTGGGCGCGATCCGGGGGATTCGCCGTCAGGGGTACACGGTGCCCCACGACGTCTCCGTCGTCGGATACGACGGCTCCATGATCACCGAATTCGTCGACCCTCCGCTGACGACCGTTCGCCAGCCGGGTGAACGACTCGCTCTCGAGGTCGGCCGGAGCGTCCTGTCGCTGGTCAGCGGTCGCGACGTACCCACCGGCGAACTCCTCTTCGACCCTGAACTGGTCATCCGGAGCACGACCGGGCCGCCGCCGCACGGTACAGCGGTCGGCCGGAGTCGTGAGGAAACGCCGCGCGGGACGTGAGTCCCTTGCGGCGCCTGATCGCCGGCTCATCCCTCGACCCCGTGCCGTGACCGGCCGGCTGTGTGCGCTCGCGCGGCTTCGCTCGGCGTCGGCGTCGTCGTCACGCCGGGACGGGTGCAAGCCGTCCATGAACAGCCGCCGACCCCCTGGCGGGTCGAACAGCAACTGCACCCGGCCGTCGTGCACGGCCAAGGACCGCCGCCGATCGTGCTCGCCGCCGGGCGGCGGGGCGATGGGCTCGCTCGACCAGGACGAGCTGCACGCTGTCGGAAGTGGCCGCGATTGCGTGAGTGATGCGTGAGTGGACTGAACGGCACTTGTTGGACCGGGTGTCACGGCGTCGAGGGTCAATAGGCGTAGGTCTCGGGTTCGAATCCCGAAGGAGGCTCGGATCAGCCCCAGGACTCACTCGCCGTGACCTGGGGCTCTTCCATGCCCCTTACCCGAGCGGGTATGCGGCGGCCGAGGTCTGTGCCCTGGGTGGCCGCGGCCTCCTGCCCCCGCCGTCCATGCCCTGGCAAGTTGGTCTGGGCCGAGGTCCTGGCCCGACCCTCGGCCGCCGTCAGCGAAGCCCCCGATGGTCGAAGCCAGATCACCCGCTCCTTCTGGGGCAGGTCCTCGCCTCGCTACGGGTGCGCTCTTCGAGGATCACGGTCTGGCACTCGTCGGCCGTACAGGGTGCACAGCAGACGAAGGCGCCATAACCACACAGAGTGTGGCGAAGAGGAAACCCATGTCCGATGTCATAACCAAGCTTTGTACTGCCTCGTTCATCTCACGGGTGCCGGGAAGTCCTTGGCATCGATCATCAAGTTGGATGGGGAGTTCACACGTGAGGCCTCAGGCCACCGACATATGTCAGATCGCCGAACAGCGCCGGACGGCCGACCGTGGCAGAACCGGCCACCGCACCCTGACCGCGTCGGCCACCGTGCACGCGTCCACCGCGCCATTCTTCGGCCGGCACGACCATTCCGCCCTGCGTGACGCGCTCGCCGCCGTCGCCGAGGACGCCATCATCTACGACCTGGACGGCATCGGTCGCCAGTACGCAGCCCTGTGCGCCGAACTGCCGGGTGCTGCTATTCGGTTCGCGATGAAAGCATGCCCGGTGGACGAGGTGCTCGACCATCTCGCCCGGCTCGGTTCCGGCTTCGACGCGGCCAGCCCGCAGGAGATCGCCCAGGCGCTGCGCACCGGGGTAGCCCCCGAACTGATCCACTACGGCAACACCGTCAAGTCCGACCGCAACATCGCCGAGGCCTATCGGCTGGGCGTGCGTGACTTTGCCACTGACAGCCGGGAGGACGTCGCCGCGATCGCCGAACACGCGCCCGGCTCACGGGTGTTCTGTCGGATCGCGACCACCGGCGATGGTGCGCTGTGGGGCCTGAGCCACAAGTTCGGCTGCTCGCCCGAGGATGCCCTGCGGGTGCTCGGTGCCGCCCGGGCCGCCGGGCTGGTGCCCTCCGGCCTGTCGGTACATGTCGGCTCCCAGCAGATGACAGCCGAAGCATGGGGCGAGGCGATCGAGACGCTGGCCGCTCTGCTGGAGACACTCAACTGGCACGGCATCGTTCCGGACCGGATCAACCTCGGTGGTGGTCTGCCCGCGCTCAGCGTCCTCGACCGGCGTGGCCGGCCGCTGGAACCGCCGCTGGACAAGATGCTCACGGTGATCCGCGAAGGTGTGGAACGGCTGCGCGCCGTCAACGCCGCCCCGCTGGACTTCCTGCTGGAGCCCGGCCGCCACCTCGTCGCTGACCACGGTGCGATCCGTGCCCACGTCGCCCGGCTCACCTCCCGCCATCGGCTCGACGGCATCCGTGAGAACTGGCTCTACCTCAGCTGCGGAAAGTTCAACGGGCTCTACGAGATGGACCAGTTGCAGTACCGGCTGGAGTTTCCCACCCGCCCCGGGGGGCAGTTCGTCAACGCCGTGGTTGCCGGCCCGACCTGCGACAGCGACGACGCGTACGCGCAGGACGGCATGGTGCGGGTTCCGCGCACGATCGTCTCCGGCGACCCGGTCTGGGTCCACTCCTGCGGTGCGTACGCCGCCGCCTACACCACCCAGGGATTCAACGGCTTCGCACCGCTGCCGTACACCTGCATCGGTGGCCCGGCTCCGGACGGAGGCGGCACATGACCGGCACCCGGCTCCGGTTGCTCCGGGAGGAGGACTGGGATGAGGTGGTCGTGCTGGAGGAACGCGCCTACGCGGCGAGCGGCCTGTCCGAGGGAGAGGCAGCACTGCGCTCCCGGCACCGTGCCTCGCCCTCGACCTGTTTCGTGCTGGAGGACGCGGGCGGCTTCGGCGGCTACCTGCTCGCACTGCCGTACCCACTCTTCCGCTGCCCGGACCTGAGCCTGGCCGAGGAACGCGCGGCACAGGGGAGCAACCTGCACCTCCACGACCTGGTGATCGCCGAGCGGGCACGTGGTCGGGGCTTGGCAGGCCTGATGCAACAGCACCTGGAGGAGACGGGGCGTGCGGCCCGGTACCGGACGCTCTCTCTGGTAGCCGTGCACGGCTCACAGGTGCTGTGGACCACGCTGGGCTACCGCGCCCGGCCCGAGATCGGGTTGCCCGCGAGCTACGGTGCCGAGGCGGTCTACATGGCGAAGCCGCTGGAACACGCTGTCACCGATCCGGCTCCCGAGTCCTCATCCGGAGCCGAAGTAGGCTGATGCGGATGCTCCCCGTCCCCGATGTGTTCCGCCGCTCCCAACTGGCCATCGGGCACTGTCCTTCATGCTCGGATTCCAGTACACCACCTGGGCTCCCGGTTACTCCCCGCACAGGTGCACCGTGGGAAGCCAGGTGCGCCGAGCCATCTGTCGGGCTGACACGGGACTGAGTGCGTGGCAGACACCCGGCGCAATGCCTGCGGACTGGTTGGCCGGCTCGCTGCCAGGGGGAGTCCCCTGGCAGCGAGCCGAGCGCACGAGTTGTCGGACACCGAGCGGGCCTCGTTGTCCACCACGCGCGACGAGCGACCACCGTCGCGGTGATCAGCGCCCGCGAGCTGGAGAGCGACAATGATGCCCCGTCAGTACCTCCAACGGACAGCCTCGATGACCTCCGCATCCGTGTGCGTCGCGAACAGCTCTGCCTCCGCCCGCCGGACGCACAGCACGGCCTCGTACAGTTCGGGGCCGAGTGCCTGCCGCAGCAGTGCGGACTTCTCGTACGCGTCGGTCGTCTCCGACAGGCTCGCAGGGAGGCGCTCGGCGCTGCCGAGAGCGGCGGGGTCGCTCCGGGTCTCGGGAGGCAGGGGCAGGCCGGCGTCGAGACCGGCGAGTCCGGCGGCCAGCACGCCACCGATCTCCAGGTAGGGGTTGGCGGCGGCGTCGAAGCACTTGAACTCGGCGTTGGCCTGCCCGGCGGTGGAGCCGGCGATCAGGCGCAGCGCTGCCTCACGGTTCTCCAGGCCCCAGCATCGGTAAGCTCCAGCAAAGCGGGAGGGGACCAGACGCAGGTAGGAGGCGGCGCTGGGCGCGCCGAGAGCGAGCAGGGCGGGCAACTCGGCCAGTACGCCCGCGAGGAACTGCTCGGCGTCGGGGTGCAGTCCGTGACGGCCGGGGCCGCCGTGTCCGAGGTTCTGGCCCTGTCGCCAGAGGCTGAGGTGCAGGTGACCGCCGTTGCCGAGCGAGCCCTCGGTGAAGACGGGCGAGTACGAGACCCGCAGGCCGTGCCGGGCGGAGACGGCCCGGATGGTGTGGCGTACCAGCATCGTGGTGTCGGCCGCCTCGACCGGCCCCTCGGCGGCGACCGAGACCTCGAACTGCCCGGCGGCGTACTCGGGGTGGAGCTGCAGCACGGCCAACCCCTGCTTGGTGAGGGCGCGCAGCACATCCCGAAGGTAGTCGGAGTGCTCGATGAAGCGGGTCATCCCGAACCCGGGCCCGGCTGTTGCGGGGTCTCCGGCGGCGTCTGCCACCACCCACTCGATCTCGATCCCGGCTCGCACCGAGAGCCCGCGCCGCTCGACCGCCTCGGTGACCCGGCGGGCGAAGCCACGCTGGCAGCCGGGATGCGGGGTGCCGTCCTGGGCATAGCGGTCGGCCGGAGCCCAGGCCCAACCGGGCTGTGCGGCGAGCGGGGTGAGCCTGTCGAGGTCGGGGACGAGCCGCAGGTCGCCCATCGGGCCGGTACTCGAAGGTGCGGTGGTGAAGGAGTCGTCCACCAGGGAGACGTCGAAGCACGGTACGGCGCCGACACCGTACCCGGCGGCGTGTTCGAGTTGGGTGAGCGGGACGGACTTCACCCGGGTGAGCCCGGCGTTGTCGACCCAGCCGAACACTACCCCGTCGATTCCGTCGGCAGTGAGCTGAGCTTCGGTCGCCCGGGCCTGGGCGACCCGTTCGGCCCGGGAGTGTGTGGTGGTCATGCCGCCCATGCTGGTGCTCGCGGCAGCGGGTGCGTCAGGAATCACCGGGAGTTCACCCGTCCGTGAACGGACGGAGCAGAGACGCGACATGGGACGGGCAACGACCGCGAAACACGATGCGTTTCCTGTGCCCGGGTGTTCGCATTCCGGAGGCTCGCCTCGTCCGGGATCGACGGGGTTCGACAACCCACCTGGGTGCCTATCAGTTCTGTGGATCGGTCAGGCGTGCCGGAGGCAGAGGGTTCCCCACTGGAAGCCTGCGCCGATTCCGGACAGTACGTAGGTGTCTCCCGGGAGCAGGGAGCCCTCGGCGATGGTGGTGTGCAGTGCGGTGAACAGGCCGGCCGATCCGGTGTTGCCCAGTCGGTCGATGGTGATGGGTGCACGCTCACGGGGAACGCCCAGGGCGGCCATGGTCTCCGTGAGGATGTTCAAGTTGGCCTGGTGCAGGAAGAAGTGCCGGACCTGGTCGACCGGCACACCGGCGCGGTGGGTGGCGCTCATGATGCTCTCGGGCAGGCGTGTGGTTGCAGCGTTCCAGACGGCGCGGCCGTCCATGGACAGGTAGTGGTCTCCGGCGGCGACGGTGGCGGTGCTGGCGGGCAGCCGGGAGCCTCCCGCGGGGATCTGGACGTCGTAGGAGAGCTGGGAGCCCAGGTTGTAGGAGAGCAGGCCTGCTCCAGGGGTGTCGGCACGGGTGAGGACGACGGCTGCTGCGGCGTCCCCGAAGAAGACACCTGTGGTGCGGTCGGTGGGATCGGTGATCCTGGAAGCGCAGTCGGCCGCGAGGAGCAGGATGGTGGTGATGGAGGGGTTCTGCAGGAGGTGGGCGGCGATCAGCATGGCCTGGATGCCGGAGGCGCAGGCGGCTTGGGTGACGTCCAAGGACAGAGCGCGGTGGGCACCGAGGGCGTCTTTCACGATCAGCGCGGTCGACACGAGCGGCTGGTCCCAGGTATAGGTGGCGACGATGACCGCGTCCAGACGCGCGGGCTCGATGCCGGCTGCGTCCAGGGCCGGTTGGGCGGCGGCGACGCACATGTCGGAGGTCGCCAGACGCGGGGCCAGACGGCGGCGTTCGCGGATACCGGTGCGGCTGGTGATCCATTCGTCGCTGGTGTCCAGGGTGCGGGTGAGCTCCTGATTGGTGACGACCGTCGGCGGCAGGTGCATCCCGGTTCCGGCGATGGCGAACGGCACGGACAGGCCGGTACCGGTCTGGTGGAACAGGGTCTGGTCCAGGGTGACGGTCACTCCGCGGCGCTCCGCTCGGGCGCGTTCGGTGTTCCTCGAAGAATTTCCATTTTCCGTCCTCGATATCGGTTTGCGAATGCCCGGCACCGCCAGGTCCGTCGCATTGCAATGCCGCCGCAGCATCTCACGGGACACGGATCTGAAGTTCGCTCTTTAATCATTAAGAGTGAGGAAAGATATAACTGATTGACATCGCATTGTTGGAAAGTCCTTTCTGTGCTTCGAGTGGGTGGGGGGCGAATGCTGAGGGTGATCGGTTTTCGAATACCTGCGCGGAGGGCCGATGCGACGGGATGGACGGGACGGACGAGTCGCGGATTCCCTGCTGTGCTGGTGGCGGGGGCGGGCGGAGGGCTGGCCGGGGCGGGGTTGCTGGTCGCGAACGCGGCCAGGCGTCGGCCGGACCTGGTGGCCGGTCTCGTGCTGCTCGATCCGACGCCTCCCGAGGTTGTCGCCTTCGCGCCGCGCAGCCGGCAACTCGCGCGGATGCGTCGCGGCTTCCTGTTGTCGGCGGTGCGGTAGTTGTTCGGCGCCGATCGCGGCCCCGGGAGCCGGGCCGGGCAGGGCTGCGCCGCAGCGTCGGTCTTCGCCGAGCTGTCGCCGTCCGGGTCGGTGAGAGTCGGCTGGGAGACCGTGGTGTACGACGGGGATCTCGGGGACCTGCCGCTGGTGCTGGTGATACCCCGGGATCTCATCGGCGGTGAGGCGGTGTTGGCTGCCACCCAGGACGCTGCCGAGGGCAGAACGGATCAGCCGCTTCTACCGCCGGAGCCGGGTCCGGTACCTGTCGACGTCGACGTCGTCACGGCTGGTGCACACGCCGGAGGGAACGGGCCACGGCTTAACGGTCATGACGGCCTTTCCTCGGGCGGGGACGTGCGCAGGGACGGCACGGAGGCGAGCAGGGTTCGGGTGTAGGGGTGCCTCGGTGTGCGCAGGATCGTCTCGGTGGGGGCGGTCTCGACGATCCTGCCGTGCCGCATGACCGCCACGACGTCGGAAACGTGGCAGACCGCCGGCAGGTTGTGGCCGATGAACAGCATGGACAGCCCGAGCCGTCGCTGCAGTTCGCGGATCGTGTTGAGGACGGATGCCTGCACCGATACGTCGAGCGCCGAGGTGATCTCGTCGGCGATCAGCAGCCCGGGCTCGACGGACAGGGAGCGGGCGAGGGCGACTCGCTGGCGCTGGCCGCCGGACAGCTGCCGCGGCAGGCGATCGGCGAGCCGGGGGTCCAGGCCGACGAGGCCGAGCAGTTCGGCGGCGCGCTCGGCACCGGCGGCCCGGTCGAGCCGGCGGAAGACCGTGGCCGCTTCGACGAGCGTCTGGCGAACCGTCATCCGGGGGTCGAGCGCGGTGTCC
The DNA here is from genome assembly GCF_940670765.1 of Streptomyces sp. A 4/2. Lineage (GTDB taxonomy): Bacteria > Actinomycetota > Actinomycetes > Streptomycetales > Streptomycetaceae > Streptomyces. The sequence goes on from NZ_CALNVW010000030.1 coordinate 296,612, forward strand.
GGGTCCTGGAGGACGACCTGGACGAGGCGGCCGAGTCGACGCCGGTCGCGGACGGTGCGGGTGCGGACCTCCTGGCCGTCGATCAGGACCCGGCCACCCTGCACGGGGACGAGGCCGACGATTGCGCCGGCCAGACTGGATTTTCCGGAGCCGGACTCCCCGACCAGACCGAGTGTGGTGCCGGACGGGATCTCCAGCGAGACACCGTCCACGGCGGCTGGGGAGTCGCGGGGGACGGGGTGGCGGACGGTGAGGTCGGTCACCTGAAGGGTGGTCACGACGCGGTCACCGTCTCCGGGGCCACTGCAACCGGTACCGGATACCAGCAGGCGACGCGGTGGTCGGCATCGAGGTCCTCCAGTGGTGGAGCCTGTTCGGTGCAGCGGTCTTGGCGGAGCGAGCAGCGGGGCTCGAACGGGCATCCCGGTTCGGGTGCGAGCGGATCGGGCGGCGCACCCTCGACGGTAGGCAGCGGTCGGCCGCGGTCGGCGGTGAGGTCCGGTACCGATGCGACCAGGGCCCGGGTGTAGGGGTGCCGGGCGCTGTCGGCGAGGCGGTCGGCGGGCAGGCTCTCGACGATGGTGCCCGCGTACATCACCAGGACCCGTTCGCAGAACTCGCCTACGAGCGCGACGTCGTGGCTGATGAACAGGATCGCGGCGGAGGTGTCCCGTCGCAGGTCGGTGAGCAGCCGGGTGATCTGCCGCTGCACGGTGACGTCGAGCGCGGTGGTCGGTTCGTCGGCGATGATCAGTCCCGGCCGTACCATCAGCCCGGAGGCGATCATCACGCGCTGGCGCTGGCCGCCGGAGAGCTGGTGAGGACGTGAGCGCAGCAGTGCCGGGGGCAGGGCGACCCGGCGCAGGGCGTCGGCAGCCTCCGCAGCGGCCTGCGCGCGGCTGGCACCGCGGTGGGCCCGGACGGCCTCGGTGAGCTGGGTGCCGATCCGCAGGGACGGGTTGAGCGCCGAGGCGGGATTCTGGAAGATCACCGACAGGCCCGTCGCGAGGTGCCGGTTCCGCTCCTTCGGCGTCAGGGCGGCGAGGTCGGCTCCGAGCAGGCGCAGAGTGCGCCGGGACACCCGGGCGCCGTACGGGAGCAGGTCGGCGATGGCGAGCGCGGTGAGCGACTTGCCCGACCCCGACTCGCCGACGAGTCCGACGACCTCGCCCGGCCGCAGCGAGAGGCACACACCACGCACTGGCCGGATCGTGCCGCCCGGGGTGGGGAGTTCGACGGAGAGGTCCTCGACCTGGAGGACCAGCCCGTCCTCGGCAGGGCCGCTCGGGGCGGGCGTCGGCGCGGGTGTGCGCGGCGCCCGGCCGCGCCGGGCGACGCTCCCGGCCAGGACCTCGCCGAGCAGCTGGAAAGCCAGGGCCGCGTAGAGAACCGCCAGGCCCGGGGCGAGCGCGGGCAGCGGCTCGGCGTAGATCCGGTCGAGCCCCTGGCTGAGCAGCTGCCCCCAGTCGTAGCCGGGCGGTTGGACGCCCAGACCGAGGAAACTCAGCCCGGAGAGCGCGACCAGGGCGGTGCCCGCCGCTGTGGTGGTGCTCAGGAGCAATGGCTCGGCGATGTTGGGCAGGACGTGCCGCCACAGCAACTGGTGGCGGCGCAGGCCGAGGACCCGGGCCGCGGCCAGGTGGTCGGTGCCCGCGACGCCTGCGGCGAGGGTCTGGGCGAGCCGGGCGAATCCGGGGACGCCCGCCGCTGCGAGGGCCAGCACCGCCCCGGCGGTGCCCGCGCCGAACACGACCGCGAGGAACATCGCGACGAGGAGCGCCGGGAAGGCGAGCAGGAGGTTGATCAGCCCGGCGGTCAGCCGACGACCGCGCCGGCCGAGGACGGCGGTGCAGGCCCCGATGAGGACTCCCGCGGTCGCACCGAGCAGGGTGGCCGCCAGTGCGAGCAACAGGGAGGGCCGGGTGGCCGTCAGGACCCGGGCGAGCAGGTCCCGGCCGAGGCTGTCGGTGCCGATCAGGTGTTCCGCAGAGGGGCCCTGGAGCACGGCCGAGGGGTCCGGGCGGTCGGCTGCCGCGCCCCAGAGCAGCGGGCCGACCAGCGCGAGCGCGACGAGCGACACCAGCATGGCCGCGGTGGCCCAGGCCATGGGCGAGCGCCGGAGGCCGGATGGAAGGCTCATGATCACATCTCCCGGATCGCCGAACGAGGGTCGAGTACGGCTAGCAGCACGTCGACCAGAAGGCCTGCGAGCAGCACCGCGGTGCCCAGCACCAGCACCATGGCCTGGACCACCGGGTAGTCCTGTGCGACCACGGACTGGGCCATGGCGGAGCCGATGCCGGGCCAGGCGAAGACCTTCTCGACCAGCACGGTGCCGGCGATCAGGGCAGGCAGCAGGCTCCCGGCGACGGTGAGTACGGCGGGGGCCATGTTCGGTGCCGCGTGCCGGAGGCAGCGGCGTGCGGAAGACAGCCGTTTGCTCCGGGCGGTGCGCAGGTAGTCCTCGTTCAGCACCTTCAGCGCCTCCACCCGGACGATGCGCAGCAGGACGGCGGTGGGGGCGAGGGAGAGCGCGAGGACGGGCAGGACAAAGGACTCGACGCCCGCCGCACCGGCCACCGGGAGCAGTTGGAGGCCGACGGCCAGCAGCGCGGTGAGTCCGGCGGCCAGGACGAAGTCCGGCACTCCGGCCAGGCCGGCGGTGACCGCGATGAACACAAGCTCGGTGCGCGGGCGGCGGCCGTCGCGGGTGCGGACCGCCGCCAGCAGGCCGACGGGCAGGGCGACGGCGAGAGTGACCAGGAAAGCGAGGCCGGCGATCTCCAGGGTGGTCGGCAACCGGGTGCGGACCAGCTCCGCGACCGGCGCCCCGGTGACCAGCGAGGTACCGAGGTCGCCGTGCAGGAGATTGCCGAGGTAGTGCCGGTACTGGGACAGGAAGGGCGCGTCGAGCCCGAGGGCGTGCCTGCGAGCGGCCACCAGGTCGGGGGCGGCGTCGACGCCGAGCGCGGCCCGGACCGGATCGCCGGGGATGAGGCGGATCATCACGAACGACGCGGTGACCACGACCCCGAGAGAGAGAAACAGCCGGAGGCTGCGGCGGCCGAGGAACACCGTCCAGGGGTGCCGCAGCAGCTGGGGTACGGACATGGTGGGCCCCAGATCACTGGTGGAGACGGATGCTGGTGGGAACGAGCTGGCCGCCGAAGGTGGTGGCGAAGGTGGTGCGGTAGCCGTACACGCTGCTCCGGCCTTCGGCGATCGGCAGCGCTTCGGCCGATCGGAAGAGCGCGGCGGCGGCCCGGTTCCAGGTGGCGCATCCGGTTGTGTCGGTCTCCCGGAGAGCCTGGGCGACCAGGGCGTCGTACTCGGGATTGGTCACCCCCGCGAAGTTGAGGCCACGGGCGGGGGTGGAGCCGGAGAAGAAGGGGATGAAGCCGACCGGCAGGGCGAAACCCGGGGTACTGCCGACCACCACGTCGAAGTCGGCGCTCTGGTACATGGCGTTGACGAGGGCGGGCAGGGTCTCGGTGACCAGGTCGACCTCGACGCCGAGCGCCGTCCACTCCCGGGCCATCAGCTCGGCTACGGAGGCCAGGGTCGGGCCGAGGTCGGGGCTGGTGATCAGGCGGAGCCGGAGCGACTGGCCGTTCTTGGTCAGCGGGCCGTCGGCGGAGCGCGTCCAGCCGGCGGCGCGCAGGGCCTCGACGGCGTTCTGCGCGGGCAGGTTGGCGTCGGCGAGGTCGGCGTGGCAGACGGCGCCCTCGGCGCCGAAGTCGGTGGCGGGGATGCCGGTGCCACCGACGGCGACGTCGGCGAGGCCCCGGCGATCGAGGGCGGAGACCAGGGCACGGCGCAGCGCCCGGTCGGCGAGTGCCCGGCCGGGGCGCTGGTTGAAGAAGGTCAGCCCGACCACGGTCGCCACGTCGGCGGTGGCCAGACCGTGGCCGGTGAGCCGGGCGCGGTCCGGCCCGCTCACGTGCGCGATGTCGATGCCCCCGGTGAGCAGCAGGTTCGCCGCCGTGGAGGTCTGGGGCACCACCGACATGACGATGCGCGCGGGGAGACCGGGTTCCGCGGTCGTCGCCCCGGCGGGCCCCCAGGAGTAGTTGTCGCGGACGGTGAACTCGTACGGTCCGCCGGGGGTGTAGCGGGTCAGCACGTAGGGGCCGGTTCCCTGGGTGGCGCGGTCCAGCGAACCGGGCCGGTCGAGGCCGGCGGGGCAGACGATCGGCAGCAGGCCGATGGTGCGGGTGAGGAAGGGGAAAGGGGCGGCGGCGGTCGCCGACACCGTGCCGGTCCCGTCGTCGGCGCTCGCGGTGAACGGAACGTTCGGAAGGACGGTCCGGGCGCCGGCGAGCTGGTTGGCCGGGTCGCCCGCGTAAGTGAGTGCCCGGGCCACTGCCGAGGCGGTGAGCGGAGTGCCGTCGGAGCAGGTGACACCCGGGCGGAGGGTGAAGGCGGCCGTGGTGGCCGTGGCCTGCCAGGAGGAGGCCAAGCCGGTGACCAGGGTGCCGTCGGGGGCGAGGTTGACCAGGGAGTCGTAGGCGTAGCGGGCCTGGGAGGCACCGAAGGCTGAGTACGGATCGAAGCTCGGCGTCTCGCTGGACTCGGCGATCCGGACGGTGCCGTGGTCTACCAGAGGGGTGGTCGTCGAGGAGGTGGCGACGCCGCCGCAGCCACCCAGCGCGACGGCCGAAGCCGTGAGAGCGGCCGCCAGAGCGACCGGCGGGGTGCGTCGGAGCATGGCCTCATGGTCCCACCGGGACTTGGTCGTGGTGGCTCAACTCACGTACATGAAAGGCATGTTCGAACGTCCCGAGCCGCCTGGTGGCATGGTCGGGAGCCGTCAGGGGTGACTGGGGCGACGATCCTGATTCACCCGTACGAGGGGGACGGGCGTGGCTCGCGACGGGCGGTCCGGACCGGGTCCGGCTGTCCGGCGGCGAGGGGCGGGGCGCCTCCGAGGCGCGGTGGGCATGGGGACGTGGCACTTATTCGAGAAGATAATCAGATACTCGTGCTAAATGGTGTTCGAATGCGCCATAACTCGGGTTACGCGGGAACGATGAAAGCACTCGGACGAGTGAACCAAAACACTCGGACGGGTGAACCCGGAGGGAGTAATTTGGCCCAGGTGGGTGTGATTCAACTACTGTGACCATGGGATCGGACGGCGCGTTCCGGTGTCCGGGAATTCGATTCGTCAGATGAGGAATCCCGGATATTCGAGATGGAATGCTTCATATCCGCCCGGCTGTGCGCTGCTCGGTGTTCGCCGTGCCCGGGTTCCCTGTCATACGTATGCGTAGAGAGGATGGAGCATCATGCCGCCTGTAGTACCGCCCTTCCTGGTCGGCCTCATTGTCGCGCCTCTGGCCAAACGCCTGCTCAAGCCACTGGTGGGTGGAGTCGTCAAAGCATCCGTCGGCATCGCGATGGAGGTGAAGAAGGCGGCTCAGGAGGCCGGGGAGAACATCCACGACCTCGCGGCCGAAGTGGCTGCCGATGTGGTGGCCGCCCAGATCGCCGCCGCGGAAACCGAAGGTCACTCCGGTGACGGTCAGCACACCACCGGAAACGGCGGCAAGGGGGAACCGAGGATCCCGAAGATCCGCGCGACCACCGGTAGTTCCTCCGGAAAGACGCCCTGACGGTCCGTAAGGACTCACGGCCGCCGCCAGGCGCGTATGCCGATAGATTTCGGCGGAATGCGTCCGGGCGGCGGCCGTTCGCAGGCCGTTCGGCCGCAGAGATTTGCTGTCCAGAATTTCCCGCTCCGTCGCCGTAATCCGTCGTGTCCGTGGCGGTTTTCCGCGACCTCCGCAAACAGGTGAACGTACACATGCCATCGCTACTGGGTGCCGCCGGATTCCGCTCCGTGGAATTGGGTGCGAGCCCACGCTCGGTCGCACCGGGCCGCCAGCGCTGGGACGTCAAGCTGGTCCTGGGACGACCGCGGACGGCCGAGATCCTCGCCGCCGCGCTGCGCCACATTCCCGGGATCACCGAGGCCCGGGCCAACCCGGTCACCGGCGGGGTGCTCGTCCGGCATGATGCGCGGTTGCGCGCCACGGACATCGGCCGGATCGTCCGCAGGGTCGTCACCCGGGTCGCGGAGGGACCGACCGGAGTGGGGTGTCCGGATCCGGTCCGCCACGCCCCCGCGCCGGCCCCGCGGGCGGACCGCGGCCTGGTCGTGCGCCCGGTGCTCGCCGTCGTCGGCGGGGTGGCGGCTGGGGTCGCACTGATCAAGGGGTCGACGCTGAGCAGGCAACTGGTGGCCGCGGGCGGGGTTGCCGCGGCGACTGCGGTCGTCCTCCGGAAGGCATGGCGCGGAACCGTCGACGCGTCCCGGGACGCGGCCGGGCCCGGTGCCGAACGCCACCCCTTGCTGGAGATCGTCGGTCCGCACCGACGCCGCCTCTACCGGGCCGCCTCCCTGTCCGTCGCCTGCCAGGCTGCGGAGATGGCACTCGGCACCTTCCTCGGATGGACCGGCCTGGTCCTCATCAAGGGCGAGGCAGCTCCGCTGGTCAGCCTCGGCCTGACCACGGCCTCCGCTCAACTGTGGGGCCTGGCCGGGCTGGTGGCCGCCGCCTGTGCCGCGGTGGCGGGTCTCTCGTACGCCTCGAACCTGCAGTGGCGCCGACTCGGCCAGGACATCGAGCACGATTGGCGGGGCCGCACGTACCGACACGTCCAGCACCTCGAACTGGGACACCTGGAGGGTGAGCGGACCAGCCGGGTGGCCGGCACGCTCACCAACGACGTCGGCCAGCTGGGCGCCTTCTTCGCCGGCCCGGCCAACGACGTGCTGCAACTCGGCACCAGCCTGGCCCTCCTGGTGCCGGCGTTCCTCCTGCTGGCACCGCAGATCGCCTGGATCGCGTTCCTGCCGATCCCGGTCATCGCCTGGCTGTCGCTGCACCACCAGGAGAAGGCCGCGGCGGACTACGCCGTCACCGGCGAGTGCCGGGCCGGGCTGGGCAGCCAGGTGATCAACTCGCTCGAAGCCGGTGCGACCGTCAAGAGCTTCTGCACCGAGGACTACGAGGCCGAACGCATCGACGAGCTGAGCGAAGCGGTCCAGGAGAGCAGCCGGCAGACCGACCGGAGCACGATCCGCCACGCCGAGATCGTCCGGTCCTGCACCACCGCATCGATGGCAGGCACCCTGCTGATCGGCGGTCGTTCGGTACTCAACGGCACCCTGCGCTTCGAGGTGTTCAGCCCGCTGATCGGGCTGCCCCAGATGCTGTTGATGCGGATGAGCCGGATCGGCGGCATCGCCGACCAGTACCAGCGCACCCTCGCCTCCTACGACCGGGTCCAGAGGCTGCGCGCCCTGCCCGTCGAGGCCGACGGCGGCGACGGGACGCTCGACCTTGCCGAGGTGCGGGGCGAGATCGTCCTCGACGGGGTCACCTTCGCCTACCCCGGCCGACCGACGGCACTGGAGGACCTCTCGCTGACCATCCCGGCCGGGCAGGTGACCGCCCTGGTGGGCGCCACCGGCTCCGGTAAGACGACGATCGCCAGACTGCTGATGCGCTTCCAGGACGCCCAGTTCGGAAGAGTGCTGATCGACGGACAGGACATCCGGGACCTGCGGCGACACAGCTTGCGCCACGCCATCGGCTTCGTCGCCCAGGACCCGTTCCTCTTCGACGGCAGCATTGCCGACAACATCCGCTACGGCAGCTTCGAAGCCTCGGACGAGGCAGTGCTCCAAGCCGCCGCCATGGCCGAGGCGGACACCTTCATCGCGACGCTTCCGGACGGCTACGACACTCTGATCGGTGAACGCGGTGCCGCGCTCTCCGGCGGCCAGCGGCAGCGGATCGCCCTGGCTCGCGCGATCCTCAAGGACTCGCCGGTCGTGGTCCTCGACGAGGCCACCTCCGCCGTGGACAACGAGACCGAGGCCGCCATCCAGCGCACACTGCGTGGCTTCGCGGCCGACCGCACGATGGTCGTCATCGCCCACCGCCTCTCCACGGTCCGCCACGCCGACCGCATCTACGTCATGGACAAGGGCGGCATCGTCGCCGAACAGGGCACCCATGACGAACTCCTCGCCCAGCACGGACTCTACGCATCTCTCTGGCAGCTCCAGGCCGGCGAACTCGCCGCCTGACCGCAGAAAAGCCGCCCCGCCCGCCGATCGCGTGACACCACCGTGGTCGGCGCGGCCCGGCACGCCCTGCGCGCATGCCCGCCCATACTTCTGGAGGTACCCCCATGTCCCGTCGCGACGGAGACGTCCTTCCCCTGACCGCGGCCCAGCGGGAGATCTGGCTCGCCGAGCAGCGCTCCCGGACGCCGATCCCGGGCTACCGCGTCGGTGAATGCCTGGAGATCCACGGGCCGGTCGACCCGGAGCTGTTCGAAGCCGCGCTGCGCCGAGTGGTCGACGAGGTCGACGCCCTGCACGTGACCTTCGTCGACGACGGTGAAGGCCCGCGTCAGATCCTCCGCGAGACCTGGGACTGGGCGCCCGTCCACCTCGACCTCGGCACGGAGCCAGATCCCCGGGCGGCGGCCATGGACTGGATGGAGCGGGACCTGGCCCGTCCGCTGGACCTCTCCCGTGATCCGCTGTTCGGCCATGCGCTGATCCGGCTGTCGCCGACGGAGTTCCTCTGGTACCTGAACTACCACCACGTGGTGCTGGACGCGATCAGCAGCTCCATGGTCCGGCAGCGGGTCGGCGAGGTGTACTCGGCACTGGCCGGGAGCGGTGCCGTTCCGCCCTCTCCGTTCGGCTCGCTACGGGACCTGGTCGACAGCGACGCCGCCTATCGCTCGTCCGCCGACTTCACCGCCGACCGCTCCTACTGGACCGAGCGCTTCGCCGATCTGCCCGCCCCGACACGGCTCACCGACACCGCCGCGACCGACCCGCACCGGGCCCTGCGCGTGGCCGGGGAGCTGGAGCTGCGGAACCCCGAGGCACTGCGAGCGGCGGCGGGCCGGGCCGGTGTCAGGTGGTCCCGGGTGGTGGTCGCGGCGACGGCGCTCTACGCCCACCGTCTGAGCGGCGCCCAGGACGTGGTGCTCGCCCTCCCCGTCACCGCCCGTCGGGGCTCCGACCGCGACCTGATGTCGGTGCCCGGCACGATGTCCAACGTCGTGCCCCTGCGGCTGACCGTGCGACCGGACATGCCGTGGGGCGATCTCGTCGCCCAGGTGGCGCGGGAGGTCGAGTCAGCCGTCGCGCACGAGCGCTACCGCAGCGAGGACCTGCTGCGCGACCTCGGCGCGCCCGGCAGCATCGGAACGGCGTTCCCGCTGATCATCAACATTATGGCCTTCAACGCCAGGCCGAGTTTCGCCGGGCACCCTGCCTCGGTTCACCACTTCGTGTCGGGGTCGACCACCGACCTGGCCGTCTGGCTCTTCGACTACCGGGACGGCAACCCCCCGCTTCTCCGGCTGCACGGCGCGCCGGAGGCGTACGGCGACGACGACCTCGCCGCGCACCAGCAGCGGCTGCTCGCCCTTCTCGACGCCGTCGCGGACTGCGACCCGGACGAAGCGGTTGGCCGGATCGACCTGCTCACCGCCGAGGAGCACCGCGAGGTGGCGGCTCTCGGCACCGGTCCGGTGGCCGAGGCCCCCACCGCGAGCCTGCCGGAACTGTTCCGGGAGCACGTCCGGGCGACTCCGGACCTCGTCGCGCTGGTGTGCGGTGACGTGTCGCTGACGTATGCGGAGTTGGACGTGCGGGCGAACCGGTTGGCGCATGCGCTGATCGCGCGGGGTGCTGGGCCGGAGAGGTTGGTGGCGGTGTCGCTGCCGAGGTCGGCCGAGCTGGTGGTGGCGATCCTTGCGGTGTTGAAGACCGGCGCGGCGTACGTTCCGGTCGACCCCGATTATCCGGCGGCCCGGGTCGCGTATCTGCTCGACGACACCCGCCCGGCCCTGGTGGTGACCGACACCCACAGCGGGAAGCGTCTGCCCGACGGCGGTACGGTCGACCGGCTGGTGCTCGACGAGCCGGAGACGGCCGCTCTGGTGGAGGGCTGCCCGGCGGTCGATCCGGGGGTGGCCGTCGATCCGGGTCACCCGGCGTACGTGATCTACACCTCGGGTTCCACCGGCAGGCCCAAGGGTGTGGTGGCAAGGCACGGCGGCCTGCTCGACCTGCTCACCGACCACCGGCTGGTGCAGTTCGCACCGCTGCTGGTGGACCGGCGGCGGCTGCGGGTGGCGCTGACCACATCGGTGTCGTTCGACGCCTCCTGGAACCAGCTGATGGCCCTCTTCGCGGGCCACGAGCTGCACGTTCTGAACCATGCGACCTGGACCGACCCGGAGGCCTTCGTCGACTACGCGGCGTGCCACGGGCTGGACTACGTCGAGGCCACCCCTTCCTACCTCCACGTCCTCGTCGCCCATGGACTGCTGGACGATCCGCAGCGCCGTCCCGCGCTGGTCGCGGCGGGCGGCGAGGCCGTCCCCGAGCAGCTGTGGGAGCGGCTGCGGGCCGCCGACGGGGCCTCCTGCCTCAACCTCTACGGACCCTCGGAGTGCACCGTCAACTCGGTGGCCGCGCCCACGGCATCGAGCCCGCGCCCGGTCATCGGCCGCCCCGTCACCAACGCCCGGCTGCATGTGCTCGATGCCGCGTTGCAGCCCGTGCCCGCGGGTGTGCCGGGTGAGTTGTACATCGCTGGTGCGGGGTTGGCGCGGGGGTATCTGAACCGGCCGGGTCTGACCGCGGGGCGGTTCGTGGCGGATCCGTTCGGTTCGGGTGGGTCGCGGATGTACCGCACGGGTGACCTGGTGCGATGGAACCCGGACGGGAATCTGGAGTTCCTCGGCCGCACCGACGACCAGGTCAAGGTCCGTGGCTTCCGGATCGAACTCGGCGAGATCGAGGCGGTCCTCGCCGAGCACCCGGGGATCGCGCAGGCGGCCGTCACGGTGCGCACCGACGAGGAACCCCTGCTGGTCGCCTACGTCGTCCCTGCCACGGGGCAGGTCGTCCATACGGACACACTGCGGGCCCGGCTGCGGAAACGGTTGCCCGAATACATGGTGCCGTCGGCGCTCGTGGTGCTGGACGCACTGCCGCTGACCCCGAACGGCAAGCTCGACCGGCGCGCCCTCCCGGCACCCGAGCGGCAGCCCACCGCATCGGGCCGAGCTCCGCGCACCGCGGTCGAGCACCTGCTCTCCGGGCTGTTCGCCGAGGTGCTGGGCCTGCCGCAGGTCGGTGTCGACGACGACTTCTTCGACCTCGGCGGACACTCCCTGCTGGCCACCCGGCTGATCGCCAGGGCGCGGTCCGTGCTGGGCGTGGAGCTGAGGCTGCGCGAACTGTTCGACGCGCCGACGGTGGCTGAGCTGGCGAGTGCGGTGGACGTCGCGGGCCGGGCGCGGCCGGCGCTGGGGCGGTGCGAACGGCCCGCGACGGTCCCGCTCTCCTTCGCGCAGCGCCGACTGTGGTTCCTGCACCGCATGGAGGGTCCGAGTGCCACCTACAACATCCCGCTCGCTCTGCGGCTGTCCGGAAGCCTGGACCAGCGCGCCCTGCAAGCCGCCCTGTCGGACGTGGTCGAGCGGCACGAGAGCCTGCGCACCGTCTTTCCGGTGGTCGACGGAGTGCCGTGCCAGCGGGTGCTCGACTTCGACGTGGCACGGCCGCGGCTACGGGTGACCGAGGTCGGTGAGCGCGACCTGCCGGACCGGCTGGCGGAGGCGGCGCGGTACGGCTTCGAGCTCTCCGAGGAATCACCGTTGCGCGCCGAACTGTTCCGGCTCGGCGCCGAGGAGCACGTACTGCTGCTGGTGGTGCACCACATCGCCGGTGACGGCTGGTCGACGGGCCCGCTCTCGCGGGATCTGGCGACCGCCTACGCGGCCCGCAGCGAGGGGGCGAAGCCGGAGTGGTCGCCGCTTCCGGTCCAGTACGCCGACTACGCCCTCTGGCAGCAGGAGCTGCTGGGTGACGGAGCCGACCCGGACAGTCTGCTCAACGGCCAACTCGCGTACTGGCGGGAGCGGCTGGCGGACCTGCCCGACCAGGTCGAGCTGCCCTTCGACCGTCCCCGGCCGACGGTGATGTCCTACCGGGGCGCCCACCTTCCGGTGCGCATCGACGCCGAGCTGCACCAGGGCCTGCGCGAACTCGCCCGCGACGGCGGAGCCAGCCTCTTCATGGTGCTCCAGGCCGGTCTGGCCGCCCTGCTTGGCAAGCTCGGCGCCGGTACCGACGTTCCGATCGGCACCCCGATCGCGGGACGCACCGACGAGGCCTTGGACGACCTGGTCGGCTTCTTCGTCAACACCCTGGTGCTGCGCACCGACCTGTCCGGCGACCCGTCGTTCACCGAACTGCTGGGCCGGGTGCGCTCCGACGCGCTGGCCGCGTACGCGCACCAGGAGGTGCCGTTCGAGCACCTCGTGGAGGCGCTGAACCCGACCCGGACGCTCGCACACCACCCGCTCTTCCAGACCATGCTCACCCTGCAGAACGCCCCGTTCGGCACCTTCGACCTGCCGCGGCTGCGAGTGGCGACCGACCTGGTACCCACCGGAACGGCCAAGTGCGACCTGACCTTCGTCCTGGCCGAACAGCCCGGCGAGGACGGGTTGTCGGGCGTGGTGGAGTACAGCACCGACCTGTTCGACGCGGCCACCGTCACCGGGATCGTCGAACGGTGGCTGCGGCTGCTGCGCTCCGTCGTCGCCCACCCCGGCCGACGGATCGGCCAGGTGGACGTGCTGTCCGCCGACGAGCTCCGTGCGTTGTTGCCGGCCGGTTCCGACCAGGGCGGGGAGCTGCCGGAGTGCGGCCTGCCCGCGCTGTTCGAGCGGCAGGTGCGGGCGAACCCGGCCGCGACCGCCCTCACGGACGGCGAGACCACTCTGACGTACGGCCGGCTGAACGCGCGTGCCAACCGGCTGGCGCACGCCCTGATCGACCGGGGGGTGGGGCCGGAGCAGTTGGTGGCGCTGGCCCTGCCGCGCTCGGCGGAGCTGGTCGTGGCGGTGCTCGCGGTGCTCAAGGCCGGCGCCGCGTACGTACCGGTGGACCCGGAGTACCCGGCCGCCCGGATCGCCTATCTGCTCCAGGACTCCCGGCCCGCGCTGCTCGTGACGACGAGCCGGGCCGACGAGCGGCTGGGGGCGGAGCACGTGGACCGGCTGCTGCTGGACACCGTCGACCTGGACGGGCTGCCGGACACGGACCCGGGGGTCGCCGTCGACCCGGGCCAGGCCGCCTATGTCATCCACACCTCCGGTTCCACCGGCAACCCCAAGGGTGTGGTGGTCCCGCACCGCAACGTGGTGCGCCTGTTCGGCACCACCAGGGATCTGTTCGGGTTCTGCGCCGATGACGTGTGGACCCTCTTCCATTCCTACGCCTTCGACTTCTCGGTGTGGGAGCTGTGGGGCCCGCTGCTGCACGGCGGCCGCCTGGTGGTCGTGGACCACGAGACCAGCCGCTCGCCCGGCCGGTTCCTGGAACTGCTCGCCCACGAGCGGGTGACGGTGCTCAACCAGACGCCCTCCGCCTTCTACCAGCTGATGCAGGCGGATGCGGAGGCTCCGGAGACCGGCCGCCGACTCGCCCTGCGCACGGTGGTGTTCGGCGGCGAGGCGCTGGAGCACGCCCGGCTGGCGAGCTGGTATCAGAGGCACGCGGAGGACGCGCCGCGGCTGGTCAACATGTACGGCATCACCGAGACCACGGTGCATGTCACGTACGCGGCCCTCGACCGGTCCGGGACCGCCGTCGGCCAGGTCGGCGCGGCCCTCCCGGACCTGCGGGCGTATGTGCTGGACGGCGGCCTGCGACCGGTGGCCCCGGGCGTGCCCGGCGAGCTGTATGTGGCGGGCGCGGGCCTGGCGCGCGGCTATTTGAACCGGCCCGGCCTGACCGCCGGGCGGTTCGTGGCGGACCCGTTCGGACCACCGGGATCGCGGATGTACCGCAGCGGCGACGTGGTGCGCCGCGCGGCGGACGGCAGCCTGCGCTACGTCGGCCGGGCCGACCAGCAGGTGAAGGTGCGCGGCTTCCGGATCGAGCTCGGCGAGATCGAGGCGGCGCTGGCCACGTACCCCGGGATCGCCCAGGTCGCCGTCCTGGCTCGGCAGGACCGGTCCGACGACACCCGACTGGCCGCGTACCTGGTGCCGGCCGCGGGCGCCGCACCACGCTCCGACGACCTGCGGGGGCACCTGCGCGAGCGGTTGCCGGCGTACATGGTGCCGTCGGCGTTCGTCATGCTGGACGCACTGCCGCTGACCGTCAACGGAAAGCTGGACCACCGGGCCCTGCCCGCCCCCGACCTCACCCCGGCGGCCACCTGCCGTGCGCCGCGCACCCCGCAGGAGCAGATCCTCTGCCGGCTGTTCGCAGAGGTCCTGGGTGTGGCGTCGGCCGGCGTCGAGGACGGATTCTTCGAGCTGGGCGGGCACTCGCTGCTCGCCACCCGCCTGGCCGCCCGGATCCGCGCGACGCTCGGCGTGGAAATGCCGCTGCGCACCCTGTTCGAGGCGCCGACCCCGGCAGGTCTGGCCGCCGCCCTGGCAGCGGCCAGGCCGGCGCAGGCCGCCCTGGCGCGGCGCGAGCGCCCCGAGGTGATCCCGCTGTCGTTCGCGCAGCGGCGGCTGTGGTTCCTGCACCAGCTGGAGGGCGCAGGCGCGAACTACCACATCTCCCTGGCGTGGCGGCTGTCCGGGGATCTGGACCGGCGGGCCCTGGAGGCCGCTGTGGCCGACGTGATGGCCCGGCACGAGAGCCTGCGCACCGTCTTCCCGGCGGTGGACGGAGTGCCGCACCAGCAGGTGCTGGACGTGGATGCAGCCCGCCCGCGGCTGCTCGTGAGCCGGACCACCGAGGCCGAGCTGTCCGCTCTGATGGCGGCGGCGAAGGACTGCCGGTTCGACCTGGCGGTCGATGTGCCGCTGCGGGCCGGGCTGTTCGAGCTGGCGCCGGACGAGCACGTCTTCCAGCTGGTGCTCCACCACATCGCGGGTGACGGCTGGTCGCTGGGCCCGCTCGTGCAGGGACTGACCGCCGCTTACACGGCGCGCCGCCGCGGCGAGGAGCCGCAGTGGGCTCCCCTGCCCGTCCAGTACGCCGACTACACCCTGTGGCAGCACGAACTGCTTGGCGACTCCACCGACCGGGACAGCCTGTTCGCCGGACAGGCGGACTACTGGACCCGGCAGCTGGCCGGTCTGCCGGAGCGGATCCAGCTGCCGACCGACCGGCCCCGCCCGGCGGTCGCCTCGCACCGGGGCGGTTCTGTGCTCGCCGGTCTCGACGCCGAGCTGCACCGCGGTCTTCGCGAGCTCGCCCGTGCGCACGGGACCAGTCTGTTCATGGTGCTCCAGGCCGGGCTGGCAGCGTTGCTGAGCAAGCTCGGCGCGGGGGACGACATTCCGGTCGGCAGCCCGGTCGCCGGCCGGACCGACCAGGCTCAGGACGAACTGGTGGGCTACTTCGTCAACACCCTGGTGTTCCGTACCGACACCTCGGGCGATCCGACGTTCGCCGAGCTGCTGGACCGGGTCCGGGACACCGCGCTGGCCGGATACGCCCACCAGGACCTGCCGTTCGAATACCTGGTCGAGGTCCTGAACCCGTCCCGGTCGCTGGCGCACCACCCTCTGTTCCAGGTCATGCTGGCGCTGCAGAACGCACCCCGGGCCGACTTCGCGCCGCCCGAGCTGCGCGTCGGCGAGATGCCGTCGGCGTCGACCACCGCCAAGCTGGACCTGATCTTCACCATGTCCGAGCGGCACGCGGAGGACGGCTCCCCGGAGGGCATCGACGGGTCCGTCGAGTACGCCTGCGACCTGTACGACCCGGCCGCCGTCGAGACGATGATCGGGCGGTGGGAGCGGCTGCTCCGCGTCGCGGTCGCCGACCCGCGCCGGCGGCTCAGCCGGCTCGACCTGCTCACCGCCGAGGAACGCGATGAGCTGACGGCACTGGCTACCGGTCCGGTGGCCGAGGCCCCCACCGCGAGCCTGCCGGAGCTGTTCCGGACTCAGGTGCGCATGCTTCCCGACGGCCTCGCGCTGGTGTGCGGTGACGTGTCGCTGACGTACGCGGAGTTGGACGTGCGGGCGAACCGGTTGGCGCATGCGCTGATCGCGCGGGGTGCTGGGCCGGAGCGGTTGGTGGCGGTGTCGCTGCCGAGGTCGGCCGAGCTGGTGGTGGCGATCCTTGCGGTGTTGAAGACCGGCGCGGCGTACGTTCCGGTCGACCCCGATTATCCGGCGGCCCGGGTCGCGTATCTGCTCGACGACGCCCGCCCGGTCCTGACGGTGACCGACACCCGCACCCTGGGGCGGCTGCCCGACGGCGTCACTGCCCGGCTGGTGCTCGACGAGCCGGAGACGGCCGCTCTGGTGGCAGGCTGCCCGGCGGTCGATCCGAGGGTGGCCGTCGATCCGGGGCACCCGGCGTACGTGATCTACACCTCGGGTTCCACCGGCAGGCCCAAGGGCGTGGTGGCGACGCACGGCGGCCTGGTCAACCTGTTCGCCAACCAGCGTCCGCTGATCTCCCGGCCGGGGGAGCGGATGCGGATCGGGCTGACCACCTCCGTGTCCTTCGACGGCTCCTGCGACCAGCTGTTCGCCGTGTTCGCGGGCCACGAGCTGCACGTCCTGGACGAGGCGACCTGGTCCGACCCGGAGGCCTACCTCGAGTACGCCGTGCGGGCCGGGCTGGACACTGTCGGCGGCACCGCGTCCTACCTCCAGGTCCTGGTCGAACACGGTCTGCTGGACGACCCGCGGTGGCGTCCTTCGGTGGTCGCGCTGGGCGGGGAGACCGTTCCGGAGCAGCTGTGGGAGCGGCTGCGGGCGGCCGACGGGGTGCTCGCCCTGAACTACTACGGGCCCTCCGAGTGCACGGTGGACTCGGTCGTCGCGCACCTGAAGTCGAGTCCGTGCCAAGTGATCGGTCGGCCGCTCGGTGGTGTCCGGCTGCATGTGCTCGATGCTGCGTTGCAGCCCGTGCCCGCGGGTGTGCCGGGTGAGTTGTACATCGCTGGTGCGGGGTTGGCGCGGGGGTATCTGAACCGGCCGGGCCTGACTGCGGGGCGGTTCGTGGCGGATCCGTTCGGTGCGGGTGGGTCGCGGATGTACCGCACGGGTGACCTGGTGCGATGGAATCCGGACGGGAATCTGGAGTTCCTCGGCCGCACCGACGACCAGGTCAAGGTCCGTGGCTTCCGGATCGAACTCGGCGAGATCGAGGCGGTCCTCGCCGAGCACCCGGGGATCGCGCGGACCGCCGTGATCGTCCGGCAGGACCGGGCGCAGGGCCCCCGTCTGGTCGCCTACCTGCAGACCGTCACCGGGGCGGAGCTTCGGCCGGAGGACCTGCGGGAGCACCTGCGCGAGCGGCTGCCGGAGTACATGGTGCCGGCCGCGTTCGTCTCCCTCGACGCTCTGCCGCTGACCCCGAACGGAAAACTGGACCGGCGCGCCCTGCCCGAGCCCGAGTCCAGCGCGACGCCGGCCGGCCGGGCACCGCACTCTCCCCACGAACATGTGCTGGCCGGGCTGTTCGCCGAGGTACTGGGCCGGTCCCAGGTCGGTGTCGACGACGACTTCTTCGATCTCGGCGGGCACTCCCTGCTCGCTACCCGGCTGGTGGCCCGGGTCCGTGCGACGCTGGGCGTGGAGCTGGCCCTGTCCGCCCTGTTCCGTACCCCGACCGTGGCCGGGCTGGCCGCCGGGCTGGGCGGCGCGGACCGGGCCCGGCTCGCCCTGGAGCGGGCGGAGAGGCCCGAGCTGGTGCCGCTGTCGTCCGCTCAGCGGAGGCTGTGGTTCCTGCGCCAGTTGGAGGGCGCCGAGTCGGTCTACAACATGCCACTCGCGTGGCGGCTCTCGGGACCGCTGGACCTGGCGGCCCTGGAGGCGGCGCTGGGCGACCTCGTCGACCGGCACGAAACCCTGCGCACGGTCTTCCCGGCTACGGACGGCGTGCCCCACCAGCGGGTACTGGCCGCAGGGGAGGCGCGCCCGAAGCTGTCGATCACCCCGGCCGACGAGTCGGCCCTGCCGGAACTGCTGACGGGGGCTGCTGCACGCGGATTCGACCTCGCTGCCGAACCGCCGCTGCGCGCCGAGGTGTTCGAGGTCTCGGCGAACGAGCACGTACTGCTCCTGGTGATGCACCACATCGCCGGTGACGGCTGGTCGCTGGGCCCGCTGGCCGCCGACCTGACCACCGCGTACGCGGCGCGCCGCAGGGGCGGGGCGCCGCAGTGGGCGTCACTGCCCGTGCAGTACGCCGACTACACCCTGTGGCAGAACCGGCTGCTCGGCGACGCGGCCGACCAGGACAGCCTGTTAGCCCGTCAGACCGACTACTGGACGCGGACGCTCGCGGACCTGCCGGAGCAGATCCGGCTCCCCGCCGACCGCCACCGTCCCGCGACCCCTTCCTGCTCCGGCGGCCACCTGGCGATCGAACTGGACGCGGAGCTCCACGCCGGGCTGGTCCGGCTGGGCCGGGAGCACGGCGCCAGCGTGTACATGGTGCTGCAGGCCGGCCTGGCATCGCTGCTGGACAAGCTCGGTGCGGGCACGGACATCCCGGTCGGCAGCCTGATCGCCGGCCGTACCGACCAGGCGCTGGACGAGCTCATCGGGTTCTTCGTCAACACCCTGGTGCTCCGCACGGACACCAGCGGCGACCCGTCCTTCGCCGAGCTGCTGGTCCGAGTCCGGGAGAGCGCGCTCGGCGCATACGCGCACCAGGACCTGCCGTTCGAGCAGGTGGTCGAGGCCCTCAACCCGTCCCGGTCACTCACCCGGCAGCCGCTGTTCCAGGTACTGCTCGCGCTGCAGAACGTGCCCCGCACCGAGTTCGAGCTGAGCGGTCTGGCCGCCGAGATCGTCCTGGTGCGGACGCCGACGGCGATGTTCGACCTCGGCTTCCACCTGCTGGAGCGCGGCGGCACCGGCGGACCGGCCGAGGGCATCATCGGGCGGGTCGAGTACAGCACCGACCTGTTCGCCCCCGACACGGTGAAGGCGCTGGTCGCCCGGTGGCTGCGGCTGCTGGCGGCGGTGGTCGCCGACCCGGAGCGTCCGCTGAGCCGAATCGACGTCCTCACCGCCGAGGAACGGCGCGAGCTGCTGGTCACCCGTAACGACACCGCCTGCCCGGCCCCCGATGCCACCCTGCCCGCGCTGTTCGAGGCGCAGGTCCGGGCGACTCCGGAGGCCCCGGCCGTGGTGTTCGAGGACACCGTGCTGACCTACCGTGAGCTGAACCGCCGGGCCAACCGCCTGGCGCACGCACTGATCACGCGCGGCGTGGGCCCCGAGCGGGTCGTCGCCCTGCGACTGCCGCGTTCTGCCGAGCTGGTGGTCGCCGTCCTCGCGGTGCTCAAGACGGGCGCGGCGTACCTGCCGATCGACCCGGACTACCCGGACGCCCGCATCGCGTACATGCTGGAGGACGCCCGCCCGGCCGTGGTGCTCGACGACCTCGCGGCCGTCACCCCGTCCGACCGGCAGCCGGAGCATGATCCGGCCGTCCCTGTGGACACCCGGCACCCCGCCTACGTCATCTACACCTCCGGTTCCACCGGCCGGCCCAAGGCCGTGATGATGCCCGCCGCCGGACTGCTGAACCTGCTGGCGTGGCACCACCGGGCCGTCGGTGGCGAACCCGGCACGCGCACTGCGCAGTTCACTGCGATCAGCTTCGACGTCTCGGTGCAGGAGGTGCTGTCCGCGCTGCTGTACGGCAAGACCCTGGTGGTGCCGACGGAGGAGCAGCGCCGCAGCGCAGAGCTGTTCGCCCACTGGCTGGACCGGCACCGGGTCGAGGAGCTGTTCGCGCCGAACCTGGTGGTCGAGGCGCTGGCCGAGGCCGCCGAGGAGGCAGGGCTGGAACTGCCGCACCTGCGGCTGGTCGCGCAGGCCGGAGAGGCGATGCGGCTGGGCGGTGCCGTGCGCCGCTTCCAGACCCGTCGGCCGGGCCGGGTGCTCCACAACCACTACGGGCCCGCCGAAACCCACGTGATCACCGCCTACGCACTTCCGGCCGGTCCCGCCGACTGCCCGCTGCCGGTGCCGATCGGCCGTCCGATCGCCAACTGCCGGGTGTACGTGCTGGATTCGATGCTGCGACCGGTGGCCCCCGGTGTGCTGGGCGAGCTGTACCTGGCCGGAGCGGGGCTCGCCCGCGGCTACCTGGACCGGCCCGGGCTGAGCGCCGGACGTTTCGTCGCCGACCCGTTCGGTCCGGCGGGCGCGCGGATGTACCGCACCGGCGACCTGGTGCGCTGGCGTGCCGACGGCGAGCTGGAATTCGCCGGCCGGGTCGACCACCAGGTCAAGGTGCGCGGGTTCCGGATCGAGCCGGGCGAGATCGAGGCCGAGTTGACCGCACACCCGGACGTCTCCCAGGTCGCGGTACTCGCCCGGGAGGACCGGATCGTCGCGTACGTCGTCCCCTCGGACTCGACCGGGGTGTCCGCGGCTGCGCTGGCGGCGTACCTGCGCGACCGGGTGCCGGAATACCTGGTTCCGTCCGCGTTCGTGCTGCTCGACGCGCTGCCGCTGACGCCGAACGGCAAGCTGGACCGGGCGGCGCTGCCCGCGCCGGAGCCGGGCACGACCGCCGGCGGCCGGGCCCCGCGCACGCCCCAGGAGCAGATCCTGTGCGAACTGTTCGCCGAGGTGCTGGGCCTCGCGCGGGTCTGGGTCGACGAGGACTTCTTCGCACTGGGCGGGCACTCCTTGCTCGCCACCCGGCTGGTCTCGCGGGTCCGGGCGACCCTCGGGGTCGAACTGGAGCTGCGCGCCCTGTTCCGGACCCCGACCCCCGCCGGACTGGCGGCCGGGCTGCACGACGCCGGGACCGCGCGGCAGGCTCTGGTGCCCCGGCCCCGCCGCGAACTGATGCCGCTGTCGTTCGCACAGCGCCGGCTCTGGTTCCTCCAGCAGTTCGGAGCGCCGAGCGCCACCTATCACATGCCGCTGGCCCTGCGGCTGTCCGGAGACCTCGACCGGGCCGCGCTGAGCGCCGCGCTCGTGGACGTGGTGACCCGGCACGAGACCCTGCGCACGGTCTTCCCGCACGCCGGCGGAATTCCGTACCAGCGGGTGCTCGACACCACCGAAGTCGCTCTCCCGCTGGCCGTGCGCACGGCCGGTGAGACGGAGGTGCCCGCCCTGTTGCGCGAGGCGGCTGTGCGCGGCTTCGACCTGACCTCGGAAGTACCCCTGCGGGCGGAGCTGTTCGCTCTCGCGCCGGACGAGCACGTGCTGCTGCTGGTCATGCACCACATCGTCGGGGACGGCTGGTCCATGGGCCCGCTGGCCCGTGACCTGGCCGCCGCCTACGCCACCCGGCAGGATGGCGGGGCACCGGCATGGCCGTCGCTGCCGGTGACGTACGGCGACTACACCCTGTGGCAGCACGAGATCCTCGGCGACGAGGACGACGCCGACAGCGTGTTCGCCCGCCAGGTCGCCTACTGGACGCAGACGCTGGCCGGTCTGCCCGAGCAGCTGCAACTGCCCACCGACCGGCCGCGCCCGGCCGCCATCTCGTACAGCGGTGACCTGCTGGAACTCCGGATCGACGCCGAACTGCACACAGCGCTCGTGGAGTTGGCACGACGATCGGGGGCAACTCTGTTCATGGTGCTGCAGGCGGCGTTGGCGGCGCTGTACACGCGGTTGGGTGCGGGTACGGAT
>NZ_CALNVW010000031.1 GCF_940670765.1 Streptomyces sp. A 4/2
GTTCCCAGGCCACGAACGGTCGTGCCGGCGGAACTTGTTTCACTTACTTAATTGAAGAGTGTGCTTGTTCGCTAGAGCCCAAATAGGGTTTCGGTGGTCATAGCGTTAGGGAAACGCCCGGTTACATTCCGAACCCGGAAGCTAAGCCTTTCAGCGCCGATGGTACTGCAGGGGGGACCCTGTGGGAGAGTAGGACGCCGCCGAACAATCTTTGAAGGACCTTTGGTCCCAGCGTTCACGCTGGGACCAAAGGTCCTTTTTTTTATTTCCCGAAGCGCGTCGGATCGCCGATTGCGTGAGAATGACTGCGGTACCCGAAGACAGGAGTCACACCGATGTCCACCAACTCCCCCGACGACCGTCCGGAGCGCGAGCCGCGTCGCCGGGACGGCGGTGACCAGGGCGGATTCCGCGGTGGTCGTGACGACCGTTCCAGTGGGCCCCGCAGGGACAACGACCGCGGCGGCTTCCGCCGCGACGACAGCCGCGGAGACAGCCGCGGCGGTACCGGGTTCCGTGGCGGTCGTGACGACCGCTCCTCCGGTGGCCCGCGCCGTGATGACCGCGGTGGCCGTCCGGTCGGCACAGGCGGAGGGTTCCGTGGCGGTCGCGATGACCGTCCCAGCGGCCCGCGTCGTGACGATGACCGTGGTGGCCGTCCGAGCAGCGGCGGTGGCTACCGCGGCGGGCAGCGCGACGACCGTGGTGGCCGTCCGGCGTCCAGCGGTGGTGGCTTCCGCGGTGGTCGTGACGACCGTTCCTCGAATTCCTCGGGTGGTTCGTACGGCCGTCGTGATGACGAGCGTGGTGGGCGTCCGAGCAGCGGTGGTGGGTTTGCCCGTCGCGATGACCGTCCGCCTTTCCGCCGTGACGACCGCCGTGACGACCGGCGCGATGACCGCCGTGACGACAACCGTGGTGGCCGTCCCAGTGGTGGTGGCTTCGAGCGGCGCGACGACCGTGGTGGCCGTCCCGCGTCCACCAGCGGTGGGTACCGCGGCGGTCGCGACGACCGCCCCTCCAGTTCCTCGGGCGGTTCGTACGGCCGACGTGACGACCGCGGTGGCGACCGTGGCGGCTTCCGCCGTGACGACAGCCGTGGCGACCGTGGCACCGGCGGTGGCTACCGCGGTGGACAGCGCGACGACCGGTCGAGCGGTCCGCGTCGTGATGACGAGCGTGGTGGGCGTCCGAGCAGCGGTGGTGGGTTTGCCCGTCGCGATGACCGTCCGCCTTTCCGCCGTGACGACCGACGCGATGACCGACGCGATGACCGGCGCGATGACCGCCGTGACGACAACCGTGGTGGCCGTCCCAGTGGTGGTGGCTTCGAGCGGCGCGACGACCGTGGTGGCCGTCCCGCGTCCACCAGCGGTGGGTACCGCGGCGGTCGCGACGACCGCCCCTCCAGCGGCCCGCGTCGTGACGACGAGCGGGGCGGCGGTTTCCGTCGCGACGACCGTCCCAGCGGGGGCAGCTACGGCCGACGTGACGACCGTGGAAGCGAGCGACGTGACGACCGCGGTGGCGACCGTGGCGGCTTCCGCCGTGACGACAGCCGCGGGGACAGCCGGGACCGTGGCACCGGCGGTGGCTACCACGGTGGACAGCGCGACGACCGGGACCGCGGTGGCTACCGTGGCGGGCAGCGCGACGACCGTGGCAGCGGTGGTGGCTTCCAGCGCGACGACCGGGACCGCGACCGCGAGCCCGTCAAGCGGCTGCCGATCCCCGAGGACGTCACCGGTCAGGAGATCGACAAGGACGTGCGGCAGGAGCTGATGAGCCTGCCGAAGACCCTCGCCGAGGATGTCGCGAAGAACCTGGTGATGGTCGCCCGGCTCATCGACGAGGACCCGGAGGAGGCCTACGCGTACGCGCGCATCGCGCTCCGCCTGGCCTCGCGGGTGGCCGCCGTGCGTGAGGCGGCCGGCTTCGCCGCGTACGCCACACAGAAGTACACGGAGGCCCTCGCCGAGTTCCGTGCCACCCGCCGGATGACCGGCACCGTCGACCTGTGGCCCGTCATGGCGGACTGCGAGCGTGGACTGGGGCGGCCCGAGCGTGCGATGGCGATGGCCGGCGAGCCCGAGGTGGCGAAGCTCGACAAGGCGGGCCAGGTCGAGATGCGACTGGTCGCCGCCGGCGCGCGCCGGGACATGGGGCAGATCGACGCGGCGATCGTGACGTTGCAGAGCCCCGAACTGGCGTCGAACTCGGTACAGCCGTGGACCGCTCGGCTGCGGTACGCGTACGCCGACGCGCTGCTCGCGGCCGGGCGCGAGGACGAGGCGCGCGAGTGGTTCGCCAAGACCATCGAGTCCGACAAGGACGGCGCCACGGATGCCTCGGACCGGCTTGCCGAGCTGGAGGGCGTGGAGTTCGTCGACGTCGAGCACGAGTCGGGCGACGACCCCGATGAGCTGCTGGACGACGCGCTGTCGGACGACGAGGAGTCCGGTGCGGAGGCCGACGACGACCGTCCCGGCCGCGCCAAGGGCGACGACCAGGACTGAGTCCGTCTGAGCAGAGCAGCAGAGCAAGTGAGAAGGGCCGCACCCCGGTCACCGGGGTGCGGCCCTTCGCTGTTTTCCCGATGAGTTCCCGGTGTCATCCCGGCCGATCAGCCGCTCAGTCGATGGTGAGGCTGCGCAGGACCAGGCCCGTCGCCGGTTTCGGGCCGAACGAAGTCGACTTGCGAGGCATCGTCACGCCCTGGCGGGCCAGATCCCGGACGACCTCCTCGCGTACCGGATGCATGAGGACAGCCGTCCCCCCGCGCCGTTCCGCCTGCTCGACCGCCGCGTCCGTGGCGTGGATGTACGCGATGTGCTCCGGCGTGTCAGGAATCCGCCAGACCTCGTCCAGCAGCGTGTGGTGCAGGACGGTCGCGTCCAGCGTGCGCCAGGCCGGCGGGTGGTCCGTGGGGACCGTACGGGCCAGCAGCTCCGCGGAAGGCCGGTCGACGAGGTGGAAGGCGCCGTCCCCCGCCAGCAGAAAGGCGTTGCCCTCGGCAGCCGCCGCGCCGAGAGCGTCCAGCGCCTGCGGGAGGCCCCCCACCGTGCGGACCCGGAAGGTGTCCGCCACCGCCGCCAGGGCCTCGGCGACCGGCAGCCGGTGCAGCAGCCGGTGGATGGCGCGGACCCGGAGCGGATAGCGGACGGTGTCGATGAGGAGCACCAGGCCGTAGTTCCAGGGGCCGGGCCCCGGATGCTCGTCGCGCAGCCGCAGATACGTCGCCCAACGGTGGTGTCCGTCGGCGATCAGGGCCTGGCGTCCCGCGAGATCGGACCGGGCCGCCGTGATCTCCGCCGGATCGGTCAGCGACCAGAGCCGGTGGCTGAATCCGTCCTCGGTGGTCGTCGCGAGCAGCGGCGGCCGGGCGATGGCGCGGTCGATGACAGCGGTGGCGCCGGTCGCGCTGCCGTCGCTGCGGTACGTCAGGAGCAGCGGTTCGAAATTGACGGCCGTCGTCCGCATCAGCGCCGCCCGGTCCTCGACGATGTCCGCCATCACGTCCTCGTGGGGGAGGACGATCCCCTCCTCGGGGGTGGACAGGGCCAGCGCGCCGATCAGGCCGCGCTGGAGCACATCGCCGTGGCGCTGCTCGTACACGTACAGCGCGGGCTCGGCGTCGGGGGCGAGGATGCCGTCCGCGAGCCAGTGGGCGAGCGTCGCGGCGGCCTTCTCGTTGCGGGCGGCGGGGGTGTCGGCCTGCGGCAGGATCAGCCGGACGATGTTGTGCGGGTCGGCGGACTCCAGGTGCAGCAGGCCGTCCGGCCTGACCACGACGTCGTACGGCGGCGAGGTGACGGCCGCGAGGCTGCCCACCCGCTCGGGGACGTAGCGCAGTCCGCGGAAGGGGAACAGGTGCAATCCGTTGTCCGCGTGCCGACCACTTGAAGTCATTGCTGCATGGTAAGTGCGGTTCCGTGATGCGGGATGATCGGGGGAGAAGCAGCGAACGAGGAGTGAGATGACCCGGCAGAGCAGGACCAGGCCCGACGGCAGCAGGACTGCGCTGAACGATGCGTACGACACCGCTCTGCTCGATCTGGACGGGGTGGTGTACGCGGGCGGCGAGGCCATCGGCCATGCCGTCGAGTCTCTCGGCGCCGCCCGGAACGGCGGTATGCACCTGGCGTACGTCACCAACAACGCGCTGCGCACGCCGACGGCCGTGGCACAGCACCTGACCGAGCTGGGCGTGCCCGCGGAGGCCGCCGATGTCATCACCTCGGCGCAGGCGGTGTCCCGGCTGATCGCCGATCAGGTCCCGGCGGGCGCGAAGGTGTTGGTGATCGGTGGCGAAGGGCTCCGGGTCGCGCTGCGCGAGCGCGGTCTGGAGCCGGTGGACTCGGCGGACGACTCGCCGCTCGCGGTGGCGCAGGGGTACGGCGGGCCCGACCTGGCATGGTCCCGGTTCGCGGAAGCGGCGTACGCGATCAACAGCGGTGTGCCGTGGTTCGCGTCCAACACGGACCTGACCATCCCCAGCGCGCGCGGGATCGCGCCGGGCAACGGGGCCGCGGTCGAGGTCGTACGGATCGCCACCGGCGCCGAGCCGCAGGTGGCGGGGAAGCCGCTGCCCCCGATGCACCGGGAGACGGTGCTGCGGACCGGCGCCGAACGGCCGCTGGTGGTCGGCGACCGGCTGGACACCGACATCGAGGGCGCGTTCAACGGCGGCGTGGACTCGCTGCTCGTCCTGACCGGGGTGACCGACGGGGCGCAACTGCTGGCCGCCCGTCCCGAGCACCGGCCGACCTACGTGGACGCCGACCTGCGGGGGCTGCTGACCGGTCAGCCCGAAGTGACCGGGGACGGCGGCCGGTTCAGCTGTGGGGGCTGGACCGCTTCGGTGCGCGACGACGCGCTGGCCGTCGACGGTGCGGGTGATGCGCTGGACGGGCTGCGGGCGCTGTGCGCCGCGGCCTGGACGTACGCGGGAGACGGCTCCTGCGCTCTCGACGGGGGCAAGGCGCTGTCCCGCGTCGGGCTCTGAGAGGTTCCCCCGGCGGACCCCCTCGAAGATTGAAGCGAGGGTAGGCTAACCTAACTGCGTGTTGGTCGACAGTCCCCCCAGTCAGCGCGCGGAGCCTGCCCCCGCGCCCCCTCGGCGCTCCGTGGCGCGCGCCGCCGGGCTGCTGCTGTCCCTGGCCGTGCTGCTCCTGGTCGCCGTCGCGAGCATCGCGATCGGAGCCAAGGCAGTGCCGATGGGCGATGTGTGGCACGGCCTGGTGCACGCCTCGGGGCAGGGCAACGACGTACTCGTCCGTGAGGTACGGGTCCCTCGCACCCTGCTGGGGCTGCTCGTCGGTTCCGCCCTCGGGGTCGCCGGAGCGGTCATGCAGGCCCTCACCCGCAACCCCCTCGCCGAGCCGGGCGTCCTCGGCGTCAACGCGGGGGCCTCGGCGGCGGTGGTCTCCGCGATGAGCTTCTTCGGCGTCAGCTCCTTCACCGGCTATGTGTGGTTCGCGTTCGCGGGCGCCGCCGTCGTCTCGGTGCTCGTGTACGTCCTGAGCGGGAGCCGCGGTGCCACCCCGGTACGGCTGGCGCTCGCCGGTACCGCTGTCACCGCCGCCCTCTACGGCTACGTCAACGCCGTACAGCTGCTGGACTCGGCCACGCTCGACAAACTGCGCTTCTGGACCGTCGGTTCGCTGGCGACGGCCACCACCGGCACCGTCTCCCAGGTGTGGCCGTTCGTGGTGGCCGGGCTGCTCGTCGCGCTGTCCATCGCCCGGCCCCTCAACGCCATGGCGCTGGGCGACGACACCGCGAGAGCGCTGGGCGCGCATCTCACCCGTACCAGGGTGCTCGCGATGATCGCCGTCACCCTGCTCTGCGGGGCCGCGACCGCCGCCTGCGGGCCGATCGTCTTCATCGGGCTGATGGTTCCGCACCTCGTCCGGGCCGTCACCGGACCCGACATGCGCTGGTCCCTGCCGTACGCGGCGGTGCTCTCCCCGGTGCTGCTGCTGGGCGCCGACGTGATCGGCAGGGTCGTCGCCCGCCCGGCCGAACTCCAGGTCGGCATCGTGACCGCGCTCATCGGCGGTCCCGTCTTCATCTTTCTCGTACGCCGCCGGAGGATGGCCCAGCTGTGAAAGCCGTACACGCGATACGCACCCGGGGAGGGCTCTCCGTCCGGGTCGATGTCAGGTCCGCCGTCGTCGTCCTGCTGCTGGCCGTCGTGGCGCTGGCGGCCGGCGTCGTCCTCATCGGCAGCGGCGACTACCCGATGGCGCCCGGCGACGTCGTCCGTACGCTGCTGGGCGGCGGCACCACCGCCCAGGAGTTCATCGTCGACGACCTCAGGCTCCCCAGGGTCCTCGTCGCCCTGCTGGTGGGGGCCGCGCTGGGCATCGCGGGCGCGGTGTTCCAGTCCATCTCCCGCAATCCGCTGGGCAGTCCGGACGTGATCGGCTTCGGGCAGGGCGCGAGCGTCGGGGCGCTCACCGTGATCGTGCTCTTCCACGGGGGAGCCGCCGCGGTGTCCGGCGGGGCGATCGTGGGCGGCCTGGTGACGGGCGTGGTCGTGTACCTGCTGGCGTGGAAGCGGGGCGTGCACGGCTACCGGCTGGTGCTCGTCGGCATCGGCGCCGCCGCCATGCTCACCGCCTGCAACAGCTATCTGCTCACCAAGGCCGATCTGGTCGACGCGACCCGCGCCGTCGTCTGGATGACCGGCTCGCTCGACGGGCGGGACTGGTCGCAGGTCTGGCCGCTCCTGGTGACCTGCGCGGTCCTGGTACCGCTGGTCCTCGGGTACGGGCGCAACCTCAGGATGCTGGAGATGGGCGACGACGCGGCATACGCGCTGGGGGTGCGGGTCGAGCGGACCCGGCTGGTGCTGATGCTGGCCGCGGTGCTGCTCACCGCGGTGGCCACCGCCGCCGCAGGACCGATCGTCTTCGTGGCGCTCAGCGCGCCCCAGCTCGCCCGGCGGCTGACCCGCGCGCCCGGCGCCAATCTCCTTCCCTCCGCCCTCATGGGCGCCGCCCTGCTGGTGGTGGCCGACTGGACCGCCCAACGGGCCTTCGGCGACCGCCAGTTGCCGGTAGGCGTGGTGACCGCGGTGCTCGGCGGGTGCTATCTGCTGTGGCTGCTGGTCTCCGAACGCAAGGCAGGACGGATCTGATGACTTCCAGGAGTACGCGCATGTCCAGGAGCAAGAGCGCGCCCAGGGGCAACGGCGTTGCCGGGAGCCCGAGTACGCAGCGGCTCACCGCCGA
Organism: Streptomyces sp. A 4/2; assembly: GCF_940670765.1. Lineage (GTDB taxonomy): Bacteria > Actinomycetota > Actinomycetes > Streptomycetales > Streptomycetaceae > Streptomyces. Next base: position 7,239 of record NZ_CALNVW010000031.1, read on the forward strand.
ATCGGTCACCCTCGGCTACGAGCAGCGGACCATCGCCGAGAACCTCTCGGTCGAGATCCCCGACCACTCCTTCACCGTGATCGTCGGCCCCAACGCCTGCGGCAAGTCGACATTGCTGCGAGCCCTTTCGCGCATGTTGAAGCCGGTACGGGGTCAGGTGCTCCTCGACGGGCAGGCGATCGGCTCGCTGCCCGCCAAGCAGGTGGCCAGGACGCTCGGTCTGCTCCCGCAGTCCTCGATCGCGCCGGACGGCATCACGGTCGCCGACCTGGTGGCGCGCGGGCGCTATCCGCACCAGGGGCTGCTGCGGCAGTGGTCGCCCGACGACGAGCGGATTGTCGAGGAATCGATGGCGGCGACCCGCATCGGTGACCTCGCCGATCGCTATGTCGACGAACTCTCCGGCGGGCAGCGCCAGCGCGTGTGGATCGCGATGGCGCTGGCCCAGCAGACCCCGCTGCTGCTGCTCGACGAGCCGACCACCTATCTCGACATCCAGCACCAGATCGACGTGCTGGACCTCTGCGCCGAACTGCACGAGACACAGGGGCGCACGCTGGTGGCCGTACTGCACGACCTGAACCACGCGGCGCGCTACGCCAGCCACCTCATCGCCATGCGGGACGGCGAGATCGTCGCCGCCGGGCCGCCCTCCCAGGTGGTCACGGCCGAACTGGTGGAGAAGGTCTTCGGGCTGCCCTGCCAGATCATCGACGACCCGCAGACGGGGACCCCGCTGGTGGTGCCCGCCGGACGCGGGGCCCGCACCGGACGGACGGTTACAGCAGCGTCCTGAGGCGCAGCAGATCGCGGAAGCCCGCTTCGAGCCGGACCCGGCCCGAGCCCCACGCCTTCGCGAAGTTCAGCTCGCCGCCCACCAGCGCCACCAGGTCGTCGCCCTTCATGGCGAGCCGGATCTCCGCCCGGTCGGGGGGAGGGCCCTGGAGTGTGTCGAGCACCTGGATGCGGCCGTCCACCAGCCGTCCGGTGAAGCTGACATCGAGATCCGTGATGTGGCAGCTGAGCGAGCGGTCGAGCGCCGCCGCACTGCGTACCTGGCTGTTCGCCTGGGCCATGTTGTCCGAGAGCCTGTCGAGGGCGCTGCGGCACTCTTCTGTCGTCGCCATCGTGATCGACGGTACCTCAGGGCTTCGCGGTAGCGTCTGGGCATGAGTGACGCGATGCCGGAGCCCTCCGGGGCCGAGCCCGGGACCCGGCCCGGTGCGGAGTACGACCCGGCGGCCCCGGCCCCGCTGGGTGTGGTGCGTACGCCCACCGGGAACGAACGGGTGGACGGCGTACTCGACCGTCTGGCCGATGCCGACCACCTCGCCGCCGACGGACATGTCGGGGTGTACGAGGATGTACACCGGGGACTGCGCGCGGCGCTCGACGCGCTGGACGCACACCCGGGACCGCCGGTCCCGGCCCGTGGTCCCCTTCCTCACGACAGCAGGAGCTGAACCGAACGTGGCAGGAGTGGCACGCCGACGCCTGGACGCCGAGCTGGTCCGCCGGAGCCTCGCACGCTCGCGGGAGCACGCGAGCCAGCTGATCGCGGCAGGGCGGGTGACGGTCGGCGGCGCCACCGCGACGAAGGCCGCCACCCAGGTCGAGACGAGCGCGGCCGTGGTCGTACGCAAGGACGACAGCGACCCGGACTACGTCTCGCGAGGCGGTCACAAGCTCGCGGGTGCCTTCGCGGCGTTCGTACCGCTCGGCCTGCGGGTCGAGGGACGCCGGGCGCTCGACGCGGGGGCGTCGACCGGCGGATTCACCGACGTACTGCTGCGGTCCGGCGCCGCGCAGGTCGTCGCGGTGGATGTCGGGTACGGGCAGCTCGCCTGGTCGCTGCAGAGCGACGACCGGGTCACCGTCAAGGACCGCACGAACGTACGCGAGTTGACGCTGGAGGCGATCGGCGGGGAAGCCGTCGACCTCGTCGTCGGCGATCTCTCGTTCATCGCGCTGGGACTGGTGCTGCCCGCCCTGGTGCGGTGCGCGGGGCCCGACGCCGACCTGGTGCTGATGGTGAAACCGCAGTTCGAGATCGGCAAGGACCGGCTGGGCAGCGGCGGAGTCGTCCGCAGCCCGGAACTGCGGGCGGAGACCGTCAGGACCGTGGCACGACAGGCCGCGGAGCTCGGACTCGGAGTACGGGGGGTCACCGCGAGCCCGCTGCCCGGCCCTTCGGGAAATGTCGAGTACTTTCTGTGGCTGCGGGCGGATGCGCCCGCGCTCGATCCGGCGGATGTGGAGCGTGCAGTGGCGGAGGGGCCGCAGTGACGGATGCAGCATCACTTTCAGCACTACCAGAACCAGCAGATTCACGCACAGTCTTCCTGCTCGCCCACACCGGGAGGCCCGCGGCGATCCGCAGCGCCGAGCTGGTGGTGGAGGGCCTGCTGAAGTCCGGGCTGCGGGTCCGGGTCCTCGCGACGGAGGCAGCGGATCTGCCGCTGCCGCACTCGGTCGAACTCGTCACCGAGGCCACACCCGCGGCACTGGACGGCTGCGAGCTCCTGATCGTCCTCGGCGGTGACGGCACCCTGCTGCGTGGGGCCGAGTTCGCGCGCGCCTCGGGTGTGCCGATGCTCGGCGTCAACCTCGGCCGGGTCGGATTCCTCGCCGAGGCCGAGCGCGACGACCTCGACAAGGTCGTGGACCGGGTGGTCACCCGGTCGTACGAGGTCGAGGAGCGGATGACCGTCGACGTCGTCGTGCACAACAACGGTGACGTGGTGCACCGGGACTGGGCACTCAACGAGGCCGCCGTCCAGAAGACGGAACCCGAGCGGATGCTGGAGGTCGTCCTGGAGATCGACGGGCGGCCGGTGACCGGCTTCGGCTGCGACGGCATCGTCTGCGCCACCCCGACCGGTTCGACGGCGTACGCCTTCTCGGCGGGCGGGCCCGTCGTGTGGCCCGAGGTGGAGGCGCTGCTGATGGTGCCCATCGGGGCGCACGCGCTGTTCGCCAAGCCGCTGGTGACCTCCCCGGCCTCGGTCCTGGCGGTCGAGGTGCAGCCGCACACCCCGCACGGTGTCCTGTGGTGCGACGGACGCCGTTCGATCGGACTGCCGGCCGGTGCCCGGGTGGAGGTACGGCGGGGAGCGGTACCCGTACGGCTGGCACGGCTGCACCACGCCTCGTTCACGGACCGGCTGGTGGCCAAGTTCGCCCTGCCGGTGGCGGGCTGGCGCGGGGCGCCGAACTAGGTGTTCCCGCGCCGGACCGACCGGTGCACGGGAGGGTGACGGTACGGGGCCCGTCGCACACCGGGCCCCGGACCTCGTAAGGTCGTGTCCGTGTTGGAGGAGATGCGGATACGGTCGCTCGGAGTCATCGACGACGCCGTGGTGGAGCTTTCACCCGGCTTCACCGCGGTGACCGGTGAGACCGGCGCGGGCAAGACCATGGTCGTGACCAGCCTCGGGCTGCTGCTCGGCGGGCGCGCCGACGCCGCGCTGGTGCGGCTCGGTGCCAAGTCGGCGGTGGTCGAGGGGCGGATCACCATGGCCGCGGACGCGCCTGCCGCCGTACGCGCCGAGGAAGCGGGCGCCGAGCTGGACGACGGGGCGCTGCTGGTCAGCCGGACGATCTCGGCGGAAGGGCGCTCCCGGGCGCACATCGGCGGGCGCTCCGTACCCGTCGGGCTCCTCGCCGAGCTCGCCGACGAACTGGTCGCCGTGCACGGTCAGACCGACCAGCAGGGGCTGCTGCGCCCGGCCAGGCAGCGCCAGGCGCTGGACCGGTACGCGGGCGAGGCCGTCGCGAAGCCGCACCTCACGTACGCGGCCGCCTACCGGCGACTGCGCGAGGTGGTCGTGGAGTTGGACGAACTCACCACCCGGGCACGCGAGCGGGCCCAGGAGGCGGATCTGCTGCGCTTCGGGCTCGACGAGGTCGCCGCGGTGGAGCCGCTGCCGGGTGAGGACGCCGAACTCGCCGCCGAGGCCGAGCGCCTCGGTCACGCCGAAGCGCTCGCCTCGGCCGCGTCCACCGCGCACACCGCGCTCGTCGGCAACCCGGAGGACCCGGAGAGCCTCGACGCGACGACCCTGGTCGCCGGGTCCGGGCGGGCGCTCGACGCCGTACGCTCCCACGACCCGGCGCTGGCCGCGCTCGCCGAACGCATCGGGGAGATCGGCATCCTGCTCGCCGACGTCTCGGGCGAACTGGCGGGATACGCGGACAATCTGGACGCCGACCCGCTGCGGCTCGCCGCGGTGGAGGAGCGGCGGGCGGCGCTGACCCAGCTCACCCGCAAGTACGGCGCGGACATCGCCGCCGTGCTGGCCTGGGCCGAGGAGGGCGCCGCGCGCCTCACCGAACTGGAGGGCGACGACGACCGGATCGGTGAACTGACAGTGGAGCGCGACACGCTGCGCGCCGAACTGTCCGGCCTCGCCCAGGCGCTCACCGACGCCCGTACGGAGGCGGCGCACCGGTTCGCCGACGCCGTCACCGCCGAACTCGCCTCGCTCGCCATGCCGCACGCCCGGGTGTCGATCGACCTCCGCCAGACCGAGGACCCGCAGGGCATCGAGGTCGGCGGCCGGCTCGTCGCCTACGGACCGCTGGGCGTCGACGAGGTCGAGCTGCTGCTCGCCCCGCACCCCGGTGCGGCGGCACGGCCGATCTCCAAGGGGGCGTCGGGCGGTGAGCTCTCGCGGGTCATGCTGGCCGTCGAGGTCGTCTTCGCCGGTTCCGACCCCGTACCGACGTACCTCTTCGACGAGGTCGACGCCGGAGTGGGCGGCAAGGCAGCCGTGGAGGTCGGGCGGCGGCTGGCCCGGCTGGCGAAGTCCGCCCAGGTGGTGGTCGTCACGCATCTGCCGCAGGTCGCCGCCTTCGCCGACCGGCAGCTGCTGGTCGAGAAGACCAACGACGGCTCGGTGACCAGCAGTGGGGTCACGATCCTGGAGGGCGAGGACCGGGTGCGGGAGCTCTCACGGATGCTCGCGGGCCAGGAGGACTCGGAAACGGCACGGGCGCACGCGGAGGAACTGCTGGCGACGGCGCGCGCGGACGGCTGACGGGGCGCCCCCGGCGAGCCCGAGTTTCGGAGGGGTGAGGGGGAGTGATGGGGTGCGGCCCGCCGGGCGCCGGAGCGCGCCCCCTAGGCTGGGCCGCATGAGCAGACACGGCGCCCGAACAGCCGCACTCCTGGCCGCCTTCGGCGCCACCCGCGCCGTCGCCACCGGGCTGCGCCGCCGCACCCCGGGCGGCCCTGCCCGCTGGGAGCGCACGAACTACGCCGGGCGCACCGTTGACCTCTGCGCGGGCCCCGCCACCACCGTGGGCGCGACCCTCGGCGCGGCCGTCGGCACGTTCCCGCCCCGGGCCCGTGGCGCAGCCGCTCTCTCCGTCCTCGTGGCCGGGGCCTGCGGGGCCTACGACGATGTCGCCGGTGCCGGGGACCCGCGCCGCGGATTCCGCGCGCACCTCGGGGCGCTGCGGCAGGGCGAGATCACCAGCGGCGCCGTGAAGCTCTTCGGGATCGGCGCGGCCGGTCTCGCCGCGGGCGTGCTGTTGAAGGACCGGCCCGTCGACCGGCTGCTCGCCGGGGTCGTCGTCGCCGGTACCGCGCACTTCGTCAACCTGGTGGACGTGCACCCCGGCCGGGCCACCGTCGCCGTGCTCGGGCTCGCGGCCCCCGGACTGCTCCGCCGCGGCCCCGCCGGAGCGCTGGCCGCGGCCCCGCTGGGAGCGGCAGCCGCGGTCGTCGTCGACGACCTGGCCGAGCAGACCATGCTCGGGGACGCGGGCGCTCACGCGCTCGGAGCCGCCCTCGGGGTGGCGATCGTCGCGGGCAACGGACGGGCCGGACTCGCCGCGCACGCGGCAGCCGTGCTCGCCGCCGCCGCGTACGGTGACAAGGTGAGCCGCGCGGCCATGGGTTGAGCCGGCGCTCACCCGTGTGAGTGACAGCCCAGGCGCGTTGACGCGACCGCACAGGGGCTCGCCCGCCAGGAGGGTGCCGGAACGTTCGTACGGGCTGGCATCCTGGAGCGCACCCCCGCCCGACGCCGACTCAGGAGCTCCGGTCAGTGAGCAGCACCCAGGTCCCGCCGTACGGCCGTTCACCTCTGCGCGCCGTCCACGTGCTCGGTGGCGGCTCCGCTGGCAGCAGCGCACATGTCCGGTCCGTCGCCGGTGGACTGGTCGAGAGGGGCGTGCACGTCACCGTGTGCGCCCCCGCCGAGTTGGAGGAGGCGTACGGCTTCAGCGAGGTGGGCGCGCGCTTCGTGCCCGTACCCCGGCGCAGTGATCCGGCGGCGGTCGCCGCCCTGCGCGCCGCCTGTCTGCCCGCCGACGTGGTGCACGCGCACGGTCTGAACGCCGCCGTACGGGCCTCGTTGGCGCTCAGCGGGCTGCGGTTGCCGCTGGTCGTGACCCTGCACACCCGCTCCCACGCCGAGGGCGCGCGGCGACGGCTGGCGCGGCTGATGGAGCGAAGGGCCGTCAGGGCGGCGGCCGTTGTGCTCGGTACGTCGTCCGAACTGGTCGACAGGGCGCGCCGCCGGGGGGCGCGCGACGCGCGGCTCGCGCCGGTCACTGTCCCCGCACCCCGACCGGCCGCGGGCGGGACGGAGAGCAAGGCGCGCGCCGAACTCGGCGCGGTCGAGCGGCCGTTGCTGATGGCCGTGGGCAACCTGGCCGCGCACCGCGGCTACGGGGCCCTGCTGGACGCCGCCCGGCTCTGGCAGCACCTCGATCCCGTACCGCTGCTGGTGATCGCGGGCGAGGGCCCGGAGCGGGCCGAACTCCAGCGCCGCATCGAGACCGAGTCGCTGGCGGTCCAGCTCATCGGCAGCCGGGACGACGTCACGGAACTGCTCGCGGCGGCCGATGTCGCTGTTCTGCCCAGCCGTTGGGAGGCGCGGTCGCTGCTGGCGCAGGAGGCGCTGCGGCTGGGTGTGCCGCTGGTCGCCACCGCGGTCGGCGGGGTGCCCGAGCTGGTCGGTGACGCCGCCGAACTCGTGCCGTACGGCGACCCCGAGGCGCTGGCCGCGCGGGTGACCGGACTGCTCGCCGACCCGGCCCGCCGCCTGCTGCTCGCCGAAGCGGGGCGCGCCCAGGCGCGGAGCTGGCCGACCGAGGACGACACGGTGGCCCAAGTGCTCAGCATCTACGACGAGTTGACCGAGACGGTCCGTATCCGCTGAGGCCGTCGACAGGCACCCGGCCGCATCAGGGCGTGTGCCGGCGGGCCCGGAGCGCCAGGCCGAGGGCCAGCACCGCCTGCGGGTCGTCCAGATCGGTGCCCAGGAGTTCGGCGATCCGGGCGAGGCGGTTGTACAGCGTCTGGCGGTTGAGATGCAGCTCGCGCGCCGTCTCCGCCTTGCGCCCCGCGTGCGCCAGATAGGTTTCGAGGGTGGGCAGCAACGCCGGCCGCGAGGTGCGGTCGTGCGCGCGCAGCGGCCCGATCGCCCGGTCCACGAAGGCCGCGAGGTCCGGCTGGTCCCGCAGTCGCCACAGCAGCAGATCGATGTCGAGGCGCCGGGCGTCGTACCAGGGGCGGTCGGAGAGGCCCTGCGCGGCAGTGGCCGTCTCCGCCGCGTGCCGCAGCCCGGCCGAGGCGGCGGCCCAGCCGCCCGCCACGCCCACCACCACGATCGGCGGATGCGCACCGGCCCGCTCCAGCCCGGCGCGCGCCACACCCGCCCGCAGCGCCACGGCGACCCGGTCGGCCACCGCGGTGCGCTCCGACTCCGTCCGCAGCCCCAGCAGCAGCGGCACCCGGCCCTCGACGGGCCGGACGCCGAGCAGGACCGGAACGCCCACCGCGCTCAGCTCCTCCAGGACGGCGCGGGCCAGCACGGCCCAGTTGCCCGAGGGAGACAGCTCGGCGGCCAGCCGCATCACCACGGGCAGCAGAGGGCCGTCGCCGGGCTTGAAACCCAGCACCCGGGCCTGCGCGGGGGCGTCCTGGGCCGAGACGCGGCCCTCGGCGAGGTCGGTCAGGAAGTCGCCCCGCCCCCGTGCGGCCAGCTCCTCCTCCTGCCGGGCCTGCATCAGTACGACGGCCAGGATCCCGGCCGCCCGCTCGGCCGCCATCCGGTGCACCGGAGCCAGCGGGGCCGCCACCGGGAGGAGGGCCAGCCTGGCCCGGACCGAACCGGTGCCGGACCCGCCGCCCGGTACGTCCACCAGGACGGCGCCCGTGGGCCGGTGCCCGCGCAGCCCCTCCCACACCTGGAGCGGCTCACCGTCCCCCGCGGCGTACAGCAACTGCCCGTCGGAGGTCTCCAGGAACACCGGATTGGCGGTGAACTCGGCGAGGACGGAGAGCACTTGGGGCACTCCGCCGCCGCCGAGCAGCGCCTGGGTGCACCGCCGGTGCACCTCGTCGGCGCGCTGTATCAGCGCGTAGTGACCGTTGACGATCTCGGTGTGGATCTCTTCGGTCACCGACACGAAGGGCACCTCACGGTGCAGCTGGACCAGGGGCAGTCCGGCTGCCCGCGCGGTCTCCACCAGCGTCGTGGGAAGTGTGCCGAAGCGCGGGCCCAGCTCCACCACGAGCGCGGCGATCCCGCGGTCGGCCAGCCTGCGGACGAACGCCCGCTGCTCGGCGGGCCGGGTGCCGAGTCCCAGCCCGGTGGTGAGCAGTAGTTCGCCGCCCTTGAGCAGCGAGGCGATGTTCGGCACCTCACCGGCGTGCACCCAGCGCACCGTGCGGCCGAGGCGGTCGGCGCCCGCCACGACCTCGGGCAGCCCACTGCGCAGTCCCGGCAGCTCAAGCGCCCGCTGCACCGTGATCCCGCCCTGGTTCTCCATGGGCCGGACGCTACCCGAAGCCGCCCGGCCGCAGGTCAGCCCCCGTACGCACCCGAAGCGGTGAGCCGCAGCGCGGTGTCGATCAGCGGCACGTGGCTGAACGCCTGGGGGAAGTTCCCCACCTGGCGCTGGAGCCTGGGGTCCCACTCCTCGGCGAGCAGCCCCAGGTCGTTCCGGAGACCCAGCAACTTGTCGAAGAGCTGCCGGGCCTCGTCGACCCGGCCGATCATCGCCAGGTCGTCCGCGAGCCAGAAGGAACAGGCGAGGAAGGCGCCCTCGTCCCCTTCCAGCCCGTCGACGCCCGCCGAGCCGCCGGCCGTCGGATAGCGCAGGACGAACCCGTCAGGCGTGGACAGCTCGCGCTGGATGGCCTCGACGGTGCCGATGACCCGCTTGTCGTCCGGTGGCAGGAAGCCCATCTGCGGGATGAGCAGCAGGGAGGCGTCCAGCTCCTTCGACCCGTAGGACTGGGTGAAGGTGTTGCGCTCCTTGTCGTAGCCCTTCTCGCAGACATCACGGTGGATGTCGTCGCGCAGCTCGCGCCAGCGCTCGACCGGGCCGTCGACGTCGCCGGACTCGATCAGCTTGATGGTGCGGTCGACGGCGACCCAGGCCATCACCTTGGAGTGCACGAAGTGGCGGCGGGGGCCGCGCACCTCCCAGATGCCCTCGTCCGGCTGGTCCCAGTGGTCCTCCAGGTACTGGATCAGCTTGATCTGGAGCAGCGAGGCGTAGTCGCTGCGGGCCAGGCCCGTCATGTGCGCGAGGTGCAGGGCCTCGGTCACTTCGCCGTACACGTCCAGCTGGAGCTGACCGGCCGCGCCGTTGCCCACCCGGACCGGGCCCGAGTTCTCGTACCCGGGCAGCCAGTCGAGTTCGGCCTCGCCCAGCTCACGCTCACCGGCGATCCCGTACATGATCTGCAGGTTCTCCGGGTCACCGGCGACCGCGCGCAGCAGCCATTCACGCCAGGCGCGGGCTTCCTCGCGGTAGCCGGTGCGCAGCAGCGACGACAGGGTGATCGCGGCGTCACGCAGCCAGGTGTAGCGGTAGTCCCAGTTCCTGGACCCGCCGATGTCCTCGGGGAGCGAGGTGGTCGGCGCGGCGACGATGCCGCCGGTGGGCGCGTAGGTGAGGGCCTTGAGCGTGATCAGCGAGCGGACCACCGCTTCACGGTAAGGGCCGTGATAGGTGCACTGATCGACCCATTCGCGCCAGAAGTCCTCCGTCGCCACCAGCGAGTTCTCCGGCTCGGGAAGCGCGGGCGGGGCCTTGTGCGAGGGCTCCCAGCTGATGGTGAAGGCGATCCGGTCGCCGGGTCCCACGGTGAAGTCGGAGTACGTCGTGAGGTCCTCGCCGAAGGTCTCGGCGGTGGTGTCCAGCCAGACCGAATCGGGTCCGGCGACCGCGACCGTACGCCCGTCCACCTTGTGGACCCAGGGCGTCACCCGTCCGTAGCTGAACCGCATCCGGAGCGCGGAGCGCATCGGGACGCGCCCGGTGACCCCCTCCACGATGCGGATCAGCTGGGGTGCGCCGTCACGCGGTGGCATGAAATCCGTCACACGGACCGTGCCGCGTGGTGTGTCCCACTCCGATTCGAGGATCAGTGAATCCCCGCGGTAGCGGCGCCGGTCGGCGACCGGCGGGCATGCCGAAGGGGCATGTGCGGGTCCCAGTCGCCAGAAACCGTTCTCCTCGGTTCCCAGCAGTCCGGCAAAGACGGCGTGCGAGTCGAAGCGGGGAAGGCACAGCCAGTCGGCTGTACCGTCCCGGCAGACCAGGGCGGCGGTCTGCATGTCTCCGATGAGTGCGTAATCCTCGATGCGCCCGGCCACGTGCAATCTCCAGTCGAACGGCCACATCGCCCCTCGGGGCGCCTGTGTTGCAGTCAAGGGCTCTTTGGACAAGCGCCTGCGAGCGCTGACAAGCGCTGACGAGCGCTTGTGCCGGAGAACGGGCGGGGGTGGTGCCGTTCCGGCCGTCTCGGCAGCGAGTGTCCGAGCAGGATACGACGCACGTCGGTGATCCGCATGACGTGCCCGGCAACCTGGCTGAGCCGAACGAGTGAGCGTTGGGTGAGTGAAATGTGACCCCACGGTGAAGGTGCGCTGTACGTGGTGGAGACGCTGCTGTGCGTGGCCGGAAGCACCCTCCCGCTGGCGCTGATACCCTGGTAGCCCGTGGACCGGTGGTCACTGCGCCCCCGAACCCGCAGCGACGGCACCCCCGGAAATCTCCGGGGCCTCGTGCCGGTACGCATTCCAGATCGCGACCACGGGAGCCCCCTCTTGGCCATGCAGGCCCGCAACTCGACATCCGCGACGACCAAGCACATCTTCGTCACCGGGGGTGTCGCCTCTTCCCTCGGTAAGGGTCTGACGGCTTCCAGCCTCGGTGCGCTCCTCAAGGCCCGCGGCCTGCGGGTCACGATGCAGAAGCTCGACCCGTACCTGAACGTCGACCCCGGGACGATGAACCCGTTCCAGCACGGTGAGGTGTTCGTCACCAACGACGGCGCCGAGACCGACCTGGACATCGGCCACTACGAGCGCTTCCTCGACGTGGACCTCGACGGTTCGGCCAACGTCACCACCGGCCAGGTCTACTCCACGGTCATCGCCAAGGAGCGGCGCGGCGAGTACCTCGGTGACACCGTGCAGGTCATCCCGCACATCACCAACGAGATCAAGCACCGCATCCGCCGGATGGCCACCGACGACGTCGACGTCGTCATCACTGAGGTCGGCGGCACGGTCGGCGACATCGAGTCGCTGCCGTTCCTGGAGACCGTCCGCCAGGTCCGCCACGAGGTAGGCCGGGACAACGTCTTCGTCGTGCACATCTCGCTGCTGCCCTACATCGGCCCCTCCGGCGAGCTCAAGACCAAGCCCACCCAGCACTCCGTCGCCGCCCTGCGCAACATCGGCATCCAGCCGGACGCCATCGTGCTGCGCGCGGACCGCGACGTACCGACCGCCATCAAGCGCAAGATCTCGCTGATGTGCGATGTCGACGAGGACGCCGTGGTGGCCTGTGTCGACGCCAAGTCGATCTACGACATCCCCAAGGTCCTGCACACCGAGGGCCTCGACGCCTACGTCGTCCGCAAGCTGGACCTGCCGTTCCGCGATGTCGACTGGTCGACCTGGGACGACCTGCTGGACCGGGTCCACAACCCCGACCACGAGGTCACCGTCGCCCTGGTCGGCAAGTACATCGACCTGCCCGACGCCTACCTCTCGGTCACCGAGGCCATTCGCGCCGGCGGCTTCGCCAACAAGGCCCGCGTCAAGGTCAAGTGGGTCACGTCCGACGACTGCAGGACCCAGGCCGCGGCCAAGAAGCAGCTCGGCGACGTCGATGCCATCTGCATCCCCGGCGGCTTCGGCGAGCGCGGCGTGAACGGCAAGGTCGGCGCGATCCAGTACGCCCGTGAGAACCGGATCCCGCTGCTCGGTCTCTGCCTGGGGCTCCAGTGCATCGTCATCGAGGCCGCCCGGAACGTCGCGGGCATCGTCGACGCCAACTCCACCGAGTTCGACGCGACCACCGCCCACCCGGTGATCTCCACGATGGAGGAGCAGCTGGCGTACGTCGAGGGGGCGGGCGACCTGGGCGGCACCATGCGGCTCGGCCTCTACCCGGCGAAGCTCGCCGAGGGCTCGGTCGTCCGTGAGGCCTACGCGGACCAGCCGTACATCGAGGAGCGCCACCGCCACCGCTACGAGGTCAACAACGCCTACCGCGCGGAGCTGGAGCAGAAGGCCGGACTGGTCTTCTCCGGGACGTCCCCCGACAACAAGCTCGTCGAGTACGTCGAGTACCCGCGTGAGGTGCACCCCTACCTCGTCGCCACCCAGGCCCACCCGGAGCTGCGCTCCCGGCCCACCCGGCCGCACCCGCTCTTCGCCGGCCTGGTGAAGGCGGCCGTGGAGCGCAAGACGGGCAAGTAGTCCGCAGGAGCCGGGGCGATACGGTTGACCGGGGCAGGGGCCGCATGAGGCGCTTGCCCCGGTTTCTGTCTTTTCGAGAGGACGCTTCCATGGCCATCCAGGACACCGCCGAAGAGTGGCAGGTCACCGCGACCACGACCCCCTTCACCGGCAACAAGACCAGCGTCCGCACCGACGACGTGGTGATGCCGGACGGCACGGTCGTGCACCGTGACTACCAGGTCCACCCCGGATCGGTGGCGGTGCTCGCGCTGGACGGTGAGGGCCGGGTGATCGTGCTGCGGCAGTACCGGCACCCGGTACGCCAGAAGCTCTGGGAGATCCCGGCCGGTCTGCTCGACATCCCCGGCGAGAACCCGCTGCACGCGGCGCAGCGCGAGCTCTACGAGGAGGCGCACGTCAAGGCCGACGACTGGCGGGTGCTGACGGACGTCTACCCCACGCCCGGCGGCTGCGACGAGGCCGTACGGATCTTCCTCGCCCGGGAGGTCTCCGAGGCCGAGGGCGAGCGCTACGAGGTCTCCGAGGAGGAGGCCGACATGGAGCACGCCCGGGTGGCGCCCGCGGAGCTGGTACGGGGTGTACTCGCCGGTGAACTGCACAACACCTGCCTGGTCGTGGGCGTGCTGGCCCTCACCGCCGCGCTGCAGCAGGAGGGCGGCCTCGACGCGCTCCGCCCGGCCGACGCCCCCTGGCCCGCCCGCCCCTTCGAGGCGTAGGGAGCCGCGTACCCGACCGGATCCAGTCAATCGGATGATCTGCTGATCCAATCAGGGGATGTGCCCGCCCCGCTCCACCTGGTTCGTCTCGGTACGTGAACTACGCTCGGCACCGTCCCGTCCGGGCCCCCGGCGGGCTGGTGCGCAGGCGGACGGAGCGAGGCCCGTGACGGATCAGGCGGTGGATTCGGTCGACCGGGTCACGGTGGCGAAGGCCTCCCGGACGGCCGGTCAGTTCTTCGGGAGGCAGCGGGAGTTGAAGTCCCTGCGCGCCGACATCGGGCGGGCCGGACTCGACACCATGGCCGGCCGCAAGGGGACCCGCCCCCGGGTACTGCTGATCGCCGGAAGGCCCGGATCCGGGCGCAGCGCGCTCGCCGGTGAACTGGTCGGACAGCTCGCCGGCGACTACCCGGACGGCGTGCTGCGTGCCCGGCTGACGACTCCCGGCGGCGGGCGCGTCCCCGTCGAGCGGACCGCCCGCGAACTGCTCGGCGCTCTCGGCGTCCCGGCGCCCGCGGGCGCCGGGGAGGACGAACTCACCGAGCTGGTGCGCGAGGCACTCGCCGGACGCCGGACGCTGCTGTTCCTGGACGACGCGGTCGACGCCGAACAGGTCGATCCACTGCTGCCGGACATCTCCGAGTGCCTGGTCGTGGCCACTTCCACCGGCCCGCTGACCGGCATCCCCGACGTCCGGCCGTGCACCCTCGGCGGACTGGACACCGGTTCGGCCGTCGAGCTGCTGGGCCGCTTCGCGGGCGCCGTACGGATCACCGTCGACCCGCGGACTGCCGAGACGCTCGCCGAGGAGTGCGGCGGGCAGCCGGCCGCACTGGTCCTGCTGGGCGGCTGGCTCGCCGCCAGGCCCATGCTGTCGGTCGCCGACGTCACCCAGCAGTTGCGGAACCTGCCCGACGAAGCGGAAGAGACCGAGGCGGTCCGTCCGCTGGCCCGTGCCTTCCGGTTCGTCTACGGCACGCTTCCGCAGCCTGCCGCCCGGATACTGCGACTGCTGGCCCTCGCGCCTGCCGGTCTCGCCGACGCGCACACCGCGTCCGCGCTGGCCGGCTGTTCCGTCTCCGCGGCCCGGTCCACGCTGGAGGACTTCGTGGCGCTCGGGCTGCTGCGCACACGCGGTGAGCTGTTCGAGGTGCCCGGCTGCCTGGCGCCGCTGCTGCGGGCCCTGATGGAGTCCCAGGACCGGGCCGCCGAGGTGCAGCTGGCCCGCGCGCGGATGCTGGAGCGGACCGTACGGCTGCTCCAGTCGTGCCGGGCGATCACCGATCCGGAGGGCTCGGCGGCCCGCCGGAAGCTGGCCGGGCTGCCCCGTACCCTGCGGTTCCCGAACGCCCCGGCCGCCGCCGAGTGGCTGCGGCTGCGGGAGCCCGTGCTGCTGGCGTCCGCCCGGCTGGCCGTCGAGGACGGCGAGCTCGACACCCTCGCCAGGCGACTGGTCGCCGCACTCGTCAGGGCGCTCTCCACGCACCGCGGCGCCGAGGCCGCCGCTCCCGAGCTGTACGGGCTCCACCAGCTGGTCCTCGGTGTCGCCGAGCGCCGGGGACTGCACCGGGAGCGGGCGGCGGCGCTGCTGAACCTGGCCGATCTGGACGCACGGACCGGCCGCACCCGGGATGCGCTGACCCGGTACCGGGCCGCACTGGACGCGGGACGTGCCGCGAACGACCCGTACGCGACCGGGCGGGCGACGGAATCCGTCGGGGGTGCCTACCAGGAGCTGGGGGACTGGCAGCGGGCCTGCGACTGGTACGGGCGGGCGCTGTCCCAGCGGCAGGCCCGGGGCGAACTGGCGGACGAGTCCCGGCTGTACGGACGGCTCGGCTCCGTGCACACCTACGCGGGGCGCTACGGCGAAGCGCTGCGCAGCTGGCGGGCCGCGGTGGCCGGCTACCGGCGGCTCGGTGACCTGCCGGGCCAGGCCAGGGCGCTCAGCGAGGTGGCCAGGGTGCAGGAGTACGCGGGGCGGCCGGAGGAGTCGCTCCGTACCTGCACGGAGGCGGTGGAGTGGGCGCGGCGGGCCGGCGACGAGCGGCTCCAGGCGGCACTGCACCTGCGGCTGGCCGACACCCTGGAGCGGCTCGGGGACTCCGCGGCGGCCCGACTGCACCGGGGTTCGGCTGAGAGATTGTTGGCTGATTCGCGATCTGCCTACGAAATCCGTGGTGTCTCGGCGGAAGATTGATGCTTTGAAAGGCTAGACAGGGAGAAGCCCTTCATTAAACTGGTTTCGTCGCGTGTATCCGTGGTGCCTCCAGCTGTGCTGTGCATGTCCGGATATGTATGGCATCGCCAGAGATATCCCCCCTGATTCAAGGACCGTGATCGACGTGAAGGTCGGCATCCCCCGCGAGGTCAAGAACAACGAGTTCCGGGTGGCCATCACCCCCGCCGGTGTGCACGAGTTGGTGCGGCACGGTCATCAGGTGGTCATCGAGGAGAGCGCCGGAGTCGGCTCGGCCATCACGGACGAGGAGTACGTGGCGGCCGGGGCGCAGATCCTCCCCACCGCCGACGAGGTCTGGGCCACCGCTGATCTGCTGCTGAAGGTCAAGGAGCCGATCGCCGAGGAGTACCACCGCCTCCGCAAGGACCAGACGCTCTTCACGTACCTGCACCTCGCCGCCTCCCGTGAGTGCACGGACGCCCTGCTGGAGTCGGGCACCACGGCGATCGCGTACGAGACGGTCGAGACCGCCGGCCGTCAGCTGCCGCTGCTGGCCCCGATGTCCGAGGTCGCGGGCCGGCTCGCCCCGCAGGTCGGCGCCTACCACCTGATGCGTTCGGCGGGCGGTCGCGGTGTGCTGCCCGGCGGTGTTCCCGGTACGGCTGCGGGCGAGGCGGTCGTCATCGGCGGCGGCGTCTCCGGCTGGAACGCCACGCAGATCGCCATCGGCATGGGCTTCCACGTCACGCTGCTCGACAAGGACATCAACAAGCTCCGCGAGGCGGACAAGATCTTCGGCACCAAGGTGCAGACGATCGTCTCCAACGCCTTCGAGCTGGAGAAGGCGGTCGTCGCGGCGGACCTCGTCATCGGCGCGGTCCTGATCCCCGGCGCCAAGGCTCCGAAGCTCGTCACGAACGAGCTCGTCGCCAAGATGAAGCCCGGAAGTGTACTTGTCGACATTGCGATTGATCAGGGTGGCTGCTTCGAGGACTCGCATCCGACCACGCACGCCGACCCGACCTTCCAGGTCCACGATTCGGTGTTCTACTGTGTGGCGAATATGCCGGGTGCAGTGCCGCGTACGTCGACTTATGCCCTGACCAACGCCACGCTGCCGTACATCGTGGAGCTGGCGAACCGTGGCTGGGCCGACGCGCTGCGCCGGGACTCCGCGCTCGCGCTGGGGCTCAACACGCATGACGGGCAGGTCGTTTACGCCTCGGTGGCCGAGGCGCTCGGCCTTCCGCACACCGAACTGAGCACGCTGCTCGGCTGACGCGTCAACACGCGTCGTCAATCTCACGCAACCGGCCGGACCTTGCCCGCGAAGGTCCGGCCGGACGTGCGTCCGCCCCCTTTGTGTGCCTCGTTCAACTAGCCTTGAACGTAACCCTTTAGCCGTTTCGTACACCCTCGAAACTTCCCGAGTGATCCCTGTGCGCCCTTGACATCGGGGTGTTGGGTTGCCGACACATCGGGCCGGGTCCGGCGGATTGTGTTGCTGCGGAGCGGTGACACGCCATAGAGTCGCCAACCGTCGGCATGGTGCCACGCTGACCTATCGATAAAGTTTCCTGGTCACGTCCAAGGAGGTAAGACGACTTGTGAATGAGTCGACATTTACTCCCGGGGGTGGTCAGCCAGGAATGCCTGTTCGGGGCCATGGCCCAGCGGGGCGCGAGGCTGTCGGCTCCGTCGCTGTCCGCGCCTTCGCGAGCCACCAGACCCACCAGCACATGACGACAGCCCACCAGAGTATGGACGGCCAACACGTGAACGCCAGGGCCGGCGACCGGAGTGGCGATACGACCACCCATCTCGCCGTCTACAACGAGGTACCCGAGGGTCACTTCTACGACCCCGACGCCGAGTACGAGCCCGACCCGGAGTACGCGGCCACGCTCGCCCCCGACGCTGCCCGCCAGCGCCGCGAGCGGATCGGCCCGACCGGACGGCCGCTGCCGTACTTCCCGATCCCGGGACCGCTGACCGACCACGGTCCCGCCAAGATCATCGCGATGTGCAACCAGAAGGGCGGCGTGGGCAAGACCACGTCGACCATCAATCTGGGCGCCGCTCTCGCCGAGTACGGACGAAGGGTGCTGCTGGTCGACTTCGACCCGCAGGGCGCGCTGTCCGTCGGTCTCGGCGTGAACCCGATGGAGCTCGACCTCACCGTCTACAACCTGCTCATGGAGCGGGGCATGGCGGCGGACGAGGTCCTGCTCAAGACCGCAGTGCCCAACATGGACCTGCTGCCGAGCAACATCGACCTGTCGGCCGCCGAGGTGCAGCTCGTCAGCGAGGTGGCCCGTGAGTCCACGCTCCAGCGGGCGCTCAAGCCGCTGATGCAGGACTACGACTACATCGTGATCGACTGCCAGCCGTCACTCGGTCTGCTGACCGTGAACGCGCTGACGGCCGCTCACAAGGTGATCGTGCCGCTGGAGTGCGAGTTCTTCGCGCTGCGTGGCGTCGCGCTGCTGACCGAGACCATCGAGAAGGTCCAGGAACGGCTCAACCCGGAGCTGGAACTCGACGGGATCCTCGCCACGATGTACGACTCCCGAACGGTGCACAGCCGTGAGGTGCTCGCGCGCGTCGTCGAAGCCTTCGACAACCACGTGTACCACACAGTGATCGGACGGACGGTGCGCTTCCCGGAGACCACGGTCGCCGGTGAGCCCATCACGACGTACGCCTCCAACTCGGTCGGCGCCGCCGCTTACCGTCAGCTCGCCAGGGAGGTGCTCGCCCGGTGTCACGCCGAGTGAGTCTGCCGGGGGCCGACGAACTGTTCCGTACGACCGGAGGGATGGCGCTTCAGTCGTCGTCCCCCCGGCGGCCGGTCAACGGCGAGCCCCGGGTGCCGGGTCCGGCGGGCGAGAGCGATTCAGCCGCTTCCGCCGCCGAACGGACCGAGCCCGCGGCGGCGGAGCACGCCACCGCCGTGGCGGAACCGGCGGAGCCCCGCAGCCGTACGGCCGAAGCGGAGGCGGCGACCAGCCGCAGACCGCAGGAGGTGCGCCCGATGAGCGCGCCCGTCGCGCCGGCGGCCCAGCAGCGCCGCCGGGGCGGCGGCAGGGGAGCCAACCGGCGCCCCACCGGGCGGGAGCGGCACGACGAGAAGATCACGGTCTACGTCTCGGCCGAGGAACTGATGGATCTGGAACACGCACGGCTGGTGCTGCGCGGGGAACACGGCCTCGCCGTGGACCGCGGGCGCATCGTCCGGGAGGCGGTCGCCGTCGTGCTCGCGGACCTGGAGTCCCGCGGCGACGCGAGCATTCTCGTACGGCGGCTGCGCGGACGCTGAACGGCTGCGCGCCGGTAGCCTTCCCGCGCCCGCACTTCCGTACCCTGGACCGCGATGCCCACCGACGACTCCGCCCAGCCGCGCCGCCGCGCCCTGGGCCGCGGGCCGGGTACCGGGGCCGGGAGTGCGGGGGCGCCCGAGCCGGAGACACGGCCCGCGCCGCCACCTCACGGCAGCGCGAACGAACCGCCCCGAACCACGGAACCGGCCCCGGCTCCGCCCGTTCCGCCCGAACCGGCTCCGCCCGTACCTGCCTCGCACGAACCTGTGCCCGCCCCCGCCCCGGAGGGCCCCGCCGAGCCCGACGACGGCCGGTTCCGGGTCCGGCTGGCGAATTTCGAGGGGCCCTTCGACCTGCTGCTCCAGCTGATCTCCAAGCACAAGCTGGACGTCACCGAGATCGCCCTGTCCAAGGTCACCGACGAGTTCATGGCACACATCCGGGCCATGGGCGCCGCATGGGACCTGGACCAGACCACGGAGTTCCTGGTGGTCGCCGCCACCCTGCTCGACCTCAAGGCGGCGCGGCTGCTGCCCGCGGCCGAGATCGAGGACGAGGCCGACCTGGCGCTGCTGGAGGCGCGCGACCTGCTCTTCGCGCGGCTGCTCCAGTACCGCGCGTACAAGCAGATCGCGGACATCTTCAGTGAGCGGCTGGAAGCGGAGGGCAGGCGGTATCCGCGGACCGTGGGCCTGGAACCGCACCATGCCGAACTGCTGCCCGAGGTCGTCATCAGCATCGGTGCCGAGGGGTTCGCCCGGCTCGCGGCGAAGGCGATGCAGCCGCGGGCCGCACCACAGATCTACGTGGACCACATCCACGCGCCGCTGGTCTCCGTGCAGGAGCAGGCGGAGATCGTGATCGCCCGGCTGCGGGCCGGCGGAGACGTGAGTTTCCGCACGCTCACCGAGGACGCGGCGGACACCCTCACCGTGGTGGCCCGCTTCCTCGCCCTGCTGGAGCTCTACCGCGAGAAGGCGGTCGCGCTGGACCAGGAGGAGGCACTCGGCGAGCTGCTGGTGCGCTGGACCGGCGCTGACGGCGCGGAGCCCGTGGTCACCGACGAGTTCGACCAGTCCGACCCGTCCGAGCAAGTTGCCGAGGAGAAGGCGTGAGTGATCTCAAGCCCGCGCTCGAAGCGGTCCTGATGGTCGTCGACGAACCGGCCACCGAGGAACACCTGGCCAAGGTGCTCGACCGGCCCCGGCGTGAGATCGCCGACGCGCTGCGGGAACTGTCCGACGAGTACACGGTCCAGGGGCGGGGGTTCGACCTGCGGCTGGTCGCGGGCGGCTGGCGGTTCTACACCCGGCCCGAGTACGCCGAAGCAGTCGAGAGCTTCGTTCTGGACGGGCAGCAGGCCCGGCTCACCCAGGCCGCCCTGGAGACGCTCGCGGTGGTCGCCTACCGGCAGCCGGTGAGCCGTTCACGGGTCTCCGCGGTCCGCGGAGTGAACTGTGACGGGGTCATGCGGACCCTCCTCCAGCGCGGTCTGGTGGAGGAGGCGGGCGCGGAACCCGAAACAGGTGCGATCCTGTACAGGACGACGAACTACTTTCTGGAGCGGATGGGCCTGCGAGGCCTGGACGAGCTCCCGGAGCTCGCGCCCTTCCTTCCGGAGGCGGATGCGATCGAGGCCGAGACACAAGAAGGTGTGCCGTCGTTCGATCCGGATGCACCGTACGGTCCGGACACCGACGCAGACGACAAGACGGAACTTTGATGCGAAGCAACGGCAGGAACAGCGGAAGCGGCAACCGGGACAACCGGGGTGCGGGCGGAAAGCCGCCCCGTCCGAAGGCCGGGGGTGCCGGCGGAGCGCGCGGCGACAAGCAGGAGGAGCGTCCGCGCCGGCCCCGTCCCGAGGAGCGCCGTTACGACGTCGGCACGAGTTCCTCCGACGAGCAGGGCCGCAGGCCCAGCGGTGGCGGCGGCCGGGCCGGTGGCGGCGGCGGTCGCGGTCCGTCCGCGGCCGGTGGCAAGACGTCCGGCAGCCGGGGGGCCGCCGCGCGCGGTGGTGCCAAGGGCGGACCGAAGAAGAGCCCGACGAGCGGGGCGGCCCCGCGCCGCGGCCCGCACGGCCAGCGCGAGCCCTCCCGTCCGCGTGAGCTCGACGCCAAGATCGAGGAGCGCAACCGGGAACGGCACAACAAGCCGCAGGTGAAGACCCCCAAGACCTTCCCCGGCGCCGAGGAGGAGGGCGAGCGCCTGCAGAAGGTACTGGCCAGGGCCGGAATGGGCTCGCGGCGTGCCTGCGAGGAGCTGATCGACCAGGCCAGGGTCGAGATCAACGGCGAGATCGTGATGGAGCAGGGCCGGCGGGTCCTGCCGAAGGACGAGATCAAGGTGGACGGCCTGACGGTCGCCACCCAGTCGTACCTCTTCTTCGCGCTGAACAAGCCGGCCGGTGTCGTCTCCTCGATGGAGGACCCGGACGGCCGCCAGAACCTGGGTGACTACGTGAACAACCGCGAGACGCGGCTGTTCCACGTGGGCCGTCTCGACACGGAGACCGAGGGCATCATCCTGCTCACCAACCACGGCGAGCTGGCCCACCGGCTGACCCACCCCCGGTACGGCGTCAAGAAGACCTACCTCGCCGCGATCCAGGGCCCCCTGCCGCGCGACCTCGGCAAGCGCCTCAAGGACGGCATCGAGCTGGAGGACGGGTACGCCCGCGCCGACCACTTCCGGGTCGTCGAGAACACCGGCAAGAACTACCTGGTCGAGGTGACCCTCCACGAGGGCCGCAAGCACATCGTCCGCCGCATGCTGGCCGAGGCCGGGTTCCCGGTCGAGAAGCTCGTACGGGTCAGCTTCGGTCCGATCCCGCTGGGCGACCAGAAGTCCGGCTGGCTGCGCCGCCTCACCAACACGGAGGTCGGCATGCTGATGAAGGAAGTCGGCCTCTAGGCCCGTCAGGCACTGCTGCCGTAGTCGTATCCGGCAACGGAGAACCCGGTCCCCGCTCTTGCGGGGGCCGGGTTCTTGCTTGTCGTGCCGCACCTTCCCCCTTTATAGTCAGAGTGACGATTAAGGGAGGCCGGTCCGGAGGTGCGGGCATGGGTCCGTACGCCTGCCACCGCTCCGCACCCGCCGCCACCCACTGCTGCCGCGTCCGGAAGGACGGTCCGACATGAGCCGTACGAGCACTGCTACCGAACGGGCCGCGACCGGCTCCCTGACAGGTCTCGCGCTCGGGGACGCGCTCGGCTTCCCGACCGAGTTCAACGACGTACCCGCGATCCTCGCCAAGTGCGGGCCGTGGCGCGAGATGGAGCTGCCCCGGCCCGCGTTCGTCACCGACGACACCCAGATGACGCTCGCGCTCGGGCGCGGGCTGCGGAAGGCGATGGACGGTGGGCCGCTGACCGCGGCGCGGATGGCTCCGCCGGTACGCGAGGAGTTCGTGGCCTGGTACCACTCGCCGGAGAACAACCGGGCACCCGGCAACACGTGCCTGACGGCCTGCGAGTTGCTGGACAGCGACCTGCCCTGGCAGCAGGCGAGCCGGATCGGCTCCAAGGGATGCGGGGCCAACATGCGGGTCGCGCCGATCGGCCTCGTACCCGGGCTGAGCGCGGAAGAGCGCGCGGGCGCCGCCCAGTTGCAGTCCGCGCTCACCCACGGCCACCCGACGGCGCTGGCCGCGAGCGATCTGACGGCGCGTGCCGTGTTCCTGCTGGCCCGGGGCGCCGAGCCGACGGGCCTGGTGGGGCAGCTGCGTTCGTACGCCATCGAGAACCGCACCCGCTACCACGAGCAGTGGCTCGGTGACCTGTGGACCTACGCCACTGTGGACGCGACCCCCGAACGCTTCATGGCGCGCGGCTGGGACGACTGCCTGGCCGCCCTCGACCGGCTCGTCGACGCCCTCAGGACGCCCTCGCCGGAGACGGACCCCTGCCTGGCCACGGGCGAGGGCTGGATCGCGGAGGAAGCCCTCGCCACCGGGCTGCTCTGCTTCCTGCTCTTCCCCGACGAGCCGGTCCTCGCACTGCGGCGGGCCGCCTGCACCGCGGGCGACTCGGACTCGATCGCCTGTCTGGCGGGAGCCTTCGCCGGAGCCCACCTGGGTCCGGACGCGTGGCCCGCGGAATGGGCGGAGCGGATCGAGTACCGGAGCGAGCTGCTGGCGCTGGGCGCGCTCTGGGACGCCTGAACAGAGGCGCGGTGGCGGCGGGCCCCGTCAGGCGGGACCGGTACGCCCCGTACCCGCGAGGCCGTCGTACGGACCCGGCCGGAGCGCTGACCGCTGGCGGGCCCGGAACAGGAAGTCCTCGACCCGCGCCCGGTCCGGTTCCGGCGGCAGCGGGGTGTGCGCGGCGGCCTCGTCGCACTCGGCGGCGAGCCGGGTCATGCGCCGCTCGATCTCCGGCCACGCCACCTCGCCCCGCTTCACCGCGAGCAGCGGCTCCCGCGCGTCACCCACGTCGATCACCAGCTCGCCGGTGCGCAGCAGATCACGGCAGGACGCCATGAGGCGGAGCAGGTGCATGGCGTGCTTTCCGCGCGGGGCGCCGAGCTGCCGTACATCGGCGTCCAGCTTCCTGCGCTGTCCCAGCGCGTACCGGGTGAAGGTGGTGTGGGCGCCGCGGGAGAGGAACGCACCGCGCAGCGCCAGCAGTTCGCGGCCCGTGGCGTCGGCCTGCTCCACGAGCGGGGAGTGCAGACACTCCAGGGCATTGGGGTCGGCGCGCAGGGCCAGCTCGCAGAAGCGCTCCAGTTCCCAGGAGAACTGTTCGTCCGCGGGACCTTCCACATGCGTCGGAGGCTTGTCGAAGCCCCAGAACAGCGGGGTCGGCGCGAGGAAGACACCGCGCCGGTCCGTATCGCTGGCGTCGGTGGCCAGACCGAAGGCGCGCGAGCCCATCACACAGGCGTAGACGGTGTGGTCGCGCACCAGCGCCTCGGGGGTCAGCTGCATGCGCGAGAGAGTACGCCGGACGACCCGGCCGCCCAGGATCTTTTCGGCCGGGCGTCCCGCGTCTCGGTGGACGGGCGCGGAAGCCGGGTCCGGTACGGCTGACTACTCTGAACGGAGCGGGCGGAGCAGAGGCACGGAGCAAGGAGCACGACGTGGCAGTACGAGCGGTCCGGGGCGCGGTCCAGCTGGAGCGGGACGAGGCCGGGCATCTGGAGGAGCAGGTCGGCGCGCTGCTCACAGCAGTTCTGGAGCGCAACGGCCTCACCGCCGACGACCTGATCAGTATCTGGTTCACGGCCACTCCCGATCTGCACAGCGCCTTCCCGGCAGCGGCGGCGCGCGGACTCGGCATCGTCGACGTCCCGCTGATCTGTGCCCAGGAACTGGACATCGCCGGAGCCATGCCGCGCGTCGTACGGATACTCGCGCACATCGAGAGCGACCTGCCGAGGACCGGGATCAGCCACGTCTACCTCGGCGCCGCCGGGGCCCTGCGCAAGGACATCGCCCAGTGAGAACCGCCCTTGTCATCGGAACCGGCCTGGTCGGCACCTCCGCGGCGCTCGCCCTGGCCGGACGGGGTGTCACCGTCCACCTCGCCGACCACGACGCGGGCCAGGCCCGGACGGCGGCGGCGCTCGGCGCGGGCACGGACGACCCGCTCGAAGGACGGGCCGACCTCGCGATCATCGCCGTACCGCCCGCACATGTGGCGAGCACGCTGGCCGACGCGATGCGTGGCGGCGTCGCCCGCGCCTACCTCGACGTGGCCAGCGTCAAGGGCGGGCCGCGCCGCGAGCTGGAGGCCATGGGCTGCGACCTGGCCGCGTACATCGGTACGCACCCGATGGCCGGCAAGGAGCGTTCGGGCCCGCTGGCCGCGACGGGGGACCTCTTCGAGGGGCGCCCCTGGGTGCTGACCCCGACCCGGGACACCGAGACCGAGGTGCTCAACCTGGCGCTGGAGCTCGTGGCGCTCTGCCGGGCGGTGCCGGTGGTGATGGACGCCGACGCGCACGACCGGGCCGTGGCGCTCGTCTCGCACACCCCGCAGCTGATCTCGTCCATGGTCGCGGCCCGGTTGCGGGACGCCGACGAGACGGCCGTACGCCTGTGCGGCCAGGGCATCAGGGACGTCACCAGGATCGCCGCCTCCGACCCGCGGATGTGGATCGAGATCCTCTCGGCCAACCCCGGGCCGGTGGCGGACGTCCTGACCGGGATCGCCGACGACCTCGACGAGACGGTCCGGGCCCTGCGGGCGCTCCAGTCCGCCGACGAGGAGAAACGGCACACCGGCGCGGCGGGCATCGAGGACGTACTGAAGCGCGGCAATGCCGGACGGGTGCGGGTACCCGGAAAGCACGGGGCCGCACCGGCCTCGTACGAGATCGTGGCCGTCCTCATCAGCGACCAGCCGGGCGAACTGGCCCGGATCTTCGCGGACGCCGGCCGGGCGGGGGTCAACATCGAGGACGTACGGATCGAGCACGCGACGGGGCAGCAGGCCGGCCTGGTGCAGCTCATGGTGGAGCCGAGCGCGGCGCCCGCGCTGGCGGCGTCGCTGCGCGAGCGGGGCTGGTCGCTGCGCCAGTAGCGGACCGGGCGCGGGGCGGGCTCCGGGCGGACGGCGTAACAGGGTGGTCGGCCCAGCCAGTAACCTTGTCCGGGGCGCACCGGCGTCCCGTACATACGCCCCGTGAAGCAGGAAGGTGCCCGCCACCGTGGAAACCGCCGCCAGGACCGCACCGGCAGCAGTGATTGTCGCCATCGACGGCCCCTCCGGCACGGGCAAGTCCAGCACGTCGAAGGCGGTCGCGGCCAAGCTCGGCCTGAGCTACCTGGACACCGGCGCCCAGTACCGGGCGATCACCTGGTGGATGATCAGCAACGGTGTCGACGTCCAGGACGCCGTGGCCGTGGCGACCGCGTCGGCCAAGCCCGCGATCGTCTCGGGCACCGACCCGTCGGCCCCGACCATCACGGTCGACGGCGCGGACGCCTCGGGTCCGATCCGTACGCAGGAGGTCACCGCCAAGGTCAGCGCGGTCAGCGCGGTCCCCGAGGTGCGGACCCGGATCACCGAACTGCAGCGGGCCATCGCCGCCTCGGCCGGCCGGGGGATCGTGGTCGAGGGCCGTGACATAGGGACCACGGTCCTGCCGGACGCCGACCTGAAGGTCTTCCTGACCGCCTCTCCGGAGGCCCGTGCCGCCCGCCGCAGCGGGGAGCTCAAGGGCAAGGAGGCCACCGACCTGGCCGCCACCAAGGACGCCCTGATCAAGCGGGACACGGCCGACTCCAGCCGTAAGACCTCGCCGCTGGCCAAGGCGGACGACGCGGTCGAGGTGGACACCACCGAGCTGACCCTTCAGCAGGTCATCGAGTGCGTCGTCACCCTCATCGAGGAGAAGCAGGCCGCCAAGTGACGGCACCCGCGCCCCGAGGTGCCGCGGTCGGCAGGGGCATCGGCATCGGCCTGATGTACGGGCTGTGGAAGCCCCGCGTCCTCGGCGCCTGGCGGGTCCCCGCGAGCGGCCCGGTCGTCCTGGCCGTGAACCACTCGCACAACATCGACGGGCCCATGCTGATGGGGACCGCGCCCCGGCCGGTGCACTTCCTGATCAAGAAGGAGGCGTTCGTCGGCCCCCTCGATCCGTTCCTGCGCGGGATCGGGCAGCTGAAGGTCGACCGTTCGACCGCCGACAGGGCAGCCGTCACGGACGCCCTGGGGGTGCTCGCCGACGGGGGAGTCCTCGGGATATTCCCCGAGGGCACCAGGGGCGAGGGTGACTTCGCCTCGCTGCGCTCCGGGCTCGCGTACTTCGCGGTGCGCTCCGGGGCACCCATCGTGCCGGTCGCCGTGCTCGGGAGTACCGAGCGCCGCGGGCGGCTGGTGCCGGCCCTGCCGCCGCTGCGCAGCCGGGTCGATGTGGTGTTCGGCGACGCCTTCGAGGCAGGCGACGGGAGCGGACGGCGCACGCGCAAGGCGCTGGACGAGGCCACCGTGAGGATCCAGGAGCGGCTGACCGCCCACCTGGAAAGTGCCAGGCGTCTCACCGGGCGCTGAGCGAGACTTGAGTAGTGGACCGCGCAACCGCGGTCCATCGATGACGTAACACAGAGGAACGGACTTCATGAACGACCAGCACGACCACGGAGCACTCGGCGATGCCGAGTACGCGGAGTTCATGGAGCTCGCCGCGGAAGAGGGCTTCGATGTCGAAGACGTCGAGAACGCCCTTGATGAGGCCTCGCACGGCCCGCTGCCCGTCCTCGCCGTCGTCGGCCGACCGAATGTCGGCAAGTCGACCCTGGTGAACCGCATCATCGGACGCCGTGAGGCCGTCGTCCAGGACAAGCCGGGCGTCACCCGCGACCGCGTGAGTTACGAGGCGGAGTGGGCGGGCCGCCGGTTCAAGGTCGTCGACACCGGCGGCTGGGAGCAGGACGTCCTGGGCCTCGACGCCTCGGTCGCCGCGCAGGCCGAGTACGCGATCGAGACCGCCGACGCGGTCGTCTTCGTCGTCGACTCGACGGTCGGCGCGACCGACACCGACGAGGCCGTCGTCAAGCTGCTGCGCCGGGCGGGCAAGCCCGTCGTGCTCTGCGCCAACAAGGTCGACGGCCAGAGCGGCGAGGCGGACGCCAGCACGCTCTGGTCGCTCGGCCTCGGCCAGCCGCACCCCGTCTCCTCGCTGCACGGCCGCGGCACCGGCGACATGCTCGACGCCGTCCTCGAAGCGCTCCCCGAGGCCCCGGCCCAGACCTTCGGCACCAAGGTCGGCGGTCCGCGCCGGATCGCGCTCATCGGCCGTCCGAACGTCGGCAAGTCCTCGCTGCTCAACAAGGTCGCGAAAGAGGACCGTGTGGTCGTCAACGCGATGGCCGGCACCACCCGCGACCCGGTCGACGAGCTGATCGAGCTCGGCGGAGTCGTCTGGAAGTTCATCGACACGGCCGGTATCCGCCGCCGGGTGCACCTCCAGGAAGGCGCGGACTACTACGCCTCGCTGCGCACCGCCGCCGCCCTGGAGAAGGCCGAGGTCGCCGTCGTACTGATCGACTCGACCGAGTCCATCAGCGTCCAGGACCAGCGCATCGTGACGATGGCCGTGGAGGCCGGACGCGCGCTCGTGATCGCGTACAACAAGTGGGACAACCTCGACGAGGAGCGCCGCTACTACCTGGAGCGGGAGATCGAGACCGAGTTCGGCCAGATCGCCTGGGCGCCCCGGGTGAACGTGTCCGCGGTCACCGGCCGGCACATGGAGAAGCTCGTCCCGGCGATCGAGACGGCCATCGAGGGCTGGGAGACCAGGATCCCGACCGGGCGGCTCAACGCCTTCCTCGGTGAGATCGTGGCCGCCCACCCGCACCCGGTCCGCGGCGGCAAGCAGCCGCGGATCCTCTTCGGGACGCAGGCAGGGACCATGCCGCCGCGGTTCGTCCTCTTCGCGTCCGGCTTCCTGGAGGCGGGCTACCGGCGCTTCATCGAGCGCCGGCTGCGCGAGGAGTTCGGCTTCGAGGGCACGCCGATCCACATCTCGGTGCGCGTGCGCGAGAAGCGCGGCCGCAAGAAGTAGTCAGAAGTAGCTGGTGCCTTTCCCGGCAGTCTGCCGGGAAAGGCCCTAGATGCCCCTGCGGGGGCCGGGCGGCAGCGCTGCCGGGAGATGGCCCCCGGTGGGCTGCCGCTGCCAGAACCCGTTGCTCTCCTGCGGCCGGTGGGCGCCGCGGCCGTTGCTGTGCAGGCCGGTGCCGAACGCGGTGAACCCGGTGTTCTCCTCGTTGTTGCGGTCACCGGGCAGCGTTCGGAAGGATCTGCGGTACTCGGCGTACAGCGCGTCGTAGATCGGCGTGGCCGAACGGTTCCTCGACGGTTCCTGCGAGGGACGCATGGCGGGGATCGGGTACGGCTGGCGGCTCGGCTCGTATGGGTGCACGTAGGTGCCAACGACCGGGCGGCCTGTCGGATGCGGGCGGAACGTAAAGGTTTTTTCCGTACGAATATGTCCGTAACCCCCGAAACCGGAATCGGTCGGGGGTTACGGACATGCAGGGCCTGTCAGGTGCCGGCCAGCGGGAGCGCGGCGGCCACCAGCGCGCCCCGCATCGCCGCCCTCTCCAGAGCGTCGCGCAGCAGGTCCTCGCGCCCCTGGTGACCGATCGAGCCCACCGGTGCGGCGTACACCAGCACGGTGTGCGACTTGTTGGCCGCCGTACGCCAGCCTTCGGTGACATGGAGCGGCTGGTGGGCCTGCCACCAGGAGACAGGGCCACCGCCCCCGGCGCCCGGCTGCAGGATGGCGTGCAGCTGGCCCATGGCGAGCAGTACGGACCAGCCGGGCAGCGCGCCGGGCAGCCGGTTCAGATCGCCCACGGGCTGGAACCCCTGCTCGACGAGGAGCTGGAGGAAGCCGTCCTCGGTGCCGGTGGACCCGGGGCGGACGACCGGAGCGGTCGGCTCGACGACGAGCGCGGGCCTCAGATCGCCCTCGATCAGCACGAGACCGCTGGTGATGCCGAGCACGGCCTGCTCCGGGGCGGCCGCGACCGGCTGCTGTACCTGCGGCGCCGCGCCCTCGCCGGTGATGCTCCGCACGGCGCCCTGGAGCTGCGTCTCGGAGACCTTGACGACCTGCGAGGGGATGCAGGTGGCGTGCGCGAAGGCGAGTACGGCGGTCTCGTCGCCGACGAACAGCACGGTACTGGTGCGCTCCTGCTCGGAGTCCCCGGGGGTTCGGCAGGAGGTGCAGTCGTAGCTGCCCGGGGCGTTGTCCCCGGCGAGCAGGAGATCGGCTTCTTCGTCGCCGATCTCGGCACGTACGTCCTGGCTGACGTCGAGCATGCGCGGCACGGGTGGCTCCTCGAACTCGGTTCGTGCGCCGGGAAGTTCCCGGCCGACAAGAGAACAACGGGCGACCTGCGGCCGGGGTCACGCGTAAAAGCGAACGGAATCGAACCGGGTCCCGGACCGGCCCGGCCGGACGGCCCGTTGATCCGACCCCCGTGCTGCGCCCCCGCGATCAGCCGCCGTACAGTCCAGTCACAGAAGTGGCACAGGGGAGTACGGGGGACGACGACCGCGACATGCACATTTCATTCATGCTCCACAACGCCTACGGCATAGGCGGCACGATCCGGACCACGTTCACGCTGGCCGGGACGCTCGCCGAACAGCACGACGTCGAGATCGTCTCGGTCTTCCGCCATCTCGACCGGCCGACCCTGGGCGCGCCCGACGGTGTGCGGATGAGGCATCTCGTCGATCTGCGCAAGGACAGCGGGGGCCCGGCCGCCGACGATCCGGACCGAGCCGGACCAGCCACCGTGTTCCCCCGCGGGGATCACCGGTACCGGCAGTACAGCCGTCTCACCGACACCCGGATCGGTGACTTCCTGAAGTCGCTGGAGGCCGATGTCGTCGTCGGTACCCGGCCGGGGCTGAACGTGCAGATCGCCCGTCAGGCCCGGCCGGGGCCGGTCCGGATCGGCCAGGAACATCTGACGCTGGACAGCCACAACGAACTGCTGCGCCGCGAGATCCGCTACCGCTACGGCCTGCTGGACGCCGTCACCACGGTCTCCGAGGCGGACGCCCGCGCGTACCGCGAGCTGGGTCTGCCCGGTCTGCGGATCGAGGCCGTCCCCAACAGCGTTCCCGAGCCCCGGCTGCCGGTCGCCGACTCCACGGCCCGCTGGGTGGTGGCAGCCGGCCGGCTCACCGAGACCAAGCGGTTCGACCTGTTGGTCCGGGCCTTCGCCCAGGTGGTGGCGGTCCGCCCGGACTGGCGGCTGCGGATCTACGGCAGCGGTGACTCCAGCGGCAACGAGAAGGACGCCCTGCGCGCCCTCATCGGTGAACTCGGCCTGTACAACCATGTGTTCCTGATGGGCCCGGCCAACCCCATCGAGGCCGAATGGGTCAAGGGGTCGGTGGCCGCGGTCACTTCGCGTCTGGAGTCGTTCGGCATGTCCATCGTCGAGGCGATGCGCTCGGGGCTGCCGGTCGTCTCCACCGACTGCCCGCACGGCCCTCGTGAGATCATCGACGACGGCGTCGACGGACTGCTGGTCCCCGTCGGCGACACCGGCGCGATCGCCGCGGCGCTTCTCCGGCTGATCGAGAACGACGGTCTGCGGCGTGACATGGGCCGCGCGGCGCGGAACAGCTCGGCCCGTTTCGATCCCGCCGAGATCGCCGGACGGCACGAGGCGCTCTTCACCCAACTGGCCACCGGGCGCGGGGAAGACCGACCCCGTACCGCGCTGGGTGACGGACTGCTCCGTACCCGCGGCACAGTCAACAGCCGGGCGTACGCGCTGAGGCACCGGATCGCCGGTGCGGTGCGCAGGAGGAGGGCCGCATGACGGAGACCGGCACAGGAACGCCGCCGTGCGTCGACTGCACGGCCGACGCCGACGGAACGCTCACGTTCGACCTCGCGGCGGCCGGGGCGACCGCCCTCGTACTGAAGCGGCGCAAGGCGGACGACCGGGTCGCTCTGGCGCTCACGGCGGCGCCGGGGGACCGGCTGCGCGCCGTGCTGCGCGCGGACGCGGTGCTGGCCGAGGGCCGCTGGGACGCCTTCACCGACGGCGGCCCGGCGGGTGAACAGCGGGCCGAACCCGGGCTCAGGGACCTGCGGAAGCTCGTCGACCGTACGCCGGAGCCCGAGGCCACCGGGGTCGTCGCGCACCTTCCGTACCGGACGGCCGACGGGCGGCTCGCCATCCGCAGCTGGACCCGCTCACCGCATGCCGAAGCGGGCGACCTGACCGTGGGCGGGGGAGCGTTGACCCTCGAAGGACGGCTGTACGGGGCGGAGCTCGGCCCGGAATCCACCGTCGAGGCGCGGCTGCGCGGGACGCGAGGACAGGCGTACCGGGAGCCCGTGACGGACGGCGGGGACGGCCGGTTCCGCTGCACACTGCCGTACGGTCCGCTGGCCGCGGACGGTACCGAGGGGACGCGGGTGTGGGACCTGTGGCTGTTGCCCACGGGCGCACCGGACGCCACGCGCGCCGCGGGCACGGCGGTGCGCATCGGCCGGATCCTCGACGACATCGCCGACCGCAAGTCCGTCCACGTCTATCCGGCCGCGTCGCTCGGCGGCGACAGCGAGGAGCCCGATGCTCGCGCGACGCCGTACTACACGGTCGACAACGACCTGAGCGTGCGGCTGGAGCGGGCGAAGGGCTGAGGCCCTGGCCCTGGCGCCGTCCGGGGGCCTGCGCATACGGGAATCGCTGTGTGATGCGGCGTGCAAGCGTGCGGATTTCGTGGGGAACCCGTGAATTATCGACGCTCCGCAGATTTATGCGGATGTTACTCGCCGGGTAATTCGGAGCAGGCCCGGAGAGCTGGTCCGGATGAATTCGGGCAGCCGAATTGGCCCGCAGTTCATCGTTTGTGCAATTGCAGTTCTACCCGCGCGTAACACCCCGTTCGAGTGACGACGAAGGGGCCGAACGGCTGTGGTGATCCTGTGACACGAGCGGTACGCACGAGAGCCGGGACACTGCTCCGCACCGGCGGGCTCCTGGCCTTCCTTCGCCCAGCCCAGGGGCCTACGGTGGGTGTCATGGCACCCATTCCGACCCCTCCCGTACAGCCCGACGACGCCCCGGAAAGTTACCTGGGCCTCGATGCCGAGCGCGCCGGACAACTGGCCCGTGCGCGCGGCTGGTCCACGGTCAGAGCGCTTCCGACGGGCGCGGTCATCACCATGGAGTTCCAGTCGGGACGGCTCAACTTCGAGGTCGACGGCGGGAAGGTCGTCCGCTGCTGGCTGGGCTGACGCCGGCGTGCGGCGCACGCGCACGTGCCCGTGCAGGGCCGACAGCGCGGAGCCCCGGCCGGGAGAACTCCTGGCCGGGGCTCCGCGCTGTGCGGTGAGGTGTGCCGTCCCGCTGCCCCTAGCTGGAACCGCCCGGTACCGGCCGTGCCTGGCCGGTACCGCGAGGGGCGCGGTCGGCGTGCGGCGGACGACGGCTGCCTGCCGGGGCGGCCGGTGTGCGATCCGAGCGCGGACCGTGCGCCCGCTGGAGCGAGGTGGGGTGCGTGGCGACCCTGGTGGCCCCCGTGGCGCGTGCCGCGAAGCCCACCGGCTCCAGCTGGCTGTCCTCGCCGCCGCCGGACGGCCGGGAGTGCTCCGGGGGGAAGAGGGCAGGGGTGACGCCCACCGGGACGGGCGTGCGTGCGGCGTTCCTGCGGCGGGCGGCACGGAGCTTCTCGCGCACCGCGAACACCACGGCCTCGGTACGGCCGATCAGCGGCTCGAACCAGGGGAGCGCCAGCAGGACCAGCAGCCCGGCGGCCCAGCCGAGGAGAACGTCGCTCAGCCAGTGCGTACCGAGATAGACGGTGGTCGCGCCGACACCCAGGGCCAGCGCCGACGAGGCGACCGAGAGCCAGCGCCTGGCCAGTGGTGTGGTCGCCAGATAGGCGAGGATTCCCCAGGTCACGACGGCGTTGGCGGTGTGTCCGGAAGGAAATATATCGCCGCCGGCAAAGAGCTCGGCCGAGCCGATCTGGGTCGCGTAGTGCGGGCCGAGCCGGCCGAGGCCGAGCTTGACCGCACCCACTGTCATGTTCAGCAGCAGCAGCGCGACGCCCAGGGTCAGGAGCGGTCTCAGGGTGTGCTGACGCCAGGAACGCCAGCCCAGCCAGGCCGCGACCATCACCGCGGTGGGGCCGCGCTGGCCGAGCACCACGAAGTAGTCCAGGAACGCGTGCAGCTGAGGCCACTGCTGATAGGGCCGGAACAGCATGACCCGCCAGTCCAGCTCCACGAGCCAGGACGTGGACAGCACGGCGAAGACGATGACGAGATAGAACGCCAGCGTCGAGCCGAGCAGAGCCGCCCGGGTCCGGCTCATCCGAGGGATCTCTAGCCTCGGCGGTTCCGGCTCCCGGTCCAGGCGGGCGAAGATTCGGTCGGTACGCACTCAATCGACGTTACAGCGAGTGAACGACAAGGCTGGCCGATCTGGTCTCTTTGTGATGACGATGTGATGTGGACTATGTCTCAGGGAGTCGTTTATTCCAACGCAATGTCGAATAGCGTCTCGCGGATCGCGTTATATGCAAGAGGGTCCTTACGCTCGTGTTATTGGCTCTCTGGTAAAGAGATATGCGGGTACGCGATCGGTATATTCCGGTCGGCCGCCGGTCGCTGCGGCGCCTCCTCAAGATCATTGAGTCGGCGCGGAACGTGGCGCACGGCACAGGTCCGGCTGTCCCGGGTTGAGAGATGGGCCACGTGACACGGGCGAGGTCTCGCGTACGCTGACGGCTCACTCGCCCGTCGAAGCCGGACCCCGAGGACCACAGTCGTCCCCGCAGGCCCACCGAGCGCGAGGGACACACTGTGGGAGGTACGTGCATGACAGGGACGTCCACGGTCGGCAGGCGCCCGCGCACCGCCGTTCAGGGCGGTGCCAACCGCTGGGTCGTCCTTGTCGTTCTCTGCGTCAGTCTGCTGCTGGTCGCACTGGACGCGACCGTCCTGCACGTGGCGGTGCCTTCGCTCACCGAGGACATGCGCCCCGGCCCCGTCCAACTGCTCTGGATAGTCGACGCCTATCCGCTGGTCTGTGCCGCGCTGCTGATTCTCTTCGGCACGCTGGGCGACCGGGTGGGGCGCCGACGCATTCTGCTGATCGGATACGGCCTCTTCGGCGCGGCCTCGGCCGTCGCCGCGTTCTCGGCCACCCCGGAGATCCTCATCGGGGCCCGTGCGCTGCTCGGCATCGGCGGGGCGATGATCATGCCCGCGACGCTGTCGATACTCCGCGCGGTCTTCCCCGACCGCCGTGAGCGTGCTGTCGCGATCGGTGTCTGGACCGCGGTGGCCGCGGTGGGCGCCGCCATCGGTCCGGTGCTCGGCGGCTTCCTCGTCGAGCACTTCTGGTGGGGCTCCGTCTTCCTTATCAACCTCCCGCTGATGGCGGTCCTGCTGCCGCTCGCCCGGTGGATGCTGCCCGAGTCGAGAGGCAGCGCGGATGGCCCGTGGGACGTGCTCGGTGCGCTGATGGCCGCGGCCGGGGTCCTCGGAGTGGTCTTCGGGGTCAAGCGGATCGGCGCCGGGGAGGGCGTGTTCGGTGTCGGGACGCTCCTTCCGCTGGCTGTGGGAGCGGTGCTGCTGGTGCTGTTCGTACGGCGGCAGCAGAGTCGCAGGCATCCGCTCATCGACATCCGTATGTTCTCCA
Source organism: Streptomyces sp. A 4/2 (assembly GCF_940670765.1). Taxonomy (GTDB): domain Bacteria; phylum Actinomycetota; class Actinomycetes; order Streptomycetales; family Streptomycetaceae; genus Streptomyces. The sequence continues at coordinate 42,347 of NZ_CALNVW010000031.1, forward strand.
GGCCCACCTTCAGCACGGCTGTCGGCTGCATCGTGGTCGCCATGCTGGCCCTGGTCGGCCTGGAGCTGATAGCGGTCCAGTACCTCCAGCTGGTCCTCGGTCTCAGCCCCCTCGCGACCGGCCTGCGGCTGCTGCCGCTCACCTTCGCCGCGATAACCGCCGGCGCCGCCGGCTCCTGCGTCCTGCGCCGCTTCGGCCCGCGCCGGATGGTCAGCTGCGGCTTCGTGCTCACCGCGGTCGCGGTGCTCTGCCTGGTGAAGATGGGGACCCACGACGATCCCCTGCTGCTGACGGCCGCCTTCGTCATGCTCGGGTTCGGACTCCAGGCCACGCTCTTCGGGGCGTACGAGTCCATGCTCAGCGAAGCGCCGGCGGACCGGGCCGGCGGCGCGGCGGCGATCGGCGAGACCTCGTACCAGCTGGGTGCCGGCATGGGGATAGCGCTGCTCGGCAGTGTCATGAACGCGGCCTACGGGCCCGCGCTCTCCTCGGTGCCGGGCGTGCCCGCGTCGGCCAGCGACCAGGCCGCCAACTCGCTGGGCGAGGCGTACCAGGTGGCCCGGCAGTTGGGCGGCCCCGCCGGGGAGGCTCTGCGCAACGCCGCCCGTGATGCCTTCGTCCACGGGCTGCACGTCACCCTGCTGGTCAGCGCGGGGCTGTTGTTGCTCGGCGCGCTGGCCGCGCTGCGGCTGCCGCGCGTGATGGACTGCGAGGCCGTGTGCGAGACCGCCGAGGTCCCTCCTCTGCAGTCCGGGCTTCCGGGCCCCTCCGAGGAGCGGGTGAATTCCTCCGCGCCGGTTCCGGCGCGCCCCTCGCCGGTCGAGGTGGCCGGGTCTGGACGAGCCGGACGCTGAGCCGTAACGTCGACCGGACGCCGTAACTACCACTGCTAGTTTTGCCGCGCGAGCCGCCGGAGGCCTTCTCATGTCCACATCTTCGAAGCTGCCGCCCTTCGACCCCGCCGATCCCATCGGCCTGGACGACCTGCTCGGCGAAGAGGACCTCGCGATCCGCGGCACGGTCCGCGCCTGGGCCGCCGACCGGGTGCTCCCGCACATCGCCGAGTGGTACGAGAAGGGCGAACTGCCCGGCATCCGCGAGCTGGCCCGTGAGCTGGGTTCGCTCGGCGCGCTGGGCATGTCCCTGGAGGGGTACGGCTGCGCGGGTGCGACCGCGGTCCAGTACGGGCTCGCCTGCCTGGAACTGGAGGCCGCCGACTCCGGCATCCGCTCCCTGGTGTCCGTGCAGGGATCGCTCGCCATGTACGCGATCCACCGCTTCGGCTCCGAGGACCAGAAGCAGCGGTGGCTGCCCGGCATGGCGGCGGGCGAGATCATCGGCTGTTTCGGGCTCACCGAGCCCGATCACGGGTCCGATCCGGCCGGGATGCGGACGTACGCCAGGCGGAGCGGCGACGACTGGGTGCTCACCGGCCGCAAGATGTGGATCACCAACGGCTCGGTCTCGGGGGTGGCCGTCGTCTGGGCGCAGACCGACGAGGGCATCCGCGGCTTCGTCGTCCCCACGGACGCCGCGGGCTTCTCCGCCCCCGAGATCAAGCACAAGTGGTCGCTGCGCGCCTCGGTCACCAGTGAACTGGTCATGGACGAGGTCCGGCTCCCGGCCGACGCGGTACTTCCCGGGGTCACCGGCCTCAAGGGCCCGCTCAGCTGTCTGAGCCACGCCCGCTACGGCATCGTCTGGGGAGCGATGGGCGCCGCCCGCGCCAGCTTCGAGGCCGCCGTCGACTACGCGAAGACGCGGGAACAGTTCGGCAGGCCGATCGGCGGCTTCCAGCTCACCCAGGCCAAGCTCGCCGACATGGCGGTGGAACTGCACAAGGGCATCCTGCTCGCGCACCACCTGGGGCGGCGGCTGGACGCGGGGAAGCTCCGTCCGGAGCAGGTCAGCTTCGGGAAGCTCAACAACGTGCGGGAGGCGATCGAGATCTGCCGCACGTCGCGCACCGTCCTCGGAGCCAACGGGATCTCGCTGGAGTACCCCGTGATGCGGCACGCCACCAACCTGGAGTCGGTGCTCACCTACGAGGGCACCGTGGAGATGCACCAACTGGTGCTGGGCAAGGCGCTCACCGGTCTCGACGCGTTCCGGTAGGCCGGACACACCGGCGAGCGCCCCGCGGGGCCGCAGCTGCTCCGTCACCCGGAGGGCGGCTCCCGGCGCCCGGTGCCACCTCCGGCTCAGCTCTGGTTGAAGAAGCCGCCCTCGGTGGACCGGCCCGCGGCCTCCCCGCTGACGATCTTCGTATCGGCGGGCGTCAACAGGAAGACCCGGGTCGCCACCCGGTCGATCGAACCGCGCAGCCCGAAGATCAGTCCGGCGGCGAAGTCGACCACGCGCTTGGCGTCGGCGGGCTCCATGGACGTGAGGTTGACGATCACCGGGACACCGTCGCGGAACATCTCACCGATGCCGCGCGCGTCCCGGAAGCTGTCGGGGGTGATGGTGGCGATCCGGCGGCTCTTCTCCTGAGCCGCCTCGGAGGCCACCCGGACCCGCGGGTCGGTCACCCATGCCTCGGCGGGGGCCGGGGATCCGGCTCCCTCTGCGTACTCGTCGTCGTAGTAGCGGTCGTCGTCGTTGTCCTCGACGAGCCCCAGCCAGGCACTCGCCTTGCGTACCGATCCCATGGACGCCTCCTTTCGCCGCGGTTCTTCTGCGTTCCGCATCCCTATGGTCGTCCATGATGCGGATGGTGCGCCAAGTGGATAGTCGGCGTGTAGGGCATTCGTGACGGTACTGGTGCAGAAGATATGGTGATTCGTCAGGGTTCTTCCTACGTACGACTGCTGACAGAATGAAAATAGGACCCCTCGGGCCGTACGAGTGATGGAGGGGTCGTACGGGTGAACGGGCCCCTCGGTACGATGCCGGAGGCACCGGTGACCCCATCGAACCGGGCAGGCGGACGAGGCTCGGGGGAGCACGGTGTTCGGAATGGTCAGGCCCTGCACGCACCGTCTCTCCGACGGGCTCAGGGCCGAGTGGACGGCCCATCTCTGCGGCCTCTGTCTGGCGCTGCGGGGCGACCACGGGCAGTTCGCCCGGATCGCCACCAACTACGACGGCCTGATCGTCTCGGTCCTGACGGAGGCTCAGGCCGGCCGTTCCGCCGCGGGGCGCCGTACCGCGGGTCCCTGCCCGCTGCGTGGGATGCGTACCGCGCCCGTGGCCCGTGGTGAGGGAGCCCGGCTCGCGGCTGCCGTCTCCCTGGTGCTGGCCTCGGCGAAGGTACGGGACCACGTCGCCGACCGGGACGGGCTGTTGGCGCGCAGGCCGGTGGCCGCTGCGGCCCGCCGGGTCGCCGCGCGCTGGGACCGCGCCGGCGCACGCACCGGCGCCGAGCTGGGCTTCGACACCGCGCTCCTGGTCGACTCCGTGGACCGGCAGGCCGGGATCGAGGCGCTGGCCGGCCCCGGCACCCCGCTGCTCACCGTCACCGAGCCGACCGAGACGGCCACCGCGGCGGCCTTCGCGCACACCGCCGTACTCGCGGGCCGCCCGCAGAACATGGCGCCGCTCGCCGAGGCGGGCAGGCTCTTCGGGCGGCTGGCCCATCTCCTGGACGCCGTGGAGGACAAGGAAGCTGACGCGGTGTCGGGTGCCTGGAACCCGCTCGCCGCCACCGGTACCCCGCGGGCCGAGGCCCGCAGGCTGTGCGACGACGCGTTGCACGGGATACGCCTGGCGCTGCGGGACGCCGAGTTCACGGACGACAAGCTGGCGCACGTCCTGCTCGCCCATGAACTGAGGCGCTCGGTGGACCGGGCGTTCGGTGCCACGTGCGCGCATCAGGCGCCGGGGCCGTTCGGGCCGCCGCCGCCCGGATTCGACCCCCATCCCCCGGAGCCCGACGAGCGCGACGGGTACCGCGACAGCCATGACGGCCGTCGTCCACGCAGCTTCCTCGCGGGCTGCGCCCTGGCCGTCGGACTCTGCTGCACCTGTCGGGCCTGCTGTGCCTCCGAGTTCGAGGGCCCCTGGTCGGGCAAGAAGCGCGAGGGCTGGTGCAACAACTGCGACTGTGACTGCGGCGGATGTGACTGCAACTGCGACGGGTGCTGCTGCGACGGCTGCGACGGGTGCGACTGCTGTTGCCCCTGCGACGGCTGCTGACCGCCGCACCGATTCCCGGTCGGTGATCCGCGCTGATCCCGTGACGCGCTACGTGAGTTCCGGCGGGGAGATCCTCGACTCCTTGATCCCGGACGGAACCGTGCCCCACTTCTTCAGGATGCGTGCGTACGTGCCGTTCTTGATGAGCTGATTCACCGCGGCCCGGAACGCGGGCGCCAGCGCGGTGCCCTTCCTGAAGGCGAATCCCACGTCGAGACGGTGGAATTCATTGAGGAACTTCAGCCCCTGCTGCTGATTCACCGCGAAGCGCAGTCCGTTGATCGTCGACATCACCACATCGCTGCGGCCCTGCTGGAGCGAGATCCAGATCGCGGCCGGGTCCGCGTACGTCTGGACCTTGTAGTCCTTCTTTCCCGCGGCCCCGCAACGCTTTCTCTCCTTCTCCAGCGTCGCCTCGAACGTCGTGCCCGCACCTGTCGCCACATTCAGACCGCACAGCTGGGTCAGATCGGTTACCTTTCCCAGCTTGCTGTCCTTGCGCACGGCGAAACCCTGGCCGTCGTTGATGTAGGTGACGAAGTCGATGACCTTGCGCCGCTCGTCCGTGACGCCGAAATTCCCGACGCCCAGATCGTATTTTCCGCTGTCCAGCGCCGGGAGAATCGTCTCGAAACTCGCGGCCTCCCGTCTGACCTTCAGCCCGAGTGTCTTCGCCACCGCTCCGGCGAAGTCGATGTCCTGCCCGACGACGGTCCTTCCGTCCGGCAGATAGGTGGTGCCCGGTGGGGTGCCGCCGACGGCGGTGGCCATCGTGAGCGTGCCTTGCTTCCGCACGTCCGCGGGCAACAGGGCGGCAGCCGCCCGGTTCTCGCGGACGGCCGACACCACGTCCGTGGTGGGGATCCCGGCGGTCGCGGCAGCCGGTCCGGCGTCCTCGCCCGTGGCCGACGGGTCGCCCGAGCCGCAGGCCGTGAGAGTCAGGGCCGCTGCGGCGACCAGGGCGGAAGCAGCGCCGATTCGGGTCTTGCTCATGGCTTCGGGGTCTCCAGACGATTCGGACCGGCCGCCCTCCTATTGCCGTTCGGTCTTATGGCAGCACGGGGCAACGCAGGGGAGCGGGAACAACGAGGGGAGGAGAAAGCAGCGCCGTATACGTGAAGGCGTAGAAGATCGCCGCGAGAGCGCAGCGCAATGCGCGGAAGAGGAGAACGCGCGGAAGAGGCGCGGGGAAAACGCGCAGCGTGAACGTGCGGAGAGTCAGCTCAACAGGAAGAGGACCACACTCGACCGAAGTCGATGTGGGAGCGCGTGACCAGCCACTGCTGCGGATGCATGGGCTCAGTGGAACAGGCATCCGTTTCCCCGTCAACTGCCGTAAGACATCGCGCTCACAGTGTGGACAGGCATTGACAATGCGCGGAACGGGCGCCGTATTCTCAGGGCCGGACCGTGCTGAGGGGCTCGGTCCGCGCTGTCATTCCCGTGAAGGCACCACCGTGTTCGATCTCTGCATCCACGGAGCCTTCTCATGTCTGCGTCGTCAGATACCCTCCCCCAACTCTCCGCACCCCCGGCCGGGCGCGAAACCGCGGTGCCGCGCATCGTGCCGGTCCGCCGGACCGGCCAGTGGGTGGCGGCAGGCGTGGTCCTGCTGCTGCTGGCCGGCGCGGTCAGCTCCGTCGTGCGCAACGACGCCTTCCAATGGGGCGTCGTCGGCGACTACTTCGCCACCACCGCCGTCCTGCGCGGTCTCGGACTGACGCTCTGGCTCACCGCCGCCGTCATGGTCCTGGGCTTCGCGCTCGGTACCCTGCTCGCCGTGGCCCGGCTGTCGGCCAACCCCGTGCTGCGCGGAGTCAGTTGGGGCTACGTCTGGCTGTTCAGATCGACACCGATCCTGGTGCAGCTGCTCTTCTGGTTCAACATAGGCGCGCTGTACCCGCAGATCCTGGGGGTCCGGACGGTGAACCTGCTGGGACCGGTCACCGTCGCCATCATCGGCCTGACCCTGCACGAGGCCGCCTACGCCGCCGAAGTCGTACGCGGCGGCATCCTCTCCGTGGAGCGCGGGCAGATCGAGGCCGCCGAGTCGCTGGGGCTCGGCCGGTGGCGCAGGCTGCGACGGATCGTCCTTCCGCAGGCCATGCGCGCGATCGTGCCGCCCGCGGGCAACATGCTGATCGGTACGCTCAAGGGCACCTCGATCGTCTCCGTCATCGCCGTGCAGGACCTGCTCTACTCCGTACAGCTCGTCTACCACCGCACCTACCAGGTCATCCCGCTGCTGCTGGTCGCCACCCTCTGGTACACCGTGGTGACCTCGGTGCTCAGCGCCGGGCAGTACTACATCGAGCGGCACTACGCGCGCGGTGCCCGGTGACGCCGTCCGTGGTCGTCGTCGGAGCCGGCCCGCGGGGCACCGGATTCCTGGAACGGCTCGCCGCCAACGCCCCTTCCCTGTACGGGAACCAGCCGCTGGACGTCCATGTGGTCGACCCGTTCCCGCCGGGCGGCGGCCGGATCTGGCGTCAGGAGCAGTCCCCGCTGCTGTGGATGAACTCCATGGCCGCGGACGTCACCATGTTCACCGATGACTCCGTGCACCCCCTGGAGGGGCCGGTCCGCCCCGGACCGACCCTCGCCGAGTGGGCCGGGATCGACCCGCAGTCCTTCCCCAGCAGACGGGCCCAGGGGGAGTATCTGCGCTGGGTGTACCGGGAAGCCGTGGCCGCTCTGCCGCCGGGTACCACCGTGCACGAGCACCGGACCCGGGCCGTGCGGATCAGCGGCCCCGCACACGGACACCAGCGGGTACGGCTGGAAGGGCGGGGCGAGCCGCTCGTCGCCGATCTGGTGGTGCTGACCGTCGGGCATCTCGACGCCCGGCCGGACAAGGAACAGGCGGGGCTGTCGGACTTCGCCGCCCGGCACGGGCTCACGCATCTGCCGCCCGGCTTCACCGCTGACTCCGACCTGAGCGTGCTCAGGGCCGGTGAACCGGTCATCGTCCGCGGCTTCGGGCTGGCCTTCATCGACCTGATGGTGCTCCTGACCGAGGGACGCGGCGGCCGGTACGACGCGGCAGGGGAGTATCTGCCGTCCGGGCGGGAGCCGCTGCTGTACGTCGGTTCGCGGCGCGGTGTGCCGTACCACTCCAAGATCGGCTACCCCCTGACCGGTGAACGGCCGCCGCTGCCCCGCTTCTTCGGCCCCGGACAGGTCGACGCGCTGCTCGCCCGGCCGGGCCCGCTCGACTTCCGGCGCGATGTCCGGCCGCTCGTCGAGCGGGAGCTCGGCTTCGCCCACTACCACCGGCTGTTCACCGCACACCCCGAGCGCACCGCGGTCGACTGGGCGGACTTCGAGGCGACGTACGCGGCGGCCGGGGCCGGCAGCGCCGAGCTGGCCGCGCTGATCGAGACCTCGGTCCCCGACCCCGCCGACCGCCTCGACCTCGAAGCACTGGACCACCCACTGGACGGCGTACGCCATGCCTCCCACGACGCGCTCCAGAACGGCCTGCGGGCCTACATCACCGAGGATCTGGCCCGCCGCCACGACCCCTCGCACAGTGCGGATCTGGGATTCTTCCTCGGACTGCTCTCCGTCTACGGCCAGTTGGCCCGGCTCGGCGACACCGGGAAGGGCGGCGCGCGGTGGCACAGCTTCTTCAGCCATCTGGCGTCGGGACCACCGGGGCCGCGGCTGCGCAGCCTCCTCGCGCTCTCCCGCGCAGGTCTGGTGCGCTTCATCGGCGCGGGCATCACCGTCGAGACCGACGAGACGGACGGGGTGTTCCGCGCGGGCGGCGCCGGCGCGCCCGGGGAACGGATCGAGGCCCGCGCCCTCGTCGAGGCGCGGCTGCCGGAGCCCTCGCTGGAACGCACCCGCAGCCCGCTGCTGACCGCCCTGTACGAGGACGGGGCGCGGACCACCTCCGGGGGTCTGCTCGTCGTGGATCCGGTCGACGGCCGCATCGTCGAACGCGGTACGGGCCCGCACCCGCGCCGTTTCGCGCTGGGCCCGTACACCACCGCCCGCTCGGCGGGCGCCTTCGCCAGGCCGCACACGAACGCCCCGGCCTTCCGGCAGAACGACGTCACCGCGCGCACCGCGCTCACCCTGCTCAAGGAGTCCACGTCATGACCGCGCGCACCACAGCCGCCGCTTCCACAGCCGCCGGTCCCACCGGGGGCACGGCCTCCGCCATGGTGGAGATCCGTTCCGTGCACAAGAGCTTCGGCGCCCTGGAAGTACTGCGGGGCATCGACCTCACGGTCCGGGCGGGTGAGGTCACCGTCGTGCTCGGCCCGTCCGGTTCCGGGAAGTCCACCCTGCTGCGGACCATCAATCATCTGGAGAAGGTGGACAGCGGCTGGGTCAGCGTGGACGGCGTGCTGGTCGGCTACCGCCGCTCCGGCGACAGACTGTACGAACTGCGTGAGCGCGAGGTGCTCGAACAGCGCACCCGGATCGGCTTCGTCTTCCAGAACTTCCACCTCTTCCCCCATCTGACCGTGCTGGAGAACATCGTCGAAGCGCCGGTCGCGGCGCTCGGCAGGCCCAGGAGGGAGGCCGTCTCGGCGGGCGAGAAGCTGCTCGCCCGCGTCGGGCTCGCCGACAAGGCCACCGCGTACCCCGAGCAGCTCTCCGGCGGCCAGCAGCAGCGGGTCGCCATCGCCCGCGCGCTCGCCCTGGAGCCCCGGCTGCTCCTCTTCGACGAGCCCACCTCGGCTCTCGACCCCGAGCTGGTCGGTGAAGTCCTGGACGTCATCAAGGACTTGGCCGCGCGGGGCACCACGATGATCGTCGTGACGCATGAGATCGGCTTCGCCCGTGAGGTGGCCGACACGGTGGTGTTCATGGACGGGGGCCGGATCGTGGAGCAGGGCACACCGGCCGACGTGCTCGACCGTCCGGAGCACGAGCGCACCCGCGCGTTCCTCTCCAAGGTTCTGTGAAAGGGCTCCTGACCCACCGTTGATCCGTCCGGCTGTGCCGCCGGGGCGGGCCGGGCCGATATGGAAAGGTTGATCACATGACCACAAGAACGGGCAGTACGGGTGGCGCGGACAGTACGGGCGGCGCGGGCGATGACTGGGAGAACTGGCACGAAGGGCGTACCGAGACGGTCTCGGCGCCGTACGGTCCGCTCGCCCTCACCGGCACCCATTGGCTCGATGACGCACCGGAAGGACTAATTCCGGCCGTTGCGGGCCACTGGCGGGCGACCGACGAAGGGGTGGTGCTGACCGCCACGGCCGAGGACGGGCTGACCCTTGACGGGAAGCCGTTCACCGGCCGGGTCACGCTCCGGGCCGACCACACCCCGGCGGAGGACGCGCGCCTCGCGCAGGGGGAGCGGCGGCTGGTCGTGGTGCGACGGGAGGGGCTCTGGGCGGTGCGCGTCTGGGATCCGGGATCCGCGAACCGGCGGGCCTTCGCGGGCATCGAGGCCACCCCGTACGACGCGGACTGGGTGCTGCCCGGCCTCTACCGTCCGTACGGTGAGAGCCGCACCGTTCGGGTCCCCAACGCCGACGGCCGCGACCGGGGCCTCGGTCTCGCAGGTGAGCTCGCCTTCCACCTGGCGGGCGACGAGCACACCCTGCAGGTCGCCCAGGAGGAGGACGGCTCCCTGTGGGCCGTCTTCGCCGATGCGACGAGCGGAACGAGCAGCTACCGGTTCCGCTTCCTGCGGCCCTCCGCGCCCGCGGCCGACGGCGGGGTGACGGTCGACTTCAACCGTGCGCTGCTGCCGCCCTGCGCCTTCGCCGAACACTTCATCTGCCCCTTCCCGCCGCCCGGGAACACGCTTCCGATCGCGGTCGACGCGGGGGAGCGCGCGGCGCGCACCCGGTGATCCCCCACCACTCCGGGGTCCGTCGCGAGCCCGGCCGAAAGGCGCCCTTGCGCCGGATGGCCGGTTCGCGTTGTACTCCCGGCAGCGCTTGTCAGGAACACGACGGAAATCGAACCGTCGTGGCTCCTGCCTGTGTGTCATGGGCCCCCCACCCCGATGGGTCTGCGGATTCTCTTCTGGAGGAACTGACGTGACGATCAAGAACACCACCCCCCACAACGGCCCGGCGAGACGCGCCCGGCTGATCGCGGTCGCATCCGGCATGCTGGTCGCGGCAGCACTGACCATCCCCACCGCCCACGCCGACCAGGCCCCCACGTTCGACGCCCATCAGCTGACAGCGGCGGCCGACGCCGTGAACAGCGCGGATGTGGCGGGCACGGCCTGGTACGTCGACAAGTCGACCAACACCCTTGTCGTCACGGCGGACAGCACGGTGACCCAGGCCCAGATCTCCCGGATCAAGTCGCGGGCCGGAGCGAACGCGGGCGCGGTACGCGTCGAGCGCACCGCCGGCACGTTCAGCAAGCTCCTCAAGGGCGGTGACGCCATCTACACCTCGCAGTGGCGCTGCTCCGTCGGCTTCAACGTCCGCAGTGGCTCCACCTATTACTTCCTCACCGCAGGGCACTGCACCGAGGGTTCACCGGCCTGGTACACCAACTCCTCCGGCACCACGAGCATCGGCCCGACGGCCGGCACCAGTTTCCCCGGTAACGACTACGGCATCGTGAAGTACACCAACACGTCCGTCCCCCACGACGGCACGGTCGGCAGCCAGGACATCACCAGCGCGGGCAACGCGACGGTGGGCCAGACCGTGACCCGTACCGGCTCCACCAGTGGTACCCACAGCGGCAAGGTCACCGCGCTGAACGCCACCGTCAACTACGGCAACGGCGAGGTCGTGTCCGGGCTCATCCAGACGACGGTCTGCGCCGAGCCGGGTGACAGCGGCGGCCCGCTCTACTCGGGCTCCACGGCCCTGGGCCTCACCTCGGGCGGCAGCGGCGACTGCACCTCGGGCGGTACGACCTTCTTCCAGCCCGTCACCGAAGCGCTGAGCGCCTACGGAGTAAGCGTCTACTGACCCTCCGTCATCGCTACTGGTTCTGCTGGCAGTCGAGCCCCCGCCCGTGCGCACGGGCGGGGGCTCTTGCGTACTTTTGAGAGGATGTCGCAGGAGCGGGGGCTCACAGGAGGCGGGGGCTTATGAAGCGCATCGGAGTGACCGGACACCGCAACATCCCGCTGGAGGCCGCCGTCCATGTGCGGGACTCCCTGCACACCCTGTTCCGTGGTCAGACCGGCGCCCTGCGGGCCCTGTCCAGCCTGGCGGCCGGGGCCGATCAGCTCTTCGCGGGCATCGCTCTCGAACACGGCGCGGAGCTGACGGCGGTCATCCCCAGCGGCGACTACGAACTGGGCTTCGACGACACGGACGAACTCGCCCGCTACCACTGGCTCAGGGGCCGGGCGACCCAGGAGATCCGGATGGACTTCCCGCACTCCACGGACGACGCCTACTACGCGGCGGGCACCTACATCGCCGACAACTGCGACCAGCTGGTGGCCGTCTGGGACGGCAGGCCGGCCCGGGGCCTCGGCGGCACCGGCGACATCGTGAACTACGCCCTGAAAGTGGGCAAACCGGTGACGGTCATCTGGCGCGACGGCGTGGAGCGCGACTGAGCCGCGCCGCGCCGACGGGTCCGGATCGTCAACTCCTGCCGGGGTGGCGGTCCGGCTCGTCAGCTCCTGCCGGAGCGACGTTCCGGCTCGTCAACTCCCGTGCCGGGCAAGCCAGTCGGTGTACTGGGGTGAGACGACCCGCTCGGTCTCGTAGACCACGGACGACCACTGCTTCTCGGAGAGGCGGCTCTCCATCTCCAGGTGCAGCGCCTTGAGTTTCTCCTCCACCAGCGCATGGGCCGATATCAGCGGCTGGTGCCTGCGGAACTCGCTCCAGGCCACCCCCGAGGCCGCGGCGGCCGAGGCCACCGCGGCGACCTCGGTGTTCTCCGTGACCGACAGGGCGCGCAGTACGCAGAGGACCAGGGCGACCAGGGTGAGCAGCGCGAAGGCGCTGGACCAGAGCAGGGTGGCGAGCCGTGAGACCTCCTGCTTGCGCCGGTACCAGTTGCGCTGCTCGATCAGCCTGTCCCGTACGTAGGTCTCCTTGCGGACCTCGAACGACTTGGCCCGCAGCTCCCGCATCTGCCGGGTGATCAGGCTCGCGCCCGGTGGCTCCTGGTCCCAGCCCACGGTCCGCAGCTCCTGCAGCTGTTCCTCGACCCGTGTGGTGAACAGCGTGTCCACGTCGGGGGATTCGGCGTCGAAGGGTGCACCGTGGACGGCGTAGCGCCAGCACATCGACTTGATGAAGTCCGCTGCGGAGCGGTTGAGTTGCCACTGGGACTTGGCCTTGCGGCGGGAGGTGCTGAAAGTCAGCAGCAGTACTCCGGCGTACGCCAGCGCGCTCAGTACACCGACGGCCTGGAACCCGCCCCCGAGCTCCGCCCGCCAGGGGAGTGCGGCCACGGCGGCGCCCACCACCAGGAGGACGAGTTGAGCGCGGGTGGACCCGACGGCCTCTCCCTGTCTGGCGATGGCCTGGGCATCGGCGCTGTGGAACAACTCGGGCAGATCAGCATTCCGGAAGACCATGCTCCGTTCCGGACCGGGAAACCCCGTCACGTGAACCCCCGTCTGCGACTTCAGTCTTCACTCTTTAGATGGAATGGCGCATTCCATTTCACTGGAACACACTCTGTGCGACGTTCTTGTTGCGGCCGGTCGCGCTCAGTTGCCAGCAGTGTGCATGAGAGTAAAGTCGACCCGCCGACACTGCAACGGTGCAAGTCTCGGCATTCCTGTCCATGTCCAGAAAACATCCCTCAAGGGCGGCCTCATCATGTCCGTAACTTCAGCCTCCTCCGCCGCTGCCAAGAAGCCGCGTGTCCCTCTGGCCGAGATCGACGTTCGCGGTACCGAGGCTGTCAAGCAGCTCGGCCGGGTGCTCCCGACGTCAACCGGCCGTTCGATGCGGGCATCCACCTTCAATTCAGCGCTCTAGACTGGCGGAATGACAGGACCCCTGGTCCCATTCCGCGAGATCGTCCTCAAGGTTCACAGCAGATGCGATCTTGCCTGTGACCACTGTTATGTCTACGAACATGCTGATCAGAGCTGGCGTACTCGGCCGAAGGCGATCTCTGACCAGGCGATTCACTGGACGGCTCTGCGACTGGCGGAGCACGCCAGGACCCATGCCCTGCCCTCCGTGTCAGTGATCCTGCACGGAGGGGAGCCACTGCTGGCGGGTCCCGCACGACTGCGCCGTATCTGTGAGGAGCTCACCGGGGCCCTGGAAGGGACCGCCGAGCTCGACCTCCGGATCCACACCAACGGCCTTCAGCTCAGCCCCCGCTACCTGGATCTCTTCGATGAATTCCGGGTCCGGGTCGGCATCTCCCTCGACGGGGACCAGACGTCCAACGACCGGCACCGGCGCTTCGCCGACGGACGCAGCAGCCACCCCCTGGTGCTCCGGGCCGTGGAACTCCTGCGCCAGGAGCGGTACGCGCACCTCGACCTCGGCCTGCTCTGCACCATCGACGTGCTGAACGACCCCGTCGCCGTGTACGACGCGCTGACCGCCCTCGGTCCGCCACGCATCGACTTCCTGCTGCCGCACGCGACCTGGGACGCTCCTCCGCACCGGCCCGACGGTTCACCGACCGCCTACGCCGACTGGATCCTGGCGGCCTTCGACCGCTGGGACGGCCAGGGGCGGCAGATTCCGGTACGGCTCTTCGAGTCGGTCCTCTCCACGCTCAACGGCGGTCCGAGCCTCACCGAATCGCTCGGCCTCGCCCCCACCGACCTCGTCGTCGTGGAGACCGACGGCACCCTGGAACAGGTCGACTCGCTCAAGAGTGCCTACGAGGGCGCCGCGTTCACGGGATTCGACGTGTTCACCCACGCCTTCGACGAGGTCGCGGCGCACCCCGGGGTGCGCGCCAGACAGCTGGGCCTCGCGGGCGTCGGTGACAAGTGCCGCGCGTGCCCGGTCGTGCGCTCCTGCGGCGGCGGCCTCTACACCCACCGCTACCGCGCGGGCTCCTTCGACCAGGAGAGCGTCTACTGCGCCGACCTGGAGGCGCTGGTGCGCGGCATCGAGGCCCGTACCGCGGCCGCGACCACGTCCGCCGCGCTCACCGACCCGGAGGAGCTGACGGCCGGACAGCAGGAACTGACCCGCACCCTGCTGGCCACCCTGCACGCCGACCTGGACGGCCGGGGCGGCGAGGAGTGGGCGCGGGCCTGGGAGCTCGCCGGCGCCGTCGAGCAGCGCTCCGACGGGCTCGACACCGTGCTGGACCAGCCCTACGCCCGCAGTTGGCTCCTCGGCGCCCTGGACGCCGTGCAGGAGGGGCGTATCCGGCCCGCGGACATTGCCGGGCTGGCCGGATACGCCGCGGCCGGTGCGCTGCGCGGCGGCCTGGACCTGCCCGTCACCGTCGCCTACACCGACGGTTTGCTGCACCTGCCCACCTACGGCGCCCTGCGGCTGGCGGGCGCCGGGGAGAGCGGCCGTGCCGAGGTCCGCCGCGCCGAGAAGGGCTTCCTCGTACGGGGCGCGGGCGCCGAGCGGCGGATCGTCCGCCCGGAGGAGGAGACCGCCGACTGGCAGCCGCTGCGCAGGATCGACTGCGACGGCGCACCCGATCTGGTGCTGGACGACCTCGATCCGTACCGCGACTGCTTCGGTACGCCCGTCGGGCCGCGCCTCGGTCTGGCCGAGGCCGCCGACTGGAGCGCCCACTTCGCCCGTGCCTGGTCCGCGCTGCGGACGGCCGTCCCCGGGCGGGCCGCGGCAGCGGCGGACCGGCTCACCACGGTCACGCCGCTGATCGCCGGCGCGCCCAGGGCCGGACGGCACGGGTACGGGGCGCTGGGCGTCGCGGCGGCGGACCTCACCCCGCAGGCCCTGCTGCGCGCGGTGCGCCGGGCGGAACTGCGGGCGCTCCTCGAGGTCGCCGACCTCTACGCCGAGGACGGAGCCTGGCTCCACCGGGTGCCCTGGGCGCGGGATCCGCTGCCGGTCTCCGGGGTGCTGGCCGCGGCCCACGAAGGCGTCGCGCTCGCCGCGTACGGGAAAGACCGTGCGCGCACCCTGGCGCAGACCCGGCAGGCGCTGGAAGCTCTGGAGGGGGCGGCCGAACTGACCGTCAGCGGCAAGAGCCTGGTCGCCGCCCTGTGGGACGAGTGGGAAGAGGCGGCCCATGGCTGAAGGCGCCCGACTGGCCGGGGAGCTGAGCGTGCTCGGTGTGACGCGTGGGGCGACCCTGCTGGTGCACGCCTCGCTCGGCGGCACCGGGCTGCGGGCCCGGACGCTGCGGGACGCGTTGCTGGCCGTACTGGGCGAGGAGGGCACCCTGGTGGTCCCGGCCTTCACCCCGGAGAACTCCACGACGTCGACGGCCCACCTGCGCCAGGTGGAAGGGCTCGGCGCGAGCCGCAAGGCGGACTTCCTGGCCGCGATGCCGGCCTTCGATCCGACGCGCACACCGTGTCCCGGCATGGGCCGGCTGGCTGAATGTGTCCGGCTCTCCGAGGGCGCCGTTCGCAGCGATCATCCGCAGACCTCCTTCGCCGCGGTGGGCGCGCGCGCCCGGGAACTGGTAAAAGGCCATCCGGCCGATTGCCATCTGGGCGAGGAATCACCGCTGGGAAAGCTGTTCGAGGCCGATGCCCAGGAATTGATGATCAATGTGGGATTCGAGGTGTGCACCTCGTTCCACCTCGCCGAATACCGGATTCCGGATACCCCGCCGAAGACGTACCGCTGTGTGGTGAACGCCGGGGGGAAGCGTGCGTGGTTCACGTACGAGGACATCGCACTCGACGACAGTGATTTCGAACTGATCGGTGCGGACTTTCCCCGAACGGGGCTGCGGGAAGGGAAGCTGGGGAACGCGGCGGCAATGCTGTTCCCGATCAAGGACGCGGTGGGCCACGCGGTGAAGTGGATGACTGAAAAGCGGCGTTGATTGACCGAACGTCGACGGGGTGGAGCCTGTCCGCTCCGGAATGATGTCTTCATGGAGGACGGGGGGCGAGTTGGCAGCGTCGGAACAGCCGAGAGCGGCGAACCACAGGCCGTATTTTTTTCTCAGCTATGCGCATACGCCGAAGCACGGCGCGGTGGGTCCGGACCCGGACATGTGGGTCGAGCGTCTCTTCCGCGATCTCTGTGCCCATGTGATGGCCATGACGGACCTCCCGGCCGGAGCACCGGCGGGCTTCATCGACCGGGAGTTGCGGTCGGGTGAGGGCTGGTCGGAGCGGCTCGGTGAAGTCCTCGCCACCTGCCGGGTCTTCGTCCCGCTCTTCTCCCCGCGATATTTCGGCAGCGAGATGTGCGGGAAGGAGTGGTACGCCTTCGCGCAGCGCGCCATCCAGCACCAGGCCCGCAGCAACCGCACGGCGGAGGCGATAGTCCCCGCCCTCTGGGTTCCCGTCCCGCCCCATCAACTCCCGGGCCCCGCCGAGCGGTTGCAGTTCAATCACCGCGCCTTCGGGGACCGCTACGTGACGGACGGGCTCTACGGGCTGATCAAACTCCGGATATTCGCCGAGGAGTACGAGCGGGCCGTCTACGAACTGGCCAAACGGATCGTGAGCGTCGCCGACGCGTCGGCCGTCGGGCCCGGCCGCCCCGTCGACTACCGGGTCACCCCCAGCGCCTTCGGCCCGCCCAGCGGCGGACCGCGTCCCATGCAGCTGACCGTCGCCGCGCCCGCCCGCGACGACCTGCCCGATGGACGGCACCCCGAGTACTACGGGGACACCCCGCTGGACTGGAATCCTTACCACCCCGACTCCGCCCAGCCGCTGGCCAGACTGGCCGAGGACCTGGTGCGCTCGCTCAACTACCAGGCGACCGTGACCTCCTTCGACGAGGAGGTGCTCCATCTCGACGGGAAGCAGCCGCCGTCCCGTCCGGAGGTGCTGCTCGTCGACCGCTGGGCACTGCACGACGAGGAACGGCGCGAGCGGCTCGCCGCCTTCGACTCCGAGCACCGCCCCTGGGCGAGCGTGGTGGTCCCGTGGAACCGCGACGACCACCAGAGCAGAGCCTCCGAGGCGGAACTCACCGGACGGCTGGAGGACACCATGCCGTCCAAGATGCGCCAGGGGCGCGCGACCTCACGGGCCGCCGCCAAGGGCGTACCGAGCATGGAGGCCTTCGGGCAGATCCTGCCCCAGGTGGTGGAGGCCGCTGCCCAGCAGTACCTGAAACACGCCACGGTCTACCCGCCGGCCGGCGGCGGACACCACGAACGGCCCCGGCTCATCGGCCCGATGGCCACCGAGCAGGCCACCACCCGCTTCATACCCGGTACGCAGGACCACGCGCTCGATGCGGAGGACACGGATGACGGCAGGTCGTGACGGACGCATCGTCACCTTCTACTCGTACAAGGGAGGTACCGGCCGGACCATGGCCCTGGCCAACACGGCCTGGATCCTGGCCGCCAACGGCAAACGCGTCCTCGCGGTCGACTGGGACCTGGAAGCGCCCGGCCTCTACCGGTTCTTCCACCCCTTCCTCGACCCCTCCACACTCGGCGCCACCACCGGGATCATCGACCTGATCACCGAGTACGCCTGGGCCGCGACCAGTCCCGTACCGCGCCCCGACGACTGGCACCGCGGCTACGCGCGCATCCAGCAGCACGCGGTCTCGCTGACCCCGGAGACGCTCGGCTGGGAGTTCCCCGACGGCGGTACGCTCGACTTCGTCTCGGCCGGGCGGCAGAACCGCGAGTACTCCGCCACCGTCTCCACCTTCGACTGGGACAACTTCTACGACCGGCTCGGCGGCGGTCACTTCTTCGATGCCCTGCGCGACGACATGAAGGCCAACTACGACTACGTCCTCATCGACAGCCGCACCGGCCTGAGCGACATCGCCGACATCTGCACCGTCCATCTGCCGGACGCGCTCGTCGACTGCTTCACCCTCAGCGACCAGTCCATCGACGGAGCCGCCGCGGTGGCCCGCCAGATCGACAAGCACGACAGCGGCCGGGGCATCCAGATCCTGCCCGTCCCCATGCGGATCGATGAGGGCGAGAAGGAGAAGGCGGACGCCGGCCGGGCGCTGGCCAGGCTGCGGTTCGACGGGCTGCCGCGCGGACTCACCGGTGAGGAACTCACCGCCTACTGGGGCGCGGTCGAGATCCCGTACCGCCCCTACTACGCGTACGAGGAGACCCTGGCGACCTTCGGTGACGAGGCCGGGCTCAGCAACTCCCTGCTCTCCGCCTTCGAACGGCTCGCCGCTGTCGTCACCGACCAGCAGGTCACCTCGATGCCGCAGATCCCCGAGGAGACCAGGCTGCGCATCAGGGACGCCTTCACCCGCCGCCGCCCCGCGCTCCCCGCCGACCTGCTCCTCAGCTACGTGGCGGAGAACCGGATGTGGGCCGACTGGATCGAGTCGGTGCTCACCCGGGCCGGATTCCGGGTGGTGCCGCGCGATGTGTCGGCGGAGCCGGCACCCGGCAGTACGGGTGAGACCGCGACGGCCGAGGGCGCCGCCCGTACCGTCGTCGTGCTCTCCAGCGCCTACCTCAAGTCGGTCCGTGCCGTGGAGGTCTGGCGGCGTTCGGCGGCCGAGGACCCCTCGGGCACCCGGCGGCACCTGCTGCCGCTGCGGGTCGGTGACGTCCGGCTGACCACGCCGTACATCGACCGCAACCCGACCGACCTGTTCCGGCTCGACGAAGTGCACGCCACGGCCGCGCTGTTGCGGGCGGTGGACCGGCCCGTCCAGCTCACGGACGGGGTGGCACCGGGGCCGCGCTTCCCCGGGACCGTACCGAAGATCTGGAACGCACCGGCCCGCAACTCCGGCTTCACCGGCCGGTCCCTGGTGCTGGAGCGGATGCGTGACCAGCTCGGCGGCGGAATGGCCGTGGTGCTGCCACAGCCCCAGACGCTCTACGGACTCGGTGGCGTCGGCAAGACCCAGGTCGCTCTCGAATACGTGCACCGCTTCATGGCCGACTACGACCTGGTGTGGTGGATCTCCGCCGAACAGACCGACGACGTGGTGTCCGGTCTCGCCGAACTCGCCGTCCGGCTGGGCACCCAGGGCGCCGACGACATGGCGGCGGCCTCCCAGGAGGCCATCGATCTGCTGCGCCGCGGCGTGCCCACCGCACGCTGGCTGCTGGTCTTCGACAACGCCGACGATCCCGAGCAGCTCAAGCGGTTCTTCCCGCCGGGCGGCCCCGGCCACGTCCTGGTGACCTCGCGCAACCAGACGTGGTCGCAGTACGGGGACGCCCTGCCCGTCGACGTCTTCCTGCGGGAGGAGTCCGTCGAGCACCTCCAGCGCCGGGCGCCCGGACTCTCCGCCGTGGACGCCGCGAGGGTCGCGGAAGCGGTCGGCGACCTGCCGCTGGCGGTCGAGCAGGCAGCCGCCTGGATCGCGGAGACCGCCACCCCCGTCGACACCTACCTGGAGCAACTGGCGCAGGAGGCCGAGAGCGTCCTCGGGCTCAACCAGCCCGTCGGCTACCCCGAACCGGTGGCCGCCACCTGGAACGTGTCCATCGCCCGGCTCAAGGAACGCTCGCCCGCCGCGGTCCGGCTGCTCCAGCTCTGCGCCTTCTTCGCCCCCGAGCCGATCTCGGCGAAGCTGCTCTACAGCAAGGAGATGATCGACGCGCTCAAGCCGTACGACGCGACCCTCCAGGAGAAGCTGGTGCTCGGCCGGGTCATCCGGGAGATCGGCCGGTTCGCACTCGCCAAGGTGGACCAGGTGGGCGGCTCCATCCAGGTGCACCGGCTGGTGCAGGCCGTCATCAAGGCCCAGCTCACCCAGGAGGAGCAGAACGACGCACGGCACGCCGTCCACATGATCCTCGCGGGCGCCAGGCCCGACGGTGACGAGCCCATAGACAATCCGGACACCTGGCCCGACTTCGCCCCCATCTGGCCACACCTGGGGCCCTCGGAGGCCCGGCTCTGCAAGGACCCGGAGACCCGTCGGCTGATGATCGACCGGGTGCGCTACCTCTGGAAGCGCGGCGACTTCGCCACGGCACTGGCACTCGCGAACGACCTGCGCGAGGTCTGGCGCGAAGAGCTCGGCAGCAACGACCTCCAGTACCTCTACCTCCGCTTCCACCTCTCCAACATCCTTCGCTCGCGCGGCCGTTACGTGGAGGCCATGGAGCTGGACGAGGAGACCCTGCGACGCCAGCGCGAACAGCTCCCGGAGCTCGGCCCCTCGCATCCGCACACGTACATGACCACCAGCGCGCTGGCCATGGACCTCGGCGCGCTCGGCGAGTACAGCAGGGCCATGACGCTGGCCATCGAGGCGTACGAGGGGTTCAAGGAGATCTTCGACGAGTCCCACCCGAGGACCCTGGCGGCAGCCAACAACCTGGCGCTGAACCTGCGGATCGCGGGGCAGTACGCCCGCGCCCGGGAGATGGACCAGGACGTCTACGACCGGCGCACCGAGGTGCTCGGCCCCGAGCATCCGTACACCCTCTCCTCCGCCCAGAACCTGGCGCGCGACCTGCGCGAGGTCGGCAGGTACGAGGACTCCGTCGCGCTGCTCTCGCGTACCTACGAGATCTTCAAGGCGCAGCTGGGGAAGGCATTCCCCGGCACCCTCGCCGCGGCCAAGAGCCTCGCGGTCTCGCTGCGCAGGGCGGGCCGTCTGGAGGACGCGCGGCGGCTGACCACGGCCACCCGCGACCGGTACCGCCTCAAATACACCATGGCCAATCCCGACTGGCTGGCCTGCGACCTGAACTACGCGGCCGATCTGTTCGCGGCCGGGGACGCGGCGGGGGCGCGGGACGCCGCCCAGGCGGTGGTGGACCAGTACCTGCAGGGGCCGGGGGAGCGGCACCCGTACACCCTCACCGCCATGAACAACCTGGGCATCTACCAGTGGGCCAGCGGATCGCTGGACACCGCGGAGTCACTGCTCACCAGCACGATCACGACGATGGGCGAGGTGCTGAACGCCCGGCACCCGCACGTGCTGTTCGCGACGGTCAATCTCGCCAACGTCACGGCCGACCTGGGGGACGCGCACAAGGCGCTGGAGATCGAGCGCCGGGTCGTCACGGCGCTGCGCGAGGTCGTCGGCGCGCACCATCCGGAGACCCTGGCCTGTGCGTCCAACATGTCGGTGACGCTGGACGTGCTGGGCCGCAAGGAAGAGGCGCAGCTGTTGCGGACGGAGACCGTCTCCGAGCTGCAACGGCAGCTCGGGGACGACCACACCTATGTGGGGATCGCGAGCGACGCCCGGCGGTTCAACCGGGACCTGGAGCCGCTCGTCGTGTAGGGCCTCTCGGAGTACCTGGCAGTCCCTCAGGTGTCCAGCAGCCAGTTGAGGACGCGCGGGAGTGCGTGCAGGGCGTCGAAGTGCGCGGCGGCCGGTTCGAGTACGGCCGTCGCGCCCGGGATCTGCCCGGCCAGCCAGCGGGAGTGGCCCACCGGTGAGAAGACGTCCTTCACCCCGTGCCACAGCATGATCGGGCTGCGGATGCCGGCGGGGTCGAAGCCCCAGGGACGGGAGAAGGCAAGCGCGTCGTCGATCCAGCCGTACGGTGAAGTGCGCAGCGCCTCCTGGTAGTTGCGCAGCAGCATGGCCCGTACGCCCGCGTCGTTGACGACCCTGCGGTCCGAGTCGGTGAGATCGCTGAACAGCTGGTCGAGCAGGCGGACCGGGTTTCTTCTGATCTCCGCCGAGCGCGGGACGAGCCGGGCCACGAGAGCGTCCGGATCGTCCGAGGCGGACGTGTACTCCCGGACGTTGGACGCGGCCATGCCCTCGAACCAGTCGAGCCCCACCGCGTCCCGGGGCGCGAGCGTCACCAGGGCCGCGGCTCTGGTGACCCGGTCGGGCAGCAGGGCCGCGCAGGCGAGCGCGTGGGGCGCGCCGCCCGACCGTCCCACGACGGCGAACTTGTCGAGGCCCAGCGCGTCGGCTATCGCCCGGACGTCCTGGGCGACATCGGCGACACTGCGGCCCGGTAGCCGGTCGCTGCCTCCGTATCCGGGGCGGTCGAAGGCGATGAGCTGCATTCTGCGCTGGTAGAGCACCATGCCGCGGGGAGCGGGCCCGAGCCTGCTGCCCGGTGTGCCGTGCAGCAGGAACACCGGCCTGCCGCGCGGGTCGCCGAGGCGCTCCACTGTCAGATGTCGTCCGTCCGTCGCGCGTACCCGTCCACGCAGCGCCGATTCTTCTGTGCCGTATGCATGCATCGTGTGCACTGGCATCCCCCTTCGTTCCGATGATTACCCATCAGGGGGCCTCACCGGCACTCCCCAGGGGCAGGAAAGCCGGTCCGTGGGCGGAGTTTCGACCGGGCGGGCGCCGGAATTCGGTCCCGGTCGGATGCATAACGGACGATCTGGCGCTCATCTGCTGTGGATATACGGGAGTTCACGGCTTTTGTACCGATGAGGGACCGTGCGGGATCCCCGTTCGTGAAAGGAGTGCGGGTGCCGTGTCGTTGTCGTGTGCCCGTACGGAGACCGGCCACACAGGTGCACGGCGGTACGGTCACCGGGCTCGACGCCACCGTCAACTACGGCTGCCTTCGGGGCGTCGATCGGCTGACGTTCCGTACCCGCTCCACGGCCCGGCCCGTCCGCGTGACGGGCCGGGCCCGCGTGTCTCAGGCCCGCGGTGCTTCCCGGGCCTCGGGGACGGTGGGTGTCCTCCTGCGGAACACGGACAGGGCGAGCGTGATCACCGTGCCGGCCACCGCCCAGCCGGAGAGCACCAGCAGCGGTCCGGTGACGGAGTTGCCCTTGAAGTACGCCAGGGAGCGCGCCACCCAGGTACCGGCACCCGGTGGCAGCCAGGGGCCGATCGCGTGCCAGAAGGGCGGCAGCATCGGCAGCGGGAAGGCGCCACCCGCACTCGGGTTGCCCGCGATCACGATCAGCAGGACGGCCAGGCCGATCCCCACGATGCCGGTGAGCGCCTGCAGGGCGAGCGTGATCGCGCCCACCCCGAAGACGACCAGGGCGCCGAGGCCCCACAGACCCAGGACGCTGCCGGGCAGAGCGCCGAGCACCGGGCCGACGATGACCGCGCCGCCGAGCCCGCCCAGGACCGAGTAGAGCGCCATGCTCATCAGCCGGAGCGCCGCGCGCGTGCCGTTGGCGGCCCGGGAACCCGCGCTGATCGCCAGGATCGAGGCGCAGAGATAGCCGCCGACGCACCATCCGACGACCAGGTAGAAGGCGGAGAGGCCGTCGAAGTCCTGGGCGGAAGCGGGTGCCACGTCCACGGTCCGCACGGTGCGCCGCTGGGTCTTCTCCACCTCGGTGACCAGCCGGTCGAGGGCCGAGGACAGCACGGTCCCGCCGCCGGACGCGACCAGGAGAGTGTCCTTGGTGCCGGTGGGGCTGACGATCAGTACGCCGTCGAGATCGCGGTTCAGCATCTTCCGGCGGGCTTCGGCCGCGCTGCTGACCGTACGCGGGTCCAGCGGTCTGCCGGGGATCGCCCCGAGTCTGCTGACGAGCTGCGGGGCGACCTGTGCGGGAGCGACCACGCCGAACGGGACGTCCTTCGGCCTGGGGTTGTGCAGGGCCCCCACGTAGGACGCGATGAACAGCAGCTGCAGTACGAGCGTGCCGACGACCAGGAGGGCGGCCCGGGGAGTGACAGCGGTCTTCATCTCGTCGGCGAAAGTCATGGCCCCACGGTCCGGGAGGACCGGTGTTTACGCAGGTGGGGCGGGTCTGAATGGCTGACCCACGCGTAATCGTACGAACGTTCGAAATGGTCTATGGTGGTGAAGGGGAGGCGGTATCGGACTGGATCATCGGAGCAGGAGGTGTGGCGGATGCCCGGTTTCACGCACCTGCACACCGTCTCGGGTTTCTCCCTGCGGTACGGGGCCTCGCACCCGGAACGCCTCGCCGAGCGGGCTGTCGAACGGGGCATGGACGCCATCGCGCTGACCGACCGGGACACCCTCGCGGGCGCGGTCCGCTTCGCCAAGGCATGTGCCGGGGCCGGGGTGCGCCCGCTGTTCGGGGCGCGGCTCGCCATCGGTGAACGGGCCCGCGCGGAGGGCCCCACCCACCGGGCGCGCACCCCGGTGCGCGGCGGGGCGTTCGTCGACGAGTCGGTGCCCCGCGTGACCTTCCTCGCCCGTGACGGCGCGGCAGGCTGGGCCGCGCTGTGCCGGCTGATCACCGCCGCCCACGCGGGCGAAGGGCGGCCCCTGCTGCCCTGGGCCGGGAACCACGGCGAAGGGCTGGCCGTCCTGCTCGGCCCGGACTCGGACATCGGCCGGGCGCTCGCCGCGGGCCGCCCCGACCGGGCCGCCGTCCTGCTCGCGCCCTGGCGGGAGCTCTACGGCGACGCGCTCCGCCTCGAAGCCGTCCACCACGGACTGAGCGGTACCGGCCCCGGCTCGCTCAGGCTCGCCGCCCGCACCGTCGGCTTCGCCGCGGACCAGGGCGTACGGCCCGTGCTGAGCAACGCCGTCCGCTACGCCGACCCCGGCCAGGGCCCCGTCGCCGACGTCCTCGACGCCGCCCGCCGACTGGTGCCGGTCGATCCGCGCAAGGGGCTCGACAGCGGCGAGCGCTGGCTCAAGGGGACCGGCGAGATGCTGCGCGGCGCCGAACGGATCGTCGAGGCGGCGGGCTTCCGCAGGGACACCGCGCACCGGCTGCTGGACGAGACCCAGGCGCTGGCCGACTCGTGCGTCGTCGACCCCGAGGACGACCTCGGCATCCGCACCACCGTCCACTTCCCCGAACCGCACCTCGTCGGCGCCGCGCACCGCACCGCCCAGCGCGTCCTCGCCTCCCGCAGCGCCGCGGGCATGGTGCTGCGCGGTTACGACCGCAGACGCGCGTACTGGGAGCGGATGCACCACGAGCTGGACATCATCGCTTTCCACGGCCACGCCTCGTACTTCCTCACCGTCGCCCAGGTCGTGGACGACGTGAAGGCGATGGGCATCCGGGTCGCGGCCCGCGGCTCCGGCGCGGGCTCCCTCGTCAACCATCTGCTGGGCATCGCCAACGCGGACCCCGTCGAGCACGGACTGCTGATGGAGCGCTTCCTGTCCGAACGCCGGCTGGCGCTGCCCGACATCGACATCGACGTCGAGTCGGCCCGCAGGCTCGACGTCTACCGCGCGATCATCGACCGGTTCGGCGCCGAGCGGGTCGCCACCGTCGCCATGCCCGAGACCTACCGGGTGCGCCACGCGATACGGGACGTGGGCGCGGCCCTGTCCATGGACCCGGCGGAGACCGACCGGCTCGCCAAGGCCTTCCCGCACATCCGTGCCCGCGACGCCCGCGCCGCGCTGGCCGAACTGCCCGAACTGCGCGCCGTGGCGGCGGAGTCGCAACGGGAGGAGAAGAAGTACGGACGCCTGTGGGACCTGGTCGAGTCCCTGGACGCACTGCCGCGCGGGATTGCCATGCACCCGTGCGGGGTGCTGCTCTCCG
The DNA here is from genome assembly GCF_940670765.1 of Streptomyces sp. A 4/2. Taxonomy (GTDB): domain Bacteria; phylum Actinomycetota; class Actinomycetes; order Streptomycetales; family Streptomycetaceae; genus Streptomyces. The sequence continues at coordinate 67,851 of NZ_CALNVW010000031.1, forward strand.
ACGCCTCGCTGCTACGGCGTACGCCGGTGATGCCGACCAGCGGCGAAGGGTTCCCCATGTCCCAGTTCGACAAGGAGGACGTGGAGGACCTCGGGCTGCTCAAGCTCGATGTGCTGGGGGTGCGGATGCAGTCCGCGATGGCGCACGCGGTCGGCGAGATCGGACGGGCCACGGGGGAGCGCCTCGACCTTGACGATCCCGCGCAGGTGCCCGCGGGCGACCCCGCGACGTACGAACTCATCCGCTCCACCGAGACGCTGGGCTGCTTCCAGATCGAATCGCCGGGCCAGCGCGATCTGGTGGGGCGGCTCCAGCCCGCCTCCTTCGACGATCTGGTCGTCGACATCTCGCTCTTCAGGCCGGGGCCCGTCGCCGCCGACATGGTGCGGCCCTTCATCGAGGCCCGGCACGGCCGCGCGCCCGTCCGCTACCCGCACCCCGATCTGGCCCCGGCGCTGAGCGGGACGTACGGGGTCGTCGTCTTCCACGAGCAGATCATCGAGATCCTGCGGATCATGACGGGCTGCGACCGCGGCGAGGCGGACCAGGCGCGCCGTCAGCTGTCCGACCCCGAGCGGCAGGGGCGGATCCGCGCCTGGTTCACGGAGACGACCGGACGGCGGGGCTACACGCCCGAAGTGACCGCGCGTACCTGGGAGATCGTCGAGGCCTTCGGCGCCTACGGCTTCTGCAAGGCCCACGCCGTCGCCTTCGCCGTGCCGACGTACCAGTCCGCCTGGCTGAAGGCGCACCACCCCGCGGCCTTCTACGCGGGACTGCTCACCCACGACCCCGGGATGTATCCGAAGCGGCTGCTGCTGGCGGACGCGCGGCGGCGCGGGGTTCCGGTGCTGCCGCTGGACGTGAACCGGTCCGCGGTCGCTCACCATATCGAACTGGTGTCCGGTAAATGGGGGGTGCGCCTCGCGCTCTCCGACGTCCACGGCATCAGCGAGGCCGAGACCGAACGGATCGCGGCCGGACAGCCCTACTCCTCGCTGCTGGACTTCTGGCAGCGCGCCCGACCGGGAAAACCGGTCGCGCAGCGGCTCGCCCAGGTCGGCGCGCTGGATGCGTTCGGCGCCAACCGCCGCGATCTGCTGCTGCACGTCTCCGAACTGCACGCGGGCCGGCGCGGCTCCGCGCACAGCGGTCAACTCGCCCTGGGCGAGGGGCGGAAGACGGCTCCGGCCGGTCTGCCCGACCTCAGCGACGCGGAACGCCTCAGCGCCGAACTGGGCGTCCTCGGCATGGACTCCTCCCGCCACCTGATGGAGGACCACTACGCCTTCCTGAAGGAGCTGGGCGTGCTCTCCGCCCAGCGGCTGCGCTCCGCCGGACACGGGCAGAGCGTCCTGGTCGCCGGAGCCAAGGCCGCCACCCAGACCCCGCCCGTACGCTCGGGGCGCCGGGTCATCTTCACCACCCTGGACGACGGCACGGGCCTGGTCGACCTGGCCTTCTTCGACGACAGCCATGACGCGTGCGCGCACACCGTCTTCCACTCCTGGCTGCTGCTGGTGCGCGGGGTGGTGCAGCGGCGTGGGCCGCGCAGCCTCAGCGTGGTCGGCTCGGCCGCCTGGAACCTGGCCGAGCTGGTGGAACTGCGGCGCACCGGCGGCCTCGAAGCGGTCGCCGGTGCGCTGGCCGCGCCCCCGCCGACGACCGGATCCGGGCAGTCCGCGGACGGTGACGGCCGCCGCATCCAGCTCTCCACCGGCTACGAGATGAACCCCTGGGCGGACCTCCGCCCCGCCGGTGACCAGACCGCCACCGGACGCAAGCTCTGGCACTCCAGCCCGGGGAGCGCGGGATGATCCTGTACGTACGGTTCGCACCCGAGGCCCTGCCGCTCGCCCTGACCGAGGACCTCACCCCGGTCGTCCAGGCGTTCCCGCCCGACGCCGTACTCCTCGATGTGCGCGGCGCGCAGCGGTACTTCGGGCGGAGCGCCACCGAACTCGCCGCGCTGCTGCGGGTACGGGCACTCGCGCACCACGGGCTCGGCTGCACGATCGGGATCGGCCCCAATCCGCTGCTGGCCACGATGGCCGCGCGTGAGGCGCGACCGGGGACGACCCTGGTGGCGGACGGCGCGCGGACGTTCCTCGCCGGCAAGCCGGTCGGCGCGCTTCCGGGCGTCGGGCCGAAGGCGGCCCGCACCCTCTGTTCGTACGGCCTCGACTCCATCGGCAGGGTCGCCGGCGCGCCCCTGGCCACCCTTCAGCGGATCGTCGGCGCGCGCGCCGGGCGTGAACTCCAGGAACGGGCACGCGGTATCGACCGCACCCGGGTCGTGCCGAACGCCGCGGCCCGCTCGGCCGCCGGGGAACGGACCTTCCCCCGCGACGAGCTGGACCGGGACCGGCAGCGCAGGGCCCTGCTCTCGCTCTCCGGGGAACTGGGCATCCGGATGCGCGGTGAGGGACAGGTGTGCCGCTCGCTGACCCTCACCGTGCGGTACGCCGACCGGTCCACCACCACCCGCAGCCGCACCCTGCGCGAGCCGACCGCACACTCGGCGGCGCTCACCGAGGCGGCGTACGCGATCCATGACGCGCTCGGTCTCCAGCGGGCCAGGGTGCGGGGGATCGGGCTGCGTGCCGAGGGGCTGACGCCGGTGGCGCACTCCGCCCATCAGCTGACGTTCGACCCTGCGGACGACAAGGCGCGCAGGATCGAGGCCGTCGCCGACCGGGCGCGGGCGAGGTTCGGTCCGGGCGCGATCGTGCCGGGGACACTCGCCGCCTGATCCGGTCCACCGGGCCGGACGGCGTATACCGTGGCCCGCGAAGATCAGCCCCTGATCCTCCATCAGTTCTTTACCGACGCGTAACTTCCCCCGCTACCTTACTCACGCGTAATTTGGCGTGAGCAGAACACTCTGGTGGTCCGGGCCGCAGGGCGAACAGCCGTCGCAACTCCCCTGAGTCTCAAGGAGAACACTCGATGCTGCCCTGGAAACGTGCGCTCGGACCCCTCTCCGCGCTGGCCCTGGCGGTCACGGCCGCCGTGGTTCCCGCCGCCACCACAGCGCAGGCCGCCTCCGCCCCCAGCAGCGGCTGGAACAACTACTCCTGCAAGCCGTCCGCGGCCCACCCCCGCCCCGTCGTCCTGGTCCCGGGAACCCTCGGCAACGCGACCGACAACTTCCTCGCGCTCGCCCCGTACCTGGTCGACCGCGGCTACTGCGTCTTCTCCCTCGACTACGGGCAACTCCCGGGCGAGACCCTCTTCGACGGGCTCGGCCCGATCGACAAGTCGGCCGAACAGCTCTCCGGCTTCGTCGACAAGGTGCTCGCGGCGACCGGTGCGCCGAAGGCCGACCTCGTCGGCCACTCGCAGGGCGGCATGATGCCGAACTACTACATCAAGTTCCTCGGCGGTGCGGCCGAGGTGAACTCCCTGACCGGCATCGCGCCCGACAACCACGGCACGACCCTGTCGGGTCTCACCAAACTCCTGCCGTACTTCCCGGGCGCAGCCGACATCCTCCAGAAGGGCGCACCGGGACTCGCCGACCAGGTCGCGGGCTCGCCCTTCATCAGCAAGCTGAACTCGGTGCCCGACACGGTTCCGGGGGTGCACTACACCGTCATCGCCACCAAGTACGACGAGGTGGTCACCCCGTACCGGACCCAGTTCCTGGACGGACCCGACGTCGACAACGTCCTGCTCCAGGACAAGTGCGCCGCCGACCTCTCCGAACACGTCGTCATCGGGCTCACCGACCGGATCGCCTACCACGAGGTCGCCAACGCCCTCGACCCCGCCCACGCCACCCCCACTACCTGCGCCTCCGCCATCGGCTGAGCGCGCCCGCACGACCGGCCCGACCGGCGCGGCGTTCCCAGGTCAGGAGGGGCGCCGCGCGTTCGCCGACGCGGGATCAGCCGGATTGTCAGTGGTACCTGAGAGCATCGGCGCATGACGATCAACTGGGATACCGTTGCCGACACTTTCGACGAGGGCGCCGACCACGGCCTGCGTGACCCCGGTGTGCGGGAGGCCTGGGCGGGGCGGATGAAGCGCTGGCTGCCGGGGGAGCGGGCCGAGATCCTCGACGTCGGCTGCGGTACGGGCAGCCTGGCCCTCCTTGCCACCGGACAGGGCCACCGGGTCACCGCGGTGGACCTCTCGCCCCGGATGGCCGACCAGGCGCGGGCCAAGCTGGCCGGCACCGATGCCGAGGTGCTGGTGGGGGACGCCGCCCTGCCGCCGGTCGGTGAGCGCAGCTTCGACGTGGTGCTGGCCCGCCACGTGGTCTGGCTGCTGCCCGACCACGAGGCCGCGCTCAAGCACTGGTGCTCCCTGCTGAACCCGGGCGGCCGGCTCGTACTCGTCGAAGGGGTGTGGGGCGGAGTGGGGCTCTCCGCGGGCCAGCTGATGGCCGCCCTCGACCCGCTCACCGAGTCCGTCCACCACGAACTGCTCTCGGCCGACCCGGCGTTGTGGGGGCACGAGGTCGACGACGAGCGGTACGTACTGGTGGCCAAGGCCTGAGACGGACCGGCGGGCCGGGACGACGCGCCGGGCCGGGCCGTCGCGGCTCCTGGACGGGGGCTTCCCGGGCCGTACCGCCTTCCTGGGGGCGTCGTGGGACATCACACCGAACGGGTGCTCAGCTACGGGCGATCCGGTCAGGAGTGCGGCAACTGCCCGCGTTCGGCGAGGAGTTCCAGCTCGTCCAGGGCCTGCACGGCACGGCTCGCCGCTTCCGGGTCGCGCGCGGCGAGACCGCTCGCCTCGAATTCGTCCTCGTCCAGCCGGAGGATGTCGGCCCCGTCCGCCGACACCCACAGGTCGAGGTCCAGATCCTCGACCACCAGCTCACCGTCACCGACCACGGCCGGGCGGGTCACGTCGCAGTACCAGCCCTTCAGTTCACCCGTCCCGGCGCGCACCTCCTTCACCGCGTACCACCGGTCGCGCCAGTAGTGCTCGGTGAAGACATCGCCGGGCTCGAAGCGGACGAACCCGAAGTCCCGTACGCCGTTCCCGGCCCACTCCGCCCGTACGGTCACCCGGGTGCCGTCGTCCGAGAGCACCGTCGCCGGATAGGCGATCTTCGTCCGTCCCGCCTTCGTCAGCACCACGCCGACCTCGGCCGAGTTCTCGGGCATGCCGTACCTCCGTCGCACAGATCTCGTACCGGACCGCTTGTCGTCAGGGGAGAGTAGGCGGGCGCCATGACCGGGCGCCTCCCCATTATTTCTCCGCCGCAGGGCGCGGAGCGGGGACCGGAATGGGGGAGAATCGGAGGGTGACTCTGAAGATCGCCATTGATACGGATTCCGCCACCGCCCCGTACGAGCAACTGCGGGCCCGGATCGCCGAACAGGCGCGCTCGGGCAGACTCCCGGTGGGGTACCGGCTGCCGACGGTTCGCGGCCTGGCCGGGGAGTTGGGGCTCGCCGCGAACACGGTCGCCAAGGCCTACCGGGCGCTGGAGACCGACGGCGTGATCGAGACGCGGGGGCGCAACGGCACCTTTGTCGCTGCCGCCGGGGACGCGGCGGAGCGGGAGGCGGCGGAGGCGGCGCGGGTCTTCGCCGAGCGGGCGGTACGGCTGGGGCTCGGGCAGCAGGCGGCGCGGGCCGCCGTCGATGACGCGCTGCGGGCCGCGTACGCGAAGTAACCGGCCGGGGAAGGGACTTGGCCCGGTCCCGGCCGCGTTCACCTCAAGGGTTCACGCGCGGCGATTCCGGCGCCGACCGGTCCGGGCCCGCTCCGGACCCGGGCCCGCGTCACAGGTACAGCCCCGCGTCGACGCCCCGCTCCTGCGCCGGTACGGACGCCGGTCCCGCCCCGCGCCGCAGCGCGTACAGCTCCGCCAGCGTCGTGCCCTCCCGCCCGAGCCCCACTTCCGTACCGAGCCAGGCCGCCGACTCCTTGCGGGTCAGCGGGCCGACCTCGATACGTGCGAGGCAGCGGCCCGGACGGACCACCGCGGGGTGCAGGCGCTCCAGATCCTCGTTGGTGGTGACGCCGACCAGGACGTTCCGGCCCTGCCCGAGGAGTCCGTCCGTGAGGTTCAGCAGACGGGACAGTGCCTGGCCCGCCGTGTGCTTGGCCTCGCCGCGGATGAGTTCGTCGCAGTCCTCCAGCAACAGCAGCCGCCAACGGCCCTTCGCCGAACCGTCGTCCTCGCCGATCGCGATGTCCATCAGATAGCCGACGTCGTTGAACAGCCGCTCCGGGTCGAGTACGCAGTCGACCTGGCACCAGTCGCGCCAGGAACGGGCCAGGGTCCGCAGCGCGGACGTCTTGCCGGTGCCGGGCGGGCCGTGCAGCAGAAGCAGCCGGCCCGAGATGTCGTCGGGTGTGACCTTCATGAGGCCGTCCAGCGCCTCGGCCACCGGCATCGTGTAGTTGACGCGCACGTCCTCCCAGGTGCCGGCCGCGATCTGCCGGGTCGTGCGGTGCGGGCCGCGGCGCGGGGAGACGTACCAGAAGCCCATGGTGACGTTCTCGGGCTGCGGTTCGGGCTCGTCCTGCGCGCCGTCCGTGGACTGGGCGAGGACCTTCGCCGCCAGTTCCTCGCTGACCGCGGTCACCGTGACATCGGCGCCCCGGTTCCAGCGGGAGACCAGCAGGGTCCAGCCCTCGCCCTCGGCGAGCGTCGCGCTGCGGTCGTCGTCACGCGCCGCGCGCAGCACGGTCGCTCCTGGCGGCACCAGGGTGAGCCCCTTCTTGACGCGGTCGATCGTCGAACTGTGCGAGTACGGCTGCTCGCCCGTGGCGAAGCGGCCGAGGAACAGCGCATCGACGACATCGGACGGCGAATCGCTGTCGTCGACGTTGAGCCGGATCGGCAGGGATGCCTCAGGGTTTGCGGACATGGCGCCCATGATCCGGCACACGGGCGACCGGCGCACGCCCTTTGTGGTAGGTGGCGCGGGCGGGCGCGTGCGGCGCGTGTGCTGACGAACTGTCATCGATCGGGTGGTTGAACGGAGTTTCCCCCCGAAGGGCCGAATGCCGGGCTTCAATGGCGATGAGATGACTCCGGGCCGTCGAAGCTTCGAATAATTGGCATGGACACTTCCAGTTCATGGGCGTGGCCTGGTACGACAGACGTGGCGGAAATCCTGCTAAGGGAGGTTCCATGAAACTGTCCAGATTTGCGACTCTCTCGTCCTCGGTCCTGCTCGCCGTCGGACTCGCCCTCACCGGGGCGGGGGCGGCACAGGGTGCTCAACAGGCCGCATCCACCAGCTATGTGGCCCTCGGTGACTCGTACTCGGCGGGCGTCGGATCGGGCAGCTACGACAGTGCCAGCGGGGACTGCAAGCGCAGCACCCTCGCGTATCCGAAGCTCTGGGCGGCTGCCCACGCGCCCTCGTCGTTCGCCTTCGTGGCATGTTCGGGCGCCCGTACGGGTGATGTCCTGTCCAGCCAGCTCTCGGCTCTCACCTCGTCGACCAGCCTGGTCTCCCTCACCATCGGCGGCAACGACGCCGGTTTCGCGAGCACCATGACCGACTGCGTACTGCACTCCGAGTCCACCTGCCTCGCGAGTCTCGCCACGGCCAACAGCTACATCGACTCGACCCTCCCGGGTCTGCTCGACAAGGTGTACTCGGCGATCAGCGCCAAGTCCCCTTCGGCGCACGTGGTCGTGCTCGGCTACCCGCGCTTCTACCAGCTGAACGGCAGCTGCATCGTCGGACTGAGCGAGACCGAGCGCGCCGCGATCAACGCGGCGTCCGACCACCTCAACTCCGTCACCGCCAAGCGGGCCGCCGACCACGGCTTCGCCTTCGGTGACATCGCCTCCGCCTTCACCGGGCACGAGATCTGCTCCTCGAACAGTTGGCTGCACAGCGTCAACCTGCTCGATCTGACCGAGTCGTACCACCCCACGGCAGCCGGTCAGTCCGGTGGCTATCTGCCGGTGCTCAACGCCCAGGACTGACACGCGTCGGCCAGGGAGGGGGCCCCGCCGGCCGGGGCCCCCGTACGCCAGGACCCCCGGAGCGGCCGGTCCGGCCGGCAGGACGCAACTCGCCCTGGAATCAGACGCATTCGGAGAGTCACGTCAACCTCCGTACGGGGCCGGTGAATCCGGCGCCCGGGATACACGGGTGTGGCCGAGGGGCGATAGGGTTACTGTGCGCCGGGCCGGATGCCCTTGTACGGGTGGGGAGTGACATGGAACAGATAACAGTGCGCAGCAGGCCACGAGTGCCTGCGATCACCTGCGGAAGCGGCGCGACCAGTTCGCGTCTCGACCGCCATCTCTCGGTGCTGGGCGGCCCTGTCGTCCCTCAGCGGGAGTCGGCAGAAGCGACGTCCCTGATGCGTGAGCTCACCTCGCGTGACGTCGCACACTCCAGCACGAGCAGGGGTGCACGCGTCAAGCTCTTCGCGCCCCTGCGGCGGCTGCGCCGCTCGCTCTTCGGCAGCCGCGGCTGAAGTCTCCGAACCGGAACGACCGATCCACGATCGAGCGACCACACCGTCCCGGTGCGGCGCTGCTCACGTCCCGCCCGTCATTCCCGGGGCGCGCAGTGGCGCTTCGGTGTGTTCGCCGGTCCGCGGGGCCTGACCTTCCGTGAGCCCGGTCCGGCAGGCTCTCTTCCGTTCGCGAGTCCGGTCCGTCCCGCGAGTCCTCCCCAGCTCGCAGGCCGACCGGTTGCGGACCTGGCCCCACCACCCCTCGGACGAGGGTATTTTCCGTCTACTTCCCGCCGTGGGCGTACCGGCGGACCGTGAGCGGAACGAACACCGCGAGCAGCACCAGCGACCACAGCAGCGAGCCCGCGACCGGATGGAGCAGCGGCCAGGCGGCATCCGCCGCGGGTCGCGCGTTGCCGCACAGCTCGCGCACCGCCGTGGCCACCGCGCTGATGGGATTCCACTCCGTCACCGTCCGCAGCCATCCCGGCATTCCGTCCGTCGGGATGTAGGCGCCGGAGAGCAGCGGAAGGATGAAGGTGGCGCTGCCCAGCTGGCCCGCGGCCTCTTCGTTGTGGATGAGCAGTCCGAGCCAGCAGCCGACCCAGCTGGTCGCGAGGCGGAAGAGCAGCAGGACACCGAAGGCCGCGAGCGCGTGCAACGGGCCGCCCTCGATGCGCCACCCCACCGCGAGCCCCACCAGGGCCAGCGGCACCATTCCGGCCGCTGTGAGGAGAGTGTCCGCCGCGGTCTGCCCCAGCGGTACCGCGGCGCGGCTGACCGGCATGGTGCGGAAGCGGTCCATCACGCCCCGGTGCGAGTCCTGGGCCGCCTGGAACATCCCGGTCATGATGCCGTTGGACGCGGTCGCCGCGAGCAGGCCCGGCAGCAGGTACGCGCGGTACTGCCCGCCGGGCATCGCGAGCGCGCTGCCGAAGACGTAGCCGAAGAAGAGCAGCATCGTGATCGGCATGGTCTGGGTCAGGACCGGCACGCCCGGGGCGCGGCGGATCCGCCGGAGATGGCGGCCGAGCATGGCCGTTCCGTCGTGGACGAGGGCGCTCATGCCATGGCCTCCGTCCGGTCGGTGAGCCGGATGAAGACCTCGTCGAGGGTCGGCGGCCGCAGACTCGCGTCGAGGACCGGTACACCGGCGGCGTCGAGTTCGCGGACGATGCGCGGCAGGGTGAGCGACGGGTCGACCACCGTCACCCCGACCGTGTGCCGTTCGTGGTCCAGCCGGGGCTCGGCGCCGGTCAGCTGGTCGAGTACACCGGCCGCGGCGGCCATCGCCGACTCGTGGGCGACCATCACCTCCGCGTAACTGCCGATGCGGGCCTTCAGCTCGGCCGGCGTGCCGGTGACCGTGACCCGGCCCCGGTCCACCAGCACGATGTCGTCGGCCAGTTGATCGGCCTCCTCCAGGTACTGCGTGGTCAGCAGTACGGTCGTGCCGCTCCCCGCCAGCTCGCGCACCGCGTCCTGGATCCGGCCGCGACTCTGCGGGTCGAGGCCCGTCGTCGGCTCGTCGAGGAAGAGGACGGCGGGCCGGGAGACCAGGCTGGAGGCCAGATCCAGCCGTCGGCGCATCCCGCCCGAGTAGGTGCGGGCGGGGCGGTCGGCGACCTCGGTGAGGCCGAACCGCGCCAGGAGCTCACCGGCGCGCGCCCGGCCCGCCGCACCCCTGATGCCGAGCAGCCCGGCGAAGAGCCGCAGGTTCTCCCGGCCCGTCAGTTCGCCGTCGACCGAGGCGTACTGGCCGGCCACCCCGATGGCGCCGCGGACGCCGCCCGGGTCGCGGCGGAGGTCGTGCCCGGCGACGGTGGCGCTGCCCGCGTCGGCGGTCGTCAGTGTGGTGAGGACGCGCAAGGCGGTCGTCTTGCCCGCCCCGTTGGGTCCGAGCATCCCGCAGACCGTGCCCTCGGCGACGGCCAGATCGAGCCCCCGCAGGGCACGCACCGTGCCGAACCGCTTCTCCAGACCCTCACTAAGTACAGCGTACGTAGTTGTCATGCGGGAACCATAGCGCACTACGTACGGTGTACGTAACTAAGATGGTGGGCGAGGTGATGATCCATGGCGGGGCGACCTGCTGAACCCGAAGTGATCTGGGCCCGTCCCGAGCGGGCCGGGCGCGGCCCCCGTCCCGCGTACAGCCGGGCCGACATCGCGGCCGAAGCCGTACGCATCGCCGACGCGGAAGGGATGGCGGCCGTCTCCATGCGCCGGGTGGCGGCCGGACTCGGCTGCGGAACGATGTCGCTGTACAACTACGTCCCCCACAAGGAGGACCTGTACGAGTTGATGTTCGACGCGGCGGCCGGTGAGCACGACCTGACCGGTGAACCGTCGGGCGACTGGCGGGCCGACACGCTGGACCTCGCGCGCCGGGCCCGCGCGATCATGCGCAGACACCCGTGGATGGCGCAGGTGATGGCGCCGAACCGCGGCTTCACGCCGAACGGGCTGCGCTTCATCGACCACAGCCTGGCCTGCCTGGAGCCGCTCGATGTGTCCTACGGCGAGAAGATGGAGCTGATCGCGATGGTCAGCGGGCTGGTCCTCACGTATGTCGCCAACGAGGTCCAGACCGCCGAGCGGACCCGGGCCCTGCCGTGGTCCGCCGAGCAGGAGCAGGCGGTCCGAACGGCCTATCTGGTGCGGGAGATCGGCTCGGGCCGCTATCCGCATCTGGCGGCGGCGTTCACGGATGCGGCGCCGCCGCCGGACATGGACGCCTACTTCGACCGGGCGGTGACCCGGGTGCTCGACTCGTTCGTGCCCACGGACGGGTGACGACCGGGTCACACCAGGGCGAACTGACCTTCAGGGCCCTCCTCGTGATGGTCGAGCACCGAAGCGGGGAGGCGCGCCGCCGCGGGTACCGGAAGGACGCCCGCCGCCTCCAGCTCGGCCCGCCCGATACGCGGGCCCGACGCCAGCTCCCGCCGTAACTCCCGCTGATCGCACCGGAGTCCGGCCAGCAGGGCCAGCACGGTGATCAGCTCCAGCAGTTCGGAGTTCCACTCGGGGAGCCAGCCGCCCGGCCGCAGTGCCTCCAGCGTGCCGGGCTCCGCGGGAGCGGTCCTGCGCGCGAACCACAGGTCGAGCACCCGGACCCCGCCCGCCGTGAAGTCCCAGGCCCCGGCGGGCACCGGCGAGATGCGCCCGGTGCCGAGCAGCAGAGCCTCCTCGCCGGGGTCGTACGTGAGCGCCTCGGGCCGGGGCGGGACGGCGGCCCGCACGTAGGGCCGGCGGCCCCCGGGCAGCCGGGGCCGGTCACCGCCGCGCGCCCCGCGCAGCTGGATCCGCAGCAACTGCTCTCCCAGTTCGGCCCCGGACGACCAGAGCCGCGGGTCCGCGGTCAGTGGTACACCGCACCCGCCGGGCACCGGCCCGGCCGCGGCCACCGCCCAGGCGAGTATCTGCTCGGCGGTGACCTCCTGCCGGTAGCGCGCGGTGAGCAGATCCGCCAGCCCCGGAGCGATATTGGGCTCGGCCCCGCCGGGCCTGCGGTGCAGCGGCCTGATCCGGCCGGACCGGCCCGCCGGGGAACGGCCGTCCGGGAGTACCGCCGAGACCAGCAGCGCCGGGCCCGGGTCTCCCGCCGCGCCGTCTCCCGCCGTGCCGGGCTGTTCGACGGCGAAGAGCTGGTGCTCGTCGGCGACCCGCCACAGCTCCGGGCGTGCGGCGTCCAGCAGCCGGTGATCGGGGATCAGCCACTGCTCGTCGAACGGGCCGAGGCCGAACCGTACCGGTGCGGGACACGGGCCCGACTCCCGGCTGAAGCGGCCCGTCCCGGTGGGCTGTCCCGGCAGCGCGGACACGGAACTCTCCGGCGTCCTGGCCCTGGTGGGGCGGAACAGCCGTTCCCGCTCGGGCCCTTCGGCCCGTACCAGCGTGTCCCAACGGGCCTTGAGCGAACGGGCGTCGGGCGCCACCACCCAGTCGCGCCCCAGCCGTGGGGACCTCACCGACCAGGGCATCAGATCGTCGAGCAGGGGAACGTCATCCGTCACGGTCCGCATGCTAGGGCCTCTCGTGCCGCAGCCCGCAAGGTTCGACGGGGCACCGTGCGTTCCCCGACACACGAAAGGGGGGCGCCGGCCAACCTGCCCAGCGCCCCCCTTCCCGAACCGGCTCTACTTTCTGACCACCAGGAGGACGATCACCGCGATGACGGCGAGGGCAGCCACCACCGTGGCGGCGATCTTGCCCTTGCTGTACGGGCGTTCGCCGATCACCTCGGCGGTGCGGGCGTTGACCATGACCTGCCAGCTCTTGCCCGCGTACAGGTAGGTCAGGAACCACACGGGCAGCAGCATCAGCTTGAAGGTGAGCCCCGAGTACCGGGTGTCCACCGAGTGCACCCGCTGCTCGTCACCGCCGATGTCCTTGCGGCAGTCGGACCTGATGACCTTGGCCATCCGCTCCTTGGCCGTCTCCAGCCCGTCCTCGGGCTCCACGTCGTACCGCACGGTCCGGAACCCCGCCAGGTACTCGGGCTGGAACGGCTTGGCCTCCTCCAGCGGCCACGGCGTCAGCTTGTCCAGCTGTTCGTGGGCGACATGGGTGGTCCCGGCGACCAGTACGTCGTCGAAGTCACGGTCGACCGTCCCGGAGGCCGGATACCAGCGGGTGCGGCGCACCTCGCGGGTCTTGGTGACGGTCTCGCCGTTCTCGGTGGTGGTGTACGTCTCGGTCACGTAGTAGTACACGCCACGCTGGCCGCGGTAGTCGGAGACCGTCTCCGCGTCGTACGTCCAGTGCGGCAGGTAGCTGCCCCTGAACGTCTCGGCCTCACTGACCTTCTTCAGGCTGGAGGGCGCGAACCAGCGGGACGACGTCCACTTGCGCAACGCCGTACGGGCCTCGTCGTGGCCCAGGCCGAACGGGACCACCGCCTCCGGTGCCACCCGCTCGGTGGCGTCCGGTTCGGCGACCAGCGCGGTGGCGCAGAACTGGCAGCGTGCGGAGAGGTCGTCGCTCTCGGTGTGGGCGCCGCAGCCCGGACAGACGTACGTCCGGACGCCCTCCGCCGTGGTGCCCAGCGGTTTGGCGGGCAGCGTGGCCAGTTCGTCGAAACTGTGCTCACGGACCTGGCGCGGGACCGCGGTGACCGCCTGCTCATGGCCGCAGTACGGGCAGCGCAGGGCGTCGGAGCCGGGCGCGAACTCCACGGTGGCGCCGCACGCCTGGCACGGGTAGGAACGCGAGACCGCGCCGGGCGCGGCCGAGTTCTGCTCGTCGGTGCTCATCGTCCTGCCGCTCTCAGGCCTGTGGCGGGAGCGGCGGCGGGACGGCGCCGAAGAGTCTGCCCACATCGGGCACCTGGTCGGCGGCCAGCCAGCCGGGCATCCCGTCCTTCCAGACGAGCGACGCCCGGGTCAGGGTGCCCGCGCTCACCAGACCGGCCAGCGCGGCGCTGTCGTACGGCCCCTGCTGGGCGCCGTTGACACCGACGAACCACTGGTCCTGGGCGGGCAGCGGCGGCGGGCCCGCCGCAGGGGCGGGGGCAGCGGCGGGCGCCGGAGCGGCAGCCCCGGGCTGGGGGGTGAGCCCGGCGGCCATCCGCTGTCCGGCGGCCATGCCGAGTCCCAGGCCCATGCCTTCGCCGACCCCGCTGCCGGGGGTGCGGGCACCGGCGGCGAGCGCGTCGGCGGCCTGGAACTGGCTGTACTGGTCGAGGTTGCCCGCGATCCCCATCCGGGAACGGGTGTCGATGGCCTCCTCGACCTCGGGCGGCAGCGAGATGTTCTCGATGATGAACTTGGGGACGGCGATACCGACCGGCTTCAGTTCCTCGGTGAGCACCCCCGCCAGCCTGGTGCCGATCTCGTCCTGCCGGGTCGCCAGATCCAGCATCGGTACGCCCGAGGTGGCGAGCGCGCTGCCCAGCTTGCCGACGATCAGCTGGCGCAGGTACTCCTGCACTTCCTCGGTGCGGAACTGCGGGTCGGTGCCCGCCAGTTCACGCAGCAGCGCGGCCGGGTCCACCACCCGCGCGGCGTAGGCGCCGAAGGCCCGCAGCCGTACCATCCCGAACTCGGGGTCACGGACGATGACGGGGTTCTGCGTGCCCCACTTCATGTCGGTGAACTGACGGGTGGTGACGAAGTACACCTCGGCCTTGAAAGGCGAGTTGAAGCCGTACTTCCAGCCCTTCAGGGTGGCGAGCACCGGAAGGTTCTGTGTCTCCAGGGTGTACGTACCCGGCTCGAAGACGTCGGCTATCCGGCCCTCGTTGACGAAGACCGCGGTCTGCGACTCGCGTACGACGAGCCGGGCGCCCATCTTGATCTCGTTGTCGTGCCGCGGGAACCGCCACACGATGGTGTCCCGGCTGTCGTCGGTCCATTCGACGATGTCAATGAATTCCCCGCGGATGCTGTCGAACAGCCCCATGGAACCTCCCCCGCTCGCTGTGGTGTCCCTCTCCGGAACCCGCCACGAAACGATAGCAACCTGCGGTGATACCGGAACGGGCCCGTCCGGCAGGGGGCCTCAGTGCGCTGCGGATCCGGTGTCCGGCCCGCCCTCGGTGTTCACGTGCGGCAGGATCCGGTCCAGCCGGCGCGGCGTCCACCAGGCCGCTCTGCCGAGCAGGGTCATCGCCGCCGGAACCAGCAGCAGCCGCACCACCGTCGCGTCGATCAGCACGCTCACGGCCAGGCCGAGACCCAGCATCTTCACCACGATGTTGTCGCTGATCACGAAGGCGGCGAACACGCTCACCATGATGAGCGCGGCGCAGGTGATGACCAGCGCGGTGATCTCCAGGGCGTGCGCGACGCTCGCCTTCGGGTCGCCGGTGCGCAGCCATGCCTCGTGGACCCGGGTGAGCAGGAAGATCTCGTAGTCCATGCTCAGGCCGAAGACGATCGCGAACATCATCATCGGGACGTAACTCTCGACGGGCACCTTGCCCGACACCCCCAGCGCCGGACCGCCCCACCCCCACTGGAAGACGGCCACCACGACCCCGTACGAGGCGGCGATGGACAGGACGTTCAGCACGGCGGCCTTGACCGCGACGAGCAGCCCGCGGAAGACGGCCAGCACGATGAGGAAGGCCAGGGCGACCACCACCGCGATGATCAGCGGCAGCCGGCTGGAGACGATGTCCAGGAAGTCCACCTGGGCGGCGGTCGTTCCCGTCACATAGCCGTGCGCCTTCGTGCCCGAGACGGCGGCGGGCAGCGTGTCGTGGACCAGCCGGTCGGTCAGCCGGGTGGTGGTCTCGTCCTGCGGGGCCTGCTCCGAGTAGGCGGTGCCGACCAGTACGTCCCCGTCCTGGGTGGGCGTCAGCGGGGTGACGGTCGCGGCTCCGGGGACGTCCGTCAGCGCCTTCTGCGCCTGTGAGGCGAGCGCGGAACGGTCCGACGACGGCACCGAGGTCTGGTCGATGACCAGGGTCAGCGGCCCGTTCGAGCCGGGGCCGAAGGCGTGCGTCATCAGGTCGTACGCCCGGCGGTCGGTGAACGACTTCGGGTCGGCGCCGTCCCCGATGTGACCGAGCTGGATGAAGAAGACCGGGACGGCGAGCACCGCGATCACGACCACCCCGCCGGCCAGGAACCACCACGGGCGGCGCTCCACCCGCTGCGCGTACCGGTGCCAGGTGCCGTGAGCCTCCTCGCCGGGCGCGGCGTCCGACTCGGCGACCGGCTTGCGGACCCGGTACTTGTCGATCCGCGGGCCGAGCAGCCCCAGCAGCGCGGGCACCAGGGTGAGCGCTCCGAGGACCGCGGTGACCACGGTGACAGCGGCGGCGACGCCGAGTTTGGAGATGAAGCTGATGCCGGAGACGGACAGCCCGGCCAGGGCGATGACGACCGTGCAGCCGGACACCAGGACCGCGCGCCCGCTGGTGGACACCGCCCGGCCCGCGGCCGTCACCGCTCCGGCGCCGTTCATCAGGCCCTGCCGGTGGCGGGTGATCAGGAACAGCGCGTAGTCGATGCCGACACCGAGGCCGATCATGGTGGCCAGGGTGGGGGCGACCGTGGCGAAGGCGAACGCGGAGGCGAGCAGCCCGAGACAGGCGAGCCCGCAGACGACACCGATCAGCGCGGTCAGCAGGGGCACACCCGCCGCGAGCACGCTGCCGAAGCCGATCACCAGGACCAGGATCGCCACCCCGAAGCCGATGAGTTCGCTGATCCTGTCGTTGGGCTGCGGGCGGGCCAGTTCGCCCAGCGGGCCGCCGTACTCGACGTCGACCCCGGCGGAGCGCAGCGGCTGGACGGCCCGGTCCACGCCGTCGAGGTAGGACGGATCCAGGGTGGAGGGCTGCACATCGAAGCGGACCGTGATGTAGCCGGTCGATCCGTCCGTGGACAGCGGCCCGACGTTCGGGCCCGACTGCGGAGGCGGAGTCGAGCCGTCGGACGGCAGCGGACTCTGCGCGGAGAGCACGTGCGGAAGCTTCTGAAGGCTGCCGATCACCGTGTTCATCTGCGAGCCGAAGTCCGTGAGCGGCTTCGACGTGTCGTGCAGCACGATCTGGCTGCCGTACCCGCCGAGGGCCGGATCGTGCTTCTTCAGGACGTTCTGGCCCTTCTGCGCCTGGGACCCGGGCAGGGAGAAATTGTCGGAGTAGTCACCGCCGTACGTGTGGCTCAGGCCCTGGAGCGCCGCGAGGGCGACCAGCCAGCCCACGATCACCGTCACCCAGTGGCGGGCACACCACTCACCGAGCCCGCGCAGCGCGTCCTTCTTCCCGGGCGCCGCCCGGTGGGACCCCGGGCCGTGCGGCGGCTGAGCCAGCGGCATGCGTCTCTCCCAACGGGAACCGGCGCACGCGGGCCGCCGAGATCTGGAGGAGCCTTCCCGCGCGCTGCTCCGGAACGGGGCACCGTGCGACATGAAGAATTAAAGGCTCAAAACGCTGCTGAGGCATGTGCGGACCGCCGCCGCGACGGGGCGCCTACGGGGGCCAGGGTCCGAAGGGTCCGACGGGCCCTACGGGGCCTCCACGGTGACCGAGAAGGAGAACCGGTCCCCCCGGTAGCGGATCCGGGCCACGTCGACGACCTGTCCCTCCTCGTCGTACGTCACCCCGGTGTAGTGCAGGATCGGCGAGAGCAGCGGGACCTGGAGCAGGTCGGCCGTCACCGGGTCCGCGAGCCGTGCCTCGACCGTGTCGGTGATCCGGCTGATCCGCACCCCCACCCCGTCCCGCAGCACCTTGGTCATCGGCCAGCGCTCCAGGTCGCCGACGTCGACCCGGGCGGCGATCTCCGGGCGGAGCGCGTTCTCCGCCCAGTTGGTGGGCTCCCCGCTGTCGCCGTCGCAGCGCAGCCGGGTGTAGTCGACGATCTCCTCCAGGCCGGGGAAGTACTCGGCGAGCTCACCGGGCACCGGAACCGCGCCGTGCCCCAGTACCGTCGTGCGTTCGCCCGACTGCTGGGCGACGATCGCGTCGATCGACCCCAGCAGCCGGCGCGGAGCGCTCGGGCGGGCGCCGGGGTCGATGAAGGTGCCGCGCCGCCGGTGCCTGGTGATCAGCCCCTCGGTCTCCAGCTCCTTGAGGGCCTGACGCATGGTGAGCACACTGACGCGGTAGTGCCCGGCGAGCTGTTCCTCGGTGGGCAGCCGCAGCGGGTCCTGCGGACGGCGGCCCAGTATCGAGGCGCGCAACGACTGCGAGACCTGGTACCAGAGCGGCAGTCTGCGGTTCAGGACCAGCGAGTCGGGCGCGAAGGCGGTCACCTGGGTCTCCGTACGTACATACGACCGGCTGTCGTTTCCGGTGGAGTATCCCTCAGGCCTTCCAGTGACGTTGCAGCCCCTGCCACACGTCGTCGTACCGGGGCTGGAGGTGTCCCGCGGTCGCCGCCTGCCCGGTCGCCGTCACCGGCCAGCGCGTCTCGAACATGAAGGCCAGCCCGTCGTCGACCTTCTGCGGCTTCAACTCGGCCGCGCTGGCGCGCTCGAAGGTCTCCCGGTCGGGCCCGTGCGCGGACATCATGTTGTGCAGGGAGCCGCCGCCGGGCACGAAGCCGCCCTTGCCCGCGGTCTTCGCGTCGTACGCGCCCTCGATCAGGCCCATGTACTCGCTCATCACATTGCGGTGGAAGTACGGCGGCCGGAAGGTGTCCTCGCCGACCAGCCAGCGCGGCGCGAAGACCACGAAGTCCACACCGGCGAGCCCCGCGGTGTCCGACGGGGAGGTCAGCACCGTGAAGATCGACGGGTCCGGGTGGTCGTAGCTGATGGACCCCAGCACGTTGAACCGGTGCAGGTCGTAGACGTACGGCACGTGGTTGCCGTGCCAGGCGACCACGTCCAGCGGCGAGTGGTCGTAGGTCGCCGACCAGAGGTTCCCGCAGAACTTGTTGATCACCTGCACCGGGCGCTCCGCGGCCTCCCCGTCCTCGTACGCGGCGACCGGGGCCAGGAAGTCCCGTGCGTGCGCGAGGCCGTTGGCGCCGATCGGGCCCAGGTCGGGGAGCTGGAAGGGGCGGCCGTAGTTCTCGCAGACGTACCCGCGGACCGTGTCGTCGAGCGGCTCGACGCGGAACCGCACCCCGCGCGGGATCAGCGCGATCTGTCCGGGCCCGGCGCTCAGAAGCCCCAGTTCGGTACGGATCAGGAGCCCGCCGCGCTCGGGAACGATCAGCAGCTCGCCGTCGGCGTCGCTGAACACCCGGTCGGTCATGGGGGAGTTGGCGTGGTAGAGGTGCACGGCCATCCCGGTGCGCTGCGCCGCGTCGCCGTTGCCGCCCAGGGTCCACAGGCCGGCGAGGAAGTCCGTGCCCGGCGCGGGCTCGGGCAGCGGGTCCCAGCGCAGCCGGTTGGGGTCGGGGACCGTCTCGGTGAACGGCGCCCCGCGCACCGTGCCGTTGTCGATCCGTACGAAGGGCGGGTGCGCGGCCGACGGCCTGATCCGGTAGAGCCAGGAGCGCCGGTTGTGGGCGCGGGGCTCGGTGAAGGCGGAGCCGCTGAGCTGTTCCGCGTACAGGCCGAGCGGTGCGCGCTGCGGGGAGTTCCGCCCGTGCGGCAGGGCGCCGGGCGCCGCCTCCGTGCTGTGTTCGTTGCCGAAGCCGGAGGCGTAGGTCAGTGCCCCGGCCGTCTTCCTGGCCTGCTCGATGCCGCTCATCGCCCGCTCCTGTGCCGAAGGAATCCTATGCTCAACAGTAGGATTGCGGTTACCGCCCGTCAACGGGAGACTTCCCGGGCGGCCGGAGCGCGGCAGGCATCATGGAGCCCATGCCCGATCCGAACGCGCTCCGTCGCGTCCCCGTCCAGCAGCGCAGTGCCGAGCGGCTGACCCGGATACTCGACGCCTGCGCGGAGATCCTCGACGAGGGCGGGTACGAGCAGCTGACCACCCGTGCCGTCGCCGCGCGGGCCGCCGTCCCCATCGGCTCCGTCTACCGTTTCTTCGGCAACAAGCGCGCCATGGCCGACGCCCTGGCCCAGCGCAATCTGGACGGCTACGCGGACCGGGTCGCCGACCGGCTGAGCGCCGTCCCGCCGGCGGACTGGCGTGGTGTGATCGACACCGTGCTGGACGAGTACCTCGGTATGCGGCGTACCGTCCCCGGCTTCGCGTTCGTCGACTTCGGCGGACCAGGGGCCGTGGACGAACCCAATCCGAAGGTCGCCGACCGCCTTTCGGAACTGCTCGCCGCCCACCTCGGCCGCGCGGCGGACGGCAGGCTGCGCCGCAAGGTTCTCGTGGGCGTCGAGGCCACCGACGCCCTGCTCCAACTCGCCTTCCGCGCCCAGCCGTCGGGGGACACCGAGCTGATCGGGGAGACCCGGGAACTGCTGTACGCATACCTCGCGCCGGTGCTGGACTGAGACCGGCCCCGCACCGGGGGCGGGCGCGCGTCCCCGGATCCGGCCCGATCCCTCCCGTACATGCCTACCGGTCGGTATGCTCGGGGCGCCCGTGTGCCACCGCTGTCGCCCCGGGAGGGCCCGTGCTCGCACCTGACGAGGTACCCGCCACCAGCGCGGTCCGTACCGCTCCGCGTATCTGCCCGCTCTGCGAAGCCACCTGCGGACTCACCCTCACCATCGAGGGGACCAGCGTCACCGGGGCCCGCGGTGACCGCGACGACGTCTTCAGCCGCGGCTTCATCTGCCCCAAGGGCGCCTCGTTCGGCGAGCTCGACGCCGACCCCGACCGGCTGCGCGCCCCGCTGATCCGTCAGGGCGGCGCCCTCCGGCAGGCGGGCTGGCAGGAGGCCTTCGACCTGATCGCCGAGCGGATGCGGCCGTTGATCCAGGAGCACGGTCCGCACGCCGTGGGCGTCGTCCTCGGCAACCCGAACGTCCACACCGTCGCCGGGGCCCTCTACCCGCCCGCCCTGCTCGCCGCGCTGGGCACCCACAGCCTCTTCACCGCGAGCACCCTCGACCAGATGCCGAAACACGTGTCCAGCGGACTGCTCTTCGGCGATCCGCTCGCCATCGCGGTGCCCGACCTGGACCGTACGGACCACCTGCTGCTCCTCGGCGCCAACCCCCTGGAGTCCAACGGCAGTCTGTGCACCGCCGGGGACTTCCCCGGCAGACTCAAGGCGCTCCGCCGCCGCGGCGGCACCCTCACCGTCGTCGACCCCCGCCGGACGCGCACGGCGAAAATGGCGGACCGGCATCTCGCCATCCGGCCCGGCGCCGACGCCCTGCTGCTCGCCGCCCTCGTCCACACCCTCTTCGACGAGAAGCTCACCGCCCTCGGAGCGCTCACCGACCACGTCCAGGACCTGGACGAAGTCGAGCAAGCCGTACGGGACTTCACCCCCGAAGCCGTCGCCGGGCCCTGCGACCTGGACGCCGTCACGATCCGTACCCTCGCCCGCGACCTCGCCGCCGCTCCCACGGCCGCCGTCTACGGCCGGGTCGGCAGCAGCACCGTCGAGTTCGGCACCCTGGCCAACTGGCTGGTCGACGTGCTCAACATCCTCACCGGCAACCTCGACCGGCCGGGCGGCGTCCTCTTCCCGCTCTCCGCCACCGGCCGGGCACCGCGCCCCGCGGCCCCCGGCAAGGGCTTCGAACTCGGCCGCTGGCGGAGCAGGGTGAGCGGACACCCCGAGGCCAAGGGCGAACTGCCCATGACCGCGCTGGCCGAGGAGATCGAGACACCCGGCGAGGGGCAGATCCGCGCCCTGATCTCCATCGCCGCGAATCCGGTGCTCTCCGCACCCGACGGGGAGCGCCTCGACCGGGCTCTGGCCGGGCTCGACTTCATGGTGAGCATCGACCCGTACCTCAACGAGACCTCGCGCCACGCGGATGTGGTGCTGCCCCCGCCGCCGCCCTCGCAGAGTGCCCACTTCGACTTCGTCTTCAACGCGCTGGCCGTGCGCAACCAGGTCCGCTACTCACGGCCCGCCGTGCCCCTCGACCCGGGGCTGCTCGACGAGAGCGAGATCCACGCCCGGCTGATCCTGGCCCTGGGGGAGATGCACGGCAGCGACCCCGCCCAGGTCGACGCCGCGATCATCGGCCGGACGCTCAGCAGGGCGGGCGCACCCGCGGAACTGGCCGGGCAGCTCACCGGGCGAACCGGGCCCGAACGGCGCCTCGATCTGATGCTGCGCCTGGGCCCGTACGGCCTCACCCTCGACCAGCTCGTGGACCAGCCGCACGGAATCGATCTGGGACCGCTGCGGCCACGCGTACCGGAGGTGCTCAGGACCCGCAGCGGGCGCATCGAACTCCTCCCGGCCCCCCTCGCGGCCGATCTGCCCCGGCTGCGCCGCTCGCTGACCGCGCGGCCCGCGCCGCTGGTCCTCGTCGGCCGCCGTCATCTGCGCTCCAACAACAGCTGGATGCACAACCTTCCGGCCCTCAACGGCGGCTCCAACGTCTGCACCCTCCAGATCGCTCCGCAGGACGCCGCCCGGCTCGGGCTCACCGACGGCGACCGGGCCAGGGTCCGTTCGGCGGGCGGCGAACTCGATGTACCGGTGGAGGTGACCGACGCGGTCAGGGCCGGAGTGGTGAGCCTGCCGCACGGCTGGGGGCACGACAGGAAGGGCACCCGGACGGCCGTCGCAGCCGCCCGCCCCGGGGTCAATGTGAACCAGTTGCTCGACGGTTCCCTGATCGATCCGCTTTCCGGGACCGCTGTGCTGAACGGATTCCCGGTCGAGGTGGAAAGGTCCGTTCAGGCCATTCCCAACCCCTCGGTATGCGGTTAGTTTGCGGACCGGTCGTCACATCAGTTCACAGCCGTCGCGCTGATCGCCCCGAGCGGAATTCCATGTCTCGCGCCATCTCTCTTCGCAGCGTCTCCAAGTCCTACGACCGTGGCGTCCGCGCCGTGGACCGTGTCTCCCTCGACGTGGAACCGGGCGAGTTCCTGGTGCTGCTGGGCCCCTCGGGATGCGGGAAGTCGACCGTCCTGCGCATGGTGGCCGGGCTGGAGGACATCACCGAGGGCGAGCTGCTGCTCGACGGCGCGTACGCCAACCACCTGCCGCCGGGAGAGCGCGGGATGGCCATGGTCTTCCAGAACTTCGCCCTCTACCCGAGCATGACCAGCCGCGACAACATCGGTTTCCCGCTCCGCTTCGAGGCACCCGGGGAGGACTCCGGCCCGCGGGTCGAGGCGACCGCCCGGATGCTCGGCATCGAGGACATCCTGGACCGCTACCCCGGCCAGCTCTCCGGCGGCGAACGGCAGCGCGTCGCCATGGGGCGGGCGATCTCGCGGCGCCCGTCGGTCTTCCTGATGGACGAGCCGCTGTCGAACCTCGACGCCAAGCTGCGCAACCATCTGCGGGCCGAGATCGCGCACCTCACCCGCGAGTTGGGTGTCACGACCGTGTACGTCACCCACGACCAGTCCGAGGCGATGTCACTCGGGGACCGGGTCGCGGTCATGCGCGGCGGGGTGCTCCAGCAGGTCAGTCGGCCACGTGAGGCGTACGGACTGCCGGAGAACGTCTTCGTCGCCGCGTTCATCGGCACCCCGCGCATCAATCTGCTGCAGGCCGTCGTGCACGCGCCGCTGGAGGGCGCGATGTCGATCGATCTCGGCCGGCAGCGGCTGCGGCTGCCCGAACCGCTCAGTACCGACCACCAGTTGCTCCGGATCCAGCAGGGCAGACAGCTCATCGTGGGCCTGCGCTCGGAGGCCGTACGGATCGCTCCGCCCAGCCAGGCCCGCCCCGGCGAGGTCCCGATCAGCGGTCTGGTCGAGCACCTGGAGTACCAGGGGCACGAGGCGCTGGTGCACCTCGACACCGGCTCGCGGCCCGCCGTCGTACCCGACCTGGAGTCGCCCCGCGCAGCCCCGCCGTCGCGGCGCCGCAGGAACCCCCCGCCGGGCGTACTGAACCGGATCAAGGCGCGTGCCGAGCGGCACGTCTCGGGACCCGTCGTGGTCCTCGACGAGCCCCAGGCCCCCCGCCCGGTGCACGCCCCGGACCGGCCCACGCTCGGGGGAAGCGACCTGGTGGTGCGCACCAGCCCCGATCTCCGGGTGCGGACCGGCGCGCAGGTGCCGCTCCTCGTCGACCTCGCCCACCTGTACGTCTTCGACCACTACGGGCGCAGGATCTGCCCGGCGCCGGCGGACCTGCCCGGACTCGACGTCTGATCCGTGGCGGGGCGTGTCCTGGCGCCGGAAAACTAACGGCGCTAGTTTGGGTGCTGGACGACTCACGCGGACGGCCTACGTGAACGGCTCATGGGGTCACGTCGCGTGTACGACGCGGCGGTACCTCGCCGGAGGCTCTGGAGGAGTGCGATGAAGGCCCACGACGGGATGTACATCGGCGGCGAGTGGCGGGCCGCCGCGGGCCAGGACACCATCGCGGTGGTGAATCCCGCGGACGAGCAGGTCATCGGCCGGGTCCCGGCCGGTACGCCGCAGGACGTGGACACCGCGGTGCGGGCCGCCCGCGCGGCTCTGCCAGGCTGGGCCGCGACCCCGCCCGCCGAGCGGGCCGCGCGGATCGCCGCCCTGCGGGACGCCCTCGTCGCCCGCAAGGACGAGATCGCCGAGACCGTCACCGCGGAACTCGGCTCACCGCTGCCGTTCTCGCAGACGGTGCACGCGGGCCTGCCGGCCCTGGTCGCGGGGTCGTACGCCGAACTGGCCGCCACCTACCCCTTCGAGGAGAAGGTCGGCAACTCCACCGTCCTCTCCGAACCGGTCGGCGTCGTCGGCGCGATCACCCCCTGGAACTACCCGCTGCACCAGATCGTGGCCAAGGTGGCCCCGGCGCTCGCCGCGGGCTGCACGGTCGTACTGAAACCGGCCGAGGACACCCCGCTGACGGCCCAGCTGTTCGCCGAGGCCACCGGCGAAGCGGGCCTGCCCGCCGGGGTGTTCAACCTCGTCACCGGGACCGGTCCCGTCGCGGGCCAGGCCCTGGCCGGTCACGACGGCGTCGACCTGGTCTCCTTCACCGGGTCCACCGCCGTGGGCCGGCAGATCGGCGCGGTCGCGGGCGCGGCCATCAAGCGGGTCGCCCTGGAACTCGGCGGCAAGTCCGCCAACGTGATCCTCCCGAGCGCCGACCTGGCCAAGGCCGTCCATGTCGGGATCGCCAACGTCATGGGCAACTCCGGCCAGACGTGCAGTGCCTGGACGCGGATGCTGGTCCACCGCGACCAGTACGAGGAGGCGGTGGCCCTCGCCGCCGCCGCGATCGGCAAGTACGTACCGGGCGAGCGGGTCGGGCCACTGGTCAACGCCAAGCAGCAGGCCCGCGTGCGCGGCTACATAGCGAAGGGCGTCGAGGAGGGCGCCCGGCTCGTGGCGGGCGGCCCCGAGGCGCCGCTGGACCGGGGCTACTACGTCAGCCCGACCCTCTTCGCCGATGTCACCCCGGAGATGACCATCGCGCAGGAGGAGATCTTCGGCCCGGTCGTCTCGATCCTCCGGTACGAGGACGAGGAGGACGCCCTGCGGATCGCGAACGCAACCGTCTACGGCCTCGCGGGCGCCGTCTGGGCCGCGGACGAGGCGGAGGCCGTCGCCTTCGCCCGGCGGATGGACACCGGCCAGGTCGACATCAACGGCGGCCGGTTCAACCCGCGTGCCCCCTTCGGCGGTTACAAGCAGTCCGGCGTCGGCCGTGAACTCGGCTCGCACGGCCTCGCCGAGTACCTCCAGACCAAGTCGCTCCAGTTCTGACCCGGCCTTCCGGTTCCGCCCCGGCTCTTCACCTCCGGCCCGGTTCTCCGGTTCCGGGCCGCAAGCCCTCCCGTCCGAGCAAGGAGTACGTGAACGTGGTCCGCGCCGCCGTCCTGCCCGCTGTCGGTTCTCCCCTGGAGATCACCGACATCGAACTCCCCGAGCCCGGCCCCGGCCAGGTGCGGGTCCGTCTCGCCGCCGCCGGGGTCTGCCACTCCGACCTCTCCCTCACCAACGGCACCATGCGGGTGCCCACCCCCGCCGTCCTCGGCCACGAGGGCGCGGGCACCGTCGTCTCTGTCGGTGAAGGCGTCACCCATGTCGCGCCCGGCACCGGCGTGGTGCTCAACTGGGCACCTTCCTGCGGAAGTTGCCCCCCGTGCAGGCTGGGCGAGGTGTGGCTCTGCGTCAACGCGCTCGCGGGCGCGGGCCGTGTCCACGCCCGCACGGCCGACGGTACGGAGCTGCACCCGGGCCTGAACGTCGCGGCGTTCGCCGAGGAGACGGTCGTCGCCGCCGACTGTGTCCTCCCGGTGCCGGACGGCATCCCGCTCACCGATGCGGCGCTCCTCGGCTGCGCGGTCCTCACCGGGTACGGCGCGATCCACCACTCCGCGCGGGTCCGTGCGGGCGAGACGGTCGCGGTCCTCGGTGCCGGCGGTGTCGGGCTCGCCACGCTCCAGTCCGCCCGGATCGCCGGGGCGTCGGTGATCGTCGCGGTCGATGTCTCGCCGGAGAAGGAGGAGTTGGCGCGGGCGGCCGGAGCCACCGAGTTCGTGGTCGCGTCCGGCACGACGGCCAAGGACATCCGGAAGCTCACCGGCGGGTCCGGGGTGGATGTCGCCGTCGAGTGCGTCGGCCGCGCGGTGACGATCCGTACGGCCTGGGAGTCGACGCGGCGCGGTGGCCGCACCACGGTGGTCGGCATCGGCGGCAAGGACCAGCAGGTCACGTTCAACGCACTGGAGATCTTCCACTGGGGGCGCACCCTCTCCGGCTGCGTCTACGGGAACTGCGACCCGGCGGTGGACCTACCGGTGCTGGCCGGGCATGTGCGGGCGGGGCGCCTCGACCTGGCCGCGCTGGTCACCGAACGCATCGCGCTCGACGGGATTCCGGCCGCCTTCGAGAACATGATCGCGGGCAGGGGAGGCCGGGCGCTGGTGGTGTTCTGAGGGTGGTCGAGCGCACCAGGGCCGAGCTCCGCAGGACCGCTCAGGGCCTCTCGTCCGGATCAGGGTCGGGCGGCGGCAGAGGGGGCACGTTCTCCGGTGGCCGTGCCTCCAGGGTGCGTCAGTGAACCTTAGGCGCGGGCCGAACGGTCTCGTACTGCAGCGCCAGGCCGTCCACCAGCGCCCTGAGCCCCGTCTCGAAGGCGCCCTCGTCGACCTTCTGCTGCCGGTCGGCGAGCAGATGGGCCTGCCCGAGGTGCGGGTAGTCCGCCGGGTCGTACGCCGTCTCGTCGTCGACGAAGCCGCGGGCGAACGAGCCGAGCGCCGAGCCGGTGACGAAGTACCGCATCAGCGCCCCGATGTAGGTCGCCTGAGCGGGCGGCCAGCCCGCCCGGACCATCGCGCCGAACACCGCGTCGGCCACCCGCAGCCCCGCGGGGCGGCGGCCGGGGCCCCGTGCCAGTACCGGCACCACGTTGGGGTGCTCGGTGAGGGCCGCCCGGTAGGAGACGGCCCAGTCGTGCAGCGCCGTCCGCCAGTCGCGGGTGTCGTCCTCGTCGAACATCGACAGGTCGATCTGCGCGGAGAGGGCGTCGGCGACCGCTTCGAGGATCTCGTCCTTGGTGCGGAAGTGGTTGTAGAGCGAGGGCCCGCTGACCCCCAGTTCGGCGGCGAGCCGACGGGTGGAGACGGCCCCGAGCCCCTCGGAGTCCACGAGGGCGCTCGCGGTCGCGACGATGCGCTCCCTGCTGAGGAGGGGCTTGCGTGGGCGGGCCATGGCGCACATAGTAGGGCCTGCCAGCTGAAAACTAGCAGTGCTAATTAAAACGAGGTGCCCCCATGAACCTGGAGCTCAGTGAGGAGCAGTCCGCCGTACAGCAGCTCGCCCAGGACTTCGTACGGCGCGAGATCAGCCCGTACGTCGTCGAGTGGGACCGCGCCGAGAGCGTCGACCGCTCCCTGGTGCGCAAGCTCGGCGAGGTGGGCTTCCTCGGGCTGACGGTCCCCGAGGAGTACGGGGGCTCCGGCGGCGACCACCTCTCGTACTGCCTCGTCACCGAGGAACTGGGCCGTGGCGACTCCTCGGTGCGCGGCATCGTCTCGGTCTCGCTGGGGCTGGTGGCCAAGACCGTCGCGCACTGGGGCAGCGAGGAGCAGAAGCGGCGCTGGCTGCCCGGCCTGACCTCCGGCGAACTGATCGGCTGCTTCGGCCTCACCGAGCCGGGCACCGGATCCGACGCCGGGAACCTCACCACACGGGCCGTCCGGGACGGCGGCGACTACGTCGTCAACGGCTCCAAGATGTTCATCACCAACGGCACCTGGGCCGATGTGGTGCTCCTCTTCGCACGCTCCACGGACGCCCCGGGCCACCGCGGGGTGTCCGCGTTCCTGGTCCCCACCGACACTCCGGGACTCACCCGCCGCACCGTCCACGGCAAGCTCGGGCTGCGCGGCCAGGCCACCGCCGAGCTGACCTTCGAGGACGTACGGATCCCGGCCGCCGCGATGCTGGCCCCCGAGGGCAAGGGCTTCTCGGTCGCGATGTCCGCGCTGGCGAAGGGGCGGATGTCGGTGGCCGCGGGCTGTGTGGGCATCGCGCAGGCGGCGCTCGACTGCGCGGTGGCGTACGCGACCGAACGCGAGCAGTTCGGCAGGACCATCGCCCACCACCAACTCGTCCAGGAGCTGATCACCGACATCGCGGTGGATGTGGACGCCGCCCGACTGCTGACCTGGCGGGTCGCCGATCTGATCGACCGGGGGGAGCCGTTCGCCACCGAGTCGTCCAAGGCGAAACTCTTCGCTTCGGAGGCCGCCGTACGGGCCGCGAACAACGCCCTCCAGGTCTTCGGCGGTTACGGCTACATCGACGAGTACCCGGTGGGCAAGCTGCTGCGCGACGCCCGGGTGATGACGCTGTACGAGGGCACCAGCCAGATCCAGAAGCTCGTCATCGGCCGTGCGCTGACCGGGGTTTCCGCGTTCTGACCACCAGGGCTGATCATCAGGGCTGACCGCCAGGCCTGACCGCCAGGCCTGAGTACGCGGCCTGAGTATCCGGGCGGATGTGGCACCGGGCGCGTCCGCCGATGCTGGCGGTATGAGTGACACACCGGTCAAGCCGCAGAACACCGCCGCGTACTTCGGGCAGGCCGTCGCCTCCTTCGGGATCGCGCTGGCCGCGATGGCCCTGGGGATCCTGAACCTGGACGTCGATGTCTGGGTGCGGGCCTTCCTCGGTCTCGGGCTGCTCTATCTCACGACGTCCGCCTTCACCCTCGCCAAGATCATCAGGGACCGGCAGGAGGCCGGGCAGATCGTGACCCGCGTCGACCAGGCCCGGCTGGAGAAGCTGCTGGCCGAGCACGACCCGTTCCAGAAGCTCTGACGCCTGTTTCTAAGCGCTTGCTCACCCTCGGGGTAGGGTGTGGATCCTGCACCGGAGCTGTACCAGCGGTGCGCCGGACTGCGTCACGGGTGGAGGAGCGAGCAATGAGCACGGCGGAGGAGACGGCCCGCGGCGACGATCAGCCGTGGGCCGAGGTCGGTCCCGAAGCTGCCAGGCGGCTGCTCGTCGCCGCCGTCGAGGCCTTCGCCGAACGCGGCTACCACGCGACGACCACACGTGACATCGCGGGCCGGGCCGGGATGAGCCCGGCCGCGCTCTACATCCACTACAAGACCAAGGAAGAGCTGCTCCACCGGATCAGCCGGATCGGCCACGAGAAGGCGCTGGAGATCCTGGAGACGGCGGCGGACGGCGACGGCACCCCCAGCGAGCGGCTAGCCGCGGCCGTCCGCTCCTTCGTCCGGTGGCACGCCGGGCACCACATGACGGCGCGCGTCGTGCAGTACGAGCTCGACGCGCTGGGTGACGAGCACCGCACGGAGATCGTCGGACTGCGCAGGCGCAGCGACGACGCGGTGCGCCGGATCATCGACGACGGGGTGCGGACAGGGGAGTTCGACGTGCCCTACGTCCCCGGCACCGCGCTGGCCGTGCTCTCGCTCTGCATCGATGTGGCGCGCTGGTTCAACGTCGAAGGACGCAGCACGCCCGACGAGGTCGGCGTGTTCTACGCCGACCTCGTCCTGCGCATGGTCACGGCCCCGGACCGGGCCCGGAAGTAGCCCTGGCCCAGTAGCAGTGCGGACACAGGAGCAGTCCCGGTTCAGAAGTAGTAGCGGGACACCGACTCCGCCACGCACACCGGCTTCTCGCTGCCCTCGCGCTCGACCGTGACGGCTGCGGTCACCTGCACGCCCCCGCCCGCCTCGGACACATCGGTGAGGACCGCGGTCGCCCGCAGCCGTGAACCGACCGGCACGGTGGCCGGGAAGCGCACCTTGTTGGTGCCGTAGTTGATGCCCATCTTCATGCCCTCGACCCGGAGGATCTGCGGAACGAAGGTGGGCAGCAGCGACAGCGTGAGGTACCCGTGCGCGATCGTCGTCCCGAACGGACCGTCCGCGGCCTTCACCGGATCCACGTGGATCCACTGGTGGTCCCCGGTGGCGTCGGCGAAGAGGTCGATCCGCTTCTGGTCGATCTGCAGCCACTCGCTCTGCCCCAACTGCTCGCCGACCCCGGCGCGCAGTTCCTCGGCGGATGTGAAGATCCTCGGCTCTGCCATGTTCGTGGTCCTGCCTTCCCGACGGAGTGTCCAAGCGCTTGCTCAGCATCGTCGGGTGCGCCGGTTCCTGTCAACGACCGGCCGTTTGGCCGCGGGCAGTAGGGTTCGATGAGTGCCGCAGATTCCAGAGAAGATCCATGAACTCACGGTCGGCCAGCTCTCCGCGCGCAGCGGGGCCGCCGTCTCCGCCCTGCACTTCTACGAGACCAAGGGCCTGATCAGCAGCCGCAGGACGAGCGGCAACCAGCGCCGCTACAGCCGTGACGCGCTGCGCCGGGTCGCCTTCGTACGCGCGGCACAGCGTGTCGGTATCCCGCTCGCCACGATCAGGAAGGCGCTCGCGGAACTGCCCGACGAGCGCACCCCCACCCGTGAGGACTGGGCGCGGCTCTCCGCCGCCTGGCGCTCCGAACTCGACCAGCGCATCGATCAGCTCGGCCGGCTCCGCGACCACCTCACGGACTGCATCGGCTGCGGCTGTCTGTCGCTGGAGAACTGTGTGCTGTCCAACCCGGACGACGTCGTCGGCGACCGGATCGTCGGATCGAGGCTGCTCCCCGGGGTGTCCGCGAAGCCCTGACCGCCCGTAGCCCCTGACCGCCGTAGCCCCTGACCACCCGTAGATCCGGACGCCCCGGAAGCCGCGGACCGCCCGGAAGTCCCTGGCCGCCCGGGTGTTCAGGCCGCCGAGGCGAGTTCCGTGTGCCGGTTCTTCCTGGCGCGGGCCAGTGCGACCGGGGTGAGGACCGGCTGGGGCACCAGGATCCCGCAGCGGGTGCAGACCGGGCCGGTCCACGGCTGCCTGGCGGACCCCGGGGTCCAGGTGATCGTTTTCTCGGCGCACACCGGGCAGGCCGTCGCGGGTTCCCCCCGGAGGGCGGAAATCAGCCGCCGCAATACCTCCGCCAGCGGCCGGGAAGGGTGCACCGCGGGGTCCCCGCACCAGGCGACACCGCACCCGCCCCAGGTCTGCCGGTGCCAGTCGTCGAAGGCGCCGGGACTGCGCAGGCCGTCGTGCTTCTCCCGCTTGCGGCGCTCCGCGAACTCCGCCTCGTAGGCGAGCCAGACGGCCCGTGCCTCCTCCAGTTCGTCGAGTGCGGCCATCAGCCGCGCCGGGTCGGGTGCCCGGTCCTCGGGCTCGATCCGGTGCCTGGCACACAGATGGTCCCAGGTCGCCCGGTGTCCGTAAGGGGCAAACCTCTCCAGGCACTTGCGCAGCGAATACCTCCGCAGGGCCAGATCGTGGTGCGGGTCGCGCACCTGTCTCGCGAGACTCCGGAAACCGGCCATCGCACTGCCACCTCCGTCGCTGATACATCGGCGTCATGTAGTGGACGTACGACTACCCGATTCGGCTCCATCGAATTTCCGATGACTGTCCTCGGTCGATGCGCCTTCCCTGGAACCCGTGTGGTGATTCGGAAAAGGTGACGCATGTTCACCTTACTGGCGGGTCACTTCGCCAGTAACGTCCGTCGAATCCGCTTCCCCTTCAGGAGCATGCATGCGACGTCGTACCGGAAAACTCAGAACTGCCATCGCTGTAGCGGTGTTCGCACTGGGCGCGGGCCTGATGACACCGCTGCCGCAGGCGACCGCCGCGGCCGCGGACCCCGTCACCGACTACTGCAACAACCAGTGCAACGACATCATGCCGCCCGGCGAGAACGGCAACGCCACCCTCGCCGACATCCTCGGCAACCGTGCGTTCGGCACCCGCCCGGACCACAGCGCCGACCAGCTCGGACCGTACGACGCGCTGCCCGCGGGCGCCCCGTCCCTCACGGACGCGACGCTCAGCAACTTCTTCAACGACGCCTCGTTCGGGGTGCCCGCCGATCAGGTCGCCTCGGTCACCGCACCGCGCAACGACGTCACCATCACCCGGGACAAGAAGACCGGGGTGCCCCACATCAAGGGCACCACGCGGTACGGAACCGAGTTCGGCGCCGGCTACGCGGCCGGGCAGGACCGGCTCTGGCTGATGGACCTCTTCCGGCACATCGGGCGCGGCGAACTCACCTCGTTCGCCGGTGGTGCGCCCGCCAACCAGGGCCTGGAGCAGGAGTTCTGGCCGCAGGCCCCGTACACCGAGCAGGACCTCCAGGACCAGGCCGACCGCATCGCCGCCGGGAGTGCGCGCGGCAAGCAGGCCATGGAGGACGCCCAGGCGTACGTGGACGGCATCAACGACTACCGGCAGAAGGCCAAGGACGGCCGCTACTTCCCCGGTGAGTACGTCCTCACCGGGAAGATCGACGCCATCACCAACGCCGGTGAGATCGAGCCGTTCAAGATCACCGACATGATCGCGCTCGCCTCGGTCGTCGGCGGACTCTTCGGCGGTGGCGGGGGCGGCGAGGTCCAGGCCGCGCTCTCGCTGCTCTCCGCGCAGCAGAAGTACGGCGTCACCGAGGGCAGCAAGGTCTGGGAGTCCTTCCGGGAGCGCAACGACCCGGAGGCGACCCTCACCGTCCACGACGGCACCAGCTTCCCCTACGCGGAGAAGCCGGCCGACCCGAAGGGCACGGCCATGCCGGACCCGGGCTCGGTCAAGTCCGAACCGCTGATCTACGACCAGGTGGGCGGCGCCAAGACCGACGCCAAGACCCCGGTGAACGCCCCGAAGAAGCTCAAGCCGGTCCAGGGCATGTACGACGACGGAGTGCTGCCCGCCCATCTGTTCAGCAGCAAGAAGGGCATGTCCAACGCCCTCGTGGTCTCCGGTCAGCACACCGCGAGCGGGAACCCCATCGCCGTGTTCGGCCCGCAGACCGGGTACTTCCTGCCGCAGCTGCTGATGCTCCAGGAGATCCAGGGTCCCGGGATCAGTGCCCGCGGTGCCTCGTTCGCCGGTGTCGGCATGTACGTCCAGCTGGGCCGCGGCCAGGACTACGCCTGGAGCGCCACCTCGGCGGGTCAGGACATCACCGACACCTTCGCCGTCGAGCTGTGCCAGGACGACACCCACTACCTCTACCACGGCGTCTGCACGCCGATGGAGAAGATGGAGCGGACCAACTCCTGGTCGCCCACGGTCGCCGACTCCACGGCGGCGGGCTCGTACCGGATGCAGGTCTACCGGACCAAGTACGGCATCGTGACGCACCGGGCCACCGTGGGCGGCAAACCCGTCGCCTACACCTCGCTGCGCAGCACGTACCAGCACGAGGCCGACTCGGTCGTCGGCTTCCAGATGATGAACGACCCGTCGTACGTGAAGGACGCGAAGACCTTCCAGGAGGCCGCCGACCACGTCGGCTACACCTTCAACTGGTTCTACGCGGACTCCCGTCAGGCCGCGTACTTCAACAGCGGCATGAACCCGGTGCGCGCCGCCGGTGTGGACGCCTCGCTGCCCGTGCTGGCCGAACCGGCCTACGAGTGGAAGGGTTTCGACCCCGACAAGCACACCACCGACGTGACCCCGGCCGCCGAGCACCCGCAGTCCGTCGGCCAGGACTACTACGTCTCCTGGAACAACAAGCAGGCCAAGGACTTCACGTCCGCCGGGTTCGGCAACGGCTCGGTGCACCGGGTCGACCTGCTCGGTGACCGGGTGGCGAAACTCGTCGCCAAGGGCGGCGTGACCCGTGCCGATCTGACCCGCGCCATGGGTACGGCGGCCGTCACCGATCTGCGCGGCGAGGACGTCCTGCCCGAACTGCTGGACGTCGTACGGAGCAAGCCGGTCACCGACCCGGCGCAGGCCAAGGCCGTCGAGCAGCTGGAAGCCTGGGTGTCCGACGGGAGCCAGCGCAAGGAGAACGCCCAGAGTTCGCACGTCTACACCCACCCGGACGCGGTGCGGATCATGGACGCCTGGTGGCCGCTGCTCGTCGAGGCCGAGTTCAAGCCGGGCCTCGGTGACGATCTCTACTCGGCGCTCACCGCCAACCTCAGCACCGACGAGTCCCCCTCGGCCGGACACGGGCCCACCGGGGCGCACGCCGGATCGGCCTTCCAGTACGGCTGGTGGAGCTATGTCGACAAGGACATCCGCACGGTGCTGGGCCGTCCGGTCAAGGGCGGACTGGCCAAGACGTACTGCGGGGGAGGCGACCTGAGCGGGTGCCGCGACATCCTGCTCGACACCCTCACCCAGGCCGCGGCCAAGACCCCGGCCCAGGTCTACCCCGGCGACGCCAGTTGCTCCGCCGGTGACCAGTGGTGCTCGGACGCGATCATCCAGCGTCCGCTGGGCGGGCTCCAGTTCTGGCCGATCACCTGGCAGAACCGGCCCACGTACCAGCAGGTCGTGGAGTTCCCCTCGCACCGCTAGGGGAGTCCGGGAACAGTAGTCCGCGGGCCGGGCCGGGAACTCCGGTCCGGCCCGCGGCAGTTCGCCGGTGTGGGGGGCCGGTCAGCGGTACGTCAGGTACCTCTTCCGTACGGCGCGGAAGGCGGCCAGCTCGCCCTGCCAGGCTCCCACCACCTCGTCGGTGGACGCGCCCGCGTCGATCATCGTGCGGACCGCGGTGGAGCCCGTGAGGGTGTCGATCCAGTTGTCGGGCCGCCAGGCGAACCCGTCCCAGACCTTCTTCGCCGTCACCAGCAGGCCGATCGCCGTACGCACCGGGTCGAACAACTCGCGGTCCTGCACGTGGAGTTGGACGCCACCGACGGTCTTGCCCGCGAACTTCGAGAACGTCGGCGCGAAGTACGCCTCACGGAAGGTGACCCCGGGCAGCTCCAGCGCCCGCGCCGCCTCCGCCCACCGGCGGTCGATGCCCTCGGCGCCCAGCAGTTCGAACGGCCGGGTGGTACCCCGCCCCTCGGAGAGGTTCGTGCCCTCGAAGAGACAGGTCCCCGAGTACACCAGGGCGGTGTCGGGTGTCGGCATGTTGGGGCTCGGCGGCACCCAGGGCAGTCCCGTCGCGTCGAAGAAGTCGCCGCGCCGCCAGCCCGACATGGACACGGTCTCCAGCCGCACCGGCTCGGCCAGGAACTCACCGTTGAACAGCCGGGCCAGCTCCGTCACCGTCATGCCGTGGGCCTGGGAGATGGGCTTGCGCCCGACGAACGTCGCGAACTCCTTGTGCAGCACGGGGCCGAGGGCCGCCCGGCCGGTGACCGGGTTCGGACGGTCGAGCACCACGAACCGCTTGCCCGCGAGCGCCGCCGCCTCCATGCAGTCGTACAGCGTCCAGATGTACGTGTAGAAGCGGGCGCCCGCGTCCTGGATGTCGAAGACGACCGTGTCCACGCCCGACGCGGTGAAGATGTCCGCGAGGGCGCTGCCGCTCCTGGTGTACGTGTCGTAGACCGGCAAGCCGGTCGCCGGGTCGTCGTAGCGCCCCTCGGAGCCGCCGGCCTGGGCCGTGCCGCGGAACCCGTGCTCCGGACCGAAGACGGCGGTCAGCTTCACCCGCTTGTCGGCGTGCATGACATCGACGATGTGCCGGACGTCGTGGGTGATCCCGGTCGGGTTGGTGACGATGCCGACCCGCTGCCCGTCGAGCAGGCCGTAGCCGTCGGCGGCCAGCCGGTCGAAACCGGTACGCACCCGGCCGCGCGCGGGGTCGGCCGAGGCCGCCCCCGGCGTGGCCGCCACCATCCCCACGGCGCCGCCCGCGGCCAGCAGTCCCCGCCTGGACAAGTTCATCGCGCTACCTCCATGATCTCGCCGACTGTCATGGGCACGCAGGCTAGCCCGCACCCCTTCCCCTGTGACATACCGACTGGTTAGTCTGCTGGTGCATTCAACGGAGAGGCAGGTCCCGATGGGTACGGTCGACGGCGCGGGTGTCGTGGTGACGGGAGCGGGCGGCGGTATCGGCGCCGCGCTGGCCCGCAGATTCACCGCGGAGGGAGCCAGGGTCGTGGTCAACGACCTGGATGCCGGGAAGGCCGCAGCGGTGGCCGCCGAACTCGGCGCCACGGCCGTTCCCGGCGATGCCTCGACGGTGGTGGAGGCCGCCCGTGCCGCACTCGGCGGCCGGGTCGACATCTACTGCGCCAACGCGGGCCTCGGCTCACCCGGCGACCCCTTCGCCGACGAGTCCGTGTGGGCCTCGGCCTGGGACGTCAATGTCATGGCCCATGTCCGGGCAGCCCGCGCGCTGTTGCCCGACTGGCTGGAGCGCGGTGAGGGCCGGTTCGTCTCCACGGTGTCCGCCGCCGGGCTGCTGACGATGATCGGGGCGGCCCCGTACAGCGTCACCAAGCACGGCGCGCTCGCCTTCGCCGAATGGCTCTCCCTCACCTACCGCCACCGCGGTCTGAAGGTCCACGCGATCTGCCCGCAGGGGGTGCGCACCGACATGCTGACCTCGGCCGGATCGGCGGGCGAACTGGTGCTGGCGCCGACGGCGATCGAGCCCGCCGAGGTCGCCGACGCGCTCTTCGACGCCATCGCCGAGGACCGCTTCCTGGTACTGCCGCACCCCGAGGTCGCCGAGTACTACCAGGCGCGGGCCGCCGACCCCGACCGGTGGATCGGCGGGATGAACCACCTCCAGCAGAAGTGGGAGGCCGGGCAGTGAACGCCTCCGGGTACGCGGCCCGACCCTGGCTCGCGCAGCTCAGCGAGGCCCAGCGGCGCCCCGTGCACCCGGCGGCCAGTGTGGTGCACGCCTTCCGCGCCAGTGCGGCCCGCGCGCCGGGCCACCCGGCCCTCGCCTACTTCGACGGACGGCTGACCTACCGCGAGACCGACCGGCTCTCCGACTCGGTCGCCGGGCATCTCGTGGCGAAGGGCCTGCGCCGCGGCGACCGGGTCGCGATCATGCTGCAGAACACCCCACACTTCGTGCTCGCGCTGCTCGGCGCCTGGAAGGCCGGCGCGGTCGTCGTCCCGCTCAACCCGATGTACAAGTCCGGCGAGGTCGCTCACGTCCTGCGGGACGCCGGGGTCACCGCGCTGATCTGCTCCGACCGCGCCTGGGAGGGGTACCTCAGGGAGACCGCGGCGGCCTCCGCGCTCCGGTTCGCGCTCACCGCCTGCGAGCGCGACCTGCAGACCCGCGACGACGAACGTGTCCTGGGCTTCGAGCGGCTGCCGCGGCCCGCGGACACCGACGACCTGGTGGCGGTCGCCCGCGCCGGCGCCGCGGCCCCCGCCGACCGCGATCCGCTCACCACCGACACCGCGCTGATCAGCTACACCTCGGGTACCAGCGGCGCCCCCAAGGGCGCCATGAACACCCACGCCAACATCATGGTCAACGCCGAGCGCCAGCGCACCGGCCACCCCGTCGCGGAGGGCTCGGCCTACTTCGCGCTCGCGCCGCTCTTCCACATCACCGGCATGGTCTGCGAACTCGCCGCGTGCCTCACCAACGCGGGCACCCTGGTCCTCGCCTACCGCTTCCACCCCGGCGTGGTGCTCGACGCCTTCGCCGAACACCGGCCCGCGTACACCGTCGGCCCGTCGACGGCCTTCATGGCGCTCGCCGCCGACCCGGCGGCCACCCCTGACCACTTCGCCTCCTTCGCCGTCATCTCGTCGGGCGGCGCCCCGCTGCCGCCCGCACTGGTGGAGAAGTTCCGCGAGCGCTTCGGCCCGTACCTCCGCAACGGCTACGGACTCACCGAGTGCACCGCCCCCTGCGCCTCGGTCCCGCCCGAGAAGGAGGCCCCGGTCGACCCGGTCTCCGGCACCCTGTCGGTGGGTGTCCCCGGACCGGACACGGTCGTACGGATCGTCGACGCGCAGGGCGGCGAGGTCCCCTTCGGCGAGCAGGGCGAGATCGTGGTGCGCGGCCCGCAGGTGGTCCCCGGCTACTGGGGTCGCCCCGAGGCCACCGCCGAGGCGTTCCCGGACGGGGAACTGCGCACCGGCGACATCGGTTTCATGGACGGCGACGGCTGGCTCTACGTCGTGGACCGCAAGAAGGACATGATCAACGCATCCGGCTTCAAGGTCTGGCCGCGCGAGGTCGAGGACGTGCTCTACACGCACCCGGCCGTGCGCGAGGCGGCCGTCGTGGGCGTCCCCGACGCCTACCGCGGGGAATCGGTCAAGGCCTACGTGAGCCTGCGGCCGGGCGCGACCGTGGCGCCCGAGGACCTCGGCGCGTACTGCGAGGAGCGGCTCGCCGCGTACAAGTACCCCCGGGAGGTCGAGATCCTGCCGGAGCTGCCGAAGACCACGAGTGGGAAGATCCTCAGGCGGGAACTGCGTTCCCGGCACTGACGAGGCTCACGGTCGCGCGGGGCTCACCGCACGACCAGCACCAGCACAGGCACGACAGCACAGGCACGACAGCACAGGCACAGAAGGAAGGTGGCGGCCATGGCAGCCAGGACGACCGACGGGAACGGCACCCCCGTCCCCCAGAGGCTGCTGGCCGCCGCCACCCGGCTCTTCGCCGAGCGCGGGTACGACCGGACGTCCGTCCAGGAGATCGTGGAGGCAGCCGGCGTCACCAAGGGCGCCCTCTACCACTACTTCGGCTCCAAGGAGGACCTGCTCCAGGAGGTCTACGCCCGGGTGCTGCGGCTCCAGCAGGAGCGGCTCGACGCCTTCGCCGACGCGGACGCCCCGGTCGAG
This sequence comes from Streptomyces sp. A 4/2, assembly GCF_940670765.1. Lineage (GTDB taxonomy): Bacteria > Actinomycetota > Actinomycetes > Streptomycetales > Streptomycetaceae > Streptomyces. The sequence goes on from NZ_CALNVW010000031.1 coordinate 106,668, forward strand.
CAGCGGCTGCGCGAAGCGGCGGCCGACGTCGTCGTGACGACCATCGACAACCTGGACGACGCGGCGATCTTCTTCCGCTCGATGCACCATCTGAGCCCGGAGAAGAACAAGCAGGTCCGGGTGGAACGGCGCCGCTACCACGAGCGGTTCCGCGCGCTGGTCGAGGAGGGCCAGCGCACCGGGGTCTTCTCGACCGGTATCTCCGCGGACCTGGTCGTGGACTACCACTTCGGGTCGGTCCACCACCTGTCGACGTGGTACCGGCCGGACGGGCCGCTCACGCCGCAGCAGCTGGCGGACCAGCTGGCCGATCTGCTGCTGCGGGCGCTGCGGCCGTGACGCGCGGGGGCACCCGGCCGTAGCGCCCCCGCCGCGCCGCTACAGGTACTTCTTGAGTTCCCGCCGGGCCAGCGAGCGCTGGTGCACCTCGTCGGGGCCGTCCGCCAGCCTCAACGTCCGTGCTCCCGCCCACAGTTCGGCCAGCGGGAAGTCCTGGCTCACGCCGCCCGCCCCGTACAGCTGTACCGCGTTGTCGATGATGTCGATGACCGCCCGCGGTGTGGCGATCTTGATGGACTGGATCTCGGTGTGCGCGCCGCGGTTGCCCACGGTGTCCATCAGCCAGGCCGTCTTCAGCACCAGGAGGCGCAGCTGCTCGACCGTGACGCGCGCGTCCGCGATCCAGTTCTGCACGACGCCCTGCTGGGCCAGCGGCTTGCCGAACGCCGTACGGGACACCGCGCGGCGGCACATCAGCTCGATGGCCCGCTCGGCCATGCCGATCAGCCGCATGCAGTGGTGGATCCGGCCGGGGCCCAGCCGGGCCTGGGCGATGGCGAAGCCGCCGCCCTCCTCGCCGATCAGATGCGACGCGGGGACCCGTACGTCGTGGAGGACCACCTCGGCATGGCCGCCGTGGGAGTGGTCCTCGTAGCCGTACACCTGCATGGCGCGGCGGACTTCGAGCCCCGGGGTGTCGCGCGGCACCAGGATCATCGACTGCTGACGGCGGACGTCCGCGCTGTCCGGGTCGGTCTTGCCCATCACGATGAAGATCTTGCAGTCCGGGTTCATCGCCCCGGAGATGTACCACTTGCGGCCGTTGATGACGTAGTCGTCGCCGTCCCGCACGATGCGCGTCTCGATGTTCGTCGCGTCCGACGAGGCCACCTCGGGCTCGGTCATCGCGAAGGCCGAACGGATCTCACCGGCCAGCAGCGGTTCCAGCCACTGCTTCTTCTGCTGCTCGGTGGCGAACTGGGCCAGCACCTCCATGTTGCCGGTGTCGGGGGCCGCGCAGTTCAGCGCGGTGGGCGCCAAGTGCGGGGAGCGGCCGGTGATTTCGGCGAGCGGGGCGTACTGGAGGTTGGTGAGCCCCGCGCCGTACCGCTCGTCCGGCAGGAAGAGGTTCCACAGGCCCTGCCTGCGCGCCTCCGCCTTCAACTCCTCCACCACGGCCGGGGTGTCCCAGGGCGACGTGAGGAGCTGCCGCTGCTCGTGGGCGACGGCCTCGGCGGGCAGGACGTGCTCGTCCATGAAGGCGAGGAGCCTGGCGCGCAGCTCTTCGGTGCGCGCGTCGAATGCGAAGTCCATGGGGTGTTCAGCCTTCCTGGAGGGTGATGAGGCCGTGCTGGATGAAGGCCGGGACCAGGTCGCCGATCCGGTCGAAGCCGGCGCCGACGGTCTGCCCGAGGGTGTACCGGTAGTGGATGCCCTCCAGGATCACGGCGAGCTTGAACCAGGCGAACGCCGTGTACCAGGCGATGGCGGAGGTGTCCCGGCCGGAGCGGGCCGCGTAGCGCTCGACGAGCTCGGCGGGGGAGGGGTGGCCGGGGGCGCCACTCGTGGTGGAGACGGGGGAATCCGGGATGCCCAGGTCGGAGCTGTACATCACCAGCAGGCCGAGGTCGGTGAGCGGATCGCCGAGCGTCGACATCTCCCAGTCAAGGATCGCGTTGATCCGGTCGTCGTCACCGAGCAGGACGTTGTCCAGCCGGTAGTCGCCGTGCACCACGGTGGGGGCGGGGGAGCGCGGCAGCTCGCGTCCGAGCGCGGCGTGCAGCTCGTCGATGCCCGCGAGTTCACGGTTGCGCGAGGCGTCGAGCTGCTTGCCCCAGCGGCGCAGCTGCCGGTCGAGGAAGCCGTCGGGGCGGCCGAAGTCGCCCAGGCCCACGGCCCGGGGATCGACGGCGTGCAGATCGACGAGCGTGTCGACCAGTCCGAGGACCGCCGCCCGGGTGCGCTCGGCGCCGAGGGGGGCGAGCTGGTCGGCGCTGCGGTACGGGGTTCCTTCGACGAACTCCATGACGTAGAAAGGCGATCCGATGACCGACTCGTCCTCGCACAGCAGCACCGGCTCCGGCACCGGCACACCGGTCGGGTGCAGCGCGCTGATCACCCGGTGCTCGCGCCGCATGTCGTGGGCGGTGGCCAGTACGTGCCCCAGCGGCGGCCTGCGCACGACCCAGCGGCCGGAGCCGTCCGTGACCGCATAGGTCAGATTGGACCGGCCGCCCTCGATCAGCCGGGCACTGAGCGGTCCGCGCACCAGTCCGGGCCGCTCGCGGTCGAGGTGACCGCGCAGCGCCTCGGGGTCGATTCCTGGTGGGTGGACTGTGCTCATGGTGCACCTCCGTGCGTAGGGGCGGAACGGCCCGCGCGACCGTTCGCCGAACCGTCCCGCCCCATCATGCCGACCAGTCGGTATGTCGTCCACCCCCGGGTCGGTCCTATGCGTGGCAGGCCACCGGCACACCGCCGTTCATCGCCGTCATGTCGCCGAAGACGAGCAGCGGGTCGAGCGGCGAACCCTCGGGCAGTCCGTCCAGCTCGGCGTAGGCGCGGTGCAGATTCGCGACCAGTCGCTCGCGCTCCCGCAGCCCCGCGAACTCCCCCAGATCCGTCTGCCGGGCGGTCTCCAGCGGGCTGATCCCCTTGGCGTGTCCCTCCTCGGCGATCCCGGAGACGAAACGCAGATAGCGCTCCGTCGCGTCGAAGGCGGACGGATCGGTGACCGGGCCGTGGCCGGGGACGACCGTCTCCGCGCCGAGACCGCGCAGCACGTCCAGGGCGCGCAGCGAACCGCTGACCGAGCCCATCGCGAGGAACGGCGTGCCGCCCTGGAAGATCAGGTCGCCGGTGAAGACGATCCGCTGCCCGGGAAGGTGCACGATCGTGTCCCCGATGGTGTGCGCCACCCCCGGATGGATCAGCCGGACCTCGACCCCGCCCACCTGGACGGTCAGCCGGTCGCCGTAGGTCAGCTCGGGCGGGGTGATCTCGACCTCGCCGAAATCGGTCCCCGGCCACACCACGTGCAACTGGCGCCCGGCGGCGAGCACTTCACTGCGGCAGGCGTCGTGCCCGATCAGCACGGCGTCCGGCCGGAAGACACTGTTGCCGTAGGTGTGGTCCCCGTGATGGTGGGTGTTGACGACGGTACGGGGGAGCGGCGCCCCGGCTGCGAGCACGGCCGCGCGCAGCGCGTGCGCCCGCGGCAGCGTCGCCGCCGTGTCGACGAGGAGGGTGGAGTCGCCGTCGGTGACGAACCCCGCGTTGTTCAGGCACCAGCCGCCGTCCGGCTGGACGTAGGCGTGGACGCCCGGCGCGAGCCGGACGGTGTACGGATCGGTGGCGGTCATGCAGGCCCCCAGGGTCTTTCGTCGTGGAGATCAGGCCGGGCTCGCGGAGTCTGGCACGACACTTCGCCGGTCGGAGGGACCCGGGGGGAAAACCGGTCCGTGGACGTCCCGGTTCCGACGGCCGCCGACCCGGTTGCGGTCCCGCTGCTGTCCCCGCTGCCGTCCCGGTTGCGCGAGGACAGGCCCGGCCAGAGGCTCGTAGGTATGAAGGCGATCAGCTACAGCCGTTACGGCGGCCCCGAGGTCCTGCAGTACGGCGACCGGCCCGACCCCAAGCTGGGGCCCGACTCCGTCCTGGTGAAGGTGCGGGCCGCGGCCGTCAACCCCGTCGATGTGCTCGCCCGCGAGGGCCACCTCGACAGCGCCCTGGACGTGGTCTTCCCGGTCGTGCCCGGCTGGGACGTCTCCGGGGTCGTCGTGCAGCCGGGTGCCGCGGTGACGGAGTTCGCGGTGGGCGACGAGGTGATGGGGTACGTACGCGAGGACTTCCTCTCGCGCGGCACCTTCGCCGAGTACGTGGCCGCGCCGGTCCGTACGCTCGCCCGCAAGCCGCTGCGGCTGAGCTTCGAGGAGGCCGCCGGACTGCCGCTGGCCGGACTCACCGCGTACCAGGTGCTCAGGGCGCTGGAGATCCGCTCCGACGACACGGTTCTCGTCCACGCGGCGGCGGGCGGGGTCGGCTCGATGGCCGTCCAGCTCGCCCTGCACTCCGGTGCGCGGGTCATCGGTACCGCGAGCGAACGCAACCACGCCCATCTGCGGGCGCTGGGTGCGGAGCCGGTGGCGTACGGGGACGGGCTCGCCGACCGCGTCAGGGCGCTGGCCCCCGAGGGCGTCGACGCGGTCTTCGACACCGTCGGCGGTGACACCCTGAAGATGTCGGCGAATCTCCTCGCCCCCGAGGGGCGGCTCGCGTCCATCGTCGACGGCGAGGTCATCGAGCTCGGTGGCCGCTATGTCTACGTACGGCCCGACGCGCTCGATCTGCACGTGCTCGGTGAGCTGGCCGACCAGGGGGTCGTCTCCGTCCATGTGGACCGGGTCCTGCCGCTGGAACAGGCCGCGGAGGCGCAGCGGCTGTGCGCGGAACGGCACACCCGGGGCAAGATCGTGGTCACCGTCGCCTGGGATCCCGTACCGCCGATCGACGCGCCGCTCTAGCAAGTCGATCACCGCCGGGCGGTAGCGTCCGGCGGTGACCGCCCGCCTCACCGACTACAGCGGCCGGCGCGCGGTCAGCCTGCGGTACGCGGCGAGCCCGTCCGGCACCCACTCCCACTCGGTGAGGCGGCGCTCCAGTTCGCCGGGGGTGAGGAAGTCGTGCCAGGCGACCTCCTCCACCTGCGGGTTCACCGGCAGTTCGCAGCGCACCTCGTACACCCTGGACCACCAGCCCTGCCCCGCGCCCTCGTACAGGAACGTGAACAGCGGTACGGGCGCGGGCAGTCCCGGGACACCCAGCTCCTCCTCGGCCTCCCGCAGCGCGGCGGCGTCGTAGGACTCGCCGGAGCCGACCACGCCGCCGACGAACATGTCGTACAGCGAGGGGAAGACCAGCTTCACCGGGGTGCGCCGGTGGACGAAGATCCGGTCCTCGGCGTCGCGGGCGAGCACGAAGACGCAGCGGTGCAGCAGCCCCTTCGCGTACACCTCGCCCCGGCGCGCCCGGCCGATCACCTGGTCGGACGCGTCGACGACATCGAGCATCTCGTCGGCCGGGGAAGCCGTAGAAGCCGCAGAATCCGGGGAATCCGCAGAATCCGGGACGTCGGGGGAGGCCGGGGAGCGTGGGGTGCCGGGGGTCGGAGCGGTCATGCGGCCATCTTCTCGCGGGTCGCTCGCGCCGTCCCCGGCGGCATCGCCGGATGTCGTCCCAGCAGTACGATCCCCAGCACGACCGCCGCCAGACCCGCCGCCTCCCAGGCCAGGGCCCCGGTGTCGGTGCGCAGTTGGTCCCCCAGGAAGCCGACGCCGCAGACGATGCCCGCGAGCGGCTGCGCGGCCGTCAGCGCCGGGAGGGACATCCGCAGCGGCGCCGTCTCGAAGGCGCTCTGCACGAGGACCAGACCGCTCACCCCGATCACCACCACGACGTACGGCTGCCACGTGGCGGCGAGCCCCGCCAAGCCGCTGTGCCCCAGCACCTGCCCGCTGACCCGGGTCAGGGCGTCCTGGAGTCCGTACAGCAGACCGGCCGCGAGCGCGAGGAGCGCGGGGCCGATGCTCAGCCTGGTGCGCTTGGCGCAGACCGTGACGAGCAGCGCCGTACCCGCGACCACGCCGATGATCAGCCAGTGCCGCAGCGGATTCACCGAGGCCGCGCCGGGATGCGGCTGGCCCGCCAGGATGAAGGTGGCGACGCCGCCCGCGAGCAGTGCGAGGCCGCCCCAGCCCTGTCGGCCCAGCGGCTGTCCGGTCTGGCGGCGCGACAGCGCCATGGCGAAGAGCAGGTTCGTCGCGAGCAGCGGCTCGACCAGCGAGATCTCGCCATGACCGAGCGCGAGCGCGCCCAGCACCATCCCGCACACCATCAGCGCGATGCCGCCGAGCCAGCGCGGCACCCGCACGAGGTCGAGCAGCAGTCGCAGGGAGAGGAAGTCGCCCAGCGGGGCGTGCTGGGCGGCGTTCTGCTGGAGCACGAAACCGAAGCCGAGACAGCAGGCCGCACTCACCGAGAGCGCGAGGACCAGTACCGACACGTGATCTACCTCAAGACCGGCCAGAAGGGGCGGGTTCCACGCGACGATAACGCCTGTGCGGGTACCCGCACCCGTCGAGTGAACCGAACGGGACGGTTGACGCGGCATCGGTACGAACTGAAGATGTGACCGACAAGTAACCTGGCAGGGGACGGAGCCCATGGCGGACGACGCTGACGTGATCGTGATCGGGGCCGGGCTCGCGGGCCTGGTGGCCACCGCCGAGCTGGTCGACGCGGGGAAGAAGGTGATCCTCGTCGACCAGGAGCCCGAGCAGTCGATCGGCGGTCAGGCGCACTGGTCCTTCGGCGGACTCTTCTTCGTCGACTCGCCGGAACAGCGGCGCTTCCGGATCAAGGACAGCCACGCGCTGGCGATGCAGGACTGGCTGGGTACGGCCGGTTTCGACCGCCCGGAGGACCACTGGCCGCGCCGGTGGGCCGAGGCGTACGTCGACTTCGCGTCGGGCGAGAAGCGGGCCTGGCTGCACGCGCAGGGGATGCGGTTCTTCCCGGTCGTCGGCTGGGCGGAGCGCGGCGGGTACGACGCCACCGGGCACGGCAACTCCGTACCCCGCTTCCACATCACCTGGGGCACCGGTCCGGGCGTCGTCGCGCCCTTCGAGCGGCGGGTGCGGGCGGGTGTCGCGCGCGGGCTGGTGCAGCTGCGGTTCCGCCACCGGGTCACGGGGCTCTCCCGCAGCGGTGGCGCCGTGGACACCGTGACGGGCGAGGTACTGGCGCCGAGCGGCGCCGAGCGGGGCACCGCCAGCAGCCGTGAGGTCGCCGGGGAGTTCTCCCTCAAGGCGCAGGCGGTGATCGTCACCTCCGGCGGCATCGGCGGCAACCACGATCTCGTCCGGGCCCAGTGGCCGGAGCGCCTGGGAACCCCGCCCGCCCATCTGCTCTCCGGCGTCCCCGCGCACGTGGACGGGCTGATGCTGGGCGTCGCGGAAGCGGCGGGCGCGCATCAGATCAACCGTGACCGGATGTGGCACTACACCGAAGGCATCCAGAACTGGAACCCGATCTGGGCGAAGCACGCCATCCGCATCCTGCCGGGCCCTTCGTCGCTCTGGTTCGACGCGCGCGGCAAACGGCTGCCCGTGCCGCTCTTCCCCGGCTTCGACACCCTCGGCACCCTCGACCACATCATGAAGTCCGGGTACGACTACACCTGGTTCGTCCTCGATCAGCGCATCATCGGCAAGGAGTTCGCGCTGTCGGGCTCGGAACAGAACCCGGACCTGACGGGAAAGTCGGTCCGGGGCGTGATCGGGCGGGCGCGCGCCGACGTTCCGGCGCCGGTGAAGGCGTTCATGGACAACGGCGCGGACTTCGTCGTCGAGAAGGATCTGGCCTCGCTGGTGCGCGGAATGAACGCGCTCACCGAGGAGCCGCTGATCGACGAGGCGGAACTGCGCCGCGAGATCGTCGCCCGCGACCGGGAGATCGACAACCCCTTCACCAAGGACCTCCAGGTGATGTCGATCCGCGGCGCCCGCAACTACCTCGGGGACAAGCTCATCCGGACGGCGGCCCCGCACCGGATCCTGGACCCGGCGGCGGGCCCGCTGATCGCGGTGAAACTGCACATCCTGACCCGCAAGTCGCTGGGCGGTCTGGAGACCGATCTCTCCGCGCGGGTCCTCGCCGAGGGCGGCGACCCGGCGCCGGACTCCGGTTCGCCCAGGGGGAACCCCGTCCCGGGGCTGTACGCGGCGGGCGAGGCGGCGGGCTTCGGGGGTGGCGGGGTGCACGGGTACCGGTCGCTGGAGGGGACGTTCCTCGGCGGGTGCATCTTCTCGGGGCGTACGGCGGGCCGGGCGGCGGCCGAAGCGGTGGATTAGGGTCTTTCGTTCCGGCCGGGCGGACCGGGTGGAAGGGGCCGGGGGTCGGACCGGGCGGGGCGGACCGGCGACCCGTCCGTCCGGGAGGCGTCCGCGCGTGCCGGGCGCCTCCCGGCGGGCGGCAGTTCGAGGACAGGCCCTACAGCCGCTCGACGACCCGGAACCTCTCGGCGACGATCATCGTCTCGTCGTCGACCGTGAAGTCCTCGTCGCCCAGCGCCTCCCGCATCTCCTCCCCGTTCCAGTACCGCTCGTGCCCCGCGCGCCATTCCGCGACCGATGTGTACCCCTCACCCTCGTCCAGCGCGTGCTGAAGGTCGACATCCCCCAGCCGCAGTACCCGAACCTCCGTCACCTCGATCACCGCGACCTCGCGCCCGTCCGAATCGATCAGGGCCGAACGCTCGCCGACGGGCGGGAGTTCCTCCTTCTCGGCTTCGAACTCGGCGAGAAGCCCGCTGGTCGAGACCTTTTCGCCGCTGAGAACGGCCTGCACCAGCTGGTCGCGCAGCGGGCCGGGAAACGCGAGCAGATACGGCTTCAGAGGTTCACGGTTCGTCATCCGGCCAGCCTACGCACCCGGTAAAACTAGGCGGTGCAAGGGGAGTTGAGGGCGCCGTGCGGACCGTCCGGCCTTGACGGGGAGCCGTCACTACCGCTTTGCTGTGCGTGATCATTGCCCCCGGCGCCCTTGAGGAACCCCGCGGATGCCCCCTCTCCTCGGCCGCTCCCGAAGACGGGGCGGCCCGCTCGCCGACCCGGCTCTCGACGACGTCGAACTCTCCGAAGTACGGACGCAGTTGGCGCAGGGGCGCTGGGTCAGAGTCAGCTCGCTGCTGGCCGCCACCGCCGACGACTGGGACCGCCGCGGTCACCGGCTCGTCGTGCTCGCAGAGGGCTCCGGATCGGCCGCGTGGGCGCGGGACTGGCTGCTCGCCGAGCCGGAGAGCGCGGACGCCGCGACCCTGCTGGCCTGTGCCACGGTCCTGCGCGCGCTGCGCGGCAAGGATCCGGAGGACCAGGCCCGTGAGGCGTGCCGCGCCGCTGCCCGGATGGCGCCCTCGGACCCGACTCCCTGGCTCGGCCTGCTGATCCTCGCCCGCTCCCGCGGCACCGAGGAGGAGGTCAGCCGGCTCTTCGACGAGGTCCGTTCGCGCCACCCCGAGCACCACCACGCCCACCATCTGATGGCGGCGCGGCTCGCGGAACGCCACCCGGACGCGGGCCAGGACCCGCTCCACGAGGTGTACGACTTCGCGGCCTGGGCCGCCGAACAGGCCCCCGCCGACTCGCCGCTCGCGGTACTGCCGGTGGTCGCCCACGCCGAGCGCTACCGGGTCCTCGCCACCGCCGGGAGCGAGCCGGACGATCCCGCGCTCTCCACGCACTGGACGGGCCGCCGCGCCCGCCAGGTGATGAAGGCCGCCTTCGACTGGTGGCTGGAGTGGGAGCGGGAGGACCATCCGCGCAACCGCATCGACCTCAACTTCCTGGCTCACGCGAAGTTCTGCGAGGGCCGTCCGGCCGAGGCCGCCGCGCTCTTCCACCGCATCGGTGAGCATGTCACCGCAGCTCCCTGGTCCTACCCGGACCGGGACCCGTACCGGGCATTCAAGGCCGCGCGCGGCGCCGCGCTCGGCACCGTGTAACTCCTCACCGAAAGGACCGACCCGCCATGCCGTCGGGCAGTTCGAGCACGAGCGAGATCAACGAGATCAGAACGTTCAAGGGCCAGGACCAGGCACTGCGGGCCGGCCGGCTGGGGACGGCGGGGCTGCTGCTCTCCGTACTCGCGGCGAGCGCCCCCCTGATGGTGGTCGCAGGTGTCATGCCCACGATCTTCGGGCTGATGGGGATCGTCGGCCAGCCGCTGATCTACGTCATCCTGGCCGTCGTGCTGGCGCTCTTCAGCGTCGGGTACGCGGAGATGAGCAGGCACGTCCACAACGCCGGAGCGTTCTACGCGTACATCGCCCGCGGCCTCGGCGCCACCGCGGGGGCCGGCGCCTCCTTCGTCGCCCTGGTCGCCTACAGCGCCATGCAGGTCGGCATCTACGGCATCTTCGGCTTCGAGGTGTCCGGCCTCTTCTCCACCTACCTGGACATCGAACTGGTCTGGTGGGTACCGGCGTTGGCGGCCGTCCTGATCGTCGGTGTGCTGTCCTGGCTGAAGATCGACCTCAATGCCAAGGTGCTCGGCGTCCTGCTGCTCATCGAGTGCGCACTCGTGGTGATCTTCGATGTGGCCGCCGTCGCGAACCCGGCGAAGGAAGGCCTCTCGCTGCACGCCTTCAACCCCGACACCCTCACCGGTGCGGGCTTCGGCACCGCGCTCTGCTTCTGCATCGCGGCGTTCGTCGGCTTCGAACAGGCGCCGGTGTACGCCGAGGAGACCAGCCGCCCGCAGGTCGTCGTGCGCCGGGTGATGTTCCTCGCCGTCGGGTTCGTCGCGCTCTTCTTCGCCGTCAGCTCCTGGGCGCTGACCGTCGCCGCGGGACCGTCGACGATCGCCTCCCAGGCCGGGAAGCTCGGCCCCGGGCTCCTCTTCGGCCTCAGCGAGGGAACACTGGGCAAGTCCTTCACCGACGTCCTGCACGTGCTCTTCGTCACCGGAATGTTCGCCGCGATGCTCAGCTTCCACAACGTGGTCGCCCGCTACGCGTTCGCGATGGGCCGCGAGGGCCTGCTGCCCGCCACCTTCGGCCGTACGAACAAGAGCAGCGGCGCACCCGGCATCGGTTCCCTGCTGCAGACCGTGATCTCCCTGGTCGTCGTCATCGCCTTCGCGGTGACCGACAGCAAGCCCACCGGTGACCCGACGGCTCCCGTCCTGCATCTCTTCACCTGGATGGGGAACATCGGCGCGCTCGGCATCATCCTGCTGATGGCCGCCGCCTCCGTCGCCGTCATCGCCTTCTTCGTGCAGCGCGGCGCGGCCGGAGCGCAGATCTGGCGGCTGGTGGCCGCCGGGCTGGCCTGCCTGGCCCTGCTGGCCATCGCGTTCATGACGGTCAAGGACTTCGACGTACTGGTCAGTGCCGGTCCCGGTTCCGTACTGAGCTGGCTGCTCCCCGCCATCATCGGCCTGGCGCTGGCCGGAGGTCTTGTCTACGGTCTGGTGCTCCGCTCGCGGAAGCCGGAGGTGCACGCCCGCATCGGGCTCGGCAACGAGGCGTTCCAGCTCGACAAGGTGGCGGAGGCGGAAGCCGCCCACGTATGACCGGCGGCTGACGCACGACGTACGCGCGACCGCCGGCTTCCGGCAGTCGCGCGTACGTCCTCGAACCCCGTTCTCGAACCCTTCGGGGCCTCCTCAGGCTCCGAAGTCCACCAGCACCTTGCACGACCGGCTGCGGTCCGCCGCGAGCGCGAACGCCTCCGCCGCCTGCTCCACCGGAACGACCGCACTCACCAGCGCGTCGAACGACGCCTCCCGCGCCAGCAGCGCGATCGCCTCGTCGAACTCCGTGTCGAAGCGGAACGCCCCGCGGAGCTCGATCTCCCGGCTCACCACCAGGTTCCCGGCGAACGGGCTCATCCCCGGCGGGAGCATCCCCAGCTGTACGACGGTGCCGCCCCGCCGCACCCGCCGCAGACAGGTGTCCAGACCGGCCGCCACCCCGGACGCCTCGATCGCCGTGTCCACCTCGTCGGGCCAGCCGGGATCGGCCGGATCGTCGGCCCGCACCAGGGTCGTCGCGCCCGCGGCGGCGGCGAACTCCAGGGCGCGCGGCAGGAGATCGGTGACCGTGACGGCCGCCGCACCGGCGGCCTTCAGCGCCGCGACCACCAGGCAGCCGATCGGCCCGGCGCCGGTGACCAGGACGTGCTTGCCCTCGACCGACCCCGCCCGGCGCACCGCGTGCAGCGCCACCGACAGCGGCTCGGCCAGTACGGCCCTGCGCAGTCCGAGACCGTCGGGCAGCGCCCGCAACTGGTCCGCGGGCACCACGACCAGGGCCGCGAACCCGCCCTGCACATGCGGCATGCGGGCCGCGCTGCCCAGGTAGCGGGTGTCCCGGCAGACATGGGCCCGGCCGTCCAGGCACTCGGGGCACGCCCCGCACGGGGTCGCCGGGTGCACGGCGACGGCCGTACCGACCGCGGGGCTCCCGACCGCCGGGACGCCCTCGCCGTACGCGACCACGGTGCCGACGACCTCGTGACCGAGCACCATCGGCTCGCGGAGCAGGAAGTCACCGACGCCGCCGTGGCGCCAGTAGTGCAGATCGGAGCCGCACACCCCGCCGTACCGCACCGCGACGACCGCCTGTCCGGGTCCGGCCACCGGCTCGGGCAGCTCGTCGACCCGGAGGTCACCGGCCCCGTGGATCACACATCCGCGCATCACAGCACACTCGTCATTCCGCCGTCGACGTACAGGATCTGGCCGCTGACGAAGTCCGCGGCCGGGGAGGCCAGGTAGAGCACCCCGCCCACCAGGTCCTCGGTCCGTCCCCAGCGCCCCGCCGGGGTCCGGCCGCGCACCCAGGAGCTGAACTCCTCGTCGTCGACCAGCGGCCGGGTCAGCTCGGTCTCGATGTAGCCGGGGCCGAGACCGTTGACCTGGATGCCGTACGGGCCCCAGTCGGCGCACATGCCCTTGGTGAGCATCTTCAGCGCGCCCTTGGTGGCGGCGTACGGCGCGATACCGGGGCGGACCACCTCGCTCTGCAGCGAGCAGACGTTGATGATCTTTCCGTAGCCGCGCTCCGTCATCCGCCGGGCCGCCTCGCGGCCCACCAGGAAGGCGCTGGTGAGGTTGGTGTCCACGATGCGGTGCCAGTCGGAGTCGGTGAACTCCAGCAGGGGTGCGCGCAGTTGCATGCCCGCGTTGTTGACCAGGATGTCGAGCGGTCCGGCCTGCTCCTCGATCCCGGCGATCCCGGCCGCGACCGAGGGGCCGTCGGTGACGTCGAAGGCGGCGGTGAGCACCGTGCCCCCGGTGTCCGAGAGCTCCTCTGCCGCGGCCTTCAGCCGGTCCTCGTCCCGGCCGTTGATCACCACGGTGCAGCCCGCTTCGAGCAGCCCACGGGCGAGTGCGTGGCCGATGCCCCGGCTCGACCCGGTGACCAGGGCGGTACGGCCGCTGATCTCGAACAGTGGATGTGCCATGACGTGTCTTTCCTCCGGAGTGCGGCAGGCGTACGGGGTGTCGCGCTCCGCGCTAGATGACGATCGAAAGCAGCAGGACGAAGATCAGCGAGACCACCGAGATGAGGGTCTCCATCACCGACCAGGTCTTGACCGTCTGGCCGACGTCCATGCCGAAGTACTCCTTCACCAGCCAGAAGCCCGCATCGTTGACATGGCTGAAGAAGAGCGATCCCGCACCGATCGCGAGCACCAGCAGCGACACGTGCGCGCTGGACATGTCGGCGGCGAGCGGGGCGATCAGCCCCGCGGCGGAGACGGTAGCGACCGTCGCGGAGCCGGTCGCCAGGCGGATCACCACGGCGATCAGCCAGGCCAGCAGCAGCGCCGGGATCGACCAGTCCTTGGAGATGTCCAGGACCATCTGCCCCACACCGGAGTCGATCAGGGTCTGCTTGAACCCACCGCCCGCGCCCACGATCAGCACCACACCGGCGATCGGGGCGAGCGACTTCTCGACGGTCGTCGAGAGCCGGTCCCGGGTGAATCCGGCCGCGCGGCCCAGCGTGAACATGGCCACGAGCACCGCGGCCAGCAGGGCGATCAGCGGCGAACCGGCGACGTCGAAGACGCGCTGGACGGTGTTCGCGGGGTCGTCGATCACGATGTCGACGAGCGCCTTGGCGAGCATCAGGACGACGGGCAGCAGCACGGTGCACACCGTGGCGCCGAAGCTCGGCAGCTTCTTGACGTCGGCCGAGGGGCGCTCGGGAACCATGCCGTCCGGCACCTGGATGTCGACCCAGCGGGCCGCGTAGCGGGAGAACACCGGACCCGCGATGATCACGGTCGGGATGGCGACGACCACCCCGAGTGCGAGCGTGAGACCCAGGTTGGCGTGCACGGCGTCCACGGCCACCAGCGGGCCGGGGTGCGGCGGAATGAGGCCGTGCATCACGGACAGACCGGCCAGCGCCGGGATGCCGATGCGCATCAGGGAGAAGTTGCCGCGCTTGGCGACCAGCAGCACCACCGGGATCAGCAGCACGATGCCGATCTCGAAGAAGAGCGGCAGACCGACTATGGCCGCGATGAGCACCATCGCCCAGGGCATGCTGCGCCTGCTCGCCTTCGCGAGGATGGTGTCGACGATCTGGTCGGCGCCGCCGGAGTCCGCGAGGAGCTTGCCGAGGATGGCACCGAGCGCGATCAGCACACCGACGCTCGCGGTCGTGGAGCCGAGCCCCCCGGTGAAGCTGAGGATGACCTTGTCGAGCGGGGCGCCCGCGACCGCTCCCAGCACGAGCGAGCCGATGGTCAGCGACAGGAACGCGTGGAGCTTGAACTTCGTGATGAGCAGAACGATGACGGCGATGCCCGCGAGGACGGCTATCCCCAACTGGGCGTGACCGGCCGAGGATATCGGCGCTACGTCCGCTGCCAGCATCTCGACGCTGAGACTGGACACGTGGATTCCTTCGAGTTCGTACGGTGGGTAGAGGGTGCTACTGACCGAGGCGGCGCAGCGCTGCCACGGCCCGCTCGGTGATGTCCTCAGGCGTGCCTGAGATGTCGACGGCGACGCCGGTCTCGTCCGGCTCCAGCGGCTGGAGCGCGGCGAACTGCGAGTCCAGGAGCGCGGTGGGCATGAAGTGGCCCTTGCGCTCCGCCATCCGCTCCTCGATCAGGGCGCGGTCGCCGGTCAGATGCAGGAAGACGATGCCCGGCGCCTCGGCGCGCAGGCGGTCCCGGTAGGAACGCTTGAGCGCCGAGCTGCTGACCACCCCGCCGAGCCCCGCCCGGCCGTGTGCCCACTGGCCTATCGCATCGAGCCAGGGCCACCGGTCCGCGTCCTGGAGGGGTGTGCCGGCGGCCATCTTGGCGATGTTCGCCGGCGGGTGGAAGTCGTCGCCCTCGGCGTACGGAACGCCCAGTGCGGCGGAGAGCAGCGGACCGATCGTGGTCTTGCCGGTCCCTGCCACGCCCATCAGGACGACGACTTTCGGGGTGCTCATCGGTGGTGCCTCGTCTTCTTCGACATGGGTCCGTCGCGATACTGAAACCCATTAGGTACGACTTATTCAAGAGGTTGTGACCTAAAAGTCATACGTAATGTGAACGCGATGCGCATCGTAGGGTGAGCCCATGACCAATCAGGGCCCGGGGCTGCACGCCCATGTGCTGGGCAATCTCGGTCCCTCGATCACCTCGGGGGAGTACCCGCCGGGCAGCGTGCTGCGGACCGACGAGCTCGCCCAGCGCTTCGAGGTCTCCCGCACGGTGATCCGCGAGGCGGTCCGCGTCCTGGAGTCGATGCGGCTCGTGGAGTCCCGGCGCCGGGTCGGGGTGACCGTCCGGCCCACCGAGGAGTGGAACGTCTACGACCCGCAGGTCATCCGGTGGCGGCTGGCCGGGGCCGACCGGCCGCGCCAGCTCCGCTCGCTGACCGTCCTGCGGTACTCCGTGGAACCGGTCGCGGCCGGGCTCGCCGCCCGGCACGCCACACCGGAGCAGTGCGCCGCCCTGACCGAGCAGGCGCTCGGCATGGTCGCCACCTCCCGCGGCCAGCAGCTGCCCGCGTACCTCGTCCACGACATCGCCTTCCACCGCCTGGTGCTGCACGGTTCGGGCAACGAGATGTTCGCGCGGCTCGGTGACGTGGTCGCCGAGGTCCTCGCCGGACGCACCGAGCACCAGGTGATGTTCGACGACCCCGACCCCGCCGCGGTGACCCTGCACGTACAGGTCGCGGAGGCGGTACGGGAGGGCGACGCGGACCGCGCCGAGGACCTCACGAGAGAGATCGCGGTCGGCGCCCTGAAGGAACTCGACGTCCTGGCGCCCTGACCGCGCGCGGTTTCAAACATTCTGTGAAAAAGACGGCAATCGGTTCCCGGGCCACGGACGGCCCTTCTACGCTGACGCCCTGATCAGCCGGTCCTCCCCCATCCCACCGGCAGTCCAGTCCCCCCACGTAAGGCGACGCACCACATGAGTGACCGCACCATCACTGCGGAAGCAGTCGTTCCCTCTCCGCACGTCGATGCCGGAGACGAGGGCTACAGCAAAGACCTGAAGTCCCGCCACATCAACATGATCGCCATCGGTGGCGCCATCGGCACCGGTCTCTTCCTCGGCGCGGGCGGCCGGATGGCAGGCGCGGGCCCCTCGCTGGCCATCGCCTACGCGATCTGCGGCGCGTTCGCCTTCTTCGTCGTACGGGCGCTCGGCGAGCTCGTGCTCTACCGCCCGTCCTCCGGCGCGTTCGTCAGCTACGCCCGTGAGTTCATGGGCGAGAAGGGTGCCTACACCGCGGGCTGGCTGTACTTCCTCAACTGGTCGACCACCGCGGTCGCCGACATCACGGCCGCCGCGACCTACGCCCACTTCTGGGCGATGTTCAGCTCGGTCCCGCAGTGGGTCTGCGCCCTGGTCGCGCTGGCCGTGGTGCTCACCGCCAACCTCATCTCGGTCCGCTACTTCGGCGAGATGGAGTTCTGGTTCGCGATTATCAAGGTCGCGGCGCTGGTCGCCTTCATGTGCATCGGCATCTACCTGGTGGTCACCCAGCACCAGGTCGACGGGCACACCCCCGGGATCGCCACCATCGGCGACAACGGGGGCATCTTCCCCAAGGGCATGATGCCGATGCTGCTGGTCATCCAGGGCGTCGTCTTCGCCTACGCCTCCGTCGAACTGTGCGGCGTGGCCGCGGGCGAGACGGAGAACCCCGCGAAGATCATCCCCAAGGCCATCAACTCGATCATGTGGCGGGTCGGCATCTTCTACGTCGGCTCCGTGGTGCTCCTGGCGCTGCTGCTCCCGTACACCGCGTACTCCGACGGCGAGAGCCCCTTCGTGACCGTGCTCGCCAAGATCGGCGTACCGGGGGCGGCCGGGGTGATGAACCTGGTCGTGCTGACCGCCGCGCTCTCCAGCCTCAACTCCGGCCTGTACTCCACCGGCCGCATCCTGCGCTCGATGGCGCTCGCCGGGTCCGCGCCCCGGTTCACCGGCCGGATGAACAAGGGGCAGGTGCCCTACGGCGGCATCCTGCTCACCGCGGGCTTCGGTGTGCTGGGTGTCGTGCTCAACTACCTCGTCCCCGGCAAGGCGTTCGAGATCGTCCTCAACTTCGCCTCGATCGGCATCCTGGGCACCTGGGGCATGGTCATGCTCTGCTCGCTGCTCTTCTGGCAGCGTTCGCGGGAGGGCCGGGTCAGCCGTCCGGCGTACCGGCTGCCGTGGGCCCCGTACACCCAGATCGTCACCCTCTGTTTCCTGGTCGTCGTGGCGTTCCTGATGTGGTGGGGCGGGGGAGTGGGCCGTACGACCGTGGAGTGCCTGCCGCTGATCGCCGCGGCGCTGGTCGGCGGCTGGTTCCTGGTGCGCGGCCGGGTCGCCGCCGTCGCCGCGGAGCGTCAGGGCCTGGGAGACTGAACCGACATACCGCTCGGTGACACGGAAGGCTGTTGACGGCATGACGCAGCAGGTCCAAGGGGTTGTGGCCCCAGGCAAGAACGAACCTCTCCGCGTGGAGACGATCCTGGTCCCGGACCCGGGCCCCGGCGAGGCCGTGGTCAAGGTCCAGGCCTGCGGCGTCTGCCACACGGACCTCCACTACCAGCAGGGCGGGATCAACGACGACTTCCCGTTCCTGCTCGGGCACGAGGCGGCGGGGATCGTCGAGTCGGTGGGCGCGGGCGTCACCGACGTGGCCCCCGGCGACTTCGTGATCCTCAACTGGCGTGCGGTGTGCGGCCAGTGCCGGGCCTGTCTGCGCGGCCGGCCGCAGTACTGCTTCGACACGCACAACGCGAAGCAGAAGATGACCCTCACCGACGGAACGGTGCTCACCCCGGCGCTGGGCATCGGCGCCTTCGCCGAGAAGACGCTCGTCGCGTCCGGCCAGTGCACCAAGGTCGACCCGGCCGTGTCCCCGGCCGTCGCCGGGCTCCTCGGCTGCGGGGTGATGGCCGGCATCGGCGCCGCCATCAACACCGGACAGGTCGGACGCGGCGACTCGGTGGCGGTCATCGGCTGCGGCGGCGTCGGTGACGCGGCCGTCGTCGGCGCCCGGCTCGCCGGAGCGGCCCGGATCATCGCCGTCGACATCGACGACAAGAAGCTCGCGACCGCCGTGAAGATGGGAGCCACGCACACCGTCAACTCCCGTACGACGGACCCGGTCGAGGCGATCCGCGAACTCACCGGCGGCTTCGGCGCGGACGTCGTGATCGAGGCGGTCGGCCGCCCCGAGACGTACCAGCAGGCCTTCTACGCCCGTGACCTGGCGGGGACGGTCGTCCTGGTGGGCGTCCCGACGCCGGAGATGCGGCTGGAACTCCCGCTCATCGACGTCTTCGGACGCGGCGGCGCGCTCAAGTCCTCCTGGTACGGGGACTGCCTGCCGTCCCGTGACTTCCCGATGCTCGTCGACCTGCACCAGCAGGGCCGGATCGACCTCGGCGCCTTCGTCACCGAGACCATCCGGCTCGACGAGGTGGAGAACGCCTTCGCGCGGATGCACGAGGGCGATGTGCTGCGCTCGGTGGTGGAGTTCTGATGGCGGCCCGCATCGACCGTCTCGTCACCTCCGGGACCTTCTCGCTCGACGGCGGCACCTGGGACGTCGACAACAACGTCTGGATCGTCGGCGACGACCGGGAGGCGGTCGTCATCGACGCCGCCCACGACGCCGCCGCCATCGAGGACGCGCTCGGCGGCCGTACGCTGCGCGCCATCATCTGCACGCACGCGCACAACGACCACATCGACGCGGCGCCCGCACTCGCCGCCGCGACCGGGGCACCGATCCTGCTGCACCCGGACGATCTGCCGCTGTGGAAGATGACGCACCCGGACCGGCTCCCCGACGGTGAACTCACCGACGGACAGACCCTCTCCGTCGCGGGCACCGGGCTGACGGTGCTGCACACACCGGGTCACGCACCGGGTGCGGTCTGTCTGTACGCCCCCGAGCTGGCCACCGTCTTCACCGGGGACACGCTCTTCCAGGGCGGGCCCGGCGCGACGGGACGTTCGTTCTCGGACTACCCGACGATCGTCGCGTCCATCCGCGACCGGCTGCTGGCACTGGACGGCGACACGGTGGTGTGCACCGGCCACGGTGACTCCACCACGATCGGCGCGGAGGCCCCGAGCCTGCCGGAATGGCTGGCGCGGGGCCACTGAGAAGGTGCCGGACGGCCTCTGAGGCTGCGGGAAGCCCGGCAGGTCAGCGCTTGCGGGCGACGCCCACCCAACCGGGGATCGGGTCGTCGCCCGCGACCGGCACGGGCTCACCGAGCTCCGGCCGCCACTCGGCGGCCAGCGAGACCCCCGGCTCGATCAGCTCGAAGTCCGCGAAGAACCGGGCCGTCTCCTCGCGCGAACGGGGCCGCAGGGTCAGGCCCCTGGCGCGGTACATCGCCGCGGCCTTCGCCGAACCCTCCGGGTCGAAGTCACCCGTGACGTGCGAGAGCACGAGACAACTGCCGGACGCCAGCGGCTCCATCAGCCGGTTCACCAGGTCGTACGCGTCCTCGTCGGCCACGAAGTGCAGCAGGGCCACCAGGGAGAGCGCGATCGGCCGGTCGAAGTCGAGGATCTTCCCGGCCGCTTCGATGATGGTGGCGGGTTCACGCGCGTCCGCCTGGATGTAGTCGGTCGCCCCCTCGGGGGAGGAGTGCAGCAGCGCCGCGGCGTGCGCCAGCACGATCGGGTCGTTGTCGCAGTAGACGATCCGGGCGTCCGGCGCGGACCGCTGGGCGATCTGGTGGAGATTGGGCTCGGTCGGTATGCCGGTGCCGACGTCCAGGAACTGACGCATGCCGCTCTCCGCGAGACAGCGGGTCGCGCGGTGCATGAACGCCCGGTTGACCCGCGCCATCTCCCTGCCCCGCGAATCCAGGGCGAGCAGTTGCTCGGCCATCTCCTGATCGACCGGGTAGTTGTCCTTGCCGCCCAGGAACCAGTCGTACATCCGCGCGGGATGGGGCTTGCTGGTGTCGATGTGGACGGATGCGGGCTCTGCTCCGGTCATGTGACGCTCCAGAAGTGGAAGGCGATACGGACAAAAGGTGCAGTAGTCAGGTGAGGAGGAAGTCGGCCTGGCCGGACTTGGCCCCCTGGATGAACGCGGCGATCTCGCCGGTGGAGTAGATGAGCGCGGGGCCTTCAGGGTCGGTCGACTGGCGTACGGCGACCCTGCCGTCGGCCAGTTTCATGGCCTCCACGCAGTTGCCGCCGTTGCCGCCGCTCCATGGCTTGTGCCAGCCCTCGGCACCGAGGTCCGCGGCGGGCATGCCGTTGTATATGCGATCCATTACAGCTCCTTGCGGAAATCCTTGAGGATCTCCTTCGTGCGTTGTGCAGTCGCGGCCTGAGCCGCCATGCGGTCCATGACCTCCAGGTGGGCCGCCACCTCCGGACGTGAGTCGAGGTAGACGGCGCCGGTCAGGTACTCGCTGTAGACCATGTCGGGCAGTTCGGGAACGGCGAACCGGAACAGCACGAAGGGGCCGTAGGTCCCCGGGTGGTGTCCGCTCGCGAATTCCGCGATCTGCAGGGTGACATGAGGCAGTTCGGCGACCTGCAGCAGCTTGTCGACCTGCCCCCGCATGACGTCGGGGCCGCCCGCGTGACGCCGGAGCACCGTTTCGTCCATCACGACCCACAGTGTCGGAGCATCCGGCCGCGTCAGCAGCGACTGCCGCTCCATGCGCAGCGCGACGTGCCGCTCGATGTCCTCCGGCCGGGTCTCGCCGACCGCGCCGCTCATCATGACGGCGCGCGCGTACCCCTCCGTCTGGAGCAGGCCGGGAACGAAGTGCGGCTCGTACTGCCTGATGAGCGCCGCGGCGCCCTCCAGGCTGACGTACATGCTGAACCAGTCGGGCAGGATCCCGTGGAACCGCTGCCACCAGCCGGGCTGGTTGGCCTCTTCGGCGAGCTCGACGAACGCGTCGGTCTCGGCCTCGTTGTTCCCGTACGCCTTCAGCAGTAACTGCACATAGGGGATCTTCAGCGCCACCTCGGCGGTCTCCATCCGACGGATGGTGGCCGGGGCGACCCGGAGTACCTTGGCAGCCTGTTCGCGACTCAAGTCGGCTTGCTCGCGCAGTACTTGCAGGCGCTTGCCGAGCACGACCTGGCCGACGGTCGGGGCGGACCGCGGCTCACTCAACTGAGACCTCCACATGGGCAGTTGTCCAGCAGTCTGCCATGCCCGTCCCGTCCATGAAACGCCACTCTGAACATTTCAAAGTGCCTCTTGCCAAGGTGTCCGATACGGAGGAGAGTAGACGGGCGAAGCAGTTCACGCGACTGGCGTGCGCCCATGGGGGATGGCGCGGCAGTCGCGGTACCCCCCACCGTGAGGATTTCGGCTGTGGCTCCAGGCACCGCGCTCATCCCCCAGCTCATCGACCGGTGCCCCGGGAGTGACGTACGGCGCTACGCATTCGAATTACCAGCACGTACCGACTCCGTCGCCCGCGCCCGTCGCCTGGCACGGAATCGGCTCGCCTGCTGGGACTTCTCCGAGGATGCCAGCGATACCGCGCTGTTGATCATCTCGGAACTGGTCACCAACGCGGTCGTGCACACGGCGGGTGATCACATCGCCTGTGAACTCCGTGACAACGGCGGCCAGTTGCGCATCGCGATACAGGACCAGGGGCACGCCTCCGCCGGTCCGCAGCTCTGCCGCACCCCCGAGGGGGAGCACGGCAGGGGTCTGCTGCTGGTCGACGCCGTGAGCAGCTCCTGGGGGGTGCGCGAGGCGGTGCACGGCCCCGGCAGGCTGGTCTGGGCGGAGCTGGAGCGCGACGCGGGGCGGCCGTGCTGAGGAACGCGCTCGCGCGCGTCCCGGCGCTCTCCACCCCGCTCGGCTGCGACGCGGTGGGCGTGCCCGACCACCACGGATTCCGGCTGCTGGCGCGGCTTCCCAACCCGGGCTGCGTGTTCGCCGACGACGACTGGTGGTGGTGGATCGTCCCCGCCGGGTCCGACCTCGAACTCGCCTGGCCTTCGCAGGTGCGCTACGCCCCCGGCGCCTACGCCCCGGCGTCACGTCCCCGCCTGCTCCACTGGCCGGAGGACTCCCTGCCCTACACGCCGCCGATCCCGCTCTACCTCATGGTGTGCCAGCTCGTGGGCGCGGTGCCCGACTGGGGCGGACCACTGACACCCGCCTGACCGGCCGGGTCCGGCGCGGGCGGGCGGACCGGCCCCGCCGGGTTGCCCTCGGGGCTGTCCGGCTCGCCATCCGCTGCCTTCCTTCCTGTTTCACCCGACCCCGTACACCCATGGATTCAAACATGGGATGTTAGGTTGATGGGAGTTATTCAATCTGGAGGTGGACATGCCGCTGCGCGCGACGGAGCGCTCCAGCCTGGTCGGACGGGTGATCGACCAGCTGCAGACCCTGATCGAATCCCGGGAGTGGCCGGTCGGTACGAAGATTCCCGCCGAGCCGGTCCTGGTGGAACTGCTCGGTGTCGGGCGCAACACCGTGCGCGAGGCCGTACGCGCACTCGTCCACAGCGGCATGCTGGAGCCGCGCCAGGGGGACGGGACCTATGTACGCGCCGCCGACGATCTCGGTGCCGCGCTGCTGCGGCGGCTGCGCCGGGCGAGCCATCTGGAGGCGCTGGAGGTCCGTGCCGGACTGGAGCGCGACGCCGCCCGGCTGGCGGCCGAACGCCGTACCCCCGAGGACGTGACCGCGCTGCGTGCCGCCCTGCGCCGGCGTGACGAGGCCCGGCAGGACCCCGATACCGGGACGTTCGTCGACGCGGACGTCACCTTCCACCAGGCGGTCGTCGCCGCCGCGCACAACGGCATGCTCGCCGATCTGTACGGCCATCTCACCGAGGGGCTGCGCGCCGCGGTCACCTCCGTCGCCCATGCCCCGCTGCCGGACGGGCCGCGCTTCCAACTGGACTCGCACGCCGCCCTCGTGGACGCGATCGAAGCGGGCGACGCCGACCGGGCCATCGGCTGTGTCGAGAACTACATCAACGAGACCATCGCCTCCGTACGGACCCTGCAGGACGCGGATCCGCTGCCCGGCGAGAACACCGGAGCCGGCTCATGAAGAATGCCCGCACGCAGCAGGCCGCGACGCACCGGCAGCAGGAGCGCATACCGTCCGCACCGGCCTCCGGCGTACGGCCCGGCGGGCTCCTCGCCTTCGGCGTGATCGTCCTGGCCCTGAATCTGCGCCCGGCCCTGGTCGCCGCCTCCCCGCTGCTCGACACCATCCGCACCGACACCGGCATGTCCGCCACCGCCGTCGGGCTGCTGACCACCCTGCCGCTGCTCTGCTTCGGACTGCTGGCCCCCTTCGCACCACGGCTGGGACGCAGGTTCGGCATGGAACCCGCCCTCCTCGGCACCATGGTGCTGATCTGCGCCGGAACCGCGCTGCGGCTGATCCCGTCGATGGCCGCGCTGCTCGGCGGCACCGTGATCGTCGGTGCGGGCATCGCCGTCGCCAACGTCCTGCTGCCCGGAGTCATCAAGCGCGACTTCCCCGACCGGGTCGGCCTGATGACGGGCCTCTACTCGATGTCGCTGTTCGGCGGAGCCGCACTGGCGGCCGGCATCACCGTTCCCGTCGAGCACGCCGCCCACCTGGACTGGCGCACCACGCTCGCCCTGTGGGGGCTGCTGGCGGTACTGGCGGTGCTCGTCTGGGCCCCGCAGCTCCGGCGCCACAGCCGCCCCACCGCGGCCGAGGCGAGCGGCGCCGCGCACCCGGTCCGGGGGCTCTGGCGCCACCCGGTCGCCTGGCTGGTCGCGGGCTACATGGGCCTGCAGTCCCTCTCGTACTACGCCGCCGCCGCATGGCTGCCGACCATTCTGAGCAGTGCGGGAATGGCGGAGGGCACCGCCGGGTGGATGCTCTCCTTCTCCAGCTTGCTGGGGATCGCCGGGGCGTTCTTCACCCCGGTCCTCGCCTCGCGCGGGGTGCGTCCCGGACTGCTGGCCACGGTCGGCGCCGTGCTGACCGTGGCCGGTTTCGCCGGGCTGATCGTCGCTCCGGTGGGCGCGGCGTACCTCTGGATGGTGCTGCTCGGGCTCGGCCAGGGCGCGGCCATCTCGCTGGCCATGCTGTTCATCGTGGAGCGGGCACCGGACGGCCGGCACGCCGCCCAGCTGTCGAGCATGGCGCAGTGCTGCGGCTATCTGCTGGCCGCGGCCGGGCCGCTCGCCCTGGGCGCCGTGCACCAGGTGAGCGACAGCTGGACGGTGCCGCTGGTGCTGCTCATCGTGCTGCTGGTGCCGCAGGCGGTCATCGGTGTCGGCGCCGCCCGCGACCGGCACGCGGCGCCGGACCAGGGACCGCGGACACAGGACTGACGAACCGGGTCCGGCGGGCGCGGGCCCGCCGGACCCGGGCTCACTGCTGTGACGCGGACTTCAGCAGGATGTCGTGGTGCATCTCGCCCGCCGCGAGCTCCACCGTGAGGAACTCGGCGCGCGGGGCGTGCGACGAACCGGCGGCGATGAGCGTGTAGGTGCCGGGCTCCAGACCGGTGATCCGGTAGCGCCCGGCGACCGCGCGTACCCCTGCCCGGCGCTTGCCGCGGGCGCCGACCACCGTGATCCACGCGTCGCAGTCGGCGGGGTGGTCCGGGCACCGCAGGGAACCGCTGACCGTGACCGGACCTCCTGCGCCGCGCGTCCGTTCCCGTCCGGCGTTCTCCGTACGCGCGATGGCCACCGCGCCCGGTCCGGCATCCGGCGAAGAGACCAATGTGTCCGTCGCCACCGGGGGCGCGGCGTCGGCCGCGCCCGGTCCGCGGGCTTCCGGCGCCCGGTCCGGCTTCCGCTCGTCGGCCCGCCGGGTGTGCACCGCCCAGGCCGCCAGGACCTCCTGGGTACGGCGTTCCTGCGGCGTGGCGGCCGGTACCCGGGGAACTTCGGCGGGTGCCGGCCGCCGGTCGGCGGACGCGGCGACGGCCCGCAGCCCGAGGCCCTCGGCGAATCCCGCCAGCACCTCGTCCAGCGCCGCCAGTTCCCTGAGCGCGGTGTGCAGCCGGTCGGCGCGCGGCCCGGCCGGGGCCCGCAGTTGCGCTTCGAGCTCCCGCACCAGCGGGCTCACCCGCACCCAGGTGCCGCCCGGTTCACCGGTCGAGAAGTGCCGGTCGAGCGCGTGCAGGGACTCCAGGAAGGTCCGGGTGATCCGTTCGGCGTGACCGGTGAGCCGGGGCCCGAGGTCGATGTCGACGTCGGCCGCCGCGGCGAGCGCCCGCGCGTGCGCGGTGGCCGTGGCGAGGAGCGCGAGCCGGTTCTCGGCACCACGCCCCCGTACGCCCAGCGGCATCCGGACCAGCGGCCGGGCCACACCGCGGACCTGGAACAGCGCCGCGTCGACCCCGCGGGCCGCGCCGCGCAGCCGGACCGGGGCCTCCGGGTCCGCCCACCGCTGCTGGATCTGGGACACCAGGTGCTCCAGCGCCGCGACATAGCCCCGGTCGGCCTCCTGGGCGATCTTCCGGGTGCTGAGCGGGAAGATCAGCGCCGCGCAGGCGGTGGCGACGAGGATGCCGAGCCCGTTGTCCAGCAGACGCTCGGCCAGCAGATGGTCCATGCCGCTGTACGGGGTGGACATGCCGTACAGCTGGACGAGAGCCGTGACGAGCCCCACGACCCAGTAGGCGTACTGGCGTTGCATGCCCCAGGCGCCGAGGGTCAGCCCCGCCACGATGACCAGCAGCGTCCAGTAGAGGTGTCCGGGGCCGATCAGCCGGAGCAGCCAGATGCCGATCACCGCGCCGGCCACCGTGCCGGCCATCCGGTGGGCGAGCTTGCGCAGGCGTTCGTGCGTGGTGTTGGTCCCGAACAGCGTGATCATGACGCCGACCAGGCCCCAGTAGAAGCGCCGGGGGTCGATGGCGTCGGTGATCGGGCAGACGATGGCGCAGGCCACCGCCGCGTGCAGCGGCACCCGTACGTACGGGACGACTCGTCGCCATCCCGTCAGTTCCTGGGCCGCCGCGATCCGCCGGGCGACGGCGCCGGTTCCGGCCGGGCGGTTCTGTTCCAGCGCGACCGTGGGCCGGAAGGGGACCTTCGCCCGCGCCCGCGGCGCGTTCCAGCCGAGGTCGAGCCAGTGCGCGAGGGCGTCGGCGAGTGAATCCAGCAGATGGCCGACGCGACGGGCCAGTACCGCGGCCTCGGCGTCCTCGGAGCCGCAGTCCGGGTCGGCGAGGACGTCACCGGCCTGCTGCTGGATGAGCCGGGCCGCCGGGTGCAGCGCGTCGGCCCGGCCGAGCGGGGTGTCGCGGGCGACGACCAGTGCCACGACCAGCGCCTCGCGCAGATGCGGGGGGACGGACAGCCGGGCCAGCCGCTGCACCGCCTGGCCGATGCCCTGCAGGGCGAGTTCGGCGTCGAAGAGGTACTGGTGGAGCAGTTCGGCGGTGTGCGGGTCGGCGGCGACCTCGGGCTGGGCGAGGCGGCCGTCGATGGTGACGGTGGTGATGTTGAGACGGCGCAGGCTCCGCCGCATCCGCTTGACCGCGGCGTCCGGGGCGGCGGGGCCGGCGTCGGGGTCCAGCGCGGCGATGGCCGCGTCGCCCACCCTGCGGGCCTCGACGACGAACGCGCGCTGGGTACGGAGCAGATCCTCCCGCGGCATCGGACAGCAGAGCAGCAGCCGGGCGGCGAGGACGGCCGCCGAGGTCACCAGGGCCACGACGAAGAGCTTCCCGCACAGGTTCAGCGGGATGTCCGCCATCACGCCGACCATGAAGGAGTTGAAGAGCATCATGCCGGTGAGCAGCGCCAGCGACCCGAACCGCGCGAGGAAGAAGGTCAGCGCGAGCGCCACCACCATCAGGGTGAGTTCCAGCGCACGGTCGTCGTGCAGCCACGCGGTGAGCGGCAGCACGGCGGAGTAGGGGAACGGCATCCACAGGATGGAGCGGGTCAGCCGGAGCGGGGTGTTCTCGGCTATGGCGAACGCGCTCATCAGCCCCATCATGCCGCCGACCATCATGCCGAGCATGGCCGGCAGGGTCAGCAGGACGGACATCCCGTACCCGACCGCGAGGCCGGTGGTGATCGAGACCAACGAGCGCCAGCCGGCCTGCAGTTGGCCCAGACCGGGGTCGGCTGCCAGTACCCCGTCCCACCAGCGTCTCGGCCCGCCGACCCGGCGGGGTGCGACGGCACCTCCCGTACGGGGTGGGCGGCCCGCCTCCTGTCCGGTGGCGGGGTCCAGGGCTTCGGTGGCTGAGGTGGTCAACTGACCTCCGGTTCGACGGCGTGCAGAAGGGTGGACACCGCATCCCGGGCCAGGCCCACGGACCGCTCCGGATCGTCGACGGCAGCGGATGACCGCAGCCCTTCGAGGAGGGCGGCGGCCATCCGCTGCCGCGCCCGCTCCAGCAGCTCTGCGCCCGCGGGCGTGAGCGACGCCTCCACGACGCGCCGGTCCCGGGAGCAGCGCTCCCGCTCGATGAGCCCGCGCTCCTCCAGCTCCTGGAGGACGACGGTCACCCGGGGCTGGGCGATGCCGGTGTAGGCGGCGATCCCGGTGACCCGGCGCGCCTCCGGCTCCAGGGCGTCGAGTACGGCGACATGGCTGCGCGGCAGCCCGAACTCCCCGGACCGGAAGAGCGCTTGGGAGAGCCGCCCGATGCCTCGCAGGAGCCCTCGGGCGGCGTCCTCGATCCGCTGCTCGTCGGGGACCGGAGATAGATGCATAGCGCAATTATATGTTGCCGCCGTACCGCCCGGTGCACCGCCTCCCTCAGGGCGGCGCACCGGGTCACCGCCGGTCCCGCACACGTCACGGCCGCAGCGTGACCTCCCGGCCCGCCTTCAGCTGGACCGTGCGGTGCCAGCTCCCGGCCCGCACCTCGGTGGTCGTGCTCACCGAACTGCGCAGGACGGCCTGGGTGACCTTCCCCGCGCTCCACTGCAGATCCACGGTGATCCCGCCACGGGCACCGACACCGGTGATCCGGCCCGCCGCGGCCCAGGCGTCGGGCAGCGCGGGAAGCAGCTCGACCACCCCGGGCCGGGAGTAGACCAGCATCTCGATCATCGCGGTCGGGGCGCCGAAGTTCGCGTCGATCTGGAGGGTGGCCCGGGAGCCGAGGTCGTACATGTCGAAGAGGTTCGGCGAGGTGCCGTTGCTGCCGCCGGTGGACGGCTTCATGACCGTACGCACCAGCTGGTACGCCTTGTCCGCGTCCTTGAGCCGCGCCCAGCTGGCCGCGCGCCAGGCGCAGCCCCAGCCGAAGCTCTCCATCCCGCGCGCCGTGAGCAGATTCCGTACGCCGGTGACCAGCGCCGCCGGGCTGTCCTGGGGGGTGATCCGGTCCCCGGGGAACAGCCCGATCAGCGGCGAGAGGTGGCGGTGCGCCGTCTCACCGAGGTTCGCCGGGGTCATCCACTCCTCCAGCCAGCCGGTCTCCGGGCTGACCTGCGGCATGTACAGCTGGGACTGGAGAGTGGCGATGGTCTTCGCGTAGGCGGCGTCCTTGGAGAGCAGCCCGGCCGCGGTGCGGTAGCTCGCGAAGAGGTCACGGACCAGTTCCTGGGCGTAGGTGATGCCCTTGGCGTCGGTCGGGCCCTGCTCCGGCGACCAGTCGCTGTCGTCGATGAGGACCTGGCGGGAGGCGCCGGTGTCCGGGTCGGTGACGGTCGTGGTGATCAGCCGCGCCTCCCAGAACTCGCAGGCGCCCTTGAGCAGGGGGTAGATCTTCTTGAGTTCCTCGCGGTCCTGGGTGTACTCGTAGTGCTGCCACAGCGAGTTGCACAGCCAGGCGTTCCCGGCCGGGTGCCACCACCAGCCCATGCCGCCGTAGACATTGGTGGAGATGGCGGTCGTCCAGCCGGCGATCTTCCCGCTGGAGTTGCGGAACCCGTTGCGCGGGTCGTTGAACGTCTTCTGCGTGGTCACCGTCCAGGACGGCACCTGGGTGACGCAGTAGTCGAGGAACGCGTCGAAACAGTCGGACAGGCCCGCGCGGTCGGCCAGCCAGTAGTTCATCTGGACATTGATGTCCGTGTGGTAGTCGCCCATCCAGTCCGGGTCCGTGCGGTCGATCCACAGCCCCTGGAGGTTGAGCGGCACGCTGTCGCGCGAGCCGCTGATCATCAGATAGCGGCCGAACTGCAGGTAGGCGGCCTCCAGTTCCGGGTCGGCGGGCGCGCCGGTGGCGCCCAGCGCGCTGAGCCGGGCCGCGGTGTCGAGGGAGCGCTGCGCATCGGTGGAGGTACCCAGGTCGACCGTCATCCGGTTGAACAGCGGCTGGTAGTCGGCGAGATGCGTGCGCAGCAGCGCGGGGCCACCGGCCTTCGCGGCGGCCCGCAGCCTGCTCGCGGCGATGGCTCCCGGGTCGGCCGCCGGGTCCTTGTGGCCGGTGGAGGCGTCGCGGGAGTAGTTCGTGCCGCCGGTGAGGAGGACGAGTACCTCGTCGCAGCCGGTGAAGGTGACCCGGGCGCCGTCCACGGCCACCGTGCCGGTCGCGCTCGTGGCGCTCGCCGTCGCCGCGTAGGCCAGGCCGTTGGCGAACTTGCCGGTGAACGACGCGGCCTTCCCGGCGGCGTCACCCGTGGTCGTCTCGCCGTGCCACCCGCCGAGGGTGAGCGACCCCGTGTACGTGCCCCCGCCGCTCTGCGTCAGGCGGACGACGACGACGTCGTCGGGGTGGCTCGCGTACACCTCGCGCCGGTAGTCGACACCGCCCAGCGTGTAGGTGACCGTACTGAGGCCGTTGCTGAGATCGAGGGTGCGGCGGTAGCCGGTGACCTTGGACAGGTCATGGCCGGGCAGCTGGAGCGTGGCCTTGGCCAGCAGCGTGAAACTGCCGAAGTTGTCGGCGTCGTACGGGAACTGGCCGTCGCCCTGGAGGCTGTCGTTCAGCCCGCCGGTCCACAGGGTGGCATCGGTCAGGTAGAGCACGTCGTTCGCGGGGTCGCCGGTCAGCAGCGCGCCGATCCGGCCGTTCCCGATCGGCAGCCCCTGCTGGATGATCACGTTCTCGGCCGCGGGCGCCGGGTAACGCAGCACGGTGGCGGCGGCTTCGGCCACCAGGTGTGTTCCGTGGCCGGCGTGCCCGGCGTGGTGGCGGGGCGTGGCGGCGGCAGCGGTGAACGGCCGGAGACCGCCGAGCGCGAAGCCCGCGGCGAGAGTGCCGCCCGCCACCCCCAGAACGCTGCGACGCGAGGGGGCTGGCCGGTCCGGGGTGTTGCTCATCTGTCGGTCCCTTCGATGGGGTGGGTGGATCCGGGGTGTCGAAAGCTGCGGGCGGTCAGGTCCGCGCGGCGCTGCCCCGCGCCGCGGGCTGCGTGGGGGCGGAAGCGGTGACGCTTCCGCCGCGGGTCACCACCGTCAGCCGCGACGGGGGGACACCGGCGGGTGCGGTGGCGACCAGGAAGCCGGGCGAGAGCACGGTGACCTTCGTGGCGGGGACGTCCCCGAAGCTCACGCGGGCGTGCGCGTCGAAGCCGGTGCCCGCCACGAGTACGTCGGTGGGGGCGGAAGCGGATCCGCCCGGCGTGCTCTGCAGGTATCCGACGGTCGGCGCTTCCGTGGCGGCCGGATGCTGGAGGCGGCCGGCCGGTCCGGCCGAGGCCAGGGTGTCGAGCGGCAGGTCGGCGGGGCCGGGACGGGCCGGGAGCGTGCGGTTGTCGGCGAACCGGGTGTCGACCGGCGCGGGCGGCGAGCAGGCGAACTGGCCGATCGGATCGGCGGAGGCGTTACCGGTGTAGTCGAGGTGCCCGGTGGTCTCGCAGCCGCCCTGGCCGAGGGCGCCGCCCCATTCGACATTGCCGGTCCAGGCCAGCCACTGGGCGCCCGCGTCGTCGTACCAGGTGAAGTTGGAGTTGCCCTGGTCGTAGGCGACGTTGTCGGCGACCGTGAGCCCGTGCGCGATGCTCGCGGCCCGGTCGACGGAGCCGTCGGCGGCGGTGAGCGTCTGCCCCTGGTGGCCTTCCACGTACACCGCGCCGCCGTCCTTGAGGACCTGCATGAAGCGGTGGATCAGGTTGTGGCTGATGGTGTTGTCGCTGTTGATGTTGGTGGAGTTCTCCGGGTGCGCGGCATTGTCGACATGGCCCTGGATCACTCCGGCGGTGATGGCGGTGTACGGCAGGTCCCGCAGTTCGTTGTGCACGACGCTCGTGTGCTGGGTGAAGAACAGGGTGATTCCCGCCGCACTGGGGTAGTCGGCGCCGACGTGGTGGATCAGATTGCCGACGACGGTGTTGTACGCGCTGATCTCCCGGTCGTCGGCGCCCACGTCGGACGGGTGCGGATCCGTGGTGTCGCCGAGAATGATCCCGTTCCCGGAGATGTCCGCGAAGGTATTGCCCTCGACGGTGTTGTCCCGGCTCCCGTACTCCAGGACCAGCCCCGCGGCGCCGAGATGGCTGAAGGTGTTGCCCGCGAAGGTGATGCCGTGCGCGGCGGTGAACCCGACATTGCCCGGCTCCCGGGTCAGCGCCCCGAACGGGCAGGTGCCGGGCGGGGTGCCGAAGGTACAGGTGGCCTGCGGGTGGGCCGGATCGTCACCGGTCAGGCGGAGGTTGTCCTGCACATCGGCGAATCCGGCGCGGCTGCTCGGGTCCAGCCAGGTGGCGTACGAGAACTGGAGGCCGGAGAAGGTGATGTTCCGCACCGGCCGGTCCGGGGTACCGGTGCCCGTCACCAGCGAGCTGAGGCGCGGGACCTCGACATCGGTGGCCGACAGGTCCTGGCCCGCGGCGGGAACGTAGTCGAGGACGGCGCGCTCGCGGTCCAGGAACCACTGCCCGGTGTGCAGGAACGGATAGGCGTTCTCGATCCGGGTGGGCGCGGTGCCCGCCGCCATCGACGGCAGGCCGCCCGACGCCTGGGTGAAGACCGGGCGTTTGATGACATTGCCCCAACAGGGCTGCTGCATGAGGACGTTCGGACCGTCGGTGGGGGCGATCCGGCAACGCGACTGGGTCCAGGGGCCGTTACCACCCTGGTAGACGAACTCCACCCCGGACAGCGCGGCCGTACCGATCCGGCTCCGCAGGTCCTGGCCCCAGGACGCCGGGGTGGTGGTGTAGCCGCCGTCGGCAGCGGCGAAGGTGAGCTTCTGCTCGGCGGGCGTCGTCTGCGCGATCGGCGCCCGCACCCCGTCGACGTACACCTGCCGGGTGTCCAGGCC
This sequence comes from Streptomyces sp. A 4/2, assembly GCF_940670765.1. Lineage (GTDB taxonomy): Bacteria > Actinomycetota > Actinomycetes > Streptomycetales > Streptomycetaceae > Streptomyces. The sequence goes on from NZ_CALNVW010000031.1 coordinate 139,120, forward strand.
CTTCGGCACCGGAGCCTCCCAGATGCCCCGGTCCGCGTCGTGCAGCTTCCAGCCGGTGACTCGTACGGCTCCGCTCAGCACGGGATGCGCCCCCGGAGCGGCCGTCCAGTTCACCCGGTGCCCGCCGCGGCCGGAGTCCTGGGGGCCGAACCGCAGCGGCTTCGAGAGCCGGTACGTGCCGTCGCTCAGCTCGACGGACAGGTCCGCCGACCTTCCCGCTCCGGCGCCGAGCAGCTGTGCGACCCGCTGTTGGGCACCGGGGAGGGAGCACGGCCGGTGCTCGGTGCACGCGCTGCCGGTGCCGTCCGGAGCGGCGTGGAGGACCTTCGCCGGAGGCCCGGCGTGCGCGACGGCGGCCGGCGCCGCCTCACGTGCGCTGCCGGCCGCCGCTGGGGGAGCGGCAACTGCCGTACCCGGTAACGAGGAACCACCGGCCGCCGTGGCGACGACGACCATGGAGACGACCCATCGTCCGACTGCGCGAAACACCCGCCCACCCCCGAAATTGCTGGTTTAGACCACTTCGGATGGCAGCGGACTCTACTGGCGCCCAGCGGTCGGCGCCAGAGTTCGCGCACGCTGAATCGCCTTATAGATCCGATCAATTGAGTCGAGCGGCCTGGAAGAACCGGTGGAGTGTCACGGTATCGACCGGTTCGGCGACTGGCGGTGCGGATACATGGGACGTTAGCCGGGTCGGAGAGGCGGAGCCCGAAACGAACGAAGCCCGCTCCTGGCCAAAGCCGGGAACGGGCATCGAAAGCTGCTGGCGAAAAGAGCCAACGTGTATGAAAAGTGTCCGAGGGGGGACTTGAACCCCCACGCCCGATAAAGGGCACTAGCACCTCAAGCTAGCGCGTCTGCCATTCCGCCACCCGGACAAGGTGTCTGTCTCGCGGCCCTGGGCCGTTCCGACGTGGAAAACCATAGCAAACATTGGGAGGTGCTCGATCACCCGCCGGCCGGCGTGAACCCCGTATGACAACGGGCGGCCGGGCTTGGGTACGAGAGGGCGGCGCGGGAGGATGGGACGGCGGACCACCAGCAGTGACAGTGGGAGGAAACAGCGTGAGCGAGTCGAACAGGATGGACAAGGCGCAGCCCGTCTCCGGCGAGGACGAGGTCGTGGACCTCTGTCGCGATCTGATCCGGATCGACACCAGCAACTACGGCGACCACTCGGGGCCGGGGGAACGTGCCGCCGCGGAGTACGTGGCGGAGAAGCTCGCCGAGGTCGGTCTCGAACCGCAGATCTTCGAGTCCCACCCCGGACGCGCCTCGACCGTGGCCCGGATCGAGGGTGAGGACCGGTCGAGGCCCGCGCTCCTCATCCACGGCCACACCGATGTCGTACCGGCCAACGCCCAGGACTGGCAGCACCACCCCTTCGCCGGGGAGGTCGCGGACGACTGCGTGTGGGGCCGGGGCGCGGTCGACATGAAGGACATGGACGCGATGACCCTCGCGGTCGTCCGCGACCGGATGCGCAGCGGCCGTAAGCCCCCGCGCGACATCGTCCTGGCCTTCCTCGCCGACGAGGAGGCGGGCGGTACGTACGGCGCGCGGTACCTCGTGGACAAGCACCCGGGTCTCTTCGAGGGCGTCACCGAGGCCATCGGTGAGGTCGGCGGCTTCTCCTTCACCGTGAACGAGAACCTCCGGCTGTACCTCGTGGAGACCGCGCAGAAGGGCATGCACTGGATGCGGCTCACCGTCGACGGCACCGCGGGCCACGGTTCGATGACCAACAACGACAACGCCATCACCGAACTGTGCGAGGCAGTGGGGCGGCTCGGCCGGCACGAGTGGCCGGTGCGGGTCACCAAGACCGTGCGGTCCTTCCTCGACGAGCTGTCCGACGCGCTCGGCACGCCGCTCGACCCCGAGGACATGCAGGCCACGCTCGCCAAGCTCGGCGGCATCGCGAAGATGGTGGGCGCCACCCTGCGCAACTCCGCGGCGCCCACCATGCTCGGCTCCGGCTACAAGGTGAACGTCATCCCCGGACAGGCGACCGCCCACGTCGACGGCCGGTTCCTGCCCGGCTACGAGGAGGAGTTCCTGGCCGACCTCGACAAGCTGCTCGGCCCGCGGGTGCGGCGCGAGGACGTCCACGGCGACAAGGCGCTGGAGACCACCTTCGACGGCGATCTGGTGGACGCCATGCAGGTGGCGCTCAAGGCCGAGGACCCGATCGCGCGGGCCGTGCCGTACATGCTCTCCGGTGGCACCGACGCCAAGTCCTTCGACGACCTGGGAATCCGTTGCTTCGGCTTCGCGCCGCTGAAGCTGCCCCCCGAGCTGGACTTCGCCGGGATGTTCCACGGTGTCGACGAGCGGGTGCCGGTCGACGGCCTGAAGTTCGGTGTGCGCGTGCTCGACCGGTTCCTGGACAAGTGCTGAACCGGTTCCTGGGCAAGTGCTGAACCCGTTTCTGGGCAAGCGCTGAACTTGTCGTCTTCGACCGGGGAGGGGCACCGAATAATCGGCTGTACGTGCGCAACAGACCGGAAAGAGTGAATGGTCCGACCGGGTCGTAGCCCCGCCGGATTCTCCTCGTTACAGGTGATGCGGTCCGCAGTCTGGGGCCGCATTGCCAACTAGGAGGAAAACCAATGATCAAGAAGGTCGTCGCCGTTGCGGCTGCCACCGGTGGTCTGGTGCTCGCAGGTGCGGGCATGGCCATCGCGGACTCGGGCGCTCAGGGTGCTGCCGTGCACTCCCCCGGCGTGATCTCGGGCAACGTCGTCCAGGTACCGATTCACATTCCGGTGAACCTGTGCGGCAACACGATCTCCGTGATCGGGCTGCTCAACCCCGCCTTCGGCAACACGTGTGTCAACGCCTGACGTTGTTCCTCCGACCCGCAAGGGTCTGAGCCTCACCGGCCTCGGAGCGCGCGCCATGCGCTCCGGGGCCGGAGAGGCATTCGGCCCCTGGGCAATGAAGTCCGCGGGCTTTTCCGGAAGGTAGAAGGCAGGAAACGAAACCTATGCGACAGGTCACGAAGAAAGGCCTGATCACGGTGGCGGCTGCAGGCGGGGTGCTCGCCATGACTGGCGGCTACGCGCACGCCGACTCCGCGGCTGACGGCAGTGTCTCGAATTCGCCCGGTGTGCTGTCGGGCAACTCGATCCAGGCCCCGGTGAACGTGCCGGTGAACGTCTGTGGCAACACCGTCGATGTCATCGGACTGCTCAACCCGGCGTTCGGCAACAAGTGCGTCAACGCGTCGTCGGCCACGCCCGGCCCTGGGAAGTCCCACACCGGGAACCAGAACGCCGGGGGTCAGAACGCCGGTGGCCAGAACCAGGGCAGCGGCCACCACCGCACCCCCGCCCACGGCACCAGCGGCCACGGCGGCGGAGCGACGGCCGTGGGTCACACCAGTGGCTCGCCCGGCGTTCTCTCCGGCAACAGCGTGCAGCTGCCGGTCGACGTCCCCGTGAACGCCTGCGGCAACAGCGTCTCCGTCGTCGGACTGCTCAACCCGGCGTTCGGCAACGACTGCGCCAACCACGAGAGCGTCGCGCCGCCGGTCGGTGTTCCGCATCACCCCACCGAGCCGGGCACCCCGCGCGGCCACGGGCCGCACACCCCGCCGAAGCCCGCGACGCCGCACGCGCCGGTCACTCAGACGGTCTCGGTGCCCGAGGGCCCCGCGCAGCTCGCGCACACCGGATCCGCCCCGCTCGGGCTGATCATCCCGGCGAGTGCCGGAATGATGCTCGGGGGGATCATCCTGTACCGGCGCTCCAGGGCAGCCGCGTAACAGATCGCTGAACCGCTCGCGTACGTACGGAAAGGAGCGGGTCCCGCAGCCGCGGGGCCCGCTCCTTCTTCACCATGTGGCGCGTATCTGGCGAATGATCCGCCGGCGCAACCGCACTCTGCGGCTGCCGTCCCGGTGCAGACTCAGTCGGTCCAACTCCCAGTGTCCGTACTCGGCATGGTCGGTGAGCAGACGCGTCGTATCCGTGCGGGAGACCCCGCGCGGTACGTACACGTCGACAAATTCGTATTCCGGCATCGCATCTATTGTGCGGGCAGAGGCTCTGTACGGATAGCGTCTGCTCTATGTCTGATGCTGCGCAGCCCACGGCTGCCGAGGTACGCGCCGCCGCCGAGGCGGTCAAAGCCGCGCTGGACCGTCACCTCGACGCGGTCGAAGCCCGTACGGGAGAGGACGACCCGGCCGTCTACAACGCGTTCAACGCGCTGGCCGCCGCCGCCGAGGCCTACGACGAGAAGCTCTACGACCGCTACGACGAGGTCACTCCCTTCGAGATTCCCGGTGCGGACGACTCGCTGCCGCCGTACGCGGGTCCCGACGAGCCCCATGCGCTGAGTGTGCTGATCCGCCGTGACTACGCGGTGGTCGAGCCGCAGCGGCTGCTCGCTCAGGCACAGCGCATCGTGGACCTCGACCCGGAGGCGGACTCCGGCAGTGGGGTCAACGCGGTCGTCGGCAGCAGTGTGCATGCTGCTCTGGGGGTGCTGTTCGGCGAGTACGAACCGGACGAGGTCGCCTCGCGGCACCAGGAGTTCGGTCTGGAGGAGGGGGACTCCACGCTCTGGGTCTCCGCTTCGGACGAACTGCCCGAGCCGGGGGAGTGGCTGGAAGCGCCCTTCGAAGGCGCCGACCCGCAGCAGATCGTGTGCCGCTTCGACGTCAGCTCCGTCTTCGACGACGAGGACCTGCTCGACGACGGGGACGACGAAGGCGACGAGGCGGACAGCGAGCTGGACGCCGAGCTGGAGGACGACCGGGCCTGACCTCGTTCGTCTACGTCGATGGCCGGGACCCCGGGTCCCGGCCATCGGCTGTGTCCGTGTCTACCCGGCCGCGGGCCGCAGCAGCGTACGCAGCCGGGTGGTGCGCTCCTGGGCGGGGACCTCCGCCACCGCCCGCGGCAACGCCTGGTCCACTCCGTGCACCACCGACAGATGACGCTCGCCGCGGCTGAAGGCGGTGTACACCCAGGGGCGGCTCAGCCCCTGGGCCGCGTCGCCCGGCAGCACGACCACCACGGCCGGCCAGCGCAGCCCGGCGGCCTGGTGCGCGGTGACCGCCCAGCCGTGCCGCACCGACCGGTCCACCTGGTCCTTCGGTACGACGACAGGCGCACCCGCACAGTCCAGACGCAGCCCGTCCCCGTCCGCCGAGACGACCGTGCCGGTCACTGTCCTGCCGGGTACCGGCGCATACGCGACCCGGTCGCCGGGGTCGAAGCCGCCGAAGCGCCCGGGGCCGGGGTTGAGGCGCTCCTTGAGCGCCGCGTTGAGCGCACGGGTGCCCGCCGAGCCGCCGTGGCCCGGCGTGATGACCTGGGTGTCGGCCGGCGGCACACCGATGGCCCTGGGCACCGAGTCGGCCACCAGCTGAACGGTCCGGTGCACCGCCTCCCCGGCGTCCCGCACGGGAACGATCACCACTTCCTTGCCGGGCGCCGCCACCTGGTTCAGCTCGCCCACCCCGATGCCCGACACCAGCTCGCCGATGGGCCCGGGGTCCGGGGTCCGGGAGACGACCTGGGGGCACGCGCGGGCGGCCAGTACATCGGCGAACACCTGCCCGGCGCCCGCCGAGCAGAGCACCCCCGGATCTCCGCCGAGGACCAGCCGAGTGCCGTCGGCGAGCGATTCGATCAGCGCCGCCGCGCTCTCGACGTCCAGCTGCGGCGCATCCGGCACGGCCAGCAGATCGAGCGCCAGAGCCCCCTCGGCATCCCTTCCCGGCCCTTCCGAACCGGTGAGCAGCCCGGAGACGGTGACGGCCGCCGACGGGTCGTCGAGCACTGCCGCCAGCCTGCGCCGGCCGTCGGGGGTGTGGGCCGCCGCGTAGGCCCGCAGCCCGAGCGCGCGAGCCGCCGTGACCAGCGCGGCCGGTTCGCCGCGGGCGGCCTCGCCGCCGGTGTGGGTCACCAGTCCGTGGGCCGCGGCTGCCCGGATCAGCTCGGCGGCCGACGGGGACGCCGCGTCCGTGGCGGCCGATTCCCAGTCGGGCTCCCCGTCGGCCGGGGCGAGGGCGCTCGCGTTCACCAGCCGGGCGAGGCCGTCGGCCAGGCTCTCCTCCGCGAGTGCGTACCGGTCCAGGCCCAACAGGACCCGTACGGGCTGCTCCTCGCCCTCGTCGTCCTCCCCGTCCGGGGCGGGTACGGGCGCAGTCGCGGGGCCGGTCTCCAGCGCGTCCTGGAAGACCAGCACCACGCCCTCCGCGATCGCGCTCTGCAGCGCCTCGTCCGGGTCGGGGACGGAACGCCGGGCGAGCTCGGCCCGGACGGTGTCGGACTCCAGCGCCGTGTGCCCCTGGAGCGCGGCCCGCTCCAGCAGCCAGCCGACCAGGGCGGCGGCCCGTCGCTCGTCGCCAGGCCCGCACTCCGCGCCGAGCAGGGCGCGGGCGAAGCCGTCGGCCTGCTCGGGCCGCACCCCGGGCACGGACAGCAGCTGCCAGGGGTCCGCACGCAGCGCGTCCGCCGCCTGCTCGCCCAGCGTCTCGGCGGCCCGGACCGCCAGCGCCTCCGGCGCACCGCCCTCGGTGAGGACGGCCCGCACCGCCGATACGGTCCCGGGCGCGGCCCCGGCAGCCGGTGGCGCCGCCCGGAGTGCCGCGGCCACCGGCGTGGTGACCGCGGCCGGTGCGGGACGGCGCGGCTCGGCGGGCGGCGGGAGGAAGGAGGCGGTGGACGGCTTCTCGCCGCTCTCCACCGCCCGTACCGCGGCGAGGAGATCGGCGGCCCGTCCGCTCAGCTTGGTGCCGGCCTCGACGGGGCCGTCCTTCTCGGCCTTGCGCTGCTCGATCCTGGCCCGCAGTTCGCGTTGCGCGGCCAGCTCGGCCTCGGCCTCCGACAGGGCGGGAGCCGCCTCGGGCGTCGCCGCGTCCCCGGCCGTCTCCGTCCGGCTCTCCGCCTCCGTCCCCGCTTCGTCCGCCGCGTCAGGTGCCGCGGCCGACTCCGTGCTCCCGCCGTCCTCGGGGATACCGGCGGCCACGGTGTCCCCACCGGCCCCGGCGGTCCCGGATGCGGTCCCGGGAACGGCTTCGGCGTCGGCCTCGGTGCTGGCCTCGGTGGCGAGGCGGTCCGTACTCACAGCTCGGTCCAGTCCTGATCGGGATATCGGTGAACGGGCGCCGACACATCGTCGAGCGCCCGGCAGATCTCGTCAGGAAGACTAAGCGTCTCCACTGACAATGCCGCCGTGAGCTGCTGCGCGTTGCGCGCCCCGATGATCGGGGCGACCACTCCGGGCCGGTCGCGGACCCAGGCGAGCGCCACCTCCAGGGGTGTGGTGGCCAGCCCGTCGGCGGCCGTGGCCACCGCGTCGACGATGCGGCTCGCCGCCTCGTCCAGATACGGCGCGACGAAGGGCGCCAGCTGCTCCGAGGCCCCGCGCGAACCCGCCGGTGTGGCTCGGCGGTACTTGGCGGTGAGTACCCCGCGGCCGAGCGGTGACGAGGGCAGCAGCCCGACACCCAGGTCCACGGCGGCCGGCAGCACCTCCCGCTCCACGCCGCGCTGGAGCAGCGAGTACTCCATCTGCGTGCTGGCGATCCGGGTGCGGACGCCGGGAGCGGCCAGCTGCCAGGTCGCCGCCTTGGCGAGCTGCCAGCCGGAGAAGTTGGACAGTCCCGCATAGCGGGCCCGGCCGCTGGCGACCGCGATGTCCAGGGCCTGCAGCGTCTCGTCCAGCGGCGTCTCCGGGTCGAAGGCGTGCACCTGCCACAGATCCACGTAGTCGGTCCCGAGCCGCTCCAGGGAGGCGTCCAGCGCGTCCAGCAGGTGCCCCCGGGAGCCGTCGAAGCGGCGGTAGGGGTCGGGCACGCTGCCCGCCTTGGTCGCGATGACCAGGTCACGGCGCGGCACGAGCCGTTCGCAGAGCTGCCCGAGCAGGTATTCGGCGTCCCCGTCACCGTAGACGTCCGCCGTGTCGACGAGTGTGCCGCCCGCCTCCCAGAAGCCCTTCAACAGATCCGCGGCGTCGTGCTCATCGGTGCTCCTTCCCCAGGTGAGCGTGCCGAGCCCGATCCGGGATACGCGCAGGCCCGTGCGGCCGAGATGCCTCTGCTCCATGGGCGCTGAGGGTACTGGGCACAGGGCCACCCGGTGTGAGCCTGTGGACAACACGGTCCTGACGGATCCCGCCGAGCGCGCTAGAGTCCCCCGGAACAGAGACGTTACTCATCGGTAAGGGAGCGGTCATGCGGCTCGGAATCAACCTCGGCTACTGGGGCGCGGGGATGGACGGCGACAACCTCGCCGTCGCGCAGGAGGCCGACCGGCTCGGCTACGACGTCTGCTGGGCGGCCGAGGCGTACGGCTCCGACGGACCCACCGTGCTCTCCTGGGTCGCCGCCCAGACCGAACGCATCGACGTCGGCTCCGCGATCTTCCAGATCCCGGCCCGTACGCCCGCGATGACGGCGATGACCGCGGCCACCCTCGACTCGCTCTCGGGCGGCCGGTTCCGGCTGGGTCTCGGGGTCTCGGGCCCGCAGGTCTCCGAAGGCTGGTACGGAGTCAAGTTCGACAAGCCGCTCTCCCGCACCCGCGAGTACGTCGACATCGTCCGCAAGGCGATGTCCCGTGAGCGGCTCTCCTACGAAGGGCAGCACTGGACGCTCCCGCTTCCCGGCGGTCCGGGCAAGCCGATCAAGCTCACCGTGCACCCGCAGCGCGAACACATCCCGCTCTACATCGCGGCGATCGGCCCCAAGAACCTGGAGCAGACCGGTGAGATCGCCGACGGGGCGCTGCTGATCTTCCCGTCCGCCGATCACCTGGAGGACACCGCGCTCCGTCACCTGCGCGCGGGCCGGGCGAAGGCGGGGCTGACGATGGACGGCTTCGACGTCTGCCCGACGGTGCCGCTCGCCCTCGGCGACGACGTGAACGCGCTGGCCGACATGTTCCGTCCGTACACCGCGCTGTACGTCGGCGGCATGGGCAGCCGCAAGCAGAACTTCTACAACCAGCTCGCCCAGCGCATGGGGTACGAGAAGGAAGCGGCCGAGATCCAGGACAAGTACCTGGCGGGCGACAAGGCCGGCGCGGCCGGTGCCGTACCGCACCAGCTGATCGACCAGACGACGCTGCTGGGGTCGGTGGACCGGATCGCCGAGGGGATGCAGCGGTACGCGTCGGCCGGGGTCACCACGCTGACGCTGGCTCCCGCGGGGTTCACGCTCGACGAGCGGGTGGCCGCGCTGCGGGCGGGCACGGAGGCGCTGGAGCGGGCCGGGCTGGCCTGACGGGCGGACGCGTCGGTGGCGGGGAGAGGTCCGCGGCCGTGGTGGGGGCTCGGGGGTCTTCCCCGCCACGGCCGTCGCGCTGAACAACGTCCCCGCCGCGATCCGGTTACGCGTCGGCGGCGGCCGGGCGCCCCGCTCCTTTCGGCGGAACTGCCCCGCGTACGTATTGCCGGTCACCTGATATCGCATTTGACTCAGTTGTGTCAGATGTCCGTATGGAGGTGGCAGTGGTGCTTTCGGCCCGAAGTATTTTCCAGGAGATCATCGAGAACGACGATGCCTTCCGGCTGTTCTGCTCCATCGCCGCTGCCGGGGAGAGCCAGGGCGGCTGGGAGAACGGACGCATCGCCGCGCTCGTCCCCGGGAGCATGAGCGACCTCGCCCCCAAGATCGCCCGGCACGGCGCCGACGAGGACAAACACGGCAGGATCTTCAACGCGCTGCTCAAGAAGCGCGGCCTCGAACCCGTCGGCGTACCGCCGGAGTGCGACTACACGATGCTGCTGGAACAGCGCGGTATCGGCCTGAGCCACGAGAAGCTGCGCGGCAGTGCGCCGCTGACCGAGCGGGACGTCGTCGTCTATCTCGCGCACAGCAGGGTCACCGAGCAGCGGGCCGCCGAGCAGATGAACACCCTGGTCCGGTACGTCGGGGAGCAGGCCGGGATCGGCCGGGCCGTGCGGATGATCTGCCACGACGAGGACAACCACCTGGCCTACTGCCACGAGGAACTGCTGCGGCTCGCCGCGCAGGGGCACGCCCGCACCATCCACGCCGTGCTGCGGGAGAGCGCGCTGGCGGAGATCCGGGTGTACCGGGAGGTGGGTCTCGCCGTGCTGGGCCACATGGGCCGCCTCCTGCACTGGCCGAAGGCGAAGACGTCCCTGCTGGCCGCCGGGGCCAACGGCCTCCACGGGTACGAACGGCTGGGCGGCTGGCACCGCATGGTGAGCCTGAGCATGCCCGAACGGCGCAACGCACTCGGCGGACCCGCGCCCGCCGCGGCCGAATACGCCTGAACCCGGCCGGCCGGGCCGCCCGGCGGCAGCAGCTCAGAGCCAGCCGCGCCGTTTGAACTGCCGGTAGAGGCCGAAGACGACCCCGGCCATCAGCGCGATCACCGCCGGGTAGGCCCAGACCCACTTCAGCTCCGGCATGTGCTCGAAGTTCATCCCGTAGATGCCCGCGACCATGGTCGGTACCGCGGCCATCGCCGCCCAGGCGGAGATCTTCCGCATGTCGTCGTTCTGCCGCACGCCCATCTGCGCCAGATGCGCGGCCAGGATGTCGGACAGCAGCCTGTCCAGCCCCTCCACCTGCTCGTTGGCGCGGGTGAGGTGGTCGCTGACGTCCCGGAAGAACGGCCGCGAATGTTCCCGCACGAACGGCACCGCCGCCCCCGAGAGCCGGTTCATGGGATCCTTCAACGGCCCGCCGGCCCGCCGGAATTCGAGGACCTGGCGCTTGAAGGTGTAGATCCGTGACGCGGTGTTCTTCGACGCGCTGCCGTCGGGCGCGAAGACCTCGGCCTCCAGCTCCTCCAGGTCGGTCTGGAGCTCGGCGGCCACGCTGATGTAGTGGTCGACGACCGCGTCACTGACCGCGTACAGAACAGCGGTGGGGCCGTGCTTGAGGACGTCGTGCTCCTCCTCCAGCCGCTTGCGCACGGCGGCGAGCGGGGCGCCCTGTCCGTGCCGCACCGTCACCACGAAGGAGTCACCGACGAAGATCATCAGCTCGTCCGTGGTCACGGAGTCGCTGTCCGTGTCGTACACCACCGGCTTCAGCACCATGAAGAGCGAGTCGTCGTACACCTCCAGCTTCGGTCGCTGATGGGCCCGCAGGGAGTCCTCCACCGCCAGCGAGTGCAACCCGAAGTCACTGCTGACCAGGTCGAACTCCTCCCGCGACGGCTCGTGCAGCCCGACCCAGAGGAAGGCGTCCCCGTCGGCCCGTGCCTCGGCGAGGGCCGCGGAGAAGTCCGAAGGTCCCTCGATGCGGCAGCCGTCCCGGTAAATGGCGCAATCGACAATCACGGCGCGCATTCTTCCCTGACCGGCTCCGGAGCGCATGCCTGGGGGTGGCGGGACACGTATTCGGCACGGCCTAGGCTGGCAGCCATGGCCACGCTGATTCTCGTACGGCACGGACGTTCCACCGCCAACACCTCCGGCGTGCTCGCGGGGCGGACGCCGGGTGTCTCCCTCGACGAGCGCGGTGCCGCCCAGGCCGCCGCGCTGCCCGACCGGCTGGCCGGGCTGCCGCTGGCCGCCGTCGTCACCAGTCCGCTGCAGCGCTGCCGGGAGACGCTCGAACCGCTGCTGGCGGCCCGGCCCGGACTGGTGCCGCAGGCCGAGGACCGGATCAGCGAGTGCGACTACGGCGACTGGTCGGGACGCAAGCTCGCCGAGCTCGGCGAAGAGCCGCTGATGAAGGTCGTGCAGCAGCACCCCTCGTCCGCCGCGTTCCCCGGCGGCGAGTCGATGCGCGCGATGCAGGCCCGCGCGGTGGACGCGGTGCGCGACTGGAACGCGCGCATCGACGCCGAGCACGGTGGTGACGCGGTCTACCTGATGTGTTCGCACGGCGACATCATCAAGTCCGTGATCGCCGACGCACTCGGGATGCACCTCGACCTCTTCCAGCGGATCCACGTCGACCCGTGTTCCCTCACGGCCATCCGTTACACCGAGGTGCGGCCGTTCGTCCTGCGGCTCGGCGACACCGGGGAGTTCGGCTCGCTGGCGCCGCACGGGAGCGGTTCCGGATCGGACGCCGCAGTCGGTGGTGGCGCGGGCGCACCGTGATCGCTCCGCGCAGTAGGGTGGGCGGGCCGTAATCCGGCCCACACCGCAGCCGAACCCCCATGGAGATCTGGACGTGTCCCGACAGGTGTACTTCTACGACCCGCCGGACCGCTTCGTTGCCGGTACGGTCGGGCTGCCTGGGCGCCGTACGTTCTTCCTCCAGGCCTCGTCCGGGCCCCGTGTCACCAGCGTGGCGCTGGAGAAGACCCAGGTGGCCGCGCTCGCCGAGCGCATCGACGAACTGCTCGACGAGGTGGTGCGCAGGACCGGGGGCAATTCCCCGGTCCCGGCCGTCGCTCCGACCGAGGCCGGTGACACCGCGCCGCTGGACGCCCCCGTCGAGGAGGAGTTCCGCGTCGGCACGATGGCCCTGGCGTGGGACGGCGACGAACAACGCATGATCATCGAGGCCCAGGCGCTGGTCGAGCTGGACGCGGACAACGACGAAGATCTCGCGGAGGCCGAGGAACGGCTCCTCCAGGACGACGAGAACGGCCCGCCGATGCTCCGCGTCCGGCTGACCGGGGCACAGGCCAGGGCCTTCGCCAAGCGCGCCCTCGACGTCGTCAACGCGGGCCGCCCGCCGTGCCCGCTGTGCAGTCTGCCGCTCGATCCGGAGGGACACGTATGCCCGCGCCAGAACGGATACCGCAGGGGAGCGTGACGGCCACCGAACTCCTCCTGAAGGGGGAGCTGACGGTACGCGGCCGGGTGCGTGAGGCGTCCAACGCGGTGCTGTACTGCTCGGTCTCGTACGAGGGGCGCGAAGCGGCCTGTGTGTACAAGCCCGTCGCCGGTGAGCGCCCGCTGTGGGACTTCCCCGACGGGACGCTCGCCCGGCGCGAGGTCGCCGCGTACGAGATCTCCGAGGCGACCGGCTGGGGATTCGTCCCGCCGACCGTGCTGCGCGAGGGTCCGTACGGCGAGGGCATGTGCCAGCTGTGGATCGAGTCCGCCGCCGAGCCGTCGCTGCTGGCCCTCGTCGAGGAGGAGGAACCGGGCGAGGGCTGGAAGGCCATCGCCTTCGCCGAGGTGGGCGAGGGGCGCACGGCGCTGCTGGTGCACGCCGACGACGAGCGGCTGCGGCGGCTGTCGGTGCTGGACGCGGTGATCAACAACGGCGACCGCAAGGGCGGCCACCTGCTGCCGACGGACGAGGGGCGGCTGTACGGCATCGACCACGGCGTCACCTTCAACGCCGAGGACAAGCTGCGGACCCTGCTGTGGGGGTGGGCCGGTGAGCCGCTGACGGCCGAGGCCGTGACGGTACTGGACCGGCTGGCCGGTGACCTGGCCGCGGGCACCGCACTGGCCGCCCGGCTGGGTGAACTGATCACCGGGGCCGAGGTGGAGGCGCTGCGCGGCCGGGTGGCGGCGCTGAGGGCCGGCGGGCGGCATCCGGAGCCGAGCGGGGACTGGCCGGCGATTCCCTGGCCGCCGGTGTAGCGGGAGCGGAGGCGGGCGGCTCCGCCGCGATCCGCGTACGCGGCCTCCGCACGCCGTCCGCACACAGGATCCGGACAAGCGCAAGAGTGCCGATTCGGCCATTGTCCCCACTCCGGTTCGTTCCTTGAACTGGCGTCCGGTTACGCTCAAGACATGCATGCCTGGCCCGCTTCTGAGGTTCCCGCCCTGCCCGGTGAGGGCGCCGACCTCCAGATCCACGACACAGCGACCGGCGGTCGGATCACTCTCGACCCCGGTCCCGTCGCCCGTATCTACGTCTGCGGCATCACGCCGTACGACGCGACCCACATCGGTCACGCGGCGACCTACAACGCGTTCGACCTCGTGCAGCGCGTGTGGCTCGACACCAAGCGGCAGGTTCACTATGTCCAGAACGTCACCGACGTGGACGATCCGCTGCTGGAGCGGGCCGTGCGCGACGGCGAGGACTGGACCGCGCTCGCGGAGCGCGAGACAGCACTCTTCCGCGAGGACATGACCGCGCTCCGGATGCTCCCGCCGAAGCACTACGTCGGTGCCGTCGAGGCCATACCCGGCATCGTGCCGCTCGTCGAGCGGCTCCGGGACTCGGGTGCGGCGTACGACCTCGACGGCGACGTGTACTTCTCCGTGGAGAGCGACGCGCACTTCGGCGAGGTGTCCCACCTGGACGCCGAGGCGATGCGGCTGCTCTCGGCCGAGCGCGGCGGTGACCCCGACCGCCCCGGCAAGAAGAACCCCCTGGACCCGATGCTCTGGATGGCCGCCCGTGAGGGCGAGCCGAGCTGGGACGGCGGCTCCCTGGGCCGTGGCCGGCCCGGCTGGCACATCGAGTGCGTGGCCATCGCCCTCGACCACCTCGGGATGGGCTTCGACGTCCAGGGCGGCGGGTCCGACCTCGCCTTCCCGCACCACGAGATGGGCGCCTCGCACGCCCAGGTGCTCACCGGTGAGCACCCCTTCGCCCAGGCGTACGTCCACGCCGGGATGGTCGCGCTGGACGGCGAGAAGATGTCCAAGTCCAAGGGCAATCTGGTCTTCGTGTCCAAGCTGCGCCACGACGGTGTGGACCCGGCCGCGATCCGGCTCGCCCTGCTCGCGCACCACTACCGCTCCGACTGGGAGTGGACGGACCAGGTCCTCCAGGACGCCGTCGAGCGGCTCGGCCGCTGGCGGGCGGCCGTCTCCCGGCCCGACGGACCGTCCGCGGACGCCCTCGTGACGGAGATCAGGCAGGCGCTCGCCGACGATCTCGACGCGCCCGCAGCGCTGCTCGCCGTCGACCGCTGGGCCGCGCTCCAGCAGTCCGGCGGCGGTACGGACGAGGGCGCGCCGGGCCTGGTCTCGCGCGCGGCCGACGCGCTGCTCGGCGTCGCCCTGTAGGGCCGGTCCGGGGCGGCCCGGCCGTCCCGCTCTCCCTTCTGCCCCTTCCGTCCCTTCCGCCCCCGGACTCGCATCAGAGTCCGGGGGCGGATTTCGTATTTCCCCTAGCCCCGTGCTCGTTTCTGCGCTAAATACGCTCTATGCAATCAACAATACGCATGAGAGCGGCGGCAGTTGGCGCACTGCTCGGCCTTGCCGCGGTCTTCGCGGGGTCGGGCAGCGCACAGGCCGGACCGCCGGGCGCCACCGCGGGCGACAGCGCGGCAGCCGACACGACCGTCGGCAACGTCACCGGCTTCTCCGCGGACGGGTCCGTCTACCACCTGAACGCGGGAGCGGCCGAGGCCCGCGTCAGTTTTGTTTCCACCGAGACCTTCCGCATCGAGCTGGCGCCGGACGGGAAGTTCACCGACCCGACGGGCAGCGACATCGTCCTGCCGCAGGGCAAGGCACCCAAGACCCACTGGAAGGAGAAGAGCGACCGCTACGAGCTGAGCACCGGCAAGGTCACCCTGCGCGCGTACAAGGCCCCGCTGCGCTTCGCGCTGTACGGCGCGGGCGGACACCGCATCTGGTCCGAGACCCGCGGGATCAGCTGGACCGGTGACACCACCACCCAGACCCTGGCCCGCGGCGCCGACGAGCAGTACTACGGCGCCGGTATGCAGAACGGCCGGGGCAACACCTCGCACCGCGGCCAGACCGTCGAGGTCGGCGTCGACGGCAACTGGGACGACGGCGGTCACCCCAACTCCGTCCCGTTCTACCTCTCTTCGGCCGGGTACGGCGTCTACCGCAACACCTACGCCCCCAACACCTACGCGTTCGACGACCCGGTGACGGCCAGCGCCAAGGAACAGCGCTTCGACGCCTACTACTTCGCGGGCAGCGGCGCCAAGGATGTCATCGGGCAGTACACCAAGCTCACCGGCAAGCCCTTCATGCCGCCGATCTACGGCCTGGAGAACGGCGACGCCGACTGTTATCTGCACAACGCCAACCGCGGCGAGCGGCACACTCTCGACGCCCTCAAGGTCGCCGACGGTTTCGTGGCGAACGACATGCCCAACGGCTGGATGCTCGTCAACGACGGCTACGGCTGCGGCTACGAGAACCTCGCGGAGACCGCCAAGGGCCTCCAGGCACACGACACCCAGCTGGGTCTGTGGACCCAGGACGGCATCGCCGACCTCGCCCAGCAGGTCAAGGACGGCCAGCGGGTCGCCAAGCTGGACGTGGCCTGGGTCGGCGCCGGGTACAAGTTCGCGCTCGACGGCTGCAAGGACGCCTACAAGGGCATCGAGGACAACAGCGACGCCCGCGGCCTGACCTGGGCGCCGGAGAGCTGGGCCGGTGCGCAGCGCTGCGGCGTGCAGTGGTCCGGCGACCAGACCGGCAGCTGGGACTTCATCCGCTGGCAGATCCCGACCTACGCCGGGGCCACCATGTCCGGACTCGCCTACACGACGAGCGACGTGGACGGCATCTTCGGCGGCAGCCCCCAGACGTACACCCGTGACCTGGAGTGGAAGTCCTTCCTGCCCGCGATGATCACGATGGACGGGTGGGCGGCGAGCGACAAGCAGCCCTTCCGCCAGGGCGAGCCGTACACCTCCATCAACCGTAAGTACCTCAAGCTCAAGGAGTCGCTGCTGCCGTACATGTACTCGTACGCGCACGAGGCGAACGAGACCGGTGTGGGCCCCGTCAGGCCGCTCGCGCTGGAGTACCCGGACGACCCGGAGGCGGCCACCGACGCCGCCAAGTACGAGTTCCTGACCGGCGAGGACTTCCTGGTCGCACCGGTCTACAAGGACACCGGCACCCGGGACGGGATCTACCTCCCGAAGGGCACCTGGACCGACTACTGGACCGGCCGCACCTACCAGGGCCCGACCACGGTCAACGGGTACAGCGCCCCGCTCGACACCCTGCCGCTGTTCGTCAAGGGCGGTGCCGCCGTGCCGATGTGGCCGGGCATCAGGTCGTACGCCGACCGGAAGTCCGACTCCCCGCTGGCCTGGGACATCTACCCGCAGGGCAAGTCGTCCTTCGACCTGTACGAGGACGACGGCGTCACCCGGCAGAACCGCGCCGGGAAGTACGCCACCCAGCGCGCCGAGGTCGACGCGCCGCGTGCGGGCGGCGGCGACGTGTCCGTGCACATCGGCGCGAGCAAGGGCGAGTTCAAGGGCAAGCAGACCTCGCGTCCGTACCAGTTCACCCTGCACACCGGTGACGCGCCGAGCGATGTCCAGCTGTCCGGTCACAAGCTGCCGCAGCTGACGTCGGCCGCCGCGTACGCCAAGGCCGCCCAGGGCTGGTGGTACGACCGCGACGACCGCGGCGGTGTGGTCAAGGTCAAGACGGCCTCGCTCCGCACCGACAAGGCGTTCTCGCTGAAGCTGAAGAACACCAGCGCGATCGGCGGCGCCCGGCCGGGCGCCACGGCCGTGGTCGCCGCGGCACCGGGCCAGGAGCTCGGCGCGGGCGCAGCGGGCAAGGTCACCGTCGACGTGACGGCGGGCAACCAGGACGCCACGGGCGTCACCGTCGGCGTGGACGCTCCGGCGGGCTGGAAGACCACCACGGCGACGACGGTCGCCAGGATCCCGGCGGGCACCACCAAGCACGTCGAGGTGGCCGTCACCCCGGCCGGGGACACCAAGGCGGGCGCCACCACGCTCACCGCCACCGCGCGTTACGGTTCGGCGGGCCAGGACCGTACAGCCGTGCAGCCGTTCGGGGTCTCGGTCATGCCGGCGCCACCGGGCGGTGACGTCTGGGCGAGCGACATGGAGTGGCTGACGTCCACCAACGGGTACGGACCGGCCGAACGCGACCGCAGCAACGGCGAGTCGGGCGCGGACGACGGGCACACCCTGACGCTGGACGGCAAGACGTACGAGAAGGGAATCGGTACCCACGCCGACTCCGACATCGAGGTCTACCTCGGCGGGCAGTGCTCGAAGCTCACCGCCGACGTGGGCATCGACGACGAGATCAACGGCTACGGCGAGGTGGCCTTCTCGGTCGAGGCGGACGGCAAGGTCCTCTGGACCTCGCCGAAGGTGACGGGGGCCTCGGCCACCGTGCCGGTGGACGTCGACCTCTCCGGTGCGCGCCATGTGCACCTGAAGGCGACCGCCACCAGCAACACCCACACCGGTGACCACGCGGACTGGGCCGCCGCGCACTTCACCTGTACCTGATCCCGCACGGCGGAGAGGGGCGGTGCGTGCTGCACCGCCCCTCTCCGCCGGACCGGGTGTCACTCCCCGGAGGACTCCTCCGGGCCGTTGTCCTCGTCGCTCGGCCCGCCGGAGTCCGGGTCGGGCCGCTGCGGCTTCGGCGGTCTGGTCCGGCCGCCGGAGGTGTCCCGCAGATAGCTGCTCGCGTCGCCGCCGTCCGTGGCATGGCCGCCGGGCTGCCCCGGCCCGCCGTCGCGCCGCCGCAGATACCGCTCGAACTCGCGGGCGATGGCTTCGCCGGACGCCTCGGGGAGCTCCGCGGTGTCGCGTGCCTCCTCCAGCGTCTGGACGTACTCGGCCACTTCGCTGTCCTCGGCGGCCAGTTGATCGACACCGACCTGCCAGGCCCGTGCGTCCTCGGGCAGTTCACCCAGCGGGATGCGCAGATCGATGAGGTCTTCCAGCCGGTTCAGCAGAGCCAGTGTCGCCTTCGGGTTGGGCGGCTGCGACACGTAGTGCGGCACCGCGGCCCACAGACTCACCGCGGGCACCCCCGCGTGCGTGCACGCCTCCTGGAGGATGCCGACGATGCCCGTGGGGCCCTCGTAGCGCGTCTCCTCCAGATCCATCGTGCGCGCCAGATCGGCGTCCGAGGTGACTCCGCTCACCGGGACCGGCCGGGTGTGCGGGGTGTCGCCGAGCAGCGCGCCCAGGATCACCACCATCTCGACGCCGAGTTCATGGGCGAAGCCGAGTATCTCGTTGCAGAACGAGCGCCAGCGCATGGAGGGTTCGATCCCGCGGACCAGCACCAGGTCGCGGGGTTTGTCACCGCCGATGCGGACCACCGAGAGCCGGGTCGTGGGCCAGGTGACCTTGCGCACCCCGTCGTCCAGCCACACCGTGGGCCGGTTGACCTGGAAGTCGTAGTAGTCCTCGGCGTCGAGCGCGGCGAAGACCTCACCCTTCCACTCCCGGTCCAGGTGGGCGACCGCGGTGGAGGCTGCGTCGCCGGCGTCGTTCCAGCCCTCGAACGCGGCCACCATGACCGGGTCGATCAGCTCGGGAACTCCCTCGAGCTCGATCACCCAGTGCCTCCTTCCGAAGTTCTTCCCGTACGGACCAACCTTACGGCTTCCCGGGGTGCCGGCCGCAGGCCTCGTACGGGCCAGGACAGGCCCGTACGGACTCGGCGGCACGGGGAAGCCGTTCAAGCAGCCTTCCCATATCGCACCGATTCATCCGAGCTGTACAGGCAAATTTCGTTCCACCCCTGGACGCGTAGGCATGTCCGGCGCTATACATCGGATGACCAATTAAAGGTCCGATGTTCTTACCGACGTCTTACCAGGGAGTGTGGATGAGTCCGACCGTCACGGGGTTCGAGGTCTACGACATCCGATTCCCCACCTCGGAACAGCTCGACGGCTCGGACGCCATGAACCCGGATCCCGACTACTCGGCGGCCTATGTGGTGCTCAGCACCGACATGCCGGGTGGGGTCGCGGGACATGGCTTCTGTTTCACCATCGGGCGCGGCAACGACGTCACCGCTGCCGCCATCGAAGCGCTGCGGCCCTACGTGGTGGGGCGGCCCGCTCCGCTCACCCCGGAGGGGCTCGCGGCGCTCCACCACGATCTCACCCACGACTCGCAGTTGCGCTGGCTCGGTCCGGAGAAGGGGGTGATGCACATGGCCGCGGGCGCGGTCGTCAACGCCGCCTGGGACCTGGCGGCGACCGTCGCGGGCAAACCCGTGTGGGAGTTCCTGGCGGACATGTCGCCCGAGGAGCTCGTCTCGCTCGTCGACTTCCGTTATCTCAGCGACGCCCTCACCCCGGACGAGGCCCTTGCCATCCTGCGGGCCGCGGAGCCCGGCCGCGCCGAACGCGCCGCCCGGCTGCGCGCCGAGGGATACCCCGCGTACACCACGTCGCCCGGCTGGCTCGGTTACTCCGACGAGAAGCTGGTCCGGCTGGCCCACGAGGCCGTCGACGCAGGTTTCGCCCAGATCAAGCTCAAGGTCGGCGCCGATCTCGACGACGACGTCCGCAGGATGAAGCTCGCGCGCGCGGCCGTCGGCCCCGGCATCCGGATCGCCGTGGACGCCAACCAGCGCTGGGACGTGGCGGACGCGGTGCGCTGGATGGAGGCGCTGGCCCCCTACGATCCGCACTGGATCGAGGAGCCGACCAGCCCGGACGACATCCTCGGCCACGCGGCCGTGCGCGCCGGGCAGCCCGTGAAGGTCGCCACCGGCGAGCACGTCGCCAACCGCGTCGTCTTCAAGCAGCTGCTCCAGGCGGGCGCCGTCGACTTCGTACAGATCGACGCCGCGCGGGTCGCGGGGGTCAACGAGAACCTCGCCATCCTGCTGCTCGCCGCCAAGTTCGGCGTGCCCGTCTGCCCGCACGCGGGCGGTGTGGGCCTGTGCGAACTCGTCCAGCATCTGGCCATGTTCGACTTCGTGGCCGTCTCGGGCAGCGTGGAGGACCGCGTCATCGAGTACGTGGACCACCTCCACGAGCACTTCACCGACCCCGTGGTGATCGAGCGGGGCCGCTACCTGGCACCTTCGGCGCCGGGCTTCTCCGCCCGTATGCTTCCCGCTTCGATCGCCGACCACCGTTATCCCGACGGCCCTGTCTGGCAGGCCCGCCGCACCACCGAGGAGATCAACTCGTGACCACTGCAAGCGATTTCGAAGGCCTCTCCGCCCTGGTCACCGGCGGTGCCTCCGGCATCGGGGCGGCCATCGCCACCGAACTGCTCGCCCGCGGCGCCCGCGTCGCCGTGCTCGACCGGGAGACCGCGGGGGCACCGGAGGGCAGCTTCGCGGTCAAGGCCGACGTCACCGACGACGCGGCGGTACGCGCGGCGGTCGACGCCGCTGCCGCCGAACTCGGCGGTCTGCACACGGTGGTGTCCAACGCGGGCATCGGCGCCGTCGGCACGGTCGCCGACAACCCGGACGACGAGTGGCACCGCGTCCTGGACATCAATGTCCTCGGCATGGTCCGCACCGCCCGTCACGCGCTGCCGCACCTGCGGCGCGCGGCGGAGGAGCGCCCCGGCTGCGTGTCGATCACCCACACCTGCTCGATCGCCGCGACCGCCGGTCTGCCGCAGCGCGCCCTCTACAGCGCGAGCAAGGGCGCGGTACTCTCCCTGACCCTCGCCATGGCGGCCGATCACGTCCGCGAGGGGATCCGGGTCAACTGCGTCAACCCCGGTACCGCGGACACCCCGTGGGTCGGGCGCCTCCTCGGCCAGGCCGACGACCCGTCGGCCGAGCGCGCCGCGCTCAACGCCCGCCAGCCCACCGGGCGGCTGGTCACCGCCGAAGAGGTGGCGGCAGCGGTCGTCTACCTCGCGAGCCCCGCCGCGGCTGCCGTGACAGGGACGGCACTCGCGGTCGACGGCGGTATGCAGGGCCTGCGCCTGCGCCCCGCCGCCGACTAGTCGCCGCGACCGACCCGTTGCCGCGACCGGCAACAGACGGACGTACATCCGGCCGCCCCGGCCGACAGAGCATCAAGCGCCACTCGAACAAGGACGGGACACCAATGAGAGTGCGTACAACGAGTGCTGCGGCCTGCGTCGTACTGCTGGCCGTGACCGCGCTCGCGGGCTGCAACCGTGACTCGGGCAGCAGCTCCGACGACAAGAAGGTCGGCATCGACCTGCCGCGCAGCGACAGCGACTTCTGGAACTCCTACCAGCAGTACATCAAGAAGGGCGTGGACGCCGGGGAGGTCAAGGCGCTGCCGCTGACCAACTCGCAGAACGACATCGGCAAGCTCGTCGCCAACGTCCAGACGTTCAGCGACCAGGGAGCCAAGGCCGTCGTCATGGCCCCCCAGGACACCGGCGCCATCGCCTCGACGCTGGCGAACCTGAACCAGAAGAAGATCCCGGTCATCAGCGTCGACACCCGGCCCGACAAGGGCGATGTCTACATGGTGGTGCGCGCCGACAACCGCGCGTACGGCGAGAACGCCTGCAAGTACCTCGGCCAGCAGCTCAAGGGCCAGGGCAAGGTCGTCGAGTTCCAGGGCGACCTCTCCTCGATCAACGGCCGGGACCGCTCCCAGGCGTTCAAGTCGTGCATGACGAAGGAGTTCCCGAAGATCAAGGTGTTCGAGCTGGCCACCGACTGGAAGGGCGACGTCGCGTCGGCCAAGCTCCAGTCCACGCTGGCCGCGAACCCCGACATCAACGGCATCTACATGCAGGCGGGCGGCGTCTTCCTGCAGCCCACGCTCGCGCTCCTGGAGCAGAAGAAGCTGCTGAAGCCGGCCGGTACCAAGGGCCACATCACGATCATCTCCAACGACGGCATACCGGAGGAGTTCGACGCGATCAAGGCCGGGAAGATCGACGCGACCATCTCCCAGCCCGCCGACCTCTACGCGAAGTACGCGCTGTACTACGCCAAGGCGGCCGTCGACGGCAAGACGTTCAAGGTGGGCCCGACCGACCACGACTCGCACATCATCAAGATCCCGAACGGCTACGAGGACCAGCTCCCCGCGCCGCTCGTGACCAAGGCCAATGTGAACGACCCGAAGCTGTGGGCCAATCAGCTGGGGAAGAAGAACTGACCATGCCCGATGCACCAGCGGTTCATGCGGAAGGCATCGTCAAGCGCTTCGGTCCCACCGTCGCGCTCGACGATGTCCGCCTGACAGTCCAGCCCGGTGAGTCGCACGCCCTCGTCGGGCGCAACGGCGCCGGAAAGTCCACGCTCGTCAGCGTCATCACCGGGCTCCACAAGCCGGACGCCGGCACGGTCGCCTTCAACGGCGAGCCCGCGCCGGCCTTCGGGGACACCATGGCCTGGCAGTCCAGGGTCGCCTGTGTCTACCAGAAGTCCATGGCCGTGCCCGATCTCACCGTGGCCGAGAACCTCTTCCTGAACAATTACGGACTCGACCGCGGGGAGAAGGGTGGCCGCTGGATCAGCTGGGGACGGCTGCGCAAGCGGGCCGAGGCGCTGCTCGCCGAGTACGGGGTCAATGTCGACCCCAACACCCGGGCGAAGGACCTCTCCGTCGAGCAGGTCCAGTTCGTGGAGATCGCACGGGCGCTGTCGTTCGGCGCCCGTCTGATCATCCTGGACGAGCCGACCGCCCAGCTCGACGCACGCGGTATCCAGAGCCTCTTCACCAAGCTGCGGGACCTGCAGAGCCAGGGGGTGGCGTTCCTCTTCATCTCGCACCACCTCCAGGAGGTGTACGAACTGTGCACTGCCGTCACGGTCTACCGGGACGCCCGGCACGTCCTCACGGCGCCCGTCGCCGAGCTGGACAAGGCGGATCTGGTCGCGGCGATGACCGGCGAGACCGCGACCGGGCCGGTGGCCTGGCACGCGGCTCCCGGTACACCGCGGGCCGGATCCGCGGGCACCGGCCGGGCCGAGCCCGTGCTGCGGACCGAAGGGCTCAGCCTGGAGGGCGAGTTCGAACCGCTGGACATCGAGGTCAGGCCCGGTGAGGTGCTCGGTATCGCGGGCGCCGCGGCCAGCGGCAACACGGCGCTGGGCGAAACCCTGGTCGGCATGCGCAAGGCCACCGCGGGGCGCGTCTCGGTCCGCGGCCGGGACGTCAAGCCCGGCAGTGTGCCGCACGCCCTGGACGCGGGTATCGGGTACATCCCGGAGGACCGCCACCGGCAGGGGCTGGTCCTGGAGCGCAGCATCGCGGAGAACGCCACGCTCACGGTCGCCGACCAGCTCGGGCCGTGGGGGACCGTACTGCCCTCCCGCACCCGGGAGTTCGCGCGGAACATGATCTCCTCGCTGGACATCAAGACGACCGGGCCCGAGCAGAAGGTCTCCGGGCTCTCCGGAGGCAATCAGCAGAAGGTCGTGGTCGCCCGCGCGCTCGCCCGTAAGCCGAGCACGCTGGTGGCGGTGCGGCCGACGGCGGGTGTGGACATCAAGTCCAAGGACTCGCTCCTGGGCGTGGTCAGGCGGGTTGCCGAGGAGGGCAACGCCGCTGTGATCATCTCCGACGAACTCGACGACCTGCGGGTGTGCGACCGGGTGGTCGCGCTCTTCCACGGACGGGTCGTCGCCGAATACGACAGTGGGTGGACGGACGGGGAACTGGTCGCCGCCATGGAAGGTGTGGGGGAGCGGTCATGACCGACACGATCGGGCCGGTGGCGGCCGAGGAGACGAAGGTACAGGTCAGCCCGTTGCGGGGCAGGCTGGCGCTGATCCGCTGGAGCGACTTCTCGCTCGTGCCGGTGATCCTGGTGCTGATGGTGATCGGGTTCATCGTCTCGCCGGTGTTCCTGACGTCCGAGAATCTGATCAACGTCATCCAGCAGTCGTCCGAACTCAGTCTGCTGGTGCTCGCCCAGGCCTTCATCCTGATCTGCGGACGGATGGACCTGTCGCTGGAGTCGACGATCGGCATCGCGCCGGTCCTCGCGCTCTGGCTGGTCCTGCCGTCGGAGGGCGACCGGTTCACCGGGCTCGGGCTGTTCCCGTCCTGGATGGCGATCCCGCTCTGCCTGCTGGCCGGGCTCGCGATCGGTGCGTTCAACGGCTTCCTGATGCTGAAGCTGAGGGTCAACGGCTTCATCGCGACCCTCGGCATGCTGATGATGCTCCGCGGGCTCCACATCGGGATCACCGAGGGCAAGTCGATCATCGAGGTGCCGGCTTCCTTCAGCTACCTGGGACGGGCCTCCTGGCTCGGCGCCCCGGCCGCCGTCTGGATCTGCCTGGCACTGTTCGCCGTCGGCGGGGCCGCGCTGGCCTGGACCCGGCACGGGCGCTCGCTGTACGCGATCGGCGGCAACCCGGAGGCGGCGCGGGCCGCAGGTATCCGCGTCGACCGGGTCACCTGGATCGTCCTGGCCATCGGCGGGCTGCTCGCGGCCTTCGCCGGAATCCTCTACACCGGCCACTACGGATCGGTCGGTGCCGCACAGGGCAAGGACATGATCTTCCAGGTCATGGCCGCCGCGGTGATCGGCGGGATCGGGCTGAAGGGCGGCCGGGGCACCATCTTCGGCGCGCTCACCGGTGTGCTCGCCCTTCAGCTGGTGGTGAATGTGATGACGCTCGCCGGGGTGCCCGGACAGTGGGAGACCTTCCTCAACGGCGCCATCATCATCATCGCCCTGATCGCCTCGCGCTTCGCCAGCGGTGAGGAGCAGGACTGACCGCTCCCCCCGCCGGCCGCACTCAGAGCGTCGAACGCAGCCACTGCTCGACGCTGGCGATGTGCACCGTCGCCCAGGACCGGGCCGCTTCGGCGTCCCGGTCCCTGAGCGCTGTCAGGATGGCGCGGTGCTCGTGGAGCGTACGGCTGACCGCGTCCTCCTGGGTCAGCCCGCGCCACACCCGCGCCCTGGTGGTCGGCCCGGAGAGGCTGTCCAGCAGTGAGCAGAGCACCGAGTTGCCCGAACTCTGCACGATGCCCCGGTGGAACTCCAGGTCGCCGGCGACGAGTTCCTCCACCGAGGGCTGCGGGCCCAGCGCGTCCAGCTGGGCGCTGAGCGCCTCCAACTCCTCCTGGCTGATCCGGTGCGCGGCCATCGCGGTCGCGGCCGGCTCCAGGATGCGCCGTACGGCCAGGAATTCCAGCACCGTGTCGTCCCGGTGGAAGTCCACGACGAAGCTCATCGCTTCGAGCAGCAACTGGGGATCGAGACTGGTGACGTAGGTGCCGTCGCCCTGGCGCACATCGAGGATGCGGATCAGCGACAGCGCGCGCACCGCCTCGCGCAGCGAGTTGCGGGACAGGCCGAGTTCGGCGGCGAGTTCACTCTCCTTGGGCAGCCGGTCACCTGGCCGCAGTGCACCCGAGACGATCATTTCCTTGATCTTCTCGATGGCCTCGTCGGTCACAGCCATGGGGAACCTCGCCTCAGCAGACATCCGATGTATCTCCCGATTATGGCTCCTGTTCGGGCGCTCGCGCACACAGTCCCCGGAACTGCACGGGATCGGCTGTCGGGACACCCCCGGAGGGGCGTCCGGAGACGGCGCTGCGGAGCCACCCCGAAGGGGTCCCGCCATGACACGCCACGAGCGACCGCGCCGTCCGGCCACGGGACACGGGTGAGGGGCGGCCCCGGCCGGGAGCCGCCCCTCACCCGAACTGTCCCTACTTCCGACCGCCGCTGCTTCTCACTGTCCCTGCTTCTTGCCGAGGACGTCCTCGACCTTCGCCACGACGTCGTCCGTCGCCAGGCCGCGGATCGTCAGCGTCGTACGGCGGCGCAGCACGTCGTCCGCGGTCTCGGCCCACTCGTGGTCGCGGGCGTACACGACCTGCGCCCAGATCTCCGGGGCGTCCGGGTGGACCCGCTCGGCCAGCGACGGGTCCTCGTTCGCCAGCCGGGCGATGTCGAAGGAGAGCGAGCCGTAGTGCGTGGCCAGATGGCGAGCGGTGTCCGCCGCCATCCGCGGACCGGGCGTACCGCCGTCCACCAGCAGCCGGTGCGCGACCGCGTTCGGGTTGGCCATCCCGGGCAGCGGCTGCTTCTTCGGCAGCCGCGAGACCGGCTCCATGTCCTCACCGAGGGGGTGCCCCGGCAGATCGGCCAGCTTGTTCATGACCGTCCGGCCGATGTGCCGGAAGGTCGTCCACTTCCCGCCGGCCACCGAGAGCATCCCGCCGCGTCCCTCGGTGACGACCGTCTCCCGCTTGGCCTTCGAGGTGTCGCCGGGGCCACCGGGCAGCACCCGCAGGCCCGCGAAGGAGTAGGTGATCAGATCACGCGACAGCTGCTGGTCACGGACCGAGAAGGCGGCCTCGTCCAGGATCTGCGCGATGTCCTTCTCGGTGACCCGTACATCGGCGGGGTCGCCCTCGTACTCCTCGTCGGTCGTACCGAGCAGCAGCTGGTCCTCCCACGGGAGGGCGAAGGTGATCCGGTACTTGTCGATCGGCGTCGCCAGCGCGGCGCGCCACGGTGAGGTGCGCTTGAGCACCAGGTGGGCGCCCTTGGACAGCCGGATGGACGGGGCCGCGTTCGGGTCCTCCAGCTTGCGCAGGTGGTCGACCCAGGGGCCGGTGGCGTTCAGTACGAGCCGGGCACCGACGCCGAACTCGCTGCCGTCGAGGCTGTCCCGCAGCTCCGCGCCCGTCACCCGGCCCCGGGTGAAGCGCAGCCCGGTGACCTCGGCGTGGTTGAGCACGGTGGCGCCGGCCTCGACCGCCGCGCGCACCGTCATCAGGGCCATGCGCGAGTCGTTCATCTGGTCGTCGCCGTAGACCGCGACGGCCTTGAGGTTGTCCGTACGCAGCTCCGGCACGTCCCGCTGGGCCCGCGCCGGGGAGATCACGTGCCCGACACCGTCGCCGAAGGCGGAGAGCGCCGAGTAGGCGAAGACCCCGGCCCCGAGCTTGGCGGCGCCGTGCGGGCCGCCCTTGTAGACGGGCAGGTAGAACGTCAGCGGGTTCGCCAGGTGGGGCGCGACGTCGCGGGAGACGGCCCGGCGCTCGAAGTGGTTCTCGGCGACCAGCTTCACGGCCCCGGTCTGGAGGTAACGGAGTCCGCCGTGGAGCAGTTTGGAGGAGGCGGACGATGTGGCGCCGGCGAAGTCACCGGCGTCCACCAGGGCCACCCGCAGCCCGGACTGCGCGGCGTGCCAGGCGGTGGAGATGCCCAGGATTCCGCCGCCGATCACCAGGAGGTCGTACGTTGCCTTGGAAAGCTGCTCCCGAGTCTCGGCGCGGCTCGGAAGGGAGCCGGAGGCCGGGTGCGTCCCGAGTGCGGGGACGCTCTGCAGGGTGGTCATATCTGGTTACTCCTCGTCTTCGAGCCAGCCCATGGTCCGCTGGACGGCCTTGAGCCAGTTCTTGTACTCGCGGTCACGGGTGGCCGCGTCCATGCGGGGTGTCCACTCGGCGGCCCTGCGCCAGTTGGCGCGCAGCGCGTCGGTGTCCGGCCAGAAGCCGACGGCGAGACCGGCGGCGTAGGCGGCGCCGAGGCAGGTCGTCTCGGCGACCATCGGGCGCACCACCGGTGCGTCCAGGAAGTCCGAGAGCGTCTGCATCAGCAGGTTGTTGGAGGTCATTCCGCCGTCGACCTTGAGCGCGGCCAGTTCGACGCCGGAGTCCTTGGTCATGGCGTCGCTGATCTCGCGGGTCTGCCAGGCGGTGGCTTCGAGCACGGCGCGCGCGATGTGCGCCTTGGTGACGTAGCGGGTCAGGCCGGTGATCACGCCGCGCGCGTCGGGGCGCCAGTACGGGGCGAACAGGCCGGAGAACGCGGGCACGATGTACGCGCCGCCGTTGTCGTCGACCGAGGAAGCCAGGGTCTCGACCTCGGCCGCGCTGTTGATCATCCCCATCTGGTCGCGCAGCCACTGCACGAGCGAACCGGTGACGGCGATCGAACCTTCGAGGGCGTACACCGCCTTCTGGTCGCCGATCCGGTATCCGACGGTCGTCAGCAGGCCGTTGTACGAATTGACGGGCGTCTCACCGGTGTTCATCAGCATGAAGGTGCCGGTGCCGTACGTCGACTTCGCCTCGCCCTCGGCGAAACAGGTCTGGCCGAACAGCGCCGCCTGCTGGTCGCCGAGCGCGGAGGCGACGGGGACACCGGCCAGGGCGCCGCCCTTGGCGGTTCCGTACACCTCGGCGGAGGAGCGGATCTCCGGCAGCACGGCCGCCGGGATGCCGATGGAGGCGAGGATCTTCGGGTCCCACTCCATCCGGTGCAGGTTCATGAGGAGCGTGCGGGACGCGTTGGTGACGTCGGTGACGTGGACGCCGCCGTTCACCCCGCCCGTCAGGTTCCAGATGACCCAGGAGTCCATGGTGCCGAAGAGGATGTCGCCGGCCTCGGCGCGCTCGCGCAGGCCGTCGACGTTGTCCAGCAGCCAGCGGATCTTCGGGCCGGCGAAGTACGAGGCGAGCGGCAGCCCGGTCTCGCGGCGGAAGCGGTCCTGGCCGACGTTGCGGCCGAGCTCCCGGCAGAGCGCGTCGGTGCGGGTGTCCTGCCAGACGATGGCGTTGTGGACGGGCTCACCGGTGTTCTTGTCCCAGAGCAGCGTGGTCTCGCGCTGGTTGGTGATGCCGATGGCCTTGACGTCGGCGGCGGTGATCCCGGCCTTGTGGACGGCGCTGGCCACGACTTCCTGGACGTTCGTCCAGATCTCGGCGGCGTCGTGCTCGACCCAGCCCGGCTTCGGGAAGATCTGCTCGTGTTCCTTCTGGTCGACGGCGACGATCCGGCCGTCCTTGTCGAAGACGATGCAGCGGCTGGAGGTGGTGCCCTGGTCGATGGCCGCGATGAACGGTCCGGTGGTGTGAGCGTCAGTGGTCACGGTGTGCTCCGAAAGTCCGAAGGGGGTGGTCGTCAGTACCGGGGGCTCACGCGAAGGCGAGGTTGTAGAGACCGCCTGCGAGAGCGCCGCCTATGAGCGGTCCGACGACGGGTATCCACGCGTACGTCCAGTCGGAGCTGCCCTTGTTGGGCAGCGGCAGCAGCGCGTGGACGATGCGCGGGCCGAGGTCGCGGACCGGGTTGATGGCATATCCGGTCGGGCCGCCGAGCGAGAGGCCGATGGAGACCACGACGAGTGCGGTGATGAGCGCGCCGAGGGTGCCCAGCCCGTTGCCGTTGTTGTTCAGCCCCTGGGTGAGGATCGCCAGGACCAGCACCACGGTGCCGATGATCTCGGTCGCCAGGTTCTGTACGACGTGACGGATCTCCGGTGCGGTGAAGAAGACACCGCCCACGGGGCCGGGGCCGGGCTCCGCCTTCGTGACGCGCTTCGCCTGCGCGGCGATCTCGGGGTCCCGCAGGTGCGCCTGGAAGTGTCCGTAGTACGCGACCCAGACGAGCACCGCGCCGATCATGGCGCCGAGCAGCTGCGAGCCGAGGTACAGCGGCACATCGCTCCACTTGGTGCCGCCCTCGATGGCGAGGCCGATGGTGACCGCCGGGTTGAGGTGGGCACCGGAGACGCCGCCGGCCAGGTAGGCGCCGGTCAGTACGGCGAAGCCCCAGCCGAACGTGATGGCGAGCCAGCCCGCGTCCTTGGCCTTCGAGCGCTTGAGCGTGACCGCGGCGCACACACCGGCGCCGAGCAGTATGAGTACGGCGGTACCGATGGTCTCGCCGATGAAGATGTCGGAGCTGGACACCCGCGACTCCTTTGTCCTTCGTCCAGGGGAAGCCGGACACCGGTTTCCTCCGGTCGTCCGCGCCCTCAGGTGAGGGCGTTGCCGGCCCTTGGCGCTGTCACACCTTAACGCGTATTTCCGGTAAGTGTTCGACAATGCCGACCGATGAACGGCAGTTTTCTCCTCCGAGTCGACAAAGGTCAAGAGGCTGTGACGGGAAACTCGAACACAGCTCCGGAAAGGTTCCTCCGGTACGCCGAGGGGGGAGCGCTCAGAAGCGGCTGGCGCCCAGATCGCGGGAGACGGAGCGGGCGCAGTCGCGCACCGCGGCGATGAGTTCGGGGCGCAGTTCCCCGTCGGTGCAGACCCGCTCGACGGCGCCGGTGACGGCTATGGCGCCGACCGGCATCCTGCGCCGGTCGTGGATGGGGGCGGCCACCGAGGCCACGCCCTCCCAGGTCTCCTCGATGTCGGATCCCCAGCCGCGTGCTCTCGTCAGGTCCAGTACGGACTCGAACTCCGTGAGGTCGCTGACGGTCCGTGGGGTGAAGCTCTTGCGTTCGGTCTCCAGGACCTCGCTGTGTGCCACCGGGTCGAACGCCGAGAGCACCTTGCCCAGCGCGCTGGAGTGCAGCGGCTGCATGGCCCCGACCTCCAGGACCTGGCGGCTGTCGTCGGGGCGGAAGACGTGGTGGACGACGAGGACGCCGTGCTGGTGCAGCACGCCCAGGTAGACGCTCTCGCCGCTGGAGCGGGCCAGGTCGTCGGTCCATACGAGCGCGCGGGCCCGCAGCTCGTGCACGTCCAGATAGCTGTTGCCCAGCCGCAGCAGCTCGGCCCCCAGCTGGTAGCGGCCGGACGCCGCGTCCTGCTCCACGAAGCCCTCGTGCTGGAGTGTGCGCAGGATGCCGTGGGCGGTGCCCTTGGCGAGGTCGAGCGAGGAGGCGATGTCGGACAGGCCGAGTCTCCGCTCGCCGCCGGCGAGCAGCCTCAGCATCGCAGCCGCCCGCTCCAGGGACTGAATGTTCTTCGCCATTGCTCGGCCACCCTCCACACTGTTCGGCAATGCTGAACACTATCGGTCGATGTCGACCCAGTGTCACCCGGAGCAGGGCCGGCCGGTAGCTGACCGGTTCCGCGCTACCCGGGCGGGGGAAGCCGTCCGCCCCGTGGGACACCGCACCGGCCGAGCGCGGTCCCCGTTACCCTGGCCAGGTGCGCCATCCTGCCGGAGGGCGCAAAGCCGACAGCCGTCGCATCCCAGGGAGTACATTCCATGGCCTCGTTGCCGACCCCTTCCGCTGACAGCCGGACCCGGGCAGACGCCCTCCGTGAGGCACTCGCCACCCGTGTGGTGGTGGCGGACGGTGCCATGGGCACCATGCTCCAGGCACAGGATCCCACCCTTGAGGATTTCCAGGATCTGGAAGGCTGCAACGAGATCCTCAACGTGACCAGGCCGGACATCGTCCGCTCGGTCCACGAGGAGTACTTCGCGGTCGGCGTGGACTGCGTGGAGACGAACACCTTCGGCGCGAACCACTCGGCGGCGAACGAGTACGAGATCGCCGACCGGATCGTCGAGCTGTCCGAGGCGGGCGCCCGCATCGCCCGCGAGGTCGCCGACGAGTTCGGTGCCAAGGACGGCCGGCAGCGCTGGGTCCTCGGCTCGGTCGGCCCCGGCACCAAGCTCCCGTCGCTCGGGCACATCACGTACGACGTGCTGCGGGACGGTTACCAGCAGAACGCCGAGGGCCTCCTCGCCGGTGGCGCGGACGCCCTGATCGTGGAGACCACACAGGACCTGCTGCAGACCAAGTCCAGCCTCATCGGCGCACGCCGGGCGATGGACGCCCTGGGCATCGACGTGCCGCTGATCTGCTCGCTCGCCTTCGAGACGACCGGCGTGATGCTGCTCGGCTCCGAGATCGGCGCCGCGCTGACCGCCCTGGAGCCGCTGGGCATCGACCTGATCGGCCTGAACTGCTCGACCGGACCGGCCGAGATGAGCGAGCACCTGCGCTATCTGGCCCGCCACTCGCGTACGCCGCTGATGTGCATGCCGAACGCCGGCCTGCCCGTGCTGACCAAGGACGGCGCACACTTCCCCCTCGGCCCCGAGGGCCTGGCGGACGCGCAGGAAGCGTTCGTGACCGACTACGGCCTGTCCCTGATCGGCGGCTGCTGCGGTACGACGCCCGAGCACCTGCGCCAGGTCGTCGAGCGGGCCCGCGCGCTGACCCCCACCCCCCGCGACCCGCGTCCCGAGCCGGGCGCCGCCTCCCTGTACCAGACCGTGCCGTTCCGTCAGGACACGGCGTACATGGCCATCGGTGAGCGCACCAACGCCAACGGCAGCAAGAAGTTCCGCGAGGCCATGCTGGAGGCCCGCTGGGACGACTGCGTGGAGATGGCCCGCGACCAGATCCGCGAGGGCGCGCACATGCTCGACCTCTGCGTCGACTACGTGGGCCGCGACGGCGTGGCCGACATGTCCGAGCTGGCCGGCCGCTTCGCCACCGCATCGACCCTGCCGATCGTGCTGGACTCCACCGAACTCCCCGTCCTGCGGGCCGGGCTGGAGAAGCTGGGCGGCCGGGCCGTCCTCAACTCGGTCAACTACGAGGACGGCGACGGCCCCGAGTCCCGCTTCGCCAAGGTCACCGAGCTGGCGGTCGAGCACGGCGCCGCGCTGATCGCGCTGACCATCGACGAGGAGGGCCAGGCCCGCACCGTCGAGCACAAGGTCGCCATCGCCGAGCGGCTGATCGAGGACCTGACCGGCAACTGGTCGGTACGCGAGTCGGACATCCTCATCGACACCCTGACCTTCACCATCTGCACCGGGCAGGAGGAGTCGAGGGGCGACGGCGTCGCCACCATCGAGGCCATCCGCGAACTCAAGCGCCGCCACCCGGACGTCCAGACCACGCTGGGCCTCTCCAACATCTCCTTCGGCCTCAACCCGGCCGCCCGCGTCGTCCTCAACTCCGTCTTCCTCGACGAGTGCGTGAAGGCGGGCCTGGACTCGGCGATCGTGCACGCGTCCAAGATCCTGCCGATCGCCCGCCTGGAGGAGGAGCAGGTCGAGGTCGCCCTCGACCTGATCTACGACCGCCGCGCCGAGGGCTACGACCCCCTGCAGAAGCTCATGGAGCTCTTCGAGGGCGTCAACATGAAGTCGATGAAGCAGGGCAGGGCCGAGGAGCTCATGGCGCTCCCGCTGGACGAGCGCCTCCAGCGCCGCATCATCGACGGCGAGAAGAACGGCTTGGAGGCCGACCTCGACGAAGCGCTCCAGGACCGTCCGGCCCTGGACATCGTCAACGACACCCTCCTGGAGGGCATGAAGGTCGTCGGCGAGCTCTTCGGCTCCGGCCAGATGCAGCTGCCGTTCGTGCTCCAGTCCGCCGAGGTCATGAAGACCGCGGTGGCCCATCTGGAGCCGCACATGGAGAAGACGGACGACGACGGCAAGGGCACCATCGTGCTGGCCACCGTCCGCGGCGACGTCCACGACATCGGCAAGAACCTCGTCGACATCATCTTGACCAACAACGGCTACAACGTCGTCAACCTCGGCATCAAGCAGCCCGTCTCCGCGATCCTGGAAGCCGCAGAGGAGCACAAGGCCGACGTCATCGGCATGTCCGGCCTCCTCGTCAAGTCCACGGTGATCATGAAGGAGAACCTGCAGGAGCTCAACCAGCGCAAGATGGCGGCCGACTTCCCCGTCATCCTCGGCGGCGCCGCACTGACCAGGGCGTACGTCGAGCAGGACCTGCACGAGATCTACGAGGGCGAAGTCCGTTACGCCCGCGACGCCTTCGAGGGCCTGCGCCTGATGGACGCCCTGATCGGCGTCAAGCGGGGTGTCCCCGGCGCCGTACTGCCCGAGCTCAAGCAGCGCCGGGTGCCCAAGCGCGACACCGCCGCCGTACTGGAGGTCCAGGAGCCCGAAGGCCCCGTCCGCTCGGACGTCTCCACCGACAACCCGGTCCCGGAACCGCCGTTCTGGGGTACCCGCGTCGTCAAGGGGATCCAGCTCAAGGAGTACGCCTCCTGGCTGGACGAGGGCGCGCTCTTCAAGGGGCAGTGGGGGCTCAAGGAGGCCCGCAAGGGCGAAGGCCCCACCTACGAGGAGCTGGTGGAGAGCGAGGGCCGCCCGCACCTGCGCGGCTGGCTGGACCAGCTGCACACCAAGAACATGCTGGAGGCCGCCGTCGTCTACGGCTACTTCCCCTGTGTGTCCAAGGGCGAGGACCTGATCCTCCTCAACGAGGACGGCAGTGAGCGCACCCGCTTCACCTTCCCGCGCCAGCGCCGCGGCCGTCGGCTCTGCCTGGCGGACTTCTTCCGCCCCGAGGAGTCCGGCGAGAGGGATGTGATCGGCCTTCAGGTGGTCACCGTCGGTTCGAGGATCGGCGAGGCCACGGCCGAGCTGTTCGAGGCCAACGCCTACCGCGACTACCTCGAACTGCACGGTCTCTCCGTGCAGTTGGCGGAGGCGCTCGCCGAGTACTGGCACGCCCGGGTGCGCTCCGAACTCGGCTACGCCGGTGAGGACCCCTCGGACGTCCAGGACATGTTCGCGCTGAAGTACCGCGGTGCGCGCTTCTCGCTCGGCTACGGCGCCTGCCCCGATCTGGAGGACCGGGCGAAGATCGCCGAACTGCTCCAGCCCGAGCGGATCGGCGTGCACCTCTCCGAGGAGTTCCAGCTGCACCCCGAACAGTCCACCGACGCGATCGTGATCCACCACCCCGAGGCGAAGTACTTCAACGCCCGGTAGGGATCCCGCCCGGATGGTGCCGGACCCGTACCGCGCGGTGCGGCCGGGCGCCGGTGTCGGGACCGATGGCGGGGCGCGCCCGGCCTTCCGGACGTACACTGGTCGGTCCAGTGCGGGCCGGTCCTCTCCCCGGCAGGGGGAGGGGGACCGGCCCTCATGTCCCTCCAGGAGGTGTGCCCGGATGACCAGTACGGTCCCTGCGCTCAGTACCCGTATGGCCGAGGACTCCGTCCTGCAGGCCGTCTTCCTCGACATGGACGGCACCCTGGTGGACACCGAGAGGTTCTGGTGGGAGGCCGAGGTCGAGGTCTTCGCCGGTCTCGGGCACCAGCTCGACGAGGGCTGGCAGCATGTCGTGGTGGGCGGGCCGATGACCCGCAGCGCGGGATACCTCATCGAGGCCACCGGCGCGGACATCACCCTTCCCGAGCTCACCGTGCTGCTCAACGACGGCTTCGAGGCGCGTATCTCGCGCGGCGTCCAGCTGATGCCGGGAGCCATGCGACTGCTCACCGAGCTGGCCGCCCACCGCGTGCCCACCGCCCTGGTCTCCGCCTCGCACCGGCGCATCATCGACCGGATCCTGATGTCGCTCGGCCCGGACAACTTCTCGCTGACGATCGCGGGTGACGAGGTCACGCGTACGAAGCCGCACCCGGAGCCCTACCTCGCCGCCGCAGCCGCTCTCGGGGCCGATCCCGCGCGCTGCGCCGTCATCGAGGACACCGCGACCGGGGTGGCGGCGGCCGAAGCCGCGGGCTGCCGGGTGGTGGCGGTGCCCTCGGTCGCACCGATCGCCGCCGCGGACGGCCGGATGGTCGTGGGATCGCTGGAAGAAGTCGATCTGGAATTCCTCAAGGCCCTGGTCAACGGAATGCACCGGGACGGATACTGACCGTGTTTCTTTCGCTTTGACGTGAATCGGTGCCCGTCGACCTTGTGTTTTTCATGTGCGCGCGAGAGCAGTTGGCGCTTTGCGAAAGACCGGGCGGGAGTGACGTTCGTCACCTGGCGAGGCGTCGACACGGACTCATGCGCGTGCTGTCGCGCCGGAGCTCCGCTCTGCACATGCCCATGTGTCCCGATTGGTGAAGCGGTGCGTGAATCATTTCGGTGGTCGAATATGGACGCTCCGCTATTCGTGAAGATGATGTGGATACGGCTCAAGTCGCCCCCGTTCCAGGTTTCCTGACGTTCCCCACTAATCTCGTGGCGAGAACTTCGCCGTACACTTCCGTGCCCCCTGCGCCCGCAAAGCTGACGGGAACACTGGACCGATCGCTCTGTACCCGGCCCGATCGCCCCGCCCCGAACGGGCGGCAGCGGCGGAGTGTCTGTACATCGCTGTATCCCAGTGCCGGATGAGGAGAACGTCCAGAATGAACCGCAAGACTCTGGTGCTGCCGGCCATAGCGGGCCTGCTCACTCCGGTACTCGCCGCGTGCGGCAGCACGGACAGCGGTGGCGGAGGCGGCAAGCCCATCGTCGTGGGCATCACGGACTCCTTCGTGGCCACCAAGAAGGCTCCGGCGCCGCTCGACCCCGCTTACACCTATGACACGGGCGCCTGGAACATCCTGCGCCCCACTCTCCAGTCACTGATGCAGATGCCGCGCGGCGGCGGCCTGCCCATCCCGGACGCCGCCTCCGGCTGCCGGTTCACGGACAGCGAGAACGAGAGCTACCGCTGCAAGCTGCGCAGCGGCCTGGAGTTCTCGAACGGCCACCGCCTCACGGCCGCCGACGTGAAGTACTCCCTGGACCGCGTCACCCACATCCACGACCCGAACGGGCCGGCCGGTCTCTTCGACAACATCGACACCATCGAGCCGGTGAGCGATCGGGAACTGGTCTTCCACCTGAAGACCCCGGACGCCACTTTCCCGTACAAGCTGGCGACCCCGGCCGCGGGCATCGTGGAGAAGGCCGCCTACGCGCCGAACAAGCTGCGCAACGGCTTCGAGATCGACGGCTCCGGCCCGTACACCTTCAAGGCGGAGGTCAGGAACAACCGCCTGGAGAAAGCGGTCTTCACCAAGAACCCCCGGTACAAGGGGGCGTTGAAGCTGCAGAACGACAAGGTCGAGATCCGGTCCTTCACCGGCGCCGCGGCCATGGGCGCGGCGCTGAAGTCGGGGAAGGTCGACATGATGACCCGCGCCATCTCCCCTGAGCAGATCAAGGAGTTCTCCGCCGGATCGTCGCCGGACATCAACTTCGTCGAGAGCCAGGGTCTGGAGATCCGCTACCTCGGCTTCAACACCAATGACCCGTCGGTGAAGAACAAGGCGGTCCGCCAGGCGATGGCCGCACTCGTCGACCGCGGCCAGATCGCCAGCCAGGTGTACGGCGCGACGGCCGAGCCGCTCTACTCGCTGATCCCCACCAGCGTCGGCGGGCACACGAATTCGTTCTTCAACAAGTACGGCGATCCGAGCAGGGCCGAAGCCACCCGGATCCTGCGCAACGCCGGGATCACCGACAAGGTGCGGCTGACGCTGCATTACACGAACGACCACTACGGCCCGAATACGGCGAAGGAGTTCGCGCTGCTCAAGAAGCAGCTGAACGCGTCCGGGCTCTTCGACATCACGATCCAGGGCACCCAGTGGGATCAGTTCCGTCCCGCGGAACTGCACGGTGACTACGCGGTCTACGGCATGGGCTGGTTCCCGGACTTCCCCGACGCGGACAACTTCATCTCGCCGTTCCTCAGCAAGGGCAACTTCCTCAACCTGCCCTACGCGAACAGCACCATCCGCGACAAGTACATCCTGGATTCCCGGCGGGCCTCCGACCGCACCACGGCCGTGATCCCCCTCCAGAAGATCCAGGACATCGTCGCGGACGACGTCCCTGTGCTGCCGCTCTGGCAGGGCAAGCAGTACGTCGCCGCCCGCGACGACCTGACCGGGGTGGAGTGGGCGCTCAGCAACTCGTCCGCCCTGCAGATCTGGGAACTCGGCCGGGGCATCAGCTGACCTGTCCGGCCCCGGACGCCGACGGGTGTCCGGGGCCCCTCACAGGCCGGAACTCACGGACCGGACCTCACGCCTGGGCGCCGCCGGGTGTCACTGCTGGGCGCCGGGGCGCACCAGCCCGCTCTCGTACGCGTACACCGCGGCCTGGACCCGGTCGCGCAGCCCCAGCTTCGTCAGCACATGCCCCACATGGGTCTTCACCGTGGTCTCGCTGACGAACAGGTCGGCGGCGATCTCCGCGTTCGACAGGCCGCGCGCGACCAGCTTCAGCACCTCGACCTCACGCTCGGTCAGCGTGTGCAGGGTGTTGGGCACGGGATCCTCGCCGGACGGCAGGTGGTCCGCGTACTTGTCGAGCAGCCGGCGGGTGATGCTCGGCGCCAGCATCGCCTCGCCCCCGGCGACCACCCGGATCGCCTGGACGAGTTCGTTGGCGGGGGCGTCCTTCAGGAGGAAGCCGCTCGCACCGGCGCGCAGCGCCTCCACGACGTACTCGTCGAGGTCGAAGGTGGTCAGTACGAGAACCTTCGCGGGGCCGTCCCGGCCGGGGCCGGTGATCTGACGGGTCGCCTCGACCCCGTCCATCCGGGGCATCCGGATGTCCATCAGTACGACATCGGGCTGAAGCGCCCGGACCTGGTCGAGGGCCTGCAGACCGTCCCCGGCCTCGCCGACCACCGCGAGGTCCTGCTCTGCCTCCAGGATCATCCGGAAGCCGGTGCGCAGCAGCGGCTGGTCGTCGACCAGTAGGACGCGGATCGCCACGGGATCTCCTTCGATAGACCAGCCCCATTCTGCCCTGAGCGGCCCGCCCGGACTCCTGCGGGGCGTATCGCCGGACGGCCGGGGAACGGCCCGGCTCAGGCGGGCTCGGCCGCCCGGACTACCGTCAGGGGGTACACCGGAGGCGTACCGCCGAATTCGGGACAGACCGCCTGGTGGTCGCACCAGCCGCACAGCTTGGTCGGCCGCGGCTGCCAGTCGCCCGTCTCGGTGGCCTTCTTGATCGCGTCCCACAGTGCGAGCAGCTTGCGCTCGACCCGCTCCAGATCGGCCTCGACCGGGTCGTACGTCACCACCTCGCCGTTCCCCAGGTACACCAGATGGAGCCGGCGCGGCACGATCCCCTTCAGCCGCCAGACGACCAGCGCGTAGAACTTCATCTGGAACAGCGCGCCCTCCGCGTACTGCGGACGCGGCGCCTTCCCCGTCTTGTAGTCGACGATCCGCACCTCGCCGGTCGGTGCCACATCCACCCGGTCGATGATGCCGCGCAGCCGCAGCCCCGACTCCAGCTCCGTCTCGACGAACAGCTCGCGCTCGGCCGGTTCGAGACGGGTCGGGTCCTCCAGCGTGAACCACCGCTCGACCAGCGACTCGGCCTCCGAGAGCCACTGGGCCAGCTGCTCGCCCCCGGCGTCCTGCGCGAACAGCTCGGCCAGCTCCGGCTTGGCGGCGAGAAGCCGGTCCCACTGGCCGGGAACCATCGCTCTGGCACGCGGAACCGTCCGGTCCGCAGCCGGGTCGTCGAACATCCGCTCAAGCACCGCGTGCACCAGGGTGCCGCGCGTCGCCGCCGGGCTGGGCTTCTCCGGCAGCTTGTCGATCACCCGGAACCTGTACAGCAGAGGGCACTGCATGAAGTCGCTCGCCCGCGACGGCGAGAGAGACGTGGGCTGCTGGGCGGTAGTCATGCTCCAGACCCTACGACCCGCCACTGACACAGAGCCGCATACCATCGACGGTAGGCCCCCTCGCACTGCATGATCAGGACATCGCGGTAAGCAGCGATGGAGAATGGTCCGAGGGACACGAAGGATACGAAGGGACATCGTGGACGAGAGCGGCGACAGCGGGCGCCCGCAGTCCGGCGCGGACGGGCCCGGCCCCGGCTCCGCGCCCGAGGGCGGCAAGCCGCAGCGCCGGGACGCGCCGGGCGGCGGGATCCTGATGGGCCGCCCCTTCGGGGTCCCGGTGTACGTCGCACCCAGCTGGTTCCTGGTGGCCGCGCTCATCACCTGGGTCTTCGGCGGCCAGCTCGACCGCGTCCTGCCCGAACTGGGCAATCTCCGGTACCTGGTCTCGCTCTTCTTCGCGGTCGCCTTCTACGCCTCCGTACTCGTCCATGAACTGGCACACACCGTGGCGGCCCTGCGCTTCAAGCTCCCGGTGCGCCGCATCCAGCTGCAGTTCTTCGGCGGCGTCTCGGAGATCGAGAAGGAGTCGGACACCCCGGGACGGGAGTTCGTCCTCGCGTTCGTCGGACCGCTGCTCTCCCTCGTGCTCTCCGGTGTCTTCTACCTCGGCATGAAGGCCGTGGAGCCCGGCACGGTGCCGGGTGTGCTGCTCGCGGGACTGATGATCTCCAACCTCATCGTGGCGATCTTCAACCTGCTGCCCGGCCTGCCGCTGGACGGTGGCCGGATGCTGCGCGCGGTCGTCTGGAAGATCACCGGCAACCCGATGAG
Organism: Streptomyces sp. A 4/2; assembly: GCF_940670765.1. Classification (GTDB taxonomy): domain Bacteria; phylum Actinomycetota; class Actinomycetes; order Streptomycetales; family Streptomycetaceae; genus Streptomyces. Next base: position 179,539 of record NZ_CALNVW010000031.1, read on the forward strand.
CGGCACCGTCGCCGCCGCCTGGTTCGGCCGGGCGCTCGCCGTCTCCGTACTCATCGGCCTCCCGCTGCTCACCCACACCGGCTCCGACGCCGACGTGGGCGGTATGGAGACCGTGATGGACGCGCTGCTCGCCGCGATCCTCGCGGCCATCATCTGGACCGGTGCGGGCAACAGCCTGCGGATGGCCCGGCTGCGCGAACACCTCCCCGAGCTCCGCGCCCGCACGCTCACCAGGCGCGCCGTCCCCGTCGAGACCGGCACACCGCTCTCCGAGGCGCTGCGCCGGGCCAACGAGGCCGGAGCGCGCGCACTGGTCGTGGTGGACAGCCACGGCGATCCGACAGCCCTGGTCAGGGAAGCGGCCATCGTCGGCGTCCCCGAGCACCGGCGCCCCTGGGTCGCCGTGAGCGGGCTCGCCCAGGACCTCACCGAGGGCATGAAGGTCCCGGCCGAACTGGCCGGCGAGGCGCTCCTCGACAGGCTGCGGGCCAGCCCGGCCACCGAGTACCTGGTGGTCGAGGAGAGCGGCGCGATCTACGGAGTCCTCTCCACCGCCGATGTCGAACGTGCCTTCGTCCAGGCGATGGCGCGACCGGGTTCCTGAGGCCGGTAGGCTGCTCGTATGTCCGAACCGACCGGTGCCGCCCGCCGACGTGGGCCCTTCAAAGTCGGGGACCAGGTCCAGCTCACCGACCCCAAGGGACGCCACTACACCTTCACGCTCGAAGCAGGAAAGAATTTCCACACCCACAAGGGTTCTTTCCCGCACGACGAGCTGATCGGTGCCCCCGAGGGCAGTGTTGTCCGTACCACGGGGAACGTCGCCTATCTCGCGCTGCGCCCCCTGCTCCCCGACTTCGTCCTGTCCATGCCCCGCGGCGCTGCCGTGGTCTATCCCAAGGACGCGGGCCAGATCCTGGCCTTCGGCGACATCTTCCCCGGCGCACGGGTCGTCGAGGCGGGAGTGGGCTCCGGCGCACTCAGCAGCTTCCTGCTCCGCGCCATCGGCGAGCAGGGCATGCTGCACTCGTACGAGCGCCGTGAGGACTTCGCCGAGATCGCCACCCAGAACGTGGAGCGCTACTTCGGTGGCCCGCACCCGGCCTGGCAGCTGACCGTCGGCGACCTCCAGGACAATCTGTCCGACACGGACGTCGACCGTGTGGTGCTGGACATGCTGGCTCCCTGGGAATGCCTGGAGGTCGTCTCCAAGGCACTCGTCCCCGGCGGCATCCTCTGCTGCTACGTCGCCACCACCACCCAGCTCTCGCGCACCGTCGAGTCCATCAGGGAGATCGGCTGCTTCGCCGAGCCGCAGCCCTGGGAATCGATGGTCCGCAACTGGCACGTCGAAGGCCTGGCCGTCCGTCCCGACCACCGGATGATCGGCCACACCGGCTTCCTGGTCACCGCCCGGCGCCTCGCCGACGGTGTGGAGGCCCCGCTGCGCCGCCGCCGCCCGTCCAAGGGTTCGTACGGCGATGACTACTCCGGACCAGGAGCGACCGCCTCCCGGGCGAAGTCCGGTGCGGAATCCGGGGGAGAAGCCGACCCCGTGACCGAAGCCTGACCGGTACAACGCACGGACGCCGCCGCCGAGTTCCCTCCGCACGAAGGGGAACTCGGCGGCGGCTTCTTTATGTTGGCCGTACGGACCCCGCCGTTCCGAACTCCTGTGACGTGTGGCACCATTCTGGCCACCCCCTCCGGTACTGCCCCACAGGAGACCTCCCGCGTGCAGCCCTCCGCGCTCCCGGACCTTGCGCTCCCGGACCTCGCGCACACCCGGACCAGTCCGGTCCACTGGCTGGCCACGGCCACCGCGATGGCCGCCGTCGTCGCCGTGGCGGGCGTGCTCACGCCCGGCCCGGCCACCGCCTCCCAGCCCGATCCGAAACCGGCCACCGCGGCGGCGCCCGACGCGGCAGCCGCCACCTTCCCGCTGGACTGCGGAAGTGTGGGAACGGTCGTCACGAAGAAGGCGGTGGGCGACCTCGACCGCGACGGGAACCCCGAAACGGTGGCCGCCGTGCGCTGCGACGCGGGATCGGGGACGCCGCCGAGCGGGATCTACGTCCTCACCCGGTCGAAGGCCGGGAACGGCCCGCCACGGGTCGTCGCGACGCTGGTCGCCCCGTCCGAGCAGCAACAGGTCGGTGCTCTCGCCGTGGAGGGAGGCGCGGTGACCGCGACGCTTCTCGGCTACTCCTCGCCCGACGTGCCGCGCTGGAAGCCCGATGTGCGGCAGCAGGCCAAGTGGCGCTGGCAGGGCGGGAAGTTCGTACGCTCGGCGCCGTCCCAGGCGCGGAGCGTATGACGCGTCACCCGGCAGCGGGGCCGTAGACCTCGACGCTGTCCGAAACGCGGCGCACATGAATGCAGTCGCCCGGACACTCCTTGGCGGAGTCCACGACGTCCTGGAGGAGCGGCAGCGGCACGGGCGTTGTGGCTCCGGTCTCCTGCAGCAGCTCGTCGTCGGCGCTCTTCACGTACGCCAGGCCGTCGATGTCGAGCTCGAAGACCTCGGGCGCGTACTGGGCGCAGATACCGTCGCCGGTACAGAGGTCCTGGTCGATCCAGACCTCTAGCGCCTGTGCGGCGTCACCGGTGGGAGCCTCGTCCTGCACGGTCATTTCTCCTGCCGTTCCTGCGCGGTTGAACCAATTGAAGCCAGCCCTGACGGGTGTTGAACACTTCGACGATACAACCGGCCGCTTTCCGATGTTGATGGGTGGGTATTCCCAAGGCGTGAGGGAGTACGCAAGGGTGAAGATCAGACACACCCCGACGGTCTTTGTGATCTAGGGGTTTCAATCACCAGCCGCCCAGGTAGGGTCAGGAAGCGTCCAGCTCCCCTTGGAGGAGGTGAGGACCGTGGCAGCCCACGACGATGACATCAACCGCGGCATCCGGCCCGCGCGAGGGTCTGAGGACCCCGCCGGCCAGGTTGCCTATCTCGAGCAGGAAATCGCCGTCCTGCGCCGCAAGCTCGCCGACTCTCCGCGTCACACGAGGAATCTCGAAGAGCGGATCGTCGAGCTGCAGACCAACCTGGCAGGCGTGTCCGCGCAGAACGAGCGGCTCGCCAATACGCTCCGCGAGGCCCGCGACCAGATCGTGGCTCTCAAGGAGGAGGTCGACCGGCTCGCACAGCCGCCGGCCGGCTTCGGTGTCTTTCTGCAGTCCAACGAGGACGGGACGTGCGACATCTTCACCGGGGGCCGCAAGCTCCGGGTGAATGTCAGTCCCAGCGTCGAGCTCGAAGAGCTCAGGCGCGGCCAGGAAGTCATGCTCAACGAAGCGCTCAACGTGGTCGAGGCCATGGAATTCGAGCGCGCCGGGGACATCGTCACCCTCAAGGAAGTACTTGAGGACGGCGAGCGCGCCCTGGTGGTCGGGCACACCGACGAGGAACGGGTGGTGCGGCTCGCCGAGCCTCTGCTGGACATCACCATCCGCCCCGGCGACGCCCTGCTGCTCGACTCCAGGTCCGGTTACGTCTATGAAGTGGTGCCGAAGAGCGAGGTCGAGGAGCTCGTCCTCGAAGAGGTCCCGGACATCGACTACGACAAGATCGGCGGTCTGGGCGACCAGATCGAGTTGATCCGCGACGCGGTCGAGCTGCCCTACCTCCACCCCGATCTGTTCAAGGAACACGAGCTGCGGCCGCCGAAGGGCATCCTGCTCTACGGCCCGCCCGGCTGCGGCAAGACACTCATTGCCAAGGCCGTCGCCAACTCCCTTGCCAAGAAGGTGGCCGAGGTCACCGGCCAGCCCGCGGGGAAGAGCTACTTCCTCAACATCAAGGGCCCCGAGCTCCTCAACAAGTACGTCGGTGAGACCGAGCGGCACATCCGCCTGGTCTTCCAGCGCGCCCGGGAGAAGGCGAGTGAGGGTACCCCCGTCATCGTCTTCTTCGACGAGATGGAATCCCTCTTCCGCACCCGTGGGTCAGGCGTCAGCTCGGACGTGGAGAACACCATCGTCCCGCAGCTCCTCGCCGAGATCGACGGGGTGGAGGGCCTGGAGAACGTCATCGTCATCGGTGCCTCCAACCGTGAGGACATGATCGACCCCGCGATCCTGCGGCCGGGCCGGCTCGACGTCAAGATCAAGATCGAGCGTCCGGACGCGGAGGCCGCGAAGGACATCTTCGCCAAGTACCTGCGGTCCTCGCTGCCGCTGCACACGGACGATCTGGCCGAGCACCGGGAGAACCCGGAAGACACGGTGAGCGGCATGATCCAGTCCGTCGTGGAGCGGATGTACACGGAGTCCGAGGAGAACCGGTTCCTCGAGGTCACGTACGCCAACGGCGACAAGGAAGTTCTGTACTTCAAGGACTTCAACTCCGGCGCGATGATCCAGAACATCGTCGACCGGGCCAAGAAGATGGCCATCAAGGCCTTCCTGGACCAGGGACAGAAGGGTCTCCGGGTCTCCCATCTCCTCCAGGCGTGTGTGGACGAGTTCAAGGAGAACGAGGACCTGCCGAACACCACCAACCCGGACGACTGGGCCCGAATCTCCGGCAAGAAGGGCGAGCGGATCGTCTTCATCCGCACCCTCGTCACCGGAAAGCAGGGCGCGGACACCGGGCGTTCCATCGACACGGTGGCCAACACCGGTCAGTACCTGTAAATGGCAGGGCGGCTGCGGGGCTCCTCGACGGGTCCCGCAGCCGCCGTGTTTTCCGGCCTTCGGCCGCAGGAACAGCAATGCCTGTAATGATCTCCCCACCGGCGCAACGGCGTTCTAAGGTCTTCGGTACCACCGGGTCGCGCAGCGCGGGGAGGGGTGACCGCGCACGCACCGGAGAACCAGCGGTACTTGAGCGACGTCCCCGCAAGGGGCGCTGCCGGGCAAGGAGGGCCGCATGACCGTACGGCGAGTAATGGGCATCGAGACGGAGTACGGCATCTCCGTCCCGGGTCACCCGAACGCCAATGCCATGCTCACCTCGTCCCAGATCGTCAACGCCTACGCGGCGGCGATGCACCGGGCGCGCCGCGCCCGCTGGGACTTCGAGGAGGAGAATCCGCTGCGGGACGCGCGAGGGTTCGACCTCGCCCGGGAGACCGCGGACAGCAGCCAGCTGACGGACGAGGACATCGGCCTGGCCAATGTCATCCTCACCAACGGCGCCCGGCTCTACGTCGACCACGCGCACCCCGAGTACAGCTCGCCCGAGATCACCAACCCGCTCGACGCCGTGCTCTGGGACAAGGCCGGCGAGCGCGTCATGGCGGAGGCCGCGGAACGCGCGGGCGAGGTACCCGGTGCGCAGCCGATCCATCTGTACAAGAACAACACCGACAACAAGGGCGCCTCGTACGGGACGCACGAGAACTACCTGATGAAGAGGGAGACCCCCTTCTCGGACATCGTGCGCCATCTGACACCGTTCTTCGTCTCCCGCCAGGTGGTGACCGGCGCGGGACGGGTCGGAATCGGCCAGGACGGCCGTGAGCACGGCTTCCAGATCAGCCAGCGCGCGGACTACTTCGAGGTCGAGGTCGGCCTGGAGACCACGCTCAAGCGGCCCATCATCAACACCCGTGACGAGCCGCACTCGGACGCCGAGAAGTACCGCAGGCTCCATGTGATCATCGGTGACGCCAACCTCGCGGAGATCTCGACGTATCTCAAACTGGGGACGACGTCCCTGGTGCTCGCGATGATCGAGGACGGCTTCATCAATGTCGACCTCGCGGTCGACCAGCCGGTGCGCACCCTGCACCAGGTCTCGCACGATCCGACCCTGCGGCAGCTCATCACGCTGCGCAGCGGGCGCACCCTCACCGCGGTACAGCTCCAGATGGAGTATTTCGAGCTGGCGCGGAAGTACGTCGAGGAGCGCTACGGCGTGGACGCCGACGAGCAGACCAAGGACGTCCTCGGCCGGTGGGAGGACGTGCTGAACCGGCTGGAGAACAACCCCATGAGCCTCTCCGGGGAGCTCGACTGGATCACCAAGCGGGAGATCCTGGAGGGCTACCGCCGCCGGGACGGTGTCGACTGGGACGCGGCCAGGCTCCACCTGGTGGACCTCCAGTACGCGGACGTACGGCCCGAGAAGGGGCTGTACAACCGTCTGGTGGCCCGCGGGAAGATGAAACGGCTCCTGGACGAGCCGGCCGTCGCACGGGCCCGGACGAGCCCGCCCGAGGACACCAGGGCGTATTTCCGCGGTCGCTGTCTGGAGCAGTACGCCGACGACGTGGCCGCCGCCTCCTGGGACTCGGTCATCTTCGATCTGCCGGGTCATGACTCTCTGCAACGGGTGCCCACCCTGGAACCCCTGCGGGGGACCCGTAACCACGTCAAGGAGCTGCTGGACCGCTGTCGTACGGCAGAAGACCTGGTCCGGGTGCTCTCCGGAGGCTGAAAGGGCCCGCACTGGGGAATCATCGGGGTAGGCCCCGGACGTTGTGGAAAGTACGGGGCCGATGTCGGACCCCGCTTGTAGGGTCTGATCAAGAGGGCCTGAACCAGTACATCGAACCGAGCGGGGTGAGGTAGATGGCGACCAAGGACACCGGCGGCGGACAGCAGAAGGCGACGCGCTCGACCGAGGAGACCGAGGAGCAGGCGCCCGAGGCGCAGGGCTCGGAGGACCTCAAGGAGCGCCAGGAGAAGCTGTCCGACGACGTGGACGACGTTCTGGACGAGATCGACGACGTCCTGGAGGCCAACGCCGAGGACTTCGTGCGCTCGTTCGTTCAAAAGGGCGGCGAGTAACGGCTGTTGTCCGTGAGCCGGTGCGGTCGGCGGAAGCCGACCGCACCGGGGCGGATGACCCGTGCGGGCACGGGTAAGGTCCGTGCACAGTCGCAAGATCGGCCCGGCCCCAGAAGGGGGGCCGCCGCCTATCCGGAAGGAAACGCGTGGAAGCCAACCCTCGTAGCACCGGGCGTCTGCCGGCCGCCTTCCTGACGCCGGGATCCTCTTCGTTCATGGACTTCCTGTCCGACCACTCGCCGGAGATCCTGCCGGGCAGGCGTCCGCTGCCGCCCACCCAGGGGCCGATCGAGGCGCCGCACGGGACGACCATCGTCGCTGCGACCTTTCCCGGCGGGGTCGTCCTCGCCGGTGACCGGCGCGCGACCATGGGGAACATGATCGCGCAGCGCGACATCGAAAAGGTCTTCCCGGCCGATGAGTACTCGGCGGTCGGGATCGCGGGCACGGCCGGTCTCGCCGTCGAGATGGTCAAGCTCTTCCAGCTGGAACTGGAACACTTCGAGAAGGTCGAGGGCACCACCCTCTCGCTGGAGGGCAAGGCGAACCGGCTCTCCACGATGATCCGCGGCAATCTCTCCATGGCCATGCAGGGCCTCGCCGTGGTCCCGCTGTTCGCCGGTTACGACGTCGACCGCGAGAAGGGCCGGATCTTCTCGTACGACGTCACGGGCGGGCGCTCGGAGGAGCACGGCTACGCCTCCACCGGCTCCGGTTCGATCTTCGCGCGCGGCTCGATGAAGAAGCTCTACCGCGACGACCTGACGGAGCAGCAGGCCACCACCCTGGTCGTACAGGCCCTGTACGACGCGGCCGACGACGACTCGGCGACCGGGGGGCCCGACGTGGCCCGCCGTATCTACCCGATCGTCACGGTCATCACCGACGAAGGCTGTCGCAGGCTGACCGAGGCGGAGGGGTCCGAGCTCGCCCGCGCGATCCTGGAGCGGCGTCTCGAACAGCCCGACGGTCCGCGCGCCGAGCTGCTCTGAGGCCCTTCCGATGCACTCGTCACTGACAGAAAGGGACGGATAGCCGGTGTCGACGCCGTTCTATGTCTCACCCCAGCAGGCCATGGCCGACCGGGCGGAATACGCCCGGAAGGGCATCGCCCGTGGTCGCAGCCTGGTTGTGCTGCAGTACGCCGACGGCATCGTGTTCGTCGGCGAGAACCCGTCCCGTGCGCTGCACAAGTTCAGCGAGATCTACGACCGGATCGGCTTCGCCGCCGCCGGTAAGTACAACGAGTACGAGAACCTGCGGATCGGCGGGGTGCGCTACGCGGATCTGCGTGGATACACCTACGACCGCGACGATGTGACGGCCCGTGGCCTGGCGAACGTCTACGCGCAGACGCTGGGCACGATCTTCTCCAGCGCGGCCGAGAAGCCGTACGAGGTGGAGCTGGTCGTCGCCGAGGTCGGTGCCGAGCCGGACGGGGACCAGATCTACCGGCTGCCGCACGACGGATCGATCGTGGACGAGCACGGTTCGGTCGCGGTCGGCGGTAATGCCGAGACGATCAGTACCTTCCTCGATCAGCGGCACCGCGAGGGGATGACCCTCGCCGAGGCGCTGAAACTGGCGGTCCAGGCCCTTTCCAGGGACACCAACGGAAGCGAGCGGGAGATTCCCGCCGAGCGTCTCGAAGTGGCCGTCCTGGACCGCACACGGCCGCAGAAGCGGAAGTTCAAGCGCGTCGTCGGCCGTCAGCTCTCCAGGCTGCTCGCCGCGGACGACGCTGCGACGGCGAAGACGGACGCGCCGTCCGACGAGGACGAGGACGAGTAGCCCAGCAGACTCCGTCCGTGCCCGGACGAGTGCCCCGGACCGCAGTGGCGGTCCGGGGCACTCGCCGTTACGGGCCGGTGGCCGCGGACTCCGGTACCTGGCGGGACGCCGTCCTCATTCCGCCGCCCGCGCGGTCGATCCGCGGACGAGCAGCTTCACCGGCAGGTCGTCGCTCTCGTACCGGCGGCCGTCCAGCACGGCGAGGAGCGCCGTCATGCCGCGCCGGCCGATCTGTTCGGCGGGGAGCGCCACCGTGGTGAGTTCCGGCTCGACGGCGGTCGCCAGCGCCAGGTCGTCGAAGCCGGTCACGGACAGATCCTCGGGAATCCGCAGCCCCAGTCGCCGGGCCGCCTTGCAGGCACCCGCGGCCAGGATGTCGTCGTCGCAGATCACGGCGGTCGGCCGGGGGCCGGCGCAGGTGAGTGCCGCTTCGGTGGCCTGCCGTGCGGCATCCACGTTCAACGGGGCGGTGACGCCGCGGACCTCGGTACCGCGCAGCGCGGTCCGCAGCGCGTCCGCACGCACGTCGAAGGTCCAGGAGTCGATCGCCGGTGCGAGGTGGACGAACCTGCGGTGGCCGAGGGCGAGCAGATGGTCCGTCACCTGTCGCATGCCGTCGCCGATGGCCAGGTTCACATGCGCGGATGCGCCCTCCTGGGCCGGATCGCTGTCCAGCATCACCAGGGGCAGATCGGATCCCTGGATGGCGGCCAGTGCGCCGACGGCCATGGAGGAGGCGATGACCCCGTCCAGCGCGGTCCGCGCCGAGGCGAAGGGATCCCTTGCCGGCCCCACTCCGTCGGGTGACGGGTACAGCACCACACCGAAACCGTGTTCGGCGGCGGTGGCCTGCGCGCCCGTGTAGACGCGGGCGAAGAATTCGGTGGTCAGCGCGGGGACGACCAGCAGTGCGGTGCGGGTACTGCCCAGCCGGAGATTGCGGGCTGCGAGATTGGGGCGGTACCCCAGCTGTCCGGCCGCTTCGCGCACCACGCCCGCAGTGCGTTCGGAGACCCGGCCACGCCATTTGCCGCCGAGCACCAGCGAGACCGTGGCCTGCGAGACACCGGCCGCGCGAGCCACGTCACGACTGGTCGGGCGGGCCGGAACCACCGGTTCCCCGCCCGTCGCTCGGGCGTCCGCCGGGACTTCCGCCGGGACCTCCACTGGGACCTCCACTCGGGCCGGGGTGCGGCCGGTTCCTGCTGCGGCCGTCTGGACCCGCGGTCTGCGCACATGGTACGTATAACCCGGACGTTATACGTAACACTCCAGCGGTACCGGGAACCACCGGATGCCGGCCGGAAGACAAGGGGCGGATCATGGCCGCGGGCTACGCGGAACTCTTCGGCACCAGACACGTGACGCGCCTGCTCACCGGAACGCTCGTCGGGCGGCTGCCGAACGCGACAGCCGCCATCGCCGTGGTGCTCTTCGTCCGCGCGGAAGGCGGCAGCTACTCGCTCGCCGGCGCGCTCTCCGCCGTCTACGGGCTGGCCACCGCGGTCGGCCAGCCGCTGCTGGGCCGGGCCGTCGACCTGTACGGGCAGCCGCGCGTGCTGCTCCCGTCCGCGGTCGTCTCCGCGCTCGGGATGGTGCTCTTCGCCCTCGTCGGCACCGATCCCCTCCCGCCGGCCGTCGTCGCGATGCTGATCGCGGGCCTGTTCACGCCACCCCTGGAGGGCGGCCTGCGCGCCCTGTGGCCCAGCGTCCTGAAGGGTGAGGACCGGGTGCATGCCGCCTACGCGATGGACGCCGTGGCCCAGGAGGTGATGTTCACCGTCGGCCCGCTGCTGATCACCCTGGCGGTGTCGCTGTGGTCCGAGGCGACCGCTCTGATCGCGGTCAACGCCCTCGGCGCACTGGGGGCGCTCTCGGTCGTCGTGTCCGAGCCCTCCCGTACCTGGCGCTCCGCGCCCCGCGAGGCCCACTGGCTGGGCGCCCTCCGCTCACGCGGACTGCTCGCACTGCTCGGCGCCTTCTTCTTCGTCGGTCTGGCTCTGGGCTCGATCACGGTGGCCGCGGTCGCCTACGCCGACGCGCACGGCGGTGACGCGACGTACGGCGTGCTGATGGCCGCGATCGGTCTCGGCGCACTCGTCGGCGGGCTGCTGTACGGCGCGCGCCAGTGGCCCGGTACGGCGGAGAAACGGCTGCGGGTCATCGTGGGCTGCCTGGCGCTCGGGTATCTGCCGCTGATGCTGGTGCCCGGGGTGACCGCGATGGCCGTCCTGATGACGGTGGCCGGAGTCTCCCTGGCGCCCGCCATCGCCTGCGCGTTCATCGTCGTCGACCGGCACGCCCCGCGCGGCACCGTGACCGAGGCGTTCTCCTGGCTGGTGACCACGTTCGGCGTCGGCGCCGCGCTGGGAACGGCCGTTGCCGGACCGGCCGTGGAGAGCGGCGTGGCCGCAGGGTTCGCGGCGGCGGGCGCCGGAGGGATCGCCGCTCTGCTCGTCCTGCTCCTCACGCAGCGGGTCCTCGCAGTTCCCGGCGGTCCGGGCTCCGCCGTGGCTGCTTCCGAAAATGATCGAAACGGGGCCGTCGAACCCGGTTTCAGGACAGGCCATCAGGCGTAATGTTCAGTCATGGACCGCCGCATTTTCGGGCTGGAGAACGAGTACGGCGTCACGTGCACATTCAGGGGACAGCGCCGACTGTCACCTGACGAAGTGGCGCGCTACCTCTTCCGCCGTGTTGTGTCATGGGGCCGCAGCAGCAATGTCTTTCTGCGGAACGGCGCCCGCCTCTACCTCGACGTGGGATCGCATCCGGAATACGCAACTCCCGAGTGCGACAACGTGGCTGAGCTGGTCACCCACGACAAGGCAGGCGAGCGCATTCTCGAAGGCCTGCTCGTCGACGCCGAACGCCGCCTGCACGAGGAGGGAATCGCGGGCGACGTCTATCTCTTCAAGAACAACACCGACTCGGCAGGAAACTCCTACGGCTGCCACGAGAACTACCTCGTCGCCCGCCACGGAGAGTTCTCCCGGCTCGCGGACATTCTCATTCCCTTCCTCGTCACCCGCCAATTGATCTGCGGTGCGGGCAAGGTGCTCCAGACTCCGCGCGGAGCGGTCTTCTGCGTGAGCCAGCGGGCGGAGCACATCTGGGAGGGTGTCAGTTCGGCCACCACCCGCTCCCGTCCGATCATCAACACCCGCGACGAGCCGCACGCGGACGCCGAGCGCTACCGCAGGCTGCACGTCATCGTCGGCGACTCGAACATGTCCGAGACGACCATGCTGCTGAAGGTCGGCGCCACCGACCTCGTACTGCGCATGATCGAAGCGGGCACGGTGATGCGCGATCTGACCCTGGAGAACCCGATCAGGGCCATCCGCGAGGTCAGCCACGACATCACCGGCCAGCGCAAGGTGCGTCTGGCCAGTGGCCGTGAGGCCTCGGCGCTCGAAGTCCAGCGCGAGTACTACGAGAAGGCCGTGGACTTCGTGGACCGCCGCGGGATCCGTACCGGCCAGGTGGCGCAGGTCCTGGAGCTCTGGGGCCGCACCCTCGACGCGGTCGAGGCCGAGGACCTCGACCGGATCGGCACCGAGATCGACTGGGTGATGAAGTACAAACTCATCGAGCGGTACCGGGCGAAGCACAACATGACCATGTCGAACCCGCGGGTCGCCCAGATAGACCTCGCCTACCACGACATCCACCGGCGCCGCGGGCTCTACTACCTGCTGGAGAAGCGCGGACAGGCCGCCCGTATCTGCGACGACCTGAAGATCTTCGAGGGCAAGTCCGTGCCCCCGCAGACCACCAGGGCGCGGCTGCGCGGGGACTTCATCCGCCGGGCCCAGGAGCAGCGCCGGGACTTCACCGTCGACTGGGTGCATCTCAAGCTCAACGACCAGGCGCAGCGCACCGTGCTGTGCAAAGACCCCTTCCGGTCCGTCGACGACCGGGTGGAGAAGCTCATCGCCGGAATGTGACCGTCGCCCTTCGGCTGCGTGAGGGCCCCGCACAGATCGCTGTGCGGGGCCCTCACGCATGCCGCGAGCCCGGACCGGAGGCGCAGGGTCGTAGAGTGGCGGCCGATGATGACCATCCCAGCTACCCCGAGGACCACTGTGCGACGCCGTCTTGCAGCCTTGCTCATCGTGCCGGCCCTGGTGCTGACCGCCTGCGGAGGTGAGGACTCCAAGAAGAAGGACGACTCGGCTTCGTCCACCGCCCAGCCCTCTTCGACGGCCGTGCCCAAGCCTGTCGATTCGGCGTCCCCGCTTCCCACGGTCAGTGGTGACGCGGGCAAGAAGGCGACCATCACCATCCCCAAGAAGGATCCGAGCGGCAAGTTCGTCGTGCACGTCGTCAAGCAGGGCAGCGGCGCCGTGGTCAAGAAGGACGACCTGGTGCTGGCGAACTTCACCGGCAAGATCTGGAAGAGCGGGAAGGACCTCGGCAGCTCGTTCGACAAGGGCGGAGCGCCGCAGCTCATCACCGCTGGTTCCAAGACCATCATCCCGGCTTTCGCCGACGCCGTCACCGGTCAGAAGATCGGCAGCCGCGTGCTGGTCGTCGCTCCGCCGAGCGCCGCCTTCGGCAGTGCGGGCCAGCAGCAGCTCGGTGTCACGGGCACCGACACCCTGGTCTTCGCGCTCGACATCGACAAGGTGATCCCGAAGAAGGCGGAGGGCACCCAGTCCGCCGTTCCGTCGGACCTCCCGCAGATCAAGGCCGACCAGGAAGCGCCCGCCACCATTGCGGTGCCGAAGAGCGACCCGCCGAAGAAGCTGGTCGACAAGGTGCTGATCGAGGGCAAGGGCGCCACGGTCAAGAGCGGCCAGACCGTGTACATGCAGTACAGCGGCGCCGCGTGGAAGGCCAACGAGGGCAAGTCCTCCGCCACGCTGTTCGACTCCTCCTGGAAGTCCGGCCAGCCGTTCCAGACGGTGATCGGCAAGGGTGCGGTCATCAAGGGCTGGGACCAGGGCCTCGTGGGCAAGAAGGTCGGCAGCCGGGTCCTGCTGGTCATTCCGCCGGACCTGGCGTACGGCGACAAGGCGCAGAGCGCGGACCTGCCTGCCAAGTCGACGCTGGTCTTCGTCGTCGACATTCTGGCGGCAATGTAAGACTGTCCCGGTTGCCCAGTACCAAGAAGTAGGAGCAATTACGTGAGCATCGAGAAGCCCGAGATCGACTTCCCGGGCGGCGAACCGCCGGCCGACCTGGAGATCAAGGACATCTGGGAGGGCGACGGCGCCGTCGCCAAGGCCGGTGACAAGGTCAGCGTTCACTACGTGGGCGTGGCCTTCTCCTCCGGTGAGGAGTTCGACGCGAGCTGGAACCGCGGCACCCCGCTCCAGTTCCAGCTGGGCGTCGGCCAGGTCATCTCCGGCTGGGACCAGGGCGTGCAGGGCATGAAGGTCGGCGGCCGTCGCCAGCTGACCATCCCCGCGCACCTCGCGTACGGCGACAGCGGCGCCGGTGCCCGGATCAAGCCGGGCGAGACGCTGATCTTCGTCTGCGACCTGATCGCTGTCTGAGCGGAACTGATCGTTTCTGAGGGCCCGTGCCGGTCGGCACGGGCCCTCGGCTTTTGCCACGACACCACGGAGCGGTACGGTCGACGGTCGAAGCGTGCTGCATTCTTCCGGGTGAACCGCCCGGGAAGACACGCCCGGACCTCAGAGAGGGCGTCGATGGCGATTGCCAAGGCCGAGCGGCTGATGAACCTGGCGCTGTGCCTGCTCGGAACCCGGCGCCCGCTCAGCAAGCGCGAGCTGAGGGGCTCCATCGAGGCCTACCTCGAAGCGGGGTCCGACGACTCCTTCAACCGGATGTTCGAGCGCGACAAGGACGATCTGCGCGAACTCGGGCTGGTCATCGAGACGGTCGAGAGCCTGGACGGTGATGCGGGCTATCTGGCCCGCCGCGACAGCAACAGGCTCCCGCCGGTCGCCCTCGACGCAGAGGAAGCGGCGGCTCTCGGCCTGGCCGCGAAGGTGTGGCAGCAGGCCCGGCTGGCCGGCGCGGCCAGCGGCGCGCTGCAGAAGCTCCGTGCGGCCGGGATGCCCGAGGCCGAGGACCCGTACGCCGTGCAGCACGGCGCGCTGGAGCCGCGGATTCCGGTGCACGAGGCCGCTTTCGAGCCGCTGATGCTGGCCTGCCGGGACCGCCGCCCGGTCGCCTTCGACTACCGCAAGGCCAACGCCGCCCGCCCGGAGCCCCGTCAGGTCGAGCCCTGGACCCTGGAGTGCTGGCGCGGTCACTGGTATCTGGCGGGCTGGGACCGGGACCGGGGCGCGGAGCGGGTGTTCCGGCTCTCCCGGATCGCGGGCCGGGTCCGGTCCAGGGCGGGGGCCTTCACCGCCGAGGTGCCGGACGTGGTGACCGTGCGCGAGACCGTGGAGACCTGGGCGGGGGAGACCGCGACCCGCACCGCGCTGATCCGGCTGCGCGCGGGAGCCGGGTACCCCCTGCGCTCACGCGCCACGTCCAGCCGGGAACTCGGCGGCGGGTGGGACGAGTTGGAGATTCCGTACGGCCACGGGCTGGACGCCTGGCTCGTCGAGTTCGGTCCCGATGTGATCGTGCTGGAGCCCGCGGATCTGCGGGCCGATGTGGTCGACCGGCTGCGTGCCGTGGCCAAGGACTGAGGAGCACGTGGCTACGAACGCGATCGACCAGACCCGCCGGATGCTGTCGTTGGTGACCTATCTGCGCGAGCGCCCCGGCGCGCGCGTCGCGGACGTCGCGCGCGCCTTCGGTATCACCGAGGACGAACTGATCTCCGACCTCGACGTGCTTCCCATGTGCGGTACGAGCTTCCGGGGCGGGGACCTCCTCGACATCGACACCGACGGCGAGTCCATCTGGTGGCACAACGCCGACGACGTCGCCGAGCCGCTGCGGCTGGCCGCCGACGAGGCCACGGCCCTGCTGGTGGCCGCGCGCGCCGTGGCGACCCTTCCCGGGCTGCGTGAGGGCGACCGGCAGGCCCTGCTGCGGGCCACGGCCAAGCTGGAGGCCGCGGCGGGCGAGGTGGCGGGCGCCAGCTCCCGGCTGTCGGTGACCTTCGAGTCCGAGGGCGGTGTCTTCGCCGACGTCGACCGGGCCATCTCGGAGCGGCGCAGGCTCTGGCTGCGGTACTACTCGCCCGCCCGTGACGAGCTCACCGAGCGAGAGGTCGACCCGATCCGGCTCTTCGCCGTCGGTCATACGTACATGGAGGCCTGGTGCTATCTCTCCGAGGCCAGGCGCACCTTCCGGCTGGACCGGGTGGCGGAGATCAGGCTGCTCGACGAGGCTTCCGCGCCGCCCGAGCTGGAACTGCGTGATCTGTCCGAAGGGCTCGTCCAGCCCGCCGCCGAGGACCCCGAGGTCGTCGTGGAGGTGGGTCCCGGCGGGCGCTGGGTCGCCGAGTACTACCCGCACGACAGCGCGGAGGAGCTGGCCGACGGCGGCCTGCGGATCACGCTGCGTACCCCCGACCCCGCGTCGCTGCGCCGGCTCGCCCTGCGGCTGGGCCGGGAGGGGCGCATCGTCTCGCCGCAGGGCCTGGCGGCCAGTGCGCAGCTCGCGGCCCGCGAGGCGCTCGCCGCCTATGACGGGCAGGAATAAAGGGAGTTGCGGAATATGTCTGTAATGCCCGGTTTCTCGGCCCAGGTGGGTCCGGTCGTCTTCAAGGCGGCCTGCCCGGACTGCCGGGGCCGTTTCGAGCTGGCCGCGAGCGCCTTCAGGCTGGCGATCGGCGCCAGCCGCCGTACGACCTTCTACTCCTTCACCTGCCCCGAGTGCGGGTCGTCGGTGCGTAAGCCGGCCGGTGAGCGGATCGTTGAACTCCTCACCGGCGGGGGCGTGCGGACGCTGCGCCTCCACTCGACTGTCTAGGGTGGGTACATGTTCTGGCCGATGACCGCCATCGCTCTCGGGTTCCTCGGGATCGCCGTGCTCGGCGTGCTCGCCGTGCGGGTCTTCGTCGAGGCCCGGCGCCTCGGCGGCCAAGTGGCCCGCGCCACGGAGCAGATCAATACCGCGGCCGAAGGGCTGGAGCGCGCCGCCACGGGCCTGGCCCGGAGTGGCGAAAGTTTGGGATAGAACGGCTGCGGTCTGCTACAGGGCCGTTTCGAGCGGTACGCTGCTGGTCGCGGCCCCGGGAGCGAGGCGCGGGCCGCAATCGCGAGTCTGCACAGGCATTGCCCTGCGTTTACTCCCGCGGGTTACGATCGCTGCCAGTACGACGGCCGGACACCTGTCCGATCGGTCGGCAGCCCACCCCAGCCGCCTCGGTGAGAAGGTACAGCTTATGTTCGGAAGGCTCGGCGCCCCCGAGATCATCCTGATCCTCGTCGTCATCGTCCTGCTGTTCGGTGCGAAGAAGCTTCCGGACATGGCCCGTTCGCTGGGCAAGTCCGCCCGCATCCTCAAGAGCGAGGCCAAGGCGATGAAGTCGGACGGCCACCAGAGTGCCCCCGCCGACCCGCCCCAGGACACCAACGCGCAGACCGACGTCCCGCGTACGATCCAGGCTTCCCCGGGAGACGTCACCAGCGCTCGCCCCGTGACCGAGCCTTCGGACTCGACCAAGCGCTGACAACCGGGCCGGAGCGGGCGCCGCGGTCAGCGGCTGCCCGCCGCACAAGATGAGGACGTGGGTTGCTCGTGTCTGCCCGCAAAGAGGCCAAGGACTCCGAGGGGCGTATGCCCCTTGTGGAGCACCTGCGTGAGCTGCGTAACAGGCTGGCGAAGGGGCTGCTGGGGATCGTCGTCGTCACGATCGCCGCTGCCTTCTTCTACAGGGACATCATTGAATTCTTCACCAACCCGGTGTTGCACGCGGTCGGTTGCCATTCGACCTTCGCGGAGCTCTCGCAGAAGAAGGACGGCACCTGCGCCCGTATCGTCCTGAACGGTCTGCTGACTCCGTTCACCCTGGCGCTCAAGGTCTCCTTGATGTCCGGTGTGGTGCTCTCCTCGCCGATCTGGCTCTACCAGCTGTGGGCCTTCGTCGCGCCAGGTCTGCACAAGCACGAGCGCAAGTACACGATCGGCTTCGTGGCTGCGGGCTTCCCGCTCTTCCTCGCGGGTGGCTTCTTCGCGTACAAGACGCTCCCCACGATGGCGAAGGTCCTCCTCGACTTCTCGCCCGCCGGGCTCGACAACCAGCTGCCACTCGACGATCTGCTCGATCTGATCACCCGCATGGTGGTGGTCTTCGGGCTCTCCTTCGAGCTGCCGCTGCTGCTCGTCATGCTCAACTTCGTCGGCATCATCACGGGTAAGCGGATGGCCGGCTGGTGGCGCGGCATGATCATGGGCATCACGGTCTTCGCCGCGGTCGCGACTCCCAGTACCGACCCGCTGACCATGCTGGCGCTGGCCGGGCCGATCTGGGTGCTGTACGGCGTCGCCACGGTCATCTCGCTGATGAACGACCGGCGCAAGAAGCTCCGCGCCGCGGAGGGCCCCGACGACGACGAGGCCTCCGATCTCGACCTCACACCCGAGGACGTGGGCGAGGTGGAGACCGTTCCGGCCTCCCGGATGCCCGAGCAGGCCGGAGGCGAAGCGGATGCTTCCAGGCCGTCCGGTCTCAACGGTTACGACGACATCACCTGACCTTGTAAGGTCCGGCGGGTGACCAGCGAGATCACCCTTTTCGTCAATCCCACCGCAGGACGCGGCCGGGGCGCGCACGCCGCGCAGCCGGCCGCTTCCGCGTTGCGGGACGCAGGTTTTTCCGTACGCACCGTGCTCGGCGCCGACGCGGACGACGCGCTGCACCGGGCGCGCGAGGCGGTGGCGGGCGGGACCGGCGCGCTCATAGCCGTCGGCGGGGACGGCATGATCAACCTCGCCCTGCAGGCCGTCGCGGGCACCCGCACCCCCCTGGGAGTGGTGGCCGTAGGTACCGGCAACGACTTCGCCCGCGAGCTGGGGGTGCCCGTACGGAACCCGGCCGCCGCCGGACGTTCGGTGGCCACCGCGCTCAAGGCCGGGAACATCAGGGACATCGACCTGGGCCGGGTGGGGGAGCGGTGGTTCGGCACGGTGCTCGCCTCCGGATTCGACTCCCGGGTCAACGACCGCGGCAACCGGATGCGCTGGCCGGCCGGGCGCTTCAAGTACGACCTGGCGATGGTCGCCGAGCTCGCCGCCTTCCGCCCGGTCCCGTACCGCCTCGTCCTCGACGACGGTCCGGCCCTGGAGATCGAGGCGACGCTGGTCGCCGTCGGCAACGGTTCGTCGTACGGCGGCGGGATGCGGATCTGTGCCGGTGCCGAGCTGGACGACGGGCTGTTCGACGTCACCGTGGTCGGCGACTGCTCCCGTACGACGCTGGTCAAGGTCTTCCCGAAGGTCTACCGGGGCACCCACCTCGGCCACCCCGTGGTCACGTCGTACCGGGCGCGCAGCGTCCGGCTGGAGGCCGCCGGGATCACGGCGTACGCGGACGGGGAGCCGCTGGGAGCGCTGCCGCTGACCGTGGAGTGCGTGCCGGGAGCGGCCCGGGTCATCGGCTGTTGAAATGCTGAAATAAAGATCGGGCTGACTGTCGGAGGCGGCGGGTAGGCTCGATCACAAGATGACCGAGGACCTTTCGCCCGCTGAGCGATACGCAGCCGCCCGCGTCCGAGCTGCCGAGGAGGCCACTTCGCTGGCCCCCTTCCGTGGCATGTACGACTTCGAGCTCGACCCCTTCCAGATCGAGGCGTGCCAGGCCCTGGAGGCGGGCAAGGGCGTGCTCGTCGCGGCGCCCACCGGCTCCGGCAAGACGATCGTCGGCGAGTTCGCCGTGCACCTGGCCCTGGAGCAGGGCCGCAAGTGCTTCTACACCACGCCGATCAAGGCGCTCTCCAACCAGAAGTACGCGGATCTGGCCAAGCGTTACGGCGCGGACAAGGTCGGCCTGCTGACCGGCGACAACAGCGTGAACGCGGACGCCCCGGTGGTCGTCATGACCACCGAGGTCCTGCGGAACATGCTGTACGCGGGCTCGCAGGCGCTCCTCGGGCTCGGCCATGTGGTGATGGACGAGGTGCACTACCTCTCCGACCGCTTCCGCGGCGCGGTGTGGGAGGAAGTGATCATCCACCTCCCGGAGTCCGTGACCCTGGTCTCGCTCTCGGCGACCGTCTCCAACGCCGAGGAGTTCGGTGACTGGCTGGACACCGTCCGCGGCGACACCGAGGTGATCGTCTCCGAGCACCGGCCCGTGCCGCTCTGGCAGCACGTGCTGGCCGGGCGCCGGATGTACGACCTCTTCGAGGAGTCGACCGACCACGGCGGCCGGGGCGGCGCCAAGCGCGAGGTCAACCCGGATCTGCTGCGGATGGCCCGGCAGGAGAACCAGCGCACCTACAACCCGCGCGACCGCCGCCGCGGCAAGATGGTGCGCGAGGCGGACCGGGAGCGCGAGCGGCGCTCCCGCAGCCGGATCTGGACCCCGAGCAGGGCCGAGGTCATCGCACGGCTGGACGCCGAGGGGCTGCTGCCCGCGATCACCTTCATCTTCAGCCGGGCCGGCTGCGAGGCCGCCGTACAGCAGTGTCTGTACGCGGGACTGCGGCTCAACAGCGAGGAGGCGCGCACGACCGTGCGCGAGCTCGTCGAGGAGCGCACCGCCTCGATCCCCCGCGAGGACCTGCACGTCCTCGGCTACTACGAGTGGCTGGAGGGTCTGGAGCGGGGCATCGCCGCACACCACGCCGGGATGCTGCCGACCTTCAAGGAGGTCGTCGAGGAGCTCTTCGTACGCGGCCTGGTCAAGGCCGTGTTCGCGACGGAGACCCTGGCACTCGGCATCAACATGCCGGCCCGTTCGGTGGTGCTGGAGAAGCTGGTCAAATGGAACGGCGAGCAGCACGCCGACATCACCCCCGGTGAGTACACCCAGCTCACCGGCCGGGCCGGGCGGCGCGGCATCGATGTCGAGGGGCACGCGCTGGTGCTGTGGCAGCGCGGCATGGACCCGGGCGCGCTCGCGGGCCTGGCCGGTACCCGTACGTACCCGCTGCGCTCCAGCTTCCGGCCCTCCTACAACATGGCCGTGAACCTGGTGCAGCAGTTCGGACGGCACCGCTCGCGCGAACTGCTCGAAACCTCCTTCGCCCAGTTCCAGGCCGACAAGTCGGTCGTCGGCATCTCCAAGCAGGTGCAGAAGAACGAGGAGGGCATCGCGGGCTACCGCGAGGGCATGACCTGCCACCTCGGCGACTTCGAGGAGTACGCGCGGCTGCGCCGTGAGCTCAAGGACCGCGAGACCGAGCTGGCCAAGCAGGGCGCCGTGCAGCGCCGGGCCGCCGCCGCGGACTCGCTGGAGAAGCTGAAGCCCGGCGATGTGATCCATGTGCCGACCGGCAAGTTCGCGGGTCTCGCCCTCGTCCTCGACCCGGGACTGCCGGCCGGGCGGGCCAACGGGCACCGCGGCTTCGAGACGTTCGACGGGCCGAGGCCGCTGGTACTCACCGCCGAGCGGCAGGTCAAGCGGCTGGCCCCGATGGACTTCCCGGTTCCGGTCGAGTCGCTGGAGCGGATGCGCATCCCGAAGTCGTTCAACGCCAGGTCGCCCCAGTCCCGGCGGGATCTGGCGTCGGCGCTGCGTACCAAGGCCGGGCACATCGTGCCCGAGCGGCACCGCAAGCAGCGTGCCGCGGCGGCCGACGACCGGGAGATCGCCCGGCTGCGGTCCGAGCTGCGCGCGCACCCCTGCCACGGCTGCGACGAGCGCGAGGACCACGCCCGCTGGGCCGAGCGCTACCACCGGCTCCGGCGCGACACCCAGCAGCTGGAGCGCCGGATCGAGGGCCGGACGAACACCATCGCCCGTACCTTCGACCGGATCTACGCGTTGCTGACCGAGCTGGACTATCTGCGCGGCGACGAGGCGACGGTGCACGGCAAGCGGCTCGCCAGGCTCTACGGAGAGCTGGACCTGCTGGCCTCGGAGTGCCTGCGGGCCGGTGTCTGGGAGGGGCTCAGCCCCGCGGAACTGGCCGCGTGCGCCTCGGCGTTGGTCTTCGAGGCCCGCCAGTCCGACGACGCGGTCGCGCCCAAGGTGCCGTCGGGGGCGGCGAAGACCGCGCTGGGCGAGATGGTCCACATCTGGGGCAGGCTCGATGCCCTGGAGGAGGACTTCAAGATCAACCAGACGGAGGGCGTCGGCCAGCGCGAGCCCGACCTCGGCTTCGCCTGGGCCGCCTACCAGTGGGCGTCCGGCAAGGGACTCGACGAGGTGCTGCGCGACGCCGAGATGCCCGCAGGCGACTTCGTGCGCTGGTGCAAGCAGGTCATCGACGTCCTGGGGCAGATCGCGGCAGCGGCGCCGGGCGAGGGCAGCACGGTCTCGCGGAACGCCCGCAAGGCGGTCGACGCGGTGCGCCGGGGCGTGGTGGCGTACAGCTCGGTGGGCTGACCGCCCGGGTGAGCGGTGAGTGTGCGGCCCCCGCCGGGAATTCCCGGCGGGGGCCGCTCTCCTGTCAGGGGCGGCCCGCGGCCCACTCCTCGTACGACGTCCAGGCCAGCAGCGTGCGACCGCTCTCGAAGCGGTGCTCCTTCCCGGTCACCGGATCGGTGAACTCCAGTACCCGCGAGAGCAGTTGGAGGGGGCGGGTGAAGTCGTCCGGCGGGGGATCGGTGACCACCGGGTAGAACGGGTCTCCGAGCAGCGGAACACCCAGCGCGTTCATGTGGACCCGCAGCTGGTGTGTCCGGCCGGTGACCGGGGTGAGACGGTAGCGCCCGAGTCCCCCGGTGTGCGCCAGGAGTTCCACCCGGGTCTCGCTGTTGGGCTCGCCGGGTGTCTCGAAGGCGGCGACGATCCCCGGTACCTTCTCGATCCGGCTGCGCGAGGTGTGCGGCAGGACCAGCGCGGGCCGGTAGGGCGCGACCGCCTCGTACTCCTTGCGTACCTTCCGGTCCCGGAACAGCGTCTGGTACGCGCCGCGTTCCCCTGGCCGTACACAGAACAGCACCAGCCCCGCGGTCAGCCGGTCCAGCCGGTGGGCGGGGCTGAGCGCGGGCAGCCCGAGGTCGTGGCGGAGCCGGGCCAGCGCGGTCTGGGTGACATGGCTGCCCCGGGGGGTGGTGGCGAGGAAGTGCGGCTTGTCGGCGACGAGGATGTGGTCGTCCCGGTAGCGGACGTCGATGGGGTACGGGACGGGCACCTCGTCGGGGAAGTCCCGGTGGAACCAGACCGAGGTGCCGGGCGCGTACGGGGTGGCCGCGCCGACCGGCCCGTCGGCGCCGACGAACGCACCCTCGCGCAGCATCGCGTCGACCGCCGCGGCCCCGCCCGGCAGCCGCTCCACCAGATGGTCACGCACGGTCGCCCACGCGCCGTCGAGCGGGAGCCTCAGCCGGACCGGATCGATTCCCTCGCGCTGCGGCAGCGGCGCCGGGGGCCGGGATGTCTTGCGTCTCATCGTGCTCAAGGGTACGAGGGGGCGACCGCCGGCCGGACCGGTTCTCTGCCGTAACGCCTGATCGCCGTACCGGGTGCGCGCGGGCCGCCGCACGGGAAGCGCGGCGGCCCGGAGCGTTCGGTGCACGGCACCCGAAGGATCAGGTCGGATCAGGTGTTACTTCGGCATCAGCACCGTGTCGACGATGTAGACGGTGGCGTTGGACGTCGGGACGTTGCCGCAGACGACGCTCGAGGTGTCGTTGACCTTGTACGACACACCGGAGCCCGCCGTGGTGAGCGTGCCCTTCTCCAGGGTGGGGTACGAGCCGTTCTCCAGCTGCTTCGGCGCGAGCTTCTGACCCACCACGTGGTAGGTGAGGATCTTGGTCAGCATCGCCTTGTCAGCCAGCACCTTGTCCAGCTGGGCCTTCGGGATCTTGTTGAAGGCATCGTTGGTCGGCGCGAACACGGTGATGTTCTGGGCGTTGTTGAGCGTGTCGACCAGACCGGCCTTCTTGACGGCGGTCACCAGGGTGGACAGCGCCGGGTTGTGCGAAGCGGCGGTCGCGACCGGGTCCTGGGCCATGCCGTTGAAGCTGCCCGCACCGCTCTTCGGCACGGTGGCACAGCCCGGCCCGAAGGGCTTGCTGGTGTCCATGGCGTCGGACTTGGGCGCCGAAGCCGAACTGGCGGGCTTGCTGTCCGACTTGTCCTTGGAGCTGTCCTTCGAGCTGTCGCTGGAACAGGCGGACAGCGCCAGCGGCAGCACGACCGCACCCGCGACGACGAGGGCGACACGGGGGAAGCGGAAGGTGTTCATGAAGGTCTCCTTGAAGGGGTTTACGTACAGCGGCCGAAGGGATCGGGGCACCACGGCGTGAGCCGCCGCGACGCGGGGCGTCGCGCGACCGGTGATCTGTCCGCCCGGGGCGGCCTCAGCTCTCCGAAGTGCACTCACGACGGCTATTCGGGGCCGGTGTGCCCGCGGATTGGTCCGGACGGGCCCCTCATCCGATCGAGTGAGGGACCAATCCCCAGGGGCAGTGGCCCCGAATGCCTGGTGAGGGGCGGTGCCCGAAATGACTTCCGGAGGGAGCGGCATGGCGGACCAGAGGCGTCGGACGGCAGTGGTGGGAAGCGGAATCGCGGGGCTGACCGCCGCGCACGTCCTGCGGCGCGCACACGAGGTCTCGCTGTACGAGGCGGACGACCGGCTCGGCGGTCACGCCCACACCCACGACCTGGCATCGGCCGACGGCCGGATGTACCAGGTCGACTCCGGGTTCATCGTCCACAACGAGCGCACCTACCCGCTGCTGCTCCGGCTCTTCGCCGAACTCGGCGTCACCACCCAGGAGTCGGAGATGAGCATGTCCGTACGGTGCGAGGGGTGCGGACTCGAATACGCCGGTGCGCGCGGCCTGCCGGGCCTCCTCGCCCAGCCGCGCAACCTCTTCCGCGCCCGCTATCTGCGGATGCTCGCCGAGGTGCCCCGCTTCCACCGCAGGGCCCGGCAGGTGCTCGCCGCGCCCGGCAGCGCCGGGCGGCTGACACTGGGCGAGTTCCTCGCCCGCGGTGACTTCTCCCCGTACTTCGTCTCACACTTCATGACGCCGCTCGTCTCGGCCGTCTGGTCCTGCGACCCCACCACCGCGCTGGGCCACCCCGCGGTCCCGCTCTTCCGCTTCCTGGCGCACCACGGCATGCTCGCGGTGACCGGATCCCCCACCTGGCGCACGGTCACCGGCGGCTCGCGTACCTACGTCGAGCGGGTCGGCAAGGAACTCACCGCGCTGCACACCTCGACCCCGGTCCGCAGCGTGCGCCGTACCGAGGACGGTGTCGAACTCACCACGGACGGCGGGAGCACCGCGCGGTACGACTCGGTGGTCATAGCCGTGCACCCCGACCAGGCGCTCCGGATACTGGCCGACCCCACCGCGCGGGAGACCGAACTGCTCGGCGCCTTCCGCTACTCGCGCAACCCCACCCTGCTGCACACGGACACCTCGGTGCTGCCCCGCAGCCCCGGGGCCCGCGCCTCCTGGAACTACCTGATGCCGCAGTGCTCCAGCGGCGCCGACCGCGTGCAGGTCAGCTACGACATGAACCGCCTCCAGCGCCTCGACGCCCCCGAGACCTATCTGGTCACCCTGAACGGCTCCGACCTGATCGACGAGGCCCAGGTGCTCGACCGCATGGTGTACGAACACCCGGTCCAGACCGTCGAATCGGTGGCCGCGCAGCGCCTGTTGCCCGAGCTGAACGGCCCGGTCACCGCATACGCCGGGGCCTACCACGGCGCGGGGTTCCACGAGGACGGCTGCCGCTCGGGCGCCGAGGCGGCGGCAGCGCTGGGGGTGATGTGGTGAACGCCGTCTATCCGTCCACGATCACCCACGTGCGGACCGCGCCCGTGCGGCACACCCTGCACCACCACACCTACATGTGGCTGATCGACCCCGACCGGCCGCCCCCGCTGCCGTACCCGCTGCGTCCGCTCGCCCGGTTCGAGGGCCGCGACCACTTCGGCGGCGGTGACCGGACCATCAGGGCGGGTCTGGACAGGTTCCTGGCCGCCCGGGGCGTCGACCTCACCGGCGGCAGCGTGCTGATGCTCGCGAACGCCCGCGTGTTCGGGTACGTCTTCAACCCGCTCACCGTCTACTGGTGCCGCGACGCCGACGGCCGGCCGCTCTGCGTCGTCGCCGAGGTGCACAACACCTACGGGGAACGGCACTGCTATCTGCTCCGTCCCGACACCGCGGGGCGGGACGTGGTGGAGAAGGAGTTCTACGTCTCGCCGTTCTTCCCGGTGGACGGCGACTACCGGATGCGACTGCCCGAGCCCGACGACCGGTTGAACCTCACGGTCCAGCTGGAACGGAACGGCACCCGCCCCTTCACGGCGACCGTGCGCGGCGAGCGCAGGCCCGCCACCACCGCCGTCCTGCTGCTGGCGGCGCTCCGCCATCCGTGGTCCACCATGGCCGTCTCCCTCGCGATCCGGGTACACGGCATATGGCTCTATCTGCGGGGGCTGCCCGTCCGGCCCCGTCCCCGTCACCAGCCCCAGGAGGGCGTGAAGTGAGTGTGTCCGTCTCCCCGGCGTCTCCCGGATCACCCGGATCACCCGGGTCCGCCAGTACCCCGCCGACCTGCCCGCGTGCGGCGGTCGACGCCGTCCGCTGGCCCGATGTGGCGCGGCTGCCCCGCGCCTCGTGGCTCCGTACGGCCCTCGCTGAGCGGATCGTCCGGCGGGCACTGTCCGGGCTCGAACTCCGGGTGCGTCTCGGGACCACCGAAACATTGGGGCTCGGCGGTCCGGTACTCGACGTGCACGAGCCGAAGGCGTTCTTCCGGCGGATCGGCGCGGGCGGCCTGATCGGCTTCGGCGAGTCCTACATGGCGGGCGAGTGGTCGGCCACCGACCTGGTGGGTGTGCTGACCGTGCTGGCCGACCGGGCCGCGAGCCTGATCCCCGCGCCGCTGCAGAAGCTGCGCGCCCTCTGGGCCAGGAAACAGCCCGCCGCACAGCGCAACACCCCCGAGGGGTCACGGGAGAACATCCGTCACCACTACGACCTCTCGAACGACCTGTTCGCCCTCTTCCTCGACGAGACGCTCTCGTACTCCTCCGCGCTCTTCCGCGGTTTCCCCGCCGACCGGTCCCTGCTGGCCGCCGCCCAGCACCGCAAGATCGACCGGCTGCTCGACGAGGCACGGGTCGGCCCCGGCACCCGGCTCCTGGAGATCGGCACCGGATGGGGCGAGCTGGCCGTCCGGGCCGCCGGACGCGGCGCCCGGGTGCACACCGTGACGCTCTCCCAGGAGCAGCGGCAGCTGGCCGTGGAGCGGATCCGCGATGCGGGTTTCGAGGACCGGGTCACCGTCGAACTCCTCGACTACCGCCGGGTCGTCGGGGAGTACGACGCGGTCGTGAGCGTCGAGATGATCGAAGCCGTGGGCGCCGAGTTCTGGCCGGAGTACTTCATGATCCTGGACCGGCTCCTCGCGCCGGACGGCCGCATCGCCCTCCAGGCGATCACCATGCCGCACGAGCGGATGCTCGCCAGCAAGAACACCTTCACCTGGATCCAGAAGTACGTCTTCCCCGGCGGACTGCTGCCCTCGTCCGAGGCGATCGAGCAGATCACCACGGAACGCACGGCGCTGCGCGTCCGGGGGCGCGAGGGCTTCGGGCCGCACTACGCGGAAACCCTCAGGCTCTGGCGCGAACGCTTCGAGGAACAGGCCCCGGAGGTCGGCGCCCTCGGCTTCGACCAGACCTTCCGGCGGCTCTGGACCTTCTATCTCGCCTACTCCGAAGCGGGTTTCCGATCCGGCTATCTCGATGTGCAGCAACTGCTGCTGACCAAGGAGACCTCCCGATGACGCGCCTTCAGACGCGGACCGGCGCTGCTCAGCAGCTGTTCCCGCTCGCCGAACAACTACTCGGCGGGCGGCTCCCGCTGCGCCTGCGCGCCTGGGACGGCACCACCGCGGGTCCCGCGGGCGCGCCCCTGGTCGTCCTGCGCTCGCGCCGGGCACTGCGGCGGCTCGTCTGGCAGCCCGACGAACTCGGCCTGGCCCAGGCATACATCACCGGTGAGCTCGACATCGAGGGCGATCTCGCCGACGGGCTGCGTACGGTGTGGGGCGCGGTACGCACCCGTGGGCTGCGCCCGCCGCAGCTCACCGTCGGCGACCGGGCCCGCGCCGTACGCACCGCGCTCCGCCTCGGGGCGCTCGGCCCGCGCCCCGCCGCACCGGCCGCCGAGGCCCGGCTGCACGGTGCCCTGCACAGCAAGGCCCGGGACCGGGCGGCCATCAGCCACCACTACGACCTCTCCAACGACTTCTACGCGCTGCTGCTCGACGGGACGATGGCGTACTCCTGCGGGTACTGGACGAGCGACGACCCCGGATACGGTCCGGCCGACGCCCAGCGCGACAAGCTGGAACTCATCTGCCGCAAGCTTCAACTGGAGCCCGGATCACGGCTGCTGGACATCGGCTGCGGCTGGGGATCGCTCACCCTGTACGCCGCGCAGGAGTACAAGGCGAGGGTCACCGCCGTCACCCTCGCCCGGGAGCAGGCGGAGCACGTCAGGCGCCAGGTCGAGGAACGGGGACTGACCGAGCTGGTCGAGGTACGCCACTGCGACTACCGCGACATCCACGGAGGCGACTACGACGCGGTGTCCACGGTCGAGATGGGCGAACACGTCGGCGACGCCGAGTACCCCGGCTTCGCCGCCACGCTGTACGGGATGCTCCGTCCGGAGGGCCGGGTACTGGTCCAGCAGATGTCCCGGGGCGCTGTCGCACCCGGCGGCGGCGCGTTCATCGAGGCGTACATCGCGCCTGACATGCACATGCGCCCGCTCGGAGAGACGGTCTCGCTGCTGGAGGGCGCGGGGCTCGAAGTGCGGCACGTGGAGTCCCTTCGTGAGCACTACGTCCGGACGGTCGCCGCCTGGCAGGACACCCTGGAGAAGCGCTGGGAGGAATTCCGCGCGCTGGTCGGTGAGGAGACCGCCCGGGTCTGGCGGCTGTACCTGGCGGGCGGCCGACTGGCCTTCGAGGAACGCAGGATGGGCGTCGACCAACTCCTCGCGGTACGGCCCGGGGACGGCGGCCGCAGCGGGATGCCCGCCACCCCGGGGGAGTGGTACGAGAGGGCCCGGCGGTGAACGGCTACCCGTGGGGGGCGTTCGGCCAGGGCGTCGGCGCCGCCGCGGCCACCGCGCTCACCGTCATGCTCCTCACCTTCGCCCTCGCCGTCGCCAGGGGACTGCACCGGATCGTCGACATCGCCTGGGGCGCGGCCTTCGCGGCGGTGGCGCTCGTCGCGTACGCCGTGTCGGCGGGGGAGGGCGACGGCGTACGGCGGCTCCTGGTGACCGTGCTGACCGTCGTGTGGGGGCTGCGGCTCGCCGTGCACATCGCCCTCCGCGGGCGCGGCCACGGCGAGGACGCCCGGTACGAGGCGATGCTCGCCAGGGCGCCGGGCCACCGGAACCTCTACGCGCTGCGCATGGTCTATCTGCTCCAGGGCCTGCTGGTCCTGCTGGTCTCGCTGCCGGTGCAGGCCGCGATGTACCTGCCGGGGAAGCTGGGGCCCGCCGGCTACGCCGGGTGCGTGCTCTGGCTGACCGGTCTGCTCTTCGAAGCGGTGGGGGACCGGCAGCTGGCCCGGTTCAAGGCCGATCCCGCGAACTGTGGCCGGATCATGGACCGCGGCCTCTGGTCCTGGACCAGGCACCCCAACTACTTCGGTGACTTCTGTGTCTGGTGGGGGCTTTTCCTGATCGTCTGTGACGACCCGGTGGTGGCCGCCGTGACCGTGGTCAGCCCGCTGGTCATGAGTTTCCTGCTGATCGGCGGCAGCGGAAAACGGCTCCTGGAGCGGCACATGGCCGACCGGCCCGGCTTCGCCGCGTACACGGCGCGTACCAGCGGCTTCTTCCCACTCCCGCCGAAGCGGAGCTGAGATCACGGACCACGGGGGGCCTGCCCGGCCGACCGGGCAGGCCCCCCGTGCCGTACGTTCCCGGGCTCAGGCGGAGAACGTCATCAGCGCGAGGGGAGCGGTGGTCGGGGCCGCCGAACCGCCCGCCGGTTCGACCGTGAGGCCCATGCCCTGCGCGGAGTCCACCGGGCCGTCGAGGACCGTCCCGGCCGCGGCGGAAGCCGAATTCAGCAGACCGGCGGAGCGCATGGTGCCGTGGTCGTCGAACCAGAGCTGATACGTCTTGCCGCTCGGCGGTTTCGGCAGTCCGGATGCCAGGAACGCCGCCTTGTTCCTGCTGTGCGAGACCACGACCGTGCCGGTCGCGCCGCCCTTCAGCTTCCCCGTGGTGACCTTCGCGTCCGGGGCGGCGAGCACCGAGGCCAGCGCCTGGGCCTGCTGTTCGGACCGTGCCGCGCTGGTCCTCGCGTCGCCCGCCTCCTGGTGCTGCCACACCGCGATCCCGCCGAAGCCGACGGCGGCGGCCAGGC
Organism: Streptomyces sp. A 4/2; assembly: GCF_940670765.1. Taxonomy (GTDB): domain Bacteria; phylum Actinomycetota; class Actinomycetes; order Streptomycetales; family Streptomycetaceae; genus Streptomyces. The sequence continues at coordinate 209,441 of NZ_CALNVW010000031.1, forward strand.
AGGCGGCCAGCGCGAAGCGCGACAGTGCGCGCCCGCCGCGGGCGCCACCGCCACGCGAGTGCCGCCGCAACAGTGGCGCCTCCTGCCGCTCGGTGGCGATCCGCCGCATGACCTGTACTTTGAGAGCGGGGGGCGGGGTGACCGTGACGGCGAGTCCCAACCTGCCCGCGGTGGCGATCAGTTCGTCCACCTCCTGGGTGCAGGCCGGGCACGCCCGGAGGTGTTCCTCGAACGCGGCGCGCTCGTCCGGCTCCAGTGCGTGGAGCGCGTACGCGCCGGTGAGCGTGTGCAGATCCGCCGTCATCATGCGCTGACCCCCAGGCAGTCGCGCATCCGGATGAGTCCGTCGCGCAGTCGAGTCTTGATGGTGCCGAGTGGTACGGAGAGCAGCTCGGCCACTTCCCGGTAGGCGAGCCCCCGGTAGTACGCGAGCGTCACCGACTCGCGCTGCACCTCGGTGAGAGAGCCCATGCAGCGCCGTACCTGTTCCCGTTCCAGCCGGGCCTCCACCTGCTCGGTGACCTCGTCGAAGGCAGGTGTCCGGTCCAGCAGGGCGGCTTTGTGCTCGCGGTCCGACGCGGCCTGGGCGGAGCGCACCCGGTCGACCGCCCTGCGGTGGGCGAGCATCAGCACCCAGTTCATCGCGGAACCGCGGTCGGTACGGAAACGGGCCGCGGTGCGCCACACCTCCAGGAGTACTTCCTGGGCCACTTCCTCCGACTGGGCGGGGTCACGAAGCACCGTGCGCACCAGCCCGAGAACGGGGCCGCACACGGCGTCGTACAGACGCGAGAAGGCGTCCTGGTCCCCACGCGCGACCTGGGCGAGCAACTGCTGCAGATCAGGGCCGGCCGAGGCGGCTCCGCTGATGTGCACGGCTTCTTTCACGCGACGTTCCTCCATGGTGCGGACAGGGGGCATGTGGGTTCCCGGTCACTATTCGGAGCCGTGGACGGCACGGATTGGTCAGTTGTCCGCACAACTGACCAACGGGGGGCGGACTTCTGGCCGGACGGCCTCTCCACGGCCACGTGGGCCGAGCGGACACCTACCCTCCTCGGGCCTGCCGCCGACGGTCCGCGCCGGGAATTCCCCCGAAACGGAGAACCCCCGGCCGTCGTTGACGGCCGGGGGTTCGCGGGGGTTCTCTTCTCGTGACGAGGTCAGGCAGTCTGCTCCTGCTCGGCCTCCACCTGCGCGTTCCACTCCCGCTTGGCCGCCCGCCAGGTCTCGTCGTCCTGGCCGAGCCGCCAGTAACCGGAGATCGACAGCCGCTCGCGGGGCACTCCGTGGTCCATCCGCAGATGGCGCCGGAGCTCCTTCACACAGCCCGCCTCACCGTGTACGAAGGCGCTGACGTCACCGGCCGGGAAGTCCAGGCCGCGCACCGCCTCGACGAGCGCCTCACCGACCGGGCGGTCACCGCGGTGCAGCCAGGTGACCTCGACGCCCTCGGGGGTGAGGAACTTCTGCTCCTCCTCGGCGCCCGACACCTCGACGAAGGCATGCACCACCGCGCCCGCGGGCATCCGCTCCAGCGCGGCGGCGATGGCGGGCAGCGCGCTCTCGTCGCCCGCCAGCAGGTGCCAGTCGGCGGCCGGGTCCGGGGCGTACCCGCCACCGGGGCCCAGGAAGCGCACCGTCTCGCCGGTCCGGGCCCTGGCCGCCCACGGACCCGCCAGACCCGCGTCGCCGTGGACCACGAAGTCGACGGTCAGCTCGCGCAGCGCCGGGTCCCAGGCCCGCACCGTGTACGTCCGGGTGACCGGCCACTGCTCGCGCGGGAACTCCTCACGGATCCGGGCCATGTCGAACGGCTCCGGATAGCTCACGCCCTCGGGCGCGAACAGCACCTTGATGTAGTGGTCGGTGAACTCCGTTGCGTCGAACGTCTCCAGCCCCTCACCGCCGAGGACGAGACGCACCATGTGCGGAGTGATCCGCTCGACGCGCACCACCTGTGCCTCGCGGGCCTGCGGTGTCTTACGGGCCGGTTGTTCTGCCACGGACAGCTCCCTGATCAAGGTTTCTTAGGTTCACCTAAGTTAGCACCTCAGGGATGCAGAGTGGAGAGCAGCCGCTGGAGCGATCCACCCAGACCCCACCGGGCGGCGAGTTCGTCCAGGGCCGCAGGATCGCGCGGCTCGACGGGCAGCTCCGGGTCGAACGGGGGGAGCGGTACGTCGGAGGCGACCCGCACCACCGTCGGCGCCACCGCCACGTAGGGGCGGGACTCGTCGAGCTTCCGGCGCTGCGACGGCGTCAGCCCGGACGCCGGATCGTCGACGGCGGCCATGATCCCGGCCAGATCACCGAACGCGTCGAGCAGCTTGGCGGCGGTCTTCTCGCCGATTCCCGGCACCCCGGGCAGCCCGTCGCTCGGATCGCCGCGCAGCAGCGCCAGATCCACGTACCCCCGGCCGTCCACCCCGTACTTCTCGCGCAGCAGCGCCTCATCGGTGAGCTGGAGGTTCCCGACGCCCTTCAGGGGATAGAGCACCCGCACACCGCGTGCGTCGTCCACCAGCTGGTAGAGGTCGCGGTCGCCGGTGACGATGTCCACCGGGCCCGTCGCCAGCCCGGCCAGGGTGCCGATGACGTCGTCCGCCTCGTACCCCTCCACGCCGACCCGGGCGATGCCCAGGGCGTCCAGCACCTGCTCGATCACCGGGACCTGCGGGGCCAGGGTGTCCGGGGTCTCCTCCTCGTCGGGCCCCTCCGCCGTCAGCTGCGCGACCCGGTGCGCCTTGTACGAAGGGATCAGGTCGACCCGCCACTGCGGGCGCCAGTCGGCGTCCATGCAGGCGACCAGATCGTCCGGCCGGTGGTCCTGCACCAGCCGGGCGATGAAGTCGAGCAGCCCGCGGACGGCATTGACCGGGGTGCCGTCCGGGGCCCGTACGGAGTCGGGGACCCCGAAGTAGGCCCGGTAGTAGAGGGAAGCGGAATCGAGGAGCATCAGGCGTCGCGTCACGCTCCGATGATGCCGTACCCCACCGACAGTCACCCGTGGTGAGCTGAGTCACTGATTTGTTTGGACCGCATAAGGGTGGGCAGGCGCCGCCACGGAGCGGAACCAGTAGCAGATTCAAGTATTGCGAGGGTGAAGCGGACAGATCCCGCGCCGCTCCACGACCTGTCGACACGGGGGTGACGGGTCGTTTTCGTTCCAACGCGTGAGGTATATGTGTCCAGGCTGCAAGCCGACCGCTTGTACAAAGTGTTCGGCAGACGACCCGATGAAGCCGTGCGGAAACTCGAGAACGGCACCGGCCGCGATGAGCTGCGCGGTGAAGGGACGACTGCTGCGGTGATCGACGCATCCTTCACCGTCGAACCGGGCCAGATCTTCGTCGTGATGGGGCTCTCCGGATCCGGCAAGTCCACGTTGCTGCGCATGCTCAACGGGCTGCTGGAGCCGACCTCCGGCCGGGTGCTCTTCGACGGTGAGGACCTGACCGCGCTGAGCGACCGCGAGCTGCGGGCGGTGCGTTCGAAGAAGATCAGCATGGTCTTCCAGCACTTCGCGCTCTTCCCGCACCGCAGTGTGCTGGAGAACGCGGGCTACGGCCTCGAAGTACAGGGAGTGCCTCGCGCGGAACGCGAGAAGCGGGCGGCCGAGGCCCTGGAACTGACGGGTCTCGCCGGCTGGGAGAACTCCTGGCCCGACGAGCTGTCCGGCGGTATGCAGCAGCGCGTGGGTCTGGCCCGTGCGCTCGCCACCGACGCGGACCTGCTGCTGATGGACGAGTCCTTCAGCGCGCTCGACCCGCTGATCCGCCGTGACATGCAGGACCAGCTGCTCGAACTCCAGAAGCGGCTGAAGAAGACCATCGTCTTCATCACCCACGACCTCAACGAGGCCATGCGTCTCGGCGACGGCATCGCGGTCATGCGGGACGGTGAGATCGTCCAGCTCGGCACCGCCGAGGACATCCTCATCACGCCCGCCAACGACTACGTCGCCTCGTTCACCAAGGACGTGGACCGCACCCGGGTCCTCACCGCCGCGGCGATGATGACCGACACCCACCGCCCCGACGCGGCGGAGTGCGGCTGCGAGACGGTCACCCCCGACACGACCTTCGCCGACCTGTGCGGCGTGAGCGCGCGCGTACCGCACCCGGTGGCCGTGAAGAACGCCCAGGGCAAGGTCGTCGGAGTCGTCCCCCAGTCCCGGCTCATAGGCTTCCTCGGCGAATACGCCGAGGCCCCCCTGGCTTGCGACGCAGCTCCCGAGAACAAGGCGGTCGCAAGTGCCTAGGTTCCATTTCGGCAACGGGGTCGAAAGCCTCGTCCACTGGTTCCAGAACCACGTGGGCTGGCTCTTCGACTTCATCAACAGTGTGCTCACGCACCTGTACGACGGTGTCAACACCGTACTGAGCGGCGGTGAACCCCTGCTGATGGCGGGCATCTTCACCGTCCTGGCCTTCTGGCTGCGCGGTCTGCTGCCCGCGGTGCTCACCTTCGTCGGCTTCGCCCTGATCGACTCACTCGCCCTGTGGGACGAGGCGATGGCCACGCTGTCACTGGTGATCGTCGCGGCGGTCATCACGATCGTGATCGCGGTACCGCTGGGCATCTGGGCGGCGCGCAACAAGAGGGTCGGGGCCACGGTCCGCCCGGTGCTCGACGTCATGCAGACGATGCCCGCCTTCGTCTACCTGATCCCGGGCGTCATGTTCTTCGGCGTCGGGGTCACCCCCGGCGTGATCGCCACGATCGTCTTCGCCATGCCCCCGGGCGTGCGGATGACCGAGCTCGGCATCCGGCAGGTGGACGGCGAACTGGTCGAGGCGGCCGAGGCGTTCGGCACCGCCCCGCGCGACATCCTGCGACGGGTGCAGCTTCCCCTCGCCCTGCCGACGATCATGGCCGGTGTCAACCAGGTCATCATGCTGGCGCTGTCGATGGTGGTCATCGGCGGTATGGCCGGTGCGGGCGGTCTCGGTGAGAAGGTCTACGGCGCCATCACCCAGCTCCAGGTCGGTCTCGCCGCCGAGAGCGGGGTGGCCGTGGTCATCCTGGCCATCTACCTGGACCGGATGACCGGAGCCCTCAACCAGCGGGTCTCCCCGCTCGGTCGTCGGGCCGCCGCCAAGGCGCAGGCCATGGCGCAGCGGTGGAGCTTCACGCACTACCGGCCCGGCACCACGGTCGCCGTGATCGGCGTCGTGATCCTCGGGCTCGTCGCGGGCGGCATGAACCTCGGTTCGTCCTCCGACAGCAAGAGCTCGTCACAGGCGAGCACGGACGTCGGCAAGGGCAAGAAGATCAACATGGGCTACATCCCCTGGGACGAGGGCATCGCCTCCACGTTCCTGTGGAAGGAGCTCCTGGAGGAGCGCGGCTACACGACCGACGTCAAGCAGCTCGACGCCGGCCCGCTCTACTCCGGGGTGGCCCGCGGTGACATCGACTTCCAGACCGACTCCTGGCTGCCGACGACCCACGCGGACTACTGGAACAAGTACAAGTCGCAGCTGGAGGACATGGGCCAGTGGTACGGGCCGACGTCGCTGGAGCTGACGGTGCCCTCGTACGTGAAGGGCATCAAGTCCCTCGCCGATCTCAAGGGCAAGGGCAAGGAGTTCAAGGGCAAGATCATCGGCATCGAGTCCAGCGCAGGAATGATGGGCACCCTCAACAAGAGTGTCCTGAAGGCGTACGGGCTGGAGGGCGAGTACAAGGTCGTCTCGTCGAGCACCTCGTCGATGCTGGCCCAGCTGGACCGCTCCATCAAGAAGAAGGAGCCGGTGGTCGTCACGCTGTGGTCGCCGCACTGGGCCTACGGCAAGTACGACCTGACGAAGCTCAAGGACCCGAAGGGCGCCTGGGGCAAGGGCGACCTGATCCACACCGTCGCGCACAAGGGCTTCGACAAGAAGGACCCGACGGTCGCCAAGTGGCTGAAGGACTTCAAGCTCACCGAGAAGCAGCTCACCGGCCTGGAGAACGCCATCCAGGGGGCCGGTGAAGGCCACGAGCAGGACGGCGTGCGCACCTGGCTGAAGCAGAACCCCGGTGTGGTCGACAAGCTCGCCCCCGTCCCGGGCGGCACGCACACCCAGCAGGGCAAGGACGCGGGCAAGTCCGTCAACCTCGGGTTCTTCCCGTGGGACGAGGCCATCGCGAGCACGTATCTCTGGGACAACATCCTGGAGGACCGCGGGTACAAGCCCAGCGTCAAGCAGCTCGACCCGGGCCCGCTGTACACCGCGCTCGCGCAGGGCCAGATGGATGTCCAGTTCGACTCCTGGCTGCCCACGACGCACCAGCAGTACTGGGACAGATACAAGGACAACCTCACCGACATCGGGTCCTGGTACGGGCCCACGTCGCTGGAGCTGTCCGTGCCCTCGTACGTGAAGGGCGTCACGTCCCTCGCGGATCTGAAGGGCAAGGGCAAGGAGTTCAACGGCAAGATCATCGGCATCGAGTCCAGCGCCGGTGAAATGGGCCTGCTGAACAAGAAGGTGCTCAAGGCCTACGGGCTGCAGGGCGAGTACAAGGTCGTCTCGTCGAGCACCTCGTCGATGCTGGCCCAGCTGGACCGCTCCATCAAGAAGAAGGAGCCGGTGGTCGTCGTGCTGTGGTCGCCGCACTGGGCGTACGGCAAGTACGACCTGACGAAGCTCAAGGACCCGAAGGGCGCCTGGGGCAAGAGCGACTCGATCCACACCGTCGCCCGCAAGGACTTCGGCAAGGATCTGCCCGAACTGAACGGCTGGCTGAAGAAGTTCAAGCTCAGCGAGGACCAGCTCAACTCCCTCGAAGTGGCGATCCAGGACGGCGGTCCGGGCAACGAGAAGAAGTCCGCCCGCACCTGGCTGACCGCACACCCCGAGATGGAGGACCAGCTGGCCCCCGTCGGCGGCTGATCCGTCAGCGCTCCGTGAGGGGGTGGTCAACGCCGGTGGCGTCGACCACCCCCTCGCTGCTGTCTGCCCGCGGTGCGCCGGGCCGGGCGGCCCGTACCCGCAGGTCGGTGCACCGGATCCGGCCCGGTGGCGGCGGGCCGGGGGTCTGCGCGCAGATGTGCGGATGAAAGGTTGTGCGACGCAGGTGTGACAGGAGTGCCCAGCGGTGGGCCGAAGCTGCGTAAGGTGCTTGCAGCAGACACCACTGGCGATACGGCAAGGGGAGGGTATCCGGGAGATGGACAAGGACGAGAAGGAAACACTCCGGGTGGGCGCCGCGGTTCGCAGGCGCCGCCGTGCTCTGGGGCTCACCCTCGCCAAGGTCTCGGCGCGCAGCGGACTCTCCGTGCCCTTCCTCAGCCAGATCGAGAACGAGCGGGCCCGGCCGAGCGTGCGCTCGCTCCAGCGGGTCGCCGAGGCACTGGAGTCCACGGCGAAGGAACTGCTCGCCGACTCCGACGCGGCCCGCACCGTCGACATCGTCCGCGCGGTGACCGCCCCCGGGGCCGTGCCGGATCCCGAGCCGCAGATCCGGCCGCTGGTGCGCGGACACCACCAGTTGCACGCCATGGAGTTCACCGGCGAGCAGGACACCGGGCGGGAGTTCCAGCACCGCAACGACGAGGTGCTGTACGTCGCCGAGGGCGCGGCCGACGTGGAGGCCGAAGGGCGGGCCTACCGCCTGGAGCGCGGCGACACCCTGTTCCTGTCGGGCGGCGTGCGTCACCGCTGGCGTGCCACCGCCCCCGAGACCCGGATCGTGGTCGTCGCCGTGGCCGAACACGTCGACGCGACCGCCGAACAGCGGTACTGAGCGGTCCCGATGCGCGTCGTCTCGCTCGTCCCCTCCCTGACCGAGACCGTCGCCGTCAGTGCTCCCGAGGTTCTGGCCGGCGCGACCGACTGGTGCAGCCACCCCGCGGACCTGGACGTCACGCGGATCGGGGGCACCAAGAATCCAGATGTGCGGGCGATCGTCCGGCTGCGGCCCGACCTGGTGCTCGCCAACGAGGAGGAGAACCGGGCCGTCGACCTCGACGCGCTGCGGGCGTCCGGCCTGCGGGTCCTGGTCACCGAAGTGCGGGGCCTGCCCCAGGCGTTCAGCGAACTGGAGCGGGTGCTCGCGGCCTGCGGTCTCGGCCGTCCCGGCTGGCTCGACGCGGCGCGGGCCTCCTGGGCCGGGGTCGTCCCGTACCGGCGCCGCACCGCGATCGTGCCGATCTGGCGCAGGCCCTGGATGGTCCTCGGCAGGGACACCTTCGCCGGGGATCTGCTGGCCAGGCTCGGGGTGCACCAGGTGTACGCGGAGCACCCCGAGCGGTATCCGAGGATCGCCCTCGGCGAGCTGACGGCCTCGGGCGCCGATCTCGTCGTCCTGCCCGACGAGCCCTACCGCTTCACCGCCGACGACGGCCCCGAAGCCTTCCCCGGTCTCCCCTCGGCGCTCGTCAGCGGGCGCCATCTCACCTGGTACGGGCCCTCGTTGGCCGAGGCCCCCGCGGTGCTGGGAGCGGCGCTCCGCTGACCGGCCCCGGCCTCGGGATCAGGCGTGCGCCCGGCCTCGGGATCAGGCGTGCGCCCGGCCTCGGGATCAGGCGTGCGCCTGGGCGTACGGCAGGAAGTCGTCCAGCATGACGACCCACCCCTCCGTACGGAAGAGCCGCGTTCCCTCGTCGGCCAGCTCCGGATCCTTCGACGCACGGTCCACCCAGGTCTGCGGATCGGGACCCAGCAGTTCGTGCAGCCGCGGGGACGCCGCCAGTAGTTCGGCGAGCAGCGCCGCCTGCTCCGGCGGCGCCGGGCGGGGCTGGCCGTCCGGCCCCGCCAGCACACCCATGGCACTCGCGTAGAGGTGGACGTCAGCCACCGGCAGACCGTTGGGAAGCTCTGCCGGGAAATCCCCCGACGGCAGCAAGACCCTTTGGTAGTAAGGGAGTTCGGTCTCGTCCACGGCAGCCATCTGATCGTCGTCCAGCCAGGTGACGACCAGCGAGAGGACCGAGTCCCGGTCGATGTACGGCGCGGTGGCGACGTAACCGGCGGGGTAGATGTGGGCGCAGCAACCGATGGCGATGCCCTCGATCCGCACCGGAACCATCGGGACGGTCCCCGAGATCCCACGGCTCAGCAGTTTGTTGCTGAGCTGCGCGGGAGAGGCGTTGGAGCCGACCGAGACGGCGGGGTGGCGCTCCCGCAGCAGGGGCAGGCCCTGGCCGGACAGGTACGTGTCCAGGGGGACCGGTCCGCTCCGCGCGGCGACGTTCCAGGTCTCCACCGGGCCTGGGCCCGGGGCGAGCCCGAGCAAGGTGCGCCCGTCGAGGAGCGAGGGCTCCGGAATGGGCAGTCCTGGATAGCTGAGCGGCTCCTTTGCCGGTACGACAGCGAGCCCGAGTGCTTCGAGTGAACGGTCCTGCACAGCGCTTCCCTTCGCCGACGACACCCTCCGCCTGCTGAGCTTGCCACAGGTGGGCCGTGCGCAGGTGAACGCCGGGCGAGACAGTGGGAGCCCGGCCGCCCGTCACTGGTTAGGATTCCGCTGCAACAGGTCAACTGGCCCAGGGGGAAAGCGGTTTGCTGATGCTGACACGTGCGATGGTGACCGGTCGGGGACATCCCCGGTTCCGTACTTCGCTGCGCTGGTGGATCGCCGAACGCACGGTCCTGGGACTCTTCGTCATCGCTTTCGGCTGTCTCGTCCTGCTCTCGGCGGCCATCGCGGTGGGCCTGACCCTCACGCTGGACTCGCCGCGCGGTCTGGGGGCGCGGATGGGCGATGTGCACCAGCTGGCGGACCTGACGCTGCACTCGCTGCGGGCCTGCGTCGGCACCGACAACATCGACCCGCAGGACGGCAACAGCGCCCACGAGGTGCTGTCCACCATCGCCTCGGTCGTCGGCGCCGTGGTGCCCGCGACACTGGTCGGCGTCGTCTTCATCAAGATGTTCTCCGTACGGCCCTTCGTCTGGCGGGACCGGGTGAGCGTCAGCTACGCGCACCAGGCGGACGCCCAGAACTTCGCCGAGCAGCATGTCGGCAGCGACCACCGGATACTCGCCGTACGGTTCTACAACCGGATGGAGAACCTCGCCATCATCGATCTCTCGGCCCGTGTCTACCTCTGGTACCTGCGCCCTTCGCCGCACGACGGCACCCCGGTCTTCTACAAGCAGCAGCTCCATGTGCTGGACCAGCACGGCCGGCAGGCCCAGGAACGCACCTGGTTCATCATGGACCGGGGGTCGCCGCTCACCGTGTGGATACCGGTGGAGGCGGCCGTGCCCGACCTGCCCATCAGGGAGATCCAGGGGAACCGGCTCGACGGCGCGCAGTCGGTACGGATGCTGGTGCGGCTCACGGCCAAGGCGGCGGGGCTGGGCACGGAGGTCTTCGGGGAGCGCTGGTTCGACCTGGACGGGGACGATTTCGAGCTGGGCCGGTTCGCCCCCATCAGACCGGACGTGCACGCGGACATAAAGACCTGGGAGGGTTGGCGGACCTTCGACTCCCTGCTGGGGGCGGGTGATCCGCTGGTCGGCGAGCGCGGCACGGATCTGCCGCCGCTGTTCGTGGAGAAGGTGACGAAGCCGCCGAAGGCCCTCTACCCGGGGCGCCGGTTCACCGGCCGCCGCCGAAGGACCGCTGCCCCGGCCCCGGGTTCCGGGCGCTGAACACAGGAGTGACCGGATGACCTCTTCGACCCCGCCCGGCTGGTACCCGGACGCCGGCCTGCCCGCCACCGAACGGTGGTGGGACGGCACCGCCTGGACCGCGCACACCCGCCCGCGGGACCTGGCGCCGCAGCAGTTCGGACCGCCGCCGGCGCCCACCCCGCCCGTATTCCCGCGGGGCGGCAGCGGTCCACGGACCGCCGTACTGGCCGCCGTCGGGGCCGTCCTGGTCGCCGCGGTCGTGGCCGGGGCGGTGGTCGTGGGCCGGGGCGGCGGGGACGACCGGCCGAGGACCGCGACCAGCGGTCCCGCCCGTACCCCCACGTCCGACGCGTCCGACGGGTCCGACGGCAAGGGCACCCCGACGAGCAGCGCGCCGCCGGCTGCCGACCCCTCGCTGCTCGTCGACGAACTCGACGGCATCACGCTGCCGGTCCCGGACGGCTGGGAGAAGCCGTCGAGCACGGTCGAGGACGTGACGACCATGCGGACCGAGCACTCCTACGACTGCCCCGGCGACTCGGCCTCGTTCTGCTATCACGCCACGGTGACCTCGCGTACCGCCACGCAGACCGAACTCACCTCCGCCGAGGCCGTCGCCAAGGCGGACATCAAGGACGCCGCCAACAGTTCGTACGACCGGGACCTCGTCGGAAACCGGAACTACGACGGCATCACCTCGCACACGCAGCTCGCGTCGAAGTCCCTGTCCGTCGCGGGCCGCACCGGCTATCTGGTGCGCTGGCGGGTCAGAACCAGTGCGGGGCCCGGCGGTTACGTCGAGACGGTCGCCTTCCCCTCGCCCCTCGGCACCGAATCGATGGTCGTCGTCCGCCTCGCCTTCGACGCCGGGGCGGCCGGACCGCCGCTCGGCACCATGGACACGATCACCCGCGGGATCCGTCCCATCGGGGACGCCACCAGCGGCGGTGTCGGCAGCAGCATCGGCCGGTGACCGCCGCGAGGTGACGCACCGCCGGACAGGTCCTACAGGAAGGTGTGGCCCTCGCCGCGGTACGTCGGCACCGTCGCACTCACCCGGTCGCCCTCGATCAGCTGAAGGGCGTCGAAGCGCTCGCACAGCTCCCCGGCCTTCGCGTGCCGGAACCACACCTTGTCGCCGATGAGCAGATCGTCGGCCGGGGAGCCGAGCAGCGGGGTCTGCACCTCACCGGGGCCCTCCTGCGCGTCGTAACGCAGCCCCTCGGGGAGATACGGAACGGGCAGCCGGTCCGCTCCCGCCGCCCCCGAAGCGGGATAGCCGCCGCCGAGTACCGTCACCACGCCGACGCCCGGCCGCCGTACGACAGGCAGTGCGAAGAGCGCCGCCGGACGGCCGGTGAACGACGTGTAGTTGTCGAAGAGGCGCGGCACGTACAGCCCGGAACCCGCGGCGATCTCGGTCACCGCGTCCTCCGCCGCCGTGTGCTGGACGCTTCCCGTGCCGCCGCCGTTGACGAACTCCAGGTCCGGCGCCACCGCCCGCACCGCGCGCACCACGGCCGCACGCCGGGCCGCCAGTTCCCTGCGGGCCGCCGACTGCATCAGCCGGATCGCCCGGGAGCGCAGCGGCCGTCCCGCGAGCGAGTCACCGACCCCGGCCACATGGCCCTCGTACGCCATCAGGCCCACCAGCCGGAACCCGGGACGGCGCGCCACCGACCGTGCCAGCTCGGCGAGTTGGGCGGGTTCGCGCAGCGGGGACCTGAGTGCCCCGACCCGCACCCGCCCGCCGAGCATGCGCAGCGAGGTGTCCAGTTCCAGACAGACCCGGATCTCCTCACGGCCGCCCGCCCGCGCCGCGTCGATCAGTGTCAGCTGCGCCGGGTCGTCGACCATCACCGTCACGGCGGCGGCGAGTTTCGGATCGGCGGCGAGCTCGGCGTATCCGGCACGGTCGGCCGACGGGTAGGCGAGCAGGACGTCGTCGAAGCCGGAGCGGGCCAGCCACAGCGACTCGGCCAGCGTGAAGGACATCAGCCCGGCGAAACCGTCCCGCTCCAACACCCGGTCGAGGAGGGCCCGGCAGCGTACGGACTTGCTGGCCACCCGGATCGGTTTGCCTGCGGCGCGGCGTACCAGATCGTCGGCATTCGCGTCGAAGGCCTCGACGTCGACGATCGCCAGCGGGGCGTCGAGATGTGCGGTTGCCCGGTCGTACCGGGTCCGGTCTGCAGCACGGGGCGTCATGGCCGAAGCCTGCCAGACATGATTACCGGAGGGTAAGGGCTGTCCCGCCGGAAATTGCGGGACAGCCCTTCAGCCGGACCTTTTGGGCAGATGCCTCGTGCGTACCTTCCGGTGCCCACCGGGGCGGTGCCAGCCCGTAGAGTGACGAACGGACCCGCCGGGAAGGCGCGTCGGCGGTGTCGCGCGCGAGGCACCCGCACCACGACCGGCAGACGCACTGGGGGGCGGATGAGCACCGAAGCGCGACGTGCGCCCTTCCCGTCCTTCCCTCCGCGCCCGCCCGAACCACCGTCCTCGTCCGGCCCGGTGGAGGCCCCGGTCGAGACGACCACCCGGCTGCGCCCCGTCGTCGATGCTCCGGCCGAGGAGCCCCCCGCTGCGGAATCGTCCGCCGGGAACCCGCCGGTCGCACCCGGGAGCCCCGTGGAGCCCGGGGCCGCCGAGGCTCAGGTCGCCGCCGCCCCGGCCGTACAACCCCCGGCCCGCCCGCCCGTCCCACCGCGGCCCACCGCCCCGCCGCCCACCCGCCGCAGGCCGGTCGGGGCGGTCGACCTCACACCGCGCCCCGGCGCGGGCCGCCCCACGGTGTACGCCCCGCCCCGTCCCGACGCCGCGGAGACCCCGTCGGAGACGACCACCCGGCTGCGGCCCGTGGCGGCGCGGCACCCGGCCAGGACCGCGGCCGTCGCGGCCTGCGCGGTGCTGGGACTCGGGCTGATCGGCGGAGCGGTCGCCGGGAGCGTGCTCAGCGGGAGCACCGCGGCGGCCGACTCCCGTACCGGATTCACCGAGTCGCGCGGCCTGTGGCACAGCACCCCGGTCGACACCCTCTTCCCGCGCACCATCGAGGGACACGGCGCGGGCCCCGGCGGCGCCGACCGTACCTGGACCCGGCTGGCCGTCGCACCGGACGCCGACTGCGCGGGCGGACTGGACCCGTTGCTGCTCAGGGCGCTCCAACCGGTCGGCTGCGTCCGGCTGTTGCGCGCCACCTACACCGACGCGACCAGCAGCAGCGTGACCACGGTCGGCATGCTCTTCACCGAGGCCGACCCCGCCGCCATGACGGCCCTGCACCAGCGATTCGTCACGGAACGGCTCGGCGGGCGCACCGATCTGATGCCCCGCACCTACCCCGTGAAGTCCACCGTCGCCGCGGACTTCGGCGACGCGCAGCGGGCGAGCTGGACGGTGAGCGTCCTCACCGACGCGCCGGTCGTCGTCTACGCGGTCTCGGGCTTCGCCGACGGACGTACCGTCACCGACCCGGAGCCCGCCGACGAGGCCGTGCAGGAATCCCGTACAACAGCCGCCGCCCAGGCCGGACTCGGCTACGAGGCCAAGGGCATCGAGGAGCGCGTCGAGCGCGCGCTGCGGAAGAACGCCACCGCCACCGGGAAACCCTGATGCGCCGCCGGGAAACCGTGACGCGCCGCCACCGGGAGGCCCCGGTGCGCCGCCGCCGAGAAGCCCTGACGAGTCGCCGCCACGGAGAATCCTGATGAGACGCCAAGGACCCACCGCAGTCACGGCCGCGCTGGCCGCCGCGGCCTTCGCCGTACTGCCCGCCGCACCCGCGCGCGCCGACTCCATCCGCGCCCAGCAGTGGGAACTGGACGCCATGCACACCCAGCAGGCCTGGCGGACGACCAAGGGCAAGGGCATCACGGTCGCCGTCCTGGACACCGGCGTCGACGCCACCAACCCCGACCTCGCGGGACAGGTACTGCCCGCCAAGGACCTGATCGGTTTCGGGGCGGGGCCCGGCGACCGGTCCTGGGCCCGGCACGGCACCGCCATGGCCGGGATCATCGCGGGCCACGGCCACGGCCCGGACGACAGCGAAGGCGTCCTGGGCATCGCCCCCGAGGCACGCATCCTGCCGGTCCGGGTCATCCTCGAAGGCAGCGACCCGGCCATCAAGAAGGCCCGTGAGTCCCGCGGCGGCGCCCTCGCCGACGGCATCCGCTGGGCGGCCGACCACCACGCCGACGTCATCAACCTCTCGCTCGGCGACGACAGCGCGTCCGCCCGCCCGGAAGCGGGCCAGGACGACGCCATCCAGTACGCCCTCTCCAAGGGCGCGGTCGTGGTCGCGTCGGCGGGCAACGGCGGGGAGAAGGGCGACCACATCTCCTACCCGGCCGCCTACCCGGGAGTGATCGCGGTGGCGGCCGTCGACCGGTACGGCACGCACGCCTCGTTCTCCACCCGCCGCTGGTACGCCACCGTGAGCGCCCCGGGGGTCGACGTGGTGATCGCCGACCCCGACCACAAGTACTACGAGGGCTGGGGCACCAGCGCCGCCTCGGCTTTCGTCTCCGGAGCGGTCGCGCTGGTACGCGCCGCGCACCCGGATCTGACCCCCGCCCAGATCAAGAAGCTGCTCACGGACACCGCCCGCAGCGCTCCCCGGGGCGGGCGGGACGACGCCCACGGCTACGGCATCGTCGACCCGGCGGCAGCGCTCAGGGCTGCGGCGCGGAAGGCGCCCGACAGCATCCGTACGGACTCCGCCGCCTACGGGAGGAAGTACTTCGGCCCCGGCCCGGAATCCGCGTCCGGCGACGACGGTCCGGCGGGCTGGCTCGTGCCGCTCGCGGGCAGCGTGGGCGTACTGCTGCTGGCGGCCGGCGTGGTGCTGTGGCGCGGCGGTCCCGGCGGAGCGGGAAGGGTGCGCGGCGCGGGCTTCAGCCGTTATCGCCGACGGCCGTGACGGCGGCCGTGCCGCACTCCCGACCACCGGGACACCGGCGGCCCGGGTGGCCTGCCCCGGCGATCAGACAGCCGCGGCCCCCTGAACGAACCGCAGCCCCGTGAAGCAGCCGCGGCCCCGGCGGCTAGGCTCGGGGCGTGGCGCTCAAGAACATTCCGGACCCCGGATTCTCCGAAGACGACGGCACCGCCGACCCCGGGCTGGCCGCGGCGCTCGCCGCCTGGTCGCAGGACAGGGCGGCGGAGCCCCAGGTGCTGGAGGCCCTGAAGGGCGCCCGGCTGCTGGTCCCGGTCGTGGCGATCCTGGGGGAGGCGGAGACCGGCGAGGACGGGCTGCGCCGCGAGAAGTCCAGCGACATGGCGGTCCCCACGCTCCAGGCCGGTGACCGCAGGGCGCTCCCCGCCTTCACCTCGACCGAGTCGCTGGCCCGCTGGGACCCGCAGGCCCGGCCGGTCGCCGTACCGCTGCACCAGGCGCTCCAGGCCGCCGCCCACGAGCGGGCCGACACCCTGCTGCTCGACCTGGCGGGGCCCGTCCCGTACGAGCTGACGGGTCCGGCGCTGCTGGCCCTGGCCGAGGGCCGCACCAGCGCGGACCCGCTCGACGACCCGGCCGTCGTGGAAGCGGTACGGGGTGTGGTCGCCGCACATCCCGGCGTACTCCGCGCCCACCTCGGCCCCGGCCGGGCCGACGGCACGCTGGCCCTGGTGCTGACGCCGGGCACGGAGCAGGCGGCGGCGGGCGCCGTCGCGACGGCGCTGGCGGCCGACGAGGTGCTGCGGGCACGGCTGGTGCGCGGGCTGGATCTGGCACTGCTGCCGGCCGACGCGCCCGCGCCCAACGCCCCGCTCTTCGCGCGCTGACCCGGGGCCCGCTCCGACCTTGACGGGTGGCGCCCGCTCCGGCCTTGACGGGCGGAGATACGGCCCCGACAGGCAGAGACGCCTCACTCGACGAATAATTGCGGAGAAATCCGACAATCTTCGTGAGGTGTGAGGTATGGAGACGGAGACGCGGAGGATAGGTGCGGAGTTCCTGGGAACTCTGCTGCTGGTGTTCGTCGCCGTGGGCGCCGCGGTTCTCGCCGCCGAGTACATCGGCGCCTTCGGTATCGCGCTCACCTTCGGATTCACCATGCTGGCGCTGTCCTACTCGCTGGGCGCGATCTCGGGCTGCCACATCAACCCGGCCGTGACGATGGGCATGCTGGTGGCCGGGCGGATGAAGGTGCGCACGGCGGTGGAGTACTGGGTGGCGCAGCTGGCCGGCGGCATCGTCGGCGCGGCGCTCCTCTTCCTGCTCGCCAAGCAGGTGCCGGGGCTCAAGACCCACGGGCTGTTCGGCAGCAACGGCTACGACAGCCGCTCGGCCGTGCACCTCAACCTGGGCGGCGCCTTCCTGGTGGAAGTGGCGCTCACCTTCGTGTTCGTCTTCGTCGTGCTGGCCGTCACGCACAAGGTGGCGGTCACGGGCTTCGACGGGCTCCCCATCGGCCTGGCGCTCGGCGCCGTCCACCTGGTCGGCATCCCGCTGACCGGCACCTCGGTGAACCCGGCGCGGAGTCTGGGTCCGGCCATCTTCGCCGGAAGTCCCGCGCTCTCCCAGGTGTGGCTGTTCATCGTCGCCCCGCTGATCGGCGGGGCGCTCGCGGCGCTCGTCCACCGGTTCACCCACCCCGCGGGATTCACCGGCCACGACGAGGAGTCCCCGTCCCCGGCGGGCGGGGCCCCGGCCGGGGAAGCCCTCGCCGGGGAAGCCCTCGCCGGGGAGGCTCCGGCCGGTCCGCGCGGGACCCTGTGGCCCCGGCGCGGCTCCCGGCCGCAGTCGTAAGAAGGAACCGGGTCGGTCCCTCAGCCGTAGACCGGCCCGGTGTACTTCTCGCCGGGGCCCTGGCCGGGCTCGTCGGGTACGACCGACGCCTCGCGGAACGCCAGCTGGAGCGACTTCAGGCCGTCGCGCAGCGGAGCCGCGTGGAAGGAGCTGATCTCCGTGGCGCTGGCCGTCACCAGTCCGGCCAGCGCCTGGATCAGCTTCCGCGCCTCGTCCAGGTCCTTGTGCTTCTCGCCGTCCTCGGCGAGGCCGAGGTTGACGGCTGCCGAGCTCATCAGATGCACTGCGACCGTCGTGATCACCTCGACCGCGGGGACGTCCGCGATGTCGCGGGTCATGGAGTCGAAGCCGGGGGCTTCTTCGGGGGTAGGGGTCGCGTCGCTCATGACGCACACGATATGCGGTGGCGCCCCGGCCCCCGCGCGGAGGCCGGGGGAGCGCGGGATTGGCCCGGATACGGGCGAGCTGCTAACCTTGTGTAACGACCGGCCGGACACCTATGTGCTCGGCCCACAAGTGGAGGCTCCGATCTCCCACCTGACTGTCCTCCGGGACGGCGGGTCACCGGTCAGGCGGCGCCCATCGTTCCGTACGGACGATGGAAGCCACCCGATGTGCGCCCCGCGGTTGACGCGGCGGTGCTCCGGTATGTGAGGAGCTCCCGCCTGTGTCCCGTCCGGGGCGTTTTTCATGTTCCAGTGCGGTTGGTCTGTCGATACAGACGTTACGCGGCTGTCTGCCAGAGAGCCGTGTGGTGCTACCGAGGAGGATCCATCAGCGCCGAGCCCCGCATCAACGACCGGATTCGCGTTCCCGAGGTGCGACTTGTCGGACCCAGTGGCGAGCAGGTCGGCATCGTGCCGCTTGCCAAGGCCCTGGAGCTGGCACAGGAGTACGACCTCGACCTGGTCGAGGTCGCGGCGACCGCCCGTCCGCCCGTGTGCAAGCTCATGGATTACGGGAAGTTCAAGTACGAGTCGGCCATGAAGGCCCGTGAGGCGCGCAAGAACCAGGCGCACACGGTCATCAAGGAGATGAAGCTCCGGCCGAAGATCGACCCGCACGACTACGACACCAAAAAGGGTCACGTCGTGCGCTTCCTCAAGCAGGGCGACAAGGTCAAGATCACGATCATGTTCCGTGGCCGTGAGCAGTCCCGTCCCGAACTGGGCTTCCGGCTGCTCCAGCGTCTCGCTTCGGACGTCGAGGACCTCGGGTTCATCGAGTCGAACCCGAAGCAGGACGGCCGAAACATGATCATGGTTCTTGGCCCGCACAAGAAGAAGACCGAGGCCATGGCCGAGGCGCGCGAGGCTCAGGCCGCCCGCAAGGCGGAGCGCCAGGGCTACGCGACCGAGGGGTCCGCGGACGAGGCCACCGAGGCTCCGGCCGAGGCGGAGGCCGAAGCACCGTCCGAGACCACCTCCGAAGCGTGACCAGGGGGGCCGCCACCCAGGCGGCCCCGGGGTTCCGCCCGGAACACATACCAACGATCTGACGCTCCTGGCTGCCGGTGCCCGCACCGGGGGAGCGTCACTGACGAGGAGAGAACGGCGCGATGCCGAAGAACAAGACGCACAGCGGTGCCAGCAAGCGCTTCAAGATCACCGGCTCCGGCAAGGTGCTCCGTGAGCGCGCCGGCAAGCGCCACCTGCTTGAGCACAAGTCGTCCAAGAAGACGCGTTCGCTGACCGGCACCGTCGTGGTGGCCCCGGCCGACGCCAAGAAGATCAAGAAGCTTCTCGGCAAGTGATGTCGCAGCCCCCGGTGACCGTCGGGGGCGCGATATCGGGACCGGGACCAATTCGTTTCCGGGCCGTGTGAGTTCACCCACGGCCCCGCTACAAGGAGTCAACTAGTGGCACGCGTCAAGCGGGCAGTCAACGCCCACAAGAAGCGCCGGGCAATTCTCGAAGCGGCCAAGGGCTACCGCGGTCAGCGTTCGCGCCTGTACCGCAAGGCCAAGGAGCAGGTCACCCACTCCCTGGTCTACAACTACAACGACCGCAAGAAGCGCAAGGGCGACTTCCGTCAGCTGTGGATCCAGCGCATCAACGCCGCTGCCCGCCAGAACGGCATGACGTACAACCGCCTCATCCAGGGTCTGAAGGCCGCCAACATCGAGGTGGACCGCAAGATCCTCGCCGAGCTGGCCGTCAACGACACCAACGCGTTCGCCGCGCTGGTCGAGGTCGCGCAGAAGGCGCTCCCGAGCGACGTCAACGCGCCGAAGACCGCTGCCTGATCCAGGCAAGCTCTTCAACGGAGGACCCGCAGGCGGACACCGCCTGCGGGTCCGCTGTGTTCCACACTCCGGACGCACCGCCGTCCGGACGCTCCGCAGTTCCGTACGTACGTAAGGTGAAACGCCGACCATGGGCACCCCCGCCGAGCTGATCTCCCCGCGTTCCCCGCGCGTCGCCGCCGCCAAGCGGCTCGCCCGGCGCAACTTCCGTACCAAGGAACGCCGGTTCATCGCCGAGGGGCCGCAGGCCGTGCGTGAGGCGGTCCGGCACCGGGTGGGCGGCGAGCCGACCCTGACCGAGCTGTTCACCACCGTCGAGGCCGCCGAACGGTACGAGTCCATCGTCGAGGCGGCCCGGTCCGGCGGCGCACGGATCCATCTCGCCGCCGACGAGGTGCTCGCCGAACTCTCCCAGACCGTCACCCCGCAGGGCCTGGTCGGCGTCTGCCGCTTCCTGGACTCGCCGTTCGAGGAGATCCTCGCCGCGCGCCCCAGGCTGGTGGCGGTCCTCGCGAACGTCCGCGACCCGGGGAACGCCGGGACGGTGCTGCGCTGCGCGGACGCCGCCGGGGCCGACGCCGTCGTCCTCACCGACGCCTCCGTCGACCTGTACAACCCCAAGTCCGTCCGGGCGTCGGTCGGTTCGCACTTCCATCTGCCGGTCGCGGTGGGCGTCCCCGTCGAGCAGGCCGTCGCCGGGCTGAAGGCCGCGGGCGTACGGATCCTCGCGGCCGACGGCGCGGGCGACGACGACCTGGACGCCGAACTCGACGCGGGCACCATGGGCGGGCCGAGCGCCTGGGTGTTCGGCAACGAGGCGTGGGGGCTGCCCGAGGAGACCAGGGCGCTCGCCGACGCCGTGGTCCGCGTCCCCATCCACGGCAGGGCGGAGAGCCTCAACCTCGCGACGGCCGCCGCCGTGTGCCTCTACGCGTCCGCCCGTGCGCAGCGTGCTGCGGGAGGGTGCCGCTCCGTCACCTCCAGCTAGTAGGGTGGCCAACTCGGGGGCCCACTGCGCTATTCGGAGAGGTGGGATACGGGGATGGCCGTCTCAGCGGACAGTACGTCGGCGCACGGACACGGATCGCCACCGGACGGGTACGGCGGACCGGGCGAGGTACAGGCGTACCAGGGCGTGGCCCCGGACGACCTGCCCGACGGCCTCGTCGTCGCCGACGAGAACGGCCGGGTCGTCTGCTTCAACACCGCCGCCGCACGGATCACCGCCGTACCGAAGGAAGCCGCACTCGGCTCCCCGCTGGAGCAGGCGCTGCCCCTGGAGGACCTCAAGGGCCGCCGCTGGTGGACGCTGACCGATCCGTACGGCGGACTCGCCATCCGGCACGGACAGCCCGAGCGCAATCTGCTCCTGCCCGGCGGCCGGGAGGTGCTGGTCTCCGCACGCTACATACGGGAGCACCCCACCGGGCCCGTGCGGCGGCTGGTGATCTCGCTCCGGGGCACCGAGGCCCGGCGGCGCACCGAGCGCAGCCACGCCGAGCTGATAGCCACCGTCGCGCACGAACTGCGCTCCCCGCTGACCTCGGTCAAAGGCTTCACCGCGACCCTGCTCGCCAAATGGGAGCGCTTCACCGACGCCCAGAAGCGGCTCATGCTGGAGACCGTCGACGCCGACGCCAACCGCGTGACCCGGCTGATCGCCGAGCTGCTCGACATCTCCCGCATCGACTCGGGCCGCCTGGAGCTGCGCCGCCAGCCGGTGGACATCGGCGCCGCAGTGGACCGGCACATCCAGGCACACACCGCGTCCGGACAGGACCCCGACCGGTTCGTGGTCCGCATCCAGCAGCCGCTGCCCGATCTGTGGGCGGACCCGGACAAGGTCGACCAGGTGCTGGGCAACCTGCTGGAAAACGCGGTGCGCCACGGCGAGGGAACCGTCACCATCGAGGTGGCGCCGGCCGCCGCGAAGGACGACGAGAAGGGAACGGGTGTCACCGTGACCGACGAAGGCCCCGGTATCCCCGAGGAGTCGATGAGCCGTGTCTTCACCCGGTTCTGGCGGGGCAGCAAACGCGGTGGGACCGGGCTCGGCCTGTACATCGTCAAGGGCATCATCGAGGCGCACGGCGGGACGATCACCGTGGGCCGCGGGCCCGGCGGCGGCGCCGAATTCCGATTTATCCTGCCCGTGGGTACTCCGGCCCACCTGAAATAGGGACCCGTCGCACGGCATCACGCCGGGGCGACGGGAGAGCCGGAACGGACCGCGGGCTTCTTCGCCCCCCTGAGACCTCTAGACTCGACCTTTGGCACGTTTGCGTCCTTGACGTCGCTGTCGGCGAGGTGGTCGCCTCAGCCAGCCAATCGGAAGTACGGGAAGAGATGTCGGCACCGAACAAGTCGTACGACCCAGTTGAGGTCGAGGCACTGAAACCGGAAGAGATCGAGCGCATGCGGAGCGAGGCGCTCGCCGCCTTCGCCGCCGCGGGCGACCTCGACGCGCTCGCACACGCGAAGACGGCGCACACCGGCGGCACCTCGCCGCTGGCGCTCGCCAACCGCGAGATCGGTGCGCTGCCGCCCCAGGCCAAGGCCGAGGCGGGCAAGCGCGTGGGCATGGCGCGCGGCGCGGTGAACAAGGCCCTCGCGGCCCGCCAGGCCGAGCTGGAGACCGAGCGCGACGAGCGCGTCCTGGTCGAGGAGGCAGTGGACGTCACACTGCCCCACGACCGCACGCCCGCCGGCGCCCGCCACCCGCTGACCACGTTCATGGAGCGGGTCGCGGACATCTTCGTCGCCATGGGGTACGAGGTCGCCGAGGGCCCGGAGGTCGAGGCGGAGTGGTTCAACTTCGACGCCCTGAACTTCACCCCGGACCACCCGGCCCGGCAGATGCAGGACACCTTCTTCGTCCAGGGCCCGGAGGGCACCGAGGGCGACGAGTCCGGTGTCGTGCTGCGCACCCACACCTCGCCCGTCCAGGCCCGTACGCTGCTCGACCGTGAGCCGCCCGTCTACGTCGTCTGCCCGGGGCGGGTCTACCGCACCGACGAGCTGGACGCCACGCACACCCCGGTCTTCCACCAGATCGAGCTGCTCGCCGTGGACGAGGGCCTGACCATGGCCGACCTCAAGGGCACCCTGGACCACATGGTGCAGTCGCTCTTCGGCCAGGACATGACCACCCGGCTGCGCCCGAACTACTTCCCGTTCACCGAGCCGTCCGCCGAGATGGACATGCAGTGCTACGTCTGCCGCGGCGCGTCGGTGGGCAACCCCGACCGCCCGTGCCGTACCTGCTCCAGCGAGGGCTGGATCGAGCTGGGCGGCTGCGGGATGGTCAACCCCAAGGTGCTGACCGCCTGTGGCGTCGACCCCGGGAAGTACAGCGGATTCGCCTTCGGGTTCGGCATCGAACGGATGCTGATGTTCCGCCACAACGTCGAAGACATGCGAGACATGGTCGAGGGTGACATCCGTTTCACCCGGCCGTTCGGGATGGAGATCTGATGCGGGTCCCGCTTTCCTGGCTGCGGGAGTACGTCGATCTCCCCGCCACCGAGACCGGCCGTGACGTACAGGCCAAGCTCATCGGCGTCGGTCTGGAGGTCGAGACGGTCGAGCAGATCGGCGCCGGCCTCAAGGGCCCGCTGGTCGTCGGCAAGGTCCTCACCATCGAGGAGCTGGAGGGCTTCAAGAAGCCGATCCGGTTCTGCACCGTCGACGTCGGCACGGCCAACGGCACCGGCGAGCCGCAGGAGATCGTCTGCGGCGCCCGGAACTTCGCCGTCGGCGACAAGGTCGTCGTGGTCCTGCCGGGCGCGGTCCTGCCCGGTGACTTCGCCATCGCCGCGCGCAAGACGTACGGCAAGACCTCGCACGGCATGATCTGCTCCGGCGACGAGCTGGGCATGGGCGACGACGGCTCGCACGGCATCATCGTGCTGCCGCCCGAGCACGAGGTCGGCACCGACGCCATCGCGCTGCTCGAACTGGTCGACGAGGTCCTGGACATCGCCGTCACCCCGGACCGCGGGTACGCCCTGTCGATCCGCGGCGTGGCCCGGGAGACCGCCACCGCCTACGGCCTGCCGCTGAGCGACCCGGCGCTGCTGGACGTGCCCGCGCCGAACGCGGACGGATACCCGGTGCGGATCGCCGCCCCCGACGGCTGCGACCGCTTCACCGCGCGTACGGTCGTCGGTCTCGACCCCGAGGCCCGTTCCCCGATCTGGCTGCAGCGCCGTCTGCAGAAGGCCGGGATGCGCCCGATCTCGCTCGCCGTCGACATCACCAACTACGTGATGCTGGAGCTCGGCCAGCCGCTGCACGCCTACGACCGGACCCGGATCGACGGGCCGATCGGGGTGCGCAGGGCGGAGCCCGGCGAGAAGTTCACCACGCTCGACGGCGTCGCGCGCGTCCTCGACGCGGGCGACCTCGTCATCACCGACAACCGCGGCCCCATCGGCCTGGCCGGGGTGATGGGCGGCGCCAACACCGAGATCGCCGACGCGCAGCCCGACCCCGCCACCGGACAGGTCCGGGGCACCACCGAGGTCGTCATCGAGGCCGCGCACTTCGACGCGCTCTCCATCTCGCGCACCGCCCGCCGTCAGAAGCTGGCCTCCGAGGCGTCCAAGCGCTTCGAGCGGGGCGTCGACCCGGAGGCCGCCTCGGCAGCCGCCCAGCGGACCGTCGACCTCCTCGTGCTGCTCGCGGGCGGCACCGCGGAGCCCGGCGTCACCGAGATCATCGCGCCGTCCGCGCCGCGCACCATCTCGATGCCCGCCGACCACCCCGACCGGGTGGCCGGCGTCGCCTACGGCCGCGAGACCGTCGTACGCCGCCTCCAGCAGGTCGGCTGTGACGTCTACGGGCAGGACGAACTGGTCGTCACCGTGCCGTCCTGGCGCCCCGACCTCGCCTACCCCAACGACCTGGCCGAAGAGGTCATCCGCCTGGAGGGGTACGAGAACCTCCCCTCGACGCTGCCCAGGCCCCCGGCGGGCCGCGGGCTGACCGCGCGGCAGCGGCTGCACCGCAGGGTCGGCCGCGCGCTGGCCGGTGTCGGCTTCGTCGAGGCACTGAGCTACCCGTTCCTCGGCGACGCGGCGTTCGACCAGCTCGGCCTGGCCGCCGACGACCCCCGCCGTGACACGGTCAAGCTGGTCAACCCGCTCTCCGACGAGGAGCCCGCGCTGCGCACCACGCTGCTGCCGGGTCTGCTCGGCGCGCTGCGGCGCAACACCGGACGCGGCTCGCACGACCTCGCGCTCTTCGAGACCGGCCTGGTCTTCGTCCCCCGGCCCGCGGAGAACGACGGCCAGGGCGTGCCCGCGCGGCTGCCCGTCGACCGCAGGCCCACGGACGAGGAGATCGCCGGGCTCGACGCCGCACTGCCGCACCAGCCGCGCCGCATCGCCGCCGTTCTGACCGGTGCGCGCGAGCAGTCCGGCTGGTGGGGCAAGGGCCGCCCGGCCGACTGGGCGGACGCCGTCGAGGCGGCCCGTACCGTCGCCCGCGAGGCCGGTGTCGAGCTGACCGTCCGCGGTGACCGCAACGAGCCGTGGCACCCCGGCCGTTGCGCCGCGCTGTACGTCACCGTGGACGGCGAGGACGTACTCGCCGGTCACGCGGGCGAACTGCACCCGCGCGTCATCAAGGCGTTCCATCTCCCGGAGCGCACCTGCGCGATGGAGATCGAGCTGGATGTGCTGGAGCGGGCGACCACCGTGCTCGTCGCGCCCCGGATCTCCGTCTTCCCGGTGGCGACCCAGGACGTCGCGCTGATCGTCCCGGCGGGTGTGCCTGCCGCCGACGTCGAGGCGGCGCTGCGCGAGGGCGCGGGTGAACTCCTCGAGTCGCTGCGGCTGTTCGACGTCTTCACCGGTGACCAGATCGGTGCGGGCAAGAAGTCCCTGGCGTACGCGCTGCGCTTCCGCGCGGCGGACCGCACGCTCACCGTGGACGAGGCGACGACCGCGCGGGACGCGGCTGTCGCACTCGCCACGGAGCGGACCGGGGCGGTGCTGCGCGGGGCGTAGGTCCTGCCGGGCCACCGTGCCGGTCGGCGGAGGTGGCGCAGAGCGATCTGCTGAGGGGCGTGTCCGGACCACCGGACACGCCCCTCACTCGTCCGGGTCAGGAGTACGGGTAGAAGCCCGACCCCGTCTTACGGCCGAGCCGTCCGGCGTCCACCATCCGCTGGAGCAGCGGGGGAGCGGCGTACAGCGGCTCCTTGTACTCGGCGTACATCGAGTCCGCGACCGAAGCGACCGTGTCCAGGCCGATCAGGTCGGAGAGCTTCAGCGGACCCATCGGATGGGCGCAGCCCATCTCCATGCCGTTGTCGATGTCCTCGCGGCTCGCGATGCCCGACTCGAACATCCGGATCGCGGAGAGCAGATACGGGATGAGGAGCGCGTTGACCACGAAACCGGAGCGGTCCTGGGCGCGGATCGCGTGCTTGCCGAGCACGTCCTGCACCAGCGCCTCGGAGCGCCGGACGGTCTCGTCGGAGGTGGTCAGCGCCGGGATCAGCTCGACGAGCTGCTGCACGGGGGCCGGGTTGAAGAAGTGGATGCCCATGACCTGGTCCGGCCTGGACGTCGCGACGGCCAGCTTCACCAGCGGGATGGAGGAGGTGTTGGAGGCCAGGATGGCGTCCTGGCTGGTCACGACCTGGTCGAGGACCTGGAAGATCTCGGTCTTGACCTGCTCGTTCTCCACGACGGCCTCGATGACGAGATCGCGGTCGGCGAACTCCCCGAGGTCGGTGGTGAAGCTCAGCCGGCCGAGCGTCGCGTCGCGCTCCTCCTCGGTGATCTTGCCGCGCTCCGCGGCCTTCGAGAGGGAGTTGTGGAGCCGGGTGCGGCCTATCTCCAGAGCCTCACCGGTGGTCTCGGCGACCTTCACCTCCAGGCCGCTACGGGCGCAGACCTCTGCAATACCCGCGCCCATCTGGCCGCAGCCCACCACTCCGACGCGTTCGATGTCGGTCACATCCAGCCTTTCGCAGATCGTCGCGGGCGAGTTCCCCGTATGCTCCCGGCGCCCGCCCGGCCCCCAGACGTTACCTCTGACCGGTGGGTGGTCTGGGGGCCGGGTTAACAGTCGCTCACTGGACAAATCGCAACATCAGGGTCTATCCGGTCTTTACTCGCTGGGTGACCGCGATGCACACGAGGACCGCGACGGCCGCCACCGGAGCGGCGACCGGCAGCTGTTCGCCGAGCAGGAGGACCGAGGAGACCAGGGTCAGCAGCGGCTGTGCGAGCTGGAGCTGGCTGGCCTTGGCGACCCCGATCTCCGCCATCGCCCGGTACCAGACGATCAGGCCCAGGAACTGCGATCCGGCCGCCAGCCAGAGCAGTCCGGCGATGCTGTGCCCGGTGAGACGGACCGGCTCGACGGCCAGCGTCACGGCCGCGACGGGCAGGGCCAGGGGCAGGCACAGCACCAGTGCCCAGCCGATCACCCGCCAGCCCGGCATCTCCCTGGCCAGCCGGCCGCCCTCGGAGTAGCCCGCGGCGCAGATCAGCAGGGCCCCGAAGAGATACATGTCACCGGTGGACAGTGCCCCGCCGGACTGCTGCACGGTGAAGGCGATCACCACGGCGGCCCCGGCGAGCGCGGCGATCCAGAAGGTGCGGGAGGGCCGGGCCCCGGTCCGTACGGCGGAGTACGTGGCTGTGGTGAGCGGCAGCAGCCCCACCACCACGGCGGCGTGGGAGGTCGTGGAGGTCTGCAGTGCCAGCGTGGTGAGCAGCGGGAAGCCCACGACCACCCCGCTGGCCACCACGGCGAGACCGGCCCACTGGCGGCGCTCGGGCAGCGGGGCGCGCAGTGCGAGCAGGCAACCGCCCGCGATCAGTGCGGCGAGCGCGCAGCGCACGGAGACGAGCGACCAGGGCCCGAAGCCTTCGAGCCCCCAGGCCGTCGCGGGGAACGTCAGTGAGAAGGAGGCGACGGCCAGCACGCCGAGCAGCGTTCCGCTTCTGCTGACTGCTATCGACGTCTCGGGAGTAGCGCTATCCTGTGCTGTCATGAATCAGCGTAGCAGTGTGGCCGAACTGGTGGCATCGTTGAAGGCGGAGCTGAACCGCTATCCGATTGGTGGAAAGCTGCCGTCCAGTCGGGCCATGGTCGAGACCCATCGGGTGAGTCCCGTGACGGTCTCCCGCGCGCTTGCCCAGCTGGCAGCCGAAGGGCTCGTCGTGACCCGTCCGGGCGCGGGGGTGTTCCGCGCGCAGCCGCGTAACGACACCCAGGCCCCCGGCGACACCTCCTGGCAGGAGGTCGCGCTCAGCGCGGACGGGGCCACGGACGCGGCCCCCCGCGCGGTCGACGCCTCCGGCGTGCTGGTCACACTCGCGGCTCCGCCCTCGGGCGTCATCGAGTTCAACAGCGGCTATCTGCACTCCTCGCTCCGGCCGGAACGGGCCATGGCCGCCGCCCTCGCACGCGCGGGCCGCAGGCCGGGAGCGTGGGGGCGACCACCCGTGGACGGCATCCCCGAACTGCGCGAGTGGTTCGCCCGTGGCATCGGCGGGCCGGTCACGGAGGCCGAGG
Source organism: Streptomyces sp. A 4/2 (assembly GCF_940670765.1). Classification (GTDB taxonomy): domain Bacteria; phylum Actinomycetota; class Actinomycetes; order Streptomycetales; family Streptomycetaceae; genus Streptomyces. Next base: position 237,552 of record NZ_CALNVW010000031.1, read on the forward strand.
TGCTCGTCACCGCGGGCGGCCAGAGCGCGCTCACCACCGCACTGCGCGCCCTCGCTCCGCCGGGCGCCCCCGTCCTCGTCGAGTCACCCACCTATCCCGGCATGCTGGCCATCGCCCGTGCGGCGGGGCTGCGTCCGGTCCCGGTGCCGGTGGACCCCGACGGCGTACGCCCGGAGCTGCTCGCCGCGGCCTTCCGGGCCACCGGGGCCCGCGTCTTCGTCTGCCAGCCGCTCTTCCAGAACCCGACCGGCGCGGTGCTCAGCGCCGAGCGCCGGCCCGAGGTACTGCGCATCGCCCGCGAGGCGGGGGCGTTCGTCGTCGAGGACGACTTCGTCCGCCGGCTGGTGCACGAGGACGCGGGGCCGCTGCCGAAACCGCTGGCCACCGACGACCAGGACGGCGTGGTCGTCCACGTCTGCTCACTCACCAAGGCCACGTCGCCCAGCCTGCGGGTGGGCGCACTCGCCGCTCGCGGTCCCGTACTGGAACGGCTGCGCTCCATCCAGATCGTCGAGAGCTTCTTCGTCCCCCGCCCCCTCCAGGAGGCCACCGTCGAGCTGGTCGGCTCGCCCGCCTGGAACCGTCATCTGCGCTCTGTGGCCATGGAGTTGAGGGACCGGAGGGACACGCTCACCGCGGCGCTCCGCGGCAGCCTCCCCGAACTGGAACTCCCGCACGTGCCCACCGGCGGCTACCACCTCTGGCTGCGGCTGCCCGACAGGTCGGACGAGGGCGCCGTCGTCTCCGCGGCTCTCCGCGCGGGCGTCGCCGTCGCACCGGGCCGCCCCTACTTCCCGGCCGAGCCGCCGGCCCCGCACCTGCGGCTGAGCTTCGCCGGGGTGGCGAGCCGGGGTGAGATCACCGAGGGGGTACGGCGGTTGCGCACGGCCTGCGACGAGGCGTTCGGCTGACGGCACACCGGGGCCGCGGTACGGGACGGGCGCCGTCCGCCCGCTCCCGGACTCCGGCCGGTCGTTCGGGTCAGGACTCTTGACCTGCCCGGGTTTCAGTCGCACGATCGCGGCCATGAGCGTTCGCGTCACGCTGGTCACCGCTGCGCGCAGTTCCTCCCGGCTCGCCGAGCGGTTCGACGACGACCGGCCACTCGATCAGACGGGCTGGCACGAGGTGCAGCTCTCCGCGAGTGCCCTGGTGCCGCTCGCGGCGGCCGAACTGCGGTACTGCTCGCCCACCGCCCGCAGTCGTGCCACCGGCGACGCGCTCGGGTTCGCGCCGCTGCTGCAACCCGCGCTGAGCGACTGCGACATGGGTCGCTGGCGGGGGTTCACCCTGGCGGAGGTGGCGGCGCGCGAACCGGCGGCGGTCGACGCCTGGCTCGCCGACCCCCGCTCGGCCCCGCACGGCGGCGAGTCGCTGCTGCGCTTCATCTCACGGATAGGGGGCTGGCTGGAGACCAGGCCCGCCTGCGACGGTTCGATCGTCGCGGTCGCGGAGCCGTCCGTCGTCCGGGCCGCCCTGGTCTACGCGCTCAAGGCCCCGCCGTCGACGTACTGGAACGTCGATGTCCGGCCGCTGTCCACCGTGACGTTGACCGGACTGCCGGGCCGCTGGAGTCTGCGGCTGGAGACCGGCGTTCGCTGAGAGCGCGAGGGGCCGGAACAGCTCGACGCGGCCGACGGAATTGTGCAGGATCAAGGGCGTGGGGGCCGTCACTCATCGGCGAGCGCCGGCCCATCGAGTCGGGTGTGCGGTACGGGGCTGCGAGGCGGGGGAGACCATGGGCGACCATTTCCAGACGGTCATCGATGTCGAGGCGACGCAGGAGGAAGCCGAACGGCTCGCCCCCCGGCTGGTCGACTGGCTCGTCGAACAGGGCATCGTCACCCGCGAACTCACCCGCGACGGCATGTACAGCATGGGCACCGATGTCGGCCATCTGCCGGGCCCGCACTGGGCGCGAGCGGTCTCCGACGCGTCGGACGAGCCGGACGCGCCGGGGCCGGTGGCGGTGATCGTCGGCCGGAACCAGTACTGCGGCGGTCAGGGCGCCTCCGAGGCGGTGTCGGCCGTCTGTCCACGCTGCGCGCGGGAGATCAGGTTCATCGACTACCAGAGCCTCGTCCACGCAGTGGACGAGGACGCCTGGCGGCCCTTCTGCCAGGGCATCGAGGCCTGGCGGGCGACCGGGCACGCCGGTGTCAGCTGCCCCTCCTGCGTGAAGCCGATCCCGATGACGGAGTGGCTCTGGGCCCCCGGCTTCGCGCTGGGCAGTCTGGCCGTCGACTTCTGGAACTGGCCCCGGCTCAGCCGGGAGTTCGTCGCGGAAGCCGAGCGGCAGACGGGGCACCGGATCGAGGAGCTGACAGGGAAGTTCTGAGCGGCGGTCAACTGCCCGGAACGGGCCGGTCCGAGGAACTGCGGGCGGAGCGCGGGTACGGTGCCACGGGCGTGTTCAGGACCGAGGGGCGGACGGCGGCCGGTCAGTCCGTCGTACCGGTGGTGGTGTCGTTCCCCGCGGAGCCGTTGATGTGGCGCTGCTGCGCCGCGGTGAGCGCGCGGACGACGAAGATGCCTGCCGCCGCCGCGCCGATGACAGCCGCGTCGGCGACCAGGAGCATGGGTACGTCCGTGTAGGTGCGGGCGATGACCTGGTCCGTGGAGCCCGTGTACATCAGGCCCACCCCGCTCAGCGTCCCGGCGAGCCACAGGCCCCACCACCAGTTCACGGCGCGCGGCAGCCGCTCTCCCGGGGCGCACCGGCGGTGGATGTCGGCGACGATCCCGCGGGGCACCCACAGGTTCGCGATGGGCACGATCCAGCCCGCGTACACCCACGGCAAGGCGTAGCGCGGCGGTTTCCCCGAGAGGGTACGGGCGTTGTCCCGGGCGTTGAGCAGCCAGGCCAGGAACGCGATCACGCAGAGCGCCGTGGCTGCGTCTCCCAGGCGGCTGACCAGGTGGTAACTGTCCTCCAGGGCGGTCAGCGGGCGGTGTCGGCCGTCGCCCTGGTCCGGCGGCCCGGCGGCAGGCACCCCGGACGCGGCGAGCCGAAGCTGCCACAGCGCTCGGACCAGCCAGGTGGCACCCGAGAGGGCGAAGGCGGCGACGGCACAGTGGGCGGCGCCCCGGACAGGGCGCAGGGCGGGCGGCGCTATGGGATCGTTCACCCCGCCATCCTTCCACGGACGACCACGTACACCGGCCGTGCCACCGAACGCTTCCACCGGTGCGAACTCCGTCTGTCGGCAAGGGAGATGCGCGAGGTCATGCTGAGGGAGCCTGACCCCCGCAACCGCTGTCTCTTCACACGCGCCCGCGTCGACCACGCCACCTCCGTACAACCGGCACCGGCTGTGACCGGACGTGGAGTAAACGCGCCGCTTCCCGTGTTGTGACGGCGACGACGGCGGGGTGGCCCGCGGTCCACCGCAGGGAGGGGACGGGAGCCGATGAGCCTTCGTCAGTACGAGTACGCCCTGGCCATTGCCGAGGAGGGCTCGGTGACCGCGGCGGCGGAGCGGCTGCACGTCGCCCAGCCGTCGGTGTCCCAGCAGATCCGCGGCCTGGAGCGGGAACTCGGCGTGAAGCTGTTCGCCCGCACACCGACCGGGCTGGTGCCCACGGTGGTCGGCCGCGCGTTCCTGCGGGAGGCTGAGATCGCGGTGAGCGCGTCGCGGCGGGCGAGGGCGACGGCGCGGGCCGGTGCCGATGACGTGGTGGGCGAGCTGGTGGTCGCGGTGCAGATGGGCTTCGGCACGCGGCAATTGCCGGGCGCGCTGAGCGCGTTGCGCCGCCGCTTCCCGCGGCTGGAGGTCACGGTCTTCGAGGAGCCGAGCTCCGCCGAGCTGGAGCGGCTGTGCCGCCGGGGCGTGCTGGACCTCGCCCTGATGGCGGCGTGCGAGCGGAGCCCCGCCGACGCCCACCACCTCGGTGACGAGGAATTCGTCGTGGTGCTGGGCGCCGGGCACCGGCTGCTCGCCGCGGACCGGGTCCAACTGCGCGAGCTGGAGGGGGAGCCGTGGGTGAGGTTCGACCGCGACAGCGCGCTCGACGGCGTACTGCTGAACGTGCTGCGGAACAACGATCCGACCCCGACCACGGCCGCCCGCGTCTCCCAGACGGCGACGGCCGTGCGCTGGGCCGCCCACGGGCTGGGGGTGACGCTCGTCCCGGCCTCCGCGGTGCCCCACGGCCACGAGCACCTCGCCCGCCCGGTGCTCCCGCTCGTGGCCCAGCCCGTCATCGCCGTGGTCCGGCAGGGCGCGGGCCCGGCGGAGACGGCCCTGCTCGAACTCCTTCGTCAGGAGAGCTGGTCCGAGTCCGTCTTCTCCTCACCGGTTTCCTGACGGCGCCGACGACGGACGACGGACGACAGACGGACGCGCGGGCGCCCGCGTCATTCTTTCTCCCGGCTGTGAGGAGAGCGGCATTCCGGTATTCCGGAATACCGTGCGTGTCAGCCCCTGGGGAATTCACCGCCGTCCACGACGAGATTGCTCGCCGTCAGCCAGCTCGCCCGGTCGGACAGGAGGAACAGCACCGCGTGCGCAATGTCCTCGGGCAGGCCGTCGCGGCCCAGCGGCGTGGTGTCGTCGGCGTTGGTCCGGGCGGGTGCCCCGCCCGTGCGCGCGGACACCTCCGCCCACTGCTCCCGCGTCGCTTCGCCTCCGGGGGTGGCGGTCCTGCCGGGAGACACGGTGTTGACCCGGATTCCGAACGGGGCCAGCTCCAGGGCCAGTCCCTGGCTGTAGGTCTCCAGTGCGGCCTTCGCCGCCACGTAGTGCAGGAACGGTCCCAGCGGGGTGAGGACGGCGGCCGAGGAGACGTGCACGATCCTCCCCGAACGCCGTTCCCGCATCCCCGGTGTCAGCAGCGAGTCCAACCGCACCGACGCCAGGAAGTTCAGGTCCAGCGCGTCCTGCCACTCCTCGTCGGGGATGGCCGAGGCGCCTTCGTGAGGTCGGGCCCCGCCCGCGTTGTGGACCAGGATGTCCACCCCGCCGAGCACCTCCTGCGCGGCTGCGGCGAGCGCCTCCACTCCGGCCCGTGTCCGTACGTCTGCCTCCACGAAGGCGGCCCCCTCCGGCGCCGAGCTCGTCGACGACCTGGCGGTCGTGAGTACCTCGGCACCCGCGTCCAGGAGCTGGCGCACGACTGCCGCTCCGATTCCGCGTGTACCACCTGTGACCAGGGCCCGCTTTCCCGCGAGTTCGCGCGTTCCCGATCCGTTCTCGATCGTGGTCATGCCACCGGTCCTCTCGATTGCGCCATTGCCCGCTCGACGGAAGAAGGATCGAAGTGCGCATCGCGCGAATCCTCGGAGAATTCGCGGTGAGCACCTCGTCGGGCGGTTTCACGGGATTCACGGTAGGTCCGGAAAAGAACGAGAGGCAAAGACGAAATGTCAGCAGGTCCTATAGGGAACCCCTATGGCGAAGGGTTCTGCCGCTCTGGTCAGCCGTGCTCGGGCTCCACCGGCAGCCACAGTTCGGCGTCGGCGTGGGTCTTTTCCGGCGACAGGCGGGTGCGCAGGATCTCAGGGCCGGTACGGGTGCGGTACGGGTTCGACGGGAACCACTCGGTGAACACGTCCCGCCACAGCTCCTGGATGGCCTGCGGCGCCGGCCCGGAGGTGGTGAAGACCGCCCAGGTGCCGGCCGGGACGGCCAACGCGGTCGTGCCCTCCGGGGCGCCCGCGGAGGTGATCACACCGTGGTGGTAGTCGAGTTCGGTGCCCTCGGCGCGGCTGGGGTCCAGGTCGTCGCAGACCGCGACGATGCCGTGCGGCTCCTGGTCCGACAGTTCCTCCAGGCGCTCCAGAGTCTGCGGCTCGATCCCTCGGACGAAGTCCGTGATCGCCTGGTTCGGCCCCGCATGCACCAGCGGTACCCGGGTCTTGAGCCCGACGACGGCGAAGTCCGCCTTGTCCACGACGCGGTACCGCAGGGTGCTGCTCCCTTCGATGGTGAGGCGGAAGGACATCCGGGACCGGGAGTTGAGCGCGGCGCCGGTACGCCGGGCCTCGCCCGGTCCGATGCCGTGCATGGCACGGAACGCCCGCGCGAACGCCTCGCCGGAGCTGTACCCGTAGCGCACCGCGATCTCCAGCAGCGTCTCGCGCCCCGCCAGCACTTCGGCGCCCGCGAGGGTGAGCCGACGGCGCCGGATGTACTCCGACAGCGGTATGCCCGCGAGCGCGGAGAACATCCGACGCAGGTGGTACTCCGAGGTGGCCGCGATGCGTGCCAGTTCCTTCACCTCGATGTCCTGGTCGAGATGGCTCTCGATGTGCTCCATGGCCTGGTTCAGCCGCTCCAGCATGCCCGGCCTCCTTCTTCCTGACGGCCACCTCGCTGGGCAGCGATGACGTAGGTCCACTGGCTACCCGGCGCTGCAGCCCGCGCCGTCCCCGTCCGGACCCGGGGTGTCCTGTCCCAGGCCCCGGCGGATCGCGATCTCCACGGGGGAGTACGCGCTGTCGGCCCGCTCCAGCTCGTACGGCGCGGCCGGCATCAGCGGCGGCTGAGCCATGAAACGGGGCCGCACCCCGTGGTGCGGTTGCGCCGCGTGCACCAGGAACGGATGACACAGGAAGACGTCGCCAGGAGACCCCGTGGCGAGGGTAAGCGGCCGGTGCTCGGACGCCGCCACCAGACCGGGCGCGAGGGTCAGCCCGCTCGCCCCGTCCTCCCCGTACTTCTCCAGCACCTTCGGCACGTCGAGGTGTGAGCCGACCCGGATCCGGGTCGGAGCGTCCTCCTCGCCGACTTCGCTGAACAGGAACAGCATCAGCAGCGACCGCCCCCGGGATCGCAGATTGGTGAAGTACCAGCTCTCGCCCTCCGGCAGATAGCTCCCCTCGATGTGCCAGCCCGCGTCGTCCGGCTCCTCCTCGTGCGGGAAGCGCAGCGGGAACGTGCCCAGTGAGTAGCGAGGTTCCCAGCGCCCCGCGCCGACGAGCAGGTCGTACGCGCGCTGCAGGAACGGGGAGTTGGGCGCGGCGGCGAACGGCCCCTGTGCCATGCCGGCCACCCAGTGCACGGGCTGCGTCCATGTCGCTGGATCGTCCGGGTCGCAGCCCGTCTCCCGCCACAGCAGCCGCGCGCAGTCAGCGGCCACGCGCGGTGCGACGGCGCCCTCCAACTTCACGAAGCCGTCGCGGAGGAAGCGGGTTACCAAGGTCGTGTCATCCATGCCCCCATCGTGCAGCGACATCGGTCCCGATCACCCGACTTTCCCCGCACCGCCTTTGTCGGGTGCTCGCCGAGCCCGTTGTCGGCCCTCCGGGACCCGGCTGACCATGACCGAAGCCGGTCAAGTCGGGGGCGCGCGAGGTACGTACGTGCCTTTTGGGGCAACGTGCCGTTAGGGGTGTCGCGGACGCACTCGGCGTCCCGGCCGGAAGGATGCTCGATGCCCACGAAGCGCGTTGCCCGCCGTCTGCTGGTGCTGACAGCCACGGCGGCTGCCGGTACAGGTGCCTTGAGCGTTCCGGCGGTCGCGAGCACGAACGTTCTGGCGGCCGGCAATGCCGCTCACGACACCACGATGATCAACAAGGATCGTGACATCACGGCGGTCGGCGTGACGGCTCACGGCAGCGGGGTGGGCAACGGCCTGGTCCAACTGCCGGTGAACAGCCCTGAGAACCGCGGTGGTGGGGGCAGCCTGCTCTTCTCGGATCGTGGGCTGAAGACCGAGGTCACCGCAGTGGTCTGGGAGCGATGAGCTACCGGCGGTTGAAAGAGCACGTGGCCAGGGCCTGGATGCCGGCCCTGGTCAGGATGCGCCCCCGGCAGGGTGCCTCTGCGGCCGGTCTGGCGTCCGATGCCGTGTCCGGTGCGGTGCACGGTAGCGATCCGGTCAACGGTTACCAGGTGCTGGAGCAGGTGGTGCGGCTGCCGGTCAGCACGTGGCGGTACCACTGGGACCCGCCACACGTACGCCATCTGGGCCCGATGGCGCAGGACTGGTGGAAAGCGTTCGGAGTCGGTGAGAACGACCGGACGATCTGCTGCACCGATGCCAACGGAGTGGCCGTCGTCGCGATCCAGGCACTGCACCGGGAACTGACCGAGCTGCGAAACGAGGTCGCGGCCCTACGAGCCCAGAGTCCACCGGCACACCACCCCAGCGGTCCCGGAGCCGCCGACCCGGGATGAAGGGCCGCCCCGGGGCAGGAGCTGACGTGCGTACCAGCGAAATCCGCCGAGCCCCGGTCCCGGGACCCACGTGATCCGTGGTCAGCTGGGAGATCCGGATCCGCACCCGTCCGTGGCGGCGGATGTGCCCGGTTTCCGTCCACGATGTCCGGGCGGGTGGGTCGCTGCGGTCAGCCGCGCACCGCAGTCAGGCACTCGTCGGGAAAGGATCGTCTCCTCGGCCCAGGACGTCCCGCTCCGACTCGGCCGCTCGGTCACCACGACGCCGCCTTCTCCGCCGCGACCTTTGCATAAAAGTGCATAGCTGCGTATAGTCATGCCATCGACGAGGAGGATTCCGATGGCGGTACGTGCAGCAGTGGCAGGGGCAAGCGGATACGCCGGCGGGGAACTGCTCCGTCTGCTGCTGGTCCACCCGGAGGTCGAGATCGGGGCCCTCACCGGCAACTCCAACGCGGGACAGCCGCTCGGCGCGCTGCAGCCGCATCTGCGTCCGCTCGCCGACCGGGTGCTCCAGCCGACCACCGCCGATGTGCTCGCCGGTCATGACGTCGTCTTCCTCGCGCTGCCGCACGGACAGTCCGCCGCCGTCGCCGAGCAGCTCGGCGACGAGGTCCTTGTCGTCGACATGGGCGCCGACTTCCGGCTGAAGGACGCGGGCGACTGGGAGAAGTTCTACGGCTCCCCGCACGCCGGGACCTGGCCGTACGGTCTGCCCGAGCTGCCCGGTGGCCGTGCCGCGCTCGCGGGGTCCCGGCGCATCGCCGTACCCGGGTGCTATCCGACGGCCGTGTCCCTCGCCCTCTTCCCGGCGTACGCGGCCGGTCTGGCCGAGCCCGAAGCGGTGATCGTGGCAGCTTCCGGCACCTCCGGTGCGGGCAAGGCCGCCAAGCCGCATCTGCTCGGCTCGGAGGTGATGGGCTCGATGTCCCCGTACGGCGTCGGCGGCGTCCACCGGCACACCCCGGAGATGATCCAGAACCTCAGCGCGGCGGCGGGCGAGCCGGTCACGGTCTCGTTCACGCCGACCCTCGCGCCCATGCCCCGCGGCATCCTCGCCACCTGCACCGCGAAGCTGAAGCCCGGCGTGGGCGCCGACGCGCTCCGCGCGGCGTACGTGAAGGCGTTCGCGGACGAGCCGTTCGTCGACCTGCTCCCCGAGGGGCAGTGGCCGTCGACGGCCGCCGTGTACGGCTCCAACGCCGTGCAGATCCAGCTCGCGTACGACGAGGCGGCCGGGCGCGCCGTCGTCATCAGCGCCCTCGACAATCTCGCCAAGGGCACCGCGGGCGGCGCCCTGCAGAGCATGAACATTGCCCTCGGACTTCCCGAGGACACAGGTCTTTCCACGATCGGAGTGGCACCGTGAGCGTCACGGCAGCGAAGGGATTCACGGCGGCGGGTATCGCCGCCGGAATCAAGGAGAGCGGCAATCCGGATCTGGCCCTCGTGGTCAACAACGGGCCCCGACTGGCCGCTGCGGGCGTCTTCACCTCCAACCGCGTCAAGGCCGCCCCGGTCCTCTGGTCCGAGCAGGTGCTCAAGGGCGGCGCCGTCGGCGCGGTCGTCCTCAACTCCGGTGGTGCCAACGCCTGTACGGGTCCCAAGGGGTTCCAGGACACCCACGCCACCGCGGAGAAGGCCGCCGAGGTCCTCGGCGGGAACGCGGGCGAGGTGGCCGTCGCGTCGACCGGCCTCATCGGGCTGCTGCTGCCCATGGACAAGCTCCTGCCGGGCATCGAGAAGGCTGCCACCGAACTCTCCGCGCACGGCGGCGAGAAGGCGGCCATCGCCATCAAGACCACCGACACCGTCCACAAGACGGCCGTCGCGGGCGGTGTGGGCTGGAGCGTCGGCGGAATGGCCAAGGGCGCGGGCATGCTCGCCCCCGGGCTCGCCACCATGCTGGTCGTCCTCACCACCGACGCCGACCTGGAGAGCGCGGTCCTGGACCGGGCGCTGCGCGACGCCACCCGGCAGACCTTCGACCGGATCGACTCCGACGGCTGCATGTCGACCAACGACACGGTGCTGCTGCTCGCCTCCGGCGCCTCCGAAGTGGTGCCCGGGTACGAGGAGTTCGCCCAGGCTGTCCGCACGGTCTGCGACGACCTCGCCCGTCAGCTGATCGGTGACGCGGAAGGGGCCAGCAAGGACATCCGCATCGAGGTCGTCAACGCCGCGACCGAGGACGACGCGGTCGAGGTGGGCCGCTCCATCGCCCGTAACAATCTGCTCAAGTGCGCCATCCACGGCGAGGACCCGAACTGGGGCCGGGTGCTGTCCGCGATCGGTACCACCGGGGCTGCCTTCGAGCCCGATGAGCTCAATGTCGCCATCAACGGCGTCTGGGTCTGCAAGAAGGGCTGTGTCGGCGAGGACCGTGATCTCGTCGACATGCGCTACCGCGAGGTGAAGATCACCGCCGATCTCGCCGCGGGCAGTGCGTCCGCCGTGATCTGGGCCAACGACCTCACCGCCGACTACGTCCACGAGAACAGCGCGTACAGCTCATGAGTACCCGTAAGCACACCGCGCTGCCCAAGGCCCAGACCCTCATCGAGGCGCTGCCCTGGCTGACCCGCCACCACGGCAAGACCGTCGTCATCAAGTTCGGCGGCAACGCCATGGTCGACGAGGAGCTGAAGTCCGCCTTCGCCCAGGACGTCGTCTTCCTGCGGCACGCCGGGCTCAAGCCGGTCGTCGTGCACGGTGGCGGTCCGCAGATCAGCGCGCAGCTCGACCGGCACGGCCTGGTCAGCGAGTTCAAGGCCGGACTGAGGGTGACCACCCCCGAGGCGATGGACGTCGTACGGATGGTCCTCGCCGGTCAGGTCCAGCGCGAACTCGTCGGGCTGCTCAACCAGCACGGCCCGCTCGCCGTCGGGATGACCGGCGAGGACGCGAACACGATCACCGCGGTCCAGCACTTCCCGCAGATCGACGGGGAGCCCGTGGACATCGGCCGGGTCGGTGAGATCACCGAGATCAACATCGGTGCGATCGAGGCCCTCCTCGACGACGGCCGGATCCCGGTCGTCTCCTCCATCGCGCGCAGCGCCGACGACAACCACGTCTTCAACGTGAACGCCGACACCGCCGCCGCCGCACTGGCCGCCGCGCTGAACGCGGAGACGCTGATGGTGCTCACCGATGTCGAGGGGCTGTACGAGGACTGGCCGAACAGCGACGAGGTGATCAGCAGGCTCACGGCGAAGGAGCTGGAGAAGCTGCTGCCCGAGCTGGCCAGCGGCATGGTCCCCAAGATGCAGGGCTGCCTGTTCGCCGTGCGCAACGGCGTCACCACCGCCCGGGTGATCGACGGACGGGTCCAGCACTCGATCCTGCTGGAGATCTTCACCGACGAGGGCATCGGCACGATGGTCGTGCCGGACGCAGAAGGCGCAGAAGCCGCAGAAGTCACCGAACGCACCGTCACCGAGGGGGAGTCATGAGCAACCAGGATCTCGCGCAGCGCTGGCAGGGCGCTCTGATGGACAACTACGGCACCCCGAAACTCTCCCTGGTGCGCGGCGCGGGTGCCAGGGTCTGGGATGCCGACGGCACGGCGTACACCGACTTCGTCGGCGGCATCGCGGTCAACGCGCTCGGCCACGCCCACCCCGCGGTCGTCGACGCGGTCTCCCGGCAGATCGCCTCGCTCGGCCATGTCTCCAACCTCTACATCGCCGAACCGCCGGTCGCCCTCGCGGAGCGGCTGCTCCAGCTCTTCGGCCGCCCCGGCCGCGTGTACTTCGCCAACTCGGGCGCCGAGGCCAACGAAGCCGCCTTCAAGATCGGCCGGCTCACCGGGCGTACCCACATGGTCGCCACCCAGGGCGCCTTCCACGGCCGCACCATGGGCGCGCTCTCGCTGACCGGCCAGCCCGGCAAGCAGAACGGCTTCGAGCCGCTGCCCGGCGTGGTCACCCATGTTCCGTACGGTGACGTGGAAGCGCTGCGCGCGGTCGTCACCGAGAACACCGCCTTCGTGATCATCGAGCCGGTCCAGGGGGAGAACGGCGTCGTCGTCCCGCCCAAGGGCTACCTCCAGGCCGCCCGCGCGATCACCCGCGCCACCGGCACCCTGCTGGTGCTCGACGAGGTCCAGACCGGGGTCGGGCGCACCGGCAGCTGGTTCGAGCACCAGGCGCACGACGGCGTCGACCCCGATGTCGTCACGCTCGCCAAGGGACTGGGCGGCGGGCTGCCGCTGGGCGCCGCTGTGGCGTTCGGCCCGGCGGCCGATCTGCTCCACCCCGGGCAGCACGGTTCGACGTTCGGCGGCAACCCCGTCGCCTGCGCCGCCGGACTCGCGGTGCTCGACACGATCGCCGCCGACGGAATCCTCGACAACGTGAAGCGGATGGGGGAGCGGCTGCGGAGCGGAATCGAGGCCCTGGGGCACCCGTTGGTCGGGCAGGTCCGTGGTGCCGGACTGCTGCTGGGTATCGTGCTCACCGAGTCCCGCGCGCACCAGGTGCAGAAGGCGGCTCAGGACGCCGGCTTCCTGGTGAACGTGACCGGTCCCGATGTCGTACGACTGATGCCCCCACTGATCATCGGCGACGACGAGGTGGACGCGTTCCTCCAGGCGCTGCCCGGCGTTCTCGACCAGGCCAACGGGGAAGAGCGATCCGCAGAATGAGGCAAGGATGACCGAGGCGCAGGAAACCGAGCACGGTGGGCCGTCAGTCCCGCAGACCCGCACGGCCCGCCACCGCCGGATCGTGGACATCCTCAACCGGCAGCCGGTCCGCTCGCAGAGCCAGCTCGCCAAGCTGCTCGCCGACGACGGGCTGAGCGTCACGCAGGCGACGCTCTCCCGGGACCTCGACGAGCTGGGCGCGGTGAAGATCCGCAACACCGGCGGCGAGCTGATCTACGCGGTGCCCAGCGAGGGCGGTTACCGCACGCCGCAGGCCCCGCTCGGCGAGTCCGCCAAGGAGGAGCGGATGCGCAGGCTCTCCTCCGAGCTGCTGATCTCGGCGGAGGCCTCGGCCAATCTGGTGGTGCTGCGGACGCCTCCGGGCGCGGCCCAGTTCCTCGCCTCGGCCATCGACCAGGCCGAACTGCACGACATCCTCGGCACGATCGCCGGTGACGACACGCTGATGCTGATCAGCCGCGACCCGGCGGGCGGGCAGGCGCTCGCGGACCATCTGCTGCGGCTGGCGCAGAACCCGCGGTAGCGACCCCCGGATCTTTCACGTGCGCACATCCGGGCCATACATCGGACCTGTACCGGCTGCCGGTGCGGCCCCGTTCGGTTCCGGTCCCCGTCCGATGGCTGCGGAACCTGCGCAGTCATCGGACTATTGACCCCTGCTCGACCGACGGGCTACCGTCCCGTCGAGTGCTGTCCGCATGTGCGAACGCCGTTCACAGGGGCGGCTGGGGAGTCGTGCGCGCCGCCGGACGGCACTGCTGTCGTCCCGGTCGTCGCCCGCTTCTCCCGGCGCTCCTTCGTACCCGACGAAATGGAGTCCCCACCCGTGAGCGCGCCCGTGGACACCACCTGGTTCACCCACGACCGGTTCGGCATGTTCGTCCACTGGGGGCTGTACGCACTCCCGGCCCGGCACGAGTGGGTCAAGAACCGGGAGAAGCTGACCGACGAGCAGTACCAGGTCTACTTCGACCACTTCGACCCCGACCGCTACGACCCGGCCGAGTGGGCCAGAACCGCCAGGGCCGCCGGTATGCGGTACGTCGTCCTCACCACCAAGCACCACGACGGTTTCTGCCTCTGGGACAGCGCGCTGACCGACTACCAGGTCACCAGGACCCCGTACGGCCGTGACCTGCTCGGCCCGTTCGTCGACGCCTGCCGTGCCGAGGGGCTGAAGGTCGGGTTCTACTACTCGCTGATCGACTGGCACCACCCCTCCTTCCCCGTCGACGGCACCCATCCGCGCCGTGACGACGCCGCCTACATCGAGGCCGCGGCCGACCGGGACATCCGGGTGTACCAGGAGTACCTGCACGGCCAGGTACGGGAGTTGCTCACCTCCTACGGAACCATCGACTACCTGTTCTTCGACTTCTCCTACGCCGACCGCGACGAATGGTGGGGCGGCAAGGGGCCCGACGACTGGGACTCGCGCGCGCTGCTCGACCTCGTACGGGAACTCCAGCCCGGCATCCTCGTCAACGACCGGACCGGACTCCCGGGGGACTTCGTCACTCCGGAGCAGTACCAGCCCGCGGGGCCGATGAGCGCGGGCGGCCGGCCGGTGGTCTGGGAGGCCTGCCAGACGCTGAACGGGAGTTGGGGCTACGACCGGGACAATCTGGACGACAAGAGCGCCGACCTGCTCGTACGGATGCTGGTCGACGGTGTGTCCAAGGACGGCAATCTGCTGCTCAACGTGGGCCCGACCGGGCGGGGCGACATCGATCCGGGGGCGCGGTCCGTACTCGCCGACATCGGGCGGTGGATGGACCTGCACGAACGGTCCGTCCGTGGGTGCGGGCCCGCTTCGTACACCCCGCCGCCCGACTGCCGGTACACCCGGCGCGGGGACCGGCTGTACCTGCACCTGTTCTCCTGGCCGCTGAGCCATGTGCATCTGCCCGGACTCGCCGGCCGGGTCCGGTACGCCCAACTGCTCAACGACGCGTCCGAGATCGTCCGGGTCCGGACGGACCCCGACCTGCCCGCCCACAACGCCCGGATGGGCGGCCAGCCCGCCGACACACTGACCCTGGAGCTGCCGGTACGGCGGCCCGACGCCCTGGTACCGGTCATCGAGCTCTTCCTCACGCCGTCCGCGTAACAGCACGGCGGCACAACTGCACAGCGACACACCGGCACAACTGCACAGCGACACACCGGCACAACTGCACAGCGACACACCGGCACAGCGACACACCCGCAGAGCGACTCGCAGACACAACGGCAGATCAGCGCAATCATCGGCACGTCCGTCCGCTCAGCACTCTGGAGGCGCCATGCACCGCCGCACGTTCCTCACGGGGACCGCACTCGGAGCAGCCCTGACCGCCCTGCCGTCGACCGCGCGGGCGGCGACGCCCGTCACGTCGCTGGCCGCCCTGCAGACCGCGATCGACGCTGCCGCACCCGGCGCGGTGATCACGCTGGCCGACGGCACCTACACGGTGCCGAGCGGTCAGCCGGTCACGTTCAAGGACAAGCACGGCACCGAGGCCGCGCCCATCACCGTCGTCGCGCAGTCCCGGGGCGGCGCGGTCCTCAAGGGGAAGCAGAGCTTCGCCTTCCAGAACTCCGACAACATCACCCTCAGCGGCTTCTCGTTCCGGCAGAGCGAGACGCTGGACGTGCCCCCGGACTGCACCCGGATCCGGCTGACCCGTAACGACTTCCAGCTCGCCGACATCGAGGGCGTGCACTGGGTCATGGTGCGGGCCGACTACAGCAAGGTCGACCGCAACCACTTCCACGGCAAGTCCACGCTGGGCATCTTCCTCGGCATCGAGGGGGCCGGCACGGACGGGATGGCCCAGCACGTCCAGGTCCTGAAGAACTACTTCTCCGACCACTCCTACGCCGGGGACAACGGCGGCGAGCCGATCCGCCTCGGCGTCAGCCCGCGCGCGCTCAGCAGCGCCCACGCGGTCATCGAGCAGAACCTGTTCGAGCGGACCAACGGCGACCCCGAGGCCATCTCGGTCAAGTCGTCGGACAACGTCGTACGGCACAACACCCTCCGCGACAGCCGGGGCGGCATCGTCCTGCGCCACGGCAACGGCACCCAGGTGGACAGCAACTGGCTCCTCGGCGGCCAGGAGGGCGTACGCATCTACGGCAACGACCACCTGATCGTGAACAACTACCTGTCCGGTCTCACCGGCCGGGCGCTGGTGATCGGCAGCGGCACGGAACGCGACCATCTGCCCGGTGAACCCGCCGACTCCCGGCGCGGGAACGACGCTCCCGACCGCGTGGTCATCGTGTACAACACGCTGCTGGACAACGCCGACGGGATCTCGGGCGAGAGCCAGCGTCCCGAGGAGCCCAGGGACGTCGTCGTGGCGGACAACCTGCTGGTGGGCGGGGCCGGGAAGCTGGTGGCGATGGCGAAGACCGTCCGGTTCACCTGGCAGAGCAACATCCTGTTCGGCGCCGCGGGCGACGGCAACATCCCTGCGACGGGCTTCACCCGTGTCGACCCGAAGCTGGTGGCCGGCTCGGACGGCATCTCCCGGCTGTCGGCGGGCAGCCCCGCGATCGACGCGGCCACCCTGCAGCAGACGGTCGTCACCTACGACATCGAGGGCAACACGCGCGGCAAGGCCCCGGACATCGGCTGTGACGAGTACACGACCGAGGCGCCGGTGTACCGGCCGCTGACCCCGGCCGATGTCGGCCCCGACGCGGCCTGAACCGCCGGTACGCCCGCGGTCAGTAGCGGACGAGCGCGGTCGGGCCCGAACGGGTCCCGATCGCGAGGTGCGGACGGCGTGCCGGGTCGGCCCAGGCCATGATCCGGTCCATCGCGGCTGCCGGCACGGACACACAGCCGGCGGTCGCGCCCTGCCCGTCGACGTGCAGGAAGATCCCGGCGCCCCGGCCCCGCACCGGCCGCGCGTAGTTGAAGCCGACGACGAAGGCGTGGGCGTACTGCGTGGGGTACGCGTCGAGCCGCTCCGCGTCCGCTGCCCGGCAGTCGGCGGGCAGCGGCTCCACCCAGCGGTTGTAGGCGCGGGCCGCGTTGTCCTCGCACCACCACGAACGGGAGTTGACCCGCCGGTAGGGGTAGCGGCTGCCCTCCGGGGCGGCCTTGATCCCGAAGGCGTACGGCAGGTCGTACAGGCCGGTGGGCGTGGTGTCGGTGCCCTGCTTGCGCCGTGCCCCCTCGACCAGTCCCCCCGCGCCGAACCGGGCGGGGGCGGAGCCGCTCGCCCGCCAGGTCCCGGACCGCAGGTCCCACCAGGTGAGGGTGCCCGTGGTGGAACTGGTACCCATGGCCTCGGCGGTGATCAGCTGGGTGCCGTCACCGGGATCCGCGAGGGCCGCCGCCGGGAGCGGCGGGGGTACGGGGGACGGCCGAGGGGCGAGCGAGCCCGTCAGGGCGAGCAGAACCGAACCGGTCACCAGTGATCCGCGCATATTTCGGACCGTACGCCGGGACAACGGGTGCCACCCGGGCCACTGCTCCGTACGGCCCCGTGACCGCCCGTCGTGCTCAGCGGAGCTTGATCGCCCCGCCGTCGGCCATCAGCGTCTGGCCGGTCATGTAGCGGGAGTCGTCGCTCGCCAGGAACGCGATCACCGGGGCGACGTCCTGCCGCGGGTCGCCGAAGCGGCCGAGCGGGACCTTGGCGGCGGAGGTCGCGTACTGCTCGGGGTTGGCCTCGGCCCACTGCTCGACCCCGGCCGTCAGCGCCATCGGCGCGACGACATTGACCCGGATCGCGTCGGCGGCCCACTCGTTGGCCACCACCCGGCTGAGGCCGCGGATGGCCTCCTTCGCCGCCGCGTACGACGCCTGGTTCGGCTGCCCGTCCAGTCCGGCTCCCGAGGCGAAGTTGACCACCGAGCCCTGTGCCTTCCTCAGCTCGGGGTACGCGGCGAGCATGAAGTTACGGGTGGCGAAGAGACCGGTGTCCAGTGCGAGCTTCCAGTCGTCGTCGGTCTGCTGGATGAAGGGCCGCACCCGTGAGGCGCTGGCGTTGTTGACCAGGACGTCGAGCTTCCCGAAGCGGCTCACGGCGGTCTCCACGGCCAGGTCGGCCACGGCCCGGTCCGAGACGTCGCCGCGGAGGAAGGCGACCGAGTCCCCCAGTTCGGCCACGAGGGCGTCGCCCGCCGCCTGCTGGAGGTCGACCATCACGACCCGCGCGCCGCGTTCGACGAAAACCCGGGTGACGGCCTCGCCGATGCCGGAGGCTCCGCCCGTGACGACCGCGACCTTGTTCTGAAGTGTCATTGCCCTGTTCCTTCGGCTCTGGATTCCGGCCCCGATATGTATCGTACATGCAATGTGTGCCGTACATATCGCGGAGCAGTCGGAGCAGTCGGAGGAGTCGGAGGATCCACGGGGGGGATCCGGGAGGGGATTCTCACCCCGCGTCCGCCAGGGGTGGCAACGGCAGCGGCAGCCCCGGGAGGCCGTCGATGCTCCGGGCGATGTGTTCCTTCTTCTCGAAGTACCGGCTCAGTGACGTGTCGTCCTCGCGCGCGAACCGTTTGGCGTGCAGGTCGCGGTCCTCGTCGTACGTCATGAACGGCACCGCGTAACCGCAGGTGTCCCGGATCAGCTCGGCCGTCACGACGACGATCGCGCGCAGGCCGTGCGGGGTGTGGTCGACGGGGAAGTGGCTCAGCAGCCCGGCGAACCGCGGGTCGTCACGGAAGACGGGCTCGCCCCGGCCGTGCACCCGCACGATGTTGGGCGGCCCCTGGAAGGCGCACCACATCAGGGTGATGCGGCCGTTCTCGCGGAGGTGGGCGACGGTCTCCGCGTTGCTGCCCGCGAAGTCCAGGTAGGCCACGGTGTGTTCGTCGACGACGGCGAACGAGCCGCTGACACCCTTGGGGGAGAGGTTGATCGTGCCGTCGCCGTCGAGGGGGGCGGTCGCCGTGAAGAAGATGTGCTGTTCCTCGATGAAGGTCCTGAGCCGTCCGTCTATGCGCTCGTACGTCTTTCCCATAGCGGCGATTATCGCCGCGCTCCGCTCCGTGCGGAACGTCATTTCGGCGGTGCTGCCCGCCTGCGCGCCCTTCATCGACGGCTTTGACAAAACATACGGACCACTGCATAGTTATGCCTAGCGATGAGTGCGCGACCGTACATGTCACCCACCCACTTGAGGAGCAGCCCAGTGAGCAGCAATACCGGTGACGTCCGGCTCTGGGGCGGCCGTTTCGCCGACGGTCCTGCCGAGGCGCTGGCCCAGCTGTCCGCGTCCGTCCACTTCGACTGGCGGCTCGCCCCGTACGACATCGCCGGATCCCGCGCCCACGCCCGCGCGCTGCACAAGGCGGGGCTGCTCACCGAGGACGAGCTGACCCGGATGCTCGACGGTCTCGACCGGCTCGAAGCGGACGTCGCCGACGGCTCGTTCACCGGCACCGTCGCCGACGAGGACGTTCACACCGCCCTGGAACGCGGACTCCTGGAGCGCCTCGGTCCCGACCTCGGCGGCAAACTGCGTGCGGGCCGGTCCCGCAACGACCAGATCGCGACCCTCTTCCGGATGTACCTCCGCGACCACGCCCGGATCATCGGCGGCCTGATCGCCGAACTCCAGGACGCGCTGGTCGGTCTTGCCGAAGCCCACCCGGACGTCGCGATGCCGGGACGTACCCACCTCCAGCACGCCCAGCCGGTCCTCTTCTCGCACCACGTGCTGGCCCATGCCCAGTCCCTGTCCCGGGACGCCGAGCGGCTGCGGCAGTGGGACGACCGTACGGCCGTGTCGCCCTACGGTTCGGGCGCGCTGGCCGGATCCTCGCTGGGGCTCGACCCGGAGGCGGTCGCCGCGGACCTCGGCTTCGAGCACGGCTCGGTGGGCAACTCCATGGACGGCACGGCCGCCCGTGACTTCGCGGCCGAGTTCGCCTTCATCACGGCGATGATCGGCGTCAACCTCTCGCGGATCGCGGAGGAGATCATCATCTGGAACACGAAGGAGTTCTCCTTCGTGACGCTGCACGACGCCTTCTCGACCGGGTCGTCGATCATGCCGCAGAAGAAGAACCCGGACATCGCGGAGCTGGCGCGCGGCAAGTCCGGGCGCCTGATCGGCAACCTGACCGGGCTGATGGCCACGCTCAAGGCCCTCCCGCTCGCGTACAACCGCGACCTCCAGGAGGACAAGGAGCCGGTCTTCGACTCCTGCGACCAGCTGGAGGTCCTGCTCCCGGCGTTCACCGGCATGATGGCGACGCTGACCGTGCACCGCGAGCGCCTGGAGGAGCTGGCCCCGGCCGGATTCTCGCTCGCCACCGACATCGCCGAGTGGCTGGTCAGGCAGGGCGTGCCGTTCCGGGTCGCGCACGAGGTGGCCGGTGAGTGCGTCAAGGAGTGCGAGCAGCACGGCATCGAGCTCGACCAGCTCACGGACGAGCAGTTCGCGAAGATCTCCGAGCACCTCACACCCGAGGTGCGTACGGTGCTGAACGTCCCGGGCGCCCTGGCGTCCCGCAACGGGCGCGGCGGCACGGCGCCGTCGGCCGTCGCCGTACAGCTCGTCGAGGTCAAGGCGAACCTGGTCGTCCAGCACGCCTGGGCCACGGCGAAGAAGTAGGGCTCTCGTCCGACCCCGGCTCCGCTCCCACCGGCGCCCGGCACCTTTCCACACAGGTGCCGGGCGCTGTCGTGCGTGATCGCGGGTACAGGTGTCAGGGACCGCACTCTCCGACCCGCGCAGGGAGACCCCGATGCCCTTCGCCCGCCTCACGGCAGCGACCACCCCCACGGCCCACATCGGACTCGGCCTCGCGGCCGTAGGCAGACCGGGGTACATCAACCTCGGTCGCGACCGCGATCTGCCGGCCGAACGCACCCCCGAGACCCTGCTCGCCCGTACGCATGAACTTCTGGACGCCGCCTACGCGCAGGGCGTCCGCTACTTCGATGTCGCGCGTTCCTACGGCCGCGCGGAAGCGTTCCTCGCCGAATGGCTGCGGGCCCGCCCCGCCGTCCAGGACGTGGTGATCGGCAGCAAGTGGGGCTACACCTACACCGCCGACTGGCGCACCGACGCCGACGTCCACGAGGTCAAGGACCACGGCCTCACCACCTTCGAACGGCAGCGCACCGAGACCGGCATGCTGCTGGGGGAGCGCCTCGACCTCTACCAGGTGCACTCGCTCACCGCGGACAGCCCGGCCCTCACCGACACGGGGCTGCACACCCGGCTGGCGGCGCTCGCCGCGGAGGGCGTGACGGTCGGCTTCTCCACGAGCGGCCCGGACCAGGCGGACACCGTCCGGGCCGCGCTCGCTGTCACCGTCGACGGGGAGCCCCTCTTCCGGGCGGTCCAGAGCACCTACAACCTGCTGGACACCGCGGTGGGCGAGGCCCTGGCGGAGGCTCATGAAGCGGGCCTGGGTGTGATCGTCAAGGAAGCGGTCGCCAACGGGCGCCTCGCGGGAGCAGCGGCGCCCGCCCTGCTGCGCGACATCGCGGAGGAGACCGGCGCGACCGCGGACGCCGTCGCCCTGGCCGCGATCCTGCGCCGTCCCTGGGTGGACGTGGTGCTCTCCGGCGCCGCGACCACGCTCCAGCTGTCGGCCAATCTGCACGCCGCGGTGGTCGACCTCGACGAGGAGCAGCTGGAGCGGCTGGCCGGGCTGCGGGAGGAGCCCTCCGCGTACTGGCAGCAGCGCGCGAAACTGCCCTGGAACTGAGCGGCCGGCCGCCCGTACGTGTGACGTGCGCGTACGGGCGGCCGGGCTCAGGACGGGTCGAACAGGGCGCTGACCGATTCCCCGTTGTGGATCCGCCGCATCGCCTCGGCCAGGGCCGGAGCGATGGAGAGGACCGTCAGCTTGTCGGTGTGCTCCGCGACCGGTATCGGCACGGTGTTCGTGCAGACGATCTCCAGTACGTCGGGCTGGTCCGAGAGCCGCTTGAGCGCCCCGGCGGCGAAGAGTCCGTGCGTACAGGCCACCCGGATCGAACGCGCCCCCAACTCGCGCAGCCGCTCCAGGAGTTCCAGTACCGTGCTGCCCTTGGCGATCTCGTCGTCCAGCACGATGACATCGCGCCCGGCGACCTCACCGATGACGGAACTGATGGCCACCCGGTCGTCCGCGAACCGCTGCTTGGCACCGGCGGCGACCTGGACCCCGAGCATCCGGGCGAACGCCGCGGCCTCCTTGGCGTTGCCGAGGTCGGGTGAGACGACGGTGGTGCGGGACAGGTCGTAGCCGCTGAAGTGCTCGGCCAGTTCCCGCAGGGCGTGCAGATGGTCCACGGGGACGGAGAAGAATCCGTGGACCTGGGGGGAGTGCAGGGTCAGGGCCAGGACCCGGCTCGCGCCGGAGTTCACCAGCAGATCGGCCACCAGGCGTCCGCCGATGGAGATCCGCGGCGCGTCCTTCTTGTCCGAACGGGCATAGGCGTAGTGCGGCATCACCACGGTGATCCGGCCCGCCGAGGCGCCGCGGGCCGCGTCGCACATCAGGAGAAGCTCGACGAGGTTCTCCTGCACCGGTGTGACCAGCGGCTGGATCAGGAAAACGTCCCGCTCGCGGCAGTTGGCCTGGAGCTGGACCTCCAGGCAGTCGTTGGCGAACCGGTTGATCCGCACCGGGCTCAGCGGGACCCCCAGATGTGTGGTGACCTCCGCTGCCAATTCGGGGTGGGCGCTACCGCTGAATACAGCGATGTCTCGCACGTACCGCTCCTCGTTCCGTCGAGTTCCGTCGAACCGGTATGTCGGTCACATCGTAGTGGCCGAGGACGAGGCGCGACGCGCCCAGTCGTATCGGATGAGACATTGATGTCTCATGTCGAGTATGGTCGTCTCATGACTGTCGACCGGGACCAGGTGCTGCGCACCGCCGCCGCCCTCCTCACCCGCAGGGCGACCGCCACGATGGATGAGGTGGCGCGCGCCGCCGGGATCGGCCGGGCCACCCTGCACCGGCACTTCGCCGGCCGGGACGCGCTGGTCAGAGCGCTGGAGGAGCTCGGTATCGCGGAGTTCGAGTCGGCGCTCGACGCGGCGAGGATAGACGAGGGACCGGCTGCCGCCGCGCTGCGCCGGTTCATCACGGAAGTCGAGTCGGCCGCCGGACTGCTCGCCTTCCTCGTCACCGAGAACGAGCTCTTCGAGGGCGAGGAGCTGAACGAGGGCTGGGCCAGGCTCGACGCCCGGGTCTCCGCCCTGTTCCGCCGGGGCCAGGAAGCCGGTGAGTTCCGGATCGACCTCACCCCCGCCTGGCTGACCGAGGCGCTGTACGGGCTCATCGGCAGCGGTGCCTGGGCCGTGCAGGACGGCCGGGTCGCGGCCAAGGACTTTTCGTACATGATCGCCGAGCTGCTGCTCGGCGGCGCACAGCGGAGTGTGGAGAAATGACCAGTACCGTCCGGCCCGCGAAGGACTCCGGGGCCGCCCCCAGCCGTAGCCGCTGGCTGGCCCTCGCCGTCCTCGTCCTCGCCGTGCTGCTGGTGGCCGTCGACGCCACCGTGCTCGGCCTCGCCACACCGTTCCTGAGCGAGGACCTCAAACCCTCGGGCACCCAACTGCTGTGGATCGGGGACATCTACTCGTTCGTCATCGCCGGCCTGCTGGTCTCGATGGGCAGCCTCGGCGACCGGATCGGCCGTAAGAAGCTGCTGCTCACCGGCGCTGTCGCCTTCGGCGGGGTCTCCGTGCTCAACGCCTATGCGAGCAGTCCGGAAATGATGATCGCCGCCAGGGCCCTGCTCGGCGTCGCCGGTGCGACGCTGATGCCCTCCACCCTCGCGCTGATCCGCAACATCTTCCACGACCCGAAGGAACGCAGCCTGGCCGTCGGGATCTGGGGCGCCGCCGCATCGGCGGGTACGGCCGTCGGCCCGGTGGTCGGCGGGTTCCTGCTGGAGAACTTCTGGTGGGGGTCGGTCTTCCTCATCAACCTGCCGGTGATGCTGGTGCTCGTCCTGGTCGGTATGAAGCTGCTGCCGGAGTCGCGCGACCCGGCCCCCGGCCCGTGGGACCTGGTCAGTGTGGCCCTCTCGCTGGTCGGCGTGATGGCGGTGGTGTACG
The DNA here is from genome assembly GCF_940670765.1 of Streptomyces sp. A 4/2. Taxonomy (GTDB): domain Bacteria; phylum Actinomycetota; class Actinomycetes; order Streptomycetales; family Streptomycetaceae; genus Streptomyces. Next base: position 261,365 of record NZ_CALNVW010000031.1, read on the forward strand.
CGGTGAAGGAGGCGGCTGCCAACGGATTCCGCTGGGACATCCTGGCGTCCGCGATCGTCGGAGTGCTCGCCCTGCTCTGGTTCGCGCGCCGCCAGCTGACCCTGAAGTCGCCGCTGCTCGACATGCGCCTGTTCCACCACCGCGGCTTCTCCGGCGCCGTGCTGGCCGACCTGCTGACCATTCTCGGACTGTCCGGTCTGGTCTTCTTCCTCTCGCAGTTCCTCCAATTGGTCCAGGGGCGTTCCCCGCTGGAGGCCGGGCTCATCGAACTCCCCGCCGCCGTAGGAGCGGTCGGCACGGGCCTGATGGCCGGACGCGTGGCGCGCAGGGCATCGGTACGGAGCGCGGTGGCCGGCGGTCTGGCGGCGGTGGCGGTGGCCCTCGCGGGCTGTGTGGCGGTCAGCGCGTCGACGGGGGTCGTGGCCCTGGGGCTGGCCCTGTTCTTCGGCGGCCTCGGAGCGGGTCTGGCCTTCACCGTGACCTCCGACGTCATCCTCTCCAGCGTCCCGAAGAACCAGGCGGGGGCGGCGTCCGCGGTGTCCGAGACCGCGTACGAACTGGGCGCGGCGCTCGGGATCGCCCTGCTCGGCTCGGTGGTCACCGGGATCTACCGGGGCTTCTCCATCCCGCACGGAGTCCCGTCCGGTGCCGCCACCGAGGCGCATGATTCGCTCGGCGGCGCCGTCGAGGCGGCGAAGACACTGCCGCACGACCAGGGCGCCGCCCTGCTCTCCTCCGCCCAGGAGGCCTTCACCCATGGCTTCCAGGCGGCGGCCGGAGTCGGCTCCGCCGTCCTGTTCGCCACAGCGGTGACGTCGTGGTTCCTGCTCAAGGGGCAGAAGCTCGACATCTGACGCGTACCGGCGCGCACATGACCGAGGGCCACCCGGAGCGTCCCGGGTGGCCCTCGGCCGAAAGTTCCTACGGTCAGGCGGCCTTGGCCTTCGTCGCGTACATGTCCACGTACTCCTGGCCCGACAGGCGCATGACCTCGGTCATCACCGAGTCCGTCACCGCGCGCAGTACATAGCGGTCGCGGTCCATGCCGTCGTAGCGGGAGAACTCCATCGGCTCACCGAAGCGGACCGTGACCTTCCCGGGCCGCGGCAGACCCGAGCCGCTCGGCTGGAGCTTGTCGGTGCCGATCATCGCGAACGGCACCACCGGCGCGCCCGTCATCAGCGTCAGACGCGCGATGCCCGTACGGCCGCGGTACAGCCGCCCGTCGGGGGAGCGGGTGCCCTCCGGGTAGATGGAGAACGCCTTGCCGTCCTCCAGCACCTGGCGGCCGGTCATCAGCGCGGCGACACCGCCGCGTCCACCGTCGCGGTCCACCGGGATCATCCCGACACCGGTGAAGAACCAGGCCATCAGACGGCCCTTCAGCCCCTTGCCCGTGACGTACTCGTCCTTGCCGATGAAGAACACCTGACGCTGCAGACAGATCGGCATGATCATCGAGTCGATGAACGTCAGATGGTTGCCGGCGAGGATGACCGGGCCCGTACCGGGGATGTTCTCGACGCCCTCCACCCGCGGGCGGAACATCAGACGCATGATCGGTCCGAGCACTGCCTTGATGAGCGCGAGTCGGGACAACGGTTCCTCCGGAGTCGTGGCTGGGCAGCCGCTATGAAGTATGTGCAGGTGAGTACGGTACTCGCGAGCTGTGTCCGCGCGCACATCGGGTTCATCGAACACATACGCAGTGTTGACGTATGTTCCCGCTGTGTTGCGCGGAGTTCCACCCCCGTGCGGGCCCCGGATGCCTACGATCAGGCACTTCAGAGTTGACAGGTGCGGGACATCACAGTCAGGAGTGCTCATGCGTCACAGCACGGAGACAGGACCCGGACGGCGGACGCTGCTCGGCGCGGCGGTGCTCGGTACGGCGGCTCTCGGTCTGTCCGGTACGGCGCGGGCCGACGCACGCGGCACCGGACACGGCACCTCGTACCAGGACCTGCCGGTGCCCACGGTCATCGGGCACCGCGGCACGGCCGGTTACCGCCCCGAGCACACCCTCGGCTCCTACCAGCACGCCCTCGACCTGGGCGCGCACATCGTCGAGCAGGATGTGGTGCCCACCAAGGACGGGCACCTCGTCTGCCGCCACGAGAACGACATCTCCGCGACCACGGACGTCTCCGCGCACCCCGAGTTCGCGGGACGCCGGACCACCAAGACCGTCGACGGCACGGCCATCACCGGCTGGTTCACCGAGGACTTCACGCTCGCCGAACTCAAGACGCTGCGCGCCAAGGAGCGCATCCCGGGCAACCGCCAGCACAACACCCTCTACGACGGCCGCTGGGACGTCCCCACCTTCGAGGAGGTGCTCCGGTGGGCGGCGGAGGAGGGCCGCAGGCGCGGAAAGCCGGTCTGGCTCTACACCGAGACCAAGCACCCCACCTACTTCCGCAAGCTCGGGCTCGGCCTGGAGGAGCGCCTCGTCGCACTCCTGCGCGCGTACGGCCGTGACCGCCGCGACTCCCCGCAGTTCCTCCAGTCGTTCGAACCGAGCTCCATCCAGCGCCTCTCCCGGCTCGTCACCACGCCGGGCATCGTGCTGCTCTCGGCCCCGGACAGCAGGCCCTGGGACTTCGTGGAGTCGGGCGACCGGCGGACCGTCGCCGACCTCCAGACCCCTGCGGGGCTGAAGTGGATCGCCTCCTACGCCCAGGGGATCGGCCCGACCCTCGACTCGGTCATCCCGAAGGACGCGGCAGGCAGGCTCACCGAGCCGACCACCCTGGTCCGGGACGCCCACGCGCGGGGCCTGCTGCTGCACCCGTACACGATGCGCAACGAGAACACCTTCCTGCCCGCGGACTTCCGGCGGGGCACCGACCCCAACGCCTACGGCGACGCCTTCGGCGCGTTCCGGACGTACTTCGCGACGGGCATCGACGGGGTCTTCACCGACAACGCGGACACCGCGCTGCTGGCCGCCGCCGACGTCCACCGGCGCTGAACTGATTTCCCGTACGGGTGAGATGCGGCCGCGAGGGCAACCGCGCCCTGTGACGGCCGCGTCCCGCCCGGCATGGATCTCGTCACCGAACTGAGCCCGCTGCTGGCGGCCGAGGCCGCGGCCGAAGCCGCCGCAGCCGGCGTGGACCCCGCCGATCTCGAACAGGCCGTCTGGGTACGCCTGCTGGAACAGTCCCCGGCCGAACCCAGGCGCTGGATGCGCTCGGCCGTACGGGCGGAGGCGCGCCGCGCCCGGCGCCGGGCCCGGCGGGAGACGCCGTACGGCATCGAGCCGACCGCGGACTCCGGGACGCACCCCGAACACCGGGCGCTGGCCGCCGAACGGCGCCGCGCCGTACGGGCCGCCGTCAGCCGGACACCGGGGCGCTGCCCCGAACTGCTGGGCGCGATGCTCTCGCCCGCCGACCCCACCTACCGGGAGATCGCAGGCGAGTTGGGTATGTCACAGGGCAGTCTGGGGCCGGTTCGTTCCCGTTGTCTGGGATGTCTGCGGAGAATGCTGACGGCGGAGATTGCGGCGCCCGTGCGGTGGGGAAAGGAGCGTTAGACATCGGGCGGACAAGTGAGCGGGAGGCATGCACACATGGGCATGAGCGTGACCATCTCGGGGGCAACTGCGCAGGACACCGAGCAGATCCTCAAGCTGCAGTATCTGTGCTACCAGGGCGAGGCCGAGCTCTACGGCGACTACTCCATCGAACCGCTCACCCAGACCCTGGACGCCCTGCGGGCCGAACTGGCCGACGGGTACGGGCTGGTGGCCCGCCTGGGAGACGAAGTGGTGGCGTCGGTACGCGGCGGGGTCGACGCCTCGGGCACGGTCCGGATCGCCAAACTGATCGTGCACCCGAGGATGCAGCGGCACGGCATCGGTGGCCGGCTGCTCACCGCCATCGAGAGGCAGTTCGCCTCCGAGGCCGCCGCCAAGCGCTTCCAGCTGTTCACCGGACAGCGCAGCGAGGGCAATCTGCGGCTGTACCGCAGCCATGGATACGTACCGGTGTCCACGGAGCGGGTCGGTCGCGCACTCACCGTGGTGACGCTGGAGAAGGAGGCCGGGGCGCGGGCGTACGTACAGAGCGCCTAGGACCTGCCGGGGAGATCCTGCCGGATCAGCGCCTGGCCCTGCGCAGCCACAGCATGCCCAGCACCGGCAGGATCACCGGGATGAAGAGGTAGCCCATCCCGTAGTCCGACCAGACCGTGGCGTCCGGGAACGCGTCCGGCGCGGCCAGTGTCCAGGTGCCGACGACGAGGACGAAGAGCAGCTCGGCGGCGCAGCAGACCAGCGCCGCCCGGCGTGCCTTCTCCCCGCCGCGGACCAGCGAGTAGGTGATGAAGCCGTACACCACGGCGGCGACGGCCGACAGCGAGTAGGCGAGCGGGGCCTTCCCGAAGTCCATGATCATCTGGACGATCGAGCGGGACGCCGCGGCGACCGTGAACACTCCGTAGAACCAGACGAGCACCCGGCCCGGCCCCGTGCCCAGCTCGTACCGGGGCTTCTCCTCGGCTGTGGTCATCGTCAGTTTCCCCAGATGTCGTAGAGCCGGACTTCCAGCACGGCCAGGACCACCGCGCCCGCGGCCACCGTCACCGACCCCCAGCGGGTCCGCTCGGTCAGCGAGAGGAACCCGGCCGCGGGCACGGCGGCGAACGCGCCGATCAGATACGCGATGAAGATCGCCTTGCCCTGCTCCGGCTGCTCACCCCGCCCCAGTTGCACGATTCCGACGACCAGCTGTGCCAGTGCGAGGACCGACACCACGGCCATGCCGATGAAGTGCCAGTCCTTGGTGGGCTGGTCCCGGTAGGCGGCGTAGCCGCACCAGGCGGCGAGTGCGAGCGCGGCCACTGTGACCACGACCGTCAGGGCGACAAGCATGGAGCCGAGGGTATTACGGGGCGAACGGTCCGCCGCGCGCGCCCCCGGCTCCGGGGCCGGGACCAAGATCGTGGCCTTGGCCACAGCGCACGGGTGCCGCCGGGTGCCGCCCGACGCCGTGACCGTCCCGGCCGACATGGCATCGACGCAGGTCACAAGCGGTTCGACGGCGGTTTCGGCAGGCTCGGGACGACCGATCCACCGGCGTCCGGTATTCGGACAGCCGGAAGGGGGCGCTCCTCACGTCTGCTTTACTTGCCGCATGACCACGACGAGCAGCCGCACCTTTGCGACCGAGGCGATCACGACGCCCGGTGCTCGTTGTATGTGTCGAATGCGCGCTTTCTGAGGGTCCTTGCCCGCGCCCCGAAGCGGGACCGAGAGCCGAACCGTTCGAGTCCGGCCGTTCGAGTCCGTACGTTCCACCGTGGACGGCAGCGGACTCGCCCCGCGCGCAGCGCCTTCCGGTCACCACCGTTACGGCCGTGCCGCGCATCCAGACGAATGCCCCGTGCCGGCGGACACCGCGCCGCGCACTCGACAGTGACGGAAATTCTGTGATCACCACCACCGGCCTGACGAAGGTCTACGCCTCGCGCAGCCGTGAGGTCACCGCCCTGGACGGGGTCGATCTGCACGTACGGGAGGGCGAGGTGTTCGGCGTCGTAGGGCAGAGCGGCGCCGGGAAGTCCTCGCTCATCCGCTGCGTCAACCTCCTCGAGCGGCCCACCTCGGGCACCGTGAGCGTGGACGGTGTCGACCTCACCGCCCTCGCCGGACGCGGCTCCCGCGCAGGCCGTGAACTGCGCGCCGCCCGCAGCCGCATCGGCATGGTCTTCCAGCACTTCAACCTGCTGTCCTCGCGCACCGTGCAGGACAACGTCGAACTGCCGCTGGAGATCCTCGGAGTCACCGGCAGGACCCGCTCGCGCAAGGCGCTCGAACTGCTGGAACTGGTCGGGCTCGCCGACCGGGCGAAGTCCTATCCCGGGCAGCTCTCCGGCGGGCAGAAGCAGCGCGTCGGCATCGCCCGAGCGCTGGCGGGTGACCCGAAGGTCCTGCTGTCCGACGAGGCGACGTCCGCCCTCGACCCGGAGACCACCCGCTCGATCCTTCAGCTGCTGCGCGACCTCAACCGGCAGCTGGGTCTGACCGTCCTGCTCATCACGCACGAGATGGACGTCGTCAAGACGGTCTGCGACTCGGCCGCGCTGATGAAGCGGGGTCGGATCGTGGAGTCGGGAACCGTCGGCGAACTCCTCGCGACCCCCGGCTCCGAACTCGCCCACGAGCTGTTCCCGGTGGGCGGCGAACCCTCGGAACCCGGCCGCACGGTCATCGACATCACCTTCCACGGGGACAGCACCGCCCGCCCGGTCATCTCCCAGCTCTCCCGTACCTACAACATCGACATATCGATCCTGGGCGCAGCGATGGACACCGTCGGCGGTCACCAGATCGGCCGGATGCGCATCGAACTGCCCGGCTCGTTCGAGGAGAACGTCGTGCCCATCGGGTTCCTGCGCGAACAGGGCCTCCAGGTCGAAGTGGCCGGTGCCGATATCCCCGTGCTCACCGAGGAGGGCGTCAAGTGAACTGGTCGGAAATGCAGCCGCTGCTCTCCCAGGGAACCACCGACACCCTCTACATGGTCCTGTGGGCCACGGTCGTCACGGTCCTCGTCGGGCTGCCGCTCGGGGTGCTCCTGGTCCTCACCGACAAGGGCGGGCTGCTCCAGAACCGCCCGGTCAACAAGATCGTCGGCGTGATCGTGAACATCGGGCGCTCCCTGCCGTTCATCATCCTGCTGATCGCGCTGATCCCGTTCACCACCTTCGTCGTCGGCACCTTCATCGGCCCGACGGCGATGATCGTGCCCCTCGCGATCGGCGCCATCCCCTTCTTCGCCCGGCTCGTCGAGACCGCCGTCCGCGAGGTCGACCACGGCCTCGTCGAAGCGGTCCAGTCGATGGGGGGCAGCGTGCCCACCATCGTCCGCAAGGTGCTGCTCCCGCAGTCGCTGCCGTCGCTGGTCTCCGGAGTCACCACCACCGTCATCGTCCTCATCGGGTACTCCGCGATGGCCGGAGCGGTCGGCGGCGAAGGGCTCGGCTCCAAGGCGATCACCTACGGCTACCAGCGCTTCGAGAACAACTTCATGATCGCGACAGTGATCGTGCTGGTCGTGCTCGTCACCCTGATCCAGCTGATCGGCGACGCGGCCGTACGTCTGCTGGCGCGCCGGGGGCGCACCTCCTCGTAGAACTTTCCTCCGCACAGAGCCCGCACTCCTTGTCCGGGCGACATCCCGCACCACCAGAAAGAGGCACTTTTCGTGCGTAACTCAGTCAAGATCTCCGTGTCCGCTGCCGCCGTCGCCGCCCTGGCCTTCGGTCTCACCGCCTGCGGCACCTCGTCCGACCCGTCCAGCAAGCCCGAGGGCGCCAAGGCGGACACCAGCAAGCCGCTGATCGTCGCGGCCTCCCCGGTCCCGCACGCCGACATCCTCGACTACGTCAAGACCCATCTGGCGGCCAAGGCCGGACTCAAGCTCCAGGTCAAGGAGTTCACCGACTACGTCCTGCCGAACAAGGCCACCGAGACCGGCCAGGTCGATGCGAACTTCTTCCAGCACAAGCCCTACCTCGACGACTTCAACAAGAAGAACGGCACCCACCTCGTGCCCGTCGTCGGCGTGCACCTGGAGCCGCTGGGGCTGTACTCGAAGAAGACCAAGGACCTGAAGTCCCTCACCTCGGGCAAGACGGTGGCCGTCCCCAACGACACGACCAACGAGGGCCGCGCGCTGAAGCTGCTCGCGGACAACGGGCTGATCACCCTCAAGCCCGGCGTGGGAAGTGACGCCGGGCTCTCGGACATCAAGGACAGCAAGGGCCTGAAGTTCAAGGAGCTGGAGGCGGCCACGCTGCCCCGCGCCCTGGACGACGTCGACGCCGCCGTGATCAACGGCAACTACGCGATCGACGCGAAGCTCACGCCCGCCAAGGACGCGCTCGCCCTGGAGAAGGCCGACGGCAACCCGTACGCCAACATCCTCGTGGTCAAGAAGGGGAGCGAGAAGGACCCGCGCGTGGTGAAGCTCGCCGAGCTCCTCAACTCCCCGCAGGTGAAGAAGTTCATCGACGACAAGTACCAGGGCGCGGTCATCCCCGCCTTCGGAGCCGTCAAGCCCTGACACCCGCACGGTTCTTGCGAGGCCCCGCGTACCCGTCCGGTACGCGGGGCCTCTCCGCGCGCACCCGGCCGTGCGGCGCCCGGCCGTCATGCTGCATGCTGTGGCTTTACGTCGGTCCCGGCCATGGAGCAGCGCATGACGACCACCTTCCCGGACATCTCCATCAGCACGGACCGGCTGGTGCTGCGCCCCTTCGAGGAGGCGGACATCCCGCCGCTGGCCGACATGATGAACGACGAGATGGTCACCGCGTGGACCTCGGCGCCCCACCCGTACCAGCACATCGACGGTGAACGGTGGGTCCGCAGGATCGCGCCCGCCGAGCGCACCACCGGGCGCGGCATCGTCCTCGCCGTCACCGAGTTCCTCACCCAGCGGCTCGTCGGGACGATCCATCTGCGCGCCACCAACTGGCGCACCCTCGCCACCGAGGTCCGCTATGTCACCGCCCCCTGGGCGCGCGGCGAGGGGTACGCCACCGAGGCGGTGCTCGCCGTCGCGCAGTGGCTCTTCCGGGACCAGAAGTTCGAACGCATCGAGCTGCGCACCCCCGCCGACAACACGGCGGCCCAGCAGGTCGCCCAGAAAGCCGGCTGCATCAGCGAGGGCGTCCTGCGCAACGCCTGGATAGCGCGGACCCGGACCGAGAACGGCACGGACGGCGGCTGGACCGACATCCGCACCGACCTCATCGTGTGGAGCCTGCTGCCCGAGGACCTGGACGGGATCGCCGACCAGCTGGCCGAGGCCAACGGGTACGGCACCTTCGACGACTGGAACTGACCCCCGCCTCTCGTCGGCCGCCGGCCGCAGCGGGTACTCTCGCGGTGCTCCCTCTCCCTACTCCACCTGCCCACCTGCCCACCTGCGCCGGTACGGGCAGCGCACCCGCACCGGTTCGAGCGACAACACCAGGAGACTGACGACGATGGCCGACCGGGTCACGGTGATCGGCTGGGACGGATCGCCCCTCACCGCAGCCGCCAGGTCCGCTCTCTCCGCGGCCACCCTGGTGGCCGGAGCCGCCCACCACCTCGCACTTCCGGAAGTGCCCGCCTCCGCCGAGCGGATCCGCCTGGGCAGCGTGAGTCTCGCCGCCCGCCGGATCGCCGGGCACCGTGGCAGCGCCGTTGTCCTCGCCGACGGAGACCCGGGCTTCCACGGCGTCGTACGCACCCTGCGTGCGCCCGAACACGGCCTGGAGGTCGAGGTCGTCCCTGCGGTCTCCTCCGTCGCCGCCGCTTTCGCCCGCGCCGGGATGCCGTGGGACGACGCGGAGGTCGTCGTCGCACACCCGCGTACGCTCCGGCGCGCGGTCAATGTCTGCCGGGCGCACGGCAAGGTCGCCGTGCTCACCTCGCCCGGCGCCGGACCCGCGGAGCTGGCCCTGCTCCTCGAAGGCGTCCACCGCACCTTCGTCATCTGCGAGGAACTCGGCACCGAGCGCGAGCAGGTCACCGTGCTGACCTCCGACAAGGCGGCGGACCACACCTGGCGCGACCCGAATGTCGTCATCGTCATCGGCGGCAACGGAGCGGCCGAGGCCCCCGCCGTACGGGGCTGGGCGCTGCCGCCCGCGGAGTACGGAGAGGGCCTGAACGAGGGCGAGCACGCCGGGCTGCGCGCCGCCCAACTGGCCCGTCTCGGCCCGCGCACCGGCGACCTGGTCTGGGACATCGGCTCCGGCAGCGGGGCGCTCTCCGTCGAGGCGGCCCGCTTCGGCGCCGCGGTCATCGCCGTCGACGCCGACCCCGCCGCCTGCGCGCGCACCGACGCCGCCGCCCGCCGCTTCGGCGTGCGGCTCCAGATCATCCACGGACGCGCACCCCATGTCCTGGAGCGGCTTCCCGAGCCCGATGTCGTACGGATCGGGGGCGGCGGGGCAGCAGTTGTCACCGCCTGCGCCGACCGCAGGCCCGAGCGCATCGTGACGCACGCCGGTACCCGGGACGAGGCCGAGGCGCTCGGAGCCGCTCTGGCCGAGGGCGGATACCTCGTCGAATGCGCGTTGCTGCAGTCCGTGGATCTGGACACCCGGTCCTGGGCGGAACGCACGCGGTCGGTGGTCTTCCTGGTGTCCGGCCGCCGTCCGGAAAGTGGCCCCTGACCCTGCTGCGGGACGGCGCGGGGTAGGCTGGCCGACTGTTGTACCGCAGCTGGGGGTTCGGCGCTTCGTTCGCCAATGTCCGGAAAAGGGAACCGTTTTGGGGCCTGGTGTGGTACGGCGGCACCGGGGACGCGCAACGTGGCGCAGCCCACAGCGGACCGTGGCAGGAATCCCTGCACGGCGTCGAACGGCCGTGACCATACTGAGTGTCCGCAGGCCTTTCGTACCGCGCGGCGTGCCCGCTCGTTGTTCTCAGTACGGGCGACCCGGTAAAGGGCTGAAGGAGCACTATGGATGGGCGAGGGGTACGCATGACCGACACCGGCCAGGTCCCGGGCGAGGGACAGCCGGGGAACGCAGGCTTGGTGGAGCAGCCGGGCCTCCCCGCCCCCGGTGCTTACACCTACCTCGACCCCTCCGAGAATCCCACCGAGGACGACGATCTGCTGCTGATGCCCGGCGCACAGGGCGCGTGGAGCGAGCCGCAGCAGCCCCAGCAGCAGGCGCAGTTCCCGCCCGACGGGCAGTTCCAGCCGCAGTTCCACCCGCAGGCGGACACCGCGCCGCTCGCCGAACCCGGCGCCCACGAGGCAGGCGGGCGCGACTCCGGCTCGGTGGATCTCGGTGCGGTGAGGGCCCAGGCCGCCGCGCACGCGGCGCCGTCCGCCACCGCGACCCCGCCGCCGCGCAGGCCGCTGCACATGGGTCCGCCCGTGCCCGACGCCACCGGTGGTGTGGTCCGCTCGCTGGCCGACCGCGGTCCCACCGCGACGCCGGCGAACCCCGTTCCGGTACGTGAGGCCGGACCGCAGACTCTCGGTCCCGAGTACCTGGACTTCCCGCGCGACGAGGCGGAGGCGCTGCCCGGACCGCAGCTCGGCGCTATCCCGCCGCAGGCCGGGGTGGCGTGGACCTCGCAGCCGCAGCCGGTGCAGTCCCCCACACCTTCCGTTCCCGCCGCCCCGGCCCAGCCCGAGGCACCGGCCTTCCCCGAGCCGGTGGCCGCCCAGCCGGAGACCCCGGCCGCCGCACCGGTCGACGTAGCTGCCGATGTACCGGTGGACGTACCGGTCGACGCCGCGCAGGCCGCTGCCGCGCCGTACGCGCCGGCGCCCGGTCCGGTCGACGCCGGACAGCCCGCACCTGGCCGGTTCGTCCCGGTCGAGGGTTCGTTGCCGTCCGCTCCCCATCTCGCTCCGACGCCGGTGGCAGTGGTGACGGCCCCGGCCGAGCAGCCCGCGGCAGCGCAGCCCGAGCAGGCCCCTGCGGAGCCGCGGACCACCGAGGCGGCGCAGGTCGCAGAGGTCCCGCAGCCCGCTGAGCCTGCTGAGCCCGCAGTGGACGCCGTCGTGGCAGCAGTGGAACCGGCGGCCACGCCCGCGCCGGAACCCGCAGCCGAACCGGTCGTGGAAGCCGTGGCCGAGCCCGTCACGGTGCCCGCACCCGAGGCACAGCCGGAGCCGGTCCTCGAAACCTGGCCCGCCCCGGCCGCAGTCGCAGCGGAAGCGGAGGTGGACGCGGAGCCCGCCGGTACACGGACGGTGGCACCCGAGAGCGTCCCCGCACCCGCACCCGAGAACGTTCCCGCACCCGAGAACGTCCCCGCACCCGAAGCCGTTCCGGCGCCCGAGGCCGCTCCCGTTCCTGACGCCGTTCCCATAGATGCCGGGGAGCAGCAGCCCGAGCCGGTCGCGGCGACGGTGCCCGCCCCCCGCCACGGTGGACCGGCCGGGCAGACGCCCGCCGAGGAGCTGACCGTGCCGGTCCCGGCCGAGGCCGAGGCACCGCAGGAGACCGCTTCCGTCCAGGAAGCCGCGCCCCCGACGGCCCCCGCCGCTGTCACCGAGCCGCCCACAGCGGCCGAGCCCCGGCCCGGGTCCGTGCCTCAGCCCGAGTCCGTGGCGACACCGGCCCCCGAGCCCCAGCAGGCGCCCGTCGAGGCCGAGTCCGCAGAGGCCGTCGCAGAGACCGGACCCACGGCGGAAACGGCGGAGGCACCGGAAGCCGCGGCAGACCCCGCCGAGCCGGTCACCCCCGCCGCCTCCGGGTACGACGACGCCGAACGCGAAGCCGTACTGCGCGTCATGCGTGAACGCCGCGACATCCGCAACGGCTTCCGCAGCGACCCCATCCCGCACGAGGTGCTGCTGCGCGTCCTCGAAGCCGCGCACACCGCGCCGAGCGTCGGCCACTCCCAGCCCTGGGACTTCGTGGTCATCCGTTCCGCGGAGACCCGGCGCTCCATGCACGAACTGGCGCAGCGCCAGCGCGACGCCTACGCCAAGTCCCTTCCCAAGGGCCGCGCCAAGCAGTTCAAGGAACTGAAGATCGAGGCCATCCTCGACACCCCGGTCAACATCGTCGTCACCGCCGACCCGACCCGCGGTGGCCGCCACACCCTCGGACGGCACACCCAGCCGCAGATGGCGCCGTACTCCTCGGCCCTCGCCGTCGAGAACCTCTGGCTCGCCGCCCGCGCCGAGGGCCTCGGCGTCGGCTGGGTCAGCTTCTTCGACGAGCGGGAGATGGTCCGCGCCCTGGGCCTGCCCGAGCACCTCGAAGTCGTCGCCTACCTCTGCGTGGGATACGTCGACGAGTTCCCCGAGGAGCCCGAACTGATGCAGGCGGGCTGGTCGAAGCGCCGCCCGCTGTCCTGGGTCGTCCACGAGGAGACGTACGGCCGCCGCGCCCTCCCCGGTGCGGAGCCGCACGACCTGCTCCAGGAGACGATCACCAATATCCGGCCGCTGGACGCCAAGGCGCTCGGCGAGGCCTGGGACCGCCAGAAGCGGATGACCAAGCCCGCCGGGGCACTCGGGATGCTGGAGATCATCTCCGCGCAGCTGAGCGGGCTGTCCCGGATGTGTCCGCCGCCGATCCCGGAGCCCGCGGCCGTCGCGGTCTTCGCCGGGGACCACGGGGTGTACGCCCAGGGCGTCACCGCCTGGCCGCAGGAAGTGACCTGCCAGATGGTCGCCAACTTCCTGGGCGGCGGAGCGGTCTGCAACGCCTTCGCCAATCAGGTCGGGGCCGAGGTCTGCGTCGTCGACGTGGGTGTCGCCGGGGAACTCCCGGCCACCCCGGGCCTGTTGCCCCGCAAGGTCCGAGCCGGCACCGCCGACTTCACCACCGGTCCCGCGATGACACGGGAAGAAGCGCTCGCCGCGATCGAGGTCGGCATCGAGACGGCCCGTGACCTGGTGGCCGCAGGCAACAAGGCGCTGCTCACCGGCGAGATGGGCATCGCCAACACCACCGTGTCGGCCGCCCTGATCTGCGTCTACACCGGCCAGGACCCGACCGAGGTCACCGGCCGCGGCACCGGCATCAACGACGAGATGCACGCCCGCAAGGTCGACGTCGTCCGCCGGGGTCTGGAACTCCACCAGCCCGACCCCGCCGACCCGATCGGCGTCCTCGCCGCGGTCGGCGGCCTCGAACACGCCGCGCTGGTCGGCTTCCTGCTCGGCGGCGCCTCGCTCCGCACCCCGGTGATCCTGGACGGAGTGAGCGCGGGGGCGGCTGCCCTGGTCGCCCGCGCGATCGCCCCCGAGGCGCTGGCGGCCTGCATCGCCGGCCACCGCAGCGCGGAGCCCGGCCATGTCGCCGCCCTCAACAAGCTGGGCCTGCGCCCGCTGGTCGACCTCGACCTGCGGCTCGGCGAGGGCACCGGCGCCCTGCTCGCCCTCCCCGTCGTCCAGAGCGCGGCCCGCGCGATGCACGAAGTGGCCACCTTCGACTCGGCGGGCGTCACGGAGAAGTAGCGCAGCACGCGCGGGAGGGGCCGGGGTCAGTGATCCCGGCCCCTCGCCTTCGCCCGAGGCCTCAGGAACGTAAGGTGTCCAAGGGGCCGAAACCCCGTTCCACCAGCCGCTTCACCGTCGTAGCGGCGTCGTCGCCCCACCTCCCCGCGCGAGGAGCCGCCACGCCATGGCCGAACACGCCGAGAACCCCGCCTACCCCGTAGGACTCCGTCTCTCCGGCAGGCGCGTCGTCGTCATCGGTGGCGGACAGGTCGCCCAACGGCGCCTCCCCGCGCTCATCGCGGCCGGAGCCGACATCCTTCTCGTCGCCCCGTCGGCGACCCCCTCCGTCGAGGCGATGGCCACCACCGGCGAGATCAGCTGGCAGCGGCGCCCGTACGAGGACGGTGACCTGGACGGCGCCTGGTACGCCCTGATCGCGACCGGTGACAAGGCGGCCAACGACCGCGCGTCCGCCGAGGCCGAGCGGAACAGGACCTGGTGCGTACGGAGCGACGACGCCGGAGCGGCCACCGCCTGGACCCCGGCCACCGGCCGCAGCGAGGGCGTCACCGTGGCCGTCCTCACCGGCCGCGACCCGCGCCGCTCGGCGGCCGTACGCGACGCCGTCGTGGAAGGCCTGCGTGACGGTACGCTCGCCGCCCCCCGCAACCGCGACCGCGCCGCGGGCGTCGCCCTGGTCGGCGGCGGCCCCGGCGACCCGGACCTGATCACGGTCCGCGGCCGGCGCCTCCTCGCCGAGGCCGACGTCGTCATCGCCGACCGGCTCGGACCGCGCGACCTCCTCGACGAACTGCCGCCGCACGTCGAGGTGATCGACGCCGCGAAGATCCCGTACGGCCGGTTCATGGCCCAGGAGGCCATCAACAACGCCCTCGTCGAACACGCCAGGGCGGGCAAGGCCGTCGTACGGCTCAAGGGCGGCGACCCCTTCGTCTTCGGCCGCGGCATGGAAGAGGCCCAGGCCCTCGCCGAGGCAGGCATCCCGTGCACCGTGGTGCCCGGCATCTCCAGCTCCATCAGCGTCCCCGGCGCCGCCGGAATCCCGGTCACCCACCGTGCCGTCGCCCATGAGTTCACCGTGGTCAGCGGCCATGTGGCGCCCGACGACGCGCGCTCCCTGGTCGACTGGCCGGCGCTCGCCAAGCTCCGCGGCACGCTGGTCGTCCTGATGGGCGTCGACAAGATCGGCGCCATCGCCGACACCCTGATCGCCCACGGAAAGGCCCCGGACACCCCGGTGGCACTGGTCCAGGAAGGGACCACGGCCACCCAGCGGCGGGTCGACGCGACACTCGCGACCGTGGGGGAGACGGCCAGGTCCGAAGGCGTACGGCCGCCCGCCGTCATCGTCATCGGCGCCGTTGTCGCCGTCGGACCGCACCACGACCGTCCGTGACCCGTTCCGTGCCCACCCGTTGGCACCCCACCCAGGACAAGGCAGTATCTCCCTGTGGCTGATCTCATCACCGTCGATGACCCCGAGGACCCGCGGCTGCGCGACTACACGGGCCTGACCGACGTCGAACTCCGGCGCAGGCGTGAGCCCGCCGAGGGCCTGTTCATCGCGGAAGGCGAAAAGGTCATCCGGCGGGCCAGGCTCGCCGGGTACGAAATGCGGTCCATGCTGCTGTCGGCGAAGTGGGTCGACGTCATGCGCGACGTCATCGACGAGGTCCCGGCCCCGGTGTACGCCGTCAGCCCCGACCTCGCCGAGCAGGTGACCGGCTACCACGTGCACCGCGGCGCACTGGCCTCCATGCAGCGCAAGCCGCTGCCGTCCTCGGACGAGCTGCTCGGGACGGCCCGCCGGATCGTGGTCATGGAGTCGGTCAACGACCACACCAACATCGGTGCGATCTTCCGCAGCGCGGCGGCCCTCGGCATGGACGCGGTGCTGCTCTCGCCGGACTGCGCGGACCCGCTGTACCGCCGCTCCGTCAAGGTCTCGATGGGCTCCGTCTTCGCCGTTCCCTACGCCCGGCTCGACACCTGGCCCCGAGGGCTGGAGTCGGTGCGGGAAGCGGGGTTCAAGCTGCTCGCGCTCACCCCGGACGAGAAGGCGTCGGTCATCGACGAGGCCGCCCCGCACCGCCTCGACCGGGTGGCACTGATGCTCGGCGCGGAGGGCGACGGTCTCTCCACCCAGGCGCTGGTCGCCGCCGACGAATGGGTGCGCATCCCCATGGCGCACGGCGTGGACTCGCTGAACGTCGGAGCCGCCGCCGCGGTGGCGTTCTACGCGGTGGCGACGGGCCGTCCGCAGAGCTGACCCGGCGGACCGCGGCGGCCCCGGTCAGAACTGCTGCGCGGCGGCGATCCCCAGCAGCACGATCAGCGTCACCACGACGAAGACGATCAGCCGCTGCCGCATCATCCGGGGGCTGGGCCCGGTCCGCCGCCCCGACGAGGTCGGACGGGCACCGGACTTGCCGGGACGGCTGCCCGCACCCGCCCCGGACCGGGTGGTGTTGCGCGACGGCGGTACGGGCCGGGCGCCGCCCCGGGCCGACGAGGGGCGCGAAGCCTGCGGCCGGGACGGCGGCGGGCCGTCCGCGCGCCGCTGGGGCTGCAGCTCGGTCTGCGGCGCGGCGAGCCGCCCCGTCGGCCGGTCGGCCTCCGACTCCCGCCGCTGTGCGGGCGTCCGCCCCTCCGAGAGACCCTGGGCCTCCCGGGCCGCGATCTCCTTGAGGCGCATGGAGAGTTGGAGGGTGGAGGGCCGGTCCTCGGGATCCTTGGCGAGGCATGCCCGGACCAGCGGGGCGAGGGCGTCGTGCACGTCGTACAGATGCGGCTCCTCGTGCACCACCCGGTACAGCATCACCTCGGAACTGCCGTGCCCGAAGGGCGAGTCGGCGGTCGCCGCGTACGCGAGCGTGGCCCCCAGCGCGAAGACGTCCGTCGCGGGGGTGACCGCCGCGCCGCGCACCTGCTCGGGAGCGAGGAAGCCGGGTGAGCCGACCGCCGTACCGACATGGGTGAGCGTGCTCGCCCCGGTCGCCCAGGCGATGCCGAAGTCGATGATCCTGGGGCCCTTGGGCGAGAGCAGGATGTTCGAGGGCTTCAGGTCACGGTGTACGACACCGGCCTCGTGCACCGCCACCAAGCCCTCGGAGAGAGCCGCGCCGATGGAGGCCACTTCGGCCGCCGACAGCGGACCTTCCTCGGCCACCTTGTCGTGCAGCGAAGGCCCCGGGACGTACTGCGTCGCGAACCACGGGCGGTCGGCCTCCAGATCGGCGGCCACCAGCCGGGCCGTGCACCCGCCCCTGATCCGCCGCGCCGCGGAGACCTCACGGGCGAACCTCGACCGGAACTCCTGATCCTCCGCCAGGTCCGGCCGGATCACCTTCAGCGCCACCCGCTGCCCGCGCCGGTCGGAGCCGAGGTAGACCACCCCCATACCGCCCGCGCCCAGCCGCCGGTGAAGCCTGAACGAGCCGACGACACGCGGATCCTCGCGCCGGAGCCGCATCATCGCCATGTCCATCCCCGCTGCCCGGTCCGTCTGACGAGGCACAGCTTACGTACCTGTGGGGCGGTGCGCTCATAGGCCGCGCCCTCACGATCCGGTCGATTGTCGCCACGGGGGCCGAAATCGTGAAGCGTGCTCAGGACGGCGCCGCTCGCGCCGCCTTGGCCGGGGCCGGATCTCAAAGCTCTCTCGGGGAAAGGGGATTGGGCGATCACAGGGTGTTCCGCACGCGAGAACCGGACCATCGGCGACCCCCACCCGCACCGCCGACGAGACCGCAGACCGGGCGGCCCGCCGGAGGGCCACGGCGGGCCGTTCGACGGGGGCGGAAGTGAGTGAAGTCACCCGCTCCCACCGCCCGGAGCCGACTCGGGCACCCCTGTTGCTGCCGGAACCCACCGCCGGGTCCCCTCCGGGATGACCCGCAGGCGTCGGCCCGGGTCTCCACCCAGGGGAGTAGGAGCACGCGGGGCGGCTCATCCTCCTGTAGGCCCGGGATTCGATACGCGGGCATGACGCCCGGCCCGCTTCCCACCCCTAGATTTGAGGTCAAGCGGCGGGTGCAGCACTCGTCCCCCGAGGTCGGTCACTCGCCGCTTGCCAAGTCGACGGGAGAGGGATCATGGCGGACACGGCAACGCGGACGGTTCTCCGCACGCAGGGGCGCAGGGCGTACGCCGCGTTCGGTGTCCGCCGGTCCGGCACCCGCCACCCGCTGGTGGCGACCGCCATGGTCCTTCCCCTCGCGGCCCTGCTCATGTTCGCCTTCGGCGGCTGGCAAGCAGTGGTCACACAGGCGTCGTCCGTGGGCGTGATGCTGGGGCGCTGAGCGGCGCCCCGGGCCCGGGAGAGCGGTCCGGGCCAGGGACATCCGGCCAACAACCCCGTGGGGACGGGGGTGCGGCGGACGGCAGCGTTTGTCCGGTCAGCTGGGGAGCTGACCGGACATCGCGCTGTCCGGCCCCACGCCCCGTCCGGACTCCCGGCCCCGTACCCGGCCGGGCGGCACGTAGGCTCCCCGGCGAGGGGCCCGTCCTGACCTGGGGGAGAACGTGACCGCACCCGCTCTCGTACGCGCGCTGGGCGCCGCCGCCGAGGGCGCCGCCCACCCCCGCCATCGGTCCTCGCCGCATGTCCCGTGCCCCGACTGCGGCCGGAACGCCACCGTTCTCGCGGACCGGCCGGACGGCACGGTCGTCCGGCACGGCAGGGCCGTGGCCAAGGCCCACGCCCCTGACACGGACACAGTCGCCCTCGCGGTACGGGTGGAGGCCGCCGCCCACCCCCTCCTCGCCGGCATCCTGCTGCCCCCGCTCGCGCCCCCCGCCGTCCACGCCGACGCCGGTCCCCTCACGGTCTGGCCCTACGGCGCCCCCGTCGACCCGACGGCCCCCGACGCAGCGCCCTGGGAGGAGGCCGCAGAGCTGCTCGCCCGGCTGCACACGGTGTCTCCCCACGCGCTTCCCGGCCCGCTGCCCCCGATGCGCGGCCCCGCGAAGGCGTCCCGCGCCCTGGCGAGGCTGCGGGCGGTCCCTCCCGGCCCGGCCGCCGAGCCCGTCCTGAAGGTGTGGCGCAACCTGCCGGCCTGGGCCCGCGGCGAAGCCCCCGCGCCCCGGAACACCCATCTCTGCCACGGCGATCTGCACCTGGGGCAGCTCGTCAGACATCCCGTGGCCCACGGGTCCTGGCAGCTGATCGACATCGACGACCTGGGGCTGGGTGACCCCGCCTGGGACCTGGCCCGTCCTGCGGCCTGGTACGCCGCGGGTCTGCTGGCGCCCGAGGCCTGGGGGCGGTTCCTGGCCGCCTACCGGTCGGCCGGTGGCCCCGCCGTACGCCCCGAGGGCGATCCCTGGACCGAACTCGACGTTCCCGCACGGGCGCTGACGGCGCAGACCGCCGCACTGGCACTGGCGAAGTCGGCCGCGGAATCCCGGTCCCTCGACGAGGCGGAGCGGCTGATGCTCGATTCCTGTGCCCGAATCGCCGCGCTCCCCCAGGAGTTGGCGGTGGGGGAGCCGTCGTAGGGTGAGGGCACTTGATCAAGACCGAGGAGTGGAGCCGAGCATGCAGTGTCCCAAGTGCCGTGCCCCGATGCACACGTACAACCGCAATGGCGTGCAGATAGAACAGTGCAGTGGCTGCCGGGGGATATTCCTCGACTACGGCGAACTGGAGTCGCTGACCCAGCTGGAGTCCCAGTGGGGCCAGCAGCCGCCCCCGCCCCCTGCCCCGCAGGCGTACCCCCCGCCGCAGGCGCCCGTCTGGGGAGCGCCGCAGCACGGCGGCGGCCACTACGAGGGACATCACGGCGGTCATCACGGCCACCGGAACAGGGGCTTCGGCCACATGCTCTTCTCTTCCTGACCAGCAGAAGAGCGAGAACGACAGAACCCCCGGCCGATGAACAGCCGGGGGTTCCGATCCGGTGCGCGATACTGGGATTGAACCAGTGACCTCTTCCGTGTCAGGGAAGCGCTCTCCCGCTGAGCTAATCGCGCGGGACAATCTGCGAGTACTGCGTGCTGCCGGTGCTTTCACACCTTACTGCGTGCGCGATACTGGGATTGAACCAGTGACCTCTTCCGTGTCAGGGAAGCGCTCTCCCGCTGAGCTAATCGCGCGGGTACGGACATCCCACCGTAGTGGGAGATCCAGTGGACGATACTGGGATTGAACCAGTGACCTCTTCCGTGTCAGGGAAGCGCTCTCCCGCTGAGCTAATCGTCCTTGGAGGTGGAGACGGGATTTGAACCCGTGTAGACGGCTTTGCAGGCCGTTGCCTCGCCTCTCGGCCACTCCACCAGGAGTGCGGGGGTTCGGGAAGATCCCCCGGTTCCTACGAGCGGACGACCAGGTTCGAACTGGCGACCTCAACCTTGGCAAGGTTGCGCTCTACCAACTGAGCTACGTCCGCTTGTCTGTTCCGGGGCGCTTGTGCGTCCCGGTGACGTGTTGAACTCTAGCGGATTCCCGGGCCAGCACAAAAACGCGTTTGCGCAGCGTGCTGCGGTGCGTTTGCTCCGGAGCGGCTCGCCGGTGGCCCGTCCTAGACTCGCTGGTGTGCACCGCCTCTTCCCGATGGCCCGCTTCGGCGGCCGTGTCGCCTGTGACCTGCGCGATGTCACCAGCGACCCCGCAGCGCTGGACTCCACAGGCTTCTGGGCGGTGGCCGCCGACTTCGAGGGGCGCCTGCGCTGTGCCCGCTTCGGGGACGTGCGTACGGAGCCGGTGCCCGCAGCGGTCCCCGGCCGGTGGCGCGGGCCGGCTGCCGGTGACTGGACGTCCTCGCTCGATCACGACGCATACACCTCAGGGGTCCGGCGCATCCGCGAGCACATCGCCGCCGGCGACGTCTACCAGGCCAATCTCTGCCGGGTACTGACCGCGCCGCTGCCCGACCCGGACACCGCGGACATCGACGCGCTGACCTCGCTGCTCGCCCGGGGCAACCCCGCGCCGTACGCCGGGACGATCCGGCTGCCCGCGCACGGGGTGGAGATAGCCACCGCGTCACCCGAGCTCTATCTGCGGCGCACCGGCCGGAGCGTCGAGTCCGGGCCGATCAAGGGCACGGGCCGCACCGCGGGGGACCTCCTGGAGAAGGACCACGCGGAGAACGTGATGATCGTCGACCTCGTGCGCAACGATCTCGGCCGCGTCTGCGCCACCGGCTCCGTCACCGTGCCGCAGCTCTGCGCCGTCGAGCCCCACCCCGGCCTCGTCCACCTGGTCTCCACGGTCCGCGGCGAACTCGCCGGCGGAACCGGCTGGGCGGAACTCCTCGCGGCCACCTTCCCGCCCGGATCGGTGACCGGAGCGCCCAAGTCGAGTGCCCTGGACATCATCGAGGCGCTGGAGACCGCACGCCGCGGACCGTACTGCGGGGGTATCGGCTGGGTCGACGCCGACCGCGGCACGGGCGAGCTGGCCGTCGGGATCCGTACGTTCTGGATCGACCGCACCGGTACCGGCAAGCCGGTCCTGCGCTTCGGTACGGGCGCCGGGATCACCTGGGGCTCGGACCCCGAGCGGGAGTGGGACGAGACCGAGCTGAAGGCCTCCCGGCTGCTCGCGATAGCGTCGGGGGCGAACGAGGCGATCGGAAGGACCACTCCATGAAGATCTGGGTCAACGGCGGGCTCCAGGACTCCGGCACCGCTCTGGTGTCCGTGCTCGACCACGGCCTGACCGTGGGTGACGGCATCTTCGAGACGGTCAAGGCGACGGGGGGAGGCACCTTCGCGCTCACCCGCCACCTCGACCGGCTGACCCGCTCCGCGCGCGGCCTGGGACTGCCCGACCCGGACCTCGACGAGGTGCGCCGCGCCTGTGCGGCCGTACTGGAGGCCAATCCGATGCCGCTCGGCAGGCTGCGGATCACCTACACGGGAGGTCTCTCCCCGCTCGGCTCCGACCGCGGTGACGCCGGACCCACCCTGGTCGTCGCCCTCGGCGAGACGAAACGCCGCCCCGACACCACCGCCGCCGTCACCGTCCCCTGGACGCGCAACGAGCGCAGCGCGCTGGCCGGGCTCAAGACCACCTCGTACGCGGAGAACGTCGTCGCGCTCGCCCGCGCGCACGAACACGGCGCGACCGAGGCGCTGTTCGCCAACACCGTCGGCGCGCTCTGCGAGGGCACCGGCTCCAACGTCTTCGTCGTCGTCGACGGCGAACTGCACACACCGCGCCTGGCCTCCGGCTGTCTGGCGGGGATCACCCGGGCCCTGGCGGTCGAGTGGACCGGGGCGCACGAGAGCGATCTGCCGTTCGACGTGCTGGAGCGGGCCGAGGAGATCTTCCTGACCTCGACCCTCCGTGACGTGCAGGCCGTCCACCGGATCGACGGGCGCGAACTGACCGAGGTGCCGGGCCCGGTGACCACGAAGGCCATGCGGATCTGGGACGAGCGCGCCGCGGACCAGCTGGATCCGTAGCGGCCCCGCTCGCCGGCTGGTCCATGCCGTCAAACCGGGTGACATGGCGACCCCGAGGCGGGTAGAAACCCCGTGATGACCACCACCCTGCGGCCGACCGGGCCGCTCCAGCAGGGCGCCGACGGCGCCAAGTCCCGCTCCTACCAGGTATGCGTGAACAGTCGCCCGGTGGGCGCCGTCGACCTCCGTACGGACGCGGACTTCGGCCCCACCTGCGCCGTCATCGGCGGACTGCGGATCGACGAGGCCGACCGCGGGCGGGGCCGGGCCACCGTGGCCGCGCTCGCCGCCGAGGAGGTACTGCGGGGCTGGGGCTGCACCCAGGTAGAGGCCTCGGCGCCGGCCGACGACACCGCGGCTGTCCGGATGGCCGCCTCGCTCGGATACACCGAACGCAACAGCAACATGATCAAGAAGCTGCCGGAACAGCCGCCCGCGCTCCCTTCGGATGTCGAGGTCCGCCGGATGAGCGAGGACGAGTTCCGGGGCTGGCTGGCCCAGGCCATCGAGGGCTACGCACGATCCTGGACAGACCGGGGCGTCTCCGTGGAGCAGGCCCGCGCCAAGTCCGAGGCCGACCACCGCAAGCTGTTGCCCGACGGCCTTGCCACCCCGGGAACGATCATCGACGTGCTGCTCCACGAGGCAGTGGTGGTCGGGTCCATCTGGATCGCGGAGAGGGAAGTGGACCCCGGCCGACGGGGGAGCTTCATCTTCGACGTCGAGGTCGAAGAGGCGTACCGGGGCCGCGGGCACGGCCGTTCACTCATGCTGCTCGCCGAGCGCGAGGCGATGGCGGCCGGGATGCCGCTGATCAAACTCAACGTCTTCGCGGGCAACACCCCGGCTGTCCGGCTCTACGAGTCACTGGGCTACGAGACGGTCCGGCGCCACTACTTCAAACAACTCGTCTAGCATCCAGCACCTGTGTGGAGCGGAACTACTCACCGCCCGCCGCGAGCAGCCGGTCCGCGATCTCCTCGATCCGCTCGCGCAGCCCCTGCTGGCTCTTGCCGCCGTCCAGGCGCTCGCCGCCGATGACATAGGTCGGGGTGCCCGTGACGCCGATGGCCTTGCCCTCCGCCTGGTCGGCGTCCACGGTCAGCATGTGCCGGCCGTCGATCAGTACGGTGTCGAACTCGTCGGCGTCCAGGCCCAGTTCACCGGCGATCTCCAGCAGGAGGGGCTCGCCCTGCGCTGCGAGCTCCTCGGTGCGGGCGAGCACGGCTTCCGTGTACGGCCAGCCCTGCCCCTGCTCGTACGCCTCCTCAGCGGCCTGGGCGGCGGCGTAGGCGTGCTGGTGCTTTTCGAGGGGGAAGTGGCGCAGCCGCACGTCCAGCCGGTCGCCGTAGCGGGCGCGCAGGGCGCGTACGTCTTCCAGGGCGCTGCGGCAGTCGGGGCACTGGAGCTCGCACCAGACGTCCAGGACGACGGGGCGGGCGGGGGAGGAGTCGCTCATGCGTACAGTCTCCCAGCCCCGTGGCGGCCCGCCGAACCGGGACCTGAGGAGGATGCGCCCCCGAGATGTCCCTGAGGTCGCCCCCGGGCGTGGCTTCTGCACCGCACTCCGGTGCAGGATGGAGGGGAGAGAGCACCCGCACGGCTGGAGGAGACCGGATGATTGCCGAGACCGTCTGTTCCGCGGTGTCCGCGGCAGGGCTGGGTATCGCTGCGATCACGGCGTACCGCAAGCGTTTCCTGTCGGCGACGCGTATCGCCGCGTACTCCCTGGTCCCGGTGGGGCTGGTCCTCACAGGTGTCGTCGGCTGGGTCTCCGACATGGTGTTCAAGCCGTCGGTCTGGCTGGGCTTCGGCCTGCTCGGGGTCGCCTGGCTGCTCTTCGCGACCACCAGGGCGGTCGAGCGGCGCTCCGGCGGTACGCGCAAGGAACGCAAGGCGGCCAGGGAGGCGCAGCGCGAGGCGGTCGCCCCGGCGGCTTCGGCGCCCTCGCTGCCGGGGCGCGAGGTGGCGGCGCCGTCCCGGTCCACGGCGCGGCCCGCGACGGAGCCGAGGCCGCAGCCCGCGGCTCAGCCCCGGTCGGCGGCCCCCAAGGAGGACTTCTCCGACATCGAGGCGATCCTCAAGAAGCACGGCATCTGACGCGGCGCCCGTCCTGCGGGGCGGGGGCCCGGACCGGGCCGTACGGGCGCGGCCGTCTCCTGACGCCGCGGGCCGTGGCCAGTTCCGGTGTCGACGGTGAGCGCCTTGGCCGTGGCCTCCTGGACGTTCACCACGGACCGGATGACGGCCGGGATCTCGGCCTCGATGGTGTGGCACTGGTCGAGCATGAAGCTGACCCGGGCCGCGGGCTCCAGGCCGCCGTTGCGCACCCTGACGCCCAACTTGAAACAGTGGGCGTACGCGGTGCCCCGGTCGGGGACGTCGGTGGAGTAGAAGGCGGGCTCGAACAGCTTGTACTCCAGCAGCATGCGCTGGTCGGCACCGAGCCGTTCGTACACCGTGCTCAGCGCCGGAACGGGTCGTACGGGCGTCCAGCATCCTGCCGTACTGATATCCGGTCGGCACACAATTGGCCGGGATGTCACGGGATCCGGCGAACTGCCCAGCAGGGTATGCGTGTTGGCCAGCGAAATGACCTTGGTTGCGCGATCATCGGCCCGAGATGCTGGATACCTCCCGGGACGATGTCACCGTCCCCACCCCTGCCCCTGAGCCGCGTGGCTGTCTTTTCGCGCTCTCTCAACCACCCCTGATGATCTTCCTCGGGGTGATCGGCTGTCTGCTGCTGATGGCGGCCGTGCACGATCTGTTCCTGCTGTGAGGGCGAACGTCAGCCCGCGGCGGCCTTGCGCCTCGCGCGGTAGGCGGCGACATGTAGCCGGTTGCCGCAGGTACGGCTGTCGCAGTAGCGGCGCGAGCGATTGCGTGAGAGGTCGACGAAGGCGTGCCCGCAGTCCGGCGCCTCGCAGCGCCGCAGCCGCTCCTGCTCGCCCGCGACGACGATGAAGGCCAGGGCCATACCGCCGTCGGCCGCCAGGTGGTCGGCGACGGACGCGCCGGGCGCGAAGTAGTGGACATGCCACTCGTAGCCGTCGTGATCGGTGAGCTGCGGGGTGGTGCCGGCGGCGGCGACGAGCTGGTTGACGAGTGCGGCAGCGATGTGCGGGCCGGGTGCGGCGAACACATCGGCGAACCGCTGCCGAACGCCGATCACGGCCTTCCGGTCCTCCTCGCAGAGGCTTCCCACGCCGCTCAGGTCGTACTGCTGCACGAATGCGTACAGTCCCTCGATGGCCGCGAGCGGGTCGGTCTCGGCGCCCTCCGGTGCGGTGTTCACCAGAGCGACCACCACGTCGAGGGCGATCCGGGTGTCGTGGGGGATCAGCACGATGCACTCCCTGGCCGGCGGCGGGCGGGCGCCCGCCGATGCTGGCCGACTCTAGCCGCTCGGGTCAGGAGCGCATCGAGCGCCGCCCCGCGGTGGATTCCGCGGGAGCGGCGCTCGGTGCCTGCCGTATGTGGTTGTCTGCGCGGTGCCGTCGCCCCGAGTCGGACAGCACCGGGCGTCTCGCAGCCTGGCTCAGCTTTCGGCCAGGATGTGCGAGAGCTCCGTGTCGAGATCGAAATGGCGGTGTTCCGTGCCGGGTGGCACGGCGGCGTCGGTCCGCTTCAGGAACGACTCCAGGGCCCTCGCTGGGGCTTCGAGCAGGGCTTCTCCTTCCGGAGAGCTCAGGGCGATGCAGACGACGCCCTGACCGTGGCTGCGCGACGGCCAGACTCGGACGTCGCCGGTGCCGGTGGGCCTGTGCAGACCCTCTGCGAGGAGATCGCGGGCGAAGACCCACTCCACGGTCTCTTCGGCTCCGGTGTGGAAGGTGGCATGCACGGCATAAGGATCGGCCGTGTCATACCGCAGGCCCGCGGGTACAGGCAGTGATGACTCGCTCGACACAACGAGGCGCAGGTGCAGCTCGCAGCTGACCGTGGTGTTCATAAGCGCCAGGGCCTTTCGCTCAGTGTGCGCTCGGGGATTCGCACGTCGGCGAAATCGACATGCCACCTACGGTGCCGTTGTAAACCCCTCTGACCGTTTTGTGGCTCTTGAGGTCGCCTGTATGGCGGAGTGCGGATTTATCCGGTTACTCCATTGCAGTGACGACGCGTGATCCGGTACCGGTCCGGACTGCTCCACGGGGTGGATTCGTATGACTGCGGAGAGTGGTGAGCGGTGGGAGTCGCGCGGCTCGCCGTTCGCCGCGTCCTCGCGGCGGGAGAATCCGGGGGTCTGTCACGGGGTGCGGCCGGCGCTGCGACCGACCGGGTGCGGTGAGCTGACCGGCGACGACCGGGTGGTCCGACGGGGTGTGGCCATGCGGTAATGTTTTCCTTGCACCCGGGCGATTAGCTCAGTGGGAGAGCGCTTCGTTCACACCGAAGAGGTCACTGGTTCGAACCCAGTATCGCCCACCACCCGGACCGCTGGCCCGGAGGTTTCCCACCTCCGGGCCGGCGGCGTTTCCCGTGACCTTCTCCGTCGTCCGGTGCGGGCCTTCTCTGAACGTTTCAACACCCGCCGGATGATGCGAGCCCGGCCCGTGGGCCGCCGCTCAGCGCATGCGCGCCAGCCGGTCCCGCAGCCGGCGCGCGTCGCGCAGCCGCTGTTCGTACGTCGCGCCCACCCCCAGCAGCAGAAGCCCCGCCAGGGCCGGTGCCAGCCAGCGGGGGAGTGCGCCGAGGACCTGGCCGATGTACGGCGCCAGCTCGTGCAGGGCGTCCAGCGCCAGCACCGCGCCGCCGAGCACGAGCAAGGCCTGCAGTCTCAGCCGCGCACCGGTCAGGGTGACGGCCAGCGCGGACACCCCCAGCAGGAGCGGACGCGGCCAGTACGGGTCGTCCTGGATGGCGAAGAGGCTGGGCGCGAACATCGCCACCAGGCCCGGCCCGTAGGCGGTCCAGGACGAAGCCTGCGGATCGCGGCGACGACGCAGCAGGCCGATCGCCAGCGCGGGCACGGCGACGGGCAGGGTGTACGCCTCCGGTACGGCGACCCCGGACGCCGAGAGCCGGATCCAGGTGGCCAGGACGAACAGGACGGGCGCCGCCGGGCCCACGGTGCGGCGCTCCGGGCGTACCGCGGTGCCCGCGACGATCACGGCGCACAGTGCCAGGACCGACGCGGCGGTCCCGGCGTCGCTCAGGGACAGCGCGATCGCCAGGAGGCCCGCGGCGGCCCCGGTGATCTCCACGGGCAGCGCGAGCGGGTGGTGGCGCAGCCGGGCGGCGAGCAGGGCAGCCGCGGCGGGAACCACCAGGACGAGCAACGACGTCCGGTGCAGGGGAAGTTCGAGGGCCGCGCCCGCCGCACCGGCCAGCCCGGTCGCGTACGCCACGGCCGCACAAGCAGCGACGGTCCTGACGAGCCGTCCGGTGGCCACCGCCGCAGCGACGGCGAAGAGGGCGAGAAGTATGCCGAGCACGGTGAACGTGGCGGGCCGGGCGGCCAGTGCCAGGAAGGTGACGGTGAGTGCCCCCGTCAGCGCGCAGGCGAGTGCCGAGGCGGTGAACGCGGCGCCCTCGGGCCCACCAGGTCCCGGACGGCCCGCGAGCGCGAGGCACGCCGCGGTCAGCGCCGTGTACAGCAGGACGGTCGCCGTATAGGGCAGCGCGAAGGCGACCGGCAGGACGAGGAGCGCCGCCCAGCCCAGGACGAGCGCGGAACAGGCGGCCCCGGTGCGCCATGTCCGCTCCGGTCCCGACCTGCGGCGGGCGAGGGCGAGGACCGCGGCGACGGTCAGCAGGGCCACCGGCGTCGCCGTCAGCCAGGGCCAGGCCCCGGACAGCTCCGCGGACCGGGGAGCCCCGGTCCAGGATCTGCCCGCCCAGGAGAGCGGTGTCACCACCGCGAGCAGGACCGGCGGCAGTGCCCAGACGGTCACCGCGGTCTGCACCCCGGCCGAAGCGCCGGTCAGCCCCCGCACCACGGGTCGCGGGAGCCGGGTGCGTACGGCCGCCAACAGGGCAACGGCGCACAGCAGATGGACGACCGGCTCCCAGGTATCCGGGCAGACGGTCCGCGCCACCCCGCCGACCGCCGCGACGGCGGCCAGCCCGGCGACCGCGGCGGGAAGGGGCGAGGACATCCGCCGGGCGGCGAACAGTGTGAGGACGGCAGCCGTCAGCAGCAGCGCCCCCGGAGCCGCCGCGTCGGCCGCCGTGTCCGCGTCGAAGGACAGCAGCCCGGCGGTCAGCAGGGCCCCGGCGCCCGTCAGTCCGGCGCCGGCGCAGCCGCAGAGGCGCACCGCGGCGCCCTTGCCCCACCAGGCGATCGCTCCGCCCACGACAGCTGTCAGCAGCAGCGCCCAGCTCGTCGTCAGCGCACCTGCGCCGACCGCGACCGACCACAGCGGCAGCGGCAACTGGGCGGCGACCGCCGCGGCGGGCAGCGGCAGCCCGAGGCGGCCGAGGACTGAGCCGTACCCGGCCCAGAGGAGGGCCAGTACGGCCGCGGCGCCCGCGGCGAAAGCGGCCCCGCCGGTGTCCGCGGCGGAGACCCGGTGCCACGCGTACGCGTCGAGGACCGTCAGCGCCAGACCGAGCCCGGCCAGCGCTTCGGCCGTCGAGGCGAGACCGCGGCGCAGCAGCGGGACCGGGGACACCAGGGCCAGGGAGGTCAGCACGCCCAGGACGCCGGCCCGGCCTCCGATGCCCAGATGGCCCCAACTGACCACGGTGAACGCGATCGCCGCGATCGTGAGCAGCAGCCCGCCGAGCGCCAGCAGCAGATTCTGCACGCCCGGCGGCGAGGTCTCGGGGCGCGGCGCCGCCCAGGCGGACCGGGGGACCGCGGGGCTCGGCGGGGCCTGCGGCCGGGGGACCCGCGACTGCAGGACGCTGATCAACCACGCCCTGCGGGCCAGCAACTGGGCTCTGCGTGCGTCGAGTTGCGCCAGCTCGTGGTCGAGGAACGCCAACTCCTCGGCCGGTGGCGGAACGTTCTCCATGGTCCAGGAGTGTGGTCCGGGAACACCCGGCACGTATGCGCCCGAATACTCAGGCCGCGCTGAGTAGGTACGTACTCCCGCGACGGGCGGGGACGCTGCCGCCCGGCGGTCCTCAGGAGTTTGAAGGAAGCCCGGCGGGCCCTGTATGGTTCAGTCCGTTCCCGGGCGATTAGCTCAGTGGGAGAGCGCTTCGTTCACACCGAAGAGGTCACTGGTTCGAACCCAGTATCGCCCACCGGGAAAGGCCGGTCCGTCATCGACGGACCGGCCTTTTGTATGCCACGGCGGCCGGACGTGGTGGAGCGGGCTGTACCCCGGTCCGGGTGCGCGCACCATGGTCCGGCCGGATCCGGCTGCCTAGCGTGAGGGGTATTCCGACCCTCACGAAGGAGTCCTCCTATGACCTCCGTGTCCAAGTCCCTGCTGTGGCTGCTCCTGATCGCCGGCCTCGCGGGCAACGTCTTCCTGAACTTCGCCGTGGAGGACGGCCCGCTGCAGATCGTGCTGGGCGCGCTCTGCGGGGTGTGCGCCCTGGGGGCGATCGCCGGGCTCGTCGTCCGGCACAGGGCCCGCTGACGCCACCCCGGGTCGCACGGGGTCAGGCCACCGCGGACAGTTCGGTCCGCAGCGGCCACGCGGGATCCACGGCCTCCGGGGTTCCCTGGCGGGTGAACCAGGCCTGGAGACCACGGGCCTGGGCCGCGTGCCAGCTCGTCTGGAGCGCGTGCAGTTCACCCGGCGTCAGCCGCTCCAGACCGGCGGCGAACCGGCGCCCTATCGCCCGTACCAGCTCCAGCGAGGCCGTCGCGTCCGCCGCCGCGTCGTGGGCGCCGTCCAGCGGGATCTCGTACTGCTCGCACAGATCGGTCAGGGCGCGGTGGCCCTTGCGGTAGCGGTCCAGGTGCGTGTCGAGGACGCTCGGGTCCAGGACGCGCAGCGGTGACTCACCCAGGTACCGGTCCAGCGACGAGGCGCGGTGGCGCCTCAACTCCCGGTCCAGCAGGGTGAGATCGAAGGGGGCATCCATGACGACCAGGGGGCGTCCCGCGGCGCACTGCTCAGCTATCCCCTTGGCTATCTCCGCGACCACGGGCGACGGCCAGCGGCCGTTGCGCTGCAGATGGAGATCGGTCAGCCCGTGTATCCCGGTGGCGCCCGCGGGCACCGGGACCCCCGGGTTCACCAGCCAGCGGGTGATGCGGGGCCGCCCTCCCGGGGCGTCCTGGAGGATCAGCGCGGCAGAGA
The DNA here is from genome assembly GCF_940670765.1 of Streptomyces sp. A 4/2. GTDB lineage: Bacteria > Actinomycetota > Actinomycetes > Streptomycetales > Streptomycetaceae > Streptomyces. The sequence goes on from NZ_CALNVW010000031.1 coordinate 291,933, forward strand.
CGATGCGGTCCCTCTCGACGTCCACGCCCGTCGTCTCGGTGTCAAAAGCGGCCAGAGGTCCTTCGAACCAGCACGGCATGTCCCAACTCCTCGCGCTCACTCGGCAGATGGCGTGCGACAGCTGCACGATTCGGTGATACCCGGCTGTTTGCCGCATACGCCCGCCCGGGACGACCCGGGTGGGCCGCGCCCGCCCCGGGATCGCGCGGACGGCGAAGCCGCGATCGTGGCGCAGCTCACATCCGGCTGCGGATCGCACCGGCTCGCGCGGGTGGGGACGCACAACCGTTTCGCAAACCGCGCCCCGGGCTCGGTACGATTCAGACGCGCAGCGTTCCGCTGGCGCACCCCCTGAGTCAGGAGAGACCGGTGTCAGACGTCCGTGTGGTCATCCATCGCGATTCCGAGCGGGAAGAGCGCGTGGTGACGACGGGCACTACGGCAGCCGAGCTCTTCACCGGCGAGCGCAGCATCGTGGCGGCCCGGGTGGCCGGTGAGCTGAAGGACCTGTCGTACGCCGTGGTCGACGGCGACGAGGTCGAGCCCGTCGAGATCTCCTCCGAGGACGGCCTGGCCATCCTGCGCCACTCCACCGCGCACGTCATGGCCCAGGCCGTGCAGGAGCTCTTCCCCGACGCGAAGCTCGGCATCGGCCCGCCGATCAAGGACGGCTTCTACTACGACTTCGACGTCGAGCGGCCGTTCACCCCCGAGGACCTCAAGGTCATCGAGAAGAAGATGCAGGAGATCCAGAAGCGCGGCCAGCGCTTCTCGCGCCGGGTCACCACGGACGAGGCCGCCCGCGAGGAGCTGGCCTCCGAGCCGTACAAGCTGGAACTCATCGGCCTCAAGGGCTCCGGCGCGGTCGAGAACGCCGACGACGGCGCGAATGTCGAGGTGGGCGGCGGCGAGCTGACCATCTACGACAACCTCGACCCGAAGACCGGCGAACTGTGCTGGAAGGACCTCTGCCGGGGGCCGCACCTGCCGACCACCCGGAACATCCCGGCGTTCAAGCTGATGCGCAACGCCGCCGCCTACTGGCGCGGCAGCGAGAAGAACCCGATGCTCCAGCGCATCTACGGCACCGCGTGGCCGACCAAGGACGAGCTGAAGGCGCACCTGGAGTTCCTGGAGGAGGCCGCCAAGCGCGACCACCGCAAGCTCGGCAACGAGCTGGACCTCTTCTCCTTCCCCGACGAGATCGGCCCCGGTCTCGCGGTCTTCCACCCCAAGGGCGGCATCATCCGCCGGGCCATGGAGGACTACTCGCGGCGGCGCCACGAGGAGGAGGGCTACGAGTTCGTCTACAGCCCGCACGCGACCAAGGGCAAGCTCTTCGAGAAGTCCGGCCACCTGGACTGGTACGCCGACGGCATGTACCCGCCCATGCAGCTCGACGACGGGGTGGACTACTACCTCAAGCCGATGAACTGCCCGATGCACAACCTGATCTTCGACGCGCGCGGACGTTCCTACCGTGAACTGCCGCTGCGCCTCTTCGAGTTCGGCACGGTGTACCGGTACGAGAAGTCGGGTGTCGTCCACGGCCTGACCCGCTCGCGCGGCTTCACCCAGGACGACGCGCACATCTACTGCACCAGGGAGCAGATGGCGGAGGAGCTGGACAGGACGCTCACCTTCGTCCTGAACCTGCTGCGCGACTACGGCCTGACCGACTTCTACCTGGAGCTCTCCACCAAGGACCCGGAGAAGTTCGTCGGCTCGGACGAGGCGTGGGACGAGGCCACCGAGACGCTGCGCCAGGTCGCCGAGAAGCAGGGCCTGCCGCTGGTCCCGGACCCGGGCGGCGCCGCGTTCTACGGCCCGAAGATCTCGGTGCAGTGCAAGGACGCCATCGGCCGCACCTGGCAGATGTCGACCGTGCAGCTCGACTTCAACCTGCCGGAGCGCTTCGACCTGGAGTACACCGGCCCGGACGGCACCAAGCAGCGCCCGGTCATGATCCACCGTGCCCTGTTCGGTTCCATCGAGCGCTTCTTCGCGGTGCTCCTGGAGCACTACGCGGGCGCCTTCCCGGTCTGGCTGGCCCCGGTCCAGGCGGTCGGTATCCCGATCGGCGACGCGCACATCCCGTACCTCCAGGAGTTCGCCGCCAAGGCGAAGGCCAAGGGGCTGCGGGTCGACGTGGACGCCTCGTCGGACCGGATGCAGAAGAAGATCCGCAACCAGCAGCGGGCCAAGGTGCCCTTCATGATCATCGCGGGTGATGAGGACATGGCCAACGGCGCCGTGTCGTTCCGCTACCGCGACGGATCGCAGGAGAACGGCATCCCGGTCGAGGACGCCATCGCCAAGATCCAGAAGGCCGTGGAGGACCGCGTCCAGGTCTGATCCGCGCCGTGCGGGAGGCCTCCGGAGAGCTACTGGCTCTCCGGAGGCCTCTTCTCGTCCTCCCGTGCGAACACCTGCAGCAGCCACGAGGAGAACGAACCGGTCACCGCTCCCAGCAGCGCGATACCGCACCCCATCATGGCCACGGCGATCACGCGTCCCCATGGCGTCACCGGGGTCACGTCGCCGTATCCGACCGTCGAGAGAGTGGCGGCGGCCCACCACACGGAGTCCCCGAAGGTACGGATGGTGGCGCCGGGTGCGGAGTGCTCGCAGTTGTAGACGGCGAGGGCGCCGGCGAAACCGAGCAGCAGGGCCGACAGGCCCGCATAGGAGATCACCCGGCCCTGGAGGCTCAGCCGCGGCTCCTCCCGCCTCTGCTGTACGGCGGTGTAGATCTTCACCAGACGCAGGGGCCGCAGCAAGGGCAGGATCAGCACCACCGTGTCCAGCCAGTGCGACCGCACGAAGCGCACGCCCTGGCGGCTCAGTACCAGCCGCACCGCGTAGTCCGCCGCGAAGACCAGCCAGGTCGCCAGGGTCAGGGCGAGGGCGAGGTCCCGCCAGACCGGGTCGGCTCCCCGCGCCAGTACGCGGACCGCGTAGCAGGCGAGAAAGAGCAGCGAGGCCGCGAACAGCGGCCCTTCCGTGCGCTGTTCCCAGCGGGGCAGCCGCCTGTCGGGCTCCGGGAGGTCCATCGGCACAGCATCGCCGCAGTGTCTGCCCCCGGTGCCCCGGCGACACGTTCCGAACGGGGGAAGCCATATGCTGCACTGCATGACGAGTGAGCCGGAGCAGCAGATCGGAGTGGGGACGCAGGACGCGTTCCAGCGCCTGTGGACGCCCCACCGGATGGCGTACATCCAGGGGGAGAACAAGCCGAGCGGGTCGGACTCGGGCGACTGTCCGTTCTGCTCGATCCCGTCGAAGTCGGACGAGGACGGGCTCGTCGTCGCGCGCGGGCAGCATGTGTACGCGGTGCTCAACCTCTACCCGTACAACGGCGGGCACCTCATGGTCGTGCCGTTCCGCCACGTCGCCGACTACACGGACCTGGACGCCGCGGAGACCGCCGAGCTGGCCGAGCTGACCAAGCGGGCGATGACCGCGCTGCGCACGGCTTCCGGTGCGCACGGGTTCAACATCGGTATGAACCAGGGGGAGTCCGCAGGGGCGGGCATCGCCGCGCACTTGCATCAGCACGTCGTGCCCCGCTGGGGTGGCGACACCAACTTCATGCCGGTCGTCGGGCACACCAAGGTGCTGCCGCAGCTGCTGGCCGACACCCGGGCGATGCTCGCCGCCGCCTGGCCGGAGTGAGCGGGCCCCGGGGCCGCTGAGGAAGCCCCGGGGTGCCGCAGCGCTCCGGCGGCGCGGTGTCAGGCGTCGTAGACGTCGGCCTTGCGCGGTGTCGGGTCCTGGACCAGTCCGCTGAGGACCATCGACCGGTTGGTGAAGGCGTCGGTGTTCACGCCGTGCTCGTCCAGGACGCGCATCGCCGCCGTGTGCACCGCGCGCAGTACGGGCGTGGCCGCGCGCATCGCGTCGTCGGCCATGAAGCGGTGCCGCCAGGGCTTGTCGGCCCAGGCGTGCCGCATACCGAACGGCTCGGGCAGGGTGATCTTCCCGCCGCAGAAGTCGAGGACGGGCGGGAACCAGGTCAGCGGGGCGCGGGCGGCGAGGCGGACCACCTCACGGGTCTCGACCAGCGGCAGGTTCACCTCCCGCGTCTCCCAGAACTTGACCGCCTTGTTGACCTGCTTGGTCTTGGCCGCGGGCTTGGTGGTGAACAGCGAGTGCACCGGGCCGAGCGCGTGGCCGGTGACCTCGATGCGCAGGGTCTCGTGGAGCACCGTGACGGTGATCATCATCGTGATCACCAACTGGCCGTCCCAGAGCGTGAACTGCACGCCCAGATAGTGGCGGTCACCGCTGCCGAACTGCTGCTCGTTGCAGATCCGCTGTATCTCGTGGCCCTTGATCTGGAAGGCCTCGACGTCCTCGCCGTCGGGCCTGCTCACCTCACCGGCGTTCTCCCCGACGGGGGCCACGATCCAGTGCTTGACGGAGGGGGCCGGGAAGCCGCCGGTGTGCAGCGGGCCGCGCTCCAGCATCCGCAGCCGGTCGTGGATCGCCCGGATGACGTCCCAGCTGCGGAATCCGTGGATCTCGGTGCCGGCCTCGCGGGGCACGAGCTCCTCGGCGAGCTGCCAACTGCCCCAGCGGGTGCCCATGCCGAGTATCCCCTTGGGCCCCGCGTAGAAGACCGAGTTGGACTGCTGCTCGGCGGTCAGCTTGGCCAGCGACTGGCGCAGCTGCTCGGCCGCCGTCTCGGTGGGGTTGCGCGGTACGGCCTCGGGGATCTTCGCGCCGACGCCGCCGCCGGAGAGCAGATTGTCCCAGCGCGCCCGCAGGTCCTTGGCCGTCGTCTCACAGATCCGCCGGGCACAAACCCAGCCGATGACCGGAGCGACGAACATCGCCCTGAGGTACAGCGCCCCGATGCCGCCGAACGGCAGTTTCACCAGGAAGATGACCACGACCCCGCCGACAGCCACCAGCAGGGTGGTGCCCAGCGCGCCCGCGCGGCGGTTCTGGGCCCCGGCAAGGGTCCGCCGCAGCTGGAAGACGCCCAGCCAGAGCAGCAGCCCCGGCAGGAAGACCAGGCCGAACACGGCCATCACCACAGTGAGTTTGGTGTCGCGTTCCTTACGGATCCGGGTGGCCGCCAGGCAGTGCTCCACCACCGTCTGGGGCTCGGTCCCGAAGGACTGGATGAGCGCCTTGCGGGTGCCGCCGAGCATCCGTACCTGCACGGCGCGGGAGAAGGACTCGCCCAGATTCGGCTCGAAGAGCGAGAACTTGCCCTTCTTCACATCCGTCTTGTGCCACTCGCTGTTGGCTTTGAGTATGTCCTCGACCGGGCTGTCACGGTACGCAGCCGAGGCGAGGGCATGGGTCGCAGCGGTCTGACCCGCTGACCCCTGGAGCGGGACCTGTGCTCCCGGAATGAAATCGAATCCGTCGTTCGCCACCGCTGCCCCCATCGCCGCACGCAACCGCTGCTGCGGCTGTTCCCCACTGCCGGGCCCCGCACACCTCCCGGACCCTGTCCACCTGGTGGGCCCGGTACACCTGCTGAGCTGGGACCACAGCGTATCGGGGACGCTCCTCGTCCGTCATGGGACAACGGAATACCCACCACCGCAAGGTGATTGAGTGCCTGTCACCGTCAACTACAAGCCGTTCTGCGACTGTTCGCGCATCCGGTCGGCGACCCGCTGCGGCATCGGTTCGTGCCGGGCGTACGACCGGCTGAACTGCCCGGCGCCGTGCGAGAGGGACCGCAGGTCGACCGCGTACCGCCCGATCTCGATCTCGGGCACCTCGGCCCGTACCAGCGTGCGTCCGGGGGCCGCCTGCTCGGTGCCCACGACCCGGCCGCGCCGTCCGGACAGATCGCTCATCACCGGGCCCACGAATTCGTCAGGGACCAGCACCCGCACCGTGACCACCGGCTCCAGCAGATGGATCACGGCCTCCCGCGCCGCCTCCCGCAGGGCCAGTGCGCCCGCTGTCTGAAAAGCCGCGTCCGAGGAGTCCACGGAGTGGGCCTTGCCGTCCCGCAGGGTGATACGGATGTCCACGAGCGGATGGCCCGCCACGACACCCCGCGCGGCCTGGGCGCGCACCCCCTTCTCCACGGAGGGGATGAACGGGCGCGGAACCGAGCCGCCCACCACCTCGTCGACGAACTCGATCCCCGCCCCGGGCGGCAGCGGGTCGACCTCGATCTCGCAGATCGCGAACTGGCCGTGGCCCCCGGACTGCTTGACGTGCCTGCCGCGCCCGACGGCCCGCTCGCCGAAGGTCTCCCGCAGGGACACCCGGTACGGCACGGCGTCCACCCGGACCCCGTACCGGCTCTGCAGCCGCTCCAGCGCCACCTCCCGCTGGGCCTCTCCCAGACACCACAGCACCAGCTGACGGGTGTCCGGATTCTGTTCCAGGCGCATGGTCGGGTCCTCGGCGACCAGCCGGGCCAGCCCCTGCGAGAGCTTGTCCTCGTCCGCCTTGCCGTGCGCGGCGACGGCAAGCGGAAGCAGCGGGTCCGGCATGACCCAGGGCTCCATCACGAGCGGGTCGTCCTTCGCCGACAGGGTGTCACCGGTCTCGGCGCGGGTCAGCCTGGCCACACAGACGAGATCCCCCGCGATGCACTCACGCACCGGGTGCTGGTGCCTGCCGAACGGGACGGAGAGGGCGCCCACCCGCTCGTCGACGTCGTGGTCCTCGTGGTCCCCCTGGTCACGGCCGGGCGCACCGTGGCCCGAGACGTGCACCGTCTCGTCGGGGCGGAGCGTGCCGGAGAAGACCCGCACCAGGCTGACCCGGCCCACGTACGGATCGGACGCCGTCCTGATCACCTCGGCGACCAGCGGCCCCCGGGGATCGCAGCCGACCGCGGGACGCGGGGCGCCGTCCGGGGTGGTCACCGCGGGGGCCTCGCGTTCCGGCGGGGTGGGAAATCCGCGGGTGACGAGGTCGAGCAGTTCGACCGTGCCGAGCCCCTGCCCGGCCCCGTCCGCAGCCGGCGCCGCAGCGAGCACCGGGTGGAAGACACCGCGGGCGACCGCCCGCTCCAGGTCGCCGATGAGCGTCTTGACGTCGATCTCCTCGCCGCCGAGATAGCGGTCCATGAGGGTTTCGTCCTCGCTCTCCGCGATGATCCCCTCGATCAGCCGGTTGCGGGCCGTCTCGATCAACGGCAGCCGGTCGTCGCCGGGCCGGGACTCCGTACGCGCTCCCGACGCGTAGTCGAACAGGCGCCGGGTGAGCAGCCCGGCCAGCCCGGTCACCGGGGCGTGCCCGTCGGGCCCCTGCGGCCCGTACAGCGGCAGATACAGGGGGAGTACGGCGTCGGGGTCGTCGTCGCCGAGCACCCGGCCGCACACCCGCGTCAGCTCGGCGTAGTCGGTGCGGGCCGTGTCCAGATGCGTGACGACGATGGCCCGCGGCATCCCGACGGCCGCGCACTCCTCCCACACCGCCCGGGTCGCACCGGCGATGTTCCCGGCGTCCTGGGCGGCCGACACGACGAAGAGGGCCGCGTCCGCCGCCCGCAGCCCGGCCCGCAGCTCACCCACGAAGTCGGCGTACCCGGGGGTGTCGAGCAGATTGATCTTGACGCCGTCCCATTCGACGGGAACCAGCGAGAGCTGCACCGACCGCTGCTGGCGGTGCTCGATCTCGTCGTGGTCGGAGACCGTCTGGCCGTCCTCGACGCGTCCGGCCCGGTTGACCGCCCCCGCGGTCAGTGCCAGGGCTTCGACCAGGGTGGTCTTGCCCGATCCGCTGTGGCCGACAAGCACCACGTTCCGTACGGACGTGGGGTGGCCGGCCGTGGTCGCCCGGCCGGCGGCCCCGGGATGTGCGCTCGCCTTGTCGCCCATGATGTGTGCCTCCCGGTCCGGAACGAGGGACGTTGCACGGTTGCACGGTGGGTCGGGACGCGGGCAGGACGAGCCGCAGTGCGCGGCGGCAACGGTGACGCCCGCGGTCATTCGAGCTTTCCACTCCGCTCACCGTGCGTCCATACGTGCGCCTCCCGCGGTGTCCCGGGGGCCCGCGCGGAAGAGGGCCCGGCGGTGGAGGTCCGCGGTCCTGGCTACGATGGGCCAGCCGGTGGCCAACGGGGCCGCACGGCCCACCGACCCCTCGGGAAGGCCATGCTGAACAAGTACGCGCGTGCATTCTTCACGCGTGTCCTCACGCCGTTCGCCTCGTTCCTGCTCCGCATCGGGATCAGCCCCGACGCGGTGACTCTGATCGGCACGGCCGGAGTGATGGCGGGTGCACTGGTCTTTTTCCCCCGGGGAGAATTCTTCTGGGGCACGATCGTCATCACCCTCTTCGTCTTCTCCGACCTCGTCGACGGAAACATGGCGCGCCAGGCCGGGATTTCGAGCCGCTGGGGCGCATTCCTCGACTCGACCCTCGACCGGGTCGCGGACGGAGCGATCTTCTCCGGGTTCGCGCTCTGGTACGCGGGCACCGGCGACAACAACATGCTCTGCGCCGTCGCCCTCTTCTGCCTGGCCAGCGGCCAGGTGGTCTCGTACACCAAGGCCCGCGGCGAGTCCATCGGGCTCCCGGTCGCGGTGAACGGCCTGATCGAACGGGCCGAGCGGCTGGTCATCTCCCTCGTCGCAGCCGGTCTCGCCGGGCTGCACAAGTTCGGGGTGCCCGGCATCCAGATCCTGCTGCCGATCGCCCTGTGGATCGTGGCCGCGGGCAGCCTGATCACCCTGGTGCAGCGGGTCGTGACCGTACGCAGGGAGTCCGCCGAGGCCGATGCCGCGGCGGCCGAAGCCGCTGCCCGGGGCAGCGAGTCGGTATGAGGGAACGGCTGACGGACGCCCTGTACGGACTCGGCTGGGGCGCGGTCAAGAAGCTGCCCGAACCGGTAGCCACCCGCCTCGGCCGCCGGATCGCCGACTTCGCCTGGCGGCGGCGCGGCAAGAGCGTGCTGCGACTGGAGTCGAACCTGGCGCGCGTGGTGCCCGACGCGGGGCCCGAGCGGCTCGCCGAACTGTCCCGGGCCGGGATGCGCTCGTACATGCGGTACTGGATGGAGTCGTTCCGGCTGCCCGCGTGGAGCGAGCAGCGGGTGCGGACCGGTTTCGACGTCCAGGACGTCCACCACCTGACCGACGGGCTCGCGGCGGGGAAGGGCGTCGTCCTGGCGCTGCCCCACATGGGGAACTACGACCTCGCGGGCGCCTGGGTCACCACCGAGCTGGCGGTGCCGTTCACCACGGTCGCCGAACGGCTCAAGCCCGAGACGCTCTACGACCGGTTCGTCGCCTACCGCGAGGGACTCGGCATGGAGGTCCTGCCGCACACCGGCGGCTCGGCCTTCGGCACCCTGGCACGGCGGCTGCGGGACGGCGGGCTGGTCTGTCTGGTCGCCGACCGCGATCTGTCCGCGTCGGGCGTCGAGGTGACGTTCTTCGGCGAGGCGACCCGGATTCCGGCCGGTCCGGCGCTGCTCGCCCAGCAGACCGGCGCGCTGCTGCTGCCGGTGACGCTCTGGTACGACGATTCGCCGGTGATGCGGGGCCGGGTCCATCCGCCCGTCGAGGTGCCGGAGACAGGTACCCGCCCCGAAAAGACGTCCGTGATGGCACAGGCGCTGGCTGATGCCTTCGCCACCGGAATCGCCGAGCACCCGGAGGACTGGCACATGCTGCAGCGCCTCTGGCTCGCCGACCTAGAGCGCCGTCAGGAGCCCTCGTGAAGATCGGCATCGTCTGCCCGTACTCCTGGGACGTGCCCGGCGGGGTCCAGTTCCACATCAGGGACCTCGCGGAGCACCTGATCGGCCTCGGCCACCAGGTGTCCGTTCTGGCCCCGGCGGACGACGAGACCCCGCTGCCGCCGTACGTGGTGTCCGCGGGGCGGGCCGTGCCCGTGCCGTACAACGGTTCGGTCGCCCGGCTCAACTTCGGCTTCCTCTCCGCCGCGCGGGTCAGGCGCTGGCTGCACGACGGCACCTTCGACGTGATCCACATCCACGAACCCACCTCGCCGTCGCTGGGCCTGCTCACCTGCTGGGCCGCACAGGGGCCGATCGTCGCCACCTTCCACACGTCCAACCCGCGCTCGCGGGCGATGATCGCCGCGTACCCGATCCTGCAGCCCGCGCTGGAGAAGATCAGCGCGCGGATCGCGGTGAGCGAGTACGCGCGCAGGACCCTGGTCGAGCACCTGGGCGGCGACGCGGTCGTCATCCCCAACGGGGTCGACGTCGGATTCTTCGACCGTGCCGAACCCAGGCCCGAATGGCAGGGCGGCACCATCGGCTTCATCGGCCGGATCGACGAGCCGCGCAAGGGGCTGCCGGTGCTCATGCGGGCGCTGCCCGGGATCCTCGCCGAGCGTCCGGACACCCGGCTGCTCGTCGCGGGGCGCGGCGACGAGAAGGAAGCGGTGGCCACCCTGCCGGAGGAGATGCGCGAGCGCGTCGAATTCCTCGGCATGATCAGCGACGAGGACAAGGCACGGCTGCTGCGGAGCGTCGACGTCTATGTCGCGCCGAACACCGGCGGGGAGAGTTTCGGGATCATCCTCGTCGAGGCGATGTCGGCCGGAGCGCCCGTGCTGGCGAGCGACCTCGACGCCTTCGCCCAGGTCCTCGACCAGGGCGCGGCGGGCGAGCTGTTCGCCAACGAGGACGCGGACGCGCTGGCCGCGGCCGCCGTACGGCTGCTGGGCGACGAATCACGCCGGGAAGAGCTGCGCAGGCGGGGCAGTGCGCACGTCCGCCGCTTCGACTGGTCCACGGTCGGCGCGGACATCCTGGCGGTGTACGAGACGGTGACGGACGGCGCGGCCTCGGTCGACACCGATGAACGGGTCAGCCTGCGGGCGCGGTTCGGCCTCGCCCGCGACTGACGGGGCGCACGACGGCGTGGGACGTGGTGCCTGACAGCGCCGCGTACGCCGTCGGCCGGGAGCCGGGAGCCGGGGCCCGGGAGCCTGCGGTCGTCTCGCCCGGCGTCCGGGCCACCGCGGCCCGGTAGCCTTTCCGCCCGTGACCGTAACCCTCATCATCTGGATCGTCATCGCGTTCATCGCGGTCGGCATGTACCTGAGCTGGACCGCCGGACGGCTCGACCGGCTGCACGCGCGCATCGACGCCGCGCGGGCCGCCCTCGACGCCCAGCTGCTGCGCCGCGCCTCGGTCACCCAGGAGCTGGCCACCTCCGGTGTTCTCGACCCGGCGGCCTCGATCGTGCTCTACCAGGCCGCGCACGCCGCCCGGCAGTCCGAGGAGGAGCACCGCGAGGTGGCCGAGAGCGACCTCAGCCAGGCGCTGCGGGCCGTGTTCGGCGAGACGGCCCAGGTCGAGGCCGTACGGTCGGCGCCGGGCGGCGAGGAGGCGGCCGACGAACTGGCCGCGGCCGTACGGCGGGTGCCGATGGCCAGGCGCTTCCACAACGACGCGGTCCGGGCGGCGCGCGCCCTGCGTACCCATCGCAAGGTCCGCTGGTTCCGGCTGGCCGGACACGCGCCGTTCCCGCTGGCGTTCGAGATGGACGACGCTCCGCCGGTGGCGCTGGCCGACCGGCCCGGGACGTAGGCCGGTCGGGGCGGTCCTCGCCGGCCCGGGGTGTCCGGCAAGGAACGCCCGAGCGGAGCGGTACCGACAGGCCGCACCGCGGCGAGAACGATCCACCGGCTACTCATTGGCCCTTGCAGTGGACTGGTCCGCAGGAGTTTTCTCAGAGGTGCAAGAACCCTCTTCCCCCTGAGCGAGGTCACCCGTGTCCAGCACGCTTCCCACCACTTCCCAGACCGCCGCAGCCCCGGCGACCGGTACCGCCCGCGTCAAGCGAGGCATGGCCGAGCAGCTCAAGGGCGGCGTGATCATGGACGTGGTCGACGCCGAGCAGGCGAAGATCGCCGAGGACGCGGGCGCCGTCGCCGTCATGGCGCTGGAGCGGGTGCCCGCGGACATCCGCAAGGACGGCGGCGTGGCCCGGATGTCCGACCCCAACATGATCGAGGAGATCATCGGGGCCGTCTCCATCCCCGTCATGGCCAAGTCGCGGATCGGCCACTTCGTCGAGGCCCAGGTGCTCCAGTCGCTGGGTGTGGACTACATCGACGAGTCCGAGGTCCTCACCCCGGCCGACGAGGTCAACCACAGCGACAAGTTCGCCTTCACCACCCCGTTCGTCTGCGGTGCCACCAACCTCGGTGAGGCGCTGCGCCGGATCGCCGAGGGCGCGGCCATGATCCGCTCCAAGGGCGAGGCCGGCACCGGAAACGTCGTCGAGGCCGTCCGCCACCTCCGCCAGATCAAGAACGAGATCGCCCGGCTGCGCGGCTACGACAACAACGAGCTGTACGCCGCGGCGAAGGACCTGCGCGCCCCCTACGAGCTGGTCAAGGAGGTCGCCGAGCTCGGCAAGCTGCCCGTGGTCCTCTTCTCCGCCGGTGGTGTGGCCACCCCGGCCGACGCCGCGCTGATGCGCCAGCTCGGCGCCGAGGGCGTCTTCGTCGGCTCCGGCATCTTCAAGTCCGGCGACCCGGCCAAGCGTGCCGCCGCCATCGTGAAGGCCACCACCTTCTACGACGACCCGAAGGTCATCGCGGACGCGTCCCGCAACCTCGGTGAGGCCATGGTCGGCATCAACTGCGACACCCTCCCCGAGACCGAGCGCTACGCGAACCGGGGCTGGTGATGACGACCCCGCTCATCGGTGTCCTCGCCCTCCAGGGCGACGTACGGGAACACCTGACCGCCCTGGCCGTGGCAGACGCCCAGGCCAGGCCGGTCCGGCGCCCCGAGGAGCTCGCGGACCTCGACGGCCTGGTCATCCCGGGTGGTGAGTCCACCACCATGTCCAAACTGGCCGGTCTCTTCGGCATGCTGGAGCCGCTGCGCGAGCGCATCGGGTCAGGGCTGCCGGTGTACGGCACCTGTGCGGGCCTGATCATGCTCGCCGACAAGATCCTCGACCCCCGCTCGGGCCAGGAGACCTTCGGCGGGATCGACATGATCGTCAGGCGCAACGCGTTCGGGCGTCAGAACGAGTCCTTCGAGGCCGCCGTCGCAATACCCGAGATCGACGGCGGTCCCGTCGAGGGCGTCTTCATCCGGGCACCCTGGGTGGAGTCGGTCGGCGCCGGGGTCCAGGTGCTCGCGGAGCACGGCGGGCACATCGTCGCGGTGCGCCAGGGCCGTGCGCTGGCGACGTCGTTCCACCCGGAACTGACCGGGGACCACCGGCTGCACCAGTACTTCACGGACATGGTGCGCGACGCCCGGTGACCGGCGCCCGGTAGGATCTCTCGCGTTCGTCCAGGAAACGGTTACGCGAAGGAGACAGGCAGATGTCCGGCCACTCTAAATGGGCTACGACGAAGCACAAGAAGGCCGTGGTTGATGCCAAGCGCGGCAAGCTCTTCGCGAAGCTGATCAAGAACATCGAGGTTGCCGCCCGGACCGGTGGCGTCGATCCGGAAGGCAACCCGACGCTCGTCGATGCCATCCAGAAGGCGAAGAAGAGTTCCGTCCCCAACAAGAACATCGACTCCGCGGTCAAGCGCGGCGGTGGTCTTGAGGCGGGCGGCGTCGACTACCAGACGATCATGTACGAGGGGTACGGCCCCAACGGTGTCGCGGTGCTCATCGAGTGCCTCACCGACAACCGCAACCGTGCCGCGTCCGACGTCCGGGTCGCGATGACCCGCAACGGCGGCTCGATGGCCGACCCGGGTTCCGTCTCGTACCTCTTCAACCGCAAGGGGGTCGTCATGGTCCCCAAGGGCGTCCTCGCCGAGGACGACGTCCTCGGCGCGGTCCTGGAGGCGGGCGCCGAGGAGGTCAACGACCTGGGTGAGTCGTACGAGGTCGTCAGTGAGGCCACCGACATGGTCGCGGTCCGCACCGCGCTCCAGGAGGCCGGTATCGACTACGACTCGGCCGAGGCCAACTTCATGCCGACCATGCAGGTCGAGCTGGATGAAGAGGGCGCGCGCAAGATCTTCAAGCTGATCGACGCGCTGGAGGACAGCGACGACGTGCAGAACGTCTTCGCCAACTTCGATGTCTCGGACGAGGTCATGGAGAGCCTTGACGCCTGACCGCCTTTGACGGTTTCTGCGGAATGCAGTACACGCTGGAGGGGTTCGTCCGGAGTAGCCCGGACGAACCCCTCCAGGTTTTTATCCCTCGATGCTCTTGACGGAGCCGGCGTGCCCTATGCGGCCCTTGCCGCCTGACTCGACGGTGGCCGAACGCATGGAGTCCACCGTGCCTTCGTGCCACCAGATGCCAATGGCCGCCGAGTGATTGCAGACGTTGTGGCAGTAAACGGTGGTCGTCGAGACGCCGTCGCCCCACGACCAGTTGAAGCATCCGCTCCTACCGGTGTGCTTTCCCATCGGTTGTATGGCCGTTGTCCGGGTAGGTGCTGCGGGTCCTGTCCCGGCGACGGTGACGGAGGCCGCTACGGCCGCCTCGGCAATGGTGCGCATTACTCCCCGATCACATTGCTGTGATTGTTACGCGTTCGGTGCCCGGTGAAATTATTGAATTTCCAGCGGTCGAGTTTTCCGGGCTGACTTTCGGTGTCTCTTTCTTGTTCGCGGGCCGCAGGTGACGGGAATCTGCGGCCCCGTGGTTTCCGGTACGGGGTCGCAGGGCGGGCGATGTCGGAGGCAGCCGCTAACCTGCGACAACAGGCTGACGACGACGGTGGGGTGGAGCGCGGTGCGGGTGCTTGGCGTGGATCCGGGGCTGACCAGATGTGGCGTCGGCGTGGTCGACGGCGTCGCTGGCCGCCCCCTGAAGATGCTGGGTGTGGGCGTTGTCCGGACACCCGCCGACGCCGATCTCGGCGCCCGGCTGGTGGAGATCGAGCGCGGCGTGGAACGGTGGCTGGACGAGTACCGTCCCGAGGTCGTAGCGGTGGAGAGAGTGTTCAGCCAGCACAACGTCCGTACGGTCATGGGCACCGCACAGGCCAGCGCGGTCGCGATGCTCTGCGCGTCCCGCCGCGGCATCCCCGTCGCCCTGCACACGCCCAGCGAGGTCAAGGCGGCCGTCTCCGGCAGTGGACGGGCCGACAAGGCCCAGGTCGGGGCGATGGTGACCCGGCTGCTGCGGCTCGACGCACCACCGAAACCCGCCGACGCCGCGGACGCCCTCGCCCTCGCCATCTGTCACATCTGGCGGGCCCCCGCCCAGAACCGGCTCCAGCAGGCCGTAGCCGCTCACCGCACGCTGAAAGGCCGTACCGCATGATCGCTTTCGTTTCCGGCCCGGTGGCCGCTCTGGCCCCGACCACCGCCGTCCTGGAGGTCGGCGGTGTCGGCATGGCCGTCCAGTGCACACCGAACACGCTCTCCGCCCTGCGTATCGGCCAGCAGGCGAAGCTCGCCACCTCCCTCGTCGTCCGGGAGGACTCGCTCACGCTCTACGGCTTCGCCGACGACGACGAACGCCAGGTCTTCGAGCTCCTCCAGACCGCGAGCGGCGTCGGCCCCCGGCTCGCGCAGGCCATGCTCGCCGTGCACTCGCCCGACGCCCTGCGGCTCGCGGTCTCCACCGGCGACGAGAAGTCCCTGACCGCCGTGCCCGGCATCGGCAAGAAGGGCGCGCAGAAGCTGCTCCTGGAGCTCAAGGACCGTCTCGGCGCCGGCGCGCACCTCGCCGCGCAGCGCTCGGCCCCCGGCCCCGCGCCCTGGAGCGAGCAACTGCACGCGGCGCTGGTCGGCCTCGGTTACGCGCCCCGCGATGCCGAGGACGCCGTCGCCGCCGTCACACCGCAGGCCGAGGCCACCGCCGAGCCCCAGGTCGGCGTGCTCCTCAAGGCCGCCCTGCAGACCCTCAACCGCGCCCGCTGATCGAGAGACCCGCCATGCTGCCGCCTCAGAACGAGTGGGACGAGTCCGCTCCCGATGCCGAAGACCGTCTGGTGGGTGCCTCCGCCGACGGCGAGGATCAGGCGGTCGAAGCCGCGCTCCGTCCCAAGGATCTCGAAGAGTTCGTGGGCCAGGAAAAGGTCAGACAGCAGCTCGACCTCGTCCTCCGGGCGGCCAGGCAGCGTGGTGCGACCGCCGACCACGTCCTGCTCTCCGGCGCTCCCGGCCTCGGGAAGACCACTCTTTCGATGATCATCGCAGCCGAGATGGGCGCCCCGATCCGCATCACATCGGGCCCCGCGATCCAGCACGCGGGAGATCTCGCCGCGATCCTCTCGTCCCTCCAGGAGGGCGAGGTGCTCTTCCTCGACGAGATCCACCGGATGTCCAGGCCCGCCGAGGAAATGCTCTACATGGCGATGGAGGACTTTCGGGTCGACGTCATCGTCGGCAAGGGCCCGGGAGCAACCGCCATCCCGCTGGAGCTGCCGCCCTTCACCCTCGTCGGCGCCACCACCAGGGCCGGACTGCTGCCGCCCCCGCTGCGCGACCGCTTCGGCTTCACCGGACACATGGAGTTCTACGAACCCGCCGAGCTGGAACGGGTCATCCACCGCTCCGCGCGTCTGCTGGACGTCGAGATCGACGAGAAGGGCGCGGCGGAGATCGCCGGACGCTCCCGGGGCACCCCGCGTATCGCCAACCGGCTGCTGCGCCGCGTCCGCGACTACGCCCAGGTCAAGACTGACGGAGTGATCACCCGGGAGGTGGCAGGCGCGGCCCTCGCGGTGTACGAGGTTGACGCCAGGGGGCTGGACCGTCTCGACCGGGCGGTACTCCAGGCCCTGCTCAAACTGTTCGGGGGCGGGCCTGTGGGACTTTCCACACTCGCCGTCGCCGTCGGGGAGGAGCGCGAGACGGTCGAGGAGGTCGCTGAACCCTTCCTCGTACGCGAAGGACTGCTCGCCCGCACCCCTCGGGGCCGTGTTGCCACGCCTGCGGCCTGGGCGCACCTCGGGCTGGTGCCACCACAGGGTACTGCGGGCAATTCCGTAGGAAAGGGACAAGCGGGCCTGTTCGGGGCGTGACTGTGTGCGGGGGTGCCCGCAGCGGAACCCCGGTGCCATGCTGGGCGTTGTTCCAATGATGCGGACTCGCCTAGACTCCGCCGATGCCGCCCTTCCAGGTCGGCATGCCCCGCCCCCGAAGATCAGGCCGCGATCCAGCGCGGTCGTGCGAAGGAAGTTCCCTCCCGTGAGTCTCGTGACCCTCCTCCCCTTCATCGTGCTCATCGGGGCCATGTTCCTGATGACCCGGTCTGCCAAGCGCAAGCAGCAGGCGGCCGCATCGATGCGTAATGAGATGCAGCCCGGCACCGGCGTCCGGACGATCGGGGGCATGTACGCCACCGTCAAGGAGATCCACGACGACTCGGTCCTCCTGGAGATCGCGCCCGGCGTCCACGCCGTCTACGGCAAGAACGCGATCGGAGCCGTCCTCGAGGACGAGGAGTACAACCGCATCGTCCACGGTGACACCCCCGTCGTTCCCGACGACGCCTCCTCGCTGACCGGGCTCGACGAGTCCGCGGACGAGAAGGTCGACCTCGGCAAGCACGAGGCGTCGGACGATGCCGCCGAGGACGACGCGGCCGACGTCAAGCCCGACGTCAAGTCCGACGACAAGGCTGATGGCGAGGGCGAAACGAAGTAGCACGTCCGGGGACCGCCGGTGCTGCCTCCAAGGCGCACCGGCGGTCCCCGGGACCGTGCACTGGTTCAGCGGAGCAGGTCCCCACATCACTTCGTGGCCGCCCACAGCGCATACCCGGCGCGGGCGGTAGGACAGGGAGAATCGACAAGGTGGCAGCACCCAACAAGGGCCGAAGGCAGACGGGAGCTCAGGGCAAGCCCGGGCGTTCCCTGGCCCTGATCCTGATCGCCATGGTTGCGCTCGTCGGCGGGATGTTCTGGTCGAAGCAGGTCACGCCGCGTCTCGGTATCGACCTCGCCGGCGGTACGAGCATCACGCTCAAGGCCCAGAGCCAGCCCGGCAAGCCCAACGCGATCAACCAGAAGAACATGGACACGGCGGTCAGCATCATCGAGCGCCGGGTCAACGGACTCGGTGTCTCGGAGGCCGAGGTCCAGACCCAGGGCAAAGACCACATCATCGTCAACATCCCCAAGGGGACGAACGAGAAGCAGGCCAGGCAGCAGGTCGGTACCACCGCCCAGCTGTACTTCCGGCCGGTGGTGACGGTCGCCGCGGGGACACCGACGTCGACCAAGCCCTCTGCCACTCCCTCGCCGAAGGCGTCATCGACCGCCAAGGACAAGACGGGCTCGAAGGCCACTCCGTCCTCGACGGCGACTCCCCAGGGCCGTGCGGTCACCGACGCGCTCAAGGCCGGGCCCACCCCGTCCGCCTCCACCCCGGCCGCTCCGCAGGCCACGCCCACCCCGTCGGCCGCCGACACCGCAGCCGCCGCCAAGCTGGAGAAGCAGTTCGCGGCGCTCGACTGCACCACCAAGGCGGGCCGCGCGAAGGCCGGCGGCGACAACGTCAAGCCCACCGACCCGACCGTGGCCTGCAGCGACCAGGGTGACGCGAAGTACATCCTCGGCCCGGCCGCCGTGGACGGCACCGACGTCGACGGCGCGAAGGCCGTCATCGACCAGCAGCGCGGCCAGTGGATCGTCCAGATGGACTTCACGGGCAAGGGCTCGAAGAAGTTCCAGACGATCACCAGCAAGCTCTCGCAGCAGCAGTCCCCGCAGAACCAGTTCGCGATCGCCCTGGACGGGCAGGTCGTGTCGGCCCCCAGCGTCAGCTCTACGCTCAGCGGCAGCGCCGAGATCTCCGGCAGCTTCACCCAGCAGTCCGCCCAGGACCTCGCCAACGTGCTCTCCTACGGCGCGCTTCCGCTCTCCTTCAAGGAGGAGACGGTCACGACCGTGACGGCGGCGCTCGGTGGCGAGCAGCTCCAGGCGGGCCTCATCGCCGGTGCCATCGGCCTGGCGCTGGTCATCGTCTACCTGATCGCGTACTACCGCGGTCTCGCGTTCATCGCGATCCTCAGCCTGCTGGTCTCCGCGATCCTGACCTACACACTCATGGCACTGCTCGGCAAGGGCATCGGCTTCGCCCTCAACCTGCCCGCGGTGTGTGGTGCGATCGTTGCGATCGGTATCACCGCGGACTCGTTCATCGTCTACTTCGAACGGATCCGCGACGAGATCCGGGAGGGCCGCACACTCCGGCCGGCCGTCGAGCGCGCCTGGCCGCGTGCCCGGCGCACCATCCTGGTCTCCGACTTCGTGTCGTTCCTGGCCGCCGCCGTGCTGTACATCGTGACGGTCGGCAAGGTCCAGGGCTTCGCCTTCACCCTCGGCCTGACCACGCTGCTCGACGTCGCCGTGGTGTTCCTGTTCACCAAGCCGGTGATGACGCTGCTGGCCCGCAAGAAGTTCTTCGCGAGCGGCCACCCCTGGTCCGGCCTCGATCCGAAGCGACTGGGGGCCAAACCTCCGCTACGCCGCTCCCGCAGTACCGTGTCCGCTTCTGTTTCCTCCTCCGCTTCCACCGACTCGAAGGAGGCGTGAGATGTCGCGACTCGGCAGCATGGGCGCCCGGCTCTACCGCGGCGAGGTCGGCTACGACTTCGTGGCCAAGCGGAAGATCTGGTACGGGATCTCGATCCTGATCACCATCACGGCCATCGTCGGCCTGGCGGTGCGCGGTCTGAACCTGGGCATCGAGTTCCAGGGCGGTGCGGTCTTCACCACCACCCAGAGCACCAGCGTCTCCGTGACGCACGCCCAGGACGCGGCGGAGAAGATCTCCGGTCACGACGCGACCGTCCAGAAGCTCGGCAACGGCGGTCTGCGGATCCAGGTCTCCGGTATCGACACGGGCACGGCCGACAAGATCCACGGCTCGCTCGCCAAGGAACTGAAGCTCCCGGTCGACAAGATCGCCGCCGATGTGGTCGGTCCCAGCTGGGGTGAGACGATCGCCGCGAAGGCCTGGCAAGGCCTGGCGATCTTCATGGTCCTGGTGGTGATCTATCTGGCCATCGCCTTCGAATGGCGGATGGCCATCGCCGCCCTGGTCGCCCTGATCCACGACCTCACCATCACGGTCGGTGTGTACGCGCTCGTCGGGTTCGAGGTCACCCAGGGCACCGTGATCGGTCTGCTGACCATCCTCGGATACTCGCTCTACGACACCGTCGTCGTCTTCGACGGTCTCAAGGAAGCGTCCAAGGACCTCAAGAAGCAGACCCGCTTCACCTACAGCGAGATCGCCAACCGCAGCCTCAACGGCACCCTGGTGCGGTCCATCAACACCACGGTCGTCGCACTGCTCCCGGTCGCCGGACTGCTCTTCATCGGCGGTGGCTTCCTGGGCGCGGGGATGCTCAACGACATCTCGCTGGCCCTGTTCGTCGGCCTCGCAGCCGGTGCGTACTCCTCGATCTTCATCGCCACTCCGCTCGTCGCCGACCTCAAGGAACGCGACCCGGCGATGAAGGCCCTCAAGAAGCGGGTGCTCGCCAAGCGGGCCTCCGCCGCCGCGAGGGGCGAGTCCGACGACGACATGTCCGACGGCGGCGACCCGCAGGAGGCGCTCGCCGGTGACGGTGCGGCCTCCCTCGTGGGCCCGCGCCCGTCCGGCACCCGCGGCCGCGGCCGTACCCCGGGGAAGCACTGATGACCGACGTACGGGAGCTGCTGCTCAGCCGGATCCGGGACGTCCAGGACTATCCGAAGCCGGGTGTGGTGTTCAAGGACATCACACCGCTGCTCGCCGACCCGGAAGCCTTCACCGCCCTGACCGACGCCCTCGCGGAACTGTGCCTGCGGCACGGCGCCACCAAGATCGTCGGCCTGGAGGCGCGCGGGTTCATCCTGGCCGCCCCGGTCGCGATCCGGGCCGGTCTGGGCTTCATCCCGGTCCGCAAGGCGGGCAAACTTCCGGGAGCGACGCTCTCGCAGCGCTACGACCTGGAGTACGGGAGCGCCGAGATCGAGCTGCACGCCGAGGACCTCGGCGCCGACGACCGGGTCATGGTCATCGACGACGTCCTCGCCACCGGCGGCACGGCCGAAGCCTCGCTGGAGCTGATCCGCCGGGCGGGCGCCCAGGTCACGGGCGTCGCCGTACTGATGGAGCTCGGCTTCCTCGCCGGGCGGGCCCGGCTGGAGCCCGCGCTGCGCGGAGCCCCGCTGGACGCACTGATCACCGTCTGATCCGTACACCGCTCCACGGAGGCGGGCACCCTGGAACCACCGGGTGCCCGCCTTTCGCGTACGGTCCCGGCACCGGCCCAGGGCGAGCGGATCGCCGGGGATCGATACCATGGCCTTTCCGGACCTGACCGGGGGACCCGGACCCGCACAAGGAGTGCCCTTGCCAGACGAGGCCCAGTCCGCAGCCGCCGCGCAGCCAGAAAAGCAGGACAAGAAGGCCGTGGCGGACCCAGTGACGCCCGAGAAGCTTCCTGCGGAGCAGCCGAAGTCCGACGCTCCCGTGGTGCGCCCCGGCGGCGCGGCGCCGCTGACGACGCCCAAACCCGCCCCGCAGGGGGCCACGGCCCGGCCGGCCGGCCAGGGGCCCACGACGCGGTCCGGCGGTTCCTCGAACCGGGTCAGGGCCAGGCTCGCCCGGCTGGGCGTGCAGCGCTCCTCGCCGTACAACCCGGTTCTCGAACCGCTGCTGCGGGCCGTCCGGGGCAACGACCCCAAGATCGAGTCCTCGACACTGCGGCAGATCGAGCGCGCCTACCAGGTCGCCGAGCGCTGGCACCGCGGGCAGAAGCGCAAGAGCGGCGACCCGTACATCACGCACCCGCTCGCCGTCACCACGATCCTCGCCGAGCTGGGCATGGACCCGGCCACTCTGATGGCGGGTCTGCTGCACGACACCGTCGAGGACACCGAGTACGGCCTGGACACCCTGCGCCGGGACTTCGGCGACCAGGTCGCGCTGCTCGTCGACGGCGTCACCAAACTCGACAAGGTCAAGTTCGGTGAGGCCGCGCAGGCCGAGACCGTACGCAAGATGGTCGTCGCCATGGCCAAGGACCCGCGCGTCCTGGTCATCAAGCTCGCCGACCGGCTGCACAACATGCGCACCATGCGGTACCTCAAGCGGGAGAAGCAGGAGAAGAAGGCCCGCGAGACCCTGGAGATCTACGCGCCGCTGGCCCACCGGCTGGGCATGAACACCATCAAGTGGGAGCTGGAGGACCTCGCCTTCGCGATCCTCTACCCCAAGATGTACGACGAGATCGTGCGGCTGGTCGCCGAACGCGCGCCCAAGCGCGACGAGTACCTCGCCATAGTGACCGACGAGGTCCAGTCCGACCTGCGCGCCGCCCGCATCAAGGCCACCGTCACCGGCCGGCCGAAGCACTACTACAGCGTCTACCAGAAGATGATCGTGCGGGGCCGGGACTTCGCCGAGATCTACGACCTGGTGGGCATCCGCATCCTCGTCGACACCGTCCGCGACTGCTACGCGGCGCTCGGCACCGTCCACGCCCGGTGGAATCCGGTACCCGGACGGTTCAAGGACTACATCGCGATGCCCAAGTTCAACATGTACCAGTCGCTGCACACCACGGTGATCGGTCCCAGCGGGAAGCCCGTCGAGCTCCAGATCCGCACGTTCGACATGCACCGCCGCGCCGAGTACGGCATCGCCGCGCACTGGAAGTACAAGCAGGAGGCCGTCGCCGGCGCCTCCAAGGTGCGCACCGACGCTCCCCGGAGTCCCGGCAAGGGCTCGCGGCAGGACACCGTCAACGACATGGCCTGGCTGCGGCAGCTGCTGGACTGGCAGAAGGAGACCGAGGACCCCAGCGAGTTCCTGGAGTCGCTGCGCTTCGACCTCTCGCGCAACGAGGTCTTCGTCTTCACCCCCAAGGGCGATGTCATCGCGCTCCCCGCGGGCGCGACCCCGGTCGACTTCGCCTACGCGGTCCACACGGAGGTCGGCCACCGCACGATAGGCGCACGGGTCAACGGGCGGCTCGTCCCGCTCGAATCGACCCTCGACAACGGCGACCTGGTCGAGGTCTTCACCTCCAAGGCCGCCGGGGCCGGACCCTCGCGCGACTGGCTGGGCTTCGTCAAGTCACCGCGGGCGCGCAACAAGATCCGCGCCTGGTTCTCCAAGGAGCGCCGCGACGAGGCGATCGAGCAGGGCAAGGACGCCATCGCGCGGGCCATGCGCAAGCAGAACCTGCCCATCCAGCGCATCCTCACCGGCGACTCCCTGGTCACGCTGGCGCACGAGATGCGCTACCCGGACATCTCCTCGCTGTACGCGGCGATCGGCGAGGGGCATGTGGCGGCGCAGGGCGTCGTGCAGAAGCTGGTGCAGGCACTCGGCGGCGAGGAGGCGGCCAACGAGGACATCGCCGAGAGCGCACCGCCGTCCCACGGCCGCAGCAAGCGCCGTGCGAACGCCGACCCCGGTGTGGTGGTCAAGGGGGTCGACGACGTCTGGGTGAAGCTCGCCCGGTGCTGCACGCCCGTCCCGGGCGACCCCATCATCGGGTTCGTCACCCGGGGCAGCGGTGTCTCGGTGCACCGTGCGGACTGCGTCAACGTGGACTCGCTGTCCCAGCAGCCGGAACGGATCCTGGAGGTCGAGTGGGCACCCACCCAGTCCTCGGTCTTCCTGGTCGCCATCCAGGTGGAGGCGCTGGACCGCTCCCGGCTGCTCTCGGACGTCACCCGCGTCCTGTCCGACCAGCACGTCAACATCCTCTCGGCCGCCGTCCAGACGTCCCGCGACCGGGTGGCCACCTCACGGTTCACCTTCGAGATGGGCGATCCGAAGCACCTCGGTCACGTCCTGAAGGCGGTACGGGGCGTGGAGGGTGTCTACGACGTCTACCGGGTGACCTCGGCCCGCAGGCCCTGACCGGCCGCCCGCAGAGCCTGACCGGCCGCTCCAGGCCCGCAGAGCCCGGCGGCAGCAGCCCTTCGCGCACTCACGCGGAGGGCTGCTCCCCGTTTCCGGCCAGGATGCCGATCCCGCTACCGCCCGGGACGTCGTCCGGTTCCGAGGCCAGCCGCGCGGCCGAATCGGCGACCAGCGCCTCGATGATCCGCGCGGCGCTGCGGATCTCGTCGTCGCGCACCTCGGCGAGCACCTCGCGGAAGATGCGCCGTACGCCCTCGTTCAGCCGGAGCACCACGGTTCGCCCGAGATCGGAAAGCTCCAGCAGCTGTGCTCGTTGATCACTGGGGTCCGGAGCGCGCCGGATCAGACCGTCCTGCTCCAGCCCGGCCGCCTGCCGGGTGACGTGCGGGGTCCGTACGAGCAGCCGCTCCGCGACATCGGTCACCCGCAGCGGTCCGGGGGCGTCGCACAGCACGCGCAGCAGCGCGATCTCCGGGCGTTCGATCTTGACCCCCACGGCCGCCGTGAGCCGGTCATGGACCCTGCTGCGGCCCATCGCGTACGAGAGCGAGGTGACCGCCCGCACCAGGTCGTCCAGGGGATCGCCCACGGGGGCGTCCGGGGCGTCGTGCGACTGCTGAGCCATGGCGATCATCCTGCCTCATCCCGCACTTCCGGCGCAGACGGCTTCGTCAGCCCGATCACGCGCTCGTGGTGGCCCGCAGCAACTTCGCGGTGTCCTACGGCAAAGGGAAGGGCCCACCGTCGAACGGTGGGCCCTCCCTTCCGATCTGCCGGTCCCGGGACCGCGCGGGTGTCAGCCGCCGAACTCCTCCAGGCCCTTCAGCGCCTGGTCGAGCAGCGCCTGCCGGCCTTCCAGCTCACGGGCGAGCTTGTCGGCCTTGGCGTTGTTGCCCGCTGCACGCGCCGTGTCGATCTGCTTGCGCAGCTTGTCGACAGCGCCCTGGAGCTGGCCCGTCAGACCCGCGGCACGCGCACGCGCCTCCGGGTTGGTGCGGCGCCACTCGGACTCCTCGGCCTCCTGCAGCGCCCGCTCCACCGTCTGCATCCGGCCCTCGACCTTCGGGCGGGCGTCACGCGGTACGTGCCCGATCGCTTCCCAGCGCTCGTTCAGACCACGGAACGCAGCCCTGGCCGCCTTGAGGTCCCGCACCGGGAGCAGCTTCTCGGCCTCGACCGCGAGATCCTCCTTCAGCTTGAGGTTCTCGGTCTGCTCCGCGTCCCGCTCGGCGAAGACCTCCGCACGCGCGGCGAAGAAGACGTCCTGGGCACCGCGGAAGCGATTCCACAGGTCGTCCTCGGACTCCCGCTGGGCACGCCCGGCGGACTTCCACTCGGTCATCAGGTCGCGGTACCGGGCGGCGGTCGTCCCCCAGTCCGTCGAGCCGGAGAGGGACTCGGCCTCGGCGACCAGCTTCTCCTTGGTCTTACGGGCGTCCTCACGCTGCGCGTCCAGCGACGCGAAGTGCGCCTTGCGCCGCTTGGAGAAAGCCGACCGGGCGTGCGAGAAGCGGTGCCACAGCTCGTCGTCGGACTTCCGGTCGAGCCGGGGCAGGCCCTTCCAGATGTCCACCAGTGCCCGCAGCCGCTCACCGGCGGACCGCCACTGGTCGCTCTGTGCCAGTTCCTCGGCCTCGACGACCAGAGCCTCCTTGGCGTGCTTCGCCTCGTCGGTCTGCTTGGCCTTCTTGACCTTGCGCTCCTCACGGCGCGCGTCGACCGTCGAGACCAGCCCGTCCAGGCGCACCCGCAGGGCGTCGAGATCGCCGACGGCGTGATGCTCGTCCACCTGCCCGCGCAGGTGATCGATGGCGGTCTGGGCGTCCTTGGCCGACAAGTCGGTGGTCTTCACCCGGCGTTCGAGGAGGCCGATCTCGACGACCAGGCCCTCGTACTTGCGCTCGAAGTAAGCCAGGGCCTCCTCGGGCGAGCCTGCCTGCCAGGAACCGGCGACCTTCTCACCATCGGCAGTACGCACGTATACGGTGCCCGTCTCGTCGACACGGCCCCACGGGTCGCTGCTCACAGCGCCTCCATCCACATGATGCCTGCGGGGACTTGTGGGCCCCCGGGCATCGTCCACAGTTTCTTCGGCCGGGCTTCAAGCGCCCCGCACTCCGCCAACATAGGCGAACGGCAGGGTGGCTGTCCGCATCCGGCCCATCCGAATATCGCAGGCTCAGGACTTGGTGACGGTGGCCTTCGAGAGAGTGACCGCCTTCTTGGGCGCTCCGTCCTGCCCCCCGCCGGTAACTCCGGCCTTGGCGACGTCCTTGACCGTCTTCAGCCCTGCGGCGTCCATCGTCCCGAACGGGGTGTACGTCGGAGGCAGTTTGCTGTCCTTGTAGACGAGGAAGAACTGGCTGCCGCCGGTGTGTGCCTGACCGGTGTTGGCCATTGCCACCGAACCCGCCGGGTAGGTCACCGTGCCGTCGCTGCCCGCCTTGCCGAGACCTGTCAGGTTCTCGTCCGGGATGGTGTACCCGGGACCGCCCGAACCGTCGCCCTTGGGGTCACCGCACTGCAGGACGTAGATGCCCTTCGTGGTGAGCCGGTGGCACTTCGTTCCGTCGAAGAAGCCCTTGTCGGCCAGCGCCTTGAAGGAGTTGACCGTGTGCGGGGTCTTCGCCGCGTCCATGACCAGAGAGATCGGGCCCTGGTTCGTCTTGAGCGAGAAGGTGTACTTGGCCTTCTTGTCGATCGTCATCGCGGGCTCGGGCGGAGCACTGCTGCTCGCCGAGGGGGATGCCGCCGCCTTGTCGGCGCTGGGCTTGCTGTCGTCGCTCTTGAAGGCTCCCGCCCCGTAGGCGACTGCGCCGGCCACGACCACCACGGCAACGGCCGAGGCGATCACCGTGTTGCGGCGGCGGGCCTTGCGCCGGGCCGAGATGCGGCGCTCCTGCTGACGCTCGAACTTTTCTCTGGCGAGCTGCCGCCGCCGCTGATCGCTGCTGACCACCGGGTGTTCTCCCTCGTACGTGTCGTATACCTGTCCGGGTTAGGCCGTACCGTATATGGGTTCGCTGTGTGATGAGTGGCGCCGGTAGGCTCTGATCTGCTGGAATCCCCCGCTCCACCGACATTAAGGACGATCGTGCTCATTGCCGGGTTCCCCGCCGGGGCCTGGGGCACCAACTGTTATCTGGTCGCCCCCGCAGCAGGCGAGGAGTGCGTGATCATCGACCCGGGCCACCGAGCGGCCCAGGGCGTCGAGGACGCGCTCAGGAAACATCGGCTCAAGCCCGTGGCGGTCGTTCTCACCCATGGCCATATCGACCATGTGGCATCGGTGGTCCCGGTCTGCGGAGCACACGACGTACCCGCGTGGATCCACCCCGCCGACCGCTTCATGATGAGCGACCCCGAGAAGGGCATCGGCCGGACCATCGGCATGCCGGTGATGGGGGAGCTGACCGTGGGGGAGCCGGACGACGTCAAGGAACTGGCCGACGGCGCCGAGCTGAACCTCGCCGGTCTGGAGTTCTCCGTCGCTCATGCGCCCGGCCATACCAAGGGGTCGGTGACGTTCAGGCTGCCCGAGGCGGAAGACATTCCGCAGATCCTCTTCTCGGGCGACCTGCTCTTCGCCGGCTCCATCGGACGCACCGACATGCCCGGCGGCGACCACGCCGAGATACTCGAGTCGCTGGCCCGTGTGTGCCTGCCGCTCGACGACTCGACCGTGGTGCTGCCCGGCCACAACGAGCAGACGACCATCGGCCGTGAGCGCGCCACCAACCCGTACCTGCGGGGACCGGCCGCTCCCCGACGAGGAATGTGACGACTTTTCCGTGAGTACTTTCCAGGCCCCCAAGGGCACGTACGACCTTCTTCCCCCCTCCTCCGCGACCTTCCTCGCGGTACGTGAGGCGCTTGCGGCGCCGCTGAAGAACTCGGGCTACGGCTACGTCGAGACCCCCGGGTTCGAGGACGTCGCCCTCTTCTCACGCGGTGTCGGCGAGTCCACCGACATCGTGTCCAAGGAGATGTACGCCTTCGAGACGCGCGGCGGCGACAAGCTCGCGCTGCGCCCCGAAGGCACCGCGTCCGTACTGCGCGCGGCGCTGGAGGCCAACCTCCACAAGGCCGGGAACCTGCCGGTGAAGCTCTGGTACTCCGGCTCGTACTACCGCTACGAGCGCCCGCAGAAGGGTCGCTACCGGCACTTCTCCCAGGTCGGCGCCGAGGCGATCGGTGCGGAGGACCCGGTGCTGGACGCCGAGATGATCATCCTGGCCGACCAGGCGTACCGCTCGCTGGGGCTGCGGGAGTTCCGGATCCTGCTCAACTCCCTGGGCGACAAGGAGTGCCGCCCGGTCTACCGCGAGGCGCTCCAGGGATTCCTGCGCGGGCTCGACCTGGACGAGGACACGCAGCGGCGGGCCGAGATCAACCCGCTGCGGGTGCTCGACGACAAGCGGGCCGACGTCCAGAAGCAGCTCGTCGGCGCACCGGTCCTCCGGGACTTCCTGTGCGACGCCTGCAAGGCGTACCACGAGGAGGTGCGCGCGCTGCTCGGCGCGGCGGGAGTGGCGTTCGAGGACGACGAGAAACTGGTCCGAGGTCTCGACTACTACACCCGCACGACCTTCGAGTTCGTCCACGACGGGCTCGGTTCGCAGTCCGCGGTGGGCGGCGGCGGTCGCTACGACGGGCTGTCCGAGATGATCGGCGGCCCCGCGCTGCCGTCGGTGGGCTGGGCGCTCGGCGTGGACCGTACGGTCCTGGCCCTGGAGGCCGAGGGCATCGAGCTCCAACTGCCCGTCACGACCAGCGTGTTCGCCGTGCCGCTCGGCGAGGAGGCCCGACGGGTGCTCTTCGGCGTGGTCACCGAGCTGCGCAGGGCCGGCGTCGCGGCGGACTTCGCGTTCGGCGGTCGCGGCCTCAAGGGGGCGATGAAGTCGGCCAACCGCAGCGGAGCCCGCTTCACCGTCGTCGCCGGGGAGCGGGACCTGTCCGACGGCAACGTCCAGCTCAAGGACATGGAATCCGGTGAGCAGCAGGCGGTGCCGCTGGACGGCATCGTCGAGGCGGTCCGGTCCCGGCTCGGCTGAGACCGGCCGGCGAACGAAGCCGACGCGGCCCGGACGGAAGCCTTCCGTCCGGGCCGCAACTTCGGGTACTAACCGGAGAAATCGGGCATTCGACCCGGGGTCGTCAACCCGACAGGTGCGGATTCGCCCTGCCTGACGAATTCCGACGCGTGATCGCCGGGTACGGTCCCCGGCGGCCGGATCGGCGGCCGGTACGGAGACTTCGTGCGCCTCACCGGGTCGGCGGCCCGGGAGCATTCCCGCCGCTGGATGCCTGCCCGCCCTGCAGGGGACGGCCGGAGGCGCATCCTTATGTGCACCGAACGGTGCACACCCCGCGCGGTACGGCACAATGATGCTGCCCAGCAGGCCACCGGAGCGATGGATCGGCACTATGACGACGACAGTGGTTGACGACGTGTCCGTGCAGCAGGACAGCAAGATCGGCGCGAGCCGTGCCTTCGGCTGGTTGCTGGTGATCGCCGGCGCCGCCGGACTACTCGCGGCATGGGTCATCACCCTCGACGAGTTCAAGCTGCTCAAGAACCCGAACTTCACACCCGGGTGCAGTCTCAACCCCGTGGTGTCCTGCGGGAACGTGATGAAGAGCGCACAGGCTTCGGTGTTCGGGTTCCCCAACCCGATGCTCGGCCTGGCCACGTACGCCGTGGTGATCGGCGTCGGGATGAGCCTGATCGCCGGTGGGCGCTACAGCCGCTGGTACTGGCTGACGTTCAACGCGGGCTGCCTCTTCGGTGTCGGCTTCGTCACCTGGCTCCAGTACCAGTCGCTGTACGACATCAACTCGCTCTGCCTCTGGTGCTGCCTGGCCTGGGTGGGCACGATCACCGCGTTCTGGTACGTCACGTCCCACAACATCCGGCACGGCCTGCTCCCCGCCCCGGGCTGGCTGCGGAGCTTCTTCGGCGAGTTCACCTGGGTGCTCCCCGTCCTGCACATCGGCATCATCGGCATGCTGATCCTGACGCGCTGGTGGGACTTCTGGACCGGGGCGCACTGAGCCGCCGGGCCGGGGGCGCAGCCGCCCTGGAGGCGTTGTCAGTGGGGTGACATAGGGTTTTCCGTGTGGAACCCGATCTGTTCACCGCCGCGGCCGAAGAGCGCCAGGAGAAGGACCCGTCCAGCAGCCCCCTCGCCGTACGGATGCGCCCGCGCACGCTCGACGAGGTCGTCGGTCAGCAGCACCTGCTGAAGCGGGGATCGCCGCTGAGGCGGCTGGTCGGTGAGTCCGGCGGTGGCCCCGCCGGACCGTCCTCGGTACTGCTCTGGGGGCCGCCGGGGATCGGCAAGACGACGCTCGCCTACGTCGTCAGCCAGGCCACGCAGAAGCGCTTCGTGGAGCTCTCCGCGATCACCGCCGGTGTCAAGGAAGTGCGCACGGTCATCGACGGCGCGCGCCGCGCCTCCGGTGGGTACGGCAAGGAGACCGTCCTCTTCCTCGACGAGATCCACCGCTTCAGCAAGGCCCAGCAGGACTCGCTGCTCCCCGCGGTGGAGAACCGCTGGGTCACCCTGATCGCCGCGACCACCGAGAATCCGTACTTCTCGATCATCTCGCCGCTCCTCTCGCGGTCCCTGCTCCTCACCCTGGAGTCGCTCACCGACGAGGACCTGCGCTCGCTGCTGCACCGGGCGCTGACGGAGGAGCGCGGACTCGGTGCGGCGGTCACGCTGCAGAAGGAGGCCGAGGCGCACCTGCTGCGGATCTCGGGCGGGGACGCGCGCCGTGCGCTCACCGCGCTGGAAGCGGCGGCGGGCGCGGCCATGGCCAAGTCCGAGACCGAGATCAGCCTCGAAACCGTGGAGGAGACGGTCGACCGCGCCGCGGTGAAGTACGACCGCGACGGCGATCAGCACTACGACGTGGCGAGCGCCCTCATCAAGTCGATCCGCGGCTCGGACGTGGACGCCGCACTGCACTATCTGGCCCGCATGATCGAGGCGGGGGAGGACCCGCGGTTCATCGCCCGACGGCTGATGATCTCCGCCAGTGAGGACATCGGCCTGGCCGATCCCACCGCGCTGCCGACCGCGGTCGCCGCCGCCCAGGCCGTCGCGATGATCGGATTCCCCGAGGCCGCGCTCACCCTCAGCCACGCCACCATCGCCCTGGCGCTCGCGCCCAAGTCGAACGCCGCCACGACGGCGATCACCGCCGCCCGTGCGGATGTCCGCGCCGGTCTGGTCGGTCCGGTCCCGCCACACATACGCGACGGGCACTACCAGGGCGCGGCCAAGCTCGGCCACGCCCAGGGCTATGTCTACCCGCACGATGTGCCGGGCGCCATCGCCGCCCAGCAGTACGCTCCGGACGCCGTCCACGGGAAGCACTACTACGAGCCCACCCGCTACGGCGCGGAGGCGCGCTACGCGGACGTGGTCGAGAAGGTGCGCGGGCGACTGGCCGGGGAAGGCGCCGAAGGCCGTCAGTGACCCGGCGGTCGCACCGTACCGGACAGGTCTTGGTGTCCTTCCGCCCCGGTGGCAGCCCTGGTGACGAGCAGTGTCGCGGAGCAGGTACTCTGTAGATGAGTTCGTGTGCGCTCGGCTGCTGACGGCATCCGCGCGATTTTCAAGTCCGCTGGGACGCGGCTGACCACGATCTGATCGGACCTCCGTCGTGTCGACGCCCAGAGCGTCGGCCTTCTTTGTGTTGTCCGTGAGGTGATTGGTGTTCCCCGGACGAGACGTACGATCTCCTTGAGTAAGGTGAGCCTAACCTAGCCCAACCATGGAGGTTTGGAGAACGTGCCTAACCAGTCGCGTCCCAAGGTCAAGAAGTCACGCGCGCTCGGTATCGCGCTGACGCCGAAGGCTGTCAAGTACTTCGAGGCCCGTCCGTACCCGCCGGGCGAGCACGGCCGTGGCCGCAAGCAGAACTCGGACTACAAGGTCCGTCTGCTGGAGAAGCAGCGCCTGCGCGCCCAGTACGACATCAGCGAGCGCCAGATGGCGCGCGCCTACGACCGCGCCAAGAAGGCCGGCGGCAAGACGGGCGAGGCGCTGGTCGTCGAGCTCGAGCGTCGCCTCGACGCCCTGGTCCTGCGTTCGGGCATCGCCCGCACCATCTACCAGTCGCGTCAGATGGTCGTCCACGGCCACATCGAGGTCAACGGCCGCAAGGTCGACAAGCCTTCGTTCCGCGTCCGCCCCGACGACGTCGTGACGGTCCGCGAGCGCAGCCGCGAGAAGGTCCCCTTCCAGGTGGCCCGTGAGGGTGGCTACGACACCGACGGTGAGACCCCGCGCTACCTCCAGGTGAACCTGAAGGCCCTGGCCTTCCGCCTGGACCGCGACCCGAACCGCAAGGAAATCCCGGTCATCTGCGACGAGCAGCTGGTCGTCGAGTACTACGCCCGCTGATCCGGACGTACCTCGCGCTTCAGCGTTCCGGCCCGTCGTCCCCTCGCTCCTCGCGGAGCAGGGGGCGGCGGGTCTTCGCATGGGACGGGGCCGTGCAGCGCCCGGTCGACCGCCACGTCCGTCCCCAGCCGCGCTCCCTCGGCGAGCAGCTTCTCGTACGCTCCGGAGCCCAGCTCCTCCCGGGCCCGCCGCGCGCAGCGCAGATGCGGTGCGTTGTAGTAGGCCGAGCCGAAGAGCGGCAGCCCGACGGATGTCCAGAGCTGCCCGGCGGCGCCTTGCAACAGGGCCGCCTCCGCGGCGTCGCCGTCCTCCAGCGTGAGCAGCGCCATCAGCTCCAGCGCCAGTACCGTGCCGAGCAGGTCATGGAAGGTGTGGCTGGCGGAGAGGCACGCGGCCAGCAGTTCGCGGGCCTGGTCGGGACGGCCGGCGGACCAGGCCTCGAAGGCCAGGACGTACCGCGCGTACGCCTGTGCCCAGCGCTCCCCGTGGTCCTCGCAGACCGCCACGACGT
Source organism: Streptomyces sp. A 4/2 (assembly GCF_940670765.1). Classification (GTDB taxonomy): domain Bacteria; phylum Actinomycetota; class Actinomycetes; order Streptomycetales; family Streptomycetaceae; genus Streptomyces. The sequence goes on from NZ_CALNVW010000031.1 coordinate 324,597, forward strand.
CCTGACAGATCGCGGCTGCCTCGTCGAGCCGGCCGCGGAAGCACACCGCCATCGCCAGCTCCACCTGCCCCATCAGGACATTGCTGTTGAGTTCGCCGATCTCCCGGTACCGGGTGACCGCCGTGCGCAGCAACTCCTCCGCGCGCGGCATGTCGTCGGAGACCAGTGCGAGGCAGCCCGTCCGGTGCAGCGCGTAGGCGGCGGCCGTGGCGTCGCCGCACTGTTCGGCCGCCTCGTGGCACTCCTGCAGGGCGGCGACCGCGGCGACCGCGTCGCCCTGGAGCACCGACACGTAACCCAGCACCCACAGGACCTTGAGCCGCGCCGCGCCGTATCCGCTCTCCGCCTCCAGCACCTGGCTCAGCCAGTGCCGGCCCTCGGCCAGCCGCCCGCAGCCCGCCCAGTAGAACCAGAGCGCCCCGGCCAGATGCTGCGCCAGGTGAACGTCCTCCGGTTGCTCCAGCGAGAACTCCATCGCGCCCCGCAGATTGGGCAGTTCGCTCTCGACGCGGGCCGCGATCCCGGCCTGCCGTGCGCTGAACCAGTCCAGCTCGCACCAGGTGGCGAGCCCCAGGAACCAGTCCCGGTGGCGGCGCCGCAGCCGGTCCGTGTCACCCGTCGACCCCAGCCAGTCCGCGCCGTACTCGCTGACCGTGTCCAGCATCCGGTAGCGGATCCCGGCCGCGGCGTCCTCCCGTACCACCACGGACTGCGCCAGCAGCTCGCCGAGTACGTCGAGGATCTGCTCGGACGGCAGATCGGGGCCGCCGCAGATGTACTCGGCCGCCTCCAGGTCGAAGGTGCCCACGAACACGGACAGCCTTGCCCACAGCAGCCGTTGCTCGGGTGTGCACAGCTCGTGGCTCCACCCGATCGCGGTACGGAGGGTCCGATGGCGGGGCAGCACGCCTCTGCCGCCCCCGGTGAGCAGGCGGAAGCGGTCGTCGAGTCTGGCCAGCAGCTGCTCGACCGAGAGCGCCCGCATCCGTGCCGCGGCGAGCTCCAGCGCCAGCGGAATCCCGTCCAGCCTGCCGCACAACTCCCGTACCCGGGCGCTGTTCTGCTCGGTGAGACGGAAGGCGGGGCGCCGGGCCGCGGCGCGGTCGGCGAAGAACTGTTCGGCGTCCGGGGCCCGCATCGGCGGCAGCGTGAGCGTCCGCTCGCCCTCGATGTCCAGGGGGCGCCTGCCGACGGCGAGCACCTTCAGCCGCGGTGCGCCGCGCAGCAGTTCCAGCAGCAGTGCGGCGCAGGCGTCGACGAGGTGCTCGAAGCCGTCGACGACGAGCAGGAGCTGGCGCCCGGCGAGATGGGCGGTCAGTACTTCGCGCGGCGGCCTGCTGGTGTGGTCGGTCAGCCCCAGCGACTCGACGAGTGCGTGCTCCAGCAGTTCGGGGTCGCGCAGAGCCGACAGCCCGGCCAGCCACACCCCGTCGCAGAACCGTTCCTGCAACCTTTCGGCGACGTGCGTGGCAATCCGGGTCTTGCCCACGCCGCCGACACCGGTCACGGTCACCAGGCGGGACGCCGCCAGGAGCCCCTCCAGCTCGGCCAGTTCGGCCGTGCGCCCGATGAACCGGTCGAGCTCTGCCGGAAGGTTTCCCTGGATGGCGCTTGCGCGGCCGGACGAGTCGCTTCGCATAGGGCACGGAGAGTATCCGCAGGTGTGCAGTGCGTACAATCCGATCCCGGAAGTCCGGGCGGGGGCGGCGGTAATGCGGTACGGGGGCCGAGCCCCGGCGCGATAGGCTCGGGGAACCGAAAATCGACGCGACTTCCGATGACCCGAAGGCGGTGCAACGTGTCCGGTGGAGAGGTGGCCGGCATCCTGGTGGCCGTCTTCTGGGCGATCCTGGTCTCCTTCCTCGCCGTGGTGCTGGTGAGGCTGGCCCAGACGCTCAGGGCGACCACCAAGCTCGTGGCGGACGTGACGGATCAGGCCGTTCCGCTGCTCGCCGACGCTTCGACGGCCGTGCGCACCGCGCAGACCCAGCTGGAGCGGGTGGACGCCATCGCGACGGACGTCCAGGAGGTCACCTCCAACGCATCGGCCCTCTCCACCACCGTCGCGTCGACGTTCGGCGGCCCGCTGGTGAAGGTCGCGGCCTTCGGCTACGGCGTACGCCAGGCACTGGGCCGCAAGACCGGAGCGGAGCCGGAGCGGTCCCGTCCGCCGGTGATCGTCGGCCGTACGGTGGAGACCGCACGGCGCAGGAAGCGGAAGGGCTGACGCTGCAATGTTCCGCCGTACGTTCTGGTTCGCCACGGGCGCCGCAGCCGGTGTCTGGGCGACCACCAAGGTCAATCGCAAGATCAAGCAGCTGAGCCCCGAGAGCCTCGCGGCGCAGGCCGCGAACAAGGCCGTCGACGCGGGCCACCGGCTCAAGGACTTCGCCATCGACGTACGGGCCGGGATGGCCCAGCGCGAGGCGGAGCTGGGAGAGGCACTCGGCATCGAGGCGCCGCCCGCCCCCGGACTTCCCGTGCAGCGTCACCTCGCTGCCATCGAATACACCAAGCATTCGCACAACCGGAATGAGGACCACTGATGGAGTCGGCCGAAATTCGCCGCCGCTGGCTGAGCTTCTTCGAGGAGCGCGGGCACACCGTCGTCCCTTCGGCGTCGCTCATCGCGGACGACCCGACTCTGCTGCTGGTCCCCGCGGGCATGGTCCCGTTCAAGCCGTACTTCCTCGGCGAGGCCAAGCCCCCCGCCCCGCGCGCCACCAGCGTGCAGAAGTGTGTCCGTACCCCGGACATCGAAGAGGTCGGCAAGACCACCCGGCACGGCACGTTCTTCCAGATGTGCGGCAACTTCTCGTTCGGTGACTACTTCAAGGAAGGCGCCATCGCCTACGCCTGGGAGCTGCTCACCAACTCCGTGGCCGACGGCGGGTACGGCCTGGACCCCGAGCGGCTGTGGATCACGGTCTACCTCGACGACGACGAGGCCGAGCAGATCTGGCGCGAGAAGATCGGCGTACCGGCCGAGCGCATCCAGCGGCTGGGCAAGAAGGACAACTTCTGGTCCATGGGCGTCCCCGGACCCTGTGGACCGTGTTCCGAGATCAACTACGACCGCGGTCCGGAGTTCGGCGTCGAGGGCGGCCCCGCCGTCAACGACGAGCGCTACGTGGAGATCTGGAACCTGGTCTTCATGCAGTTCGAGCGTGGTGCCGGGGACGGCAAGGAGGACTTCCCGATCCTCGGTGACCTGCCGTCCAGGAACATCGACACCGGCCTCGGCCTCGAACGCCTCGCCATGATCCTCCAGGGCGTGCGGAACCTGTACGAGATCGACACCTCGCAGGTCGTCATCGACAAGGCCACCGAGCTGACCGGCGTCCGGTACGGCACCGGCGAGGGTTCCGACGTCGCGCTGCGGGTCGTCACCGACCACATGCGTACGTCGGTGATGCTCATCGGTGACGGCGTCACCCCCGGCAACGAGGGCCGTGGCTACGTCCTGCGCCGCATCATGCGCCGCGCCATCCGCAACATGCGCCTGCTGGGCGCCTCGGGCCCGGTCGTCGCCGAGCTGGTCGACGTCGTGATCAACGCCATGGGGCAGCAGTACCCGGAGCTGATCACCGACCGCAAGCGGATCGAGACCGTCGCCCTCGCCGAGGAGGCCGCCTTCGTCAAGACGCTGAAGGCCGGTACCAACATCCTCGACACCGCCGTCACCGAGACCAAGGCCGCGGGCGGTCAGGTGCTCGCCGGTGAGAAGGCCTTCCTGCTCCACGACACCTGGGGCTTCCCGATCGACCTCACCCTGGAGATGGCCGCCGAACAGGGCGTCTCCGTGGACGAGGCCGGGTTCCGCCGGCTGATGAAGGAACAGCGCGAGCGCGCCAAGGCCGACGCCAGGGCCAAGAAGACCGGTCACGCCGATCTCTCCGCCTACCGTGAGGTCGCCGACCGCGCCGGTTCCACCGAGTTCACCGGATACACCGCCACCGAGGGCGAGTCGACCGTCGTCGGTCTGCTCGTCGACGGTGTGCCCTCGCCCGCTGCCACCGAGGGCGACGAGGTCGAGATCGTTCTCGACCGGACCCCCTTCTACGCCGAGGGCGGCGGCCAGCTCGCCGACACCGGCCGGATCAGGCTCGACTCGGGCGCCGTGGTCGAGGTCCGTGACGTCCAGCAGCCGGTCCCCGGCGTCTCCGTGCACAAGGGCTCGGTCCAGGTCGGCGAGGTGACGCTCGGCGCCGCCGCCCACGTCGCCATCGACCTGCGCCGCCGCCGGGCCATCGCCCGCGCCCACAGCGCCACCCACCTCACGCACCAGGCGCTGCGTGACGCCCTCGGCCCGACGGCCGCCCAGGCCGGTTCGGAGAACTCGCCGGGCCGCTTCCGCTTCGACTTCGGTTCGCCCAACGCCGTTCCCGGCACGGTGCTCACCGACGTCGAGCACAAGATCAACGACGTTCTCGCCCGTGAACTGGACGTCCAGGCCGAGGTCATGTCCATCGACGAGGCCAAGAAGCAGGGTGCCATCGCCGAGTTCGGTGAGAAGTACGGCGAGCGGGTGCGAGTCGTCACCATCGGCGACTTCTCCAAGGAGCTGTGCGGCGGTACGCACGTCCACAACACCGCCCAGCTGGGTCTGGTGAAGCTGCTCGGCGAGTCGTCGATCGGCTCCGGGGTACGCCGTATCGAGGCCCTGGTCGGGGTCGACGCGTACCAGTTCCTGGCCAGGGAGCACATGGTCGTCGCTCAGCTCCAGGAGCTGGTCAAGGGCCGTTCCGAGGAGCTCCCGGAGAGGATCTCGGGCATGCTCGCCAAGCTCAAGGACGCCGAGAAGGAGATCGAGAAGTTCCGCGCGGAGAAGGTCCTCCAGGCCGCCGCCGGGCTCGCCGCGGGTGCCAAGGACGTACGCGGCGTGGCCGTCGTGACCGGTCAGGTTCCTGACGGCACGGGCGCCGACGACCTGCGCAGGCTCGTCCTGGACGTCCGGGGCCGCATCCCGGGCGACCGTCCGGCCGTGGTCGCCCTCTTCACCACGGCAAACGGCCGACCGCTGACGGTCATCGCCACCAACGAGGCCGCCCGCGAACGCGGTCTCAAGGCCGGTGAGCTGGTCCGTACGGCTGCCAAGACCCTCGGCGGCGGCGGTGGCGGCAAGCCGGACGTCGCGCAGGGCGGCGGCCAGGACCCGGACGCCATCGGTGACGCCGTGGCCGCCGTCGAGCGCCTCGTCGGCGAAACGGCCTGACCGCCGTGCGCAGAGGCCGCCGACTGGCGATCGACGTGGGGGACGCCCGGATCGGGGTCGCCTCGTGCGACCCCGACGGGGTGCTGGCCACGCCGGTGGAGACCGTGCCGGGACGTGATGTCCCGGCCGCCCACCGGCGGTTGAAGCAGCTGACCGGCGAGTACGAGCCGATCGAGGTGGTCGTCGGCCTCCCTCGCTCCCTCAACGGGGGCGAGGGCCCGGCAGCGGCCAAGGTCCGGGTGTTCGCCCAGGAACTCGCCCGTGGTATCGCTCCCGTTCCGGTGCGGTTGATCGACGAGAGAATGACCACGGTGACGGCCGGCCAGAGTTTGCGCGCATCCGGCGTAAAGTCCAAAAAGGGTCGTTCTGTTATCGACCAGGCTGCGGCTGTCGTCATCCTCCAGAATGCACTTGAGTCCGAACGGGCGTCGGGGGCAGCTCCGGGCGAGGGCGTCGAAGTGGTTGTCTGATCGCGATACGGTAACGTCCGCGCCATGCGGCGGGTTTCGAACAGCTGCCGCACAGTAAAAGAGGCGGACCGTCCGGAGGCCTCGCGGCTCTAGGGGACCGATGACTGAGTATGGCCGGGGCGCAGGCTCCGAACCGTGGCATCCCGAGGACCCGTTGTACGGGGACCAGGGATGGGGAGGTCAGCAGGACGTCTCAGGTCAGCCGGCTTACGACGGGCAGCAGCAGTACCACCAGGGACAGCAGCAGTACGACCAGTACGGCAACCCGGTGTACAGCCAGCCGCAGGACCCCTACCAGCAGCAGTACCAGCAGGGTCAGTACCCGCAGGGGCAGCCGCAGCAGGTGCAGCCGCAGCACGGGCAGTACCAGCAGGGCCCGGATCAGTTCGGTCAGCAGCAGAACCAGTACGGACAGAACCAGTACGGGCAGAACCAGCAGCAGTACCCGCAGGACCCGTACCAGCAGCAGGCCCAGCCGCCGTACGACGGCGGCTGGGACAGCGGTCAGCAGTCCGGCCTGCCGTACGGTGTGGATCCCTCGGCCCCGTACGGCGGCCAGCCCACGCACTACGGTGGCGAGAACCCCGACTACTACCCGACGCCCGACGCCTACCCGCCGCCGCAGCCTCCCGGGCAGCGCGAGGAGTGGCAGCAGCCCCCGGCGCCCGTGGAACCCGAGCCGGAGGCCGAGGCCGAGCCCGAGCCGGAGACGCATCCTTTCTTCACCGGTGAGGAAAGCTCCCTCGGGCCGGACGACCAGGACGAGTACGACGACGATCCGGCCGAGACCCGTCAGGACACCCGCGACCGCCGGGGAAAGTCCAAGAAACCGAAGCGCCGCAGCGGCTGTGCCTGCTTCGTGGTGTCCGCGGTCCTGGTCGGCGGCCTCGGCGGCGTGGGCTACTTTGCCTACAGCTTCTACCAGTCCCGGTACGCGCCGCTGCCCGACTACGAAGGCACCGGCACCTCACCGATCCAGGTCGAGGTTCCCCGGGGCACCGGCACCGGTGGGATCGGCCGTCTCCTGAAGGAGAAGGGCGTCGTCAAGAGCGTCGACGCGTTCGTCGACGCGACGCACAAGAACCCGAAGGCCAAAGTCCTCCAGGCCGGCGTCTACTCCCTGAACCAGCACATGTCCGCGGCGAACGCGGTCATGGCGATGGTGGACAGCAAGAACCTCAACGTGCTCATCGTCCCGCCCGGTACCCGGGACAAGCAGGTCTACTCGGCGATCGACGCGAAGCTCAAACTGAAGGCGGGAACCACCGAGGGGATCGCCAAGGACAAGGCCGACCAGCTGGGCCTGCCGAGCTGGGCCAAGGGACACAAGGAGCTCAAGGACCCGCTGGAAGGATTCCTCTACCCGGCGAGCTATCCGGTCGGTGACGGGATGAAGCCGGAAGACATCTTGAAGAAGATGGTCGCCCAGGCGGACGAGGCGTACAGCAAACAGGACCTCGCGGGGGCGGCTCACAAGCTGGGCCTGGAGAACGAGTTCCAGGTCATCACCGTGGCCAGCCTCGTCCAGGCCGAAGGCAAGTACAAGAACGACTTCGACAAGGTGGCACGCGTCGTCTACAACCGGTTGAAGTCGAACAACACGGAGACGGCCGGGCGGCTCGAATTCGACTCCACGATCAATTACATGCGTAAACAGAGCACACTCGACGTCGGGAGTGTGGACGCGCTCAGGAAGATCAAGGACCCGTACAACACCTACGACATAAAGGGTCTGCCGCCCGGCCCCATCGGCAATCCGGGCACCGACGCCCTGCACTCGGCGATGAATCCCGCTTCCGGTCCCTGGTACTACTTCGTTTCGGTGACGGAGGACAAGACGGTGTTCGCGGCGACCAACGCGGAGCAGAACCGCAACCGCGAAAAGTATCAGAAGCAACAGGAGCAGTCGGGCCAGTGACCTCAGGAAAGCGGGCGGCCGTCCTCGGCTCGCCCATCGCGCACTCGCTGTCCCCGGTGCTGCACCGCGCCGCATACCGTGAACTCGGCCTGGACGACTGGTCGTACGACCGTTTCGAGGTGGACGAGGTGGCGCTCCCCGGGTTCGTCGCGGACCTCGACGCGTCCTGGGCCGGACTCTCGCTGACGATGCCGCTCAAGCGCGCGATCATCCCGCTGCTCGACGAGGTGAGCGCGGCGGCGGCCTCGGTCGAGGCGGTCAACACGGTCGTGCTCACCGATGACGGCCGCAGGCGCGGCGACAACACCGACATCCCCGGAATGGTCGCCGCGCTGCGCGAGCGCGGGGTGGAGAAGACCGGATCGGCGGCTGTCCTCGGCGCCGGCGCCACCGCCTCCTCCGCGCTGGCCGCCCTGTCCACCATCTGTACGGGACGGGTCACCGCCTATGTGCGCAGCGCCGCCCGCGCCGCCGAGATGCGCGGCTGGGGCGAGCGGCTGGGTGTCGACGTGCACACCGCGGACTGGAGCGAAGCATCCCGCGCCTTCGAGGAGCCGCTGATCGTCGCGACCACCCCGGCCGGTGCCACCGACGCGCTGGCGGAGGCGGTCCCGGACGCGCCGGGGACCCTCTTCGACGTGCTGTACGAGCCGTGGCCGACGGCCCTCGCCGCTGCCTGGGCGACCCGTGGTGGCGCCGTGGTCGGCGGTCTCGACCTCCTGGTGCACCAGGCGGTGCTCCAGGTCGAGCAGATGACGGGCCGGGCTCCCGCCCCGCTGTCCGCGATGCGGAAGGCAGGGGAACAGGCGCTCGGCGCACGCTGAGCGGGCCCCCGCGCGGGCGAGGTCAGACGCTCCGGCGGAGACCGATCACGGTGTCCGCCGCGTAGTCCTGGGTCCAGCTGCGGCCGGTGTCCGACTTCCAGGTGACCTGCACACTGTCGCCCAGGACCCGGACCCGGTCCACCGTCATGGAGCGGTCACTGTCCCGGACGTCACCGCGCTGCAGCTCCCGTGCCTCTACGGTGACGTGTTCGGCGGGCCGCACGCGCTCCGCCTCGTCGGCGGCGCGGACCAGGGCGGCGGCCAACTCCCTTGCCCGGCCCGGGGAACAGAGCACCGCGGCCCCCTGGTCGGCCGCCGGCCGCACGGCCAGCCGTACCCCGGCCGGGCCGGTCTCCAGCGCCACGCGGGCGCCGCCGTCGAGCTCCAGTTCCATTGCTCTCTCCCAGAGTCTTCCGTCCGGATCGGGCGAAGGGCTCTCGGCCGGTCCGGTGGGACCGCCGTCGGGTCCGCCCGTCAGAATTGCAGCACACGGCACCGCCCGGTGGCGCCCGCAGGAGTCCGTCAGCTGGGACCCCTGACCGGACGGCCGCCCTTCCGTGGGAGGATCGGGGGAGGCGGGCCAGGGCCGCGCACCCGGCCGCGCCGTCGTAGATCGAGGCGCGAGCATGAGGAGCACCGTTGAGCAGGTTGCGTTGGCTGACCGCGGGGGAGTCGCACGGCCCCGCACTGGTGGCGACGCTGGAGGGCCTTCCCGCCGGTGTCCCGATCACGACGGACATGGTGGCTGACGCGCTCGCCCGGCGGCGGCTCGGCTACGGCCGCGGCGCCCGGATGAAGTTCGAGAGGGACGAAGTCACCTTCCTCGGCGGGGTTCGGCACGGCCTCACCATGGGCGGCCCGGTGGCCGTCATGGTCGGCAACACCGAGTGGCCCAAGTGGGAGCAGGTCATGTCGGCCGACCCGGTCGACCCCGAGGAACTGGCCAAGCTGGCCCGTAACGCCCCGCTGACCCGCCCGCGCCCCGGCCACGCCGACCTCGCGGGCATGCAGAAGTACGCACTGGACGAGGCCCGGCCGATCCTGGAGCGCGCCAGCGCCCGGGAGACCGCGGCCCGCGTCGCGCTGGGCGCGGTGGCCCGCTCGTACCTCAAGGAGACCACCGGGATCGAGATCGTCTCGCACGTCGTGGAGCTGGCCTCGGCGAAGGCGCCGTACGGTGTCGTCCCGGTCCCCGCCGACGAGGCGAAGCTGGACGAGGACCCGGTGCGCTGCCTGGACGCGGACGCGTCGAAGGCGATGGTCGCCGAGATCGACCAGGCCCACAAGGACGGCGACACCCTCGGCGGTGTGGTCGAGGTACTGGCCTACCACGTGCCGGTCGGACTCGGTTCGCACGTGCACTGGGACCGCAGGCTCGACGCCAGGCTGGCCGCCGCGCTGATGGGAATCCAGGCCATCAAGGGCGTCGAGGTCGGCGACGGCTTCGACCTCGCCCGGGTGCCGGGATCGAAGGCGCACGACGAGATCGTGCCGACCGAGAACGGCGTCCGCCGTACCTCGGGCCGCTCCGGTGGCACCGAGGGCGGTATGTCCACCGGTGAACTGCTGCGCGTCCGGGCCGCGATGAAGCCGATCGCGACCGTTCCGCGCGCGCTCGCCACCATCGACGTGGCCACCGGAGAGGTCGCCGCCGCCCACCACCAGCGCTCCGACGTCTGTGCCGTTCCGGCCGCGGGCATCGTGGCCGAGGCCATGGTCGCGCTGACCCTGGCGGACGCGGTCGCGGAGAAGTTCGGCGGCGACAGCGTGGGCGAGACCCGCCGCAACGTCCAGTCGTTCCTCGACAACCTCCAGATCCGATGAGCGGCCCGCTGGTCGTCCTGGTCGGCCCGATGGGCGTCGGCAAGTCCACCGTCGGCGAGCTGCTCGCCGAGCGGCTCGGCGTGGTCTACCGCGACACCGACGCCGACATCGTGGCGGCCGAGGACCGCACCATCGCGGACATCTTCGTCGACGAGGGCGAGGACCACTTCCGCGCCCTGGAGCGGGCGGCGGTCGCCGACGCGGTCGCCGGACACACCGGCGTCCTGTCACTCGGCGGCGGCGCGATCCTCGACGCCGCCACCCGCGAACTGCTCGCCGGGCAGCCCGTCGTCTACCTCTCCATGGACGTGGACGAGGCGGTCAAACGCGTCGGACTGAACACCGCGCGCCCGCTGCTCGCCGTCAACCCGCGCCGTCAGTGGCGTGAGCTGATGGAAGCGCGCCGCCCGCTGTACACCGAGGTCGCCCGCGCATCCGTCGCCACGGACGACCGCAGCCCCGAAGAGGTCGTGCAGGCGGTCCTCGACGCCCTGGAACTGCCGGAACCCCCGGCGGACAGCCGCAGGAATCCCGGCCAGGAGAAGACACGTATGACGCAGGACGCCCCCATCCGCATCCAGGTCGGCGGTACGGACGGCCATGCCCCGTACGAGGTGCTGGTCGGCCACCGTCTGCTGGGCGAACTGCCGTCCCTGATCGGCGAACAGACCCGGCGCGTCGCCGTACTGCACCCCGAGGCGCTCGCCGAGACCGGTGAGGCGGTCCGGCAGGACCTCGCCGACCAGGGGTACGAGGCCATCGCGATCCAGCTGCCCAACGCCGAGGAGGCCAAGACCGTCGAGGTCGCCGCCTACTGCTGGAAGGCGCTGGGCCAGACCGGCTTCACCCGCAGCGACGTCATCGTCGGAGTGGGCGGTGGCGCCACCACCGATGTCGCCGGGTTCGTCGCCGCGACCTGGCTGCGCGGGGTGCGCTGGATCGCCGTACCCACCACCGTGCTCGGCATGGTGGACGCCGCGGTCGGCGGCAAGACGGGCATCAACACCGCCGAGGGCAAGAACCTGGTGGGCGCCTTCCACCCGCCCGCCGGGGTGCTGTGCGACCTGGCCGCACTGGACTCGCTGCCGGTCAACGACTACGTGTCCGGGCTGGCCGAGATCATCAAGGCCGGTTTCATCGCCGACCCGGCCATCCTCGACCTCGTGGAGTCCGACCCCGAGGCGGCCCGTACGCCCGCGGGACCGCACACGGCCGAGCTGATCGAGCGCTCCATCCGGGTCAAGGCCGAGGTCGTCTCCAACGACCTCCGGGAGTCCGGCCTGCGGGAGATCCTCAACTACGGGCACACCCTCGCCCACGCCATCGAGAAGAACGAGCGCTACAAGTGGCGGCACGGCGCCGCCGTCTCGGTCGGCATGGTCTTCGCCGCCGAACTCGGGCGTCTGGCCGGACGCCTCGACGACGCGACCGCGGACCGGCACAGCGCCGTACTGGCCTCGGTCGGGCTGCCGCTCACCTACCGCGGCGACCAGTGGCCCAAGCTGCTGGAGACCATGAAGGTCGACAAGAAGTCCCGCGGCAACGTGCTGCGCTTCGTCGTCCTTGACGGGCTCGCCAAGCCGACCGTCCTGGAGGGCCCCGACCCGTCGGTCCTGCTCGCCGCGTTCGGGGAGGTCTCCGCATGACCCGCCGCGTCCTCGTGCTCAACGGCCCCAACCTGGGCCGTCTGGGCTCCCGGGAGCCCGACGTGTACGGAGCGACGTCCTACGCGGGGCTCGTCGACGCCTGCACGGCGCTCGGCAAGCAGCTCGGCTTCGACGTCGAGGTCCGCGAGACCAACGACGAGGGCGAGCTGATCCGCTGGCTGCACGAGGCGGCGGACGGTTCGATCCCGGTCGTCATCAACCCCGGTGCCTTCACGCACTACTCGTACGGAATGCGCGACGCGGCGGCCCAGCGCACCGCTCCGCTGATCGAGGTGCACATCTCGAACCCGTACGCGCGTGAGGAGTTCCGTCACAACTCGGTCATCGCTGCCGTCGCCAGCGGCACGGTCGCGGGCTTCGGTATCGGCTCGTACCGCCTCGCGCTGCGGGCCGTCGCCGAGGAACTGACCGGCTGACGCGGCACGTTGCCCCTCCCCGGACGTTCACATGGCGGTGGCCGGGGAGGGTACCGTTCGGGGGCGAGGACCAGTCGGCCGAACGAGACGGAGTGGCACCGGATGCAGCACGCTGTGGGGGCTCCGTTCCCGCCGCCCCACGGAAGCGCCGCCGGATGGGCACAGAGCGCCCAGCACCCGGGACAGCCCCCCGGCTGGGTGGCACAGGCGCCGCCCCAGCCGCCGCCGCCCCCGGCGCACCGGCCGACCGCACAACCCTCCGCCGAATCCACCGGCCACGTCCAGCTCCCGCCCGGCGGCCCGGTGCCGCTCCCGGCGCCGCCGTCCGCCACCACCCAGGCGGACACCGGCAACACCACGCTCGCCGTGCTGCTCATAGGCCCCGCGGGTGCGGGCAAGACCACGGTCGCCCGGCACTGGGCGAAGAGCCGCCGGGTGCCCACGTCGCACATCAGCCTCGACGACGTACGGGAATGGGTCTGCTCCGGCTTCGCCGACCCCCGGTCCGGCTGGAACGACCACTCCGAGGCCCAGTACCGCCTCGCCCGCCGCACCTGTGGCTTCGCCGCCCGGAATTTCCTCGCCAACGGCATCTCCTGCATCCTCGACGACGCGGTCTTCCCCGACCGTCCGGTGGTCGGCCTCGGCGGCTGGAAGCGGCACGTGGGCCCCGGTCTGCTGCCGGTCGTCCTGCTGCCGGGCCTGGAGGTCGTACTGGAGCGCAACGCCGCCCGCAGCGGCAACCGCCGCCTCGGCGACGAGGAAGTCGCCCGGATCCACGGCCGGATGGCCGGCTGGTACGGCTCGGGGCTGCCGATCATCGACAACTCGACCTACGACGTGGCCACCACGGCGCAGGTGCTCGACGACGTGCTGGCCCGCTCCATCGCCTCCCCTCCCACCTGGTGAAGCCCCCGGTCGGACGCGCTGAAACGGCCGACACCCGCCCCCGCTCCTACGCTCGGGAGCATGTCCGAGGTGTTCGCGGTCCGCAGGGCCAGGTTGCGTGACCGCTGCCTGGCCGCAGGCAGCGGTGCCGCGCTGGTCTCCCGCCCCGCCAACGTCCGCTACCTCGCTGGAGCCGCCCCGGCGGGCGCGGTGCTGCTGCTGGGCCCCTCCGACGACGTACTGCTCTGCCCCGCCGAACCGACGGACGATCCCGCGGACGGCCGCCCCGACGTGAACCTGCGGCTGACGGTCCTGCCCTCGCCGGGCGGTGACCCGGCGGTGGCCGCGGCGGATCTGCTGGCCGGCGGGAGCGCCGAGTCGCTGGCCGTGGAGGAGCGCCATCTGACCGTGGCCAGGCACCGGGCGCTGGGCTCGGTGGCGCCCCGGCTGCGCCTCGCCGATCTGGCCGGCGCCGTCGAACAGCAGCGGATCATCAAGGACGAGGACGAGATCAGCGCCCTGCGGACCGCTGCGGAGATCACCGACCAGGCCCTGGGCGAACTCCTCGAATCGATTCTCGTCGGGCGTACGGAACGCCATCTCGCCCTGGAACTGGAGCGCAGGCTCATCGACCACGGCGCCGAGGGGCCGTCCTTCCCGACATCGGTGGCCACCGGGCCCAACGCCGGTCTGGGGAGCCACCGCCCGTCCGACCGCCGGGTCGAGGAGGGGCATTTCCTCACCGTGCGGCTCGGGGCCGTGTACCGCGGATACCGATGTGAGATCGGCCGGACGTTCGTCATCGGGACCTCACCGGCCGACTGGCAGATCGAGCTGTACGACCTGGTGTTCGCCGCACAACGGGCTGGTCGCGAGGCCCTTGTGCCCGGCGCCGCCTGTCGCGACGTGGACCGCGCGGCCCGCCAGATCCTGGACGCCGCGGGCCACGGTGAGGGCCTCGCGGCGGCGACCGGGCACGGTGTGGGACTCGAAATCGACGAGGACCCGCAGCTGGCACCTGCGGCCATGGGTAAACTGGACGCTTGCGTGCCGGTCACCGTCGAACCGGGGGTCCACCTCCCGGGCCGGGGCGGAGTCCGGATCGATGACACGCTCGTCGTACGCCCTGAGGCGGACGGCGGACCCGAGCTACTCACCATTACGACCAAGGAACTGCTCGCGCTCTAGCGAGTACCCGCGGTCCCACACACGCTGCAGTCCAGGAGAACCTCAACCGTGGCTTCCACGAACGACCTCAAGAACGGCCTGGTGCTCAAGCTCGACGGGGGCCAGCTCTGGTCCGTCGTCGAGTTCCAGCACGTCAAGCCCGGCAAGGGCCCGGCTTTCGTGCGCACCAAGCTCAAGAACGTGCTTTCCGGCAAGGTCGTCGACAAGACCTTCAACGCCGGCGTGAAGGTCGAGACAGCCACCATCGACCGCCGCGACATGCAGTTCTCGTACATGGACGGCGAGTACTTCGTCTTCATGGACATGGACACCTACGACCAGCTGATGGTCGACCGCAAGTCGGTCGGCGGCGCGGCCAACTTCCTCATCGAGGGCTTCACCGCCTCCGTCGCCCAGTACGAGGGCGAGGTGCTCTACGTCGAGCTCCCGGCCGCCGTCGAGCTGACCATCCAGCACACCGACCCCGGTGTCCAGGGCGACCGCTCCACCGGTGGCACCAAGCCCGCCACCCTGGAGACCGGTTACGAGATCGGTGTCCCGCTGTTCATTACGACCGGCGAGAAGATCAAGGTCGACACCCGCTCCGGTGATTATCTCGGCCGGGTGAACAGCTAACCGTGGCTGCCCGGAACACGGCGCGCAAGCGCGCCTTCCAGATCCTCTTCGAGGCCGACCAGCGCGCGGCGTCCGTGCAGACGGTCCTCGCGGACTGGATCCGTCACGCCAGGACCGACCCCCGGCAGCCGCCGGTCGGTGAGTACACGATGGAGCTCGTCGAGGGGTACGCGGAACACGCGGACCGCATCGACGACCTCATCGCCACCTACGCGGTGGGCTGGACCCTCGACCGGATGCCGGTCGTGGACCGCAACATCGTCAGGCTCAGCACCTTTGAGCTGGTGTGGGTCGACGGGACCCCGGACGCGGTCGTGATCGACGAGGCGGTGCAGCTCGCCAAGGAGTTCTCCACCGACGAGTCGCCGTCCTTCATCAACGGCCTGCTGGGCCGTTTCAAGGACCTCAAGCCGAGTCTGCGCCGCGACACGGACCCGTCCTAGCGGTCGTTCCTACGGGCCCGAAGCAGAAGATGAACAATCTTCTGCTTCGGGCCTGGTGCGTTTCCCGGCAGATGCCCTAGGTTTCGGCGCATGGCCGACCCTCGTGAAGATTCCTGCACGGACCAGCGGATCCTCGACCGGCTCGGCGCGCTGCGCGCCGCCGATCTGCCGGTCAGAGGCGGGCGCACCATGGCGTACGTCTACGACTCGGGCCTGGCGGGCATCGAGGAACTGGCGTCGGCGGCAGCCGCCCGGTTCGCGGGCGTCAACGGCCTCGACATGACGGCGTTCCCCAGTGTGGTGGCGCTGGAGAACGACCTCGTGACGCGTGCGGCCGGGCTGCTGGGCGGCGACGCACACACCGCGTCCACCTTCACCAGCGGAGGCACCGAGAGCTGTCTGCTCGCCGTCTCCACGGCCCGTGAGCACGCCCTGCGCACCCGCGGAGTCACCGAGCCCGAACTGGTGCTGCCCGACACCGCGCACGCCGCTTTCCACAAGGCGGCCGGGCTCTTCGGCCTCCGGACCGTGGTGGTGCCGGTCGACCCGGACACCTACCAGGTGCGCGCCGAGGACATGGCGGCTGCGCTCACCGGGCGCACCGCCCTGGTGGTCGTCTCGGCGCCCTCGTACGCGCACGGAGTGATCGACCCGGTGGCGGAGGTCGCCGGAGCGGCGGCCGGGCGCGGTGTGCTCTGCCACGTCGACGCCTGCATCGGCGGCTGGTACCTGGGCCACCTGCGGCTCGCAGCCGAGGCTCCGGAACTGCCGCCGTTCGACCTCTCGGTGCCGGGCGTGACCTCGCTCTCGGTTGACCTCCACAAGTACGCGTACACGCCCAAGGGTGCGTCGGTGCTGCTCTTCAAGGACGCCGAGCTGCGCCGGCACGGGTGGTTCGCCCACGCTTCCTGGCCGGGCTACCCGGTCGTCAACGCCACCCTCCAGGGCACGAAGTCAGCAGGCCCGCTGGCCGCCGCCTGGGCGGTGACGGAGCGGATCGGCACCGCCGGCTACACCGCACTCGCGCTGCGCGTCCACCGGGCGACGGCGGCGCTGCGGGCCGGAATCGAGGAGATCGACGGCCTGCGGGTGCTGGGCCGTCCCGAGTCCTCGCTGATCGCCGTCGCCGCGGACGGGCCGGACATCGATCCGTTCGTGGTCGCGGACGAGATGCGTGGCCACGGCTGGTACGTGCAGCCGCAGCCGGCGTTCGGGAGTTCGCCCGCCAACCTGCATCTCACGGTGACGGCGGCGGTGGCGGACGAGGAGACGGTACGACAGCTGCTCGACGCCCTGGCGAAGGCGGTGACCGCCGCCCGGGAGCTGGGTCCGGCCGAGGTCGACCCCGAACTGGCCGCGGCGGCCGGGCTGCTGGACGCGGACACCCTCACACCCGAGGAGGCGGCGCTCGCGCTCACCCTCGCCGGGGTGGGGGCGGACGGCGAGCTTCCCGCGCGGATGGCTCCCGTCCTGGCGGTCCTCCAGGCGCTGCCGCCTGTTCTGGCCGAACGCCTGCTGCCCGAGCTCGTCGGACGGCTCTACCGGACCGCCCCTGCCGGACAGTGACGCGGGCACGTGACCGGGGCACATGCCGTGGAACGCCTGAGGGCGGGCCCGCACCGTGCGGGCCCGCCCTCAGGATGAGACGTTTCTGCTGTTGAGCGGTCCGGAACGGACTCAGCCCTCGTCGTGCGCGACCGCACGGCGGGCGTCCGCGTCGAGCACGCCCCAGCTGATCAGCTGCTCGGTGAGGACCGAGGGGGACTGGTCGTAGATCACGGCGAGCGTGCGCAGGTCGTCCTGGCGGATCGACAGCACCTTGCCGTTGTAGTCGCCGCGCTGGCTCTGGATGGTGGCGGCGTAACGCTGGAGCGGCCCGGCCTTCTCCGGCGGGACGTGGGCGAGACGCTCCAGGTCCAGGACGAGCTTCGGCGGCGGCTCGGCGGCACCGCCCGGCGTGGTGCCCGGCAGCAGCTCCTGCACGGGGACGCCGTAGAAGTCGGCCAGTTCGGCGAGGCGCTGCACGGTCACGGCGCGGTCGCCGCGCTCGTACGAACCCACCACCACGGCCTTCCAGCGGCCCTGGGACTTCTCCTCGACACCGTGGAGGGAAAGGCCCTGCTGGGTGCGGATGGCACGGAGCTTGGCCCCGAGCTGTTTTGCGTATTCGCTGGACATATGGCTCCCCGGACGCTGTGGCGACGTGCGGCTCCGCCGCGCGGCTGGTAACTCACTGTGAGGTTACGCAGCGTTACTTGGATGCGTCAAGCCGAATGGTCGCGGCCCTGCTCCGGACCGGGTCGCGAGCCCCGTGCGCACCCCTGATACCGTGGGGTTTGTTATTTCGACGTCCTTTAAGGTCCGTCCCGTGAGGCGGAGAAGGAGGTCCGTTTTCATGGACGGCACTGACTCAGGCACTGAAACAGGCATCGACACGGGGGCCGGCACGGCTTCCGGCGCGGATGCCCGCGATTCCGACGCACGCCCCGTACTGGAGGGCCCGGACATCGCGCGGGTACTGACCCGCATCGCCCACGAGATCGTCGAGCGCGCCAAGGGCGCCGAAGACGTCGTACTTCTCGGCATTCCGACCCGCGGCGTCTTCCTCGCCCGCCGGCTGACCGCCAAGCTCGAAGAGATCACCGGCCGTACGATCCCGGTCGGCTCCCTCGACATCACCATGTACCGCGACGACCTGCGGATGCGCCCGGCCCGCGCGCTGGCCCGTACGGACATCCCCGCGGACGGCATCGACGGACGCCTCGTCGTCCTCGTCGACGACGTGCTCTTCTCGGGACGTACGATCCGCGCCGCGCTCGACGCACTGGGCGATATCGGCCGCCCGCGCGCCGTACAGCTCGCGGTCCTCGTCGACCGCGGTCACCGCGAACTCCCGATCCGTGCCGACTACGTCGGCAAGAACCTCCCCACGTCGCTGCGGGAGACGGTCAGGGTCCAGCTCGCCGAGGAGGACGGTCGCGACACCGTTCTGCTCGGTACCCGGACCGCCCCGGCCGGCGGCCGGTAGCTCTCTCTTCGCTGCCCCGCGCCCGGGGCCGCAGAGCTGTGCCCGGCTGTCTGCCCGCCATGCCTGAATCCTCCGCAAACATGGAGAACACCCAGATGAAGCGCCACCTCATCTCGGCCGCCGACCTCACCCGCGACGACGCCGTCCTGATCCTCGACACCGCCGAGGAGATGGCCCGGGTCGCGGACCGGCCGATCAAGAAACTTCCCACCCTGCGCGGCCGTACCGTCGTCAACCTCTTCTTCGAGGACTCCACCCGGACGCGTATCTCCTTCGAGGCCGCCGCCAAGCGTCTCTCCGCCGACGTCATCAACTTCTCCGCGAAGGGCTCGTCGGTCTCCAAGGGCGAGTCGCTCAAGGACACCGCGCTGACCCTGGAGGCGATGGGCGCGGACGCCGTCGTCATCCGCCACGGAGCCTCCGGCGCCCCGTACCGCCTCGCGACCTCGGGCTGGATCGACGGTGCCGTCGTCAATGCGGGCGACGGTACGCACGAGCACCCCACCCAGGCGTTGCTCGACGCCTTCACCATGCGCCGCAGGCTGGTCGGCGCGGAAGCCGGGACCGGGCGCGATCTCGAGGGCCGCCGCATCACGATCGTCGGCGACGTACTGCACAGCAGGGTCGCCCGCTCCAACGTCCACCTGCTGCACACGCTCGGCGCGCAGGTGACGCTGGTCGCCCCGCCCACCCTGGTGCCCATCGGCGTGGAGAACTGGCCCTGCGAGGTCTCCTACGACCTCGACCGGGTGCTGCCCGGGTCCGACGCCGTGATGATGCTGCGCGTCCAGACCGAGCGGATGAACGCGGCCTTCTTCCCCACCGAACGCGAGTACGCGCGCCGCTACGGCCTCAACGGCGACCGCATGGCGCGGATGCCCGACGACGCGATCGTCATGCATCCGGGACCGATGAACCGGGGGATGGAGATCACCGCCGAGGTCGCCGACTCCGACCGCTGCACGGCCGTCGAGCAGGTCACCAACGGCGTATCCATCCGGATGGCCGTCCTCTACCTGCTGCTGGGCGGTTCCGAACCGGCCGCCACCGCCCACCCGTCGCCCGCCACCGCCCCGGCGCCTTCCACCGCCCGTACCGAGGAGAACAAGTAATCATGAGCAAGACCCTGATCCGTGGTGCGAAGGTGCTCGGCGGCGAGCCGCAGGACGTCCTGATCGACGGCGAGACGATCGCGGCGGTGGGCCACGGCCTGTCCGCCGACGACGCCGAGGTCATCGAGGCCGAAGGCCGGATCCTGCTGCCCGGCCTGGTGGATCTCCACACCCACCTGCGGGAGCCCGGCCGTGAGGACTCCGAGACGGTGCTCACCGGTACCAGGGCCGCCGCGGTCGGCGGATTCACCGCCGTCCACGCCATGGCCAACACCTTCCCCGTCGCCGACACCGCCGGGGTCGTCGAGCAGGTGTGGCGCCTCGGCAAGGAGTCCGGTTACTGCGACGTGCAGCCGATCGGCGCCGTCACCGTCGGGCTCGCGGGCAAGCAGCTCGCCGAACTCGGTGCGATGCACGACTCCGCCGCCGCCGTGCGGGTCTTCTCCGACGACGGCAAGTGCGTCGACGACGCGGTGATCATGCGCCGTGCCCTGGAGTACGTGAAGGCGTTCGACGGTGTCGTCGCCCAGCACGCCCAGGAGCCGCGGCTCACCGAGGGCGCCCAGATGAACGAGGGCATCGTCTCCTCCGAGCTGGGCCTCGGCGGCTGGCCCGCCGTCGCGGAGGAGTCGATCATCGCCCGCGACGTCCTCCTCGCCGCCCACGTCGACTCCCGCGTGCACATCTGCCACCTGTCGACCGCAGGCTCGGTGGAGATCGTCCGCTGGGCCAAGTCCAAGGGCTGGAAGGTCACCGCCGAGGTCACCCCGCACCACCTCCTGCTCACCGACGAGCTGGTACGCACGTACAACCCCGTCTACAAGGTGAACCCGCCGCTGCGCACCGAGGCCGACGTCATGGCCCTGCGCGAGGCCCTCGCCGACGGCACGATCGACTGCGTGGCCACCGACCACGCCCCGCACCCGCACGAGGACAAGGACTGCGAGTGGGCCGCCGCCGCCATGGGCATGGTGGGCCTGGAGACCGCGCTCTCCGTCGTCCAGCAGACGATGGTCGACACCGGCCTCGTCGACTGGGAGACCGTCGCCGACCGGATGTCCTTCCGCCCCGCGGCCATCGGGCGCCTGACGGGCCACGGCCGCCCCGTGGCGGTGGGCGAGCCCGCGAACCTCACGCTGGTCGACGCGGCTTACCGTGGTGAGGTGGACCCCGCAGGCTTCGCCTCCCGCAGTCGCAACACCCCCTACGAGGGTCGTGAGCTGCCGGGACGTGTCACCCATACCTTCCTGCGGGGCCGGGCAACGGTCGTGGACGGGACACTGGCGTGACACCTCTCATCAATCTCCAACTCGCAGCCGAACAGAAGTCGGCGACAGTCACCGACTGGTCGGACCGCATCGGCTGGATCGTCGGCCTGCTGCTCTTCGTCGCGCTCGTCTACTGGCTGATGCGCGAGGGCTGGAAGTGGCGCGGGACGCTCCAGAGCGACCTGCCCGAGCTGCCCACCGCGCCGGACGACCCCGGTACCGCCAGACTGAGTATGAGCGGTCGCTACCACGGCTCGACGACGGCCGGGCAGTGGCTCGACCGGATCGTCGCGCACGGCCTGGGCACCCGCAGCAGGGCGGACGTGACGCTCACCGACGCCGGTGTGGACGTCGTACGTCCCGGGGCGAGCGACTTCTTCATCCCGGTGGCGCAGCTGCGCGAGGCCAGGCTCGACAAGGGCATCGCGGGCAAGGTCCTCACCGAGGGCGGCATGCTGATCATCACCTGGCAGCACGGCGACGAACTGCTCGACTCGGGCTTCCGCTCCGACCACTCGGCCGGACAGGCCGACTGGGTCGATGCGGTCAACGCCATGACCCGGCCCGTCACCCACTCCACTCACACCAGCACTACGGAAGGCACCGCACGATGACCCTCTCCAGTCCGGGGAACGCCGAGAAGAGGAAAGTGGCGTCTCCCGCCGTACTCGTCCTGGAGGACGGCCGCAGCTTCCGCGGCCGTGCCTACGGGGCCGTGGGGGAGACCTTCGGCGAAGCGGTGTTCAACACCGGCATGACCGGCTACCAGGAAACCCTCACCGACCCGTCGTACCACCGCCAGGTCGTCGTGATGACCGCCCCGCACGTGGGCAACACCGGCGTCAACGACGAGGACGACGAGTCCGCGAAGATCTGGGTGGCGGGCTACGTCGTACGCGACCCCGCACGCATCCCGTCGAACTGGCGTGCGCGGCGCTCCCTCGACGAGGAACTGGTGAAGCAGGGCGTCGTCGGCATCAGCGGCATCGACACCCGCGCACTCACCCGCCACCTGCGCGAGCGCGGTGCGATGCGCGTCGGCATCTTCTCCGGCAACGCCCTCGCCGACGAAGGCGTACTGCTCGCCAAGGTGCGGCAGGCGCCCGAGATGGACGGCGCCGACCTCTCCGCCCAGGTCGCCACCTCCGAGACGTACGTGGTCCCGGCGATCGGCGAGAAGAAGTTCACCGTCGCCGCCATCGACCTCGGCATCAAGGGCATGACCCCGCACCGGATGGCCGAGCGCGGCATCGAGGTGCACGTCCTGCCCGCGACCGCCACCGCCGAGGACGTGTACGCGATCGCCCCCGACGGAGTGTTCCTCTCCAACGGCCCCGGCGACCCCGCCACCGCCGACCTGACCGTCATCAAGACCGTCCTGGAGCGGAAGACGCCGCTCTTCGGCATCTGCTTCGGCAACCAGCTGCTGGGCCGCTCCCTCGGCTTCGGTACGTACAAGCTCAAGTACGGCCACCGCGGGATCAACCAGCCCGTGCAGGACCGTACGACCGGCAAGGTCGAGGTCACCGCGCACAACCACGGCTTCGCCGTCGACGCGCCGCTCGACGAGGTCACCCAGACCCCGTACGGCCGCGCCGAGGTCTCCCACGTCTGCCTCAACGACAACGTGGTCGAAGGCCTCCAGCTGCTCGACCAGCCCGCGTTCAGCGTCCAGTACCACCCCGAAGCGGCCGCGGGCCCGCACGACGCCGCGTACCTCTTCGACCGGTTCGTCGAGCTCATGCGGGACAACAACCAGCACAGCACAGAGCTCATGGAGGGCCAGCGTGCCTAAGCGCACCGATATCCAGTCCGTCCTGGTCATCGGTTCCGGACCGATCGTCATCGGCCAGGCCGCGGAGTTCGACTACTCGGGTACCCAGGCCTGCCGGGTCCTCAAGGCCGAGGGCCTGCGGGTCATCCTGGTCAACTCCAACCCGGCCACGATCATGACCGACCCGGAGATCGCCGACGCCACGTACGTCGAGCCGATCACCCCGGAGTTCGTCGAGAAGATCATCGCCAAGGAGCGCCCCGACACGCTGCTGCCGACCCTCGGCGGCCAGACCGCGCTCAACACCGCCATCTCGATGCACGAGAACGGTGTCCTGGAGAAGTACGGCGTCGAACTGATCGGCGCCAACGTCGAGGCGATCAACAAGGGCGAGGACCGCGACCTCTTCAAGGGCGTCGTCGAGGCCGTGCGCACGAAGATCGGCCACGGCGAGTCCGCCCGCTCGGTCATCTGCCACACGATGGACGACGTCGTCAACGGCGTCGACGTGCTCGGCGGATACCCCGTCGTCGTACGCCCCTCCTTCACCATGGGCGGCGCCGGTTCCGGCTTCGCGCACGACGAGGAGGAGCTGCGCCGGATCGCCGGACAGGGCCTCATGCTCTCGCCGACCACCGAGGTGCTCCTGGAGGAGTCCATCCTCGGCTGGAAGGAGTACGAGCTGGAGCTGATGCGCGACAAGCACGACAACGTCGTGGTGGTCTGCTCCATCGAGAACTTCGACCCGATGGGCGTGCACACCGGCGACTCGATCACCGTCGCCCCCGCGATGACGCTGACCGACCGCGAGTACCAGCGGCTGCGTGACATCGGCATCGCCATCATCCGCGAGGTCGGCGTCGACACCGGTGGCTGCAACATCCAGTTCGCCGTCAACCCCGAAGACGGCCGGATCATCGTGATCGAGATGAACCCGCGGGTCTCGCGTTCGTCGGCGCTCGCCTCCAAGGCGACCGGCTTCCCGATCGCGAAGATCGCCGCCCGTCTCGCCGTCGGCTACACGCTGGACGAGATCCCCAACGACATCACCGAGAAGACCCCGGCCTCCTTCGAGCCCACGCTCGACTACGTCGTCGTCAAGGTGCCGCGGTTCGCGTTCGAGAAGTTCCCGGCCGCCGATGCCACCCTCACCACCACCATGAAGTCGGTGGGCGAGGCCATGGCGATCGGCCGGAACTTCTCCGAAGCGCTCAACAAGGCGCTGCGCTCGCTGGAGAAGAAGGGCTCGCAGTTCACCTTCACCGGGGACCCCGGCGACAAGGACACGCTCCTCGAGATCGCCAAGGTGCCCACCGACGGCCGGATCAACACCGTCATGCAGGCCATGCGGGCCGGTGCCACCCCCGAGGAGGTCTTCGACGCCACGAAGATCGACCCCTGGTTCGTCGACCAGCTGTTCCTGATCAAGGAGCACGCCGACGAACTGGCCGCCGCCGAGAAGCTCGACCCCGAACTGCTCGCCGACGCCAAGCGTCACGGCTTCTCCGACGCCCAGATCGCCGGGATCCGCGGTCTGCGCGAGGACGTCGTGCGCGAGGTCCGGCACGCGCTCGGGGTGCGCCCGGTCTACAAGACGGTCGACACCTGCGCCGCCGAGTTCGCCGCGAAGACCCCGTACTTCTACTCCTCGTACGACGAGGAGAGCGAGGTCGCGCCGCGCGAGAAGCCCGCCGTGATCATCCTGGGCTCGGGCCCGAACCGGATCGGCCAGGGCATCGAGTTCGACTACTCCTGCGTCCACGCCTCGTTCGCGCTCAGCGACGCCGGCTACGAGACCGTGATGGTCAACTGCAACCCCGAGACCGTCTCCACCGACTACGACACCTCCGACCGGCTCTACTTCGAGCCGCTCACCCTGGAGGACGTCCTGGAGATCGTCCACGCCGAGACCCTCGCCGGTCCGGTCGCGGGCGTCGTCGTCCAGCTCGGCGGCCAGACCCCGCTCGGCCTGGCGCAGGCGCTCAAGGACAACGGCGTACCGGTCGTCGGCACCCCGCCGGAGGCGATCCACGCCGCCGAGGACCGCGGCGCCTTCGGCCGGGTGCTCGCCGAGGCCGGACTGCCCGCGCCCAAGCACGGCACGGCCACCACCTTCGACGAGGCCAAGGCCATCGCCGACGAGATCGGCTACCCGGTCCTGGTCCGTCCCTCGTACGTGCTCGGCGGACGTGGCATGGAGATCGTGTACGACGAGACCCGCCTCTCCTCGTACATCGCCGAGTCCACCGAGATCAGCCCCACCCGCCCGGTCCTGGTCGACCGCTTCCTCGACGACGCCATCGAGATCGACGTCGACGCCCTCTACGACGGCACCGAGCTGTACCTCGGCGGCGTCATGGAGCACATCGAGGAGGCCGGTATCCACTCCGGTGACTCCGCCTGCGCGCTGCCCCCGATCACCCTCGGCGGCCACGACATCAAGAGGCTGCGCACCTCGACCGAGGCCATCGCCAAGGGCGTCGGTGTGCGCGGGCTGATCAACATCCAGTTCGCGCTCTCCGGCGACATCCTCTACGTCCTGGAGGCCAACCCGCGCGCCTCGCGGACCGTTCCCTTCACCTCGAAGGCGACCGCGGTCCCGCTGGCCAAGGCCGCCGCCCGCATCTCGCTGGGCGCCACCGTCGCCGAACTCCGCGCCGAGGGCATGCTCCCGGCGGCCGGCGACGGCGGCACCCTGCCGCAGGACGCGCCGATCTCCGTCAAGGAGGCCGTGATGCCGTGGTCGCGCTTCCGCGACATGCACGGCCGCGGGGTCGACACCGTGCTGGGCCCGGAGATGCGCTCCACCGGCGAAGTCATGGGCATCGACTCGGTCTTCGGCACCGCGTACGCCAAGTCGCAGGCCGGCGCCTACGGCCCGCTGCCCACCAAGGGCCGGGCGTTCATCTCGGTCGCCAACCGCGACAAGCGCTCGATGATCTTCCCCGCGCGTGAACTCGTCGCGCACGGCTTCGAGCTGCTCGCCACCTCCGGGACCGCCGAGGTGCTGCGCCGCAACGGCATCAACGCCACGGTGGTCCGCAAGCTCAGCGAGGGCGAGGGCCCGTCCGGCGAGCGGACCATCGTCCAGCTCATCCACGACGGCGAGGTCGACCTCATCGTCAACACCCCCTACGGGACCGGCGGCCGGCTCGACGGCTACGAGATCCGTACGGCGGCCGTGGCCCGCGCCGTCCCGTGCCTCACGACGGTGCAGGCCCTCGCCGCGGCCGTCCAGGGCATCGACGCGCTGAACGGCGGAGACGTCGGCGTCCGTTCCCTCCAGGAACACGCCCGGCATCTGACGGCGGCACGCGAGAGCTAGCAGCCCAAGAGGGGGACACCGGAAACGGTGTCCCCCTCTTCATGAACTCTCCGATTCTTCATGAACTCTCCGACGGAGCTCGCCGTCCCGTCCCGAGGAAAGCCTGAAAGCCTGATGTACAAACTCTTCTTCGACCTGGTCTTCAAGCGGATGGACCCGGAGCGCGCCCACCACCTGGCCTTCCGCTGGATCCGCCTCGCAGCGCGCGTCCCGGTCCTGCGTACGTTCACCGCCGCGGCCCTCGCGCCCCGGTACAAGGAGCTGCGCACCGAGGCCTTCGGCCTGCGGATGCACGGACCGTTCGGTCTCGCCGCGGGCTTCGACAAGAACGCCGTCGCCATCGACGGCATGACCATGCTCGGTTTCGACCACGTCGAGATCGGCACGGTCACCGCGCAGCCGCAGCCGGGCAACCCCAGGAAGCGCCTCTTCCGCCTGGTGGACGACCGGGCGCTCATCAACCGCATGGGGTTCAACAACGAGGGCTCCGCGGCCGTGGCGGCCCGGCTGGCCGTCCGTGTCCCGGTCTTCAGGACCACCGTCGGCGTCAACATCGGCAAGACGAAGGTCGTCCCCGAGGCGGAGGCCGTCGGCGACTACGTCGCGTCGACCGAGCGGCTGGCCCGGCACGCCGACTACCTGGTGGTGAACGTCTCCTCCCCGAACACCCCCGGACTGCGGAACCTCCAGGCCACCGAGGCGCTGCGGCCCTTGCTGACGGCCGTTCGCGAAGCGGCCGACCGTACGGTCACGTCGCGCCGCGTCCCGCTCCTGGTCAAGATCGCCCCCGACCTCGCCGACGAGGACGTGGACGCCGTGGCCGACCTGGCCGTGGAGCTCGGCCTGGACGGCATCATCGCCACCAACACCACGATCGCCCGCGACGGCCTCGGCCTGACATCGTCCCCGGCGCTGACCGCGGAGACGGGCGGCCTCTCCGGCGCGCCGCTCAAGGAGCGCTCCCTGGAGGTCCTGCGCCGTCTGCACGCCCGCGTGGGCGACGACCTCACCCTGATCGGGGTCGGCGGCATCGAGACCGCCGAGGACGCCTGGCAGCGGATCCTGGCGGGTGCCACGCTCGTCCAGGGGTACAGCGCCTTCATCTACCAGGGCCCCTGCTGGGCCCGCGCGATCCACAAGGGCCTGGCCGCCCGGCTGCGCGCCAGTCCGTACGCCACCCTCGCCGAGGCCGTCGGCGCCGAGAACCGGAAGGTCACCCGATGAACGCCCCCGAACCGTTCGGCGCCCGGCTGCGCCGCTCGATGGACACCCGCGGTCCGCTCTGCGTCGGCATCGACCCGCACGCGTCCCTGCTGGCCGACTGGGGCCTCGGCGACGACGTCGCGGGCCTGGAGCGCTTCACCCGTACGGTCGTCGAGGCGCTGGCCGACCGGGTCGCCGTCCTCAAGCCGCAGTCGGCGTTCTTCGAGCGCTTCGGCTCGCGGGGCATCGCGGTACTGGAGAAGGCGGTCGCCGAGGCGCGGTCGGCGGGCGCCCTGGTCCTGATGGACGCCAAGCGCGGCGACATCGGCTCGACGATGGGCGCGTACGCGGCGACCTACCTGGACAAGGACTCGCCGCTCTTCTCGGACGCGGTGACCCTCTCGCCGTACCTCGGCTTCGGTTCGCTGCGGCCCGCCCTGGACGCGGCGGTGCTCAGCGGCGCGGGCGTCTTCGTCCTCGCACTGACCTCCAACCCGGAGGGCGCCGAGGTCCAGCGGGCCACGGCGGCCGACGGGCAGTCGCTCGCCCAGCTGATGCTCGACCACATGGCGGCCGAGAACGAGGGCGCGCAGCCGCTCGGCTCGGTGGGCGCCGTCGTCGGCGCCACGCTCGGCGACGCGGGGGTGCGCCTCGACATCAACGGTCCGCTGCTGGCCCCCGGCATCGGCGCCCAGGGCGCGACGCCCGCGGATCTACCGGGTGTGTTCGGCCGGGCCGTCGGGAACGTCGTGCCGAGCGTCAGCCGGGGTGTTCTCCGTCACGGTCCGGATCGCACGGCGCTGCGCGATTCGGCCGCCCGTTTCACCGACGAGGTGCGTGCGGCGGTCGCGCCCTAGCGGGACCCGCGAGGTAGGGGGCCGGAGGGTCCGAAAAAGTGAGGGTGTGGTGAGCAGTTTCAGCCAGTTGACGTCCGCGGGGCTGAAAACCGGGGTGTTATGCCCTAAATATCCGCTCCGGCCAAGGCTGACCAGGACTTTTCGTCTGTTCTCGCTGACTGGAGCGGCCGTGGCCGCTAGTCTCCGTCGAGAGCCGACGCGCAACTTCGTTGCACGTCGCTCCGCAGGTGTGGGGCGATCAGTTCCTCACCGGTCCGTATCCGACAGTTCGACATCCGAGGTGACGTAGGCGTGGCTCTTCCGCCCCTTACCCCTGAACAGCGCGCAGCCGCGCTCGAAAAGGCCGCCGCGGCTCGCCGGGAGCGGGCCGAGGTCAAGAATCGACTCAAGCACTCCGGCGCGTCTCTGCACGAGGTCATCAAGCAGGGCCAGGAGAACGGCGTCATCGGGAAGATGAAGGTCTCCGCTCTCCTTGAGTCCCTGCCTGGCGTCGGCAAGGTCCGCGCCAAGCAGATCATGGAGCGGCTCGGCATCTCCGAGAGCCGCCGTGTGCGCGGTCTCGGCTCCAATCAGATCGCCTCTTTGGAGCGCGAGTTCGGTGGCGGCTCTGCCTGACGTCCCAGGCACCCCTGGGAAGCTGGAATAATCGCCGCATGGCTGTAACACCCCGGGGGACGACCCCCGTATCCCCGGACCCCCATCCGCGGTTGACCGTGCTCTCCGGCCCCTCCGGGGTCGGCAAGAGCACGGTCGTCGCCCATATGCGCAAGGTGCACCCCGAGGTCTGGCTCTCGGTGTCGGCGACGACCCGTAAGCCGCGCCCCGGCGAGCGCGACGGCGTCCAGTACTTCTTCGTGGACGACGAGGAGTTCGACAAGCTCGTCGCCAACGGTGAGCTGCTCGAGTGGGCCGAGTTCGCGGGCAACAGGTACGGCACCCCGCGCCGTGCCGTACTCGACCGTCTCGAAGCCGGGGAGCCGGTGCTCCTGGAGATCGATCTCCAGGGCGCCCGGCTGGTGCGCGAGTCGATGCCCGAGGCCCAGTTGGTCTTCCTCGCCCCGCCGAGCTGGGACGAACTGGTCCGCAGGCTCACCGGTCGCGGGACCGAGGCGCCCGATGTCATCGAGCGACGGCTGGCCGTCGCCAAGATCGAACTGGCCGCCGAGTCGGAGTTCGATACGACCCTTGTCAACACCTCCGTCGAAGACGTGGCCCGTGAGCTGCTAGCCTTGGTCAAGGTTCTTTGATATTCACTCCATCGGAAGGCAGAGAGTGTCCTCTTCCATCACCACGCCCGAGGGCATCATCAACCCGCCGATTGATGAGCTGCTTGAGGCAACCGACTCGAAGTACAGCCTCGTGATCTACGCCGCCAAGCGCGCGCGTCAGATCAATGCGTACTACTCGCAGCTCGGCGAAGGCCTGCTGGAGTATGTCGGTCCGCTGGTGGACACTCACGTCCACGAGAAGCCCCTCTCGATCGCGCTCCGCGAGATCAACGCGGGTCTGCTGACCTCCGAGGCCATCGAAGGCCCCGCGCAGTAGCAGCAGACAGTTATTTCTTTTCACCACAGGCCCGGCAGCGCGACTGCCGGGCCTGTGGTGTGTCATGGGTGTACGAATCCGAATGCGGGAGCCGGGGAGACATGGACGTGGCGCAGAAGCCGAAGGTCGTTCTGGGGGTCAGCGGAGGCATCGCCGCGTACAAGGCCTGCGAGGTGCTGCGCCGGCTGACCGAGTCCGGACACGACGTACGGGTCGTGCCCACCGAATCCGCGCTCCACTTCGTCGGCGCCGCCACCTGGTCGGCACTCTCCGGCAGCCCGGTGTCGACCGAGGTCTGGTCCGATGTCCACGAGGTCCCGCACGTACGGATCGGACAGGCCGCCGATCTCGTGCTGGTCGCTCCCGCCACCGCCGACATCCTGGCCAGGGCGGCCCACGGCCTCGCCGACGACCTGCTGACCAACACCCTGCTCACGGCCAGGTGTCCGGTCGTCTTCGCGCCCGCGATGCACACCGAGATGTGGGAGCACCCGGCCACCCGGGAGAACGTCGCGACACTCCGCAGGCGCGGAGCCGTGGTGATCGAGCCCGGCGTCGGCAGGCTCACCGGCGTCGACACCGGCAAGGGCAGGCTGCCCGACCCGGGGGAGATCTTCGAGACCTGCCGACGGGTGCTCGCCCGCGGAGTGACGGAACCCGACCTCGCCGGACGCCATGTCGTGATCAGTGCGGGCGGCACCCGTGAGCCGCTCGACCCGGTGCGCTTCCTGGGGAACCGCTCGTCGGGCAAGCAGGGGTACGCCCTCGCCCGTACGGCTGTCGCGCGCGGCGCCAGGGTGACGCTGATCGAGGCCAACACCGGTATGCCGGATCCGGCGGGGGCCGACGTCGTCCATGTGGGAACCGCGGTGCAGCTGCGCGAAGCCGTCCTGGAGGCCGCGGCCGACGCCGACGCCGTGGTCATGGCCGCGGCGGTGGCCGACTTCCGCCCGGCCGCCTACGCCGCGGGCAAGATCAAGAAGCGGGACGGCCAGGAGCCCGCCCCGATCACTCTGGTCCGCAATCCGGACATCCTCGCCGAGATCTCGGCGGAACGCGCCACGCCCGGACAGGTGGTGGTCGGGTTCGCCGCGGAGACCGACGACGTCCTCTCCAACGGCCGTCACAAACTGCGGCGCAAGGGCTGTGACCTGCTCGTCGTCAATGAGGTGGGGGAACACAAGACCTTCGGGTCCGAGGAGAACGAAGCAGTGGTCCTGGCGGCGGGGGGCAGTGAGACCCCGGTGCCGTACGGGACTAAGGAAGCCCTTGCAGATACGGTCTGGGACCTGGTCATACCCGGGCTCGGATGAAAATCTGGTGTCGGCCCACCGGCGGGGCAAGGCCGCAGAACGCGGACTCCCGCCTGTTCGGCGGGCCGATGACCGTACCGCAGTAAGGAGTGCCTCGGGTCACACGGCTCCCACGGAGCGAGACACGTGCCCCGTTGACCGGAGGCGACCGATAAACTGGTCACGGAATGAGCCGGGCGCAGCTCCCGGCCACTCCACCCATGATCAGCCAGCAGCCGCTGCAACCCCAGGGAGCGTTGTGTCCCGTCGTCTGTTCACCTCGGAATCTGTCACCGAGGGCCACCCTGACAAGATCGCTGACCAGATCAGCGACACGATTCTCGATGCGCTTCTGCGCGAGGACCCGACCTCCCGTGTCGCCGTGGAGACTCTGATCACCACAGGCCAGGTACATGTGGCCGGTGAGGTCACGACCAAGGCGTACGCGCCGATCGCGCAGCTCGTGCGCGACAAGATCCTGGAGATCGGCTACGACTCCTCGAAGAAGGGCTTCGACGGCGCTTCCTGCGGCGTGTCGGTGTCCATCGGCGCGCAGTCCCCGGACATCGCGCAGGGTGTCGACACCGCGTACGAGAAGCGGGTCGCGGGTTCCGCCGCCGGCGCGGAGGACGACGAGCTGGACAAGCAGGGTGCGGGCGACCAGGGCCTGATGTTCGGGTACGCGTGCGACGAGACGCCCGAGCTCATGCCGCTGCCGATCTATCTGGCCCACCGGCTCTCGCGTCGTCTCTCGGAGGTCCGTAAGAACGGGACCATCCCTTACCTGCGCCCCGACGGCAAGACGCAGGTCACCATCGAGTACGACGGCGACAAGGCCGTCCGCCTCGACACGGTCGTGGTCTCCTCGCAGCACGCGTCGGACATCGACCTGGAGTCGCTGCTCGCGCCGGACATCCGTGAGTTCGTCGTCGAGCACGTGCTGAACCAGCTCATCGACGACGGGATCAAGCTGGACACCGAGGGGTACCGGCTGCTGGTCAACCCGACCGGGCGGTTCGAGATCGGTGGCCCGATGGGCGATGCCGGCCTGACCGGCCGCAAGATCATCATTGACACCTACGGCGGTATGGCCCGCCACGGCGGCGGTGCCTTCTCGGGCAAGGACCCGTCGAAGGTGGACCGTTCGGCGGCGTACGCGATGCGCTGGGTGGCGAAGAACGTGGTGGCCGCCGGGCTGGCCACGCGCTGCGAGGTCCAGGTCGCGTACGCGATCGGCAAGGCCGAGCCGGTCGGTCTGTTCGTCGAGACCTTCGGCACGGCCGCGACCGACGTCGAGAAGATCGAGCAAGCGATCGCGGAGGTCTTCGACCTCCGTCCGGCCGCGATCATCCGTGACCTCGACCTGCTCCGCCCGATCTACGCGCAGACCGCCGCGTACGGGCACTTCGGCCGCGAACTCCCGGACTTCACCTGGGAGCGCACCGACCGCGTGGACGCCCTGCGCCGGGCCGCCGGTCTGTAAGGCCGACCGCCGCTTCGCGTGCCGCTGCCCGGCACCCCTCGCCAGGGGTGCCGGGCAGCGGCATGTGCAGGGTCGGAAGGGAGTGGATTCCGGGCGGCGGCAGGGGCCGGGCCGCGCGTGCGGCTCACCGCACCGGCACGAACCGCACTGCCGTGCCCGGAGTCGCCTGGGCGGCGGCTGCGAGGGACGCGTGGGGTACGACCCCGATCACCGGGTACCCGCCGGTGGTCGGGTGGTCGTTGAGGAAGACCACGGGGCGGCCGTCGGGGGGCACCTGGACCGCTCCCAGAACGACGCCCTCGCTCGGCAGTTCGCCCTGTCGGGCCCGTTCGAGGGCGGGGCCGTCGGTGCGCAGGCCGATGCGGTTGCTGTGCGGTGAGACCCGGTACCCGGCCGTGGCCAGGGTGCGCAGGGCGGCGGGGGTGAACCAGTCGTGGCGGGGGCCCAGCCGTACCGGCAGAACCAGGGACGCGGGCATGCCCGGCCACGGCACGGCGTCCGCCCGGCCCGGGGCCCCGTGGGGCGTGCCGAGCGGCAGTTCGTCTCCGTCGCGCAGCGGTGCGGGGCCGAGCCCGGAGAGGAGGTCGGCCGATCGGCTGCCGAGCACGGGTTCCGGGAGCAGACCGCCACCGAACGCCAGATAGCTGCGCACGCCCCGCGCGGCCGGATGCGCTTCGAGGACCGCACCGGCCGGGACGTGCACCGGTGCGCCCCAGGCGACGGGACGGCCGTCGACCGTGACGCGGCAGGGCGCACCCCCGACGACGGCGGTGGACGCCCGGTCCGGGCGGACCGCGCAGCCGGTGAGCGTGGTCTCCAGTACGGCGGCATCGGCCCGGTTGCCCGCCAGCCGGTTCGCCAACTGCCGGGCCGGGGCGTCCAGGGCGCCCGCGTGACCCACACCGAGGTGCGCGTATCCGGGGCGGCCGTCGTCCTGCACGGTGGTCAGGGCGCCGGCCCGGACCACCTGGAGCCGTGCCGTCATCCGCAGGTCTCCCTCGTACTCGCTTCGACGAACCGGACGCGGGTGCCCGGGGTGAGCAGCGCGGCGGGCTCGCGGGCCGGGTCCCACAGGCGGCCGGGGTCCGGCATCCGGCCGATGAGCTGCCAGCCGCCCGGTGAGGCGCGCGGGTACACGCCGGTGTGCGGCCCCGCCAGGGCCAGGGCTCCGGCCGGGACCTGGGTACGGGGGGTGGTGCGGCGAGGCACGTGGAAGCGTTCGGGGAGCCCCGTCAGATAGCCGAAGCCCGGCGCGAAACCGCTGAAGGCGACGCGGAATTCGGCGCCGCTGTGGATCCGGGACACTTCGTCGACGCCCACGCCCCACCGGGCGGCGACATCGGCGAGGTCGGGGCCGTCGTACAGCACCGGGATCTCCACCGCGTCGCCCGCGTCGCGCGGCAGCGGCGGTATCCGCCAGGAGACGAGGTCGGACGCGAGCCGCCCGGCGGCACCCGGGGGTATGTCCGGGATGCCGTCGAGCAGGACGGTCCTGGCGCCGGGAACGATCTCGCGTACGGCGGGGAGCTCACCGCGGGCGCGGCGGCGCAGCAGTTCGGCGTGGAAGGCCTCGGCGTGTGCGCCGGTGGCCAGTTCGACGAGCAGTGCGTGCCGGCCCGCGGGCAGGACCCGGACGTCGTCCCGGCCGCTCATGCGAACGCCCGGACGGTGACGCCGGCTGCTTCCAGGGCTGCTCTGACCCGGCGGGCCAGCTCCGCGGCGCCGGGGGAGTCGCCGTGCACGCACAGGGACCGGGCCCCGACCGGGATCCGGCTGCCGTCGGCGGCGGTGACGGCGCGGTCGACCGCCATGCCGACCGCACGGCGGACGACGGCAGGGGCGTCATGGACGACCGCGTCGGGCTCGCCGCGCGGTACGAGGGTGCCCTGCCGGGTGTACGCACGGTCGGCGAAGGCTTCCTCGACGGCGTCGAGCCCCGCGGCCGACGCGTGCGCGAGCAGCTGCGAACCGGGCAGCCCGAGCACGGCGGGAGAGCCACCGGCCAGCAGCACGCCTTCGACCACCGCCGCGGCCTGGGTCTCGTCCCGGACGGTGCGGTTGTAGAGGGCGCCGTGCGGCTTCACGTACGAGACGACCGACCCGGCGGCCTCGGCGAAGACGCGCAGCGCGCCGATCTGGTAGGCGACCTCGGCGGCCAGCTCGGCGGGCGGTACCTCCATGGAACGCCGTCCGAAACCGGCGAGATCCCGGTACCCGACATGGGCGCCGATCCGAACACCGCGGGCGGCGGCCGTCTCGCACACCCGGCGCATCACCGAGGCGTCGCCCGCGTGGAAACCGCAGGCGACGTTGGCGCTCGTCACGCAGGAAAGCAGGGCGTCGTCATCGGTGAGCTTCCACCGTCCGAAGCCTTCACCGAGATCCGCATTGAGGTCCATCACATGCGCACGCTAACGAATTGTTCAACAATCTGACAAGGGGTTGGCTTGGGAGCGGTCGCGTTCCTGCGATTGACTTGGCCCCGCCGCCCCGAGCGCGGCGCGCGGCGAGCGGCGGAGGAACAGGGGTCGGGCATGGCGGAGACATCGGGCCGGGTTGTTCCGGACCTCACCGAACTGGCGGCGGACGGCGCCGCCCTGGCCGGAGCGGGCACGGCGGAGCGGGTCGCCTCCGTCCTCCGGGAACGGATCACCGAGGGGTACTTCCCGCCCGGGAGCAGGCTCTCCGAGGAGAGCCTCAGCGGTGCGCTCGCCGTTTCCCGGAACACGCTGCGGGAGGCGTTCCGACTGCTCACCCATGAGCGGCTGCTCGAACACCGGCTCAACAAAGGGGTTTTCGTCCGGGTGCTCGCGGTGGCGGACCTGGTGGACATCTACCAGGTCAGGCTGCTGGTCGAGTGCGCGGCGCTACGGGCGCTGGGGGAGCCGCCGTACGCGCTGGAAGCGGCCGAAGCCGCGGTGGCCACCGGTGAGCGGGCCGCCGCGGTGGACGACTGGGCGGCCTGCTCGACCGCCAACATCCGCTTCCACCAGGCGCTGGCGGGGCTGGCCGGCAGTCCCCGGGTGAACGAGCTGATGGGTAATGTGCTGGCCGAGCTGCGGCTGGCCTTCCACGTGATGGCGGACCCGCGCCGTTTCCACGAGCCGTATCTCACCCGGAACCGCGAGCTCGTGGACCGGCTGGCCGCGGGGGACGCGGCAGGCGCCGAACGCATGCTGGGTTTCTATCTGGAGGACTCCCGCCGTCAGCTCGCCGAGGCGTACGCGCAGCGGCTCGCGGCCGAGTGAGGGCGGTGCGCACGGGGTCGGCGGTGTGAGACTTCGGGCGCCGGACGCCCCGTACGGCTCCTGCCGTCCGTTCTGTGATCGACGTCTCTTGTGCGTTTGTTGAACAATCACTTAGGGTCTCGCGCAGCATCCCCCCGTCTGACCGGGACCGCAAGGTCCATGCGCGGAAGAAGGCCGACGCGTGATCGTTCTCCTCGGCGTGCTCGTGGTGATCCTCGGATTCGCCACGCGCCGCAACCCCCTCCTCGTGGTGGGAGCAGCCGGCATCGTGACCGGACTGCTCGGCAAACTGTCCCCGCAGGAAGTGCTGGCCGCGTTCGGCAACAACTTCGCCTCGGCCCGTTCGGTGACGGTATTCGTCATCACGCTGCCGGTCATCGGGCTGCTGGAGCGCTACGGCCTCCAGGAGCAGGCACGCAGCCTCATCGGGAAGCTCGGCAAGCTGACGACCGGCCGCTTTCTCGCGCTCTATCTGCTCATCCGCCAGCTCACCGCTTCCGTGGGGCTGACCAGCATCGGCGGCCCGGCGCAGAGCGTGCGTCCGTTGATCGCCCCGATGGCCGAGGCGGCCGCCGAGGCCAAGGCGGGGGGACCGCTGCCGCAGCGGCTGCGGGAGAAGATCCGCTCGCACGCCTCCGGCGCCGACACCATCGGCGTCTTCTTCGGCGAGGACTGTTTCATAGCCATCGGCTCGATCCTGCTGATCACCGGGTTCGTGAACTCGACCTACAACCAGCACCTGGAACCGCTGAGTCTGGCGCTGTGGGCCATTCCCTCCGCGGTCTGCGCCTTCGTCATCCATGGCGCCCGGCTGCTGAACCTGGACCGCCAACTGGAGCGTGAACTCGCGGTCGTCGCCGCCGAGAACGAGCTCGCCGCCCACACCGCACGCAGCCCCGAGGACTCCAAGTGATCAAGTCCGAGTACTTCTTCTGGCTGGTGGGCGCCGTCTTCCTGGTGATGGCCGCGCAGATGGCCAACGACCGGACCAACCCCAAACGCCTCGGTTCGGCCTCCTTCTGGGGTCTGCTGGGCGCGTCGTTCTTCTACTCGACCGGTGTGGTCGACACATCGCTTCCTGCCGAGCCGCTCGGCCTCGCCGTCCTCGTGCTGATCGTCCTCGGCGGATTCGGCTTCACCGGCAAGGGCGCCTCGCACACCCCGCCCCGCGAGGAGCGCGCCGCCTCGGCCGCCCGCTTCGGCAACAAGCTCTTCCTGCCGGCCCTCACCATCCCCGTCGTCGCGATGATCTGCGCGACGCTGCTGAAGAAGTGGAAGATCGGCGGCGAGCCGGTCCTGGAGCCGGGGTACGAGACCATCCTGGGGCTGGGCATCGGCGCGATCGCCGCGCTGGCCGTCGGCATGGTGGTGCTGCGGGAACGCCGCGTCGCGGTTCCGCTGCACGCGGGCCGCAACATGCTCGAATCCATGGGCTGGGCGCTGATCCTGCCCCAGCTGCTGGCCGTGCTCGGATCGATCTTCCAACTGGCGGGCGTCGGCGACCAGGTGGGCCGGATCACCGAGGCGATCCTCCCCGAGGGCCAGCGCTTCATCGCCGTGGTCGTCTACTGCTGCGGCATGGTCCTCTTCACCATCGTCATGGGCAACGCCTTCGCGGCCTTCCCCGTCATGACGGCCGCGATCGGCTGGCCCGTGCTCATCCAGCAGATGCACGGCAGCACCCCGGCGATCCTCGCCATCGGCATGCTGTGCGGCTTCTGCGGCACACTCGTCACCCCGATGGCCGCCAACTTCAACCTGGTCCCGGCCGCGCTGCTGGAACTCAAGGACCAGTACGGGCCCATCAAGGCCCAACTGCCCACCGCCGCAGCGCTGCTGGTCTGCAACATCGCCATCCTGGCCCTGTTCGCCTTCTGATCCCCGAGCGCCCCACCGCTGTCCCACCTCCCCCAAGGAGCGACCCCTCCATGCCCCTCGCACCGTCCGTGCTTCCTTCCGAGTACGCGCTGCCGTTCGCCGAGCTGGCGCTCCACAACGTGGTCCGCGAGTACCCCAACGCCCCCGCCCACCTCTACGCGGGCCCCGAGGAGATCGTCGCGCCGCGCACCCTGCACCCGGCCTTCTACGGGTCGTACGACTGGCACTCCACCGTGCACATGCACTGGTTGCTCGTACGGCTGCTGCGCCGCTTCGGGTCCCAGGCCCTGAGCTCCCGGACCTCGGGCGACCAGGCCTCGGGTGACCAGGCCTCGGGCGACCGGATCCCGGACGCCCTGCCCGCGGCCGTCACGGCCCGGATCACCGAGGTGCTCGACACCCATCTGACCCCCGAGAACCTCGCCGTGGAGGCCGCGTACCTGCGCCGTCGCCCGTCGTTCGAGCGACCGTACGGCTGGGCCTGGTCGGTGGCGCTCGCCGCCGAGTGCCGTGCGCTCGGCGGTCCCGCCGGTGACCGCTGGGCCGACGCCCTGGCCCCGCTGGTGGACGCCGTCGGTGAACTGCTGACGGGCTGGCTGGCCAAGGCGACGTACCCGGTCAGGCACGGGGTCCACAACAACAGCGCCTTCGGTCTCGGACTCGTCCTGGACGCGGGCGCGGAGGCCGGACTGGCCGGTCCGGTGCTGGACGCGGTGACCGACCGGCTGCACGGCTGGTTCGCCGACGATCACGACGCCCCGCTCCACTGGGAGCCGTCGGGCCAGGACTTCCTCTCGCCCGCGCTCACCGAGGCGCACGCCATGCTCCGGGTCCTGCCGCCCGCGGACTTCCCCGGATGGCTCGCCCGGTTCGTACCGTCGCTCACCGACGACACCCCGTGTTCCCTGCTCACCCCGCCGGTGATCTC
The DNA here is from genome assembly GCF_940670765.1 of Streptomyces sp. A 4/2. Classification (GTDB taxonomy): domain Bacteria; phylum Actinomycetota; class Actinomycetes; order Streptomycetales; family Streptomycetaceae; genus Streptomyces. The sequence goes on from NZ_CALNVW010000031.1 coordinate 363,006, forward strand.
GGACCGCTCCGATCCGCAGATCGGACATCTGCTGGGGCTCGCCCTGAGCCGCGCCGCCGGTCTGCGGGCCCTGGCCGGAGCACTGCCCGAGGGCCCGGCCCGCGATGCCCTGGAGCGTTCCGTCGCCGCCCATCTGGCGACGGGCCTCCCGGCCGTCTCCTCCGGCGACTTCACCTCGGACCACTGGCTGGCCTCCTTCGCCACCCTGGCCCTGGACACCGCGCCGGGCCGCTGAGCCCGTTCCCCACGGCGTCCGGCCGCTCGTCCGCCGGGCCGGATGTCAGTGGGGTCTGGTAGGAATTTGGCTGTGAGCAGCGACAACAAGCAGCCAGAGCCTCCTGACCGCGAGGCTCCCGAGCAGCTTGCGCTCATCCGGGAATCGGTGCGTACGGCCAAGGTGCCCCGCGCCAAACCACGCACCTGGCGGGGGGCCGCGCTCGCCAAGGAGCTTCCGGTGGCGCGGGTCGTGGTGAACAAGGGCGTGCTCCACCTCGACCAGTTCTTCGACTACGCGGTACCGGAAGAACTGGACGAGGCGGCTCAGCCGGGTGTCCGGGTGCGGGTGCGGTTCGGCGCGGGGAGCCGCAATGTGCGAGACGGCCGCCGTGAGGGCGGCGGGCTCATCGACGGGTTCGTGGTCGAGCGCCGTGCCGAATCCGACTACGTGGGCCCGCTGGCCGCGCTCGCCGCCGTGGTGTCGCCCGAACCGGTGCTCGGCGCCGACCTGCTGGGGCTCGCCAGGGCAGTGGCCGACCGGTATGCGGGCAGCCTCGCCGATGTTCTGCAACTGGCCGTACCGCCCCGCAACGCACGGGCCGAGGGAAAGCCGTCCCCCGAACCACTGGAGCCACCGCGGCCTCCGGACCCGGAGACCTGGGAGCGGTACGGACAGGGACCGGGATTTCTGCGGGCACTCGCCTCCGGCGCCGCACCGCGCGCCGTATGGAGCGCGCTGCCCGGACCGCACTGGCCGCAGGAACTGGCGCGCGCCGTCGCCGCGGTGCTGTCCTCGGGACGCGGCGCCCTCGTCGTGGTACCCGACGGACGGTCCGCCGCGCGGGTGGACTCCGCGCTCACCGCCGTTCTCGGCGCGGGGCGGCACGCGCTGCTCACCGCGGACGCCGGGCCGGAGAAGCGGTACCGGCAGTGGCTCGCCGTGCGGCGGGGGGCGGTGCGGGCCGTGGTGGGCACCCGCGCCGCGATGTTCGCACCCGTTCAGGACCTCGGCCTGGTCGCCATCTGGGAGGACGGCGACTCCAGCCACAGCGAACCGCACGCACCGCTGCCGCACGCCCGCGAAGTGCTGCTGCTCCGGGCCGCGCACGACAAGTGCGGCTTCCTGCTGGGCAGTACGAGCTGCACGGTGGAGGCCGCCCAGCTCGTCGAGAGCGGCTGGGCCGCGCCCCTGGTGGCCGACCGGGAACAGGTCAGGGCCGCGGCGCCGCTGGTCCGCACCGTCGGCGACCTGGATCTGGCGCGGGACGAAGGGGCGAGGGCGGCCCGCCTGCCGAGCCTCGCCTGGCAGGCGGTGCGGGACGGGCTGAAGAGCGGCCCGGTACTGGTGCAGGTGCCGAGACGGGGGTACGTGCCCCGGCTGTCCTGCGAACGCTGCCGCACCCCCGCCCGGTGCGCGCGCTGCGCGGGCCCGCTGGAGGCCCCGGACGAACGGGCCCTGCGCTGCGGCTGGTGCGGGCAGGACGCGACCGGCTGGCACTGCCTCGAATGCGGTCACACGAGGCTGCGCGCGCAGGTCGTCGGCGCCCGGCGTACCGCGGAGGAGCTGGGACGGGCGTTTCCGGCGGTGCCGGTGCGGACATCCGGCCGTGACCAGGTGCTGGACACCGTGGACGGGCGGCCCGCGCTGATCGTCAGCACCCCGGGCGCCGAGCCGGTCGCCGAGGGCGGATACGCGGCGGCGCTGCTGCTCGACGGCTGGGCGATGCTCGGGCGGCCCGATCTGCGTGCGGGCGAGGAGGCGCTGCGGCGCTGGATCGACGCCGCCTCCCTCGTACGGGGCCAGGGAGAGGGGGGCACCGTGGTCGTCGTCGCCGAGCCGACGCTGCGGCCCGTGCAGGCGCTGGTCCGCTGGGACCCGGTCGGGCACGCCGTGCGGGAACTGGCCGAGCGCGCCGAGCTGGGCTTCCCGCCCGTGTCCAGGATGGCCGCGGTGTCCGGGCGGCCGGAGACGCTGAGCGCGTTCCTCGACGCGGTCGACCTGCCGGGCGACGCGGAGGTGCTGGGACCGGTACCGGTACTGTCCCCCGATCCGAACCGGCCGCGCAGACCGGGCGACGCACCGCCCGGCGAAAGCGTGGAACGGGCGTTGATCCGGGTGCCGCCGGGGAGCGGGGCGGCGCTCGCGGCCGCACTCAAGACGGCGCAGGCGGCGCGGCTGACACGGGGCGGCGACCCCGTACGGATCAGGGTCGACCCGCCGGACATCGGCTGAGCTGAGGCCTCCGGAGCTCAACCGAGCCGCAGTTCTCCGGGAGTTCGGCCGGGCCGGGGTCCCCGGGACACCGGCCGGGGCGAAGTGCGCGAGAAGCACCGGCCGAGGCATGCCGCACCGTCCACCACCCCGCGGCGGGCGGCCGAACGCACGGCTGCCCCCGGCGCGGTCGACGCAGGGGGCAGCGGAGGTGGGGTGACGGGTCAGCCGTTGCGCGGCCCCGGGAGGGCACCCGGGCGGGCTTCCTCCCGCAGGACATGGCTGTTCGCCGTCGGCTGGGGAGGCATGGACCGGGCAGCGGGAACGGTGGGCAGGCCGGGTGCGACGGGCAGGGTACGGGTCGGGGGGCCGCTCTCCACGGCAGCGGCCGGTACGGGTTGTTCCGGCTCGGCCGCCGCCGCCGCAGCAGCCGCCGCTCGCCGGGTGCCGTAACGGCGGTGCACCGCCTGTTTGGTGACCCCGAGCGCCGAGCCCACCGCGTCCCACGAGAATCCCAGCGAACGGTCGAAGTCCACCGCGGCCGTCACCAGGGTTTCGACGCTGTCCCGCAGCTCCTGGGCCAACCGGACGGTCGGTGCGGGCGCCCTGCCGTAGACGACGAAGCCCGTGGAAGGGCCCGAACGGCGCGGACGGTAGACGTTGCCCAACTGGGCGGTGAGGGTGCGAAGCGCGTCCACCTGTCGGCGGACCCGCTCGATGTCCCGAACCAACAGATGCAGGCTGGCCCGCGCTTGGGCGTCGTGGGTTGCGTGGTCGGCCATGAACAAGCCTCTCGAACCGGCGTTGAAAGGGATCGGACCGCGCTGCGGCCCATGGTGTCGTGTCGGTCAATCTCTGTTTCGGTCAATCTCTCTTGACCAACGCGCCACCTGCTGTTGTGGTCACGCTGCGGGGGCGTAGGGGCATATGCGAGGGGCGCGCGACTGTGCGTACGCCCCCTGCGTCCACGGCCCATAGACTGGTGCGCTGCTCGTTGTCGTACGTAGTCGGTCCGAGAGGCATCCAGTGAAACTCGTCTTCGCAGGCACCCCCGAGGTCGCCGTACCCGCCCTGGACGCGCTGATCGCATCCGACCGGCACGAGGTGGCCGCCGTCGTCACCCGGCCCGACGCACCGGCCGGTCGCGGTCGCCGGCTGGTCGCGAGCCCGGTCGCGCAGCGCGCGGAGGAGGCCGGTATCGAGGTGCTGAAGCCGGCCAGACCGCGCGACGAGACCTTCCTCGCCAGGCTCCGTGAGATCGGCCCGGACTGCTGCCCGGTCGTCGCCTACGGCGCGCTGCTGCCCAGGACCGCGCTCGACGTCCCGGCCCGCGGCTGGGTCAATCTGCACTTCTCGCTGCTGCCCGCCTGGCGCGGAGCGGCCCCGGTACAGCATTCGATCATCGCGGGCGACGAGGTGACCGGTGCGTCGACGTTCCTGATCGAGGAGGGGCTCGACTCGGGCCCGGTGTACGGGGTGCTCACCGAGGAAGTACGCCCCACCGACACCAGCGGCGATCTGCTCACCAGGCTCGCCTTCGCCGGGTCCGGGCTGCTCGTGGCGACCATGGACGGCATCGAGGACGGCACCCTGCACGCCGTGCCGCAGCCCGCCGAGGGCATCTCGTCGGCGCCGAAGCTCACTGTCGAGGACGCCCAGGTGGACTGGACCGCCCCCGCCATGCGGGTGGACCGCCTGGTGCGCGGCTGCACCCCCGCGCCCGGCGCCTGGACGCTCTTCCGCGGCGAGCGGCTCAAACTGGTCGCGCTGACACCGGTCACCGACCGCACCGACCTGGCCCCCGGCGAACTGTCGGTCTCCAAGAACAGCGTGCACGTCGGCACCGGCTCGCACGCCGTCGAACTGCTCTGGGTCCAGCCCCAGGGCAAGAAGCCGATGCGCGCCGCCGACTGGGCACGCGGGGTACGGATCGCCGCGGGCGAACTGCTCGGCGACTGACGCGCGGTCCGCGGCGGCCGGACAGCCCCGGCCGCCGACCGCGACCGCCGGTGAGCGGTGCGGCGCCGCGGACGTACGCTGAGAGGGTTCGCCCCCTCTCACCACCAGCGGAGCACCTTTCACGTGAACGACCAGCCTCGCCGCCGTCCCGCCCAGCAGTCGAAGCCGTACCGCCGCCCGCAGAAGGACCCGGTGCGGATCCTCGCCTTCGAGGCGCTGCGGGCGGTCGACGACAGGGACGCGTACGCCAACCTCGTGCTGCCGCCGCTGCTGAAGAAGGCGCGCGAGAACCCGCAGTTCGACGGGCGGGACGCGGCGCTGGCCACCGAGCTGGTGTACGGGACCCTGCGCCGTCAGGGCACCTACGACGCGATCATCTCGGCGTGCATCGACCGGCCGCTGCGCCAGGTCGATCCGCCGGTCCTCGACGTGCTGGCGCTCGGCGTGCACCAGCTGCTCGGCACCCGTATCCCCACCCACGCGGCGGTCTCCGCGAGCGTGGAGCTGGCCAGGGTGGTGCTCGGCGACGGGCGGGCCAAGTTCGTCAACGCGGTGCTGCGCAAGGTCGCGGCCGACGACCTGGACGGCTGGCTGGAGCGGGTCGCCCCGCCCTACGACAAGGACGCGGAGGAGCACCTGGCGGTGGTCCACTCGCACCCCCGCTGGATCGTCTCCGCGCTGTGGGACTCGCTGGGCGGTGGCCGCGCCGGTATCGAGGATCTCCTGGAGGCCGACAACGAGCGCCCCGAGGTGACGCTGGTCGCCAGGCCCGGCCGGTCCACCACCGACGAACTGATCGAAACGGTCGGCGCCGACTCCGCGCTGCCCGGACGCTGGTCGCCGTATGCCGTACGGCTCGCCGAGGGCGGCGAGCCCGGCGCGATCGAAGCCGTCCGCGACGGCCGGGCCGGGGTCCAGGACGAGGGCAGCCAGCTCGTTGCCACGGCGCTGGCCAACGCGCCGATCGAGGGCCGCGACGAGCGCTGGCTCGACGGGTGCGCCGGCCCCGGCGGGAAGGCCGCGCTGCTGGCCGCGCTCGCCGCCGGGCGGGGGGCGGCGCTGCTGGCCTCCGAGAAGCAGCCGCACCGGGCCCGTCTCGTCGAGCGGACACTGGCGGGCAACCCGGGCCCGTATCAGGTCATCGCGGCCGACGGCACCCGGCCGCCGTGGCTGCCGGGCTCCTTCGACCGGGTGCTGATGGACGTGCCGTGCACCGGACTGGGCGCGCTGCGGCGCAGGCCGGAGGCGCGGTGGCGGCGGCGCCCCGCGGACCTGGAGGGGTTCGCACCCCTGCAGCGCGGACTGCTCAGGGAGGCACTGAGCGCGGTCCGGGTCGGCGGCGTCGTCGGGTACGCGACCTGTTCCCCGCACCTGGCCGAGACCCGCGTGGTCGTCGAGGACGTGCTGAAGGGGCGGGGCGGCCAGCCGGTCGAGGCCGAGTGGATCGACGTCAGGCCGCTGATGCCGGGCGTGGCCGCGGTCGGTGACGGCCCCGACGTCCAGCTGTGGCCGCATCTGCACGGCACCGACGCGATGTACCTCGCCCTGCTGCGGCGCACGGCCTGACGCTCCGCACGGTCGCGGGGCGCGCCCCGCGACCTCCGTCGCATGCGAGGATTGCGCGGAGTGTACGGATACCCGTACCCCTTCGGTCCGTACCGTGGCAGGCAACTGCGCCGGGGCATGGCAGGCTTGGGGCATGGCCGTGCAGATCAACCCCAGCATCCTGTCCGCCGACTTCTCCCGCCTCGCGGAGGAGGCGAAGGCCGTCGAAGGTGCCGACTGGCTCCACGTCGACGTGATGGACAACCACTTCGTACCCAATCTGACGCTCGGCGTCCCGGTGGTGGAAGCGCTCAGCAGGGCGACGGACACCCCGCTGGACTGTCATCTGATGATCGAGGACGCGGACCGCTGGGCCCCGCAGTACGTCGAGGCGGGCGCGGGCTCCGTCACCTTCCACGCGGAGGCGGCGGCGGCCCCCGTACGGCTGGCACGGGAGATCAGGGCCAAGGGGGCCCGCGCGTCGATGGCGCTGAAGCCCGCGACGCCGATCGAGCCGTACGAGGACCTGCTCCCCGAGCTGGACATGCTGCTGATCATGACCGTGGAGCCGGGCTTCGGCGGCCAGTCCTTCCTGGACATCATGCTGCCGAAGATCCGCCGCACCCGTGAGCTGATCTCCAAGCACGGCCTCGAACTCTGGCTCCAGGTCGACGGCGGGGTCTCGGCGTCGACGATCGAGCGGTGCGCGGAGGCCGGCGCGGACGTCTTCGTCGCGGGCTCCGCCGTGTACGGCGCGGACGACCCGGCGGCGGCCGTCCGCATGCTCCGGCACCAGGCGCAGGAGACGACCGCCGCGGCGGCCTGGTCCTGCGGCCATTGAGCCACCAGGAGATGAACGCGGCCCTTCGGGGCCGATCAAGATGTGCCCGGTCTGACAGGATGGCGGATTCGGGGAGTGAACAGCAGTGAGGAGATCGCGGTGTCTGCTATGTCGGCGGGTCGATCAGCCCTGCGGATGGGACCCGCGGAGCTGGTGCAAGCGGCGGCCATGGCCCGTCGTTTCTACCTGGAGGGAAAGTCCAAGATCCAGATCGCGGAGGAGTTCGGCGTCAGCCGCTTCAAGGTCGCGCGGGTCCTGGAAACGGCGCTGGAGCGTGATCTCGTACGGATCGAGATCCGGGTCCCCGCCGAGCTCGACGCGGAGCGCTCGGACGCCTTGCGGGCGCGGTACGGACTGCGGCACGCCGTGGTCGTCGAGTCCCCCGCGGACGCGGCGGACGACGCACCCGACCCCGAGAACCTCGGCGAGGTGGCGGCCGACCTGCTCGGCGAACTGGTGACCGAGGGCGATGTGCTGGGCCTGGCCTGGGGCCGGTCCACGATTCACATGGCGGCGGCGCTGGACGCCCTCCCGCCGTGCACGGTCGTCCAGCTCACCGGTGTGTACGACGCGGGGACCGCCGAGCGCGGCTCGGTCGAGGCCGTACGGCGTGCCGCCCAGGTGTCCGGCGGCGAGGCCCATCCCATCTACGCCCCGATGCTGCTGCCCGACCCGGCCACCGCCGCCGCGCTGCGCAACCAGACCGGGATCGCCCGTGCCTTCGAGTACTTCGACAAGGTGACGGTGGCCGCGGTGTCCATCGGCTCCTGGGAGCCGGGCATCTCCACCGTCCACGACATGCTCAGCGACGCGGAGCGGGCGCACTACGCCTCGCTCGGTGTGGCCGCCGAGATGTCCGCGCACCTCTTCGACGCCCAGGGGCGGCGGGTCGGCCGCGATCTGGGCGAGCGGTGCATCACCGTCGAGGCCGACCGGCTGCGCCGTATCCCCGAGGTCGTGGCCATCGCGGGCGGCCAGCGCAAGGCGGCGGCGATCGGAGCGGTCCTGAAGTCCGGTCTGGTCACCAGCCTGGTCACCGACACCGCGGCGGCCGACTTCCTGCTCACCGAGACCGGGCCGGGGCCGCGCCCCGCGCTGGAGCGTGCCGACCCCGACGGGGTCTGACGCCGGGTCCCGAGCCGGCAACCGGCCCCGGAATGCGCCGGGGCCGGCCTCAGCCCAGGTCACGGGCCCGCTTGAAGCGGGCCAGGCCCTCGGAGAGTTCGAGCAGCGGCGGGGGATAGGCGCCGGCGGCGCCGCGGTGCTTCCACGGTTCGTGTACGGAGGCGCCTTCGAGCCCGTCGAGTTCGGGCACCCAGCGGCGGACGTAACCGCCGTCCGGGTCGTACCGCTTGCCCTGGGCGACCGGGTTGAACACCCGGTTCGGCCGGCTGTCCGTGCCCGTCCCCGCCACCCACTGCCAGTTGAGCTGGTTGTCGGCGATGTCCCCGTCCACCAGCAGCTCCAGGAAGTGCCGGGCGCCGACCCGCCAGTCCACGTACAGCGTCTTGGTGAGGAAGCTCGCCGTCAGCAGCCGCCCCCGGTTGTGCATCCAGCCCTGGTGGCGCAGCTGGCGCATGGCGGCATCGACCACCGGATATCCGGTACGGCCCTCCCGCCAGGCCGTGATCTCCTCCTCGACCGGGCCCCCGGACCGCCAGCGGTCGTGCCGGGTCCGGTAGTCGGCGTCGGCCGACTCCGGCCGGGCGGCCAGCACCTGGTGGTGGAAGTCCCGCCAGCACAGCTGCCTGACGAACGCCTCCGGGCCGGCCCCGCCCTGCCGGGCAGCCGACCGCACCAGCTCGACGGGGGAGAGGGTGCCGAAGTGCAGATGCGGCGAGAGCCTGGACGTCGCATCGCCGGACAGGTCGTCGTGACCGGCCGCGTAACCGGCGAGCCCACCGCGCCGCCAGGCCGACCACTGTGTGCGGGCCGCCGTTTCGCCGCCCCTTGCGAGCCCCGCGGAAATCCCGGTCAGGTCCTTACGGGACGGCAGCCGCTCCGAGCCGACGCCGTCCGGAACCCGCACCACCCGGGGCGCGCCCCGGACACTGCGCAGCCGCTCCTGAGACCAGCGCCTGAAGTACGGGGTGAACACCGCGAAGTGGTCCGACGCGGCCGGGGTGACCGCGCCGGGCGGCACGGCGGTGATCACCGCGTCGTGCACCCGCAGGCGGCGTCCGTCGGCCTCCAGCGCCGCCCGCAGCCGGTCCTCACGGCGCCAGGCGTACGCACTGACCCCCGCCGCCAGGTGCACCTCGGCGGCGCCGCTCTCCGCGGCGGCCCGGCACACCTGGTCGACCACGCCACCCGACCGTACGACGAGACGGCCGCCGCGCTCCCGCAGCCCCGCGTCGAGATCCGCGAGGCAGTCAGCGAGGAACGCCCGCCGGTTGGGGGCGGCGAACCCGGCGGACTCGATGCCCGCGTCGAGGACGAACAGCGGCACCACCTCGTCCGCCGACGCGAGGGCGGCGAGCAGCGACGGATTGTCGTGCAGCCGCAGGTCGGACGTGAACAGGACGACCGACACGGTCATGGCACCACTCCTGGTAGGGGGACGGGCGGGCTGGGACTCACGTCAACGGGCCCCGGCGGCCGACTGCTTGAGGGCGGACCGGCTCTCGGCCGCCCTCGCGATATTGCGCGCCATCCCGCCGAACACGACGGCGTGGAACGGCGAGACACTCCACCAGTACGCGTGTCCGAGCAGCCCGCGCGGGTGGAAGAGGGCGCGCTGCCGGTAGCGGGTGCGCCCCCGGTCGTCCTGCTCGGCGTACATCTCCAGCCACGCCAGGCCCGGCAGCCGCATCTCGGCCCGCAGCCGCAGCAGCCGCCCCGGCTCGATCTCCTCGACCCGCCAGAAGTCCAGCGAATCCCCGACCCTGAGCCGTTCCGCGTCCCGTCTGCCACGGCGCAGGCCGACCCCGCCGACCAGCCGGTCCAGCCAGCCGCGCACGGCCCAGGCGAGGGGGAAGGAGTACCAGCCGTGGTCCCCGCCCACCCCTTCGACGACCCGCCACAGGGCGTCCGGCGAGGCGTTCACGGTGATGTCACGGCGGTCGGTGTAGAGGCTGCCGCCCGCCCAGTCGGGGTCCGTGGGGAGCGGGTCGCTGGGCGCACCCGGCAGCGAGGCCGACGACCAGCGGGTGGTGACCTCGGCCTGCTTGATCCGCTGGAGAGCGAGCACGAGCGCCTCACGGAGGGTGAACGGCTGCCCGGGGCCGTCCGGCACGTACCGCGCGATGTCGTGTTCGCGGCACACGACCTCGTAGCGCAGTGATTCCGCGAGCGGCCGGGCGATCGCGGCCGGGACCGGGGTGACCAGGCCGATCCAGTGGCTGGAGAGGCGCGGCGAAAGCATCGGCACGGGCAGGATGAGCCGGTGCGGCAGTCCCGCGACCGCCGCGAACTGCCGCATCATGCCCTCGTAGGTGATGACGTCGGGGCCGCCGACGTCGAAGCAGCGGTGCACCTCCTCGGGCATCCGCGCGCTGCCGACGAGGTACCGCAGCACGTCCCGGACGGCGATCGGCTGGATCCTCGTCCGCACCCAGCTCGGGGTGACCATCACCGGCAGCCGCTCGGTGAGATAGCGCAGCATCTCGAAGGACGCGGACCCGGAACCGATGATGACCGCGGCGCGGAGCACAGTGGTCGGCACCCCGGAACCGAGCAGGATACGGGCGACCTCGGCGCGCGAGCGCAGGTGCGGGGACAGCTCCCGCTCTGGGACGTCGGCCGGTGCGAGGCCTCCCAGGTAGACGATGCGCCGGACGCCCGCCGCCCTGGCCTGCTCGGCGAAGATCCGGGCCGCCCTGCGGTCCGTCTCCTCGAAGCCGGAACCGGTACCCAGCGCGTGCACCAGGTAGTACGCCACATCGATGTCCCGCATCGCCGCGGCCACCGATTCCGGATCCGTGACGTCGCCCCGTACGACCTCCGCCCGGCCGGCCCAGGGATGGTCGCGCAGCTTCACCGGCGACCGGACCAGACAGCGCACCCGGTGCCCGGCATCGAGCAGGGCGGGAGCCAGCCGCCCCCCGATGTAACCGGTCGCGCCGGTCACCAGACAGTGCGGTGCGGGCGTCGCTTCACTGTCACTCATGGAATCCTCCGGATGACGGGGGTTCGTACCGATCGCTGTCCGCGCCATCCTTCCCGCCGTCGGGCCGTGAACCGGGGACGCGGCGCCGGACGGATCCGCGGCCCGGCGCCTTGGACGATGACACCAAGCGGGCCGTGCCGACTCTGGCGGAAGGCACAGAACAGCAGGCCGGAGTTCGCCAGGAAGGTGGGCATCGGCGATGATGGCCTAGGAGCCGCAGCCTGGTCCGAGTGCCGGACGGCGCTGACTTCCCGCCCGCCCATTCTGTATAACCGCAGGTGAGAGAGTTAGTATGCGTTTCCTCAATGACCTGAAGCCGCCGTACGACTTGACGTACGACGATGTGTTCATGGTGCCGAGCCGATCCGCGGTCGGTTCCCGTCAGGGCGTCGATCTGTCCTCCCCCGACGGCACCGGCACCACCATCCCCCTGGTCGTCGCGAACATGACCGCCATCGCGGGCCGCAGAATGGCCGAGACCGTCGCGCGCCGCGGTGGCCTGGTCGTCATTCCCCAGGACATCCCGATCGAGGTCGTCACCGACGTCATCTCCTGGGTGAAGACCCGCCACCACGTGCTGGACACGCCGATCGTGCTGGCCCCCACCCAGACGGTCGCCGACGCGCTGTCCCTGCTGCCCAAGCGGGCGCACAACGCGGGCGTCGTCGTCGACGAGGACGGCAAGCCGGTCGGTGTGGTGACCGACGAGGACCTCGCCGGTGTCGACCGCTTCACCCAGCTGTCCGAGGTCATGTCCAAGGACCTGGTGCTGCTCGACGCGGACATAGACCCGCGCGAGGCGTTCAACAGGCTCGACGGGGCCAACCGCCGCTACGCCCCCGCGGTCGACACGGACGGCAAGCTGGTGGGCATCCTGACCCGGCGGGCCGCGCTGCGCGCCACCCTCTACACCCCTGCCGTGGACGCCTGGGGCAAGCTGCGCGTCGCCGCCGCGGTCGGTATCAACGGCGATGTCGCGGGCAAGGCCGAGCAACTGCTCGACGCGGGCGCCGACACCATCGTCGTGGACACCGCGCACGGCCACCAGGAGTCGATGATCGCCGCGGTCAGGGCGGTACGCGCACTCGACCCGGCGGTGCCGATCGTCGCGGGCAACATCGTCGCCGCCGAGGGGGTCCGCGATCTCATCGAGGCGGGCGCCGACATCATCAAGGTCGGCGTGGGTCCCGGCGCCATGTGCACCACCCGGATGATGACCGGTGTGGGCCGCCCGCAGTTCTCCGCGGTGCTCGAATGCGCCACGGAGGCAAGGAAGTTCGGCAAGCACGTCTGGGCCGACGGCGGCGTGCGGCACCCGCGCGACGTCGCCATGGCGCTCGCCGCCGGTGCCTCCAACGTCATGATCGGCTCGTGGTTCGCCGGTACGTACGAGTCGCCGGGCGACCTCCAGCAGTCCGCCGACGGCCGCTGGTACAAGGAGTCGTTCGGCATGGCCTCGGCCCGCGCCGTCCGCAACCGTACGAGCGAGGAGTCCGCCTACGACCGCGCCCGCAAGGGCCTGTTCGAGGAGGGCATCTCCACCTCACGGATGTTCCTCGACCCGGCCCGCCCGGGTGTCGAGGACCTGATCGACTCGATCATCGCGGGCGTCCGGTCCTCCTGCACCTACGCCGGTGCGAACACCCTGGACGAGTTCGCCGAGAAGGCGATCGTCGGTGTGCAGAGCGCCGCCGGATACGCCGAGGGCAAGCCCCTGCACGCCAGTTGGGGCTGATCCGACCCGCTCGCCGCACCACCGGAGCCGGTTCCCGCACCTCGCGGGGGCCGGCTCCGGCGTGTGTCCGCGCTTGCCGAATCCGGCCATGACGCGGGGAACTGGCGGTGTGACGGCCGGATTTGTGCGAATGGAGTGGCCCGTAACGGGTAGTCGGGACCTGCGCGACGCACCCGGAGTGCGCACACCGGGAACGAGAAGGGGAGGACACCGTGTCCATGGCGACCACAGTCCCGACTGGATTCGCACCGCACCTTCCCCGGCCGTCCGGCCGGACCGACGAGCAACTGCCGTACGTGGCGGACCCCGGGAAAGTGGCCCCCCGGGACGCGCGTGACCTTTCCAGGCTCTTCTTCACCGCACTGGCCACCCGGGAGGAGGGCACCCACGCGTACCAGTACGCGCGCAACACCCTCATCGAGCTGAACCTCTCCCTGGTCCGCTTCGCAGCCACCCGCTTCCGCAGCCGATCCGAACAGATGGAGGACATCGTCCAGGTCGGCACGGTCGGGCTGATCAAGGCGATCGACCGGTTCGAACTCTCCCGCGAGGTGGAGTTCGCCACCTTCGCGATGCCCTGCATCGTGGGCGAGATCAAGCGCTTCTTCCGCGACACCAGCTGGTCCGTCCATGTGCCGCGCCGCCTCCAGGAACTGCGGATCGCGCTGGCGAAGGCATCCGACGAGCTGTTCCAGACCCTCGACCGTTCGCCCACCACCGCGGAGCTCGCGAAGCACCTGGGGATGGACGAGGAGGAGATAGTGGAAGGGCTGGTGGCCGCCAACGGCTACACGGCCGGCTCGATCGACACGCCCTACGACGACGGCACGACCGGCAGTGTCCAGACGCTGGCGGATCGGCTCGGCGAAACCGACAGCGACATGGACCTCGTGGAGAACCTCACGGCGCTGAAGCCCCTCATCGCGCGCCTCGACCACCGGGACCGGAGGATCCTGCGGATGCGGTACGGCGAGGAGCTGACCCAGTCGCAGATCGGGGCCGAACTGGGCGTGTCCCAGATGCAGGTGTCGCGGCTGCTGGCCAGGATCACCGCGCAGCTCAGGGCCGGGCTGCTCGCGCAGGGGTGAGGGCCCGGAACCACGCCCGGCCGCGTCCCGGTTCGCCCGGGGCGCGGCCGGGGGCTCAGCCGGTCGCGGGCCGGGACCAGATCGCCCGTACCGTCTTGCCCGAAGGGCGCGGGCTGATCTCGACCCGGCCCGCCAGCTTCTGCACCATGTGCCAGCCGAAGCCCCCGCCGCCCGCGAAGTCGGGCTCCCGCGCCACGGGCGGGACGGGGCTGTCGTCGTCCATCTCCACCACCAGCAGCTCCGCCTCGGCGCTCAGCCGCAGCCGCCACCAGCCCGTGGTGTGGCGTGCCGCGTTGGCCGCCAGCTCGCTGATCACGAGCAGCACGGCATCGACATCCGCCCAGGGGCAGTTCTGGGACAGAAAACGGGTCGCGGCTTCGCGTGCCGTGGCACTGTCTGCAAGGGGCGAATCCATGACAACCACAGGCGGCTCCTCAGTCATCCGCTGCTCGCCTACCCCGACTGCGCCGGTCCATCTCTCAAGAGTTGACGGTTCACCCGCAGCAGAATGACGGCGCGCCGCCTCCGCCGGTCCGGTCGCCGTACCAGGGCCGGGTCCGTCCCGGCCAGGAACCGCACCGGCCTCGTGATCTACTGCCGGTGCGGGACGCGCCGCTCCCGCACCGGCACCGCACAGAAGTGAACCCCCGGCCTTGCTGAACGAGCTCGACGCACGCATCGTGCACGCCCTCGCCGAAGACGCCCGCCGTACCTTCGCCGACATCGGCTCACTGGTCGGCCTCTCGGCCCCCGCGGTGAAGCGCCGGGTCGACCGGCTGCGCGCCGACGGTGCCATCACCGGCTTCACGGTCCGGGTCGACCCGGCTGCCCTGGGCTGGGAGACCGAGGGTTTCATCGAGATCTACTGCCGCCACAACACCTCGCCCGAGGCCATCAGGCGTGGGCTGGAACGCAACCCCGAGGTGGCGTCCGCCTCCACGGTCACCGGTGAGGCGGACGCGATCGTCCAGGTCTTCGCGTCCGACATGCGCCACTTCGAGCGCGTCCTCGAACGCATCGCGGGGGAGCCCTTCGTCGAGCGCACCAAGTCGGTCCTGGTGCTCTCCCCCCTGCTCAGGCGGTACGGATCGGGATCGCCCGCCTAGAACCGTCCGGGTGACGCAACGAATCACCGGACCGTGACGGTCGCACGCAACGAATCGCGCGGTGATGCGCAACAGGCGCGTCTTGTCGGTGCCGGGCTGCTGAACGTACCGTCGATCTGTCCCCAGAACACCCTTCTGCACCGTCCGAGGTCTGCCATGACACCGCTGCGTACCGCCCTGCTCCAGAGCTCCGGGCAGCCGGGCGACACCGCCGGGAACCTCCGGGTGCTGGACGAGGCCGCGGGCCGGGCGGCGGGCACCGGCGCCCGGCTGCTCGTCTGCCCGGAGATGTTCCTGACCGGGTACGCGATCGGCGACGACGTACCCCGGCTGGCCGAGCCCGCCGACGGGCCGGGCGCACGGGCCGTCGCCGACATCGCCGTACGGCACGGCCTCGCGGTGCTCTACGGGTACCCGGAGCGCAGCGGCGACCTGGTCCACAACGCGGCCCAGCTGATCGGCGCCGACGGCGCCCGTCTCGCGAACTACCGCAAGACCCATCTCTTCGGCTGCTTCGAGCAGAAGTGGTTCACACCGGGAGACCGGCCCGTCGTCCAGGCCGAGCTGGACGGGCTCCGGATCGGGATCATGATCTGCTACGACGTGGAGTTCCCGGAGAACGTCCGCGCGCACGCCCTGGCGGGCACGGACCTGCTGCTGGTCCCCACCGCGCAGATGCACCCCTTCCAGTTCGTCCCCGAATCCCTGGTGCCGGTGCGGGCCTTCGAGAACCAGCTGTACATCGCCTACGTCAACCGCACGGGCCAGGAGGGCGAGTTCGAGTTCGTCGGACTCAGCTGTCTGGCGGGACCCGACGGAGTGGCCCGTGCCCGCGCCGGACGTGGCGAGGAACTGGTCGTCGCCGACGCCGACCCCGCGTTCCTGCGGGATTCACGGGAGAACAACCCGTATCTGCGTGACCGCCGCCCCGGTCTGTACAGCTCGCTGACCTGAACGCCGCAGCTGCCTCGGCCCACCCCGCCGCCCTCCCCTCCCTCTCCCCTCGCGACCCGCTTCCCGGCTCTCGCGACCCTCGTGCAAGGAGTCCGTACCCCATGACGTCCACGGTGCCCACCACTGCCGTTCAGCACGCCGACGGGCAGCCGCCGATCACCATGTCCGGGCCGGACTTCCCCTACGCGTACGACGACTTCCTGTCCCACCCGGCAGGGCTGGGGCAGATACCCGCGACCCGGCACGGCACGGAGGTCGCCGTCATCGGCGGCGGGCTCTCGGGCATCGTCACCGCGTACGAACTGATGAAGATGGGCCTCAAGCCGGTCGTCTACGAGGCCGACCGGATCGGTGGCCGGCTCCGTACCGTGGGCTTCGACGGCTGCGACCCCGGACTGACCGCCGAGATGGGCGCCATGCGCTTCCCGCCCTCCTCCACGGCGCTCCAGCACTACATCGACCTGGTGGGGCTGGAGACCAGGCCGTTCCCCAACCCGCTGGCCCCCGGGACCCCTTCCACCGTCGTCGACCTCAAGGGCGAGTCGCACTACGCCACGTCCGTCGACGACCTCCCGCAGGTCTACCGCGAGGTGATGCACGCCTGGAACACCTGCCTGGAGGAGGGCGCGGACTTCGCCGAGATGAACCGCGCCCTGCGGCAGCGCGACGTCCCGAGGATCCGCGAACTGTGGGCGCGGCTGGTGGAGAAGCTCGACGACCAGACGTTCTACGGCTTCCTCTGCAGCTCAGAGGCCTTCGCCTCCTTCCGGCACCGGGAGATCTTCGGCCAGGTCGGCTTCGGCACGGGCGGCTGGGACACCGACTTCCCCAATTCCATCCTGGAGATCCTGCGCGTCGTCTACACCGAGGCAGACGACCATCACCGGGGCATCGTCGGCGGTAGCCAGCAGCTCCCGCTGCGGCTGTGGGCGCGCGAGCCGCAGAAGATCAACCACTGGCCGTCCGGTACCTCGCTCGCCTCGCTGCACGGCGGCGAGCCCCGTCCCGCGGTGACCCGGCTGCACCGCACCGCGGGCAACCGGATCACCGTCACCGACACGTCCGGAGACATTCGCACCTACCCGGCGGCCGTCTTCACCGCCCAGTCCTGGATGCTGCTCTCCAAGATCGAATGCGACGACGCGCTGTTCCCCATCGACCACTGGACGGCGATGGAGCGCACCCACTACATGGCGTCGTCCAAGTTGTTCGTGCCGGTCGACCGGCCGTTCTGGCTGGACCCGGCCGTCGACGCCAAGGGAGTGCCGACCGGGCGGGACGTCATGTCGATGACGCTCACCGACCGGATGACCCGCGGCACCTACCTCCTGGACGACGGCCCGGACCGGCCCGCGACGATCTGCCTCTCGTACACCTGGTCCGACGACAGCCTCAAGTGGCTGCCCCTGTCGGCACACGAGCGGATGGAGGTGATGCTCACGTCGCTCGGCGAGATCTACCCGGACGTCGACATCCGCGGGCACATCATCGGCAATCCGGTGACCGTCTCCTGGGAGGACGAGCCCTATTTCATGGGCGCGTTCAAGGCCAATCTCCCCGGCCACTACCGCTACCAGCGGCGCCTGTTCACGCACTTCATGCAGGACCGCCTCCCCGAGGACCGGCGCGGTCTCTTCCTCGCGGGCGACGACATCTCCTGGACGGCGGGCTGGGCCGAAGGCGCCGTCCAGACCGCGCTCAACGCCGTCTGGGGTGTCATGCACCACCTCGGCGGGACGACCGACGCGACCAACCCCGGACCCGGGGACCTGTACGAGGAGATCGCGCCGGTCGAACTGCCGGAGGACTGAACGCCCTTGCTGCGGCTGCCTGTTGCGTGGGACGGCCTGCTACGCGGGGCGGCAGACGCTGCGCTGGCCGCCCAGGCCGGAGATCTCCAGCTCCATCACGTCACCGTCGCCGAGGTAGGGGAAGCGCCCGGACAGTGCCACGCCCTGCGGCGTACCGGTGTTGATGATGTCGCCGGGCTCCAGCACCAGGTACTGCGACAGATGGTGCACCAGATGCGCCACGCCGAAGATCATGTCCGCGGTGCCCGAATCCTGCCGCGGCTCGCCGTTGACGTACGAACGCAGCCGCATCCCCTGCGGGTCACCGGCCTCGTCGGCGGTCACCAGCACCGGGCCGAGCGGGTTGAAGGTCGCGCAGCTCTTGCCCTTCGACCACTGGCCGCCGGACTCCTCCAGCTGGAAGGCGCGTTCCGACACGTCGTTGCTGACGGCGTAGCCCGCGATGTGGGCGGCGGCATCGGCGGGCGAGTCGAGGTAGGAGGCGCGGCGGCCGATGACGACGGCCAGCTCGACCTCCCAGTCGGTCTTCTTCGCGCCGCGTGGGATGAGTACGTCGTCGTACGGGCCCACGATCGTGTTCGGCGACTTGTAGAAGAGGATCGGCTGCTCGGGCGGGGCCGCGCCCGACTCCGCCGCGTGGGCCGCGTAGTTCTGGCCGATGCAGAGCAGCGCGGACGGGCGGGCCACGGGCGGGCCGATCCGGTGACCGGTGATGTCGGTCTCCGGCAGCCGCTCCGGCTCCGGTACGAGACCGGGGTCGTCGGCGAGCGCGGCGAGGAAGGCGCCATCGATGTCGGCGGTGACCGACGACAGGTCGTGGTGACGGCCTTCGGGGGAGGCGAGAACGGGGCGTTCGTGGCCCGGCTCGCCGATGCGCATCAGACGCATGAGGGGGAACTCTCCTGAAGGGTGAGGGGGTTGGGGCGCCGGTCAGTGCAGCCGGCTGAGCGCATCGGCGCCCACCGCGTGGACCAGCGGCTGACCGGCCAGCAGACGCAGCACCTCGCCGACCGCACTGGCGCCGAGCCGCAGCCGGCACTCCACACTGCCCGCCGCCTGGTGCGGGGTCAGCAGGACGTTCGGCAGCGCGCGGAAGGGATGGTCCACCGGTAGCGGCTCGGCGTCGAACACATCGATCGCCGCGTCCAGCCGCCCCGACGCCAGCTCGGCGAGCAGCGCGTCCTCGTCGACCAGCCAGGACCTGGCGGTGTTCACCAGACCCGCACCGTCGGGCATCAGCGCCAGCTGCTCCGGGCCGAGCATCCGGTGGGTCTCGTCGGTCACCGGGGCGTGGACGGCGACGACCCTGCTCCGTGACAGCAGGGTCTCCAGCGGTACGGACTCCACCCCGAGCGCCGCAGCGTCGGCGTCGGTCAGGAAGGGGTCGGTGACGCTCACCCGTGCCCCCATGGCCCGGACGAGCGCGATGTACGCCCGGCCCGTCCGGGACGCGCCGATCACTCCGATGTCACTGCCGTGGATCTCGTGGCGCGGCGGGGCCTGGCTCGCCTCCTGCCACGGGGCGCCGGTGCGCAGTGCCCGGTCGAAGCGCTGGATGCGGTACAGCAGCGACAGCGTGAAGGCCAGCGCCACCTCGGCGACCGGCCGCGCCATCTCGTCACCGGCCTGGCTGACCCGGATGCCGCGCCGGAACACCTCGGCGGTGACATAGGGCGCGACGGCGGATCCGGTGTGCGAGACGAGCGCCAACCGGTCGGCCGCATCGAGGAGTTCGCTGTCGATCCGCGGCGTTCCCCAGGCGGTGACCAGCGCACGGGCGCCGGGCAGCGCGGCGGCGAGCGCCGCCCGGTCGCGGTGCGCGTCGAGCACCGTCAGCTCCGCGGCCCGCTCCAGGTCCTGCCACACCTCGGCCGAGAAGAACTGCGCGCGCAGCCCGGGAGGTACGGCGACCACCACCCGGGGGCGGTCAGGAGAGCCAGTCATCGAGGTGCTCCGCAACGAAGGCGTCATCGGTCAGCCAGGGGTAGGCGGCGGCCACCCGGGTGATCTCGTCCGCCTGCCCCGGAGAGAGGGTCTCGGCCGGGTCCAGACACCAGGTCCCCTCCAACAGGCCCTGACGGCGGAGTACTTCGTGGACTCCGGCGATGCAGCCGCGGAACGCGCCGCGCACATCGAAGACCGCGCTGTTGGCGTCGGTCAGCTCCGGGCCGCGGGCCAGGCAGCGCAGCATCGCCTCGTGGTCCCCGGCGCGGGCCGCCCGTACGTCGTCGAGGAGGGACACCGCCGAGCCGGTCCACACCGCCCACTGGCCGAGCAGCCCGCCCGCGAACCAGCGGCGCTCGCCGCCCGCCGTCTCGTAGGGGGTCAGCAGATCGCCGATGATGCCGTCGTCGTTGCCGGTGTACAGGGCCACCTCGCCCGCGCGGTCGGCGCCCGCGACGGCCCGTACCGCGTCGGCGGTGCGGTAGCGGTCGAAGGGGGCGATCTTCACGGCCACGGTGGACGGCAGATCGGTGAAGGCCGCCCAGAAGCGCGGCGACAGATAGCGCCCGCCGACCGCCTCCTGGAGGTAGAAGCCGATCACCGGCAGCACCTCGCCGACCGCGCGGGCCCGCTCCAGCAGCCCCTTCTCGTCGGCGCCCGGCACCGCGGGGCTCAACAGCACCGCGTCATAGCCGAGTTCGGCGGCCGTCTCGGCCTCGGAGACCGCCTGGGCGGTGTAGCCGCAGGCGCCCGCGATCTTGATGAAGGGACGCCCGGCCTCGGCCCGGATCGTCTCGGCGGCGAGTTCCAGTACCGGCCGGAAGAGACCGACCTGGGGCTCCCGGATCTCGAACTGGGTGGTGTGCACGGCAACAGCGGCGCCGCCCGCGCCCGAGGCCAGGTAGTAGCGGGTCAGGGCGCGCTGCCGCCGCTCGTCGAGCTTGCGGCTCGCGTCCAGTGCGAGTGGATGGGCGGGGATCACCGCACCGTGGGCGAGGGCGTCCAAGGAGGGAGTGGACATGGAGTGGATCAGAACCTTCCGTCACGGACCTGGAACTTGGTGGGCTTGCCGGACAGCGGCAGCCCGCGGCGCAGCCAGTCGGCCTGCCACTCGACGAGAGTGCGCAGTGCGACCTCCGGATAACCGAAGAGCGCATGGCAGCGGCTCGCGTCGGAGAGCAGCGCGGTCGGCGACTCCGCCCCGATGTACACCGGCTCCCGGTCGAACTCCTCGCCGAACCACTGGGCGAGGCGGCGCACCGAAGCGGTCTCGGGGCCGGTGAGGTTGAGGGTGAAGGCCTCGCCGTCCGTGGCGTGCAGCAGCGAACGGAGGGCGACCTCGTTGGCGTACCCCTGCCACACCACGTTGGCGTGACCGGTCGTCAGGTCGACGGGCTCGCCCGACTGTACGCGGGATGCGATGTCCGCGAGCACGCCGTAGCGGAGGTCGACCGCGTAATTGAGCCTGATGTTGGTGACCTTGGTGCCACGGGTCAGTGCGGCGTGGTCGAAGATCCGCTCGCGGCCGAGGCAGGACATCGCGTACTCACCGACCGGGCCGACCGGATCGGACTCGGTGCAGCCGCCGGACGACAGGGGCACCAGCGGGTACACGTTGCCGGTGGAGAACGCGGCGATCCGCGAGGTGGACCAGCGGCGCGCCACCCGGTCCGGCATGGCGGCGTTGACCGCCCAGGCGTGCGAAGGCGCCCCGGCCGAACCGAACTTGGCGCCGACCATGAAGATCACGTTCCCGGCGTCGGGGAGTGCGCCGAGATCGGCGGCCGGATCCATCAGGTCGAAGGCGACCGTACGGACCCCGTCGGCCTCCAGCTCCGCGGCGGCGGCCTTGTCCGACCAGCGGGAAACGGCGTACACCGTGACGTCGGAGCGGCCCCCGGCGTCCAGCGCCCGGCGGGCCAGCCGGCACAGGCTGGGGCCCATCTTGCCGCCGGCGCCGAGCACCAGCAGGTCGCCTTCGAGGCGGGCGAGGTCGGCGACGAGCGCGGGGGAGGGGGTGGCGAGCCGCTCTTCCAGAGCGGCCTCATCGGTGAACATGCGTGGCTATCCCTTGATTCCGGACGCGGTGACGCCCTCGGTGAAGTAGCGCTGACCCACCATGTACGCGGCGAAGATGGGCACGAACGCGATGACGGAGCCGGAGAGCACCACGTTCAGCGGCACGTTCTGCTGCTGGAGCGAGGCGATCCCGACGGTGAGCGTGCGCATGTCGGTGGACTGGCCGATGACCAGCGGCCACAGGAAGTCGTTCCAGTGCCAGAGGAAGACGAAGACACCGAGGGTGGCGAGGATCGGCTTCAGCAGCGGCAGCACGATCCGGTAGAAGATCTGCCACTCGCTGCACCCGTCCAGCCGGGCCGCCTCGAAGAGTTCGTCGGGCAGTCCCATGATGAACTGCCGCATCAGGAAGACCGCTTGGGCGTTGGCGAGGGTCGGGATGATCAGACCCCAGTAGGTGTCCACGCCGCCCAGCTTCGCGATCATCGCGAACGTCGGGATCATCGTGACGTGGTAGGGGACCATCACCATCGAGAGGAACGACCAGAACATCGCCTCACGGCCCGGGAAGCGCTTCTTGGCGAAGGCGTATCCGGCGAGCGCGGCGAGCAGCAGCACGCCGACGACCGAGACCACCGAGTAGATCAGGGTGTTGAGCAGCCAGCGCGGCACGTCCTGGGCGCTCATGACGGCGTGGTACGCCTCGCCGGTCAGCGGCCAGGGCAGCAGACTGCCCGGGAAGTCGACCGCCGCGGACGGCTTCAGCGACAGCACGACCATCGCGTAGAACGGGAAGATCGTGACGAGCGCCGCCACCGTCAGCAGCAGGGTGCGCGCGACACGGCCCACGGGGGTGGCACGCATGCCGTGCGGCACGGTGTCGCGGTCCGCCGCCTTGCGCAGCCGCCGCTCGGCCCGCCGGGCGGCCCGGAGGTCCACCTTCTGCGGGGCGCCGGACGTACCGCCGGCGGACACGTCGGCCGGGGTCTCCACAGGTGCTGCGGTCATGGTCACTGGTCCTTCCCGATCACGAGCCGCTGGAGTACGGCGACCACCACGGTCAGCACGAAGAGCGCGACCCCGATGGCGGAGGCGTAGCCCAGGTCGAAGTACTTGAAGCCCGCGTCGTAGAGCTGGAAGACGAGCGTGTAGCTGCCGTTGGCGGGTCCGCCCCCGGTCATCGTGTAGACCGCGTCGAACACCTGGAACGAGGCGGTCGTCTCGATGACGGCGAGGAAGAACAGCGCGGGCTTGAGCTGCGGCAGCACGATGTACCGGAACCGCTGCCAGGGACCCGCGCCGTCGGTGAGCGCCGCCTCCTCCAGCTCACGCGGAATGTCCTGCATCCGGGCGAGGAGGATCAGCATCCCGTAGCCGAAGCGGGACCAGATGCCGACGATCGCGAGCGCGGGAAGCACCAGGACGTCGTCGGAGAGCCAGGAACTCTGCGACATCCCGAGCCAGCCCACCATCGTGGACCACGGGCCGCCGGTGGAGAAGATCCACACGAACACGGTGGCGGCCAGCACCAGCGAGGTGACGACCGGCAGGAAGAACACCGAGCGGAAGAACTTGGCGCCGCGGAAGGCCCGCCGGGTGATCAGCGCCAGCGCGACCGAGGCGATCAGGGTGCCGGGCACCGCGATCACCGTGTAGAGCACCGTCACCTTCAGTGCCTGCCAGAACAGCGGGTCGGCCCAGAGGCGGGTGAAGTTGTCGACGCCGACGAAGTGGCCGCCGCCGGTGAGCGAGTAGTCGGTGAGGCTCATCAGCACACCGGCGACCCCGGGGCCGAACCGGAAGGCGAGGAAGAGCAGGAAGCACGGGAGGACGAAGAGCAGGCCGATCCGGGCCTCGCGGCGCGCCTGCGGCCCGCTGCGACGGCCCCGGCGGGTGGGTTCCGCGACGACTGCCACGGGGATCTCCTTGCGGTACGGGGGAATTGCGGTGGATACGTGAGCCGGGACCCCGGCCGGGCCGGGCGCGGGTCACGCGGGTGGTGCGGACCGGGCGGGTGCCCGGCGGTGGTGCGGGCCCTCGGGCGGGGGAGAGGTTCGGTCCCCGCCCGAGGCCGGTCCCGAGTCAGCGACCGAGCATCGCCTGGGCGGCCTTGGCCGCCGTGTCGAGCGCCGCCTGCGGGCTCTTCTTGCCCAGCAGCGCTGCCTGGATCTCCGGGGCGAGCACCCCCTGGACCTCACGGGACTTGTCCTGCAGCGGTCCCACGTCCATGCTCGGCAGGGTGGCGCCGACCGCCTTCTGCAGAGCGTCGCCGGGGTACAGGTCGCCGCCGGACTTCCGGGCCGGGAAGTACCCCGCGCCCTTCTCCAGGCCCGCCGCGTTCTTCGACTCGGCGACGAAGTTGAGCCAGTCGCCGGTGGCCTTCTTGTTGGCGCTCTTCAGCATGGAGAGGGCGCCCACGGTGCCGTAACCGACGGACCGGACGTCCTTCAGCGGCGGCTGGACGACGATGTTCTCCTTGCCCCAGAACGGCTCGACGTCCGCCGGGGTGTTCTGCCAGGTGCAGGCCACCTTGCCCTTGGCGACCGGCGTCTGTTCCAGCTTGGGCGTGGTGGTGACCAGGTCCCGGTCGGTGTAGCCGCCGTCGACGAGCGTCTTGAGGTACGACAGCGCCTTGACCCCGGCGGCGTCGTTGAACGTGATCTGCTTGCCGTCCTTCGAGAAGACGTCACCGCCCGCCTG
This sequence comes from Streptomyces sp. A 4/2, assembly GCF_940670765.1. Taxonomy (GTDB): domain Bacteria; phylum Actinomycetota; class Actinomycetes; order Streptomycetales; family Streptomycetaceae; genus Streptomyces. The sequence continues at coordinate 387,244 of NZ_CALNVW010000031.1, forward strand.
CCAGAGCAGCGGGTAGAAGGTCATGTTCAGCGTCTGCTGGGTGTCACCGCTGTAACTGGTGGCGTAGTAGCCCTTCTTCTTCAGCTTCGGCGCCAGCGCGGCCAGATCGGCCCAGCTCGTCGGGTAGGTCTTCTCGCCGATGGCGGAGAACACCCGCTTGTCGCAGATCAGCGGGTTGGCACTGGTCAGCACCGGGGTGCCGAGCGCCTTGCCGTCCACCGTCACCGACTTCATCGCGAAGTCCGTGTAGTCCGCCCTGTCGGAGGCCGGGGTGTACTCGTCGGCCGGGACGATGTTCCTCGCGTACTTCGGCAGCTGGTCGGGGATGAGATACACCGCGTCCGGGCCCTTGCCGGAGGCGATCGCGGTGGCCAGCGCGGTGTCACGGTTGGCCCACGGGAAGGTCTCGACCTTCACCTTGATCCCCGTGTGCTTCTTCTCGAACTCCTTGACCAGGCCGTCCCAGTAGGACTTGTTCTTGGCCTCGTCGAAGATGACCGGGTAGGTCCACATGGTGACGGTGTTGCCGTCGCCGCCACTGCCGCACCCGGCCAGCACTCCGGCGGCGAGCGCGGTGGCGAGGACGGGAGCGGCGACGGCACGCAGCCGGGAACGGCGCTTCAGGGCACGGGACATGAGGGAACACTCCGAGGACGTGAGGGCGGGCGGAAGAGGGGTCATGCGACCGGGACCGTCTGGACGGTCCCGGTGTGCCGGGCACGTTCGGCGGCGAACGCCGCGAGGTGACTGCCGAGCGAGGTCGCGGTGCCGGAGCGCACGGCCCCCGCGTCACCGGTCGCGACGGCCCGTACGAACGCCTCGATCAGCGCGTCGTCACCGCCGCCGTGCCCGTCGGCCGCGTTCGAACCGGACGTGCCGAGTTCGTGGACGGTGGACTCGCCGGTACGGAAGTCCTGGACGGTCACCCGCTCGCCGTCACCGGTCAGCCAGCCGTGCGAGCCGAAGATCCGGGTCTGCCGGTGGGTCTGCTCGGTGAACGCCACCATCTGGAAGGTCGCGGTCACCCCGCCCTCCAACTGCATGGCCAGCACCTGGTGGTCGACCACGTCGTTGTCGCTGCGGTACGCGCACACCCCGTACGGCCCCTCCCGCAGTGCCCGCACGAGCCCGGCCTCGTCGGTCGCCTCGGTGACATGGGTGACCGGCCAGACCGCGCCCTTCTCGCGCAGCGTCGGCATGTACAGCTTCAGCGCGCTGTACGGGCAGCCGGCCTCGACCGCGCAGTCCAGGCAGCGGTCGGCGGAGCCGGCCGGCGCGTTCTCCGGCCGGAAGTGCTTGAGTCCGCCGAAGCCGGTGACCTGTTCGATGCGCCCGCCCATGACGTACGAGATCCAGTCCAGGTCGTGGCAGGACTTGGCGAGCAGCATGGGGGACGAGTCGCTCTCGCGGCTCCACGGGCCGCGTACGTAACTGTGCGCGTAGTGCCACCAGCCGACCGGCTCCAGGTGGTCGATGGAGACCAGCTGCCCCAGCACCCCCGAGTCCACGACCTGCTTCACCAGATCGGTGTAGGGCGTGTACCGCATCACGTGACAGACCGCGAAGAGCACCCCGGCCCGTTCCACGCCCTCGACGATGGCCCGGGTCTCGTCCTCGGTCGGGGCGAGGGGCTTCTCGACGAGGATCGCGTACCCGGCCGCGGCGAGGGCCAGTACCGGCTCGACGTGATCGCGGTCCTGGGTGGTGACGATCACGGCGTCAGCGATGCGGTTCTCCGCGAGCGGGCGCCAGTCGTCGAACTGCACGGGCGCGCCCGCGGCGGCCCGCGCCACGGGGCGCGGATCCGCGACCGCGACGAGTTCGGCGGCCTCGGGATGGTTCTTGATCCACTCGGTGTACGTCAGGCCGCGGTTGCCGGCGCCGACGAGCGCGACCCGTACGGGCCGGCTGGTGATCGGAGTATGCGTGGACACGGGGGTTCCCTCGGTGCGGGTGGGGGTGGCTGGCGGAGGAGGAGCGTCAGAAGCGGAGCGTGGCCGCGGTGTGCGACACCCGGGCGCCCTCGTCCGGCAGGGCGGTGCGCTCGGTACCGTCCTCGACGCAGCCGGTGTGCAGCAGATGGCTGTCCGCGCCGGTGAAGGCCGCGGGGCGCAGTTCGAGCCGGCCGCCGGTGAAGGTGGAGCCGGTCGCCCGGTAGCGGTTGGCCCCCTCGGTCACCAGCAGATGGGCGGTGCCCTTGGGCGCGGTGGAGGTGACACCGTTCAGCTGCCAGTCGACGGTCCGCGCCGAGCCGGTACGGGAGAGCAGGGCGCCGTCCTTGTTGGTGCCGCCGACGCGGGCGCCGTCGACCCGCAGCCGCTGGTCCTTCGAGGACGTCAACTTCAGCCCGGTGTCGCGCAGTTCACCGCCGTCGACCGTGATGTCGGGGTGCGCGAGCGAGACGGGCGCCGCGTCCTCGGCGCCGGTGAGGGTGCACTGGTCCAGGACGAGCGGCCCGGTGCCGTTGAACACCGCGGCGCCGACCCCGTCGAGGACGGTCCGCTGGAGCGTGAGCGGTGCGCTCACGTTTCCCTGGGTGATCTCGGCGCCCGCGGCGAAGGAGAAGTTCGAGTCGGCGATCACATTGGGCCGCCCCGACAGCTTGGACGCCTGGGAGACGATCAGCGGTCCGCTGGCGGTGCATCCGCGTATCTGCACACCGTCGGCGTTCACCCAGAGCATCCCGGAGCCGTCCAGCGACTTCTTGCCGATGACCAGCATGTCCTCAAGGGTCAGATCGGTGACGTTGACCCGGGCCACGAACCAGGAGCAGGCGTGCCGCCGTACGGTGATCCGCTTGGCCGCGCCGCCCCAGGCCGCCCCGGAGTTGGCGAACGTCATCAGTCCGGAGTTGCCGGTGTAGACGAGGTCGTGCTCGAACTGCCCGTGGGTGACGAAGGGGCCCTGGTCGTCACCGTCGCCGTGGCAGTTGGTGACGTAGCAGTAGGCCGACGCCGTGAAGTCGTTGAGATGGCGGGCGTTGGAGGTGTGACAGTCCTCGACGTGCCCGTACAGGCAGTAGATCTGCTGGGTCAGATAGCCCGCGCCGCCGTACGTGACGTCCTTGGGGTTGGTCAGCGAGCACTGCTCGGTGCGGTAGTAGGTGCACCAGCGGCGCATGATCACCGGCCAGAAGGTGCCGGTGGCCTCGATCCCGGAGACGTCGCAGCGCACCGCGTACTCGTAGCTCACCGGGTGCGAGCCGGTCATCTCGTCGTCGCCCCAGCCCTCGAACACCAGGTTGCGGACGTGGGCGCGGTCGACGGGCTCGATGCGGGTCCAGGTGAGGGTGCGGCCCGCGGCCAGGTCCCAGCCGATCTGGTAGTTGACCCGGATGTGCGTGGCGTCGACGACGTCGGTGACCTGGACGAGCCGCTGGATCTCCTTCTCGTACGTCCCCGACAGGGCGTTGACCTCCACGGCCCACCACTGGCCGACGGCGAACTTCCCGGAGTCGCCGACCTCGAAGAGATCCGAGAGGTCCGGCATGTCCGCACCCAGCTTGTGGG
>NZ_CALNVW010000032.1 GCF_940670765.1 Streptomyces sp. A 4/2
CTGCGGCGCCCGGTGTTCGCGGGCTGTTCGGTGGTGCGGTGATGCGGAACGCTCATGACGGACTTCGCCTTCCGAGAAGTGCCGGGAATGAGGGAGCGTTCCTGCGGTGGACTGCCATGAGGCGGATGGCTGAAAAAGGGGCCGGCCGTGGGGTGTTCGCAGCGCGGTGGGCAGGCGCCGGAAGCGGGCCGGAAGGGATGAAACACCGGTGACCTGGAGATGTCACCCTGGTTGGCAGGGAACATACGGCGGGTCCTGCGGATCGGTCAAGACCTGATCGCGCCGGAGATTTCGTCACCGGGGTGCGGTTGTTCGCCGTCCCAGCCCAGCGCCCGGCTGATCCGATGGGCCGCGTCACGCACCTGACCTCCCAGTTCCTGGTAACGCCAGGCGGGCAGACCGAGCTTGAGACCGGTGATGCTGACCGCGCCCGCGCAGACCCCCTGGTCGTCGAGGACCGGCGAACCGATGCAGATGATGCCCTCGGCGTCCTCCTCGTCGTCGACCGCGTAGCCGACCCTGGCGATGTCGCGCAGATGCGACAGGAAGGTCGCGGGGTCGGTGATGGTGCGTGCCGTACGGCGGGGCAGCCCGAACCGTTCGACGATCGAGGCGGCCTCGGTCTGCGGCAGCGCCGAGAGCAGCGCCTTGCCCAGTCCGGTGCAGTGCGGCAGCTCGCGCTGACCCATCCGCAGATCGAGCCGGACCCGCTGGTCGAGCTCGACCTGGTCCACCACGACGGCGTGGCCGTCCTCGGGCAGGGCCAGCCGGGACGCCATGCCGGTGGTCCGGGTCAGCTCCCGCAGCACCGGCTGGGCGACCCCGCGCAGGGACACCTGGGAGCGGGCCCGGTCACCGAGCCGCGCCAGGCTCATGCCCAGCCGGTAGCGGCGGTTCATCCCCTCGCCGTCGTCCGAGACCAGTCCGTACGCACGGAGGGTCTGGAGCATGCCGAAGGCCGCGCTCTTGGAGATGCCGCAGGTCTGGCCGACCTCGGTGACGCTCATGCCGCTTCCGGGCGCGGGGGCGGCGAGCGCCTCGAGGATGTCCGCTGCCCTGGCCACGCTCTTGACCCAGTACTTCGGTTCTTCTGGGGCGGAACTGTTCGTCATAGCAGAACAGCCTAGTCGCTCAAGGGGGGTTGACTGCCGTGTTCGCCCGGACGTAACATCCAGCATCTGTTCTGCTCTACAGAACAGCGTTCTGAAAATGCTGAACAGCACCACCACTCAGCCACCACGCACCACCTCTTCCTGCGGCGACTGCCGGGCGGATGGCGCCAGGGACTCACGGGCCGGGCAGGGCCTGTGAAAACCGACGACTCTCGACGCAAGGAGCAAGCACCATGGGTTCAGGCCCGGTAAGCACCACCTCCGGAGCCCGGCTCGCCGAACGCGCCCGCCAGGTCGTGCCCGGCGGCGTGAACAGCGGCCAGCGCAGCGTGCCCGGACTGACGGACCTCGTCGTCACCGGAACCGACGGCGCACGCTTCCGTACCGCGGACGGACGGGAGTACACCGACTTCCACTCGGCCTTCGGCCCGCCCCTGCTCGGCCACAACGACCCGGACGTGGCCCGCGCCACCGCCGAGGCCGGAGCCACCCTCGGCCACATGGGCGTCGGCGTCACCGAGGGCGAGGTCCTCCTCGCCGAGCAGCTCACCGAACTGATCCCGTCCGTCGAGAAGGTCCTGCTGACCAGCACCGGCAGCGAGGCCACCTTCCACGCCCTGCGCGTCTCCCGGGCCGCCACCGGCCGCCGTCTGGTCGTCAAGTTCCAGGGCTGCTACCACGGTTGGCACGACTCGGTCAGTCTCAACGTCATCTCCGCGCCGGAGAAGGTCGGCGGCCACGACCCGATCTCCACCGGCATCCTCCCCGAGGTGCTCGAAGCCACCCTCGTCCTGCCGTTCAACGACAGCGAGGCCGTCCGCCGCACCTTCGCCGAGCACGGCCAGGACATCGCCGCCGTCATCGTCGAGCCCGTCCCGCACAACGTCGGGGCGCTCCTGCCGTACCAGGAGTTCCTCACCACGCTGCGCGAGGAGACCACGAAGGCCGGCGCCGTCCTGATCTTCGACGAGGTCATCACCGGCTTCCGGCACGACATCGGCGGCTGGCAGAAGATCTCCGGCGTCACCCCCGACCTCACCACCCTGGGCAAGGCCATCGCCAACGGCGCCCCGGTCGGCGCCATCGGCGGCCGGGCCGACCTGATGGACCTCTTCTCCACCCGCCCCGGCGCCCCGGCCTTCTTCGCCGGTACGTACAACGGTCACCCGTCCGTCGTCGCCGCCGCCCTCGCCACCCTGCGCAAGCTCCGCGAGGAGCCGGTCCACGCACACGTGTTCCGTCTCGGCGACCGGGTCCGTACCGAACTGACCGCACTGTACGAGCGGCTCGGCGTCCCGGCCGTGGTCACCGGCTACGGCTCGGTCTTCGTCAGCTACTTCATGCCGGGCGAGACCCCCCGCACCTACGCCGACCTGCTGCACAACGACGCCTCGCTGTTCGTCGGCTACCGCCGCAAGCTCCTGGACCACGGACTGTTCGAGCTGCCGCTCAACCTCAAGCGCAGCCACATCAGTTACGCGCACACCGACGCGGACGTGGACCGTCTGATCGAGGGCACCGAAGCCGCCGTCCGGGCCGTGCTCGCCGAAGGCGGCGCCCGTGACCTGGAGAACACCTCGACCATGGGCGGAGCCGTCAGCTGATGCTCACCGTCAACCGCACCCGCCCGGCCGGTCCCGCAGGACGGATCAGCCGCGTCGAGACCCTGATGCTCGGCACCTCCTGGCGCGACTTCGGCTACGTCCGCGTCCACACCGACGAGGGCCTCACCGGCATCGGTGAGATCACCCACCCCTACCGGGTGCGTGAGGTCTGCGCCCTCACCGAATCGCTCGCCGGGCGCCATCTCATCGGCGCCGACCCCTTCGACATCGAGGAGCTGTGGCTCCGCGTCTACCAGGGCGACTTCCTGCGCGGCGGTGACATGGGCGGCATCGCCCTGTCCGGCCTCGACCAGGCGATGTACGACCTGATGGGCAAGGCGCTCGGGGTCCCCGCCTACCGGCTGACCGGGGGCGCCTGCCGGGACAGGGTCCGGATCTACGCCAACGGCTGGTACACCGGCGAACGCGAGCCGGAGATCTTCGCCGCGAAGGCGAAGGAGACCGTCGCCAAGGGCTTCACCGCCCTCAAGTTCGACCCGTTCGGCCCCGGGCTGCACGAGCTGGAGCGCGCCGAACTGCGCCGCTCCGTCGAGCTGGTGGCCGCGGTGCGCGACGCCATCGGACCGGACGTCGACCTCTTCATCGAGGGCCACGCCCGCTTCGCCATGCCGACCGCCGCCCGGCTGGTCCGCGAGCTGGAGCCGTTCGACATCGGCTGGTTCGAGGAGCCGATGCCCTGGACGCACATCGAGCGGTACGCGGAGCTGCGGCAGCGCGCCGCGTTCCCGATCTCCGGCGGCGAGCACTTCCACAACCGCTACGAGTACAAGCAGCTCTTCGCGACCCACGCCGTCGACATCATCCAGCCCGACCTGTCGATGGCCGGCGGCTTCACCGAGGTCCGCAAACTGGCCGCCATCGCCGACACCCACGGCATGCTGGTCGCCCCGCACAACTCCAACTCGCCGCTGTGCACCACCGTCTCCGTCCACGCGGCGCTCGGCATCCCCAACCTCAAGATCCTCGAAACCTTCGACGGGCTCCTGGAGCCGTACGTCTTCGACGCCCTGCAGGGCACCCTGCCGATCACCGACGGGCACATCGGCCTGCCGACCGCCCCCGGCCTCGGCGTCGAACTCGTCGACGAGGTCTTCGAGGAACACCCGCCCAGCCACCGGTTCTGGAACATGTTCGCGGACGGCTGGGAGAAGCGGAACCGCACATGATCGTCGACGTCCACTCCCATCTCTTCCGGCACAGCCACGACTTCACCGACCCCTTCAAGTCCGACTCGGCCCGTGCCCACGCGGGCGAGGTCGACCTGACGGTCACATGGGAGGAGTACGCGGCCACCGCGCCCGAGGGCACCCGTACGGTCGTCGTCGGCGGCAAGGCCCGCCGCAGCGGCCTGTGGGTCGACGACGCGGCGGTCGCCTCGTACGTCGCACGCCGCCCGGACCGGCTCATCGGCTACCTCTCGATCGACCCCACCCAGCCCGGCTGGCAGGACGAACTCCGCTACGGCCACCAGGAGCTGGGCCTGCGCGGCATCAAACTGATGCCGATGTACGCCGGGTTCGACCCGGCAGCTCAGGAGTACGACGAGCTGTACGGCTACGCGGAACGGCACGGGCTGCCGCTCCTCGTCCACACCGGCACCACCTTCGTCTCCACGGCCCCGCTCGAATGGGCCATGCCCCGCCATCTGGACGCGGTCGCCATCCGCCACCCCGAACTGCGGATGGTCCTCGCCCACCTCGGGCATCCCTTCGAGGGCGAGTGCATCGCCGTCATCCGCAAGCACCCGCACGTGTACGCGGACATCAGCGCCCTGCACTACCGGCCCTTCCAGCTCTGGCACAGCCTCCGGCTGGTCCAGGACTACGGGGTCTGGGACAAGCTGATGTTCGGCAGCGACTACCCCTTCACCACGGTGGACGACTCGATCGCGGGGCTGCGCGAGATCGCCCGTATCCCCGGTATCCCGGGACTGCCGCCGCTGGACGCGGACGCCGTGGAAGAGGTCATCCACCGGCAGTCGCTCGGTCTCCTGGGACTGGACGGCTGACCGGGCCGGGACCCCCGGACCCCGCCGGGCTCCGATCCCGCCGGGCCTCCCGCCGGGCTTCTGGTCCCGTCGGCCTTCCGACTCCGCCGGGCTTCCGATCCCGCCAGGCCCTCGATCACGTGGGCCCCTGAACCTGCCGGGCGGCGGACAGCCGGAGAATCCCCCTCTCCTGTTGTCCCCTCTCCCGGCAGCCGGGCCGCCGCGCACCCCGCCCCCCGGTGTGGCGCGGCGGCCCACCTCTCGTACCACTTCCTCCGAAGGAACCCCGCCATGACCGCAGCTGTCCCGCCCCGCGGCACCGACCGTTTCGATCTCACCGGCCGCACCGCGGTCGTCACCGGAGCCGCTCGTGGCCTGGGCCGGTCCTTCGCCGTCGGCCTCGCCGAGGCCGGCGCCGACGTGGTGCTGGTGGATCTGCCGGGCGCGGACGGCATCGGTACGACCGCGGCGGCCGTCGAGTCCTTGGGGCGGCGCGCCTGGACCTACGGGCAGGACCTCGCGGAGACCGGCGAACTGGCCGCGTTCGTCGACGCCGTACGGGCCGAGGCCGGGCCGCTGCACATCCTCGTCAACAACGCGGGCACCGCCGCCCTGGAACGCTTCAACGAGATCACCCCCGCCAGCTGGTCCCGCGTCATGAGGGTCAACGTCGACGCGGTCTTCTTCCTCACCCAGCGCATCGCCGAGCACATGACCGCCGACGGGGTGGCCGGCCGCATCATCACCATCACCTCGAAGAACGCCCTGGTGGCCGAGGCCGGGCTGGCCCACTACAACGCGTCGAAGGCCGCCGCCCAACTGCTCACCGAGACCCTGGCGGTCGAGCTGGCCCCGTACGGCATCACCGCCAACACCCTCGCGCCCGGCATGGTCGAGACCCCCATCGACGGAGAGTTCCCCTTCGACCGGGAGGCGTTCGAGGCCGCGTACCGCGAGCGGATTCCGCTCGGGCGGTACGCGCAGCCCGACGAGTGCGTGGGCGCGCTGCTGCTGCTGGCCTCGGACGCCGGGGCGTACCTCACCGGTGCCCGCATCGTGGTCGACGGGGGAGTGCTCGCCGATCAGATGCCGCGCATGCGATTCATGCCGCCGTACCGCAACACCCTCTGATTCATCCTGACTTCATCGAGAGCGCGAGGAGCACCTCCGTCATGTCAGCCATGGATTCATCACGCCGTCAT
>NZ_CALNVW010000033.1 GCF_940670765.1 Streptomyces sp. A 4/2
CGGACAACACCCGTGCCAACCGGGCCAGCTCCCGCGCCGATCTGGGCAACGACGTGCCGGCGTCCGCCCGTGGCGGCGTCGCGCTCAACGCCGCCAAGACCCAGATAGGCAAGCCCTATCAGTACAGTGCCACCGGTATGGCCTCGTGGGACTGCTCGGGGCTGACGCAGTGGGCGTACGGGCAGGCCAACGTCTCCCTCCCGCGCGTCTCCCAGGCCCAGGCCAACGCCGGTCAGCGGATCTACTCGCAGAGCGCGCTCAAGCCCGGCGACCTGGTCCTGTTCTACGGCGACCTGCACCACATCGGCCTGTACGCGGGCAACGGCATGGTGCTGCACGCACCGCGCACCGGTGCCAACGTCCGGTACGAGGCGATCGGCAACATGCCCTTCCAGTTCGGCGTCCGCATCGGCTGACGCGAACCGCTCCGCCCGGCGTCCCCGACACCGCCCAATCGGGCGAATTCCGGTGCCGCTCGCTGACTGCCCGCCCCGTCGGTGACCTTGTGGTCTCCGGCGGGGCGTCGTTTTGCGCGTGCCGCGGGTCTTTGGCCACTGCGTGGTCGCACGGCTACTGTCCGGGTGCGGTTCCCGGCAACCGGTCCGCCCATCGGGGCGGCAGGGACCGCACGCAGCGGAAGGAGTGCGGCTCCTGTGGTGTCCCATCGCCGTGTCACCCAGTCCGGCCTCGCCCGGAGCACCCGGGCCACTGTGCTGTCCGCCGCGCTGGCGACGGCCGCGGCCGGTCTCGGTGCCGCACCGGCCGGTGCGGAGCCCCGGGACACCGCCGTGACCGCACGGGCCAAGGTCGACGGTCTGTACGCGCAGGCCGAGCGGGCCACCCAGCTGTACGACCAGGCCGACGAACGGGCCGGCCGGCTCCGCCGGGAAGTCACCGACGCGCAGGACGGCGTCGCCCGCAGCCAGGAGCACATCAACCAGATGCGCGGGGCGCTCGGCGCGCTCGCCGGGGCCCAGTACCGTGCCGGGGCCATCGATCCCACGCTCGCGCTGCTGCTCTCCTCCGACCCCGACTCGTACCTCGACAAGGCCGTGGCCCTGGAGCAGATCGGCGACTACCGGGCGGGACAGCTGCACCGGTTCCAGCAGGCCCGGCGCAGGCTCGTGCAGCAGCGCGCCGACGCCGACCACAAACTCGCCGAGCTCCGGCAGAGCCGGACCGAAGTCGCCCGCCACAAACGGACGGTCGAGGACAAGCTGGCGCGGGCCCGCAGCCTGCTGGAGGCGCTGCCGTCCGCACAGCGCGCCCGGTACGACGAGGTCTCCCGCTCGGACGACCGGGACGAGATGCCCGCGCTCGGCGTCCTGCCGACGTCGGGACGGGCCGCCGCCGCCGTGCTCGCGGCCCGCAGCGCCGTCGGCAGACCGTACGTCTGGGGCGCCAACGGCCCGTCAGGATTCGACTGTTCGGGCCTGATGCAGTGGGCGTACGCGCACGCGGGTGTCGCGCTGCCCCGCACCTCGCAGGAGCAGCGGTACGCGGGACAGCGGATCCCGCTCTCCCAGGCCCGGCCCGGTGACCTCGTGGTGTACCGCAGCGACGCCAGCCATGTCGCGATGTACGTGGGCAACGGCCAGGTCGTGCACGCGCCGCATCCGGGGGCCACCGTGCGGTACGACCCGGTCGGCATGATGCCCGTCTCCTCGGTGACACGCGTCTGAGCTGCCCGGACCGTGCCCCGTACGATCGGCGGCATGGCAGGTCGGCGGTGCGGGACACGGCGCACACACACGGTGGGCGGTGGCCTCGCCGTGCTGCTGCTCGTCTCGGCGTGCGGCGCTCCCGCCGCGCCCGACACCACGGACCGCGACATCCGGCAGACGCTGGACCGCCGGGCCGCCGCCGTCGTGCACCGTGACGAGAGCGGATATCTGGCGGTGGTCGACCCCCGGGCGAAGGGGCTGCTGACGGCCCAGCGCGCGGAGTTCCGCAATCTGGCCGCGGTGCCGCTGCGCTCCTGGCAGTACAGCCTGGAGGACGTACGGCGCCAGGGCTCCACGGCCACGGCCCGGGTCGAGCTGCGTTACCGGATCGAGGGCTACGACAGCGCGCCGGTGGCCGCCGGACGCACGCTGGCCCTGGTCGAGCGGGACGGCCGCTGGTACATCGACGGGGACAGCCCGGACCGGGGCACCGGCCAGCAGCTCTGGCAGCAGGGCCGGGTGGAGACCGCCGAGGGCAAGCACAGCCTGGTGCTCGGGGTCGGCCAACGCCCGCAGCTGCTGCGGCAGGTGGCGGCCGTCGCGGACCGTGCCGTCCCGGCCGTCGAGTCGGCCTGGCACGGCACCTGGGCCGACCGGGTCGTGGTGCTGGTCCCGTCCTCGCTGGACGCGATGGGCGCCCTGCTCGGCTCGCCCGCCGCCACCTACCAGGGCATCGCGGCCGTCACCACGGGGGAGGCGGGCGGTTCGAGCGCCGCACCGGCGGACCGGGTGATCGTCAATCCCGAGGCGTACGCGACCCTGAGCGAGCGGGGAAAGCAGGTGGTCCTCACCCACGAGACCACGCATGTCGCCACCCGTGCCCAGACCTCGGCGGCGACCCCGCTCTGGCTCTCCGAAGGGTTCGCGGATTGGGCCGCCTACCGGGGCACGGACACCACCCCGCGGGAAGCGGCCCCCGAGCTCCAACGGGCCGTCCGCAGCGGTGAACTGCCCGCCGCGCTGCCCACCGACGCGGACTTCGGCTTCAGCGACGACGCGGACCGGCTCGCGCGGGCGTACGAGGGCGGCTGGCTCGCCTGCCGGATGATCGCCGGGCACTGGGGCGAACAGAAGCTGACGGACTTCTACCGCGCCGTCGGCGCGCACGAGCAGCGTGACGGCGCGGTGGAGGCGGCCCTGAACACGGTGCTCGGCACGGACCTGGCGGACTTCACCGCGCGGTGGCGGGAGTATCTCAAGGCACAACTGGGCTGAGCGGGGCGCCCGCCCCGTGGTCGTCCCGGCCCGGGTCGCCCTGGCGGGCCCGGTCCCGGGGCCCCGGGACCGTGTGCCGCCACAGCTGCCGGGCGGCGACCGGACACGCGGCGACCAGCAGCCCGTTGCGTACGAACATCAGCACCAGACCGGTCGGATCCCCGGCCACCACATGGTCGAAACCCAGCGGGAACTCCAGGAACGTGACAGCGGTGGCGGCCAGCACCAGACAGGCGGGGACGGCCATCCGGCTCGTACGGAAGACCAGACAGACGGCGGCGAGTCCGACCAGCCAGATCAGGTACTGGGGGCTGATCACCCGGCTCGTCGTGGTGAAGAGCAGGACCGCGGTGAACGCCGCGTCGCACGGGGTGCTCGCGGTGAACTCCCTGGCCCGCAGCCGCCACAGCAGCAGCCAGCCGAAGGCCACCACCGACAGGCCCAGCGCGACGGCGCTCACCACCGGGACGTACGGGCCGATGAACTCCACCGACCCGTAGTGCAGGGCCACCTGCCCCTGCCAGCCGTGGTGCCGGGCGACCTGGAAGACCAGACCGCCCAGCGACTCGACCTCGGTTCCCCGGTCGCGCTGGAAGGTGAGGAAGCCGAACGCGCCCGGCATCGTGACGCCGAAGAGCAGCAGCAGGGCCGCTGCCGTGGCCGCGAACGAGATCCAGGACACCCGGGTGACACGGCCGCGGGGCGTCCCCGCGAGCAGCAGCGCGGGCCAGACCTTCAGCAGCGCGCCCAGCGCGGCCAGTGCGCCCAGCGTGCGCGGCCGGCGGGCCCCTGCCAGCAGCGCGGCGACCGCCACGGCGGTCACCATCACGTCGTACCGGGCGTACGAGGTCGGCCCCAGCAGCGGTACGCCCACGACCCACACCCAGACCCCGGCGGACCGCTTGCCCGGCCGCCGCGCCGCGTAGCTCAGGAGGCCGAGGACCACCGCGTCGGCGAGGAGGGCCAGGACGAAGAAGGCCGACGCGTAGCCGAGGAACGGCAGCACCGCGGGCGCCAGGATCGCGAGGGCCGTGCCGGGCGGGTACTGCCAGGTGACGTCGGAGAGCGGGAAGGTGCCGGTCCTCAGCACCTCGTACCAGCCGTGGTACGTCACCGAGACATCGGCGGTGACGTCCACGCCGGGCACGGTCAGCACGCCGAGGACGCAGAGCAGCAGCAGGGTCCTGGTGAGCGCCCAGACCAGGAGAGCGAGTCCGGTGCCGCCGCGTACGCCCCTCATGAACCGCCCCGTCCGGAATGACGGCCTATGCCGTGATGTGTGCGATGTCCGGGCCATGATGCCGTCGTGGCTGCGCCCGAGCGACGAGGCGGGGCCGTTGGGTACTGTCGGCGGCGATGCACAAGACCTTGATCGTGACCAACGACTTCCCGCCCCGCCCCGGCGGGATCCAGGCGTTCCTGCACAACATGGCGCTGCGGCTGGACCCCGAACAGCTCGTCGTCTACGCCTCCACCTGGAAGCGCGGCAGCGAGGGCGCCGGGGCGACCGCGGCCTTCGACGCCGAGCAGCCCTTCACGGTCGTACGCGACCGGACGACGATGCTGCTCCCCACCCCGCGGGTCACCGCGCGGGCGAGCGGGCTGCTCCGTGAACACGGCTGTACGTCCGTGTGGTTCGGCGCCGCAGCCCCGCTCGGTCTGATGGCGCCCGCGCTGCGCAGCGCGGGCGCCGAGCGGCTGGTCGCCACCACGCACGGCCACGAGGCGGGCTGGGCCCAGCTGCCCGCGGCGCGGCAACTGCTGCGCCGGATCGGCGAAGGCACCGACACCCTCACCTACCTCGGCGAGTACACCCGCTCACGCATCGCCGCCGCGCTGACCCCCGCCGCCGCGGGACGCATGGTGCAACTGCCGCCGGGCGTCGACGAGAAGACCTTCCACCCCGGTTCGGGCGGCGACGCGGTGCGCGCGCGGCTCGGGCTCACGGACCGGCCGGTGGTCGTGTGCGTCTCCCGGCTGGTGCCGCGCAAGGGCCAGGACACCCTGATCCGGGCGATGCCCCGGATCCTGCGGCGGGTACCGGACGCGGTGCTGCTGATCGTCGGAGGCGGACCGTACGCCGACGACCTGCGCAAGCTCGCGGCCGGGACGGGCGTCGCGGACTCGGTGCGGTTCACCGGCGCCGTCCCCTGGGCGGAGCTGCCCGCGCACTACGGCGCCGGTGACGTCTTCGCGATGCCCTGCCGCACCCGCCGGGGCGGGCTCGACGTCGAGGGGCTCGGCATCGTCTACCTGGAGGCCTCGGCGACCGGACTGCCCGTCGTGGCGGGGGACTCGGGCGGCGCGCCCGACGCGGTGCTCGACGGCGAGACCGGCTGGGTGGTGCGGGGCGGCTCCGCGGAGGACTCCGCCGACCGGATCGTCACGCTGCTCCAGGATCCGGAGCTGCGGCGCCGGATGGGGGCCCGCGGGCGGTCCTGGGTCGAGGAGAAGTGGCGCTGGGACCTGCTCGCCGAGAAGCTCAGGACGCTGCTCTGACCCGGTGCGGGCCGGCCTGCCGGCCACCCGCACCGTCCGTCCTCAGCCGCGGTAGATCGCTTCGATCTCGTCGGCGAAGTCCTTCGCCACCACATTGCGCTTCAGCTTCAGCGAGGGCGTGATGTGCCCCGCCTCCTCGGTGAACTGGGCAGGCAGGACACGGAACTTGCGTACCGACTCGGCCTTGGAGACCGCCGCGTTGCCGTCGTCCACCGCCCGCTGGATCTCCGCGAGCAGCTCCGCGTCGTCCCGCAGGGACAGCGCGGTGGAGCCCGCCGGCTTGCCGTTCTCCACGGCCCAGCGCGCCAGGAACTCGTCGTCCAGCGTGACCAGCGCGCCGACGAACGGCCGCCCGTCGCCGACCACCATGCACTCCGCCACCAGGGCGTGCGAGCGGATGCGGTCCTCGATCACCGCCGGGGCGACGTTCTTGCCGCCCGCGGTGACGATGATTTCCTTCTTGCGGCCGGTGATCGCGAGGTAGCCGTCCTCGTCGAGCGTGCCGATGTCACCGGTGTGGAACCAGCCGTCGGCCAGCGCCTCGGAGGTCGCCGACTCGTTGTTCCAGTAGCCGCTGAACAGGTGCTCGCCGTGCAGCAGCACCTCGCCGTCGTCCGCGATCCGTACGACCGAGCCCGGCAGCGGCTGGCCGACCGTACCGATCTTCTGGCGGTCCCACGGATTGAAGGCGGTCGCCGCACAGGACTCGGTGAGGCCGTAGCCCTCCAGCACGGTGAAGCCGATGCCCCGGTAGAAGTGGCCGAGCCGCTCGCCCAGCGGCGCGCCGCCGGAGATCGCGTACTCGCCGCGCCCGCCGAGCACCGCCCGCAGCTTGCTGTACACCAGCTTGTCGAAGATCTTGTGCTTGATCCGCAGCGCGGGGGAGGGGCCCTTCCGGGTGCCGAGCGCGCGGCTGTACGCGATGGCGGCGTCGGCGGCCTTGTCGAAGATCCGGCCCTTCCCGTCGGCCTGCGCCGCGGCACGCGCCGAGTTGTAGACCTTCTCGAAGACCCGCGGCACCCCGAGGATCAACGTCGGCCGGAAGGAGGCCAGTTCATCGGTGAGGTGCTTGATGTCGGGTACGCAGCCGATCTTGATCGGCGCCATCACCGAGGCCACCTCGACCAGCCGGCCGAAGACGTGCGCGGCGGGCAGGAAGAGCAGGACGGAGCACTCGCCCGTACGGAACAGCGGCTTCAGGCGCTCGACGATGTTGCCGCACTCGGCGAAGAAGCTGCGGTGGGTCAGCACGCAGCCCTTCGGGCGGCCCGTGGTGCCCGAGGTGTAGACGATGGTGGCCGGATCGTCGGCCCTGGCCAGGGAGGTGCGCTCCTCGACGGTGGCGTCGGTGACCCCGGCGCCACCGCTGCGCAGGGCGTCGACGGCGCCCTTCTCGATCTGCCAGACGTGCGCCAGAGCGGGCAGCGAGTGGCGTACGGTCTCGACGGCTTCGGCGTGCGCGTCGCTCTCCACGATCACCGCGACCGCGCCCGAGTCGCCGAGGATCCACTGCACCTGCTCGGCCGAGCTCGTCTCGTACACCGGCACGGTGACCGCGCCCGCGCTCCAGATCGCGAAGTCCAGCTGCACCCACTCGTAGCGGGTGCGCGACATCAGCGCGACCCGGTCGCCGGGCTGCACACCCGCGGCGATCAGGCCTTTGGCGGCGTCGTGGACCTCGGTGAGGAACCGGGTGGCGGTGACGTCGGTCCAGACACCGGCCACCTTGCGGCCCATGACTGCCACATCGGGATGCTGAGCGGCGTTGCGGCGGATGAGATCCGTCAGATTGCCGTCCGAAGGGACCTCGTACAGGGCCGGAAGGCTGAACTCACGCAAGACTGCTGCTCCTCTGGTCGACATCGCTGTCGCCACGACTGGACCTGACCGCCCGGACGTTACCCATGGGTAGGACGTTCCCGATAGAGGGGCCCGGCCAGATGTTCCATGCGTCACACGACACGGCGGTGCTTCGCGCAGACTAGTCCACGCATGTCCGGAGCCGGTGGTATCAGCGGGTCCGGCCCCCTCTATCCAGCATGTGCGCGGAGACCTAGGGTGATCTCCATGCGCGTGCATGTGGTCAGCGACGTACATGGCAACAGCGAGGGTCTCGCGAGGGCGGGTGACGGAGCCGACGCCCTGATCTGCCTGGGCGACCTGGTGCTCTTCCTCGACTACGCCGATCATTCGCGCGGCATCTTCCCCGAACTCTTCGGTGTCGAGAACGCCGACCGCATCGTGGAACTGCGCACCGCCCGCCGCTTCGACGAGGCCAGGGAGCTCGGGCGCAGGCTCTGGACCGGGGTGGACCGCGACGCCGCGATCGAGGGGGCGGTGCGCAGGCAGTACACCGAGCTGTTCGCGGCCTTCCCCACCCCGACGTACGCCACCTACGGCAACGTGGACATCCCGCCGCTCTGGCCCGAGTACGCACACCCCGGCACCACCGTCCTCGACGGCCAGCGCGTCGAGCTCGGCGGCCGGGTCTTCGGCTTCGTCGGCGGCGGCCTCCGCAGCCCGATGCGTACCCCGTACGAGGTCAGCGACGAGGAGTACGCGGCCAAGATCGAGGCACTCGGCGACGTCGACGTGCTCTGCACGCACATCCCGCCCGAGGTCCCCGAGCTGGTGTACGACACGGTGGCCCGCCGCTTCGAACGCGGCAGCCGCGCCCTGCTCGCCGCGATCCTGCGCATCCGCCCGAAGTACGCCCTCTTCGGGCACGTGCACCAGCCGCTGGCCCGCCGGGTGCGGATCGGCGGGACCGAGTGTGTGAACGTCGGCCACTTCGCCTCGACCTCCCGCCCCTGGGTCCTGGAGTGGTAGCGGCCCCGAGGCGCCGACGGTCGGATGTACCAGTGCGTACGCGATAGCCTTCACAGCGCATGCACCACCGGATTCCGCACTGGAGGAGCCACGGCGATGGCTGAACACACCAGCTCAAGCATCACGATCGAGGCCGCACCGGCCGACGTCATGGGCGTGATCGCCGACTTCGCCCGCTACCCGGAGTGGACCGGCGAGGTGAAGGAGGCCCAGGTGCTCTCGACCGACGCCGAGGGCCGCGCCGAGCAGGTCCGGCTGGTGCTGGACGCCGGAGCGATCAAGGACGACCACACCCTCGCGTACACCTGGACCGGCGCCGACGAGGTCAGCTGGACGCTGGTCAAGTCCCAGATGCTCCGGGCGCTCGACGGTTCGTACTCCCTCGCCCCGGTCACCGGCGGCACCGAGGTCACCTACCGGCTGACCGTCGACGTCAAGATCCCGATGCTCGGGATGATCAAGCGCAAGGCCGAGAAGGTCATCATCGACCGCGCCCTGGCCGGTCTGAAGAAGCGTGTCGAGTCCGGCGCCGCTCCGTCCGGTACCGAGCGGTCCGAGGACTGACGCCTCGATGCGTACGGTCCTCGTCACCGGCCTCGGCGGCGCGGGCCGCACCACCGTCGCGGCGGTCACCGCGCTCCGGGCCGCCCGCGCGGGCGAGCGGGTGCTGCTGCTCTCCACCGACCGGGACCCCGGCGAGGCCCTGCCCGCCGCCCGCGACGCGGGGGTACGGGCCGAGCGGATCGACTCCGCGGCCCACTTCCGTACCGAACTGCGGGCCCTTCAGGAGCGCAGCGCCGCCGCGCTGGAGATGCTCGGCGCGGCCCGCCTCGACGAGGAGGACCTGACCGAGCTGCCGGGCGCCGAACAGTTCGGTCTGCTGCACGCGCTGCGCACGCACGACAGCGCCGAGTGGGACCTGGTCGTCGTCGACATGCCGCCCGTCCAGGAGACCCTCGCGGTCCTCGCCCTCCCGCAGCAGCTGCGCCGCGCCCTGCGACGGCTGCTGCCGCCCGAACGGCAGGCGGCCCGCGCGCTGCGGCCGATGCTCGCCCAGCTCGCGGGCGTGCCCATGCCCGCGCAGTGGCTGTACGAGACCACCGCCCGCTGGGAGAGCGAACTGGCCGCCGTCCAGGCCAGGATCGAGGACCCCGCCACCACTCTGCGGCTGGTCGCCGAACCTTCCCCCGCCACCACCCGGGCGCTGCGCACCGCCCGTACCGGAATCGCGCTGCACGGTCGCTCCCTCGACATGGTCGTCGCGAACCGGCTGCTGCCCACCGGGTCACGGGACCCCTGGCTGGCCTCGCTCGCCGCGCAGCAGCAGGAACACCTGAAGGAGCTGTACGCGGACTTCGGTGCCGTACAGGAACTGCCCCACCTGGGCCGGAGCCCCCGCACCGCCGACGACCTGACCGCGCTGGAGCGCCCGGAAGCCCCCCTCGTGAAGGCGCCGGGGCGGTACGTCGAGGACCGGCTCGCCGGTGACGGTGTCCTCGTCTGGCACCTGCCGCTGCCCGGAGCCGTCAAGGAGGAGCTCGGCCTGGTCCGGCACGGCGACGAACTCCTGCTCACCGCAGGCCCGTTCCGCACCACCGTCGACCTGCCGTCCGCGCTCCGCCGCTGCACGGTCGCGGGCGCGGCGCTCGCCGACGAGGTCCTGAGTATCAGGTTCACGCCGGATCCGCGGCTCTGGCCGCAGGGCCGGTGAACGCTTCACGCCCGTTCGGGTAACGTCGTACATACGAACCGAAGCCAGCCCGCCTCGTCGCAGGAGTCCGCCATGAGCGAAGCCCCCGAGCAGCCGGAAACCGACTCGGACGCGTGGGCGAAGGCGTGTGCCGAGGACCTCGCGGCGGAGAAGGCCCGGCGCCGTGCGCAGTACGGCACGCCCCCCGGATCCGCTGCCGAGGAACTGCGCAAGCTCTTCGACGCGGTCGCCGACAAGGTCTCGGACCTCCAGTCCTCCCTGCCGGGAATGGCCGCGCAGGGAGCCGTGCGGCAGTTCCTCAGCCAGGCGAAGTCCGTCGTCGAGCCCGTCGTCGAGCGCAACCCCGACGTCTTCGACCACCTGGCCGCCGCGGGCGGTGAACTCCTCGCCGCCTACCGCTCCGCCGTCGAGAACCACGAGCAGCGGTGGACCTCGGATTCCGCCGGACCGTCCGGTTCCGCGGACGCCAAGGGTGGGGCCGCGGACGAGAACAAGGGCGACGACAAGGGCGACGAGGGTCCCGGGCCGGCCGAGCGCATCGATCTGGACTGAGCGGCCTGCACCTTCGGCCCTCGGGTACGGTTGCCCCGTGGACCGCTCGGCACATGGGGGGCGGCGTCGCGGGGTGCGGCACGCACGCTCGCCGCGTTGTCGTCAATCACCATGGCTCCGCCATGGCTCAATCCTCCGCCTTGCGATCGCACGCACCACACCCCGCTCCTTCTCCCACCCCCCATGTGCCGAGCGGTCCTAGCGGGGCTCGACCGAAAACTGAGGGATTCATGGGACTCACCATCGGCGTCGACATCGGCGGCACGAAGATCGCGGCCGGAGTGGTCGACGAAGAGGGCGCCATTCTCGATGTGCACAAGGTGCCCACCCCGCCGACCGCCGAAGGCATCGTCGACGCGATCTGCGCGGCAGTCTCCGAGGCCGGCAAGGGGCACGACATCGAGGCCGTCGGCATCGGCGCCGCCGGATACGTCGACGACAAGCGCGCGACCGTCCTCTTCGCACCGAACATCAACTGGCGGCACGAGCCGCTGAAGGACAAGGTCGAGCAGCGCGTCGGCCTGCCGGTCGTCGTCGAGAACGACGCCAACGCCGCTGCCTGGGGCGAGTACAAGTTCGGCGCGGGGCAGGGCCACGAGGACGTCATCTGCATCACCCTCGGCACCGGCCTCGGCGGCGGCATCATCATCGGCAACAAGCTGCGCCGCGGACGCTTCGGCGTGGCCGCCGAGTTCGGCCACATCCGGGTCGTCCCGGACGGGCTGCTGTGCGGCTGCGGCAGCCAGGGCTGCTGGGAGCAGTACGCCTCCGGCCGCGCCCTCGTCAGGTACGCCACGCAGCGTGCCTACGCCACCCCGGAGAACGCCAAGATCCTTCTCTCCCTCGGTGACGGCACGCCCGGCGGCATCCAGGGCAAGCACATCAGCGAGGCCGCCCGGCAGGGCGACCTCGTCGCGGTCGACTCGTTCCGCGAGCTGGCGCGCTGGGCCGGTGCCGGTCTCGCCGACCTCGCCTCGCTCTTCGACCCGTCGGCGTTCATCGTCGGCGGTGGGGTGTCGGACGAGGGCGAGCTGGTCCTCGACCCGATCCGCAAGTCCTTCCGGCGCTGGCTGATCGGCGGCGCCTGGCGTCCGCACGCGCAGGTGCTCGCGGCCCAACTGGGCGGCGAGGCCGGTCTGGTGGGCGCGGCGGACCTGGCCCGCCAGGGCTGACCGCACGGCTCATCCGTACAACGGGCGGCGCCCGTCGTGTCCTTGAGGGATACGGCGGGCGCCGTGCTCTGTCCCGACCGTGCCGGATCCGGCACGGTCCGCTGTTCCGGGCAGCGGTCTCCGCTCCTGGTACCGCCACCGCCGCGGACCCGTGCGCACGCCGCCCGTGTCGCCGTATCGTGTCGCCCATGGCGATCACTACGCTGCCCGAATCCCGTACGGAGAACGGCTCG
Organism: Streptomyces sp. A 4/2; assembly: GCF_940670765.1. Lineage (GTDB taxonomy): Bacteria > Actinomycetota > Actinomycetes > Streptomycetales > Streptomycetaceae > Streptomyces. The sequence goes on from NZ_CALNVW010000033.1 coordinate 11,936, forward strand.
GCCGTAATCCGGGTGCTCAGCTACAACATCCGTTCGATGCGCGACGACCGCGAGGCACTGGCCCGCGTGATCAGCGCCTGCGACCCCGACCTGGTCCTCATCCAGGAGGCCCCGCGCTTCTTCCGCTGGCGCAAGGCGGCGGCCTGGCTCGCCGCCCGCACCGACCTGGTGACACTCGGCGGCGGGGCCACCGCGGCGGGCCCGCTGCTGCTCTGCTCCCTGCGGGCCACGGTGGAGCGCACGGAGGACGTACTGCTCCCGCGCACGCCGGGGCTGCACCAGCGGGGATTCGCGACCGCGGTGGTACGGATCGGGGGCGCCCGGATCGGCGTACTCAGCTGTCACCTGAGCCTCCGGTCCGACGAACGCCACACGCAGGCGGGGCTGCTGCTCGACCGTCTCGACACGATGGACGTCCCGCACGCCGTCGTGGCCGGTGACCTGAACGAGCGCCCGGACGGCCGGAGTTTCCAGCGGCTCGCGGCGGCGCTCCAGGACTGCTGGGCGACCAAGCAGTGGGGTGGCGAGTACACGTCGCCGGCGCAGGACCCCCGCTCCCGCATCGACGCGGTCTTCGCGACGGCGGGGGTGGAAGTGCTGGGGTGCGGGGTGCCGTCGGACGTCCCGGCGGCGGATCTCCGGGCGGCCTCGGACCACTTGCCGGTCCTGGCCGCGCTGCGGGTACCGACGGCCTGAGACGGCGCGGGGCCCGCCGGTCCGGCACCGTCCGGGCCGGTCTCGGCGGCCCCGGCAAAGATCGGCGGGACTCTCAGAGCACGGCCTAGACCACCGCGCCCCGGCCCGGGTCCTCGTTGTCGTCGTCCTCGGCTCCCATCCGCGCCACCAGCGTCGCGAACCCGCCCAGGAACCCGCCGATGCCCAGCGTCGCGAGCCACCACGTCATGTCCCAGCCCAGCAGCACCGCGAGAATCAGCAGCACCGGCCCGCCCACGACCGCCAGCCAGGCGAACCTGGCCGTGACGTCCACCTCGGGAAGCTCCGGGTCCGGCTGGACGAAGTGACCCTCGTCGTCCTCGCCGAGGTCGTCGTCCTTCGGCTCGGCCAGGCTGTAGCTCCGCGGCCCGCCGACGCCCGGTGCGAACACCACCGAGCTGCCGAGCGGCCTGCCGGGGCCGCTGTCGGAATCGCTGTCCGGCCCGGTCCCGGAGTCCGGCTTCTCCGCGCCCGGCTCCTGCGTCCCCGCGGCGTTCACCCCGTCCTCAAGACCGGCGAGGTCCTCCACGGACTTGAACGGCTTCGTGCCCGCCGGATCCGCGGGCTCCTCGCCGTACCCCGCGACGATCGCGGCCCATACGGCTTCCTCGTCGATCGGCTGCGGTTCGCGCTCCGCCTCGTTCTCAGCCACCGGTGGTGCTCCCCTTCGTCCCGACGCTCGGAGCGAGGCGGCCGATGAACGCGTAACTCTTCTCGAAAATCCGCTCCGCATCGTGGTCCAACGTCGCCACGTGGTAGCTCTGTTCCAGCAGGACCTCCTCCACGTCGGTTGAGGAGACCCGGCTGAGGATGCGCGCCGAGTCGGCGGGCGGCACCACATGGTCCTGCGGACTGTGCAGCAGCAGTATCGGCTGGGTGACCTGCGGCAGCTCGCGGTCCACGAGGCGGCAGAAGTTCCGCAGGGAGTGCGCGGAGTGCAGCGGCACCCGGTCGTACCCGACCTCGACGGAGCCCTCCTCGGCGATGTCGCTGGCCACACCCTTGGTCGTACGGACCAGATGCCGGGCGAGCGGCAGCGCGTACGCAGAAAGGCCGTGCAGCTTGTTCAACGGGTTGACCACGACGACACCGCTGACCGCGTGACCGTGCTTGGCGGCGAGCCGCAGCGTCAGCGCGCCGCCCATCGAGAGGCCGAAGACGAAGACCTGGGAGCAGCGGTCGAGCAGCGCCCGCAGCTCCCTGTCGACCTCCGCGTACCAGTCCTGCCAGCCGGTGAGCTGCATGTCCTGCCAGCGGGTGCCGTGTCCGGGGAGCAGCGGCAGGGACACGGTCAGCCCGCGCGCGGCCAGATACTCCGCCCAGGGACGCAGCGACTGCGGCGATCCGGTGAATCCATGGCAGAGGAGGACACCGACCTCGCCGCCCTCGTGGCGGTAGGGCTCGGCTCCAGGAAGCACCGGCACCTGGGTCTCCTGTTCATCAGGTCTCGAAAGGTGTACTTCACCGTACGCGACCGGACCGACACCGACCAGGGCCGTCCCCCCCTCACCGGAGCCCGGAGGACGGGAGCGCCGACGCCGCGCGGGTTATGGTCGGTGCGACAGTCAGAGGAAGGCATCCGAGTTGATTTACGGCGCAATGAAGTTCGCCATCGGAGGGTCGCTCAAGGTGGCCTTCAGGCCCTGGGTGGAGGGTCTGGAGAACATCCCCGCCGAGGGGCCCGCCATCCTCGCGAGCAACCATCTCTCGTTCTCGGACTCCTTCTTCCTGCCCGCTGTCCTGGACCGCAAGGTCACCTTCATCGCCAAGGCCGAGTACTTCACGTCCCCCGGGGTGAAGGGCAAGCTCACCGCGGCCTTCTTCAAGGGCGTCGGCCAGCTGCCGGTGGACCGCTCGGGCAGCCGGGGCGCCGGCGAGGCCGCGGTCAGGAGCGGTGTCGACGTCCTGGCGCGGGGCGAACTCTTCGGCATCTACCCGGAGGGCACACGCTCGCCCGACGGCCGCCTCTACCGGGGCAAGCCCGGCGGTCTCGCCCGGGTGGCGCTGGCCTCCGGCGCCCCGGTGATCCCGGTCGCGATGATCGACACCGAGAAGATCCAGCCGCCCGGACAGGTGGTCCCCAAGCTGATGCGCCCGGGGATCAGGATCGGTGAGCCGCTCGACTTCAGCCGCTACCACGGCATGGAGAACGACCGGTTCATCCTGCGTTCGGTGACCGACGAGGTCATGTACGAGATCATGAAGCTCTCCGGCCAGGAGTACGTCGACATCTACGCCACCGCGGCGAAGCGCCGGATCGCGGACGAGGAGAAGGCCGCGAAGGCCGCGAAGGCCGCGAAGGCGGAAGCGGACAAGGCCGAGGGGACGGACCGGCCCGGCAGCTAGCCGCGTGGTCCGTCGTGGGGGTGGGGCATGGCGAAGGAACGGCGCGAGCGGGTCGTGCGGATGTCGGTGGAGCAGCCCCTGTGGCGTGCCCTGACGGGCTACCGCGTCCTGACGCTGGTCTACGCGATCCTGTTGGTCGCTTTCGCGTACGACAAGTTCGCGCGCCACTGGGTGGCCGTCAGCTATCTCTCCGTGCTGACCGTCTGGACGCTGGCCACGCTCCCCAGGGTCGCCAACGCCGCCCACTGCACCAAACGTTTCCTCGGCGCCGACCTCACCCTCGCCCTCGTCGGCATCCTGCTCACGCCCTTCGCGGACACGCACGCCCGGGTCGTCGGCGGCGCCACGACGCTGCCGTCGATATGGACCGCGGGCTCGGTCCTCGCCTTCGCCATCAAGGGCGGCTGGCGCTGGGCGGCGTTCGCCTCGTCCCTGGTGGCGGTCGCCAACATCGTCGAGCGTGGTGAACCCAGCAGGGACACCCTCCACAACATCCTGCTCGTGTGGATCGCCTCCATCGCCATCGGCTACATCGTCGAGGTCGCCCGCGCCTCCGAGCGCACCCTCGCCCGCGCCCTGGAGATCGAGGCGGCGACCCGGGAAAGGGAGCGGCTGGCCCGGGACATCCACGACAGCGTGCTCCAGGTCCTCGCCATGGTGCAGCGGCGCGGCACCGAGCTGGGCGGCGAATCCGCCGAGCTGGGCAGGATGGCGGGGGAACAGGAGGTCGCCCTGCGCACCCTGGTCTCCAGCGGGCTGGTGCCTCCCGCACGGATCCCCGTCGGCACCGCGGACCGCACCGGCGGAACCGACCGCATCGCCAGGACCGTCGGCGGGAACTCCGGGACCGGGGAGGGTGGCGGGGGCAGCGGTGGTGACCGGCCGCAGGAGAGCGGGCCGTGCGATCTGCGCACGCTTCTCGCCCCGCACGCCGGATCACGCGTGAGCTTCGCGGAACCGGGTGCCCCGGTCCTGCTGGACCCGGTGGCGGCCACGGAGCTGGCGGCTGCTGTCAGTGCCGCCCTGGACAATGTGCGCAGACACGCGGGAGACAGCGCCCAGGCCTGGATCCTGGTCGAGGACGAGCCCGACGAGGTGATCGTGACGGTGCGGGACGACGGTCCCGGCATCCCGGACGGGCGGCTCGCCGTGGCCGAGGGGGAGGGGCGCCTCGGTGTCGCCCTGTCGATCCGCGGCCGGCTGCGGGACCTCGGGGGCAGCGCCGAACTGATCTCGGTGCCCGGCCAGGGCACGGAGGTAGAACTGAAGGTTCCACGGGGGAAGGCAGGACGCACATGAGTGAGCAGCCGACGGTCAGGGTGATGGTGGTCGACGACCACCCGATGTGGCGGGACGCGGTCGCCCGCGACCTCCTCGCCGCGGGTTTCGACGTGGTCGCCACGGCGGGCGACGGACCCCAGGCGGTACGCCGTGCCCGTGCCACCACGCCCGACGTGCTGGTCCTCGACCTCAATCTGCCCGGGATGCCGGGCGTCCAGGTCTGCAAGGAGCTGGTCGGCGCCGATCCGGAGCTCCGCGTCCTGGTGCTCTCCGCGAGCGGTGAGCACGCCGACGTACTGGAAGCGGTGAAGTCGGGTGCCACCGGCTATCTGCTGAAGTCGGCCAGCACCCAGGAGCTGTGCGACGCGGTGCGCAGTACCGCCGTCGGCGACCCGGTCTTCACCCCGGGACTGGCCGGTCTGGTGCTCGGGGAGTACCGCAGGCTCGCCTCCGACCCGGCGCCCGTGGCCTCCGACGAGCCGAAGGCCCCGCGGCTCACCGAGCGCGAGACCGAGGTGCTGCGGCTCGTCGCCAAGGGGCTGAGCTACAAGCAGATCGCCGAGCGGCTGGTCATCTCGCACCGCACCGTCCAGAACCACGTGCAGAACACCCTCGGCAAGCTTCAGCTGCACAACCGGGTGGAGCTCGTGAGGTACGCGATAGAGCGCGGCCTCGACGGCATCTGAGCGACGGCCCCCCGGATCCACGACCGGGCCCAACCCGGCTTTCCTCAGCGGGAATTGACCCTCCGCCCTATCCCTTTGTGACGTGGGTCACCGTAGCGTGGCAGTACGGCGTCTTCCACTGCGAAGGGACGTGGCTCCATGCGGGTCGGAGTACTGACCGGGGGCGGCGACTGCCCCGGACTCAACGCGGTCATCCGAGCTGTCGTCCGCAAGGGCGTGCAGGAGTACGGCTACGAATTCACCGGATTCAAGGACGGATGGCGCGGCCCCCTGGAGGGCGACACGGTCCGGCTCGGCATCCCGGAGGTGCGCGGCATCCTGCCGCGTGGCGGCACCATCCTCGGATCGTCGCGCACCAACCCCTTCAGGACGGCTGACGGTGTCCGCCGGGTCAGGGAGAACCTCGCCGCGTGCGGGGTGGACGCGCTGACAGTGATCGGCGGCGAGGACACCCTCGGGGTGGCGGGCCGCCTCTGGGACGAGTACGGGATTCCCTGCGTCGGCGTACCGAAGACCATCGACAACGACCTCTCGGCCACCGACTACACCTTCGGTTTCGACACAGCCGTGGGCATCGCCACGGAGGCCATCGACCGCCTCCACACCACCGCCGAATCGCACATGCGCGTCCTCGTCGTGGAGGTGATGGGGCGGCACGCGGGCTGGATCGCGCTGCACTCCGGGCTGGCGGGCGGCGCCAACGTCATTCTCATCCCCGAGCAGCGCTTCGACATCGACCAGGTCTGTTCCTGGGTGACCTCGCGCTTCCGGGCGTCCTACGCGCCGATCGTGGTCGTCGCCGAGGGCGCGATGCCCAAGGGCGGCGATGCGGTGCTCAAGGACGGCACGCTCGACTCGTTCGGTCATGCCCGGCTCTCCGGCATCGGGGAATGGCTCGCCCTGGAGATCGAGAAGCGCACCGGCAAGGAGGCCCGCACCACGGTCCTCGGCCATGTCCAGCGCGGCGGCACCCCCAGTGCCTTCGACCGCTGGCTGGCCACCCGCTTCGGGCTGCACGCGATCGACGCCGTGCGCGAAGGGGACTTCGGCACGATGGTCGCGCTGCGCGGCACGGACATCGTGCGGGTGCCGATCGCGGTGGCGACCGCACAGCTCAAGACCGTCGACCCGGCGCTGTACCGCGAGGCCGGGGTCTTCTTCGGCTGAGCCGGGCCCGAGCTGCTGAGCGGGTCGGAGGTGAGCAGGACCGAGCTGCTGAGCGGGCCCGAGCGGAGAGCCGTATATTCACACTGTTCCGTCCCGTATCCGCTCGTTCCGGGAGAAACCGTGGAAATCCTCGCGTTCGGCGTGCAGGCCGATGAACGCCCGCTGATCGAGGCGGCCTTCGCCGGACACCACGACGTCCACTGCGTGGATGTCTTCCTCAGCGAGGACACCGTCCCGATCGCGGCCGGCTACGAGATCGTCAGCACCAGCGTCAACGCCGACCTCGGCGCGAAGGTCCTGCGCCGTCTCGCGGCCGGCGGTACGAGACTCGTCGCCCAGCGTTCCACCGGCTTCAACAACATCGACCTGGACGTCGCCCACGAGCTGGGCCTGACCGTCGCCCGGGTCTCGTCCTACTCGCCGTACTCGGTGGCCGAGTTCGCCTGGACCCTCGCGATGGCGGTCAACCGCCGCATCGTCCGGGCCGCGGGCCGCACCAGGGACTTCGACTTCCGCCTGGACGGCCTGATGGGCCGTGACCTGCGCGGCCGGACAGCGGGGGTGCTGGGGACGGGCAAGATCGGTGAGGCCTTCACCCGTATCGCCCACGGCTTCGGCATGAACCTGCTCGGCTGGGACGTCACGGAGAACCCGGCCTGCGCCGCCCTGGGCATGCGGTACGTGGGGAAGGACCAGCTCCTGGCCGAGTCCGACCTGGTCACGCTGCACGTACCGCTGCTGCCCGCGACGCACCACCTCATCGGCGCGGCCGAACTGGCGTCGATGAAGGACGACGCGATCCTCGTGAACACCAGCCGCGGCGGCCTCATCGACACCGACGCCCTGGTCGGCGAGTTGCGACGGGGCCGTTTCACCGGGGTGGGGCTCGACGTCTACGAGGCGGAGGCGGGGCTCTTCTTCCTCGACAAGTCCCTGGACGTGGTCGAGGACGACACCCTGGCGAGGCTGGTCACGTTCCCGCACGTCCTCGTCACCTCGCACCAGGCGTACTACACACACGAGGCGGTGAGCCAGATCATCGAGGCGACGGTACGGAACGTGGCGGACCACCTGGCCGGGCGGCGGGGCGAGAACACGCTGGTGCCGGGGGCCCCGCCCCCGGCACCCAACTGATCCGCTACACCAGCACCCCCGCGAGCAGCCCCGCCACCAGACCCGCACCCTCCAGCGTCAGTACCGACTCCGGATGGAACTGCACCCCCGCGAACCCCACCCCGCGCAGCGCGTGCACCTCACCGCTCGCCTCCGCACGGCTCACCTCGATCCGGTGCATGGCCAGCTCCGTCACCGTCCGCTCGTCGCACCGCGCCGTGTACGAGTTGTAGAAGCCCACCGTCTCCTCGCGCCCGAAGAAGTCGATGCGTTCCTGGGCCCCCTGGTGCGGGACCTCCTTCCGTACGATCTCAAGTCCCAGCTCGGCCGCGAGCAGTTCGTGCCCCAGACAGACCCCGAGCAGCCCGTGCCGGTGGTCGCGCAGCAGCTCCGCGGCGAGCCCGCGCAGAAAACGCATCTTCGGGTCGGCCGCGTCCGTCGGGTCGCCGGGGCCGGGGCCGAGCACCACCGGCCCCCGGTGCGCGCGTACCGCCTCGCGCAGCCCCGGCTCGTCGTAGCGCCGTACGGTCACCTCCAGCCCCGACGACCGCAGCAGATGCGCCAGCATCGAGGTGAAGGTGTCCTCCGCGTCCACCACCAGCGCACGGCCCGCCACGGCGGCCACCGGCTCGCGCATCCGCAGCCAGAACGGTGCCAGGTCGGCCCGCCGGGACTCCAGGGCCGCCTGCACCCGCGGATCGTCCGCCAGCCGCGGCCCCGCGGGCCCGGCCTCCCGCCGGTCCCGGCCGGGCCGCACCCCGAGCGCCGTCAGCACCCCCGCCGCCTTGGCGTGCGTCTCGGCGACCTCGCTCGCCGGGTCCGAGTGGCGTACCAGCGTCGCCCCGACCGCGACCCGCAGCGCGCCGTCGGCACCGATGTCGGCGGTACGGATCAGGATCGGCGAGTCCAGGGTCTGCGCACCGCCCGCGTCCCGCCCGACGAGCGCCAGCGCGCCCGCGTAGTAGCCGCGCCCGCCCGACTCGTACCGTTCGATGACCCGGCAGGCGTTCTGCACCGGCGACCCGGTGACGGTCGCCGCGAACATCGTCTCCTTCAGCACCTCGCGCACATCCATCGAGCTGCGGCCCCGCAACTCGTACTCGGTGTGCGCGAGATGGGCCATCTCCTTCAGCCGGGGCCCGATGACGACCCCGCCCATACCGGCGACGGTGCACATCATCTTGAGCTCCTCGTCGACGACCATCGACAGCTCGTCGGTCTCCTTGCGGTCACCGAGGAAGTCCAGCAGGGCCTCGGTGGTCGGACCCTCCGGCGGATAGCGGAAGGTCCCGCTGATCGGGTTCATCACGACGGTCCCGCCGGTCATCCGGACGTGCACCTCAGGACTCGCGCCGACCAGGGTGCGCTCCCCGGTGTGCACCACGAAGGTCCAGTAGGCACCGCGCTCACCGGCGAGCAGCCGCCGGAACAGGGCGAGCGCGTCCGCCCTGCCGAAGCCGGGGACCGAGCCGGTGTAGGTCCGCCGCACGACGAAGTTCGCCCCCTCGCCCTGCCCGATCTCGTCCGTGATCACCTGCCCGACGATCTCCCGGTAGGCCTCGTCGCTGACGTCGAAGCCGCCGTTCTCGACGCGTACGTCGTGCGCGGGCAGCGCGTCCAGCACCTCGCCGAGCGGCAGTGCGTACGTCTCGTCGGCGACCAGCACGGCCAGCGGCGTCCCGTCGTCGCGCACATCGAAACCGCGCTCCCTGATCTGCCGGAACGGCACCAGCGCGAGAGCGGGCCGGGCGTCGTCCACCGGGATGTCCGCGAGCCGCTCCAGCTCGCGGACCTCGCCGATCAGCAGCTCGACGGTGTCGTGGTCATGGCCGGGGGTGCGCCTGCGCAGCAGCGCGAAGGGGCGGTGGTCGTCCAGCAGTCTGCTGATGAGCATCGGGTGTTCCTTTCCGGGGCTCCCCGACGGGCGGGGGAGTGGGAGAGCGGAGAGGAACGGCCCCGGGAAACACGGAAGGCCGCCCCTCGGGCGGCCTTCGCTTCGTCTGTACGCGCGATGTCAGTGGGCCGCCGGATGAGCGGTCCACCACCAGTTTCGAGTCGTCGTCGCGAACATGAGGGGGACTGTAGCGCATCGGAGCCACCGGTCCGTCTCACCCAGCGGGCAGCGCGAAATGCGTCGGCGGCGACCCCGTACTGTTGGCCTGTGACCGTGAACGCTGATACCCAAGCCCCCGCCGTACAGGCGACCTGGCGAGACCTTCCCGCGGCGCAGCAGCCCGAGTACCCGGATACCGAGGCGCTGCGCGATGTGATCGCGGACCTCACGTCGTATCCGCCGCTCGTCTTCGCGGGCGAGTGCGACCAGCTGCGCGAGCGCCTGGGAGCCGTTGCCAAGGGCGAGGCGTTCCTGCTCCAGGGCGGCGACTGTGCCGAGGCCTTCGACGCCGTGTCCGCGGAGCAGATCCGCGCGAAGCTCAAGACGCTGCTCCAGATGAGCGCGGTGCTCACCTACGCCGCGTCGGTGCCCGTCGTCAAGGTCGGCCGGATCGCCGGGCAGTACTCCAAGCCGCGCTCCAAGGGGACCGAGACCCGCGACGGGGTGACCCTGCCGACGTACCGCGGTGACTCGGTCAACGGCTTCGCCTTCAACGAGAAGTCCCGGGTGCCCGACCCCGACCGGCTGAAGCAGATGTACCACGCGTCGGCGTCGACGCTGAACCTGGTCCGCGCCTTCACCACCGGTGGGTACGCCGACCTGCGCCAGGTGCACGCCTGGAACCAGGACTTCGTCAAGTCGTCGCCGTCCGGGCAGCGTTACGAGCAGCTCGCCCGTGAGATCGACAGCGCGCTCAACTTCATGAAGGCCTGCGGGACCGACCCGGCGGAGTTCCGCGCGGTCGAGTTCTACGCCTCGCACGAGGCGCTGCTGCTGGACTACGAGTCGGCGCTGACCCGTACCGACTCGCGCACCGGCAGGCTCTACGACACCTCGGGCCACATGGTGTGGGTCGGCGAGCGCACCCGTCAGCTGGACCACGCGCACATCGAGTTCGCCGCGCAGATCCGCAACCCGATCGGTGTGAAGCTCGGCCCGACGACGACTCCGGAGGAGGCGCTCAGCTACGTCGAGCGGCTCGACCCGGACCGCGAGCCGGGCCGGCTGACCTTCATCGTCAGGATGGGCGCGGACAAGGTCCGCGACAAGCTGCCGAACCTGGTCGAGAACGTCACCGCGTCCGGTGCCCAGGTCGTCTGGGTCACCGACCCGATGCACGGCAACACCTTCGAGGCCGCGTCCGGCCACAAGACGCGCCGCTTCGACGACGTGCTCGACGAGGTCAAGGGCTTCTTCGAGGTCCACAAGAGCCTCGGTACGCACCCGGGCGGCATCCACGTCGAGCTGACCGGTGACGACGTCACCGAGTGCGTCGGCGGCGGCGACGAGATCTTCGTCGACGATCTGCACCAGCGCTACGAGACGGCCTGCGACCCGCGGCTCAACCGCAGCCAGTCGCTCGACCTGGCGTTCCTGGTCGCGGAGATGTACCGGGCGCAGTAGCCGGGCCCAGCAGCTGGGCGCGGTGGACAGGACAGCGGAAAGGGCCGTGGGGCGCGGATCACATCGATCCGGACCCCACGGCCCTTCTGCACACCTGGGGCTACGGGTAAGGTTAGGTTTGCCTCACCCGGACGGTCGCTCGCTGACCACCGGAGTGACGCCCGTCAGCGATCCCGGCCGGGAGGTGAACCCGCGTGTACGTCTGCTCATGCTTCGGTGTGACCGAGCAGCAGGTGAAGGAGCACGCGGAAGCGGGTGCCTGCACCCCCCGGGACATCGCGTCGGCCTCGAAGGCCGGTACCGACTGCGGCGGCTGTGTCCGCAGCATCCAGGCCCTCCTCGGCCGGGGCGGCTGCCCCCGCCGGGCACTGCTCGAACAGCGCGTGACCCCGCTGGAGCCGGTGGCGCCGCCGGGACCGGACGCCGGTCCTGCGCCGCGGCTCCCCGAAGCCGCCTGACGCACCCGCCCGTCCCGGGCCCCTCCTTCCCGTACGGGAAGGCCCGGCCGCTTCAGCTGTCCGGCTGCTCGATCACCTGGGCGATGTAGAGCGCCTCCCCGAGCTTCTCGATCAGCTCCAGCTGGGTGTCGAGGTAGTCGATGTGGTGCTCCTCGTCGGCCAGGATCGACTCGAAGATGTTCGCAGACGTGATGTCGCTCTTGCCGCGCATGACCTCGATGCCGCGCCGCAGCCGGTCGATGGCCTCGGCCTCGACCTGGCGGTCCGCCTGGAACATCTCGGTGACGGTCTGGCCCACCCGGACATGGAAGAGCCGCTGGTAGTTCGGCAGCCCGTCCAGGAACAGGATCCGGTCGGTGAGGATCTCGGCGTGCTTCATCTCGTCGAAGGACTCGGACCTGGTGTATTTCGCGAGCTTCGTCCAGCCGAAGTTCTCCTGCATCTTCGCGTGCAGGAAGTACTGGTTGATCGCCGTCAGTTCGGCGGTCAGCTGCTCGTTGAGAAACTCGATGACCTCGGGGTCGCCCTGCATTGCAGAGGCTCCTTCCAGGCGTGGATCCGGGCAGGTTTCGCGCATCCTCGCACCGCCTCCCGGGAGCGTCCAGTAAGTGGAGGCTTAGTACGAGTTGCCCCGATCCGTTCATGCCTGGTCACGACCACCCCGCTCGGTCTGTCACCATGGATGCATGGGTCAGCCGGAAAGCCGGGAGCAGCAGGGAGCGGCATCGACCGAGCTCCCACCGGGCCAGCGGCTCCAGCGGGGCTGGCCGGTCACCCACTACGGTCCGGTGCCCAAGTTCAAGCCCGACCGGTGGGAATTCCGGGTTTTCGGGGCGACGGCCGACGGCGAGAAGCACTGCTGGAACCACGAGGAGTTCTCCGCGCTGCCGTTCTCCACCGTGGTCGCCGATCTGCACTGCGTGACGAAATTCTCCATGCTCGGGGCCGAATGGGGTGGGGTCCTCGCCCGTACGCTGACCGAGCTGGCACCGCCCGCGCCGCAGGTCACGCACGTGATGGTCTGGGCCGAGTACGGATACAGCGCCAATCTGCGGCTCGCTGACTTCACAGCTGCGAAGACACTGTTCGCCACCCACAAGGCCGGAGAGCTGCTCACCGCCGAACACGGGTTTCCGCTGCGGCTGGTCGTGCCGCAGCTCTATGCCTGGAAGGGGCCCAAATGGGTGCGCGGTGTCGAGTACATGACCGCGGATCGCCGTGGCTTCTGGGAGGAGCGCGGCTACCACAACCTCGGTGACCCGTGGCGCGAGCAGCGCTACTCGTACCAGGAGGAGCCCGGGGACGGCCCGGAACTCTGAGGGCTCCGGGTCGTCCCCGTGGCTTCCGGGGCGGGTCGTGTCAGTGGTGGTACCGGTGCACCACCGCGTGCCCCTTGCCGCGGCCGATCATCCACTTGTTGACGGGTGTGGTGACCGCGAAGGCGAGGACGAGCGAGAGGGCCAGTGAGGTCCAGAACAGTGCGTCCGCGAGCTGGGCGTTCATGGCGCTGGGCCAGAGGGTGATCACGCCGTTGTCGATGAGCTCCATCACGGCGATGGACAGGGTGTCGGCCGCGAGCGCCACCCGGAACGCCGCCTTGAACCCGACGCCCGCCCGGAGGATCGACCGCAGGGTCAGCGAGTAGCCGAAGAAGAACGCCAGCACGATCGCGGTGATCATCGTGGGCGCGTTGCCCCAGCCGAAGGCCGTGCCGATCACCATGCCGAGGATCTCGCCGATGGCGCAGCCGGTGAGGCAGTGCAGGGTCGCGCGGGCGGCCATGGACCAGCTGACCCCGCCGCCGTGTCCGGCCGGGTGGGTCTCGTGGTGCCCGGGGTGGCTGTGCTGCTCGTGGTGCGGGTGCGTGGAGTGCTGCATGTCGAGGCCCCCATGACGACGGCTGGGTATGTGATTCCTTCTCACCGGAACCACATACCCCCTCGGGGTATTCCCTCGGGGCTCCTCAGGGGCGGAGCGACTTCAGACGGGCCACGTCCGCCCGGTGTCCTTCCTTGCCGCCCGGCGTCTCGATGACGAGCGGCACCCCCTCCGTCGCCGGATGCGTGAGCAGTTCCCTGAACGGCTCCGTACCGATGTGACCCGCGCCGATGTTCTCGTGCCGGTCCTTGTGGGCGCCGGACGCCTCCTTGGAGTCGTTGGCGTGGACCAGCTTGAGCCTGCCCTCGCCGACCGCGTCCACCAGCAGATCCAGGGTCTGCTTCATCCCGCCCGGCCCCGCCAGCTCGTGCCCCGCCGCGAAGATGTGGCAGGTGTCCAGGCAGACGCCCAGCCGGGGGTGGGCGTCGAGCGCCTCGAAGTACGGGCCGAAGTCCCAGGTGCGCGAGCAGAGCGAGGAGCCCTGGCCCGCGGTCGACTCCAGGAGCAGGAAGGGGTCGTCGTCGTGGGTGAGTTCGTCGAGGAGCGGCAGCAGGTGCGTACGGACCTGGGCGAGCGCCTCCGCCCGCGGGCGTCCGCCGGTCGCCGAGCCGGTGTGCACCACCACCCCCCGCGCGCCGATCTCCCGGCCGCGGCGCAGGGAGTGGCGCAGCGAGTCCACCGAGCTCTCCACCGTCGCGGGCGTGTGCGAGCCGAAGTTGATCAGATACGGCGCGTGCACGTACGCCGTGATCTCTTCCGCCGCGCACTCCTCGCGGAACTTCTCGTCCTGGGCCGGGTTCCCGACCGGGGTGGCCCAGCCGCGCGGGTTGGCCACGAAGACCTGCACGGCCTCGGCGCCCAGCTCACGCGCGTAGGGCAGTCCGGTCTTGGCGAGGCCGCCGGCCACGGGTACATGGCCGCCGATGGGGTTGCGCACGGTGTCTTCAGAGTCCCTTGGTCTTGATGGTGATCGTGCTGCCTTCGGGTGCCTGACCGCCGCCGTCGACGGACTGGCTCGCGACGGTGTCGCTGAAGGAGAGGAACGGCCGGTCGACATGGACCTTGAACCCCTCTGCCGTCAGCGCGCTCTTCGCGTCGTCCACGCTGTCGCCCGTGACGTCGGGGACGTCGATCATCCGCGGCCCCTTGGACACCGTCAGCGTGACGGTGTCGCCCTCGGCGGCTCCGGCGCCGCCGGTCAGCGACTGCCTGGCGATCCTGCCCGCGTCCTCGGGGGAGTTGATCCGCTCCGGCGCGATCGCGACCTTCAGGTTCCGGTCCTCAAGGGCGGCGGTGGCGTCCTGAACGGACTTGCCCGTCACATCCGGTACGTCGACCGGGGCGCCCTTGGAGACGACCAGGGCGACCGCTGAGTCCGCATGACGCTCGGTGCCGGAACCCGGGGCCGTACGGATCACCGAGCCGCGCGGGACGCCGTCGCTGAGTTCCCTGGTGACCATGCCGGGGGCGAGGCCCGCCTTCGTCAGGTCACGCCTGGCCTTCGCGAGCGGCTCACCCGAGACGTCGGGCACCCGCACCACCTCGGGACCCCGCGAGACGACCAGCGCCACCTTTCCGTTGTCACGGATACGGGCGCCCGACCCGGGATCGCTGCTCATGACGGTGCCGCGCTCATAGGTGTCGCTGTACTTGCGGTCGGTCTTCTCCACATCGAGACCGGCGGCCGAGATCCGCGACTTCGCGGCCTTCTCGGTCTGGCCCAGCAGGGACGGAACACGGGTGAACTGACCGGAGTTGATGTACCAGACGCCCGCCCCGACGCCGAGCACCAGCAGCACGGCCACGACCGAGGCGATCAGGCCGCGGCCCACCCGGCGACGGCGCACCGGCGCGCGCCCCCGCTCCTCCTCCGCCGGTCCCGGTGGGGGAAGCACCAGCCGGGCGGTCCGGCCGACGCCCGCCGGGGGGAGGGGACGGGGGATGACGTTCGTACGGTCCTCGGAGCTGCCCGCCGCGTCCGCGGGCTCCGTGAGCGCCTGCGGAGGAACCGCGTCGAGCTGGGCGTCACTCAGCGCGGCGCGGGTCTCGCGGACCTGGCCGAGCAGGGCCACGGCGTCGAAGGGCCGCCCCTCGGGGCTGCGGGCCGTCGCGCTCGCCACCAACTCGTCGAGACCGGCGGCGAGCCCCGGTACGACGGCGGACGGCGCGGGTACGCCCGCGTTGAGGTGCTGGTAGAGGACCTGGGCGGGGGTCTCGCCGCTGTGCGGCTTCGCGCCGGTCAGCATCTCGTACAGCACGACACCACAGGCGTAGACGTCCGCCCGGGTGTCCGCGGTGCCGAGCTCGATCTGCTCGGGCGCCAGGTAGGAGACGGTGCCCAGGATGGCCCCGGTGCTGCTGGTCTCGGTGTCCACGGCCCGTACGAGACCGAAGTCCGCGACCTTGACGCGCCCGTCGTCCCCGATCAGGACGTTCTCCGGCTTCATGTCGCGGTGCACGAACCCGGCACGGTGCGCGGCGCCGAGGGCGGCCAGCACCGGCTCCAGGATGTCCAGAGCGGCGCGGGGCCGCAGGGCGCCGCGTTCGCGCAGTACGTCGCGGAGGGTGCACCCGGCGACGTACTCCATCGCGAGGTAGACGTACGCACCGTCCGCGCCCTGGTCGAACATGCCGACCACATTGGGGTGGTCGAGGCGGGCGACCGACTTGGCCTCCCGGATGAAGCGCTCGACGAAGGTGGCGTCGACGGCGAGCGTCGGGTGCATCACCTTGAGGGCGAGGACCCGGTCCAGCCGGGTGTCGACGGCCCGGTACACCGTGGCCATGCCGCCGACGGCGATGAGCGCGTCCACCCGGTAGCGGCCGTCGAGCAACTGCCCGACGAGGGGGGCGTGCGGGTCATCAAGCGTCGTATCCACGCTGGCGAGTGTACGAGCCGGGGGTGACAGGGGTTAAGCCGTCCCGAGTGCGGGGGCGTGACTGAAGCCGAGCTGTGACAGGCCGGTGGGAGTGTCGCCGCATTCCCCTTCGAACCGCCCGTCGATCTTGCCCTCCCCGCCTGCCCGCCTGTCCGCCTGCCTGCCCTGACTGCTCTGCCCGTCCGCCCTGCCCGTCCGCCCTGCCCGCCCCGCCCTGCCTGCCCTGTCCGCCTGCCCTGACTGCTCTGCCCGTCCGCCCTGCCCGTCCGCCCTGCCCGCCTGCCCGCCCCGCCCTGCCTGCCCTGTCCGCCTGCCCTGACTGCTCTGCCCGCCCGCCCCGCCCGCCCGCCC
>NZ_CALNVW010000034.1 GCF_940670765.1 Streptomyces sp. A 4/2
CCCGCCCGCCCGCCTGCCCTGCCCGTCCGCCCTGCCCGCCCGCCTGCCCGTGCGGCTGTCTTGCCTTCCAGCCCGTCCGGCGATTGAGGACAAAGGGGGCCCCGGGGGCGAGGCCCCCGGTTACGGGAAGGGGCGGGGAGGGGAACGAGCCCCGCGCAGCGGCCCCCGCCCCGCGCAGCGACCCCGCCCCTTCCCGCCCACCTCAGAACGCGGGCCGCTCCGGATCCAGCTCCGCCCGCCCGTCCACCGGCGACGACGCCCGCGCGAAGTGCCGCCGGGGAATCCGCCCCGCCCGGTACGCCAGCCGCCCCGCCTCCACCCCCCGCCGCATCGCCGACGCCATCAGCTCCGGCTCCTGCGCCCGCGTCACCGCCGACGCCAGCATCACCGCCGCACACCCCAGCTCCATCGCCAGCGTCACGTCCGACGCGGTGCCCGCCCCCGCGTCGAGGATCACCGGCACGCCCGCCTGCTCCACGATCAGCTGGAAGTTGTGCGGGTTGCGGATCCCGAGGCCGGAGCCGATGGGCGAGCCCAGCGGCATGACGGCCGCGCAGCCCGCGTCCTCCAGCCTGCGGGCGAGGACCGGGTCGTCGTTCGTGTACGGGAGCACGGTGAAGCCGTCGTCCACCAGCGTCTCCGCCGCGTCGAGCAGCTCGACCGGGTCGGGCAGCAGGGTGCGTTCGTCCGCGACGACCTCCAGCTTGATCCAGTCGGTGCCGAGCGCCTCGCGGGCCAGGCGCGCGGTCAGGACCGCCTCGCCCGCCGTGAAGCAGCCCGCCGTGTTCGGCAGGACCCGGATGGAGAGCCGGTCGAGTACGGAGAGCACCGAGCCCTGGACCGTCGGATCGAGGCGGCGCATCGCGACCGTGGTGAGTTCGGTGCCGGACGCGATCAGGGACCGCTCCAGCACGTCGAGGCTGGGGGCGCCGCCGGTCCCCATGATCAGCCGGGACGAGAGGACGGCGTCCGCGAGGGTGAGGGGATCATCTGCCATGTCCGGTTCAGCCTCCTTGGACTGCTGTGAGGATTTCGACGCGGTCGCCGTCGCCGAGCGTGGTGTCAGGCCACTGGCCGCGCGGTACGACCGTCTCGTTGACCGCAGCCGCCACACCCGACGGCGCGCCGGTCAGGCCGGCCACCAGCAGGTCGAGGGTGGTGCCGGGCGCGACCGGCCGTACCGCGCCGTTGACGGACACGTTCATGCGGACTGCTCCTGTCGTACGGGCGGATGTCGCACGGGCGGGAAGCGCCGGGGGGTGAAGGGGCGGGCCTCGGGCGGCAGCGCCCCGTCGGCCAGCAGGTCCGCCATCGCGTCGCCGGTGACGGGGGTGAGCAGGACGCCGTTGCGGAAGTGGCCGGTGGCCAGATGGAGTCCGGGCAGCGCGGTGGGGCCGAGCAGCGGCGCGTTGTCGGGGGAGGTCGGACGCAGCCCGGCGCAGGTCTCCGTGAACCGCAGTTCGGTGACACCGGGCACCAGCTCATGGGCGTCCCGCAGCAGTTCGTACACCCCGCCCGCGGTGACCGTGGTGTCCCAGCCCAGCTCCTCGCTGGTCGCGCCGATGACGAGCTCGCCGTTCTCCCGCGGTACGAGATAGAGGTGGCTGCCCCGGACCACCGCGCGGACCGTCCGGCTGAGGAACGGGGCGTACCCGGGCGGCACCGTCAGCCGCAGGACCTGCCCCTTGACCGGGCGTACCGGTGGCAGGACTTCCGCGGGCACCCCGGCGAGCCGGCCGCTGAGGCTGCCGGCCGCCAGTACCACCTGGCCGGCGGTGAGCGCGGTGCCGTCGGCCAGAACGGCGCCGGTGGCCCGGTCGCGCAGCACCGTCAGGCGTTCCGCCCAGCCCCGGTGGAAGACGACTCCGGCCCGCTCGCACGCGGTGACCAGGGCCTTCGCCAGCCGCCGCGGGTCGACCTGGTGGTCGCCGTCCACCCGGAGCCCGCCGCGTACGCCCGGCGCGAGCATCGGCTCCAGGCGCCGGCATTCGCGTCCGGTGAGCCAGGCGGAGTCCAGCCCCGAACGGAGCTGGAGCGCGTGCAGGTCCCGCAGTTGTGCGCGGTCGTCGGCATCGAGCGCGACGGCGAGCGTGCCGCAGGCGCGGTAGCCGATGTCCTGGCCGGAGGCCTCCGTCAGCTCGGCGGCGAATGCCGGATAGCGGCGGGCCGACTCCAGGTTGAGGCCGAGCAGGAGCTGCTCGCCGTGGTGCAGTTCGGTGACGGCGGCCAGCATGCCCGCGGCCACCTGCGCCGCTCCGCCGCCCGGTTCCGGATCGGCGACCGCGGTACGCAGTCCGCGCTGTGCGGACCGCCAGGCGGTGACAAGTCCGATGATCCCGCCCCCGACGACCAGTACGTCCGAGGATGTGTGCGCGTGCATAGGCGTCCAGCCCCTCCCTTCGCCGGCATGACCCGGATCAGGTTCGTACGGTCGGAGGCCGTCCAGCCTCCCTCTCAGCCCGGTACGTCCGGGCTCCCGCGAGTGGTTTAGCTTGGCAAGCCTAACCCCGCGTTCTACTCGCTGTAAGGGAGCACCGGCTGTGGCACGGTCGCTGGAAGGTCTTGTTCTCTCGCCGGTGACCGATCAGGCGCCCGGCCAGGTCGGGACGGAGACCCGGTTCACCTACCACGAACAAGCGGGCCGCATCTGGGCCGAGTACGAGGGCGGCGACATCGTCCACGGCCGTCTCGTCGGCACCCGCGAGGGCGACCGACTGGACTTCCGGTACGTCCAGTTGAAGCGCGACGGCGGCACGGCGTCCGGACACTGCGTGTCCCTCGTGACCGGACTTACCGACGGGCGGATCAGGCTCGACGAGACCTGGGAATGGGAGTCCCGGGAGGGCAGCGGGACGAGCGTGGTCGAACAACTCCCTTCCTGACGGATCGTCAGCTAATTAAGGTGGTCGGATGAGCGAGCAGCAGAGAGTCGTCATCGTCGGCGCGGGCATGGCCGGAGTGCAGACCGCGGTCGCACTGCGGGACCAGGGCTTCACCGGTACCGTCACGCTGATCGGCGAGGAGCCGCACCAGCCGTACGACAGGCCGCCGCTGTCCAAGGCGGTGCTGCTCGGCAAGGCCGAGGGATCCGCCTTCGACATCGACTTCGGGGCGCTGGGGGTCGAACTGCTGCTGGGCTGCGAGGTGTTCGGGGTGCGCCCGGGGGACCGCGAGCTGGACACGTCGCGGGGCCCCGTTCCGTACGACTCGCTCGTCGTCGCCACCGGCGCCCACCCGGTCGCGCTGCCCGGCAGCGAGGGCGTCCCCGGCGTACATCTGCTGCGCACGCTCGATGACGCCGAGGGGCTGCGGACGGTTCTCGCCGACCGGAGCGACGTGGTGGTGGTCGGGGCGGGCTGGATCGGGGCGGAGTTCGCGACGGCCGCGCGGGAGGCGGGGTGCGCGGTGACCGTCGTCGAAGCGGCCGACCGGCCGCTGGCCGGGGTGCTGCCCGCCGAGGTCGCCGCGCCGATGGCCGACTGGTACGCGGACAGCGGGGCGGAACTCGTCACGGGAGCGCGGGTGGCGCGCGTCGAGCCGGGCGCCGTCGTCCTCGCGGACGGGCGCAGGCTGTCGGCCGGGGCCGTGCTCGTCGGGATCGGGGCCCGGCCCGCGACCGGCTGGCTGGCCGGGTCCGGCATCGAACTGGGCGCCGACGGCTCGGTCACCGCCGACGACCGGCTGCGCACCTCGCTCCCCGACGTGTACGCGGTCGGCGACTGCGCCTCGTTCCCCTCCCGCCGCTTCGACGAACGGCTGCTCGTCCACCACTGGGACAACGCCCTGCAGGGGCCGCGTACGGTCGCGGCGGACGTGATCGGCGAGACGCCGCAGAGCTACGACCCGGTGCCGTACTTCTGGTCCGAGCAGTTCGGCCGCTTCGTCCAGTACGCGGGCCACCACGCGTCCGCCGACACGATGGTCCGGCGCGGCGATCCCGTCCCGGACCCGGCGCACGGCCCGGAGGGGGCGCCTCCCGCGGGTCCCGCCTGGTCGGTGTGCTGGCTGCGGGCGGGCCGGCTGGTCGCGGTGCTCGCCGTCGGCAGGCCCCGGGACCTCGCGCAGGGCCGGAAGCTGATCGAGTCGGGAGTGCCGCTCGATCCGGCGCGGGTCGCCGATCCGGCCGTGGCGCTCAAGTCCGCCGTGCTGCCGTCCTCCTGACGCCCCGCAAGTCGCACCGGTCCGCGGAGCGCGGTGTCCGGAATGCGGACAGCCTCTTGTCCGTATTCCAAGATCGATGCAATGTGCACTCGTCATTACCTGTTCATGTTCTGAACTTTGCTTCCGAAGGATGCACATTGTCTCGGCACAGATGGATCCGCGCACTGCGTGGCATCTCCACAGCCACCGCCGCCGTCGCCCTCGTCGGCGGCGTGCTGGCCGCTCCCGCCTACGCGGGCAGCGCTCCCCGGCCCGGCTCCAACCCGGCCGTCGACTACCAGGACCCGGTCGACGCGCTGCCGCCGGTCTCCCGCCCCGACACCAAGCACTGCTCGGTGACGGTGGACCACGACTTCGGGTACACCCTCGGCCAGCCGCCGTTCGCCACCACGCTGGCGCCTCCCGCCGCGTGCAAGGGCCCCTGGAACAAGGTCGTCCTCGACTGGTCGGGCAGCGTCAAGGGCCGTCAGTACGACCGCCTCGCCGCGGTCTTCGTCGGTGGCGCCGAGGTCTTCCGCACCAGCACGCCGGAGCCCGACGACGACGGCATCAGCTGGCACGTCGCCAAGGACATCACCGACTTCGCGCCGCTGCTGAAGGACCCGCAGAAGCTCCAGATGGAGCTGGGCAACGTTGTCAACGACACGTACACCGGTGTCTACAAGATCAAGCTGACGGTCACGTACTACCAGGCCGACAAGCGCCACCCGGCCGCCACCACGGCCGACCGGGTCGTGCCGCTCGGTAACACCGGTTCCACCGCCACTCCTTGGGTGGACGTCGCCAAGGGCGGCTCCGCGAGCAAGCAGGTCACCTTCCCGCGCAACCTGACGGCGGCGCGCCTCGAGGTGTACGCGCGCGGCGGCGGCTGCGACGAGCAGTGGTTCGACGCGGTCCCCGACGACCTCGCGGCCACGGCTCCGGACTACCTCTGCGGCGGCGGCCCCTACCGTGAGGTGCAGGTCTCCGTGGACGGCCGTCCGGCGGGCCTCGCCCAGCCGTACCCCGTCGTCTACTCCGGCGGCATCGTGCCCACCCTGTGGCGCCCGATCCCGGCGATCGACCAGTTCAAGACCGAGGCGTACGACATCGACCTGACGCCCTTCGCGGGTGAACTGGCCGACGGCAAGGCGCACACCGTCACCATCACCCCGTACGGCGCGGCCGACGGCTGGACCGTCGACGGCACGCTCTTCCTCGACACGGACGCGCACGCGTCCCGCACGAGCGGCCGGGTCACCACCGACACGCTCTCGCTGACGCCGAAGGTGAAGACCGAGCAGACCCCCAGGGCGGACGGCTCCACCGACGTCTCGGTGTCGGCCCGGCGTGACTGGAAGATCTCCGGCTACGTCGACACCTCGCGCGGCCGGGTCACCACGACCGTCGAGCAGAACTCCGCGTACACCAACACGGACGCGGTCTCGCCCACGGGCAGCCACCAGGTGATGCACCAGCGCGACCACGGCGCGACCACGGTGACGACCGCGCTCCGCGGCCACCGCGAAGCGCAGCGACACGCCTGGTCGTACCCCATCGACGTGGACATGGACATCCCGCTCTACGGCGACTACAACAACTACGAGATGAAGGCCGACGTCACCCAGCGTCGTGTGGTCATCGACACATCCCGGACCGGTTCGGCGCGCAACTGGCACACCGACGCGGTCACCGACGACACGGTGGACTCGACCGGCAGCCTCGTCCGTACGGACGGCGTGGTCCAGAGCGCGGACGGCGCGTCGAGCGAGGTGTACCGGGGCACCACGGACACCGGTGCCTGCTACTCGCACTCGCTGAAGACCGCACACGGCTGGGTCACGTCCGACCGGCAGTCCCACTGCCGCGTCTCCGACGTGGTCCGCGAGGCTCTGAAGGGCTGACGCCGCGAGGCGACTCCGGGTGCCGAGTGTCGGTGCGGGATGGCAGGCTTGTCCCGTGACCGAGATTGACGCAACAACCGATGCTCTCGTCCCCGCCTGGCTGCATCTTCCCGACATCGCCGAGATGTTCGACGTCGAGGTGACGCGGGTGCGCCAGCTCGTCAGGGACGGCACGCTGATCGCCGTGCGCCGTGGTGAGAACCGGGCCCTTCAGGTGCCCGCCGCTTTCATCGACGGCAGCAAGGTGGTCAAGGGGCTGGCCGGGACCCTGACGCTCCTGCGGGACGACGGCTTCAGTGACCAGGAGATGCTGGAGTGGCTCTTCACTCCCGACGAGACCCTGCCGGGCACGCCCGCGCAGGCGCTGAGCGAGAATCGCGGGACGGAGGTGAAGCGCCGGGCCCAGGCGCTCGCCCTCTGACCGGAGTGTGAACACCTTCGCGGTGTACGGACCGGGCCCGCCCCGGTCCGTACACCGCATTGTCCGTACTGCACTGTCCCTTGGGGGGAACGACCCATGTCCACGGCACCCGCAGCGCTGTCCGCCGCCCGGCTCTACCTGTGTACGGACGCGCGCAAGCGGCAGGGCGATCTCCCCGAATTCCTCGATGCCGTCCTGGCCAACGGCGTGGACATCGTCCAGCTGCGCGACAAGGGCATGGAGGCAGCCGAGGAACTCGACCACCTCCAGGTCTTCGCCGATGCCTGCCGAAGGCACGGGAAGCTGCTCGCGGTGAACGACCGGGCGGACGTGGCGCACGCCATCGCCTCCGACGTGCTGCACCTGGGCCAGGGCGACCTGCCGGTCCCCGCGGCCCGCGCGCTGCTCGGCCCCGACGTGCTCATCGGCCGCTCGACGCACGCCGAGTCCGAGGTGGACGCGGCGGCCGTCGAGGCGGGCGTCGACTATTTCTGTACCGGCCCCTGCTGGCCCACCCCGACCAAGCCGGGCCGGTACGCCCCGGGCCTCGGCCTGGTGCGGTACGCGGCCGGGCTCGCCACCGCGCGGCCCTGGTTCGCGATCGGCGGGATCGACGCGGGCAACCTGGACGAGGTGCTGGACGCGGGCGCCCGCAGGATCGTGGTCGTCAGGGCGATCACCGAGGCGGACGATCCCGCGAGCGCCGCCGCCGATCTCGCCAAGAGGGTCACCGCCCGCACCCGCTGAATCCGGCCGGTGTGTCCGAAGGGTGGACAAGTACCAGGCAAATCCGGTCATAAAGCCCAGGCGCGGTTGGGTGAGTGGCAAGCCCTGACTAATCTGCCCGTATGGCCCTTGGCACTTCCTCCACCAGAACCGACCATGCGCTGACGGTGCGTGACCTGCTCGCGACCGGCCGGACGCTGTACTCCTTCGAGTTCTGGGCGCCCAAGACCGAGAAGGGCGAGCGGAACCTGTGGAACGCGCTGCGCCGGGTCGAGGCGGTGGCCCCCAGCTTCGTCTCCGTGACGTACGGCGCGGGCGGCTCGTCGCGGGCCGGGACGGTCAGGGCCACCGAGCAGATCACCTCGAACACCACGCTCACCCCGGTCGCGCATCTGACCGCCGTCGACCACTCGGTCGCCCAGCTGCGGAACATCATCGGCCAGTACGCGGACGCCGGGATCCGGAATATCCTCGCGGTCCGCGGCGACCCGCCCGGCGACCCCATGGGGGAGTGGGTCAAGCACCCGGAGGGCGTCATGTACGCCGCCGACCTGGTGCGGCTGATCAAGGAGTCCGGCGACTTCTGTGTCGGCGTCGCCGCGTTCCCCGAGATGCACCCGCGCTCGGACAACTGGGAGAGCGACATCCGGCACTTCACCGACAAGTGCCGGGCCGGCGCCGACTACGCGATCACCCAGATGTTCTTCGATCCGGAGGACTATCTGCGGATGCGTGAGCGGATCGTCGCCGCGGGCTGTGACACCCCGGTGATCCCGGAAGTCATGCCCATCACCAATGTGCGACAGCTGGAGCGATTCGCCCAGCTCAGCAACGCGCACTTCCCCGCGAGCCTGAAAGAACGCATCCTCGCGGTCAAGGACGATCCAGCCGCTGTACGCTCCATTGGCATCGAGTTCGCTACGGAGTTCTGCGCGAGGCTGCTCTCCGAGGATGTCCCTGGGCTGCACTTCATCACGCTGAACAACTCCACGGCGACCCTCGAAATCTACGAGAATCTCGGACTGCACAAGCAGTCCTGACCGGCCTACCCGCTCCACCCCCAGGGCGGCGGCCGTAAGAGGGGGGCGTATATGGGCTGGACGGTCCTCTATGTCGGGTTCGGATTCGTCGCGCTGTGGCTGCTGGGCGAAGTACTGCTCCAGTACAAGGCGAGACTGCGCTGGCGCCTGCTCGCCTTCACCGGCTTCCTCGGTGTGGTCGTGGGCGTACTGCTGCACTCGGTGCCGGTGATCGTGATGGGCGCCATCGCCTTCGCGGTCGGCCAGCTGTACGTCACTCTCTCCTTCCGGCAGGGCTTCTCCACGGGCTGGGCCATAGGAGGCTCTCCCCGGGTGAGCCGACGCCGCCGGGGCAGCGCCGAGGGCGCCACGAAGGAACCGACGCTCGAAGTCTCGGACCTGGAGTACGGCCCGGCCGACCAGGACGCGCACGACCCGCAGGACGAGAACGCCTTCCCGCAGCACGGCCAGGACCAGCAGGGCGAGCAGTCGTCGTACGGCACGGCGGAACAGCCCGCCTACAGCGAGTACGGCTACAGCGAGAACGCCTACGCACAGGCCGCGTACCAGCCGGTGGCCGCCGGGGCCGAGGAGTCCACCGGGGCGGGCGTCTACGCCCCGCAGCCGTTGCCGGACGACACCGGGCAGTACGGGATATACAGCGACACCGCGTACGGGGCCGCCGCGCAGTACGGCAGCGGCGAGGCCACCGGCCCGGACCAGCACGGGCAGCAGTACCCCGGGCAGTACGGGTACGGAGCCGACCAGCAGCAGTACGCCGCCTACTCGGACCCGTACATCGGCGCGGGCCAGCCCATGTACGACAACTCCTACGGCGGCCGGCAGCAGTACGCCGATCCGTACGCCGAGCAGTACGCCAACGACACCCCGCCCGGCGGGGTCTGGGTCCCCCAGCAGCGGGACACCGAGCCGCCCTTCGGCGCGCCGGATCAGCCGGCGAACGAGCCGCACCACAACGGCTACCACGGGTACCCCGACCACGACGGGCAGCAGCCCCGGTACTGACGCCGCGTCAAGTCCCGTACGGGGCAAGGGAGCCGGATCGGGCGAGGGGGCCGGCGGAGGGCGCGGCGGCTCCCCGAAGGCCCGGCGCGGCGCTCACTGCGAGCCGCGGAACCCCTCGCCCTCGACGATCAGGCCGGCGGCCAGCGCCCCGGACATCCCGGCGTGGGGCAGCCCGCCCCCGGGATGCGACCAGCCGCCCACGAAGCTGAGACCGGACAGCGGCGACCGGTTGGGCGCGGGCAGCAACTGCCCGTGCGCACCGGCCAGCGCCGGTCCCGGTACCCGGAGCGTGCCGGTCTCCCGCAGGGTGTCGGCCGGGGTCCGCACCTCCCGCCACAGGACCCGCTCGCGAAGTCCGGGCACCGCGGCCTCGGCCGCGGCCACCACCCGGTCGGCGAACCCGGGCGGAACCTCGTCCGCCGCGCCGTCCGTGACCGGGACCGTGACGGTCAGGGTGAGCGCCTCGTGGCCCTCGCCGGGGACGAGTTCGGGGTCGCCGGGGCGCAGTACCGTCACCATCGGCAGGTCCTCGTCCGCCCGGTGCACCACGGTGCGGTGCACGGCGTCGGCGGGCCGTTCCCCGCGCAGGGCCAGACAGACCACGACCCGGCCGGTACGCGGGCCCGCCTCCCGCTGCGGCCAGGAGACCGACCGCACCGGGGCACCCGCCACCACCTGGTCCGCCACCACGCGCTGCCCGTCGGCCAGTTCGAGACCGCAGGCCCGGCCGTCCTTCTCGGTGACGTCCACCACCTCGGAGCCGAAGACGAACTCGACCCTCCTGGCCAGGCACCGCTGGTACACCGCGTCCGCCAGCGCGCGCATCCCGCCGCGCACGTACCAGTTGCCGAAGGTCTGCTCCATGTACGGCAGTACGGCCGCCGAGGCGGGCACCGTCAGCGGATCGAAGCCGTACGACAGCGCGTAACTCCCCAGCAGCGCCGCCAGCCGGGGGTCGCGCAGCTCCCTGCTGCCCACCTCGGCGAGCGTGGACGCGCTGCGCCGCAGCAGACCGGTCCTGAGCGCCGGATACGGGTCGTCGCCGAGGGGGGCGGGATCGGCGGGCAGCGGCTCTTCGAGGAGCGGGCGCCTGGTCCGGTCCCAGGTGACCCGCGCCCGGTCCAGGAACTCACCCCAGCGGGCGCCCGCACCGCCGCCCAGCGCCGCATCGAGGGCTGCCACGACCCCGGCCCGTGAGGCGTTCGGCAGCAGGACGTCGCTGCCGTCGGCGAAGAGATGGCGGCTCGCCGGATCCACCTGGACCAGCTCGACGCACTTCTCCAGCGGCTCCCGGCCGGTCTTGACGAACAAGTCGCGGTAGACGGCGGGCAATTGGAGCAGTCCGGGCCCGGTGTCGAAGGCGAATCCGTCCCGTTCGAAGCGGCGTACCGCCCCGCCGTACGTCGACGAGCGCTCGTACACCGTCACCCGGTGGCCTGCCACAGCCAGCCGGGCGGCAGCCGCCATGGCGCCCATCCCGGCGCCGATCACCGCAATCCGTGCCATGACAGGAACTCTAGACGGCCACTGCGCCGGGGTGAGCCCGCGTCCACAGGTCTGAGTACCTGTACCTAGTCGCCGAGATGAGTAATTGCGCGGATGGGCTCCCACCTGCGCGGACGGCAGAGTGTGGGACACGGAAGGGGCGCGGCGCCGGCACTGCCGACACGGGGCGGCGGAACGGTGCGGCTCCCCTGCCGAGTACGGAAAGGTACGGGGGAGCACCACGGGGGAGTACGAAGAAGCGCCGCTCCGGTACGGCTCGGAAGGATTCGGGCCCGGCCGGGACGGCGCTCTTTCGTTGCCGTCCCGGCCGGGCCCGAACCCCGAGGCCCCCGACCTGCGGCCCCCGACCTGCGGTCCCTGTCCTGCGGTTCCGTCCTCTGGTTCCGCCGCTGGTTCCGCACGGGCGCCGAGGGGCGGGTCAGCGCCCGCCGACCCGCCCGTGCAGCAACCGCGAGAGGGCCGCGTGGACCTCGTCGACCGACCGGTCGGGCTGGAACGACTGCCAGTCCAGCGCGGCCACCAGCACCATCCCGACCAGCGCCGCGGCCGTCAGCGGAGTGTCGATGTCCTCGCCCAGCTCACCGTCCTCCACGGCTTCGCGCAGCACGGTCTCGACCACGGCGACCGCTTCCTGCCGCAGTTCGAGCAGGGTCGGCTGCCAGGCCCGGTTGGTACGCCACAGTTCGGCGACGTAGAGCTGGGTGAAGGCCGGATGGCGGTCGATGAAGACCAGACCGGACCGGATCATGGCGTCCAGCGCCTCCACCTTGGTGCCGCCGCGCTCCGCCGTTCCGTCGGCCGCCGACCGCAGGGCCGTGGTGAGCAGCCCCACGCCGTACCGCAGCAGCTCCTCGAAGAGGACGCTCTTGCTCGCGAAGTTGTAGTAGACCGTGCCCTTCGCGACGCCTGCGCGCTCGGCGATCTCCTCCACCGTCGTCGCCGAGAACCCCTTCTCCGCGATGAGGGTGACAGCTGCCTCGTACAGCTTCCGGCGGGTGGCCTGCCGTCTGGTGCTGGTGTCCATGGGGCGAATTCTCACAGGTCCGCCGAGCGCGGGAGCCACCCGCCCCGGGCGCGGTGGTGGGCGCGAAGACACTGGTCAGAGCCGATTGTCAGTGGTGACCTGCACAGTGGGCACATACGGCCACAGCGCCGTCACACGACAGGAGGTTCGTCATGGCCGGCTCGAACGCCTCAGCAGCGCACAGGCACCGTGTCACCGTCCCTGCCCCTGCCCCCGCCCTCACGTCTCTGCCTTCGCCTCCGTCCCCACCGTCGTCCGCGTCCGCGCCTTCACCTTCGTCTTCGTGGAGCGGCCCGGCGGGCGACATCCACCCCGTCCCGCGCCGTACGACGGCCCCGCCTGCCGCCCTGGATCTGCTGACCCAGGCGCGGGCGGGACTCGACGAAGCCGCCGCCCTCGCCTCGCCGAACGAGCGCTATGCCACCGCCCATCTCGCGGCCCTGCGGACGGCCGCCGCGGTGCTCGCCGCGCGGGCCCGCCCCGAGACGGCCCCGCGCCGCAGGCAGCGCATCCGTACGGCCTGGGAGATCCTGCCGGAGATCGCCCCCGAGCTGACCGAGTGGAGCGCGCTGTTCGCCTCGGGCGCGCCCCGCAGGGCCAGGGCGGAGGCCGGGATACCGGGCGCCGCGGGCACCCGCGACGCCGACGACCTGTTGCGTGACGCGGCGATGTTCCTGCGCCTGGTCGAACGGCTCCTCGTCATCCAGCCGGTGCTGCCGCATCCCGGGACGGAGCGCCCGCACGCGGGGTGACCAGGGGGAGCTTCGAAGGCAATAGGGTGGGAGCCAGTCTTTGCTGTCTACGGCCCGCCGTCCGCGGCGGCACCGCGCCGAGGAGTCAACCCCCGTGTCGGACCAGCTGCGCCCCCGCGCCTCCCTTCGTACCGCCGTGGTGTGGGACGTACTCAAGGACGCTCTCGACCGCAGGGCCGAAGCGACCGGCCGGGACACCCTGGACGTCCTCGACACCGGGGGCGGCACCGGCAACTTCGCGGTGCCCGTCGCCCGCCTCGGCCACCGTGTCACCGTGGTCGACCCCAGCCCCAACGCCCTGTTCGGACTTGAGCGCAGGGCGGCGGAGGCCGGAGTGGCCGACCAGGTGCGCGGGGTGCAGGGAGACGTGCTCGGGCTGTTCGACGTGGTGGAGCGCGGCGGGTACGACGCGGTGCTCTGCCACGGCGTCCTCGAATACGTGGAGGACCCGGCCGAGGGCGTCAGGAACGCGGTCGACGCGCTCCGCCCGGCGGGTGCGCTCAGCCTGCTCGCCGCCGGGCTCGGCGGGGCCGTCCTGGCCAGGGCGCTGGCCGGACACTTCAGCGAGGCCCGGCAGGCGCTCACCGACCCGGCAGGGCGCTGGGGCGAGGGCGACCCGGTACCGCGCCGGTTCACCGCCGAGCAGCTCACCGGGCTGGTCGCCGCGGCCGGTGTGGAGGTCGGCGCGGTGCACGGGGTCCGGGTCTTCGCCGACCTCGTCCCCGGTGTCCTGGTCGACACCGAGCCGGGCGCCCTGGAAGCGCTGCTGAAGCTGGAGGCAGCCGCAGCGGAGCAGCCCGCCTTCCACTCGGTCGCCACCCAGCTGCACGTACTGGGCGAGAAGCAGGGCTGATCAGCACCGCAGTCGCGTACGGAGTGGGTCACAGGCCCCCCGATCGGGGGCTGGTCCCCGTATGATCGGGGTAACCATCCGGCATGACGGTCCGGCCGTCGGGGAATGCACGCCTCGACAGCCGTGCCTGCGTGGTGGCCCGGATGGTGAATTGGCGTAGAGGGCGGGTATCACGGGGGCGATTCCCTGCCTATTCTGGAAAGGCCGCATCACGGTCGCCCCCCGCGACCGACGAGTAGGAGGACTCCGTGCCGCTCTCGGAGCACGAGCAGCGCATGCTCGAGCAGATGGAGCGAGCGCTGTACGCCGAAGATCCCAAGTTCGCGACAGCGCTTGAGGGAAGCGGGCTGCGTACGTACACCCGTCGTCGGGTGTATCAGGCGGTCGCTGGCTTTCTGGTGGGTATCGCGCTCCTCATGGCCGGAATGGTCGCCCAGCAGATCTGGATCAGCGTGGTGGGGTTCCTCGTCATGCTCGGCTGCGCAGTGCTTGCGGTCACCGGATGGCGCAAAGCGCCCAAGCCCGGTGAACAACCACAGGCCGGAGGCCCGGTCGCGGGCCGGCAATCCAGGAAACACCGGTCGGTGATGACCCGTATCGAGGAGCGGTGGCAGCGCCGCCGCGATGAACAGGGGCACTGAGCACGCAGCCGGGCGGAACGTACAGACGGACGTACAGGTGAGGGGCGACCGCTTCCGGGCGGTCGCCCCTCACCTGTACGCCGGCGTCCGATCAGCCGGGCCGATCAGCCGCGCCGCCCGGCCGGTCGCCGTACGGTCGCCGCCCACCGGCCGAGTCCCGCGCGGCGTTCCCTCCAGCGGCCCGCGGACGCCTCCCGGCGCCGGGAGATCTCCCACACCACCCGTACGGACGAGCGGGGAGCGAGCACTGCGCGGAGCCGCGTCGTCCACCCCGCACCGGCCCGCAGAGCGGCCCGGATCTGCCGGACGTCCTCGGTGAGGCCGCCCACCTCGCCGGGCAGCGGCGCGTACAGCACCTGCTCCACCGCACCCGCCACCCGGTGCACCGCTTCGGCAGCCCGGCCGGTCAGCTCACCGACCCGCACGATGTGCGCCGCTGTCCTGCGGGGCGTCTGTGACTCGTCGGGGGTGATCCCGTGGTCCCAGGCCGAGTCGGTGATCTCCCGCCAGGCGGCCAGCGTCCGGTGAGCGGCGTCCGCGGGCGTCCGCCCACCGGACCCCAGCCGTCGTGACCTCGCCCTGGTCCGCCACAGCATCGGCAGCGAGAGCAGCAGGACGACGAGGACCGCGGCCAGCACGCCGCCCACCACCGGCCCCAGCGGGGTCCCCTGGTCGACGGGCGGCACACCGCCCCCCTGCGCCGCCGCACCGCAGTCGTTCAGCTTGCGCATCTGCGGCGGGCAGGCGGCCGTCGCAGACGGCGTCGCGGCCGGTGCCGCCGAGGTGGTGGCCTCCGGCCTGGCCGGGGCCACCGGACCGTCGGACGAGTTGTCCGCACGGGTGTAGGACGGAACGGAGCCGCGCGTCGGGGTGGGCTCGAACCGGGTCCAGCCCACGCCCTCGAAGTACAGCTCCGGCCAGGCGTGAGCGTCACGGAGCCCGACCGACATCGTGCCGTCCGGCTGTGCGGTGCCCGGCGTGAAGCCGACCGCCACCCGGGCGGGGATGTGCAGGGTCCTGGCCATCGCCGCCATCGAGAAGGCGAAATGGACGCAGAAGCCCTGCTTCTGCTTCAGGAAGCGGGCGATCGCGGAGGTTCCGGTGCCCGACTGCACCTGGGTGTCGTAGGTGAACCCGCCGTCCGACGCGAACCAGTCCTGCATCTTGACCGCACGCTCGTAGTCGTTCGTGGCGCCGGCCGTCACCTGCTCCGCGGTCTTCTTCACCACGTCCGGCAGCGAGTCCGGCACCCGTGTGTACTCACGCAGCAGCGCGCCCGTCGGCTGCGGGGCCGCGGCCAGCTGGGCCGCCGTCGGCTGTACGAGCAGACTGCTCACCCCGTACTGCACACCGCGAGTGGTCTGTCCCCGGTCGCCCACCAGGGTCCGCCCGGCCGGCTCGAAGCGCCAGCGTCCCTTGATGTCCACCTTCGTCGCCGGGTACGGGAGCGGCAGCCAGTTCTGCGCGTACCATCCCGCGGCCGAGATATTGGTCTTCACCTCGGTGGTGGCGACCTCCGGGCTCAGCCCCGCCGGTCTGGGCAGTTCCTCCGGCACGTCCCCGATGCGGCGCTCCGACGACTTCCACGCGGTGCCGTCGAACTCGTCGAGCGAGACGATCCGCAGATACATCCCCCCGGTGTCGCTCGCGTTGGTGCGGTAGCGCATCACCTCGCGGTCGTCGGACTGGGTGAGGCTGTTCTGCAGCGAGACCAGCGGGTTCACCGCGGAGATGGTGCCCCCGCCACCCCCGGGCCCCTTGCCCGCGCCCGTGCCGCCCAGCAGCCCGGTGTCCAGCGCCGGGAGCGCAGCGGGGATCACCAGGGCGAACCCCAGAGCCACCGCACCGATGCGCCGACCGGTACGGGCGGGCGCCGTGGGACCGCCACCGGCCTCGAACCCCATGGCGTTACGCCCCCGCCGGGCCGCCTGGCCGCCGAAGACCCGTCCCCACTGGGCGAGCCGGTCCTTCCCCTCGGCCAGCAGAAGCAGCAGATACCCGGAGGCGGCGAGGACGAACCACAGCCAGGCGGCGCCGCTCTGCGCGATACCGGCGGCGACGGAGTACAGCGCGAGCAACGGCAGCCCGGCGGGCGCCGCACTGCGGTACGTCACGGCCAGCGCGTCCACCAGCAGACCGATCAGCAGCACCCCGCCGATCAGGATCAGCCGGATGCTCTCGGTGGCCGGTGCCGGTATGGCGAAACGTCCTATGTCGTCCCCGCCCCGGCGCAGCAGCGCCCCGAGGTGCTCAACGGCCTCCGGGCCCGGCACGACGCCGCCGAAGGCCTGCCCCCTGGCGAAGATCAGGGTGAGGATCAGCAGCGCCGTCACGGCCTGGGCCGCCACCGTCATCGGCCGGGCCAGCGGTACCCGCCGGGTGAGCGCGCCCACCCCGCTCTGGACGGCCAGCACCAACGCGGCCTGCACGATCCACGACACCGGGTCGACCAGCGGCAGCAGCGCGCACGCCGCGAGCATCGTGGCGATGTAGGCGCACAGCGCCAGTCTCCCGCGGCCACTCATGACCATCCCCCAGGCGTCTCCGTCGTACCGCTGTGCCAGGCCACGGAGCCCAGGGTGCTGCGCTGCTGACCCGCCTGGCGCCACAGCTCGGCGAGCGGCACCCCGGGCCGGACCTCCAGCGCGGTCCAGCCGGCGTCCCGCAGCAGCCGCAGCCGGTGCGCACCGGCCTCCGGGGCCGTCCCGCCGCGCGCCCAGACGTCGCTGTTCAGCACGAATGCGACGGCCGCGCCGCTGCGCTGCCGCATCCGGGCGGCCACCGCGGCCTGCTCCTCGTCCAGATCGCCGAAGAAGGCGACCAGAAGTCCTTCGTTCCCGCCGCGCAGTACGTCGTACGAGCGGGAGAGCCCGGCCTCGTCGGAGTGCTCGACGACAGCCAGGGTGTCCATCATCAGCCCGGCGGAGTCCGCGGATCCCTGGACGGACCCGGCGAAACCGTCCGCACCCTCGCCCGGTACCGAACTGCCGGTATCGGTCAGCAGCCTTACCGAGAAGCCCCGTTCCAGCACGTGCACCAGCGCCGAAGCCGCCCCGGAGACCGCCCATTCGAAGGCCGAGTCGGGCCCGGCGCCCTGGTACGCACCACGGCGGGTGTCGAGCAGCACCGTGCAGCGGGCCCGCTGCGGCTGCTCCTCGCGGCGCACCATCAGCTCCCCGTAGCGCGCCGTCGAGCGCCAGTGCACCCGGCGCAGGTCGTCACCGTGCCGGTAGCCGCGAGGGATCACGTCGTCCTCGCCCGCCAGGGCGAGCGAACGCTGCCTGCCTTCGCCGTACCCGGCCGCTTCACCGGTGAGCCGTACCGGCGGCAGCGGTTCGGTCCTGGGGATGACGGTCAGGGTGTCGTGCGAACTGAACGAGCGGGTCAGCTCGCACATCCCGAACGGGTCGCTCAGCCGCAGCTGGAGCGGGCCCAGCGGATAGCGCCCGCGCAGATCCGACCGGACCCGGTAGGACACCTCACGCCGACCGCCCGCCTCCACCCGGTCGAGTACGAAGCGGGGGCGCGGCCCCAGCACGTACGGCACCCGGTCCTGGAGCATCAGCAAGCCCGTGGGCAGCCGCGAGACGTTCTCCATCCGCAGATGGACACGTGCCTCGGACCCGGCGGGCACCCGGGCGGGCGAGAGCCGTCTGCTGCCCGAGACCCGGTGGCGCGTGCGGTGCAGCACGGTGACGCAGACCAGCGGCAGCACCGCCAGCAGCAGCCCCACGCGCAGCAGGTCGCCCTGACCCAGGACGTACGCGCACGCTCCGGCGGCGACCCCGGCCGCCAGGAACGAACGGCCGCGCGTGGTCAGCCCGGACAGCGCCGTCCGCAGCCCGCCCCTGTCCTCGTCGACGGCGGTCCCGGCACCCCCGACGGTCATCACAGCCGCCGGGCGCCGGGCTGCTGACGGTTGTCGTGCGCGGGCACCGGGGTCTGCTGGACGATCTCCAGCACGACCTGCTCCGCGGTGCGGCGGCTCAACTGGGCCTGCGCGGTGGGCAGCAGTCGGTGCGCGAGCACCGCGACCGCCAGCGCCTGGACGTCGTCGGGCAGCGCGTACTCCCGTCCGCTCAGCGCCGCGGCGGCCTTCGCGGCGCGCAGCAGATGCAGCGTGGCCCGCGGGGATGCGCCGAGTCTGAGGTCCGGGTGGCTGCGGGTGGCCGTGACCAGCTGCACCGCGTACCGCCGGACCGCCTCGGCGACGTGGACCGCCCGTACCGCGTCGACGAGCTTCAGGACCTCGTGGGCGTGCGCCACCGGCTGGAGATCGTCCAGCGGCGAGACCGAACCGTGCACATCGAGCATCCGCAGCTCGGCCTCCGGGCTCGGATAACCGATGGAGACCCGGGCCATGAACCGGTCCCGCTGCGCTTCGGGCAGCGGGTACGTGCCCTCCATCTCCACCGGGTTCTGCGTGGCCACCACCATGAAAGGGCTGGGCAGTTCGTACGTCTGCCCGTCGATGGTGACCTGGCGCTCCTCCATCGATTCGAGCAGCGCCGACTGGGTCTTCGGAGAGGCGCGGTTGATCTCGTCGCCGATCACGATCTGCGCGAAGATCGCCCCCGGTTTGAACTCGAACTCGCGCCGTTGCTGGTCGAAGATCGACACACCGGTGATGTCCGACGGCAGCAGGTCGGGCGTGAACTGGATACGCCGTACCGAGCAGTCGATGGAGCGCGCCAGCGCCTTGGCGAGCATGGTCTTGCCCACGCCCGGTACGTCCTCGATGAGCAGATGCCCCTCAGCGAGAAGCACGGTCAGCGAAAGCCGTACGACCTCAGGCTTGCCCTCGATCACACCCTCCACCGACCTGCGGATGCGCTCCGCTGTGGTGGTCAGATCTGTGAGGCTCGCTCGATCGTCATAGGTCGTCACCCGGCCCTCCTCGGCCCTTCCCCCACGCTCCTGAGGAGCAGGGGATACCCCTTTCACGGACCAGGGCACTGCGCACGGCCCGGCCCACCCCGAACAGCGACGCCCCGTCCGGTGAGACCTGACGAGGTGCCGCCCCCGCATTCTTGTTGCCGTTACCGCTTCGTGTCACTTGCCTGTGGACAAGTGGGCGGGATATGTCGTGGGTTGCCGTGATTTCGTCCTGCGCCGATCGCTCAGACGACCGGGTCGATCTCCCTGAGCAAGCCGGTCGTCACGTCGAAGACGAAGCCCCGGACATCGTCGGTGTGCGGCAGGAACGGTGAGGTCCGGACCCGCTGCATCGACTGACGCACGTCCTGGTCCACGTCGCTGAACGACTCCACGGCCCAGGCCGGACGCTGACCGACCTCCACCTCCAGCTCCTGCCGGAAGTCCTCGGTGAGACTCTCCAGGCCGCACGTGGTGTGGTGGATCAGTATGACGCTGCGGGTGCCCATGCCGCGCTGACTGATGGTCAGTGAGCGGATCACGTCATCGGTGACCACGCCGCCCGCGTTGCGGATCGTGTGGCAGTCACCGAGTTCGAGACCGAGGGCGGCGTGCAGGTCGATACGGGCGTCCATGCAGGCGACGACGGCGACGTGCAGCACCGGACGGGAGTCCATGCCGGGGTCCGTGAACGCACTGGCGTAGCTCCGGTTGGCTCCGACGAGCCGGTCGGTCACGGTGCCGCTGTCCCCCGTGGTGGGGCGCGGACGCGGAGCGGAGGACTCTGCGGGGAGGTTGGCAGGTGTCGACATATGTATGACGGTAGCTGTCGTGGCTCGATCGGTCCCGCGCCGAGGCAGGAAAAACAGTGTCAACTCGGTCTGTTGTGAGCTAACCCACAGGGTTGACGCCCGTTGGCCTGTCCGGGTGAAAAGTGGACTCCGCGACGCGCTGGGCGGTTGATTGACCGGCGGGACCGGTGGACTAAAGTGGCGCGAAGTGGGAGGCGTGATGCGTCCTCTCTGCTTCACGCACACACCCCGCACACCCGCGCATGCGCGGCGTACGTACGGCCCGGCCCTCTCCCGCTCGCCGGCCGGTCGACGCCCTTCCCGGCGCCGGCGGACCGTCCCCTTCCGAGCGGGCGGGGACCCGGCAGTACGTGCGACCGCGCCGTATCTGAGAGGGCGCATGAGCCAGTCCCGACATGTCCCGGTGATGCTCCAGCGATGCCTGGATCTGTTGGCCCCGGCCCTTGCCCAGCCCGGTGCGGTCGTCGTCGACTGCACCCTCGGCCTCGGCGGTCACAGCGAGGCGCTGCTCTCGACGTTCCCGGCGGCCCGGCTGATCGCTCTTGACCGGGACAAGGAAGCCCTGCGCCTCTCCGGCGAGCGCCTCGCGCCCTTCGGCGACCGGGCCACCCTGGTGCACGCGGTCTACGACGAACTGCCCGAGGTCCTGGACCGGCTGGACGTCCCGCGCGTCCAGGGCGTCCTCTTCGACCTCGGTGTCTCGTCGATGCAGCTGGACGAGGCGGACCGCGGTTTCGCCTACGCCCAGGACGCCCCGCTCGACATGCGCATGGACCAGACGACCGGCATGGGCGCCGCCGAGGTGCTCAACACCTATCCGCCGGGCGAACTGGTACGGATCCTGCGCGCGTACGGCGAGGAGAAGCAGGCCAAGCGGATCGTCTCCGCGGTCGTCCGGGAGCGGGAGAAGGAACCCTTCACCAACAGCGCCCGGCTGGTCGAGCTCATCCGCGACTCGCTGCCGCAGGCCGTCAAGCGCACCGGGGGCAACCCCGCCAAGCGCACCTTCCAGGCCCTGCGGATCGAGGTCAACGGCGAACTCGCCGTACTGGAACGGGCGATCCCGGCCGCGGTGGACGCGCTCGCCGTCGGCGGCCGTATCGCCGTCCTCTCGTACCACTCGCTGGAGGACCGGCTGGTCAAGCAGGTCTTCGCGGCGGGCGCCGCGAACACGGCACCGGCCGGACTTCCGGTCGTCCCCGAGCGCTACCAGCCCCGGCTGAAACTGCTCACCCGCGGCGCGGAACTCCCGACGGAGGAAGAGGTCGCGGAGAACCGGCGTGCGGCACCGGCACGGCTGCGGGGTGCGCAGCGCATCCGCGAGGAGGCGCTGTGAGCAAGCCGGCCACAGCACTGAAGGGGCGGGCCGCTCGGCTGGCCCGGCTGCTGCCGTCCGCACCTCCCAGGGCGGCGCGGACCCCCTTCGTCCTTCTGGTCGTCCTGCTGCTGGGCAGCGGTCTGATCACGCTCCTGGTGCTGAACTCCGCACTGAACGAAGGTTCCTTCAAGCTCAGCAGGGAACAGAAGCAGATCGGTGAGCTGACCGACGAGGAACAGGCGCTGCAACGGGACGTCGACGACCGTTCGGCACCCGGCGCACTGGCCAAGCGGGCCGGGGAGCTCGGCATGGTGCCCGGCGGCGGCCCCGCCTTCCTCGGCCGTGACGGCAAGGTCCTGGGCGTCGCCGCCGAGGCCACCCAGCCACCGGTCCCGCCGAAGCCGAAGCCCTCCGCGACACCGTCGGCGCCGACAGTGCCGGTCCCGGGTTCGGCCACCGCGACGAACACGGCCCCCTCGGGCGGTGTGTCGTCCACCGCGCTCGAAGCCCCCTCACCACCCGCCCCCGCGGGGACGACAGCAGAGCCGACCCAGACCCCCGGCAGGTGACGCAGTGCCGTCCAAGGAACCTCCGCGCCGCCGAGTTCCGCCCCCGGCACGCCAGGCGCGGGCCGCCCGCCCCGTGCGCCCGGCGCAGCGCCGCCCGCGCCCGCCGCGCAAGACCGCCCGGACGCTGCGGCTGGGCAGTCCGCGCCCCCGGCTGCGGCTCGTCGGTCTCGCGCTGACCCTGGTGATGGCGGTCTTCGTCGTACGGCTGCTCCAGGTGCAGGCCGTCGACGCCAGCGCGTACGCGGCCAAGGCCGACAAGAACCGCTACCTGAGCCATACGCTCACCGCCGAACGCGGCGAGATCACCGACCGCGGCGGCGTCGCACTGGCCGCCAGCGTCGACGCGTACGACATCACCGCCGACCCGACGATGTTCACCCCGGAGCAGAGCCACGCGGCCGACGCCCCGGAGCAGGCGGGCGCGCTGCTCGCGCCGATCCTCGGTCAGGACGCCGACGTGCTGGCGAAGAAGCTCAGGACGCCCAGGACCCGGTACGTCCTGCTGGCGAGCCGCCGGACCCCGCAGGTCTGGAACCAGATCAAGGACCTCAAGGGCGTCTTCGCGCAGAAGGCGAGCGCGGACAAGGCCAAGGGCGGCAAGGGCGCCGATGTGATCGCCGGGGTCTTCCAGGAGCCGAGCACCAAGCGGGTCTACCCGAACGGCGACCTCGCCGCCGGGGTGCTGGGCTGGGTCAACTCCGAGGGCAAGGGCGCGGGCGGTCTGGAGTCCTCGCTGGACAAG
This sequence comes from Streptomyces sp. A 4/2, assembly GCF_940670765.1. GTDB lineage: Bacteria > Actinomycetota > Actinomycetes > Streptomycetales > Streptomycetaceae > Streptomyces. Next base: position 22,329 of record NZ_CALNVW010000034.1, read on the forward strand.
GAGCTGTCGGGCAAGGACGGCAAGATCACCTACGCGCAGTCGGGCGGCCGTCAGGTGCCCACGGCCGGGGCCAGCGAGGTGCCCGCCGTCGCGGGCTCGGACGTCGAGCTGACGCTGGACCGGGACATCCAGTGGGCCGCGCAGAGCGCGATCGCCGACCAGGTGAAGAAGTCCAAGGCCGACCGCGGCTACGTGGTCGTGCAGGACACCAGGACCGGCCAGGTCCTCGCCATGGCCAACGCCCCCGGCTTCGACCCCAACGACCTCACCCACGCCAACCCCTCCGCGCTGGGCAACGCCGCGCTCCAGGACGCCTTCGAGCCTGGCTCCACCAGCAAGGTCATGTCCATGTCCGCCATCATCCAGGAGGGGGTCGCGACACCGGGCACCCATGTGACGGTGCCCAACACCCTGCACCGCGGCGACCGGGTGTTCCACGACGACATCGACCACCCGACCTGGTCGCTGACGCTCAACGGCGTGCTGGCCAAGTCCAGCAACATCGGCACCATCCTGGCCGCCGGACAGCTCGGGAAGACCCAGCCCGAGGCGAACAAGGTCCTCTACTCGTACCTGCACAAGTTCGGCATCGGCGTGCCGAGCGGTGTCGGCTTCCCCGGTGAGACCGCGGGGATCCTGGCCAAACCCCAGGACTGGTCGACGTCGCAGCAGTACACGATCCCGTTCGGCCAGGGGCTCTCGCTGAACGCCCTGCAGGCGGCGTCCGTGTACTCCACCATCGGCAACGGCGGCGTACGCGTGGAGCCCTCGCTGATCAGCGGTACCAGGGGACCCGACGGACAGTTCACCCCGGCACCGGCCCCGAAGGAGACCCGCGTCGTGAGCGAGAGCACGGCCAGGACGGTCGCCAGGATGCTGGAGTCGGTCGTCGGCGACCAGGAGGGCACCGGGATCTCGGCCCGGATCCCCGGATACCGGGTCGCGGGCAAGACCGGAACGGCCAACCGGGTGGATCCGGAGAAGGGGGGCTACCACGGCTACACCGCCTCGTTCGCGGGCTTCGCTCCCGCCGACCAACCCCGTGTCACCGTCTACTGCGCCATCCAGAACCCGATGAGCGGCAGTTACTTCGGCGGCTCGATCTGCGGGCCCGTATACAAGAAGGTCATGGAGTTCGCGCTCAAGACCCTCCAGGTCCCACCGACCGGCCGGGAGGCCCCCGGGCTGCCGGTCACCTTCGACCCCCACCAGTGATCCAGGAACCATCAGTGACGACCATCACCCCGGATCCCGGGAACCGAAACACCCCCCGACCCTCACTTCGCGGCGAGCCCGGTGCGCCCGGTACGCTCACCGCCGTGCCACTCGCTGATCAGTACCAAAAGACCCAGAAGGACCTTTTTGTGACCTATCCGGGAGCACCCCGTCCGGCAGAGGTCCGACCGACCCCCCTGGGGGAGCTGGCAGGACAACTGGGTATCGCGTCACCGGGCGCCGGTGAGGTCACCGGCATCACCCACGACTCCCGGGCGGTCCGCCCCGGAGACCTGTACGCGGCCCTGCCCGGTGCCCGTCTGCACGGAGCGGACTTCGTCGAGCAGGCAGCCGGTCTGGGCGCGGCAGCGGTGCTGACGGACCCGGCCGGCGCCGAACGGGCGGCGGCCACCGGGCTGCCTGTCCTGGCCGTCGCCGACCCGCGTGCCGTGATGGGTCAGCTCGCCGCCGAGATCTACGGCCACCCCGGCCGTGACCTGCTCCAGATCGGCATCACCGGCACCTCGGGCAAGACCACCACCGCGTACCTCGTCGAGGGCGGCATCCGCGCGGCGGGACACCTCAGCGGTCTCATCGGTACGGTCGAGATGCGGATCGGCGACGAACGCATCAAGTCCGAGCGCACCACCCCCGAAGCCACCGATCTGCAGGCGCTCTTCGCGGTCATGCGCGAGCGCGGCGTCGACACGGTCGCCATGGAGGTCTCCAGCCACGCGCTGGTGCTGGGCAGGGTCGACGGCTGCGTCTTCGACGTGGCGGTCTTCAACAACCTCAGCCCCGAGCACATGGAGTTCCACTCCGGCATGGAGGACTACTTCCAGGCCAAGGCGCAGCTGTTCACCCCGCGGCGCAGCAGGGTCGGCGTGGTGAACTTCGACGACGAGTACGGCCGCCGCCTCGTCGACGAGGCCACGGTCCCCGTCACCACCTTCTCCGCCGAGGGCCACCCGGACGCGGACTGGCGGGCCGAGGACGTCGAAGTCTCGCTGTTCACCAGCACGTTCACCGCGGTCGGCCCGAAGGGCGAGCGCATCGCCGCCAAGTCGCCGCTGGCGGGCCCCTTCAACGTCGCCAACACCCTCGCCGCCATCGTCACCCTCACCGTCGCCGGGGCCGACCCGCAGACCGCGGCGGACGGCATCGCGGCCGTCCCCGGTGTACCGGGCAGGCTGGAGCGGATCGACGCCGGACAGCCCTATCTCGCCGTCGTCGACTACGCCCACAAGACGGACGCCGTCGAATCGGTCCTGCGCGCCCTGCGCAAGGTCACCGAAGGCAGGCTGCACATCGTGCTCGGCTGCGGCGGGGACCGCGACAAGACCAAACGCGGGCCGATGGGCGCCGCCGCCGCACGGCTCGCCGACACCGCCGTACTGACCTCCGACAACCCCCGTGGCGAGGACCCGCTCGCGATCCTCGCCGCGATGATCGCCGGCGCCGCCGAGGTGCCGGTGCACGAGCGGGGTGACGTGCTGATCGACTCCGACCGCGCAGCCGCCATCTCCGCGGCCGTCGCCCGCGCCCGGCCCGGCGACACCGTGCTGGTCGCGGGCAAGGGTCATGAGCAGGGTCAGGACATCGCCGGCGTGGTACGCCCCTTCGACGACCGCCAGGTCCTCCGCGCAGCAATCGAGCGCGCAGCAATCGAGAACAACAGTCAGGGATGACCAAGTGATCGCCCTCTCCCTCACCGAGATCGCCGAAATCGTCGGCGGGCAGCCGCACGACATACCGGATCCGTCCGTCACGGTCGCCGGTCCTGTCGTCATGGACTCCCGCGCGGTAGAGCCCGGCAGTCTCTTCGTCGCCTTCGCCGGCGAACGCGTCGACGGCCACGACTTCGCGCGGCGCGCCGTCGAAGCGGGCGCCGCCGTCGTGCTCGCCACCCGGCCCGTCGGCGTCCCGGCGATCGTGGTGCCCGACGTCACCGCCGCGCTCGGTGCGCTCGCCCGCACCGTCGTCGAGCGCCTGGGCACCGAAGTCGTCGCACTCACCGGCTCCGCGGGCAAGACATCGACGAAGGATCTGATCGCCCAACTCCTGGAGCGCAAGGGCCCGACGGTCTACCCGGCGGGCAACCTCAACAACGAGATCGGCCTGCCGCTGACCGCCCTGCGGGCCGACGAGAACACCCGGTACCTGGTCCTCGAAATGGGTGCGCGCTACATCGGCGACATCCGCTACCTCACCGGCCTCGTACCGCCGAAGACCGGTCTCGTACTGAATGTCGGGACCGCCCACATCGGCGAGTTCGGCGGCCGTGAGCAGATCGCCCAGGCCAAGGGCGAGATGGTCGAGTCGCTTCCCGAACACGGAACGGCCGTGCTCAACGCGGACGATCCGCTGGTCCGGGCCATGTCCTCGCGTACCAAGGCGAGCGTGCTGCTCTTCGGAGAGGCGGAGGAAGCGGACGTACGGGCAGAGAACGTCCGGCTCACGGACACCGGACAGGCCGCATTTACGCTGCACACACCCACCGGGTGCAGCGATGTGACCTTGCGCCTGTACGGTGAGCACCACGTGTCGAACGCGCTCGCCGCGGCCGCCGTCGCGCATGAGTTGGGCATGTCCGTGGACGAGATCGCACCGGCGCTCTCCGAGGCGGGCACGCTGTCCCGCTGGCGCATGGAGGTCACCGAGCGTCCGGACGGTGTGACGGTTGTCAACGACGCCTACAACGCAAACCCCGAGTCCATGCGAGCTGCGCTGCGTGCGCTGGCTGCCATGGGCAGGGCCGCACAGGCCAAGGGGGGACGCACGTGGGCGGTGCTCGGTCTCATGGCCGAGCTCGGTGACGAGTCGCTCGCCGAGCACGACGCGGTCGGACGGCTGGCTGTCCGGCTCAACGTGAGCAAGCTCGTGGCAGTCGGGGGCAGGGAAGCGTCCTGGCTGCAATTGGGCGCCTATAACGAGGGTTCGTGGGGTGAGGAGTCGGTGCACGTGTCCGACGCGCAGGCGGCCGTCGACCTGTTGCGCAGTGAGCTGCGTGAGGGAGATGTCGTGCTGGTGAAGGCGTCCAGGTCGGTGGGGTTGGAGCAGGTCGCGTCAGCCCTGCTCGACGGTGGTACCGAGGGCGAGGTCGCCGCCCGATGAAGCAGATTCTCTTCTCGGGAGTCATCGGACTCTTCCTGACCCTGGTCGGCACTCCGCTGCTGATCAAGCTCCTTGCGCGCAAGGGGTACGGGCAGTTCATCCGGGACGACGGACCGCGCGGCCACCACGGCAAGCGCGGTACCCCGACCATGGGTGGTATCGCCTTCATCCTGGCGACGATCATCGCTTACCTCGCCACCAAGGCGATCACCGGCGCTCCGATGACCTTCTCGGGTGTGCTGGTGCTCTTCCTGATGGCGGGCATGGGCCTGGTCGGCTTCCTCGACGACTACATCAAGATCGTCAAGCAGCGTTCGCTGGGTCTGCGGGCCAAGGCGAAGATGGCCGGCCAGCTGATCGTCGGTATCGCCTTCGCGGTGCTGGCACTCCAGTTCAAGGACTCCAGCGGTTACACCCCGGCCTCCACCAAGCTCTCGTTCGTCACGGACTTCGGCTGGTCGATCGGCCCGGTGCTCTTCGTCGTCTGGGCGCTGTTCATGATCCTGGCGATGTCGAACGGCGTGAACCTCACCGACGGCCTCGACGGTCTCGCGACCGGTGCCTCCGTGATGGTCTTCGGCGCGTACACCTTCATCGGTGTCTGGCAGTTCCAGGAGTCCTGCGCCAACGCGCAGACCCTGACCAACCCCAGCGCCTGCTTCGCGGTCCGGGACCCGCTCGACCTGGCGGTCGTCGCGTCGGCCCTGATGGGTGCCTGCTTCGGCTTCCTGTGGTGGAACACGTCCCCCGCCAAGATCTTCATGGGCGACACCGGTTCGCTCGCCCTCGGCGGCGCGCTCGCCGGTCTGGCCATCTGCTCCCGCACGGAGTTCCTGATGGCGATCCTCGGCGGCCTCTTCGTCCTGATCACCATGTCCGTCGTGATCCAGGTCGGCTCCTTCAAGATGACCGGCAAGCGGGTCTTCAAGATGGCGCCGCTCCAGCACCACTTCGAACTCAAGGGGTGGTCCGAAGTCCTTGTCGTGGTCCGCTTCTGGATCATCCAGGGCATGTGCGTGATCGTCGGTCTCGGACTCTTCTACGCGGGCTGGGCGGCCGAGAAGTGAACTGGCAGGGCAAGCGGGTCACCGTCGCGGGCATGGGCGTCTCCGGGCTTCCGGCGGCGCGTGCCCTGCACGGTCTGGGAGCGGTCGTCACCGTCGTCAACGAGTCCGACGACGAGCGCTCCCGTACCGAGGCCGCTCAACTGACGCCCCTGGGCGTCACGGTGCGCCTCGGTGACGGGGCGACGCTGCCCGAAGGCACCGAACTGGTCGTCACCGCACCGGGCTGGCGGCCCGACAAGCCGCTCTTCCGGGCGGCGGCCGAAGCGGGTGTCCCGGTCTGGGGCGACGTGGAACTGGCCTGGCGGCTGCGCCGGCCGGGCGCCGCCCCCTGGCTCGCGGTCACCGGTACCAACGGGAAGACCACGACCGTACGGATGCTCGCCTCGATCCTGCGGGCGGCCGGACTGCGCACCGAGGCCGTCGGCAACATCGGCGTCTCGCTCCTCGACGCCGTGCTCGGCGACCAGGAGTACGACGTACTCGCCGTCGAACTCTCCAGCTACCAGCTGCACTGGGCGCCCAGCCTGCGCATGCACTCGGCCGCCGTGCTCAACCTGGCCCCCGACCACCTCGACTGGCACGGCTCCATGGAGGCGTACGCCGCAGACAAGGGCCGGGTCTACGAGGGCAACAGCGTCGCCTGCGTCTACAACGTGGCCGACCCGGCCACCGAGGAACTGGTCCGCGCCGCGGACGTCGAGGAGGGCTGCCGTGCCATCGGCTTCACCCTCGGCGCCCCCGGTCCCTCCCAGCTCGGTGTGGTCGACGGCATCCTGGTGGACCGCGCGTTCGTGGCGAACCGGCAGAAGCAGGCCCAGGAGCTCGCCGAGGTCACCGACATCGGCCGGCCCGCCGAGGACGTTCCGGGCCCTCGCACGGTCGCCCCGCACAACATCGCCAACGCCCTCGCGGCAGCCGCCCTGGCCCGCGCGTACGGCGTCCCGCCCACCGCCGTACGGGACGGGCTCCGGGACTTCCGTGCCGACCCGCACCGTATCGAGCAGGTCGCCCGGATCGCCGATGTCACCTATGTCGACGACTCCAAGGCCACCAACACCCATGCCACCGAGGCTTCCCTGGCCGCCTACGACCCGATCGTCTGGATCGCGGGCGGCCTCGCCAAGGGGGCGAGCTTCGACGATCTCGTCATCGGGTCGGCGAAGCGGCTCCGCGGGGTCGTACTCATCGGCGCCGAGCGCGCCCTGATCGCCGAAGCCCTCGCGCGACACGCCCCGGAAGTCCCGGTGGTCGACCTCGACCGGACCGACACTGGGGCGATGTCGGCTGCGGTCCGGGAAGCGGCGCGCCTCGCCCGGCCGGGAGACACGGTTCTGCTGGCTCCGGCCTGTGCCTCCATGGACATGTTCGCCAACTACAACAAGCGCGGCGAGGCATTCGCCGACGCGGTGCGCGAGTTGGCCGCCGAGAGCTGCTAGGAAGGCGTCTCCTGGTCGGCCGTACGGCCCCGCGCCGGGACCCGGCGGAGCCGGGCACGAGTGGAGGGGACAGACATGCCGGTCAAGGACAGAGGCGGGCGTGGTGGCACCGGGACGGCCCGCCGTTCCGCGGCCACGGGGCGGGGCCCCGGGCCGCGCGGCTCGCAGAGCAGCGGAATCGGCCAGCTGCGACGGGCGTACGAACAGGCGAGAAGCGCCTGGGACCGGCCTCTGACGGCCTACTACCTCATCGTGGGCTCCGCCTTCCTGATCATCGTACTGGGCCTTGTCATGGTCTACTCAGCCTCGATGATCAAGGCTCTGGAACTCTCCGAGCCCGGTACGTACTTCTTCCGCAAGCAGTTGTTCGCCGCGGCCCTGGGCGGCGGCCTGATGTTCGTCGCGACCCGGATGCCCGTGAAGCTGCACCGCGCCTTCGCGTACCCGCTCCTCGCGGGAACCATCTTCCTGATGGTGCTCGTGCAGGTGCCGGGGATCGGCCGGTCCGTCAACGGAAACCAGAACTGGATCTCGCTGGGCGGCCCGTTCATGCTCCAGCCGAGCGAGTTCGGCAAACTCGCCCTGATCCTCTGGGGCGCCGATCTGCTCGCCCGTAAACAGGACAAGAAGCTGCTGACCCAGTGGAAACACATGCTCGTGCCGCTCGTTCCCGGCACCTTCGTGCTGCTCGGACTGATCATGCTCGGCGGCGACATGGGAACTGCGATCATTCTCACCGCGATCCTCTTCGGCCTGCTCTGGCTCGCGGGGGCGCCCACCCGGATGTTCGCGACCGTGCTCGGCGTCGCGGCCTTCCTGGCCTTCGTGCTGATCAAGACCAGTCCCAACCGGATGGGCCGGCTCGCCTGCATCGGCGCGACCGACCCGGGCCCGAACGACCAGTGCTGGCAGGCGGTGCACGGAATCTACGCGCTGGCCTCGGGCGGCTGGTTCGGATCCGGACTGGGGGCGAGTGTGGAGAAATGGGGTCAACTCCCCGAACCCCACACCGACTTCATCTTCGCCGTGACGGGTGAGGAGCTGGGTCTCGCGGGGACTCTGTCGGTACTCGCCCTCTTCGCGGCTCTAGGCTATGCGGGTATCCGCGTGGCCGGACGCACGGAGGACCCCTTCGTGAGGTACGCAGCGGGAGGTGTGATCACCTGGATTCTGGTCCAGACAGTGATCAACGTCGGTGCGGTGCTCGGTCTGCTGCCGATCGCCGGTGTCCCGCTCCCGCTGTTCTCCTACGGGGGCTCAGCCCTGCTGCCGACCATGTTCGCCGTCGGGCTGCTGATCGCCTTCGCGCGGTCGGACCCCGCAGCGAGAACGGCTCTGGCCTTGCGGAGGCCCGGGGTGAGATGGAAGTCGATGAGACGGCGCGTCAAGAAGCGTCCGTCCGGAGAGCGGTGAATTTCGGTGCATGTCGTACTCGCCGGCGGGGGGACCGCCGGCCACATCGAGCCGGCGCTCGCCCTTGCGGATGCCCTGCGCAGGCAGGACCCGACCGTAGGCATCACGGCCCTCGGCACGGAGCGCGGACTCGAAACCCGTCTCGTGCCCGAACGGGGCTACGAGTTGGGGCTCATCCCCGCCGTACCGCTGCCCCGCAGGCCCACGCCTGAGCTGATCACCGTCCCCGGACGGCTGCGCGGCACCATCAAGGCGGCCGAGCAGATCCTTGAGCGGACCCGGGCCGACTGCGTCGTCGGGTTCGGCGGCTACGTGGCCCTCCCCGGCTATCTCGCGGCCAAGCGGCTCGGGGTGCCGATCGTCGTGCACGAGGCCAACGCCCGACCCGGACTGGCCAACAAGATCGGCTCCCGGTACGCCGCCGCGGTGGCCGTCTCCACGCCGGACAGCAAGCTCCGGGGCGCCCGCTACATCGGCATCCCGCTGCGCCGCACCATCGCCACCCTCGACCGCGCCCGGGTCCGCCCGGAGGCGCGCGCCGCCTTCGGGCTCGACCCCAACCTGCCGACGCTGCTGGTCTCCGGCGGATCGCAGGGCGCCCGCCGCCTCAACGAGGTGGTCCAGCAGGTTGCTCCGGTGCTCCAGCGCTCCGGGATCCAGATCCTGCACGTGGTCGGCCCGAAGAACGAACTGCCGCGTGTCGACAACATGCCCGGAATGCCGCCCTACCTCCCGGTACCGTACGTGGACCGGATGGACCTCGCGTACGCCGCGGCCGACATGATGCTCTGCCGCGCGGGCGCGATGACCGTGGCCGAACTCTCCGCCGTCGGGCTGCCCGCCGCGTACGTCCCGTTGCCGATCGGCAACGGCGAACAGCGGCTCAACGCCCAGCCGGTGGTGAACGCGGGCGGCGGCCTGCTGGTGGACGACGCACAGCTGACCCCCGAGTGGGTCCAGGGCAACGTCCTTCCGGTACTCGCCGACCCGCACCGGCTGTTCGAGATGTCCCGCGCTGCCGCCGAATTCGGCCGCCGGGACGCCGACGACCTGCTCGTCGGCTTGGTGTACGAGGCGATTGCCGCACGCCGCCAGGCGTGACCCCCTAAGGAGCGAGCGTGGCCGGACCGACGACCGCACAGCGCGGTGGACGCAAACCAGCGGCGGAGTCCGGCCGCACCCGCCCCCCGGGAGCCGGCGGCCCAGGCCGTCTGCGGCTGCGCGGCAGACGACTGCTGATCCTGGTACTCGCTGTCGCTGTCGTGCTGGTGTCCGGCGGAATCTGGGCGCTATACGGCTCGACCTGGCTGCGCGCCGAGCGGGTTCGTACCAGCGGGGTGCGCGTTCTGACCCGGGACCAGGTGGAGTCGGCGGCAGCCGTTCCGATCGGTGCACCGCTGATTTCCGTCGATACGACCGCCGTGGAGAACAGACTCCGGAATAAATTGCCGCGAATCGACTCGGTGACCGTCACCCGTTCATGGCCGCACACCATCAGCCTGAAAGTGACCGAGCGAAAGCCGGTACTGCTCATGAAGTCGAGCGGTAAGTACACCGAAGTGGACGCGAAGGGCGTCCGTTTCGACACGGTGGACAGCGCACCCAAGGGAGTGCCGCTCCTCGAATTGACGGCCGATCAGTCACCGAGCCATCTGCGTTTCGGTACGGACCGGCTACGGGTCGAGGCGGTCCGGGTGGCCGGAGAACTTCCGTCCGCTGTAGCCGCGGAAACCCTTTTCGTCCGGGTCCGTTCGTACGACTCCATCTCGCTGGAGCTGACCGGGCACCGCGTGGTGACATGGGGGAGCAGCGAGTTCGGCCCCGCGAAGGCGCACACGCTCATTGCGCTGATGAAAGCGGATCCGAAGGCCTCGCACTTCGATGTGAGTGCCCCCACCGCCCCTGCTGCGTCAGGGAGTTGACGTACATCCTTGCTGGCCAGCACCCTGGTTGGTCAGCGCAACGGCTGATCACATAGGGTGAAAAGAAAAACGGGAGGTTCGGCGTGTTCGTTGAACGTGCGCCACTTGTCGACTTAGTGTCCTGTTCGGAGAGTCCAAGGAGCAGACACACTGGTAACCCTGAACTTCACAGTTAGGGTTCGGGTCGGCGTTCGGACCGTCCCATCGGCATCCGTCGTCGCGACGCGACAAGCGCGCAGCGGCGACACGTAACTCGAGGCGAGAGGCCTTCGACGTGGCAGCACCGCAGAACTACCTCGCAGTCATCAAGGTCATCGGTGTCGGCGGCGGTGGTGTCAATGCCATCAACCGAATGATCGAGGTCGGCCTCAAGGGCGTCGAGTTCATCGCGATCAACACCGACGCACAGGCCCTGTTGATGAGCGACGCCGACGTCAAGCTCGACGTCGGTCGTGAACTGACCCGCGGCCTCGGCGCCGGGGCCAACCCGGCAGTCGGTCGCAAGGCGGCAGAGGACCACCGTGAGGAGATCGAGGAGGTCCTGAAGGGGGCCGACATGGTCTTCGTCACCGCAGGAGAAGGCGGCGGCACCGGCACCGGTGGCGCACCCGTCGTCGCCAACATCGCCCGTTCGCTGGGCGCACTCACCATCGGCGTGGTCACCCGCCCCTTCACCTTTGAGGGCCGGCGCCGCGCCAACCAGGCGGAGGACGGCATCGCCGAACTCCGCGAAGAGGTCGACACCCTCATCGTCATTCCCAACGACCGGCTGCTGTCCATCTCGGACCGCCAGGTCAGCGTGCTGGACGCGTTCAAGTCCGCGGACCAGGTACTGCTGTCCGGTGTCCAGGGCATCACCGACCTGATCACCACCCCGGGCCTGATCAACCTCGACTTCGCGGACGTCAAGTCCGTGATGTCCGAGGCCGGATCGGCGCTCATGGGGATCGGCTCGGCCCGCGGCGACGACCGCGCGGTGGCCGCCGCGGAGATGGCGATCTCCTCGCCGCTCCTCGAGGCGTCCATCGACGGCGCACGCGGGGTGCTGCTCTCCATCTCCGGCGGTTCGGACCTCGGTCTCTTCGAGATCAACGAGGCCGCGCAGCTGGTGAGCGAGGCCGCCCACCCCGAGGCCAACATCATCTTCGGTGCCGTCATCGACGACGCCCTCGGTGACGAGGTACGGGTGACGGTCATCGCGGCGGGCTTCGACGGCGGACAGCCGCCCACCCGCCGGGAGAACGTGATCGGTTCGAGCTCCGCCAAGCGCGAGGACCCGACTCCGGTCCGGGTCAACGAGCCGCCGCGTTCGCTCGGCGGTCTCGGCGCGGTCACCCAGCGGGAGGAGACCCCGGCACCCGCCGAGGCGGAGCGTACGCACGAGGCTCCGGCCGCGCCGTCCGCCCCGCTGCAGGTCCCGCCGGCCCGTCCGTACCAGGACTCGCAGGCCGAAGAGCTGGATGTCCCGGACTTCTTGAAGTGATGCGGCGTCCCATAACCGCGTACGACACCGCGATGTCCACGAACGGCGCGCACTTCGCTTTCACCGACAGGTGGGGCGGAGTGAGCGCCGTTCCGTACGAGGAGCTCAATCTCGGCGGAGCGGTCGGCGACGACCCGGCCTCCGTCCTCAGGAACCGCGAACTGGCCGCCCGTTCGCTCGGCCTCGACCCCGCACGGGTCGTCTGGATGAACCAGGTGCACGGGCGCGAGGTGGCGGTGGTCGACGGGCCGTGGAGTTCGACCGTCAGCAGCAATCAGGACATTCCGGCCGTCGACGCCGTGGTGACGGCCCGGCGGGGACTGCCCCTCGCGGTTCTCACCGCGGACTGTGTACCCGTACTCCTCGCCGATCCCGTCGCGGGCGTCGTGGCCGCGGCCCACGCGGGCCGTCCCGGCCTGGTCGCCGGGGTCGTTCCGGCCGCCGTCGAGGCGATGGTCGCGCTCGGTGCCGATGTGGCCCGGATCGCGGCCCGTACCGGACCGGCGGTCTGCGGCCGTTGCTACGAAGTCCCCGCGGAGATGCGGGCCGACGTCGCCCGGTCCGTTCCGGAAGCCTGGTCGGAGACGAGCTGGTCCACCCCGTCGGTGGATGTCACCGCCGGAGTGCTTGCCCAACTGGAGGCGCTCGGCGTCGTGGACCGGCAGCAGTCGCCGGTCTGCACCCTGGAGTCTCCCGACCACTTCTCCTACCGCCGCGACCGCACCACTGGGCGGCTCGCCGGATATGTCTGGCTGGACTGATAGGACATGACGGACCGTAAGCGTCAACTCGCCGCAAATCTGGCGCGGGTGGAGGATCGTATTTCCTCCGCCTGTGCGTCCGCCGGGCGCGACCGCGAGGAAGTGACCCTGATCGTGGTCACCAAGACCTACCCCGCGAGCGATGTGCGACTTCTCTCGGAACTGGGCGTACGTCAAGTTGCCGAGAATCGCGATCAGGACGCCGCACCCAAGGCTGCAGAGTGTGCAGATCTTGTATTGAAGTGGCACTTTGTTGGTCAACTTCAGACCAACAAGGTTCGTTCTGTGGCGAGTTATGCCGATATGGTGCAATCGGTCGACCGCGCCAAGCTGGTCACCGCGCTGTCCACGGCCGCGGTCCGGGCCGGGCGTGAGCTGGGTTGTCTGATCCAGGTCGCACTGGACGCGGAGTCCGGCGAGCGGGGTGCGCGCGGTGGTCTCGCGCCGGACGGCGTCGAGGAGTTGGCCGATCAGGTGGCCGGTGCGGCAGGGTTGCGGCTCGACGGTCTGATGACCGTCGCACCGCTGGCCGGTCCGTACGCGGGTCGGCAACAGGCGTCATTCGAGCGGCTGATGGAAATCTCATCCCGCCTGCGCGCGGCTCATCCTGCTGCCACCATGGTGTCGGCAGGGATGAGCGCGGATCTCGAAGAGGCGGTTGCGGCGGGTGCGACACATGTCCGCGTCGGCACTGCGGTACTCGGTGTCCGTCCCCGGCTCGGGTAACGTCGCGAAGCAAGTCGGACCACAGCAGAAAATATGGTCATTCCCGCCGATCGGCGGGCAGACCCAGTGGATCGCGGGCACTTGGTGACGCTGCGAAATTGGCACAAGGGCGATCCACCACAGAGCGGAGGACTCAGAGCATGGCCGGCGCGATGCGCAAGATGGCGGTCTACCTCGGCCTCGTGGAGGACGATGGGTACGACGGCCCGGGGTTCGACCCCGATGACGAGTTCGAGCCCGAGCCCGAGCCCGAAAGGGACCGACGGCGGCACCAGCCCCCTCATCAGTCGCACCAGTCCCAACAGGACGAACCGGTGCGAATGGTGCAACCCCCCGCCCAGCGCGAGCCAGTTGCGCTTCCGGCGGAAAGCGGACGACCCGCCCGAATCGCCCCCGTGGCGTCCATCACACCTGAACGTCCGAGTATGGAGAAGAACGCCCCGGTGATCATGCCCAAGGTTGTGTCCGAGCGGGAGCCCTACCGCATCACCACGTTGCACCCCCGGACCTACAACGAGGCCCGTACCATCGGGGAACACTTCCGCGAAGGCACTCCGGTGATCATGAATCTGACGGAGATGGACGACACGGATGCGAAGCGACTTGTCGACTTTGCCGCAGGGCTCGTCTTCGGTCTGCATGGCAGCATTGAGCGGGTGACGCAGAAGGTGTTCCTGTTGTCGCCTGCTAACGTCGATGTCACGGCGGAGGACAAGGCCCGTATCGCAGAGGGCGGTTTCTTCAACCAGAGCTGAGACGAGACACCGGGACAACCCCGGCCGGAAGGCCGGAAGAACGAGAGCATCAGGGGAGAGGGAAGCGCTAGATGGGCATCGCATTGGATGTGGTCTACATCGCGCTGATGTGTTTCCTCATCGTGTTGATCTTCCGGCTTGTCATGGACTACGTCTTCCAGTTCGCCCGTTCATGGCAACCTGGCAAGGCGATGGTGGTCGTTCTGGAGGCCACTTACACTGTCACCGATCCACCGCTCAAGCTTCTGCGGCGGTTCATTCCGCCGCTGCGTCTCGGGGGCGTGGCACTCGACCTGTCCTTCTTCGTTCTGATGATCATCGTCTACATCCTGATCAGCATTGTGAGCCGGGTGTGAACGATTCGGTCCTGCCGACTGCCGACGACTACGTAGAGGTGAAGAAGAGATGCCGCTGACCCCCGAGGACGTGCGGAACAAGCAGTTCACGACCGTCCGCCTCCGAGAAGGCTATGACGAGGACGAGGTCGATGCCTTCCTCGACGAGGTCGAAGCCGAACTGACGCGATTGCTCCGCGAGAACGAGGATCTGCGCGCCAAGCTCGCGGCTGCCACACGTGCCGCCGCACAGAATCAGCAGCAGGGCATGCGCAAGCCCGAGCCGCAGGACGGTCGGGGCGGTCCGAACGCACCTGTGCCCGCCGCCATATCTGGCCCGCCGCAGGTCCAGCAGCAGCCGCAGATGGGTCCGCCCCAACTGCCGGGCGGTCAGCCCCAGCTGCCTGCAGGACCTGGCGGTCACGGCCCCGGTCCCCAGGGCCAGCACGGCCCCGGCCCGCAGGGTCAGCACGGCCCCGGTCCGCAGGGCCAGCACGGTCCCGGCCCGATGGGGCAGGGCCCGATGGGCGGTCAGGGCCAGCTCGGCCAGGGCCCCATGGGCCAGGGTCAGCTCGGTCAGGGGCAGCTCGGTCAGGGTCCCGGCCCGATGGGTCAGGGCCCCATGGGTCAGGGTCCGATGGGCCAGGGTCAGCTCGGTCAGGGTCAGCTCGGACAGGGCCCCATGGGCGGTCAGGGCCAGCTCGGTCAGGGTCCCGGCCCGATGGGCGGCCACGGTGGTCCCCCGCAGATGCAGCAGCAGGGCCCCGGTGGCGACAGCGCCGCCCGTGTTCTCTCGCTCGCACAGCAGACCGCCGACCAGGCGATCGCGGAGGCCCGTTCCGAGGCCAACAAGATCGTCGGCGAGGCGCGCAGCCGCGCCGAGGGTCTGGAGCGGGACGCCCGTGCCAAGGCCGACGCGCTGGAGCGGGACGCACAGGAGAAGCACCGCGTCGCGATGGGCTCGCTGGAGTCCGCCCGCGCCACGCTGGAGCGCAAGGTCGAGGATCTGCGCGGCTTCGAGCGTGAGTACCGGACACGGCTGAAGTCGTACCTGGAGAGCCAGCTCCGTCAGCTGGAGACGCAGGCCGACGACTCGTTGGCGCCGCCGCGATCCCCGGCCGCTGCTTCGCTGCCGCCGTCGCCCTCGATGGCTCCGGCCGGTGCGGGCGCGATGGGGCACACCCAGCACGCGATGGGTGGCAACCCGTCCATGGGTGGCCAGTCGTCGATGGGAGCACCGTCGTACGGCGGCCAGCAGCAGATGTCCCCGGCGATGACACAGCCGATGGCACCGGTGAGGCCGCAGGCTCCGCAGCCGATGCAGCAGGCGCCTTCGCCGATGCGCGGCTTCCTGATCGACGAGGACGACAACTGACGGCGGGCGCGTCGAGCGCAGCGCAGTCGGCAGACTGAGGGCCGGGCCCCGGGGATCTCCCCGGGGCCCGGCCCGTTTGTGCGGGCGGGACCCCGAGAGGCAGGACGCGAAGGGGACTTGGGAGGGGGACGGGAGGGGGGGGAACGGAAAAGGTCCGGCCGGGGTGATCCAGGCCGGACCTTTCTGTGCTGCGGGTTACGGCTCGGGGCGCGGCAGGGAGCAGGCTCCCCACCGCGCCCCGAGCCGTTATGCCTGAGTCTTGTGGAGCCGGAACGTGAGCGAAAGCCCTTCGTCCGTGAACTCCGCCCCGTACGCGGTGTCTCCTTCGCCCTCCGCGTAGTCCAGCGCGAGCACCTCGTCCGCGATGAGTTCCGCGTGCTCGGCCAGCGCCTCGGTGGTCGCGGGGTCGGTGGCCCTCCAGCGGACGGCGATACGGTCCGCCACGTCCAGGCCGCTGTTCTTGCGGGCCTCCTGGATCAGCCGGATCGCGTCACGGGCCAGTCCTGCCCGGCGCAGCTCCGGTGTGATCTCCAGGTCCAGGGCCACCGTCGCGCCCGAGTCGGACGCCACCGACCAGCCCTCGCGCGGCGTTTCGGTGATGATCACCTCGTCCGGGGAGAGCGTGACCTCTTCGCCGTCCACCGTCACCGACGCCGTACCCGCGCGCAGTGCCAGCGAGAGCGCTGCCGCGTCCGCCTCGGCGACCGCCTTGGCCACCGCCTGCACGCCCTTGCCGAAACGCTTGCCCAGCGCACGGAAGTTGGCCTTGGCCGTGGTGTCCACCAGGGAGCCGCCGACCTCGGAGAGGGAGGCCAGCGAGGAGACGTTCAGCTCCTCGGTGATCTGGGCGCGGAGTTCGGCGGACAGCGCCTCGAAGCCCGAGGCCGCCACCAGGGCGCGGGAGAGCGGCTGCCGGGTCTTGACGCCCGACTCGGCACGCGTCGCACGGCCCAGTTCGACCAGCCGTCGGACCAGCGCCATCTGCTGGGAGAGCGTCGGGTCGATCGCGGCGAGGTCCGCCTTCGGCCAGGTGGAGAGGTGCACCGACTCGGGGGCGTCCGGGGTCACCGGAGCCACCATGTCCTGCCAGACCCGCTCGGTGATGAAGGGGGTGAGCGGGGCCATCAGCCGGGTCACCGTCTCGATCACGTCGTGCAGCGTGCGCAGCGCCGCCGCGTCGCCCTGCCAGAAGCGGCGGCGGGAGCGGCGTACGTACCAGTTGGACAGGTCGTCCACGAAGGCGGAGAGCAGCTTGCCGGCCCGCTGCGTGTCGTACGCGTCCAGGGCCTGGGTGACCTGGTCCGTCAGCGCGTTGAGCTCGCTCAGCAGCCAGCGGTCCAGCACCGTGCGGTCCTCGGGCGCCGGATCGGCGGCCGACGGGGCCCAGTTGGACGTACGGGCGTACAGCGCCTGGAAAGCCACCGTGTTCCAGTACGTGAGGAGCGTCTTGCGGACCACTTCCTGGATCGTGCCGTGTCCGACCCGGCGGGCCGCCCACGGGGAGCCGCCGGCTGCCATGAACCAGCGCACCGCGTCCGCCCCGTGCTGGTCCATGAGCGGGATGGGCTGGAGGATGTTGCCCAGGTGCTTGGACATCTTCCGGCCGTCCTCGGCGAGGATGTGGCCCAGGCAGACGACGTTCTCGTAACTCGACTTGTCGAAGACCAGGGTGCCGACCGCCATCAGCGTGTAGAACCAGCCGCGCGTCTGGTCGATGGCCTCGGAGATGAACTGCGCCGGGTAGCGCCGCTCGAAGAGCTCCTTGTTCCGGTACGGGTACCCGTACTGGGCGAACGGCATCGAACCGGAGTCGTACCAGGCGTCGATGACCTCGGGGACCCGGGTCGCCGTCTTCGCGCACTGCGGGCAGGGGAACGTGACCTCGTCGATGTACGGGCGGTGCGGGTCGAGTTCCGACTGGTCGGTGCCGGTCAGGTCGGTCAGCTCGGCGCGCGAGCCGATGACGGTGAGGTGGTTGTCCTCGCAGCGCCAGATCGGCAGCGGGGTGCCCCAGTAGCGGTTGCGGGAGAGCGCCCAGTCGACGTTGTTGTTCAGCCAGTCGCCGAAACGGCCCTGCTTGACCGAGTCGGGGAACCAGTTGGTCTTCTCGTTCTCCCGCAGCATCGCGTCCTTGACCGCGGTGGTCCTGATGTACCAGGAGGGCTGCGCGTAGTAGAGCAGCGCGGTGTGGCAGCGCCAGCAGTGCGGGTAGCTGTGCTCGTACGGGACGTGCCGGAAGAGCGCCCCGCGTTCCTGGAGATCGGCGACCAGGAGTTCGTCGGCCTTCTTGAAGAAGATGCCGCCGACGAGCGGCACGTCCTCCTCGAACGTTCCGTCGGGGCGGACCGGGTTGACGACGGGCAGGCCGTAGGAACGGCAGACCTTGAGGTCGTCCTCACCGAAGGCGGGGGACTGGTGGACGAGGCCGGTGCCGTCGTCCGTGGTGACGTACTCGGCGTTGACCACGTAGTGGGCCTCGGCGGGGAACTCCAGGAGTGAGAACGGGCGCTGGTACGTCCAGCGCTCCATCTCCGCACCCGTGAAGCTCTGGCCGGTGGCCTCCCAGCCCTCGCCGAGGGCCTTCTCCAGGAGCGGCTCCGCGACGACGAGCTGCTCGTTGCCGTCGGTGGCGACGACGTAGCGGACATCGGGGTGGACGGCGACGGCCGTGTTGGAGACCAGCGTCCACGGGGTGGTCGTCCAGACCAGGAGTGCGGCCTCGCCGGCCAGCGGGCCGCCGGTCAGCGGGAAGCGTACGAACACGGAGGGGTCGACGACCGTCTCGTACCCCTGTGCCAGCTCGTGGTCCGAGAGGCCGGTACCGCAGCGCGGGCACCAGGGGGCGACGCGGTGGTCCTGGACCAGCAGGCCCTTGCCGAAGATCTCCTTCAGCGACCACCAGACGCTCTCGACGTAGCTGGGGTCCATCGTCCGGTAGGCGTTGTCGAGGTCGACCCAGTAGCCCATCCGGGTCGTCAGCTCGGTGAAGGCGTCGGTGTGCCGGGTCACCGAGGCACGGCACTTGGCGTTGAACTCGGCGATGCCGTACGCCTCGATGTCCTGCTTGCCGTTGAACCCGAGCTCCTTCTCGACCGCGAGCTCGACGGGCAGGCCGTGACAGTCCCAGCCGGCCTTGCGGGGGACGTGGTAGCCCTGCATCGTGCGGAAGCGCGGGAAGACGTCCTTGAAGACACGCGCCTCGATGTGGTGGGCGCCCGGCATGCCGTTCGCGGTGGGCGGGCCCTCGTAGAAGACCCACTCGGGGCGGCCCTCGGACTGTTCGAGGCTCTTCGAGAAGACCTGGGCCTCGCGCCAGAAGTCGAGCACGGCGTGTTCGAGGGCGGGCAGGTCGACCTGGGCGGGTACCTGGCGGTACTGCGGCGCTGTCATGGACGGAACTCCTCCAACGGACGTTTCTCTCTCCGTCGGAGGGACGAGAGCCCAGTCGCTCCCGCGGTACCACCCTCCTTGGCCCCGGGTGTGTGCCCGTGGCCCCCTCATTGGGGTCGCGTAGCCGGTTCTACTCGCCCGCTGGGCTTTCTTCCGACGGCTCCGGGGTGATCTTCACGTCGTGCCTGCCTCCGGGCTCGCACCGTCCCCGGATCGCTCGTGGCCGCCTGCGACGCTACTCGTCCCATCCATGCCTTCCGCTGGGGCCAGTGTACGGGGCCGTTCCCGGGATGTCGGACCGTTTTCCGGGCGCGCGCTCCGGCACGCTCCGCTGACCCGAATGGCCATACGCGCCCCCCGGGAATGCCGGGGAGGCCCAGGTGGCGGATTACCGGGCGGGGAGCTGGGCACAACGCATGGAGGCTCGGCTTGGCACGGACGTGAGGAGGGCTGAATCGGCGGCGTGCCCCGTTGCCGCGGGGCTGGGGTCGACTTATCGTCCCAGCAGATTCGCGAGCAAGATCACAAAATGTGAAGGGGCCGCGGCCATGGTGGCGAAGAAGACCGCCGAATCGAGATCGGCGTCCGCAGAATCCACCGGCGCGACGGCCGAGGAAGCGGCGGGCGAGCAGAGCGCCGCCGCGGACGGAACCGTCGCCGGGAACACCACCGCGAAGAAGGCGGCGGCGAAGAAGACCGCGGCCGGGAAAGCGGCAGCCAAGAAGGCGTCGGCCCACGAGGCGCCTGCGAAGAAGACCGCAGCAAAGAAGACCGCAGCGAAGAAGACCGCGGCCAAGAAGACGGCAGCGAAGAAGGCGCCGGCCCACGAGGCAGCGGCCAAGAAGGCCGCAGCCGCGGCCCAGGGGGCGGCCCAGGCCGCGGAACAGACGGGAGCCGAGACGTTGGTTGCGAAGAAGAGTGCGGGGGGAAGCGCGGCGGCCAGGAAGCGTGCCGCGGCCTCCGCCGTGCCCAAGGCCGGTGTCACCGCACCCGTGGCACCCGGTGAGCTGCCCGTACGGCCCGGAGAGGACCCCTGGACCCCGGACGAGGTCGCGGACGCCCGCGCCGGGCTGCAGAGCGAGGACCTGCGGCTGGCCGCGGAGATCGCCGCGGCCGAGACGGCACTCGCCGGGCTGATGCGTGATTCCGGCGACGGAGCCGGTGACGACCAGGCCGACACGGGAACCAAGAACATCACCAGGGAGAGCGAACTGGCACTGGCGGCCAACGCCCGGGAGATGCTGGAACAGACCGAGCGCGCGCTGGAGCGGCTGGACGCCGGCACCTACGGGCTCTGCGAGAACTGCGGCAATCCGATCGGGAAGGCGCGGATGCAGGCGTTCCCGCGGGCCACCCTCTGCATGGAGTGCAAGCAGAAACAGGAGCGCAGGTACTGAGGGCTTCGGTACCCGTGTGTCGTACCCTCGTCTCAGTCAGGTACTAGGGCGAGGGAATCACGTGGCAGAGGCGGAGCGCATCATCGGTACGCCGGACATTCCCAAGGCCGCGGGGGCCGGGGAGCACTCCACCGAGGAGCGCTCCACCGAACCCGTGTCCGCCGGGAAGCCGTCCGCGGAGGAGAAGTCCGCGGAGGAACCGCCGGCGGAGGAGTCGGCCTCCGCGGCGGGGGCGTCGCCTGCCGCGCCGCCCAGGGGTAAACGCCGGCTCACGGTGCTGCTGGCCGTGGCCGTCTTCGCCTATCTGCTCGACCTCGTGAGCAAGATGATCGTGGTCGCCAAGCTGGAGCACCACGCGCCCGTCAAGGTCGTCGGCGATCTGCTCCAGTTCGAGGCGATCCGGAACGCGGGCGCGGCCTGGGGGGTCGGATCGGCCTACACCGTGATCTTCACCGTGGTCGCGGCGTCCGTGATCGTGGTGATCGTCCGGCTCGCCCGCAAGCTCTACAGCCTGCCCTGGGCCGTCGCGCTCGGTCTGCTGCTCGGCGGTGCGCTGGGCAATCTGACCGACCGCGTCTTCCGCTCGCCCAGTGCTTTCCAGGGCGCGGTCGTCGACTTCATCGCCCCCGCGCACTTCGCGGTCTTCAACCTCGCCGACTCCGCGATCTGCTGCGGCGGCGTCCTGATCGTGCTGCTCTCCTTCAAGGGACTCGACCCCGACGGGACGGTCCACAAGGACTGAGCGGGGCCGCCCGGACCCTCCGCCGGACCGGCGGCTCCTCCGGGCAAGGCATACTCGACGAGTGAGTACAGTTCCCGAGATCCGCACCCTGCCCGTTCCCGATGGCCTTGAGGGCGAGCGCGTAGACGCCGCCATCTCCCGTATGTTCGGGTTTTCCCGTACCAAGGCGGCCGACCTCGCCGCTGCGGGAAAGGTGCAGGTCGACGGGTCAGTGGTCGGGAAGTCCGATCGGGTCCGGGGCGGTGCGTGGCTGGAGGTCGAGATGCCGCAGGCCGCCGCTCCGGTGCAGATCGTCGCCGAGCCCGTCGAGGGCATGGAGATCGTCCATGACGACGACGACATCGTGGTGATCGTGAAGCCCGTCGGCGTCGCGGCCCACCCGAGCCCCGGCTGGACCGGGACGACCGTCATCGGTGGCCTCGCCGCCGCCGGGTACCGGATCTCCACCTCGGGTGCCGCCGAGCGCCAGGGCATCGTGCACCGGCTGGACGTCGGTACGTCCGGGCTGATGGTCGTCGCCAAGTCGGAGCGGGCGTACACCCTGCTCAAGCAGCAGTTCCGTGAGCGCACGGTCGACAAGCGTTACCACGCGCTGGTGCAGGGCCACCCCGACCCGATGAGCGGGACGATCGACGCCCCCATCGGGCGTCACCCGCAGCACGACTACAAGTGGGCCGTGACGGCCGAGGGCAAGCCGTCCGTCACGCACTACGACCTGATCGAGGCGTTCCGTGCGGCCTCGCTGCTGGACATCAAGCTGGAGACCGGGCGTACGCACCAGATCCGGGTGCACATGTCCGCCCACCGGCACCCCTGCGTGGGCGACCTGACCTACGGTGCCGACCCGACGATGGCGAAGCGGCTCGGCCTGACCCGGCAGTGGCTGCACGCGATGCGGCTGGGCTTCGAGCACCCGTCCGACGGCCGGTGGGTCGAGTTCGAGAGCGCGTACCCGGCGGATCTGCAGCACGCGCTGGACGCGATCCGGGCGGAGAGCGAGTAACGATGACCCGCGGGTACGAGGTGCGGGTCGTCGGCACCCCGGACGAACTGGAAGCGTGCTTCGCGGTCCGCAACGGAGTCTTCGTCGTGGAGCAGGGTGTGTCTGCCGCGATCGAGTACGACGCGCACGACGCGACGGCGGTGCATGTGCTGGCCGTTGACGCGGAAGGACCGCTGGGCACCGGCCGGTTGCTGCTGCCGGATCCCGCTTCGGGCGAAGCGGTGGGCTCCCTCGGGCGGCTGGCCGTGACCCCCGTGGCGCGCGGCAGGGGGGTCGGCGCCGCGCTGGTGCGGGCCATCGAGGACACGGCGCGCGACCGCGGCCTGAGCGCGGTCGATCTGCATGCGCAGACCCACGCGCTGGGGTTCTACGAACGGCTCGGGTACGAGGCGTACGGCCCCGAATTCCTGGACGCGGACATCGAGCACCGGGCGATGCGCCGGGCGATCTGAACGCCCCTCCGCGCTCCTCGGAGGGCGGGCGGGGCGTGCTGACGGACACGGACGGTTAGGAAAGTTTCCTGTTGGTATTGACGGCCTGCAGGGAACCCCTCTAGCTTTTTCCGCACCGCCACCGTCCTTCCCTCACGGAGTTCGGCATGAAGCACCGCAGGAACCGCCCTGTCATGGCCATGGTCTCCGCCGTCGCCGCAGCCGCCGCGCTCACGCTCGCCGGAATGTGGCACGCATCCGCCGGGCAGGAGACGCCGACCGCTTTCGCCGCCCGGACCCCGCACACCGCGGCCCCGCTCTGGCGGGCCGACCCGGCCAGGGGGACCACCGTCTTCGAGGGCACCGAGACCAAGCCGGGCGCGGTCTCCGTCGTCGCCGATCCCCGGGGCAGGTACGGCAGTACCTACCGCCTCACCACCTCCGGGCAGAAGATCTCCGACACCGACCGCGTCCGGGTCGAGACCCGCGGCCACCGGACCCCCGACGGGAAGGCGCTGCGCTTCACCGAGGGCGACACCGTGTACGTGGGCTGGCGGTCGATGTGGGGGCCACTGCCCACCACCCCCGCCGACTGGGTCGTGCTCTGGCAGCTCAAGGACTACGGAACCGGCGCCGCCACCCCGCCCCTCTCACTGCGGGCACGGGGCGACGGCACCGTCGATCTGGAGTACTGCGACCCGGACCTGAAGACCACTCAGCTCTGGCACGCCCCGCTGCGGACCGGCCAGTGGCACTCGTTCGTCGTCGGGATCACGGTCTCCGCGTCACCTTCCAAGGGTGCGGTGCGGTTCTGGTACGACGGCAAGCAGCAGAAGGTGAACGGCGGTTCGGCCTTCAGAGGTGCGACGCTGCGCGGCGACTGGGTCACCGACAAGTGGGGCGTCTACCGCTCCGACGGAGTCAAGGGTGCGGCCACCGCGTACCTCAACGGCGCGAAGGTGGCGACCAGTTACGCCCTGGCCGCCCCCTGACCCTCCGTCACATCACCTCGCTCAGAGCGGAAGCCCCCACGGAACTGCCGTACCGTTCGCCGGTACGTCCCGGGGGCCGCGCCCCGCCTGCTTCCCGCGGGGTGTGATCACGGCGGTCGCGCCGCGCTCCAGGCGTACGGAGATCCGGCCCGGCCCGCTCTCCCGCCAGGACAGCGCGCGGCCGTGCTCGTTCCGTACGTCCACCGCGCCCGCGATCCCGTGCTCCAGGGTCAGCGGCTCGCCCGCCTCGCTCCGGATCCGTATCCACCGGGTGGCACCGGCCGACCGGTCCGCGTCGACGAGGAACGCGCCCTGGGTGCGCAGCGAGGCGATCGACGCGTCCGCCCAACGGTCGGACACCGAAGGGAAGACCTTCAGCACACCGTCATTGCCCTGCACCGCCATGTCCAGCATCGACTGGACGGCGGCCAGCGGGGTTTCGAGCGCGAGGTTGCTGCCCTCGCGGTACATCGTGTTGGCCGTCAGTTCGCAGTCCGCGACGACGTTCCGGTCGGTGAAGAAGTAGGTCAGCTGGTCGAGGGCCTTCTCCGGTTCGCCCGTCACCGAGTACATGGACGACAGGTTGGCGTAGCTGTAGCCGTGCCAGGCGCTCTGCATGCCGGACCAGTGGTTCATGGACCGGCGCATCACCTCGCGGTCCTCCGGCCGGTCCCAGTTCCGCTCGCGCAGCGGGTAGATCCAGAGCAGGTGCGAGTGGTGGCGGTGCGAGTCCGCCAGCGGGACGTCCTTGCCGATCATGACTCCGTCCACCGGGTCCTCGGCGTACGGGGTCAGCCGCGCCACGATGTCCCGCCACTGCCCGGCCCGCGGGTCGTCGACGCGCAGCAGCCGGGCGGAGTCGAGGAGGGTCCGGGCGCCCCAGCGGATCAGTGAGAGGTCGTACGTGCAGTCGGCGGCGTTCGCGTACTCGGGGGAGCGGGTGGTCAGCAGGTGCAGCTTGCCGTCGCCTCCCTCGTGGAGGAAGTGGGCGTAGAAGTTGATCGCCTTCGCGAGGATCGGGTACACGACGTCGCGCAGGATCCGCAGATCCATCGAATGACGGTACGACTGCCAGACGTTGTGCAGCGCCCAGGTGAGATTGCCGAAGTTGTCGGAGATGTGGTCCGAGCCCGGCGCCCCGACGTCGTAGGTGTCGCCCGCGCGCAGCTGCCAGTCGGAGGGGTGGCCCAGCGCGTAGCTCCGGCCGTCGCGGTAGGCGGCGGGGACGGACATCGGGAGGTTCTTCTCGAAACGCCGGAAGGCGTTC
This sequence comes from Streptomyces sp. A 4/2, assembly GCF_940670765.1. Taxonomy (GTDB): domain Bacteria; phylum Actinomycetota; class Actinomycetes; order Streptomycetales; family Streptomycetaceae; genus Streptomyces. The sequence continues at coordinate 47,153 of NZ_CALNVW010000034.1, forward strand.
GTCACCGAGTCCAGCTCGGGATGGTTGGTGCCGTGGATCGGGGCCATGCCGATCTGCACGTTGAGGTTCCACCACACCGCGGTCCAGTTGTTGCCGACCTCGGGGAACCACGGCCCCCACTCGGAGATCGTCGGACCTTCGGCGCGGGTCGACGACGCCAGCTTGTAGAGCTGGATGACGTAGAAGGACTGGAGCCGCTTGTCCGGTACGGAGAGGAAACTGCGCCGGTAGTACGCGTGCCACCACGCGCGGTGCCGGGCGATCAGCCGGTCGGGCCCGGTGGCGAGGGTCCGGTCCACCGCCCGTACGGCGTCCGCGGTCGCCCGCGACATGTCCCCGGGGAAGCGGTACACCAGGTGCGCGGCCAACAGTCTCCCGGTTCCCTCGCGTTGCTCACGCCAGGCGGTGGTCCAGCCGCCGCCCGCGAGCAGCGGCTGCTCCACGAAGCCGTCACCGACCCGGGGGTCCGGGTTGGGGGTGTAGTCGTCGGGCTTGCCGCTGGTGCGGGTGGAGGACGCCTGCAGCCACTGGAAGCTCCAGGCGGCGGCCTCCTCGCCCGCGCTCGGCCGGGTCGAGATCAGCAGGGCGCCCGTGTCGTTCTGGACGAGCGCGGAGAAGGCGAGGGAGCCGCGGGTGGTGGTGAGGGTGCCGTGCAGTTCCGCGTCGTAGGGGTCGAGCGTCCAGTCGACCGCGGTGATCTCCCCGGCCAGGGTGAGCGTGAAGTACCCGATGGGCAGCCGCGAGTACCCCGTCCCGCCGCGCCACTGGCCGCGCTGGTCCTGGACCTCGGAGTGGCTGAGCATCACCTTCAGGGTGTTCGCCGTCGCACCCCGGTAGAGCTGGGCGCCGAAGTAGCCGTTGGCGAGGAACGGGGCGTCCTGCCAGCCCGTCGGAAGCCGCCGCCACTTCATGGCCGCGGCGCGGACCGACTCCTCGTACGCGTCGGCTCCGTGCCCGCTGCCCCGGGCGGGGGCCGCCCAGGCGGTACGGGAACCCGCCAGCCAGAGCGCGGCGCTGGTGCCGGCCGCCGTACCGACGAAACGTCTCCGGGAGAATTCAGTCACCTTGGTAGCTCCTGTTCCAGATGGGGCCGGGCGGTCGGTGGCGCGGGTCGTGAGTGGCGCTGGTCGTGAGCGGCGCCGGTCGTGGGAGGTGCCGGTCGTGAGTGGCGCCGGTCGTGGGAGGTGCCGGTCGTGGGAGGTGCCGGGAGGGCGTTCCGCGTGCGGCGCTTCATGCGGCGAGCAGCTTGCGGCAGGCATCGACGGACGGGCCCATCCCGTGGTCGGGGTCCGCGTCGTACACCCCGTCGGCATCCTTCTGGCCGAAGCCCAGGGGCTGGTAGAGCGTGGCGCAGGACGGCCGGCTCGTCGCGAGCCGCTGCCAGGAGGTCCAGGCGTCGTCGTACGCCCGCAGGTGCCGGGCCATCAGGCTGCTCCGCTCGCCCGCGTAACCGCGCAGCATCACCTGCCAGCCGTGGTGGATGACCGAGTAGAGGTGCAGGCCGTAGCGGGACGAGACGCGCAGGTAGTCGCGGTCGTCGTGGTCGCGCAGCGGCAGCCGGTCGGAGAGCGCGCCGATCTCCTGCCAGATACGGGCCGCCTGTTCCTTCTCGGCCAGTACCTCCTCGACCCGGCCCGCGGCGACGATCGCCCGGTAGTCGCCCGCCAGATCCTTGTCGGAGCCGCCGAGGAACTGGTCGCGGGTCCAGGTCGTCCTCGTGACCGGGGTCGGGACGAGCGCGCTGTAGTGGCCGCGCAGGGTGCCCGCCGCCGAGAGCAGCGCCAGCCGGTGGAAGCGCTCGACGGCGTTGCCGGAGAGCCCGGCGCGGTGGGCGTACGCGCGGAAGGCGCCCGCCTCGCCGAGGCCGGTGTTCCGTGTCCAGCGGGCCATGACCCACATGTTGAGGTCGCACCACAGCTCGTTGGAGATGTACGGGCCGCGCCAGCCGCCGCCGCGCGACCAGGTCCACACACCGGCGAGCAGCGGGTTCTCGGCGAGGGCCGCGAGCCCCTGGGGGCCCGGCCGTCCCGCGTACTCCTCGAAGCCGTTGATCACTCCGTCACCGATGTAGTCCGGGCAGGCGCCCTTCGCCTCGTACTCGCGGGCGCACTCCACCTCGACGATCTGCCGGTGCGTCCCGACGCCGAGCGTCGGGTTGAAGGCGACGGTCCGCCAGAAGTCGGTGGCCGTGTGCTTGACCGAGAAGAGCAGGTTCTGGTGCGGCTCGACGGCGCCGGTGACGGTGCGGTAGTAGTCCGGGTCGTTGGTGAGCGGGTCGCCGCCGGTGGACCAGGTGCGGTAGAAGAGCCGCTTCCCGGCGCGTACGCACACCTCCTCACGCAACAGGTCGATCAGCAGGAGGTGGCTGGCCTGCCCCTCGGTGATCGGGTTGTTGCCGGTGTGGAACGGCACGTTCTGCAGATACGTCTCGCCGGTGCGGATCACCAGGCCGTCGATCCCGGGGAAGCGGGCGAAGACCTCACGGAGCATCAGCCGGTGGATCTCCAGGGTGCGCGGGCGGTGCAGACTGATCCGGCCCTGGTCGTCGAGCACCTCGTCGCCGTACAGCTCCACCAGCCGCTCGGGCAGCACGATGATGTCGGTGAAGAAGTACGAGTCGATGCCGGCCGCGTGCGCGCGGCTGATGTGTGCGTCGATGCCCCGGGCGTTCTCCTCCACCCAGGCGCGGGCGTCCGAACCCGCCGGAAAGATCCGATCGTCGACGGTGTCGAAGGTGACGCCGGTGTGCGGCGGCCGGAACTCGTTGATGACCTGGCCGTCGTAGTCGTACGCGGCGAGCGTGCGCGGGTCGGTGTAGCGGGACTCGGTCATCGGCTCGCCCGGGTTGGCCTGAACCATGTCGAGCAGGAAGGGCAGTCGTCTGCCCCGGTGGTGCGTCGGTGCGGTGGAGGCGTACGCGTGCGGGGCGGCGCCCAGGGTCAACAGCGCGCCCGCGCCGGCCGCTGCGGTGCCCAGAACCCTTCTCCTGGACGGCGGTTGGTGCGCGGAGGGCATATGAACTCCAGTCAGGTATGTGTCGACAGTTCTCGTCCCTGAATCCATGCACCCCGCATAGTGCCCTCGCTCGGAGCGGACGGGAAGACCTCGCGCACCACAAACATCGGATGAAAAGGTCATCGAGGGAAAAGGGAAGCCCGATAGCGTGGGGCTATTGAGTCGATACACGCCAATTGCATGGCACGCTTGAGTCATTGATCGTCAAGGTTTCGACCGACCGCCCCCCCATGTGCCGGTCGGTCTTGGACAGCCCGGAGGGCACCCCTGTGGACCAATTGGCACTGCTGCTCGCGTTGTTGATCGGGGCGGTGGTCTCGGTGCCGATCGGGGAGCGGCTCGGGCTGCCCGCCCCCGTGCTGATGACGCTCGGCGGGGTCTGTCTGGCGCTGCTCCCGTTCGTACCGAATGTCGACATCCCCTCCGGTCTCATCCTGCCGCTGGTGCTGCCACCGTTGCTGTACGCGGCCGTACAGCGCACGTCCTGGCGGCAGTTCACCGCGAACTTCCGGCCGATCCTGCTGCTCGCCGTGGCACTGGTGTTCGTGACGACAGCCGCGGTGGCCGCCGTCGCGAGTGCGATCGTGCCCGGTCTGCCGATCGCCGCCGCCGTCGCGCTGGGCGCGCTGGTGGCGCCGCCCGACCCGGTGGCGGCCACCGCGGTCGCGGGCGCGCTCGGGCTGCCGCGGCGACTGGTCTCGATCCTGGAGGGCGAGGGGCTGTTCAACGACGTGACGGCGATCGTCCTCTACCACGTGGCGATCGCGGCGGCCCTCACCGGGACGTTCTCCTGGCCGGTCGCCGCAGGGCAGTTGGTGCTCTCCGCGGTCGTGGCGGTGGTGGTGGGTCTCGCGCTCGGCTGGCTCACCAACAAGCTCATGGGGCTGCTGGGGGACACCACCCTGCAGATCGGGCTGACGCTGCTGGTGCCCTTCCTCAGCTATGTCCTGGCCGAAGAGCTGCTGGGGTCCGGGGTGCTCGCGGTGCTGACGTCCGCGCTCTTCCTCGCCGAGCACACCGCCGACGCCGACGACGTACGCGGCCGTCTGGAGGGGAACGCCTTCTGGGAGATCGTCGACACCCTGGTGACCGGGGTGACGTTCGGGCTCATCGGACTCGAACTGCACGTCGTGTTCGGCACGGCCAGCGGTCATGTGGGGCAGATGTTCGGCTGGGGTGCGGCGATCGTCGGGGTGGTCCTCGCCGTACGGCTGGTGTGGCTGCTGCCCGCCACCTGGCTGGCGAAGCGGCTGCACTCCATGCGGGACTACGACGAGGAGATCCCCACCAGTTGGCGTGAGACCGTCGTCATGTGGTGGGCGGGCATGCGCGGGGTGGCCTCCGTCGCCCTGGCGCTCGCCATCCCGCTGACGAAGGACAACGGGGAGCCCTTCCCGGGGCGCAGCGAGGTGGTCTTCATCGCCTTCGCCGTGGTCATGGCCACCCTGGTCTGCCAGGGGCTGACGCTGCCCTGGCTGGTGCAGAAGCTCGGGGTCCGGTCGGACACGAACGCCGAGCGCGAGCTGGAACGGACCCTGGCGATCCGGGCGGCCAAGGCCGCCAGACACCGGCTCAAGGAGATCCAGGAGGTCGAGGAACTGCCCGAGGACCTCGCCGAACGGATGGCGCGCGGCGCGTTCGAGATCGGTGCCCGGATCAGCCCCGACATGGTCGACGAGGAGCGGCACGCCGCGTATCTGCAGCGAGCCGAGCGGATGAAGACCGTGCAGCGGATCCAGCGGGAGATGATGTCGGCCGCCCGCCACGAGGTGCTGTCCGCCCGTAGCGAGCCCGGCGCGGACCCGGAGATCGTGGACCGGGTGCTGAGACATCTGGACGTGCGGAGCCTGCGGTAGCCGGTCGGGTGCGGTCGGGGTGTGTGCTGTCGTCACGCGTGTGGACTGTTCACGTGCGTGGGCCGGTCACGTCGTGCCGGGAACCGTTGCGGGCGCGGCCGGTTCGGCGCGGTCGGGCCGGGCGCGGGGCAGTCGGCGCACGGCGGTGGAGGCCAGCGGGAGCACGGCCGCGGCGGCGGACAGCACACCGGCGACCGCGACCACCCGGAAGCCGCCGAACGCCTGGGCCAGCGGGCCGACGGACAACTGGCCGACCGGGACCGCGAGGTAGGACAGCAGGTCGTCGTAGGAGGCGACCCGCGACAGCACCTGTGCGGGAACGTGCTCCTGCAGGGAGGTGTCCCAGCTGACAGCGGTGACGGAGGAGCCCAGCCCCGCCACGAACGCGCCCGCGATCAGCCACGGCGCGTCCAGGTGCGCGCCGAGCACCAGCAGTGGCAGCGCGGCCAGCGCGCTCGTCAGCTGCCCCAGCCGCAGCAGGTGCCTGACCACCAGCCGGTACATCAGCAGGCTCGCCGCCAACAGGCCGACCCCGCGGGCGCTGAGTACGAATCCCCAGGTCGCCTCGCCACTGAGCTGCCGGGTGAGCTGGGGGCCCAGGATCTGCCAGCTGCCCGTCTGGACCAGGTTCATCAGGCAGAAGGACAGGGTGCCGATCCAGACCCAGGGGAGTGCGCGGAACTCGGTCCACCCCTCACGGATGTCGCGCAGGACCGTGGTCCGCCGGGCCGTGGCCGTGGCCGTGTCCGTGTCCGTGTCTGTGCGGTCGGCGAGGGTGAGCCGCGCGAGGAGACCGGCCGCGAGCAGATAGGTGAACGCGTCGAAGGCGATGGCGGGTCCACTGCCGGCCACCACGACGAGCACGCCCGACAGGCTCGGCCCGAGGATCTTCGTGGCGTTGCGCGCCGAACCGAGCAGCGAATTCGCCTGCTGGAGCAGGGTCTTGTCGACGAGCTGGGGCACGACCCCGCGCAGGGCCGGAGTGGTGAAGGCGCCGAGTACGCCGTTGAGGAACTCCAGTACCGCCACCGGCGCCAGCGCGTAGTGCCCGGTCAGCAGGAGCGCCGCGACGCCGCCCTGGGTGAGCGCCGAACCCAGATGTGCGGCGATCAGCACGGTCCGGCGCGGGAACCGGTCGGCGACGGCCCCGCCCACCAGCAGGAGCGCCAGTAGCGGCAGCATGTGGGCGGCGAGGACGATACCGAGGTCGTGCCCGTTGCCCGAGGCGTCCAGTACCGCGAACGCCAGCGCGACCGGAGCCATCGAACTGCCGAGCAACGACACCAGGCGTCCGGCGAAGAACCAGCGGAATTCTGCTTGTTGGAAGAGGGAGGAGTGCACCGGCCGGAGTCTGCTCGGCCGCTGCCGGGCACGCTAACGTTTCGGCAGGAGGCGAAAGATGGTGTTGCTGCGGTTGAGTTCGATGGCCCTGTCACAGTCCCGGTTCGCGCTGTCGCCGATCGCCGAGACCCTGGGCTCGATGAGCGTGCTGACCAAGCCCTGTTCCGACCCGTGGCTCGACCCCTGGTACGCCCGCCACCATGCCGCGTTCGGCGCGGCCCTCGACGCCGATCCCTTCGCCAGGGGGCTGGTCGAGCTGATCGGTTCGACCAAGTACCTGCCCGGGTTCGTCACCCGCCCGCCGGCCGGCGGGATGCGCACCGCCCTCGCCGAAGAACTGGAGGCGGTCACCGCCACGCGCGACGAGGACGTACGCGCCGACCTCGAAGCGGCGGTGGCCCGCAGCTGGAAGCGGCACGACCTCAACTGGCTGACCGGGCGCGGCTGGGGAGCCCGCACGGCCGACCTCTTCCGGTACGCGTGGACCACCCATGTGGTCCCGGACTGGCCGCGCCGCCGGGCCCTGCTGGAGCGGGACGTCACCCACCGCGCCGGACTGCTGGCCGCCTACGGCTGGCCGCGCGCCCTCCAGCACATGAACCGCCGCAGCGCCTGGGTCGGTACCGACGCGATCCGGTTCAGCGACCAGCCGGGGCCGGACGAGATCGTCGGCGACGAAGGAATGCTGTTCGTGCCGGTCTGCGTGACCAGCGGCACCTGGCTGTGCGAAGCGCCGCCCGGCCGGTACGCCCTGGTCTACCCGGCCCGGGGTTCGGCCGCGACGGACGGGCGGCCCGCACCGCCGCGCGCCCTGGAGCGGCTGATCGGCACCGGCCGCGCCGCCCTGCTCCACGCACTCGAACGTCCCGCGACCAGCAGCGAACTCGCCGCACAGTTCGGCCAGTCGCTGGGTACCGTCGGCGGTCACCTGGCCGTCCTGCGCGACGCGGACCTGGTCGCGGGTACGAGGGTCGGGCGGCGCGTCGTGTACCGGCGTACCGGGACCGGCGATCTCCTCGCCGGTACGGGCGGCGCAGCGGTACCAGAGGCCTGAGCGGCACGCTCCGCAAGCCGCCGTGGGCCGGTGCCGTCAGCCCCGGTCCGTCCGTGGCCCCGTCCCGCCGGGCTTCGACAGGTCGGCCCCCCGCTCGGCCTCCCACGCGTCCCTCGGCGCGGGCACCGCGGGTCCGGTGGCGACGCGCGGCAGGGCGTACGGGTGGTGCTCGTTCAGCCAGGCGATCAGCTGCTCCCGCACCGCGCACCGCAGGGTGAAGATGTCCGAGGCGTCCTTCGCCGTCACCACGGCCCTGACCTGGAGGGTGCTCGGGGTGGTGTCGGTGACCGCGAGCGACCAGCTCCGGCCGTCCCACGAGGGGCACTCGTGCAGGATGTCCTGCAGCTTCTCGCGCATCAGGGGCAGCGGCGCCGAGTGGTCGAGGTGGAAGTACACCGACCCGGTCATCTCCGCACCGCCGCGCGACCAGTTCTCGAACGGCTGGCTGGTGAAGTACGAGACGGGCATGGTGATCCGGCGCTCGTCCCAGGTGCGTACGGCGAGGAAGGTCAGCGTGATCTCCTCGATCGTGCCCCACTCGCCGTTCACCACCACCGTGTCCCCGAGCCGGACCATGTCGCCGAACGCGATCTGCAGCCCCGCGAAGAGATTGCCGAGCGTGGACTGGGCGGCGACACCGGCGACGATACCGAGGACACCGGCGGAGGCGAGCAGCGAGGCGCCCGCGGCGCGCATCGCGGGGAAGGTCAGCAGCATCGCCGCGACGACCACCGTCCCGACGATCGCGGTCACCACCCGCTGGATCAGGGTGACTTGGGTGCGGACCCGGCGGACCCGGGCCGCTTCGTGGGTGGACGCGGCATAGCGGGCGTAGGACGACTCGACGACGGCCGCGGCGATCCGGAGCACCAGCCAGCCGGTGGACCCGATGAGCACGAGCGTCAGGACCTGCCCGATCCCTGCCTCGTGCCGCTGGAGCCAGTCGACCCCGGTCTGCCGGAAGGACCCGCGCAGCAGGGCGGAGCACAGGACGAGCTGCAGCGGCACTCTGCACCGGCGCAGCATGCCCCACAGCGGAGTCTCGTGGTGGCGGGCGTCGGTCTGCCTGAGCATGCGGTCGGCCAGCGCGCCGACCAACAGCGTGAGCACGACCGAGCCGCCGAGGACGATCAACGGACGCAGTACGTTCTCCATCCCCCGACCGTAGCTGGCACCATGGCCGGGTGAATATTCTGCTCTTCCATTCGACGTTCGGCCTGCGCCCCGCGGTGCACGCCGCAGCTGAGCGGCTGCGCGCCGCCGGACACCAGGTGCAGGTGCCCGACCTCTTCGACGGCCGGACCTTCGAGACCGTCGAGGAGGGCATGGCCTTCAAGGAGGAGCTCGGCTCGGAGGAGCTGCTCAAGCGCGCCGTGACGGCCGCCGCGCCCTACTCGGACCAGGGACTCGTCTACGCGGGGTTCTCGCTGGGCGGTTCGCTCGCACAGAATCTGGCCCTCGCCGACGAGAAGGCCCGCGGGCTGCTGCTGTTCCACGGCACTTCGGACATCGCGGACAACGCATCGGTGGACGACCTGCCCGTACAGCTCCATGTCGCGGACCCCGACGCCTTCGAGCCGCACGACTGGCAGACCGCCTGGTACCTGCGGATGCGGCAGATCGGGGCCGATGTGGAGGTGCACCGCTACCCGGGTGCGGGCCACCTCTACACCGACCCCGATCTCGCGGACTACGACGAGGAGGCCGCCGAGCGGACCTGGCAGGTCGCGCTCGGCTTCCTCGAAACGCTCTGACGCCGCGCTGGAGCCGCCAGGAACTAGGCCTTCAGCGCCTTGTCCAGCACGGTGTTGAAGTCGGCGACGGTCCTGGGCGCGTTGTCACTGCCCTCACTGGTCAGCTTCTTGCCGTCCATCTTGAGGCTGGGCGTGCCCGTGACCCCGCTCTTGTCGAACTTCGCGGACATCTTCATCGCCCACGCGTCATAGGTACCGTCGTTGACGGCCTTCTGGAAGGCCTTGTTGTCCTTCAGCTCGGGCACGGTCTGCGCGATCTTGATCAGATACGCGTCGTCCTTGAACTTGTCGTCCGTCTCCTCCGGGTGCCACTTGGCGGAGTACATCGCGGTCTTGTAGTGCTCGAAGGCGGTGGGGCTCACATCGAGTGCGGCGCCCAGCGCGCTCAGACCGTTCTTCGAGCCCTCGCCGCCGTTGTTGTCGAGGAACGTCGCACCGATGTACTGGATCTTGTACTTGCCCGCGTCGACATCCTTCTGCACCGTCGCCCCGACCGTCTGGTCGAACGTGGCACAGATCGGGCAGCGCGGGTCCTCGTACATCTCCAGCGTCTTCTTGGCGGACGCCTTGCCGATGACGACCGTGGTGCCGTTCTCGCCCGTGGCGTTCTTCGGGACGACGACCTTGTCGCTCTTCGCGGCCTCCCAGTGGGAGGGCTTGTTCAGCTGCATGACGCCGTAGCCCACCCCGGCGGCTATCGCCAGGACGACGACGATCGACCCGGCGACGAAGACCTGCCGGCGGGTCTTGTCCTTCTTCGCCTGACGCTCGCGCTCGGCGCGCAGCCGGTCGCGGGCCGCTGCCTTGTTGGCCTGGTTGTTGCGTGCACTCATGGTGATATCTCCGTAGGGACTTCTCGGACTTCCGGGAACTGCCGTACTCAGGCGAGGGCGAACGCCTGGCGCGGAGGTCCGCGAAGACCCACGGAGTGCACGAGGAGCTGCGTGCGGGAAGTGCGCGGGCGGTGCGCGGGAAGCGCCCCGCAGCGTGCGGCGGGGCGCGCCGCAGCGACGACCGCGACCGCGATCAGCAGCGGCCGGAAGGCGAAGGCGCCGACCGAGCGCAGGAGCGAGGCCAGCGCGCTCTCCCCGCGCCGCAGCCAGAGCGCGGCCAGCAGTCCGACCGTCACATGCGCGGCGAGCAGCAGCCAGGGCAGGGCGGGCGCGGGCGAGTCGAGCAGTGCCGCCGCGCCCTTCCCCGGACCCGCCACGGAGGCCAGTGGTGTCCCGACCTGGCCGCCGCACAGCACGTCCACCCCGACCGAGCGCAGCGCCCCCGCGACGGGGCCGCCGGAGGGGCCGTAACAGACGTGCTGGCCCGTCGTGAAGACGGTGTCGGCGGCCAGCTCCAGCGGAACGAGTACGCCCGCGATCGCCCCGAAGCCACGCTCCCGTCCGGCCAGCGCGAAGGCGACGGCGAAGACGGCGGCCGTCAGCGCGGCGACGGTGGGCAGCGGCAGCGGGACCTGCGAGAGCAGGACATGGGACCCGGCGGACAGCGTCACGACGAGCGCGGTGAAAAGCGCCGCGCGAACCGCTCTGAGCTGCGTCCCTGATATGTCCATCGGGCCAGAGTCTGTCATGCGCCGGGGTAAGGGTCCCTTAAAGGTTCATGAGACCGGATTCAGGACCGGATCACGGGGCCGCGTTCCGGTCGGCCGGGTTCACGAGACCGGGGCCGCCCGCCCCGGCCGGTCGTCCGCCCGGAGGCCGGGGACGCGGCCGTTGCGGAACAGCTCGACGAAGATCGCGTGGTCGGCCCGGGTCCGCTCGCCGTACGCGTGCGCGAAGTCCACCAGCAGCCTGCCGAACCCGTCCTCGTCGGCGGCGATCGCCGCGTCGATGGCCCGCTCCGTCGAGAACGGCACCAGCGAGTGCCCGCTCTCGTCGTCCGCGGCGGCGTGCATGGTCGCGGTGGCCCGCCCGAGGTCGGCGACCACGGCCGCGATCTCCTCCGGGTCGTCGATGTCCGACCAGTCCAGATCCACCGCGTACGGCGAGACCTCCGCCACCAGTTGCCCGGCCCCGTCCAGCTCGGTCCAGCCCAGCCACGGGTCGGCGGCGGCCTGGAGCGCGCGCTGCGAGATCACCGTGCGGTGGCCCTCGTGCCGGAAGTAGCCACGGACCGCCGGGTCGGTGATGTGCCGGGAGGCCGCCGGGGTCTGCGCCTGCTTCATGTAGATGATCACGTCGTTCTCCAGGGCGTCGCTGTGGCCCTCCAGCAGGATGTTGTACGAGGGCAGCCCGGCCGAGCCGATCCCGATGCCACGGCGGCCCACCACGTCCTTGACGCGGTACGAGTCGGGGCGGCCCAGGCTGGACTCGGGCAGCGTCTCCAGGTAGCCGTCGAAGGCGGCCAGGATCTTGTACCGGGTGGCGGCGTCCAGTTCGATCGCGCCGCCGTCGGCGGTGAACCGGCGCTCGTGCTCCCGTATCTCGGTCATCGAGTCCAGCAGCGCGAACCGGGTGCGCGCACGGGCCGAACGCAGGGCGCCGAGCAGCGGCCCCCCGGCGGTGTCCAGCATGAACGGCGGTACGTCGTCGTCCGGGGCGCCCGACGCCAGGACGTGGATGCGCTCGCGGTAGGCCGCCGCGTAGATCTCCACCAACTCGGTGATCTGGGCGTCGCTGAGCGCCTTGGCGTGGCCGAGCAGCGCCAGGGAGGCGGCGAAGCGCTGGAGGTCCCAGGTGAAGGGACCGACATAGGCCTCGTCGAAGTCGTTCACGTTGAAGACCAGCCGGCCGTTGGCGTCCATGTAGGTGCCGAAGTTCTCGGCGTGCAGATCACCGTGCACCCAGACCCGGCCCGTACGCTCGTCCAGGTACGGTCCGCCCTCGGCGCTCCCGCGCAGGTCCTGGTAGAAGAGGCAGGCCGAGCCGCGGTAGAACGCGAACGCCGAGGCCGCCATCTTCCGGAACTTGACCCGGAAAGCGGCCGGATCGGCGGCCAGCAGCTCACCGAAGGCGGTGCCGAAAACGGCGAGTATCTGCTCGCCGCGCTCCTCGGAGCTGGACTGCGGGACCGACATCGCGAGTGCCTCCAGGTACATGACATTTGGGACAGCTGTTCCACCGGGCTCAACGCACGGCGTGGTGCGGGAGTGCCCCACCGTTGTCAGTGGGTCGACGTAGACTTCCACGCTGTTCCCTCACTCAGCTCGCCGGAGGCATCCACCGTGACCAAGCCGCCTTTCACGCACCTTCACGTCCACACGCAGTACTCCATGCTGGACGGTGCCGCGCGGCTCAAGGACATGTTCGACGCCTGCAACGAGATGGGGATGTCGCACATCGCGATGTCCGACCACGGCAACCTCCACGGGGCCTACGACTTCTTCCACTCGGCGAAGAAGGCGGGTGTGACGCCGATCATCGGCATCGAGGCGTACGTCGCACCGGAGTCCCGGCGGAACAAGCGCAAGGTCAAGTGGGGCCAGCCGCACCAGAAGCGCGACGACGTGTCCGGTTCGGGTGGATATACGCATAAGACGATCTGGGCGGCGAACAGCACGGGTCTGCACAACCTCTTCAAGCTGTCCTCGGACGCGTACGCGGAGGGCTGGCTGCAGAAGTGGCCGCGTATGGACAAGGAGACGATCTCCCAGTGGTCCGAGGGCCTGATCGCCTCCACCGGCTGCCCGTCGGGCGAGGTGCAGACCAGGCTGCGGCTCGGCCAGACCGACGAGGCGCTGCAGGCGGCGTCGGACTACAAGGACATCTTCGGTGAGGGCCGGTACTTCCTGGAGCTGATGGACCACGGCATCGAGATCGAGCGCCGGGTCCGCGAAGGCCTGCTGGAGATCGGCAAGAAGCTCGGCATCCCGCCGCTGGTGACGAACGACTCGCACTACACGTACGCCCACGAGGCGACCGCGCACGACGCCCTGCTCTGCATCCAGACCGGCAAGAACCTCTCGGACCCGGACCGCTTCCGCTTCGACGGCACCGGCTACTACCTCAAGACGACCGACGAGATGTACGCCATCGACTCGTCGGACGCCTGGCAGCAGGGCTGCGCCAACACCCTGCTGGTCGCGGAGCAGGTCGACACCACGGGGATGTTCGAGAAGCGCGACCTGATGCCGAAGTTCGACATCCCGGACGGCTTCACCGAGATCACCTGGTTCCAGGAAGAGGTCCGGGTCGGCATGGGCCGCCGCTACCCGGGAGGTGTCCCCGACGACCGCCAGAAGCAGGCGGAGTACGAGATGGACATCATCATCCAGATGGGGTTCCCGGGGTACTTCCTCGTCGTCGCCGACTTCATCATGTGGGCCAAGAACAACGGCATCGCGGTCGGCCCCGGCCGTGGTTCGGCCGCCGGTTCGATCGTCGCGTACGCCATGGGCATCACCGACCTCGACCCGATCACGCACGGGCTGATCTTCGAGCGGTTCCTCAACCCCGAGCGCGTCTCCATGCCCGACGTCGACATCGACTTCGACGAACGCAGGCGCGTCGAGGTGATCCGGTACGTGACCGAGAAGTACGGCGCGGACAAGGTGGCCATGATCGGCACCTACGGAAAGATCAAGGCCAAGAACGCGATCAAGGACTCCGCGCGGGTGCTGGGCTACCCGTACGCGATGGGCGACCGCCTCACCAAGGCGATGCCCGCCGACGTCCTCGGCAAGGGGATCGACCTCAGCGGTATCACCGACCCGAAGCACCCCCGGTACAACGAGGCGGGCGAGATCCGGGGGATGTACGAGAACGAACCGGACGTGAAGAAGGTCATCGACACCGCCAAGGGCGTCGAGGGCCTGGTCCGGCAGATGGGTGTGCACGCGGCCGGCGTGATCATGTCCAGCGAACCCATCGTCGACCACGCCCCGGTCTGGGTCAGGCACACGGACAACGTCACCATCACGCAGTGGGACTACCCCCAGTGCGAGTCGCTCGGCCTGCTGAAGATGGACTTCCTGGGCCTGCGCAACCTGACGATCATGGACGACGCCGTCAAGATGGTGAAGGCCAACAAGGGCGTCGACCTGGAGATGCTGGCCCTCCCGCTGGACGACCCGAAGACCTTCGAACTGCTCTGCCGCGGTGACACGCTCGGGGTGTTCCAGTTCGACGGCGGCCCGATGCGCTCCCTGCTGCGCCAGATGCAGCCCGACAACTTCGAGGACATTTCCGCCGTCTCGGCCCTCTACCGGCCGGGCCCGATGGGCATGAACTCGCACACCAACTACGCGGAGCGCAAGAACAAGCGCCAGGACATCACCCCGATCCACCCGGAGCTGGAGGAGCCCCTCCAGGAGGTCCTCGGTCTCACCTACGGCCTGATCGTGTACCAGGAGCAGGTGCAGAAGGCCGCCCAGATCGTCGCCGGTTACTCGCTCGGCGAGGCCGACATCCTGCGCCGCGTGATGGGCAAGAAGAAGGCCGACGAACTGGCGAAGAACTTCGTGCTCTTCGAGACCGGGGCCAAGAACAAGGGCTTCTCGGACGCGGCGATCAAGGCGCTCTGGGACGTGCTGGTGCCGTTCGCCGGATACGCGTTCAACAAGGCGCACTCCTCCGCGTACGGCCTGGTCACCTACTGGACCGCCTACCTCAAGGCCAACTACCCGGCCGAGTACATGGCGGCGCTGCTCACCTCGGTGCGCGACGACAAGGACAAGTCGGCGATCTACCTCAACGAGTGCCGCCGCATGGGCATCAAGGTGCTGCCGCCCAACGTGAACGAGTCCGAGGCGAACTTCGCCGCCCAGGGCGACGACGTGATCCTCTTCGGCCTCACCGCGGTCCGCAACGTCGGTACGAACGTGGTGGAGTCGATCATCCGCTCGCGCAAGGCCAAGGGGAAGTACAGCTCCTTCCCCGACTACCTCGACAAGGTCGAGGCGGTCGCCTGCAACAAGCGCACCACGGAATCCCTCATCAAGGCGGGCGCCTTCGACGAGATGGGCCACACCCGCAAGGGCCTCACCGCGCACTTCGAGCCGATGATCGACAACGTGGTCGCGGTCAAACGCAAGGAGGCCGAGGGGCAGTTCGACCTCTTCGGCGGCGGCGAGGAGGACAGCAGCGAGCCGGGCTTCGGGCTCGACGTCGAGTTCTCCGACATCGAATGGGAGAAGTCGTACCTCCTCGCCCAGGAACGGGAGATGCTCGGGCTCTACGTCTCCGACCACCCGCTCTTCGGCCTGGAACACGTCCTGTCGGACAAGAGCGACGCGGCCATCGCGCAACTGACCGGCGGTGAGCACTCCGACGGCGCCGTGGTCACCATCGGCGGCATCATCTCCGGCCTCCAGCGCAAGATGACCAAGCAGGGCAACGCCTGGGCCATCGCGACCGTCGAGGACCTGGCGGGCTCCATCGAGTGCATGTTCTTCCCGGCGACCTACCAACTGGTGTCGACCCAGTTGGTCGAGGACACCGTGGTGTTCGTGAAGGGCCGCCTCGACAAGCGCGAGGACATCCCGCGCCTCGTCGCCATGGAACTCCAGGTCCCCGACCTGTCGTCGGCGGGCACCAACGCCCCGGTGACGATCACCATTCCCACGGTGAAGGTCACCCCGCCCATGGTCAGCAGGCTCGGCGAGATCCTCTCCCACCACCGCGGCAACTCCGAGGTCCGGATCAAGCTCCAGGGCTCCCGGAAGACCACGGTCCTCCGGCTCGACCGGCACCGGGTCCAGCCCGATCCGGCCCTGTTCGGAGATCTGAAGGTGCTGCTCGGCCCGGCATGCCTGGCCGGATGACCGACCGCTTCACCTGACCGACCGCTTCACATGACCGAGGGGCGCGCCGTGCACGGCGCGCCCCTCGACATCATTACGGCGAAGATCAGTTGTGGCCGAATCGCCTCTGGTGCTTACGCGCAACATCAGCCGGGCTGCCCTGCGGCGTCGACTGCGAGGACTGGTTCTCGGACTCGAAGGAGCTGGACTGCGCGTCCTGGCTGCCGCGTTCCGCGGCGGACGAGCGATCATGCTGACTGCCCTGCTTGTTGCGGTTCTTGTGCTTGGCCATGGTGATGCCTCCTTGACGGGGATCAGGGCCGGCCCGGCGGATCGGTGCCGGGCGGACCCCAGGGGCCAGGGTCGCGATCAGATTCACATACCGCCCGGACCGCCGCATTTTGGATCATTACCGTGCGTAATGAGGGCTTGTGCAAGGCCACTTCGGACCAACTTCGGGTGGCGCCACGCCGATGATCGAGTTCCGGCCGTTAACCCTCGCGCGGTCGGGCAGACTCGAAGGAAACCCGAAACACTTCCCCTTCTCCCGAGGTACCCGAAAGAGGGTGGATCGCGTGGACCGCTGCGTAGTCCTGGTGGACGCCGGATACCTGCTGGGCGCCGCCGCGAGTCTCCTCGCGGGGGAGCCCGCCCGCTCCCGGATCACCGTCGACCACGCCGCCCTCATCCAGGGGCTGCGCGAGCGGGCCGAGGGCGACACGGAGCAGCCGCTGCTCCGGATCTACTGGTTCGACGGCGCCCCCGACCGCGTACCGCAGCCCGAGCACCGCAGGCTGCGGGTCATGCCACGGGTGACCGTCCGGCTGGGGGCACTGACCAGGAGCGACGGGCGCTGGGCACAGAAGGGCGTCGACGCCGCGATGCACGCCGAGCTGACCGAACTGGCCAGAAACCGCGCCTGTTCGGACATCGTGCTCGTCACCGGCGACGGTGATCTGCTGCCGGGGCTGATGTCCGCCAAGGAACACGGCGTCGCCGTGCACCTGTGGGCCGTGCAGGCCGCCGACGGGGACTACAACCAGTCCGAGGACCTGGTGGCCGAGGCCGACGAACGCCGGGTCCTCGACCGGGCCTGGATCACCAAGGCGGTCCGGGCCAGGGATCTCGGCGGGGTCTGCGCGCCCCCTCCCGTGCCCCGCCCGGAGATCGCCGCGATCCTCTCCGCCCCGCTGCCCGAGTCCGCGCTCGCCGCGTCGGCCGAGCGCGCGGCCCAGGCCGCTGCCGTGCACAACGCCTCGACGACAGGACCGGCCCCCCAGGCACCGACCGAGGCGGAGCACGAACACGCCGCGGCCAAGGGCGGCGTACCCACCCCCAAGGACCTGGCGGGCCTGCGCGGCCCCGGCCCGCAGCCCCCCGCCCCGCAGCCGGCCAACGCGACCCTGCGCTGGTCCTCCGAACGGGGTTGGGTGGAGCGTCCCGGCAGCCAGATCGGCGAGCCCCCGGAGACCGCGTCCCTGCTGACACTCGCCCAGCTCACCAGCGCCGAGCAGCGGTGGGCGGACCGCGAGGAGGACATCACCACGGTCGGCGGCGACCCCTTCGAGGTCGGACAGGTCTTCGCCAGGCGGTGGATGGAGCGCCTGCCCGACCCGGGCCACGTGCAGAAACTCTCGACGATGTACCCGCGCATCCCGCACCGGATCGACGGCGAGCTGCTGCGGTACGCGGCCCGGTTCGGCCTGCTCGCCCACAAGGACGACCAGATCGACGAGCACGACCGTTATGCGATCAGGGCCGGATTCTGGCGTGAGATCGACGTGCGGGCCGCGGCGGAGCACGCACCGGCCGGGGAGTAGGCCCTGTCCGGGGCGCCGAACCGGCCCCGGGGGCGTTCGGGGCCGCGGAACCCCGTAGGCTCGTCCCTCGTGAGTACGGGCAATGTGTGCGTGGTGCGCGATCTGGTGAAGACGTACCCGGCCGCGCGCGGCAGGCGCGGGACCCCCGCCACGCCCGAGGTACGCGCCACCGACGGGATCTCCCTCACGGTGCGGCGCGGCGAGATCTTCGGACTCCTCGGGCCCAACGGCGCGGGCAAGTCCACCCTCGTACGCCAGCTCACCGGCCTGATGCGCCCCGACTCGGGCAGCGTCGACGTCCTCGGCCACGATCTCGTACGGCACCCCGAGCGGGCCGCGCGGCTCCTCGGGTACCTCGGGCAGGAGTCGACGGCGCTCGACGAGCTGACCGTCGCCCTCGCCGCCGAGACCACCGGACGGCTGCGCGGACTCGCCACCCGGGACGCGCGCAGGGAACGGGACGCGGTCCTGGAGGAGCTCGGCATCACCGACATCGCCGGACGGCCCCTGAAGAAGCTCTCCGGCGGACAGCGGCGGCTCGCCTGCTTCGCCGCGACGCTCGTCGGGGACCGCCGGCTGCTCGTCCTGGACGAGCCGACCACCGGTATGGACCCGGTCGCCCGGCGCGCGGTGTGGGCCGCGGTCGACCGGCGGCGGGCCGAGCACGGGGCGACCGTCCTGCTCGTCACCCACAACGTCATCGAGGCCGAGACCGTGCTGGACCGGGTCGCCGTGATCGAACGCGGACGGGTGATCGCCTGCGACACCCCCGCCGGACTGAAGGCCGAGATCGCGGGCGAGATCCGGGTCGAACTGGTCTGGCGGGAACGGGCGCCGCTCGACATCCCCGAGGTCGCCGCACTGCGCGAGGCCGCCCAGGAGTCGGGGCGCCGCTGGGTGCTGCGGCTGCCCCCCGACGAGGCGCGCGCCGCCGTCGCGGCCGTGACCGGCGGGCCCGCCTTCACCGCACTCGACGACTTCACGCTGTCCACGCCGAGCCTGGAAGACGTCTACATGGCGCTCGGCGGCCGTACGAAAGGGCTGGTCAAAGCGTGACCACCGTAGTCTCCGCGCAGCCGGTGACCCCGGCGCGCAGCGAGCCGGAGGGCTCCCCGGCGCCGCTCGCGCCACGGGCGCGGCTGCTGCCCGCGCTCGCCGCCGTCTACCGGGCGCAGCTGTCCCGCGCCCGGGTGGCCCGTATCCCGCTGCTGTTCGTCGCGACCTTCCAGTCCGTCGGGATCATGGTCCTGATGCGCGGGGTGGTCGACGGGGGAGACGAGGCGCGGGCCGTGGTGGCGGGCTCGTCCGTCCTGGTCGTGGCCTTCGTCGCGCTCAATCTGCTCGCGCAGTACTTCGGGCAGTTGAGGGCGAGCGGCGGACTCGACCACTACGCCACGCTCCCGGTGCCGCCCGCGTCCGTGGTGCTGGGTACGGCCGGGGCGTACGCCTCCTTCACCGTGCCGGGGACGGTGGTCACCGCCGTCGTGGGGTCCGTGCTCTTCCAGCTGCCGCTGGCGCACCTCTGGGTGCTCGCCGCGGTGATCCCCCTGTCGGGGGCGGCGCTCGCCGGTCTCGGCGCGGCGCTGGGGCTGCTCGCGCCGCGCCAGGAACTGGCTACGCTGCTCGGCCAGTTGGGCATGTCGGCCGCACTGCTGCTGGGCGTACTGCCGGCCGGGCGGCTGCCCGAGCCGATCGCGTACGCACGTGATCTGCTGCCCTCGACCTACGGTGTGGAGGCGCTGGCCCGTACGTTCGGCGACCACCCCGACTGGTCCGCGACCGGGATCGACCTCGCGGTCTGCGCGGCCGTCGGCGTCGTGTCGCTGGCCGTCGCGACCTGGGCGTACCGGCGGGCGGCGGTCCGGTGAGGCGGCACACAGGGCTGCCTGGCACGATGGCAGAGTGACCGCGCCACTGACACCTCCGCAGCCGCCGCCGAACGACGACCCGTGGCACCGGGGTCCTACGGGAGCCACCCCCTGGCCGGGTCCGGCCGAGGACGAAGGGCCCGGGACCTGGGCGGAGCTGGGACAGGCGGCTCTCGTCGCCCTCCTGGTGACGGTCGCGGGCATCCTGCTCGGCGTCCTGTGGCTGTGGCTCGCGCCGCGCGTCCCGCTGATCTCCGACGGCAAGAACGTCTACCTCAAGGACTCCGAGGGCGAGCAGGCGATCGGCGCGGACGGCACGTTCGCCCTGCTCGGCCTGGCGTTCGGGGTGGTGAGCGCGGCCGTCGTCTTCCTCTGCCGCAAGCGCGGCGGAGTACTGCTGGTGCTCGGCCTCGCGCTGGGCGGACTGCTCGGCTCGCTGGTCGCCTGGGGCATCGGCACCTGGCTCGGACCGACGCACGACGTGGTCGCGGCGGCCAGGGCGGCGGGCAAGGGCGTCACGTTCGACGCACCGCTGAAACTGGCGGCCAAGGGGGCGCTGCTGGCCTGGCCGGTGGCGGCGATGGTTGTGCATCTGGGCGTCACCGCGGTGTTCGGGCCGCGGGACCCCGAGCCGGTGTGGACGCACCCGTACGGAGGACCGGACGGGACGCCGCCGCCCGCGCCGGACGCAACGCCGCCGCCCGCGCCGGTGCCACCGGGCGCGGGGGACGGGCCCGCAGGGGCGTAGTACGCGTCGGCCCGGCGGGCGCCCCGCACCGCGCGGCGCCCGCCCCGGTCCGCACCCGCCCCGGCCCGTCCGCGTCCGGCGACCGCCTACGCGCGCCCGATCGGCGCGACCACCGCTGCCGTCAGCCCCGCCAGATCACCCGGCGCCAGCTCGACCTCCAGGCCCCTGCGCCCCGCCGAGACACAGATCGTGGTGTGCGCGGAAGCGGAGGCGTCCAGCACCGTCCGCAGCTGCTTGCGCTGGCCCAGCGGGGAGATGCCGCCCCGGACATACCCCGTGGTGCGTTCCGCGGCCACCGGATCCGCCATCGCCGCACGCTTGCCCCCCACCGCCGAGGCCAGTGCCTTCAGGTCCAGGGAACCGGCCACCGGCACGACGGCCACGGTCAGCTCGCCGTCCACATCGGCCACCAGCGTCTTGAAGACCCGGTCCGGAGTGACCCCCAGCGCTTCGGCCGCCTCCTCGCCGTAGGACGGCGCGGCCGGGTCGTGCTCGTACGTGTGCAGGGTGTACGCCGTGCCCGCCGCGGTCAGCGCGACCGTGGCGGGGGTGCCGCCCGACTGCTTCTTCGCCTTCTTCGCCACGGGGGCTGCTCCTCGGATCGGTGATGCGGTGATGCGGTGATGCGGTGATGCGGTGATGCGGTGACGCGTGTTGCGGTGACGCGTGTTGCGGTGACGCGTGTTGCGGTGACGCGTGTTGGGGTGACGCGGTGATGCGCGATGCGGTCGTCCGGAGGCGATCGGTGCGTCAGTTGAGGTTCGTGGGCGACCGGGTCAGATCCGTGGCGGGCAGCGAAGGCAGGTGCCGGATCATCGCGGTCTCGGCCCGCAGCAGTTTCAGCTCCTCGCGCAGCCGCGTCGCGATGTCCGGTGCCTCCAGCAGCCGCTGCTTGGCGGGTACGTCGAGCACGGTCGCCGCCGCCACCAGGTACGAGACCACCGAAGGCTCGTCCGGCAGTTCGGCGCCGGTGGTGAGGGTGCGCTCACGGGCCCCCGCCAGCCGCTTCTGGTACGCGCGGAAGGCCTGCAGCACGCCGTCCGCGAGCGCGCCCGCGTCGTCGCCGGACTCCTCCGGGAGCTCCTCGACCTCAGCCGTCAGATACGGGCCACTGGCGTCCACCGAGTGCAGCCGGACCCGGGCCGTGCCGGTGGCCAGCACCTCGAAACTGCCGTTGTCGCGCTCACGGATCGTCGCCGCGTCCGCGATGCAGCCGATGCGGTGCAGCGCCTGGATCGGGTCGTCGCCGAATCCGGCCGCCGGTCCGGGCTCGGGGACCGCGGCCCCACCCGGCAGACCGGGCAGCGTCGGCGCGACCTCCCGCCCGTCCCGGATGGCGACCACCGCGAAACGGCGTGGCTCCGCCTCGTCGTCCACCTTGAGCAGGTCGCGCATCATGGCGCGATAACGCTCCTCGAAGATGTTCAGAGGCAGTACGAGGCCCGGGAACAGCACCGTGTTCAGCGGGAACAGGGGGAGGCGCGCGGTGGTCACAGCGGTCAAGCGTAATGGCCGCGAGGGCGGGCGCGCCCCGGCCGCCCGCGCTGCGGACCCCCCGGGGCGGCCAGCAGGCGTGCCCTGGCGCGCAGTTCGAGGAAGCGGCCCAGCGGATCGTCGCTGAGCTGCGCCCACGGGAACGAGGTCACCTCGGGGCCGATCAGCCGGAACTGCTCCGCCGCGTCGGCCCACCGCTCCTGGCTGATCAGCACGTACACCAGGAGATTGCGTACCTCGGCGTACCGGATGTCGCCCGCCTCGTGTCCGGCGGACAGCGCGACGGCCCGGTCGGCCGCCGCCTCGATCCGCTCCCGGGCGACCGCGAGGTGCCCGCCGCCGAGGAGATAGGCGAAGGCCGCCCGTACCGGCAGCGCCTCTACCAGCGACCCGGGCGGGGCGTCGTCCGCGGCCTGTTCGGCGAAGTCGAAGCATTCCCGGTGCGATCCGTACCACTGCGCCGAGAGGTACTGGAGCGCGGCGACATGGCAGCCGTAGTGCCGGGACGAGCGGCGCAGCGCCTGTTCCCAGAGGGACTCGAACGCCGAGTGCGTCGCATGCACCCCGCGCGCGTGGTCCAGGGCGATGCGCCAGGGCACCGGGTCGCGCGGATCGCCCGCCGCGGCCGAGTCGATGAGCGGACCCACCTCCCGCAGCCGCTCGGCGCGCGCGGGCGAGTCCCAGGCCTTGAGCACGGCCAGCTCGGCCTTGACGAGCAGCGCGTCCGGGTCGTACGGCGCGGTGCGCAGCCAGTCCGCCAGCCACTCGGGCCGGCTGTGCGTGAACACCGCCAGCCGGGCGGTGAAGCGGTCCCGGTCCTCCCACTCGGCGGCGTCCCGCGTGGCGGCCAGCAGCTCGGCGGCCGGCCGGTGGTCACCCACCGCGGCGGCCACGAGCGCGGGCGCCAGCCGCGCGCCGGGGTCGTCGAGCAGCACCTCGTTGTCGTCACGCGCCCCGACGGCAGGCTCCGCCCGCCCGTGCCGCAGTCTGCGCGACGCGGAACCGGTCAGGGAGCGAAGGGACGTCAGATACGGCAGCCGAGGCAGATGAGGCAGATAGGACATGGTGCGGACCATTGAAATCCGCAGGTGAGGAGGGAGCCAGGGGCAAGCTGTGAAGCTTTGGTATCGGCGTGGTGGTTGTACGGGCGGAGGTCAAGGCAAGGCAAAGCCCCGCCGGATCGGGCCGGTGCCGCACCGCCCCTGTCCTGCCCCTGTTCCGCCCTGCGCGATCCCTCTGCGGGATCCCTCCCGCGCGCGATCCTCTGCGGGATCCCCCTGCTATCCCCTGCGCAGCAGCCGGGTCGCGCCGGTCGCGACCGTCGTGGCCAGGATCCAGCCCAGCACGATCAGCGCGGCGGCGGCCCACTGCCAGCCGCCGCACAGTTTCCAGTAGCCGTCCTGGCCGAGATTGATCACCGGGATCAGCAGATCCAGCGCGTACAGCGCGGCGTTCCACTGCGGGTGCCCGTCCGCGTTCATCGGCGCGGGGTCGTAGTGCGAGAACGCCAGGGTGCCCGCCGCCCACAGCACCGCCATCCACAGCGCGGCCCGCCCGGGGCGGTAGCCGTACGCCACCGTCCAGTCCTGGAGGTAGCCCCATATCTTGGCGGCGAGCGGCAGCGTCTCGCGCCGCCTGCGCTGTTTGGCCAGCAGCACCTCGCGGGCGTCCGCGTCCTCGCCGCTGTTGCGGAGCACCGACGCCAGCCGTTCGTACGGCTCCGGCGCGTACTCCGGGGTCGCGGCCGACACCCACTCCAGGCGGCTGGCCAGCGGGAAGTGGCCGACCGGGATGAGGTTCTCGTAGGTGAAGCCGCCCATCGCCAGCCCGCCGGGGCCCGGCCAACTCGCCGACATGTCGACCAGGTTGACGACCTTGGCACCCGAGAGCACCACCCGCCCCCGCTCCGGGCGGTCCCCGAGGAAACGCAGCTCGGGCGTCTGGATCCGGCGCAGCGAGAGCTCCTGGTCGCTGCGCATCCGGAACTTCGCGCTCCGTAGATCCACGGCGTCGCCGAACCGCCCGTCGTCGAGCCGTACCCCGCCGACGCACTCGAAGGGCTGGAGCCGGGTGCCGAACTCCGGGGTCGGCCCGATGCCGTACGGGGGAGTGGTGCTGGTGCCCGCGCCGTCCGGTGCCACCCCGGCCGCCGTCAGATAGAGCGTGCGCTCCACCGACAGCTGGGGAGCGTTCAGCGCCCGCCGCCCGTCCGGATTGAACAGCCTGCTGCCGTTCAGGCTCAGCGAGACGCCGATCCGGGCCGCCCGCAGACTCACCTCGCCGTACGACTCGATCATCTCGGCCTGCAGGTCCTGCGCGACGTACAGCCCGTCGGCCGCGATCGAGCGGCCCTTGCGGTCCGGGTGCACCACGATCATGTTGATCAGCAGGTCCGTGCCGATCTGCGCGTCGGTCAGCCGGATGCCGTGGGCCACCCGGCAGCGCGGCAGATGCAGATCACCCTCGGTGTGCAGCCGGGCCGCCTCCAGCCGGGGAACGGCGCAGCCGACCATACGGACCGTGGTGACCCGGCACTCGGGCAGCAGCACCTCGTCCTCGAAGCGGCAGTTGGTCAGCTCCACGTACGGCTTGACCGTGCCGCCCGCCAGATCCAGCGCGCCGGTGATCTGGACACCGCTGAGCTTGAGCGCGGCGACCCGGCCCGCCAGCGCCTGCGGCCCGCTGAGCAGCAGCAGGGCCACGACACGCGCGCGGACGGTGCGTTCCGGGCCCCAGGTGCGCTCCGAGAACGGGTTGTCCATGACCGGGTTGCGGGTGCGCAGATCGTAGGTGGACCCGTTCCGGAACGCCTGCCACATGCCCAGCTCGGCGCCGGTCAGCCAGTCGGGCGCGTCGTTGTCGTACTGCGCTTCGGTCACTGCCGCCCCCTCCCGCCCACGAGTGATGGAGTGAACGCTAATGGTCACCTTCGGGGGGCTGGGTGTGTATCAGCCACTGATACAGGCGACCGGACGCCCCGGGCGGTCTGAGAGAATTGGTTGCATGATCTCCCGAATCGATCTGCGCGACGGTGCCCTCCCCGAGGGTGGCGCCCTGCGTGACCTGCTGCCCCGTGCCGACTTCGACGTGAGCGCCGCCCTGGAAAAGGTGCGGCCGATCTGCGAGGACGTGCACCATCGCGGTGACGCGGCGCTGGTCGAGTACGCGGAGCGGTTCGACGGAGTGCGTCTGGCACAGGTACGGGTGCCCGCCGAAGCGCTGCGGACCGCCCTGGAACAGCTCGACCCGGAGGTACGGGCGGCGCTGGAGGAGTCGGTCCGGCGCGCCAGGCTGGTGCACGCCGCGCAGCGCCGCAGCGAGCACACCACCCAGGTCGTTCCCGGTGGCAAAGTGACCGAGAAGTGGGTACCGGTCGAGCGTGTCGGGCTGTACGCGCCGGGCGGACGCTCCGTCTACCCCTCCTCCGTGATCATGAACGTGGTCCCCGCGCAGGAGGCGGGCGTCGAGTCCATCGCGCTCGCGTCCCCGGCCCAGGCCGAGTTCGGCGGGCTGCCGCACCCCACGATCCTGGCGGCCTGCGCGCTGCTCGGCATCGACGAGGTGTACGCGGCGGGCGGCGCCACGGCCGTCGCGATGTTCGCGTACGGCACCGAGTCCTGCCCCCCGGTCAACATGGTCACCGGCCCCGGGAACATCTGGGTCGCCGCCGCCAAGCGGTACTTCACCGGCCGGATCGGGATCGACGCCGAAGCGGGCCCGACCGAGATCGCGGTCCTCGCCGACTCCACCGCCGACCCCGTGCACGTCGCCGCCGACCTGATCAGCCAGGCCGAGCACGACCCGCTGGCCGCCGCCGTCCTGGTCACCGACTCGGCGGAGCTCGCCGACGCGGTCGAGAAGGAGCTCGCCCCGCAGGTCGCCGCGTCCAAGCACATCGAGGACCGGATCGTCCCCGCCCTGGAGGGCAGGCAGTCCGCGATCGTCCTGGTCGACTCGGTCGACGACGGCCTGCGGGTCGTCGACGCGTACGGCGCCGAACACCTGGAGATCCAGACCGCCGACGCCGCCGCGGTGGCCGCCCGGGTCCGCAACGCCGGAGCGGTCTTCGTCGGCCCGTGGGCCCCGGTCTCGCTCGGCGACTACTGCGCCGGGTCCAACCACGTGCTGCCCACCGGCGGCTGCGCCTGCCACTCCTCGGGCCTCTCCGTCCAGTCGTTCCTGCGCGGCATCCACATCGTCGACTACACCCGCGACGCACTCGCCGAGGTCACCCACCACGTGGTGACGCTCGCCGAGGCCGAGGACCTGCCCGCGCACGGCGCGGCGCTCAAGGCCCGGTTCGGATGGCAGGTGCCGACCGCATGACCCGCATCGACGACCTGCCCGTACGCGACGAACTGCGCGGCCAGTCGCCTTACGGGGCGCCCCAGTTGGACGTCCCGGTACGGCTGAACACCAACGAGAACCCGTACCCGCTGCCCGAGGCGCTGGTCGACCGGATCGCCGAACGCGTCCGGGAGGCGGCCCGCACCCTCAACCGCTACCCGGACCGGGAAGCGGTCGAGCTGCGCACCGAGCTGGCCAAGTACCTCAGCCGCACCGCCGGACACGAGGTCACCGCCGCCCACGTCTGGGCGGCGAACGGCTCCAACGAGGTCATCCAGCAGCTGCTCCAGACCTTCGGCGGACCGGGGCGCACGGCGATCGGCTTCGAGCCCTCGTACTCGATGCACGCGCTCATCGCGCGCGGCACCGGCACCGGCTGGATCTCCGGCCCGCGCCACGAGGACTTCACCATCGACGTCGCGGCGGCGACCCGCTCCATCGCCGAGAACCGGCCGGACGTCGTCTTCATCACCTCGCCGAACAACCCCACCGGCACCGCGGTCGACGCCGGTACGGTCCTCGCGCTGTACGAGGCCGCGCAGGCGGCGGGCCCCTCGATGGTCGTGGTGGACGAGGCGTACGGCGAATTCAGCCACGCTCCCTCGCTGCTCCCGCTGATCGAGGGCCGCCCGAACCTGGTGCTCTCCCGCACCATGTCCAAGGCGTTCGGCGCCGCCGGGCTGCGGCTCGGCTACCTCGCCGCGGACCCCGCGGTCGTCGACGCCGTCCAGCTGGTGCGGCTGCCGTACCACCTCTCGTCCGTCACCCAGGCCACCGCGCTCGCCGCCCTGGAGCACACCGATACGCTGCTCCAGTACGTCGAGCAGCTGAAGGCGGAGCGCGACCGGATCGTCGTCGAGCTGCGCGCGGCCGGATACGAAGTCACCGCGTCCGACGCGAACTTCATCCAGTTCGGCCGGTTCGACGACGCCCGTGCCGCCTGGCGGACCATCCTCGACCACGGGGTCCTCATCAGGGACAACGGGGTTCCCGGGTGGCTGCGGGTCTCCGTGGGCACCCCGGCCGAGAACGACGCGTTCCTCGAAGCGGCACGCGCACTGCACAAGGAGATCACCGCATGACCCGCGTGGGCCGCATCGGACGGGTGGAACGCACCACCAAGGAGACCTCGGTCGTCGTCGAGATCAATCTCGACGGCACCGGCAAGGTCGATGTGTCGACAGGCGTCGGCTTCTACGACCACATGCTCGACCAGCTCGGCCGCCACGGCCTCTTCGACCTCACGGTCAAGACCGACGGCGACCTGCACATCGATTCCCACCACACCATCGAGGACACCGCCCTCGCGATCGGCGCCGCCTTCAAGCAGGCGCTCGGCGACAAGGTCGGGATCTACCGCTTCGGCAACTGCACGGTGCCGCTGGACGAGTCGCTCGCCCAGGTCACCGTGGACCTCTCGGGCCGCCCGTACCTGGTGCACACCGAGCCGGAGAACATGGCTCCGATGATCGGCGCGTACGACACGACGATGACCCGGCACATCCTGGAGTCCTTCGTCGCCCAGGCACAGATCGCACTGCACGTCCACGTACCGTACGGGCGCAACGCCCACCACATCGTGGAGTGCCAGTTCAAGGCCCTGGCGCGGGCGCTGCGTTACGCGTCCGAGCACGACCCGCGAGCAGCGGGCATCCTTCCTTCTACCAAGGGCGCGCTGTAAGCATGACTGGCCTCAACACCATTCTCATCGTCGTCGGCCTCTTCCTCGCCGGCGGCGTCTACTCCTTCGCCAAGCAGAAGATGCCCGCGGGCCTCATCGTGCTGCTCTCCATCGGCGCCGTGATGTGCCTGGCCGCGGGTGTGATGCGCATCCAGGGAATCTGGACGACATGAGCACACCGAAGAAGGTCGTCGTACTCGACTACGGCTTCGGCAATGTCCGCTCCGCGGAGCGGGCGCTCGCGCATGTCGGCGCGGACGTCGAGATCACCCGTGACTTCGACCGGGCGATGAACGCCGAGGGGCTGCTGGTCCCCGGCGTCGGCGCGTTCGCCGCCTGCATGAAGGGCCTCAAGGAGGCCCGCGGCGACTGGATCGTGGGCCGCAGGCTCTCCGGTGGCCGCCCCGTCATGGGCATCTGCGTCGGGATGCAGATCCTCTTCGAGCGCGGCATCGAGCACGGCGTGGAGACCGAGGGGCTCGACGAGTGGCCCGGCACGGTCGGCCCGCTCAAGGCCGACGTCGTACCGCACATGGGGTGGAACACCGTCGAGTCCCCTGCCGACTCGCAGCTCTTCGCCGGGCTCGACGCCGAGGCGCGTTTCTACTTCGTGCACTCCTACGCGGCGCACGACTGGTCCCTCGAAGTCACCAACGCCCGGATCCGCTCGCCCCGCGTCACCTGGGCCACCCACGGGGAGCGCTTCGTGGCGGCGGTCGAGAACGGCGCGCTGTGGGCCACCCAGTTCCACCCCGAGAAGTCCGGCGACGCCGGCGCCCAGCTGCTGACCAACTGGATCGGAACCCTGTGATGTCCGCCTTGCAGAAGAAGCTCGAACTCCTCCCGGCCGTCGATGTCCGTGACGGCCAGGCGGTCCGCCTCGTCCACGGCGAGTCGGGCTCCGAGACCTCCTACGGCTCGCCCCTCGAAGCCGCGCTCGCCTGGCAGCGCGCGGGCGCCGAGTGGCTGCACCTGGTGGACCTCGACGCCGCCTTCGGCACCGGCGACAACCGGAAGCTGATCGCCGAGGTGTCGGCGGCCATGGACATCAAGGTCGAGCTGTCGGGCGGCATCCGCGACGACGCCTCGCTGGCCGCCGCGCTCGCCACCGGCTGCACCCGGGTCAACCTGGGCACCGCCGCGCTGGAGACCCCCGAGTGGGTCGCGAAGATCATCGCCGAGCACGGCGACAAGATCGCGGTCGGCCTCGACGTACGCGGCACGACCCTGCGCGGACGCGGCTGGACCCGGGACGGCGGAGACCTCTACGAGACCCTCGCCCGACTCGACTCCGAGGGCTGCGCCCGCTACGTCGTCACCGACATCGCCAAGGACGGCACACTCCAGGGCCCCAACCTGGAGCTCCTGAAGAACGTCTGCGCCGCCACCGACAAGCCTGTCGTCGCCTCCGGCGGCGTCTCCTCGCTCGACGACCTGAGGGCCATCTCCGCGCTCGTCCCCACCGGCGTGGAGGGCGCGATCGTCGGCAAGGCGCTGTACGCCAAGGCGTTCACCCTGGAAGAGGCCATCGAAGCGGTGTCGTCATGACGGAGGTCCGCAGGATCGCGTCGGGTGGCCCCTGGGAGGATTCCATCGGCTACTCCCGCGCGGTGGAACTCCCCAACGGCCTGGTCCTGGTCGCCGGCTGCACCGCCATGGCCAACGGCCGGATCGCGGAGGGCGGCCCCTACGAACAGGCCGTCGCCGCGTTCGGCACGGCCTTCGACGCGCTCAAGGAACTCGGCCTCGGCGTCGCGGACGTGGTCCGTACCCGGATGTACGTCACCCACGCCCGGGACGTCCAGGACGTCGGCCGCGCCCACAAGGAACTGTTCGACGAGGTGCGCCCGGCCGCGACGATGGTCATCGTCGCCGGCCTCATCGACCCCAGCCTGGTCGTCGAGGTCGAGGTCGAGGCGTACCGGGGAGGAGCGGCATGACACTCGCCGTACGGGTCATCCCCTGCCTGGACGTGGACAACGGCCGCGTCGTCAAGGGCGTCAACTTCCAGAACCTGCGCGACGCGGGCGACCCCGTCGAGATGGCCAAGCTGTACGACGCCGAGGGCGCCGACGAGCTGACCTTCCTGGACATCACCGCGTCGTCCGGCAACCGCGAGACCACGTACGACGTGGTGCGCCGCACCGCCGAGCAGGTCTTCATCCCGCTCACCGTCGGTGGCGGGGTGCGGACCGCGGAGGACGTCGACAAGCTGCTGCGCGCGGGCGCGGACAAGGTCGGGGTGAACACCGCGGCCATCGCCCGCCCCGAACTCATCCGCGAGATCGCCGAACGCTTCGGCCGCCAGGTGCTGGTCCTGTCGGTCGACGCCCGCCGCGGCGCCGACGGATCCTTCGAGGTCACCACGCACGGCGGTCGCCGGGGCACCGGCATCGACGCCGTCGAATGGGCGCACCGGGCCGCCGAGCTGGGCGCGGGCGAGATCCTGCTCAACTCGATGGACGCCGACGGCACCAAGGACGGCTACGACACCGAGATGATCACTGCCGTACGCAAGCACGTGACCGTCCCGGTCATCGCGAGCGGCGGCGCGGGCACCCTGGACCACTTCCCGCCCGCGATCGCCGCCGGCGCCGACGCGGTGCTCGCCGCGTCCGTCTTCCACTTCGGTGACCTGCGGATCTCGCAGGTCAAGGACGCACTGCGGGAAGCCGGTCACCCGGTGCGGTAGAGCTGCCGCTGTCGCGGAGAAACCCCCTGGTCCCTCGGGCCAGGGGGTTTTCGTTCGGAGAATCCGCAACAGAAGTTGCGCAACATTTATTGCACAACTTTTCTTTCCCACCTACCGTGAGGGCATGGCCGACACACCGCAGGAACCGCGCAGGATCACCGACCTCGACACCCTCAAGGCCTTCGGGCATCCGCTGCGCATGCGGCTCTACCGCGCGCTCTACATCGCCCGTACCGCCACCGCCTCCCAGCTCGCCGACCAGGTCGACGAGGCCGTCTCGCTGGTCAGCTACCACCTGCGCAAGCTCGCCGACCACGGGCTGATCGAGCCCGCCGAGACGCAGAGCGGCGACGCCAGGGAGCGGTGGTGGCAGGTCGCCTCGCAGTCCCTGACCTACCGGGACGAGGACTTCAGCGACGCCCCGGAGCGGGCCGCCACGCATGCGGCCGTCAGCCGGCTCTCCTTCGACCAGCACAGCGAGATGTACCGGGGCTACCTCGACGCCCAGTCCGTCTGGCCCGCCGAGTGGCGCAGCGCCGCCTTCAGCAGCGAGTACCTGCCCCGGTTCACCGCCGGTGAACTCGCCGCGCTCAGCCGGGAGATGGACGAGCTGATCCAGAAGCACAGCGACAGCGCCCGCGCGGCCGAGCGGGCCGGTGAGACGGACGGGCGCGAGAACGTCGCCCTCCACCTGTACGGCTTCCCGTTCCGCAACTGAGCCCCTGCACCTGAGCCCCCGCAGCTAAGCACCCGACGCTGAGCACCCGAGAGGACCCCGGCATGCACGCGACCACCGCAGCCGTCCCCACGGCCCCCGTGGAACGGCCCGCCCACCGCGACGGCAACATCATGCGCTGGCTCGGCGCCTACACCGCGTCGACGGTCGGCGACAACGTCTACTACCTGGCACTGGCCTGGGCCGCGGCCCGCTCCGGCAGCGCCGCGCAGGCCGGTCTGGTCCTCGCCGTCGGCGCCGTCCCGCGCGCCCTGCTGATGCTCGGCGGGGGAGTCGTCGCCGACCGGTTCGGCCCGCGCCGGGTCGTCATCGGCAGCGACGCGGCCCGCACCGTGATCATCCTCGGGACGGCCGCCTGCCTGCTGCTCACCGGACCCGCACTCGGGCTGCTGATCGCGATCGCGCTGGTCTTCGGCGTGGTGGACGCACTGTTCCTGCCCGCCGTCGGCGCGCTGCCGCCGCGCATCACCACACCCGGCCAGCTCGGCCGCGTCCAGGGCCTGCGCGGACTCGCCTCCCGCGTCGCCGATGTCACCGGGGCGCCGATCGGCGGGCTCGCGGTCGCCCTCGGCGGATCCGTCGCCGCCTTCACCGTCGCGGGCGGGCTCTTCGCCGTCTCCCTGGTCCTGCTGCTCGCGGTACGGATGACCCCGCTGCCCGCCACCGCCGCCGACGCCACCGCCACCGCCGACGCCGCTCCGGCCGAGGACGGCGGCGAGGTGACGGCCTGGCGAGAGCTGGTCGGCGGACTGCGCTACATACGCCGGCACCACGTACTGGCCCCGCTGATGCTCGTCATCGCCGTCGGCGAACTGGGCTTCACCGGGCCGCTCAACGTCGGCCTCACCCTGCTCGCCAAGGAGCGCGGCTGGGGCGCGTCCGGGATGGGCTGGATCGTCGCCGCCTTCGGGATCGGCGCGGGAGCGGCCTCGCTGCTGCTCGCGGTACGGGGGCGAATACCGCGCGCCGGGCTCGTCCAGTCCTTCGCCCTGGTGGGCGGGGCGGCAGCCGCCACCGGACTGGCCTTCGCGCCGTCGGTGGCCCTCGCCGCCCTCGCCGGGGTGTTCGTCGGGGCCCTGGCCGGGCTCAGCGGGGCGATCTGCGGAGCGCTGCTCCAGTCGGTGACCGAGCCCGCCTACCTGGGTCGCGTCACCTCGGTCGCCACCCTCTTCACGCTCGGCATCGCACCGCTCAGTTACCCGGTGACCGGTGTGGCCATCGGGGCCTGGGGGACCGGCCCGGTCTTCGTCGCCAGCGCGGCCGTCTGCGCCTCGGGAGGGCTGATCGGACTCGCGTCGCGGGTACTGCGACGGGTGGAGCTCCCGCGCTGACCGGCCACGGCCAGGCCGACGTGCCGAAGCCGCTGACCGGCCCGCGGCTCACGTCCCGATCCGCAGACCGGCCCCCGGCTCGCAACCCCGAGCCGCTGACCGGCCCGCGGCTCACATCCCGAGGTTCGCCTCGATCGCCTTGGCGGACGCGTCCTTGTCGCCCTCCACCTCGACCTTCGCCGCGTCCTGCCGACCGAAGGCGAACATCAGCAGCTCACCGGGCTCCCCGGTCACCGTCACCACCGGCGTACCCCGGTGGGCCACGGCCGTCTGACCGTCCGGACGGCGCAGGACCAGACCCACCGGGGCCTTCCGGCCCATCAGCCGGGCCGCCTTCTCCAGCCGCTTCCACAGCGTCTCGGCGAAGACCGGGTCCAGCTCACGCGGCGACCACTCGGGCTGGGCCCGCCGGACGTCCTCGGCGTGCACGAAGAACTCGACGGTGTTGGCGCCCTCGTCGACCTGCTTGAGCGCGTACGGGGAGAACTTCGGCGGACCCGTACGGATCAGCTGGATCAGCTCCTCGTACGGCTTCGAGGCGAACTCGCCGTGCACCCGGTCCAGGCGCCCCTTGAGCGCGCCGATCATGATCCCGCCCGCCGCGTCGAGACGGCGCTCGCGCACCACCACATGGGCGGCGAGATCGCGGGTCCGCCACCCCTCGCAGAGCGTCGGAGCATCGGGCCCCGCCGCCTCCAACAGGTCGGCGAGGAGAAGACGTTCGCGTTTGGCATGGGTCGACATGCCCGCCAGCGTACGACCGCCGGACCCGTTCCGCCCAGTGGACGGCGACCTGCGCGGCCCCACCGGCACGGCACAATGAACACATGACCCGTACGCCCGGCACGCCGCCCCCCAGCAATCTCGACCCCGCCGTAGCCGCCCGCCTCAAGCGCGACGCCGACGGCCTGGTCCCGGCCGTCGCCCAGCAGTACGACACCGGCGAGGTACTGATGCTCGGCTGGATGGACGACGAGGCCCTGCACCGGACGCTCACCACCGGCCGCTGCACGTACTGGTCCCGCAGCCGCCAGGAGTACTGGGTCAAGGGCGACACCTCCGGGCACACCCAGCAGGTGAAGTCGGTGGCACTGGACTGCGACGCGGACACGATCCTGGTGAAGGTGGACCAGGCGGGAGCGGCCTGCCACACGGGCGACCGGACGTGTTTCGACGCGGACGTGCTGCTCGGGTAGCGGGCAGGCGTCCCGGAGCCCCGCAGGCTCGGAGACCGCTCGAAGGTGTGGGAACAGGGACGGCATGGATCCCCCCGGCGCAGCGGCACCTAAGCTTTCCGCCATGGATCTTGAGACCTTCCGCCAGCTCGCCGCCGACCGCCGCGTCATCCCCGTGAGCCGCAAACTCCTCGCCGACGGGGACACCCCGGTGGGTCTCTACCGCAAGCTCGCCGCGGAGCGCCCCGGCACCTTCCTGCTGGAATCCGCGGAGAACGGCCGCTCCTGGTCCCGTTACTCCTTCATCGGCGTACGGTCCGCCGCCACCCTCACCGAGCGCGACGGCCGCACCCACTGGGAAGGCACCCCGCCGGTCGGCGTCCCCGTAGACGGAGACCCGCTCCAGACGCTCCGCGCCACCGTCGACGCGCTGCACACCCCGCGCGACCTGGCGGGCGGACTGCCGCCCTTCACCGGTGGAATGGTCGGCTACCTCGGATACGACATCGTGCGGCGGCTGGAGAAGGTCGGCCCCGGCGAGCGCGACGACCTGAAGCTGCCCGAGCTGACCATGCTGCTCACCTCGGACCTCGCGGTGCTCGACCACTGGGGCGGATCCGTCCTGCTGATCGCCAACGCGATCAACCACAACGACCTCGACACCGGGGTCGACGAGGCGTACGCCGACGCGGTCGCCCGGCTCGACGCGATGGAGGCGGACCTCGCCCGCCCCACCGAGACCGCCCCGGTGGCCCTTCCCGCCTCCGAGCTGCCCGAGTACACCGCGCTCTGGGGCGGCCCCGATTACCAGGACGCCGTCGAGGACATCAAGGAGCGCATCAGGGCCGGTGAGGCCTTCCAGGTCGTGCCGTCCCAGCGCTTCGAAACCCCTTGCACGGCAAGCGCGTTGGACGTCTACCGGGTGCTGCGGGCGACCAACCCCTCGCCGTACATGTACCTCTTCCGCTTCGACGGCTTCGACGTCGTCGGATCCAGCCCCGAAGCGCTCGTCAAGGTCGAGGACGGCCGGGCGATGGTCCACCCGATCGCCGGGACCCGGCACCGCGGCGCCACCCCGCAGGAGGACCAGGCCCTCGCCGAGGAACTGCTCGCCGACCCCAAGGAGCGGGCGGAGCACCTGATGCTCGTCGACCTCGGCCGCAACGACCTGGGACGGGTCTGCGCCCCCGGCTCCGTCGAGGTCGTCGACTTCATGTCCGTCGAGAAGTACTCCCACGTCATGCACATCGTCTCCACCGTCACCGGCCGCGTCGCCGACGGACGCACCGCCTTCGACGTCCTCACCGCCTGCTTCCCCGCGGGCACCCTCTCCGGTGCGCCCAAGCCCCGCGCGATGCAGATCATCGACGAGCTGGAGCCGTCGCGGCGCGGACTGTACGGCGGGTGCGTCGGCTATCTCGACTTCGCGGGCGACTCCGACACCGCCATCGCCATCCGTACCGCGCTGCTCCGCGACGGAACGGCGTACGTGCAGGCCGGAGCCGGTGTCGTCGCCGATTCCGATCCGGTGTCCGAGGACAACGAATGCCGCAACAAGGCGGCGGCCGTCCTCCGCGCGGTCGGATCGGCGAACCGCCTCGCGGGGTAATCGAGGCGTAAGGGATAGTGGGGTACGTGAGTGCCGTACCCCCGCCCCGATCCGAAGCAGGACCGGCCGCAGCCTCGTCGGGCAGCCGCCGCAGTCTTGCCACCGCCCTGCTGCTCGGCGCAGCCGGAGCCGCCGTCGTCCTGCTCGCCTCCGGGCAGACGTGGTCCGAGGGCAAGGCCTCCGTCGGCGGCGGCGCCCTGCCGCTCACGGCCGACGGCGGCGACGTCACCGGCGTTCCCACGGCCCTCGCGATCGTCGGTCTGGCCGCGCTCGTCGCGGTCTTCGCCGTCCGCAGCGCCGGCCGGCTGTTCGTCTCCGCGCTGCTCGCCCTCTGCGGAGCCGGAGCGGCAGTCGCCGCCTTCCTCGGTGCCGGGGACCACTCCGCGCTGGACGAGAAGGCCGCCACCACGGCCGGGAACACCGCAGCGACCATCCACGCGCTCTCCCACACGGCGTGGCCCTACGTGGCCGCGTTCGGCAGCCTGCTCATCCTCTTCGCCGGCCTGCTCGCGCTCCGCTACGGCAAGCAGTGGCCCGCCATGTCCAGCCGCTACGAGCGTGACGGCACCCCGCGCCCCCGCCAGGTCCGCAGGGCACCGGACCCCGAGCGGCCCGAGGAGATCTGGAAGGCGCTCGACCGCGGCGAGGACCCCACCCGCGAAGCGTGACGGACAGCTCACCCCCCAGCTCATCCTCCGGGGTCGCCGTGCGCGACAATGGAAGCGAGCTTCGACACAGGGCTTCGACACACAGCAACGAGGAGCAACTCATGGCGGGCACCAGCCACGGACACACCCCGGCCGCCTGGACCGGCGTCATCATCGCGTTCATCGGCTTCTGCGTCTCGGGCGCCTTCATGGTGATGGCGAGCCCGGTGGGGGTCGTTGCCGGACTGGTCGTGGTGGCTCTCGGCGGGGTCGTCGGCCTCGCGATGAAGGCCGCGGGCCTGGGCATGCCGAAGGAGTCAGCGGCCAGCGCGGCGGCCAGGCTGCAGGCCTCCGAGGCGCAGGCGGGCTGAGACCGGATTCCGATGTGAGGCGCAGTCCGGTCACGGGCTGCGCCTTCTCGCACGAACGGGGACAATCACCGGGTGGATCCCTACGCAGCGCCTGCCGCCCTCCGCGCCCCCGTGCCCGCTCCCGGGCCCGCGGCCCCCGAGCCCCTGGCCCGGCGTCTCCTCGTCCCGCTCGGCACCCTCGCCGCCGTCGCCGCCGCGTTCACGTACGTCGGCTCGGTCGACCCCAACCACCCCGGGCACTACCCGGTCTGCCCGCTCTACGCGCTGACCGGCATCTACTGCCCCGGCTGCGGCGGGCTGCGCAGCGCCCACGCCGTCGCCCACGGCGACCTGGTGGCGGCGCTCGGTGACAACGCGCTGGCCGTCGTCGGGTACGGCGTCTTCGCCGTGGTGATGGTGGGGTGGCTGATTCGCGCCGTACGGGCCAGACCGACGCAGGTCACGCTCAGGCCCGTGTACTGGTGGGGGATCGGCGCCGTGGTCCTGGCCTTCTCGGTCGTACGGAACCTCCCCCTGGGTTCCTTCCTGGCCCCGTGAACGCCCGGCGCGAGCGCCCTCCGAGCGCCTTCCGAGCGCCCCCCGGGTGTCCCGGGGAGGTCCGCGGAGTGAACTCACTTCGGCCGGATGCGGGGCCCGGCGCCTTCTACGGATACCATCGCCATGGCTGATCCTGATCCATCCACACCGTCCCGGAAGGGGGCCGCTCGCGTGAGTGTGCTCGACGAGATCATCGAAGGCGTACGCGCCGACCTCGCGGAGCGGCAGGCGAGCGTCAGCCTCGACGAGCTCAAGGCGCGCGCCGCGAAGGCCCCGCAGGCCAAGGACGGCGTCGCCGCGCTGCGCGGTGACAGCGTCAAGGTCATCTGCGAGGTCAAGCGCTCCAGCCCCTCGAAGGGCGCGCTCGCCGCCATCGCCGACCCCGCCGCGCTCGCCGCCGACTACGAGGCGGGCGGCGCCGCGGTCATCTCCGTGCTGACCGAGCAGCGGCGCTTCGGCGGCTCGCTGGCCGACCTGGAGGCCGTCCGGGCCAAGGTCGACATCCCCGTGCTGCGCAAGGACTTCATCGTCACCGCGTACCAGCTCTGGGAGGCGCGCGCGTACGGCGCCGACCTGGTGCTGCTGATCGTCGCCGCCCTGGAGCAGGAGGCGCTCGTCTCGCTGATCGAGCGAGCCGAGTCGATCGGCCTCACCCCGCTGGTCGAGGCGCACGACGAGGACGAGGCCGAGCGGGCCGTCGCGGCCGGTGCCCGGATCATCGGGGTCAACGCGCGCAACCTCAAGGACCTCAAGGTCGACCGCGGCACCTTCGAGCGCGTCGCGCCCGAGATCCCCGCGCACATCGTCAAGATCGCCGAGTCCGGTGTCCGCGGCCCGCACGACCTGATCGCCTACGCGAACGCGGGCGCCGACGCCGTCCTGGTCGGCGAGTCCCTGGTCACCGGCCGCGACCCCAAGGCCGCCGTCGCCGATCTCGTCGCCGCGGGCGCCCACCCGGCGCTGCGCCACGGACGGGACTGACCCCACATGGCCATCGCCCGTCTCTCGCGTGGGTGCAAGCCCCGCGGCTGCCGTGCGCCCGCACGGCGGGTGCACGGGCGACGGGTGCGCTACCACATCGGCTCCGAGCCCGGCCAGATCAACGGCATGCGATGGCGTCGCTGAGCGGACAGCTCAGCAACACCTTTCACCTCCTGCGTACCACCCCTTACGTACCTGCGGAGATCACGCATGTCTTCAGAATTCTTCATCCCGGACCCCGAGGGCCGGATCCCCAGCGCCGAGGGCTACTTCGGTGACTTCGGCGGCAAGTTCATCCCCGAGGCGCTCGTCGCCGCGGTCGACGAGGTCGCCGTCGAGTACGACAGGGCGAAGGCCGACCCGGCGTTCGCGGCCGAGCTGAACGACCTCATGGTCAACTACACCGGTCGGCCGAGCGCCCTCACCGAGGTGCCCCGTTTCGCCGAACACGCCGGTGGCGTACGGATGTTCCTCAAGCGCGAGGACCTCAACCACACCGGATCCCACAAGATCAACAACGTGCTCGGTCAGGCGCTGCTCACCAAGCGGATGGGCAAGACCCGCGTCATCGCCGAGACCGGCGCCGGACAGCACGGCGTCGCCACGGCGACCGCCTGCGCCCTGTTCGGCCTCGAATGCACCATCTACATGGGCGAGATCGACACCGAGCGCCAGGCGCTCAACGTCGCCCGGATGCGCATGCTCGGCGCCGAGGTCGTCGCCGTGAAGTCCGGCAGCCGCACCCTCAAGGACGCCATCAACGAGGCGTTCCGCGACTGGGTCGCCAACGTGGACCGTACGCACTACCTCTTCGGCACCGTCGCGGGACCGCACCCCTTCCCCGCCATGGTGCGTGACTTCCACCGGGTGATCGGTGTGGAGGCCCGCCGGCAGATCCTGGAGCGGGCCGGACGGCTGCCCGACGCCGTCGCCGCGTGCGTCGGCGGCGGTTCCAACGCCATCGGACTCTTCCACGCGTTCATCCCGGACACCGGGGTACGCCTGGTCGGGTTCGAGCCCGCCGGGCACGGCATCGAGACCGGCGAGCACGCGGCCACCCTGTCCGCGGGCGAACCGGGCATCCTGCACGGCTCACGCTCGTACGTGCTCCAGGACGAGGAGGGCCAGATCACCGAGCCCTACTCGATCTCGGCGGGCCTCGACTACCCGGGCATCGGCCCGGAGCACGCGTATCTGAAGGACGTCGGCCGCGGCGAGTACCGCGCGATCACCGACGACCAGGCCATGCAGGCGCTGCGGCTGCTCTCCCGCACCGAGGGCATCATCCCGGCCATCGAGTCCGCGCACGCGCTGGCCGGTGCGCTGGACCTCGGCAAGGAGCTGGGCGAGGACGGACTGATCGTGGTCAATCTGTCCGGCCGCGGCGACAAGGACATGGACACCGCCGCCCGGTACTTCGGGCTGTACGACGCAGATGCCGAGGTGGCAGCCAAGTGAGCGGGAACACAGCGTTGTTGAGTGCGGTACTCGCCGGGGCGAAGGCCGAGGGGCGCGCCGCGCTCATCGCCTATCTGCCGGCCGGATTCCCCACCGTCGACGGCGGGATCGCCGCCGTCAAGGCCGTCGTCGCGGGCGGCGCCGACATCGTCGAGGTGGGGCTGCCGCACAGCGACCCGGTCCTCGACGGACCCGTCATCCAGACCGCCGACGACATCGCGCTCAAGGGCGGGGTGAAGATCGCCGACGTCATGCGCACGGTGCGCGAGGCGTACGAGGCGACGGGCGCGCCGATCCTCGTCATGACGTACTGGAACCCCATCGACCGGTACGGCGTCGAGCGCTTCACCACCGAGCTCGCCGAGGCGGGCGGCGCCGGCTGCATCCTGCCGGACCTGCCGGTCCAGGAGTCCGCCCTGTGGCGCGAACACGCCACGAAGCGCGGTCTGGCGACCGTCTTCGTCGTCGCGCCGAGCAGCAAGGACGAGCGGCTGGCGACGATCACCGCAGCCGGGTCCGGCTTCGTCTACGCAGCCTCGCTGATGGGCGTCACCGGCACCCGGACCTCGGTGGGCGAGCAGGCCCAGGAACTGGTGGAACGCACCCGCGCCACCAGCGACCTGCCGGTCTGTGTGGGCCTCGGGGTGTCCAACGCCGAACAGGCCGCGGAGGTCGCCGGGTTCGCCGACGGAGTGATCGTCGGATCCGCGTTCGTCAAGCGGATGCTGGACGCGGAGGACGAAGCCGCAGGTCTCGAAGGCGTACGCGAACTGGCGGGCGAACTGGCCAAGGGCGTACGCAGAAGCTGACGCCGTCGCTCGTACGGGTGGAACTGGGACCGGGGAGGCACGCTCGTGCCTCCCCGGTTCGTTGCTGCGGGTGTGAGCGAGAAGAACCGAGACGCGAAGAGGGCCGCCCGAGAGCGGCTCATCGAAGAGCGCGAGAAGCAGAAAGCCCGTGACCGGCGCAAGCGGGGAGTGATCGTCGGCGCTGCGGTGGTGGCCGTCCTGGCCGTGGCCACCGTGATCGGCGTGTTCGCGTCCCAGACGGGCAAGCACAGCAGCAGCGACAGCGCGAGCCCGGTCGTCGCGCCGAGCGGAGCGACCGGGAAGGACAGCCTGGCGGTCCCGGTGGGCGCGAGCGACGCGCCGTCCACGCTCACGGTCTGGGAGGACTTCCGGTGCCCGGCCTGCGGCCAGTTCGAGAACGGCTTCCGCAGCACCATCCACGAGTTGGAGAATTCGGGGCAGCTCAGGGTCGAGTACCACCTCGCCACGCTCATCGACACCAACATGGGCGGCTCGGGCTCGCTGCGCGCGGCCAACGCCGCCGCGTGCGCGCAGGATGCCGGAAAGTTCCCCCAGTACCACGACGTGCTCTACGAGAACCAGCCCGAGGAGACCCAGGACCCCTATGCCAAGAACAGCCAGTTGATCGCGCTCGCGGGCAAGGTCAAGGGGCTGACGACGGCCGCCTTCACCTCCTGCGTCAACAGCGGCAAGCACGACAGCTGGGTGAAGAAGTCCAACACGGCTTTCCAGCAGGGCGGTTTCAGCGGCACGCCGACCGTCCAGCTCAACGGCGAATCGGTCTTCCCGAAGAAGGGGAACGAGCAGATCTCGCCCGACAACCTGAAGAAGTGGGTCACCGAGGCGAACAAGGGCAAGAAGGCGGGCACGGTCTCGCCGACCCCCTCCGCCTGACCGCCTCCGGGGCGGCCCTCCGGGGCCGGTCCCCGAGCCCGGTCCGGCGGGGCTCGTTACTCATACGTTGCCGGGTGGGTTGCCCGATGACCCGCCCGGCAATGTAGCGTCGGCGATGCCATGAACCTTGCCTACATCCCCAGTCCGTCGACCGGCGTGATCCATCTCGGACCGATCCCGCTGCGCGGCTATGCGTTCTGCATCATCATCGGTGTCTTCGTTGCCGTCTGGTACGGGAACAAGCGCTGGGTCGCCCGGGGCGGCAGAGCCGGCACGGTGGCCGACATCGCCGTGTGGGCAGTGCCCTTCGGCCTGGTCGGCGGTCGGCTCTACCACGTCATCACCGACTACGAGCTGTACTTCAGTCCGGGCCGGGACTGGGTCGACGCCTTCAAGATCTGGGAAGGCGGCCTCGGCATCTGGGGCGCGGTCGCGCTCGGCGCGGTCGGCGCCTGGATCGCCTGCCGCCGCCGGGGCATCCCGCTGCCGGCCTGGGCCGACACACTGGCCCCCGGGCTAGCCTTCGCGCAGGCGATCGGCCGCTGGGGCAACTGGTTCAACCAGGAGCTGTACGGCAAGCCGACGGACGTGCCCTGGGCGCTGAAGATCAGCGAGGGGACGAACCGGGTCGCCGGGACGTACCACCCGACCTTCCTCTACGAGTCGCTCTGGTGCGTCGGTGTCGCCCTGCTCGTCATCTGGGCCGACCGCCGCTTCAAGCTCGGACACGGGCGGGCGTTCGCGCTGTACGTCGCCGCGTACTGCGTGGGGCGCGGCTGGATCGAGTACATGCGGGTCGACGACGCGCACCACATCCTCGGACTGCGGCTCAACGACTGGACCGCGCTGATCATGTTCCTGCTGGCCACCACGTACTTCGTCGTCTCGGCGAAGCTCCGGCCGGGCCGTGAGGAGATCGTCGAGCCCGCCGCGGTGGCCGACGCCGAGAACGTGGCCGACACGGAGAGCGTGGCCGACGCCGAGGACGCCGCACCGGCCAAGGACGCTGCCGACGCCGAGGACGCCGCACCGGCCAAGGACGCTGCCGGCACCGAGGACGCTGTGCACACCGAGGCCGCTGCCGACAGCGAGGACACGGCGGAGGCAGCGGACACCGCCGATGTGGTGGCCGCCGGAGCCGAGACCGGTGGGGGCGGCGCGGAAGCGAAGGCCGAGAAGGCCTGACACACCCCACGTAGCTGCGACGCAGAGGGCCGCCCGGCCGTGCACGAGCCGGGCGGCCCTCTGCGTTCTCCCCGCCGGGGCAGGACCGGCCCGCGTCAGGCGCTCTCCCGCCGGCCCGCCAGCTCCAGCGTGCGCCGCGCGCCCGCCACCACCGCCGCGTCCACGAAGCGCCCGTCCGGGAGCGCCAGCGCACCCTCGTCCGTGACCGCCGCCAGCACGATGTCCTCCGCCGCGCGGATCTCCGCCGGGGTGGGCAGATAGGCCTGCTCGATCACCGGCAGCTGCCGCGGATGGATCGCCGCGCGGCCCAGGAACCCGAGCGCCCGGCCCCGTTCGCAGGACGCGGCCAGCCCGTCCAGATCGCGTACGTCGGTGAACACCGACTGGGCGGGCGGGGCCAGGCCCGCCGCCCGCGCGGCCACCACCGCACGGCTGCGCGGCCAGGCCAGACCCGACTCGTCCCGGATGCCCAGATCCGCCCTGAGGTCCGCCTCGCCCAGGGCCAGGCCGCGCACCGTGGGGGTCGCCGTGGCGATCTCGTAGGCCCGCTCCACTCCCAGCGCCGACTCCAGAATCGGATACAGGGCCAGGCCGGACCGGCCTCCCGCCCCGGCCGCCCAGCGGGCCACCCGGCGTACGTCCGCCGCGCTGTTGGCCTTGGGCAGCCGCAGTCCGGCCAGGCCGGGGAGTCCGGCGACGGCGCGGACATCGGCCTCGGCGAGCGGGCCGTCCAGCGCGTTGATCCGGACATGGACCGGGGTGGGCCCGGGGGCCACGTCGGCGAGCAACTCGACGGTGGCGTCCCGTGCGTACGCCTTGCGGTCCGGCGCGACCGCGTCCTCCAGGTCGACCAGCACCACATCGGCGCCGCTGAGCAGCGCCTTCGCCACCACCTCGGGCCGGTCACCCGGTACGTACAGCCAGGTCAGGGGCGTGTTCATCGGACCGCTCCGGACGCGCGCAACCCGGCTATGTCGGAGGCCGCGAGACCGAGCCCGGACAGCACGTCATCGGTGTCGGCGCCGTGCGGCCGGCCCGCCCACCTGATGGCGCCCGGTGTCTCGGAGAGCCGGAAGAGGACGTTCTGCATCCGGATCGTGCCCAGCTCCTCGTCCGGCACCTCGGTGATCGTGCCCAGCGCGCGGTACTGCTCGTCCTCCATCACGTCCCCGATCTCGTAGACCGGCGCGATGGCCGCCTGTGCCTCCTCGAACGCCGCCACCACATCGGCCCTGTCGTGCCGGCCGATCCAGCTGCTGACCGCCTCGTCCAGCTCGTCGGCGTGCCGGGCGCGCTGCGCCCCGGAGGAGAACCACGGCTCGTCGATGAACTCGGGGCGTCCCACCAGCCGCATCACCCGCTCCGCGATCGACTGCGCGGAGGTCGACACGGCGACCCACTTGCCGTCCCGGGTGCGGTAGGTGTTGCGCGGCGCGTTGTTGTTGGAGCGGTTGCCGGTGCGCGGCTGTACGTAGCCGAGCTGGTCGTACCAGAGCGGCTGCGGCCCCAGCACCGCCAGCATCGGCTCGATGATCGCCATGTCGACGACCTGCCCGCGCCCGGTGCGGTCCCGCCCCGACAGGGCCGCCATCACGGCGTACGCGGTGGAGAGCGCGGCGATCGAGTCGGCGAGGCCGAAGGGCGGCAGAGTCGGCGGCCCGTCCGGCTCGCCGGTCATCGCGGCGAAACCGCTCATGGCCTCGGCGAGCGTACCGAAGCCGGGACGCCGGGAGTACGGGCCGAACTGGCCG
Source organism: Streptomyces sp. A 4/2 (assembly GCF_940670765.1). Taxonomy (GTDB): domain Bacteria; phylum Actinomycetota; class Actinomycetes; order Streptomycetales; family Streptomycetaceae; genus Streptomyces. Next base: position 90,998 of record NZ_CALNVW010000034.1, read on the forward strand.
AAGCCGGTCACCCTGGCCAGCACCAGCCGCGGGTTCGCCGCCGACAGCTCCGCCCAGCCCAGATCCCACTTCTCCAGGGTGCCGGGACGGAAGTTCTCGATGATCACGTCGGACTCGGCCGCCAGTTTGAGCAGCACCTCCCGACCGCCCGGCGACGAGAGATCGAGGGTGATGTTCCGCTTGTTCCTGCCCAGCAGTTTCCACCACAGCCCGGTGCCGTTCTTGCTGGGACCGTGCCCGCGTGAGGGATCGGGTTTGCGGGGGTGTTCGACCTTGATGACGTCGGCGCCGAAGTCGCCGAGCATCGTCGCGGCCAGCGGCCCCGCGAAGAGCGTGGCGAGATCGAGGACGCGCAGCCCCTCCAGGGGAGCGGGCCGCGGGGTGTCGGTCGGCAGGGTGTCGGTCGGGTCGTCGTTCATCCGTCGTTCCTTACTCGCAGCGCGTGTCCCGGGAGTGGGTGCTCCGGTACGTGGCGCAGTGTGCGTTCGGCGAGTTCGTCGAAGCCGATGCCGTCCAGACCGCCGACCGTGGTCGCCAGCCGGTTCTTCAACGGCGCGGTCCAGCGCGCGGGCAGGGCCCGGGGGCCGCCCGCGAGCAGCCCGGCGACACTGCCCGCCGTCGCACCGTTCGAGTCGGTGTCCCAGCCACCGGACACCGCCCGGCAGACGGAGCCGGTGAAGTCCCCGTCGGCATGGGTCAGCGCGGCGGCCAGCAGCGCCGCGTTGGGCAGGACGTGCACCCAGTGGTGGTCGCCGTACGCGGCGTGCAGTTCGTCGACGACCGTCTCGAACCCCTCGGCGGTGCCCAGCGGTTCGGCGGTGGCCCGCTCGATGCCGAAGCGCACCGCGGCGGCGTACCGCGAGCGCGGCGGCACGACCGCGAGACCGGCCCGCAGACAGCTGTGCACGTCGCGGTCCCCGCCGGTGGCCGACGCGATCACCGCGGCGGCGAACATCTCGCCGTACACACCGTTCGCCGTATGGGTGAGCACCGCGTCCCGCCAGGCAGCCGCCGCGGCCCTCGCCGGATCGCCCGGATGCGTCCAGCCGAAGATGTCGGCCCTGATCTGCGCGCCGATCCACTCACGGAACGGATTGCGGTACACCGCCGTGTGCGGCGGCTCGATCCCGGAGAGCAGATTGCGGTACGCGACCCGCTCGGCGGTGAAGGTACGCCCCGCGGGCAGCTCGTCCAGCCACAGCTGCGCCACGTCGGCGGTGCTGAAGCCGGGCCCGTACCGGTCGAGCAACAGCAGCCCGAGCAGCGGGTAGTTGAGGTCGTCGTCCTCGGGCGCGCCGTCGATGTTCTCGGCGAGCGAGGTGGGCCGCGAGCGGCGGTTCCAGGGGTGGGCCGCGGCGGTCTCCGGATCGAGACCCACCTCGGTGAACCAGGTGTCCAGCGGCCAGTTGCCGGTGGAGCGGGCGAGCGCCCTGATCCCGTCGAGCGGCAGTTTCTCGACCGGCTTGCCCAGCACACAGCCCGCCGCGCGGCCCAGCCAGGACGCTTCGAGGCGGGAGCGCAGCGCGTCCCGGTCCGGCGAAGTCACCGGCGGCGCGGGCCAGTCGGAGCACAGGGCCCTGATCGCGTCCAGGTCCGTGGGCTCGTCGGCGGCCGACGGGGCGTCCAGGCAGGCCAGTTCGTCGAGGATCTCCTCGGCGAGCACCCGCAGCGCGGGAGCGGTGGGCCCGGCCGAAGCCCCCGCCCGCTCGGGGGCCGGATGGCCGCCCGCAGCCGTCCAGCGCCGTTCGACCGCCGCGGCGTCCCGCCCGTCCTGAGCGGCCTGGCGCAGCTCGTGGCCCACCAGGTCCTCGGCCTGGACCCAGGTCAGCCGCACGGCACGGCCGGTCATCGGGGCCTCGCGATGGCGTGGAACAGCGCCTCGTGCTCGCGGCGCCGCTCCAGATCGTGGGCGAACACCTCACGGGTGACCGCCGCGAGCGCGGCGGCCGGGGCGTGCAGATCGAGGCGGCTCGCGGTGGCCACCTCGGTCGCCCACTCGGCGGGCACCGCACTCTCTCCGTACAGCGCACCGACGATCGCGCCGCTCATGGTGGCGATGGAGTCGCAGTCGCGGCCGTAGTTGACGGAACCCAGGACCGTCTCACGGAAGTCTCCGCGGCCCGCGATCAGCATGCCGAGCGCCACCGGGAGCTCCTCGATGGAGTGCAGCCTCGACGGGCGGCGGGCACCCAGCGACGGCTTGCGGTACTCGGGGCCGACCGTGTCGAACGGGGCCACCGCCTCCCGCAGCGGCTTCAGCGCCGACTCGAACCCGTGGTGCCCGGCGGCGACTTCACAGACCGCCTCGATGGCCGAACGGGTGCCGTCCTTGGCCAGCGCGAGAACGTCCTCGACGACCGACTCGGGGTTGGCCCCCGGCTTGCAGGCGGCGGCGACCGCGGCGGCGAAGACCGCGGCGGCCTCCCGGCCGTAACTGGACTGGTGGGCGCCCGCGACGTCCAGCGCCTCGGCGTACGCCTGCGCCGGGCTGCCCGCGTTGACCAGACCGACCGGCGCCATGTACATCGCGGCGCCGCAGTTGACGATGTTGCCGACACCGGCCTCGCGCGGGTCGATGTGCCCGTAGTGCAGCCGCGCCACGATCCACTTCTCGGCGAGGAAGATGCGCTGCAACGGCAGTGCCTCCGCCTCCAGTTCGGGGATCCAGCGGGGGGTGCCCATCAGATCGGGCACCAGGTGGTCGGCGACCGCGTACGCGTCCAGGTGGCCGCGCACCGTCTCGTAGACCCGGATCAGCGCATGGGTCATCAAGGTGTCGTCGGTCACGTGGCCGTCGCCCTTGTGGTACGGCGCGATGGGGCGGGCGGTCCGCCACTCCTCCTTGTAGAAGGGCTCCACGATGCCCTGGACGCGGCCGCCGTGCCGCTCGCTGATCGCCTCGGGTGTCCAGCCCTCCACCGGGCCGCCGAGGGCGTCCCCGACAGCCGCGCCGATCAGGGCGCCGGTGGTGCGGTCCTCCAGAGAGGGGATGGGCGCGGTCATGAGCGAGTTCCTTCCGGGGTGGTGTGCAGGGGAGAGGCCAGCCGGGCGGCGACCTCGACGAGGTCCGTGCCGGCGAGCTGGGGCAGGGCGCAGCCGACGAGGGTGCGGCAGCTGTCCCGCCAGGTGTCGGGCAGGGCTTCGGCGCCGCCGATGGCACCGGTGAGAGCGCCCGCCAGCGCGGGCGCGGAGTCGGCGACCCGGGACAGACACGCGGCGCTGGGCACCGCCTCGGCGAGCGCGCCGCCCGCCGCGAGGGTCATCGCCAGCGCAACGGGAACCGTCTCGGCCGCGGCGATCCCGTAGCTGTAGACGTGGTCGACGATCTCGTGCTCCAGGACGGGGACCAGCGCGAACGCGACTCCCGGCCGGCCCGGCCCGGCAGCAGCCGTCGCGGCACGGGCCAGGGCCACCGCGTGCAGTGCGTTGCGCCGGATCTCGCTGCCCTCGGGCAGCTGGGCCAGCGCCTCGTCCACGCAGGTCTGCACGGACGCCCCGCCCAGCGCGGCAGCCACCGCGGCGGCCATCGCGCGGGCGCCGTGCACCCCGTCGCCGTCCTGGGTGTAGCGGGCGTCGAACTCGGCGAGATCGGCGGCGGCGGCCGGATCGCCCGGGTGCACCACGGCGAGGACGGCGGCCCGCACACAGGCGGCGTCGTCGAAGTGGTGCGGGTTGTCGTGGCCGGTGGCCGGGGGCCGCAGCCCCGCGGCCAGATTGCCCAGCCCGGCCCGTACGGAGATCCGGGCCCGCAACGGCATCAGCGCCGACTCGATCTCGTCCGCCCGCGCGGACGCGGCGGCCACCTCGTCGGCGAGCGCGCTCCAGGCCAGCGCCAGCGCGGACCGCACCCGCTGCTGGGCGGGGAGGTCACTGCGCCCGGACGCCGCGGCGGACAGGATCGCCTGCGCGGTGAACGTCGCCCACTCCGCGTCGTCGGAGGGCCCCAACTGCAGGGGAGCGGGCGGCTGGTTGAGCGCGATGGGCACCGGCAGGGTGGTGGTCGCGTTCTGCTCGGCGAAGGTGTCCAGCTCCCGGGTGAGCCGGCGCGTCCAGTTGGGCAGCAGCGCGGCGCGGTGCCGCCCGGCAGGCCAGCCCGCCGCGTCACCCGCGGCGATGCCGAGGAGGAGACCTTCCACCCGGCGGAGCGGAGGGCGCGCGGCGGGGCCGGGGCCGGAGGGTTCGGTGGCGGGCGGGGTCAGCTGGGTGGTCACGAGGCGGCCTGCCTGTCGTCGTACTGGATGCCGTGCTGCTTGTCGTGCGGTGTGCCGTCCCGGGGGACGAGGCGGTCGGCGACATCGAGGATGTGGCGCCCGGCCATGGCGGGCAGACAACTGCCGAGTACCGGGCCGATCGCGTCCGCCCAGTGCGCCGGGATACCGGCCGCCCCGCCGAGCGCCCCCGCGAGCGCCCCCGCCACGGCCGCCGTCGTGTCGGCGTCGCGGCCCATGTTGACGGCCGTGAGCACGGACCCCCGGAAGTCACCGCGGGCCGCGATGAACGCACCGAAGGCGAGCCCCACCGCCTCGGGCGCCAGATCGGTCCACGGGTACCCGCCGATCACCACGGCGGAGCGCACCGCGCGCTCGACGGGCAGCGGGTTGCCGTCGGGAGCGGGCACCGCGCGGCGGGCCGCGCTCACCGCCCGGTGCAGCGAGCGCGCGGTCCAGGAGTCCTCGGGAACCACCGAGAGCGCGGCCTGCACCACCGCGTCCGGGCTGTCGCTCACCATCGCGGCGGCCACCCCCGCGGCGACGGCCTGCCCGCCGTAGATCCCCTCGCCGTCGTGGCTGACCGTGCCGTCCACCGCGACCAGCCTGGCGGCCTCGGCGGGCCGCCCCGTCGCGTACACCCCGAAGGGCGCGGCCCGCATCGCCAGCCCGTCGCTCCACGCGTGCCGGTGCTGCGCCGAGATGGGCGCGGCCAGCCCGCGCCGCAGGTTCTCCAGGGTGCCGCGCTCACTGAACCCGGCGCCCCGGAACGGCCCTTCGTCGCGGTCCGCGATCCACAGGTGCCACGCCGCCTCGACATGCGCGACGGTGAGCGCCGAGCCGTGCTCGGCGAGCAGCAGCCCCGAGAAGATCGCGTACTCGGTGTCGTCGGTACCGGCCGGTTCGTCCAGGACGAACCCTTCGATACGGCCCCAGCGCTCCCGGATCTGGGAGGGCTTCATGTTCTCCGCCGGGGCGCCCAGGGCGTCGCCCACGGCGAGACCCAGGAGCGCGCCGCGCGCACGGTCGCGCAACGAACGCGGGACGTCGGCCCGTTCGGCCCGGAGCCGGGTCACGGGTGGTTCGCCTGCTGCGGGGGAGGGATCGGGGCTGCCGCTCATGCTGCTGATCGTGCTCATTTCTGGGGTTGTACGAGGGGCGGGCGCGGGAGGCGTCAGCGTTGGTACCGGTCGAGGACCCGCTGGCCGTCACCGGCGAGCTTCGAGCGCAGCGAGCCGAGACCGATCGAGCCGTTGTAGTACTCCTGGAAGGCCGGAGTGGCGATCTTGTCCTTCCACTCGGCGTAGCCCCGGACCCCGAGTACGGGGGAGGGGACCAGCTCGCCGAAGAGCTGACTGCCCGTGCGCCAGCCGTTCTCGGGGGTGTTCAGCGCCGGATCCTTCAGCGCCGTGCGGCTGTTGGGCAGCAGCCAGTCACCGAGGGCGAGCCGGGCGGCGTTCTTGCCCTGGGTCAGGAAGGAGATGAAGTCGACGGCGGCCTGCTTGTGCCGGGAGTCCTGCGAGACCGAGAGGGTCTGCGGGACGACACCCTGCGTCCGTCCCTCGGGCCCGCTGCCCGCCGGCAGTGGCAGTACGGTCCAGCCGAAGCCCTTCGGCGCCTGCTGCTCGATCTGCTGCCGGTAGGAGAAGTTCACCGGCACCATGGCGTACTTGCCGGCGAAGAAACCGGGCAGCGTATCGGCGCCGCCCATGCCCAGGCTGCTCTTCGGCGCGGTGTGGTCCTGGTTGATCTGGCGGTTGATGATCTGGGCGACGGCCGAGTCGGCGGCGTCGAAGCTCACCTTGTTCTTGCCGTCCACCCGCTCGAAGATCTTCCCGCCGGTGGAGACCGAGCCGTTGACCGACTGGGTCACCGGCTCCTTCATCGACCAGGCGACGCCGTACTGCTTCGTCCTGCCGTCGGCCCCCTGGACCGTGAGCCTCTTCGAGACCTGCTGGAACTCCGACCAGCTCCACGGGTGGGCGGCGGTCGGGATCCGTACGCCGGACGCCTTGAGGAGCTTCGTGTTGGCGACCAGGACACGGGGCTCCTGGAGGAACGGCACCCCGTAGACGCCGCCGTCGAAGGTGGTGGTCCCCCACGACTGCTGGGGGATGTCCTCCTTCAGCGACTTCGGCAGCATCGTCCGCAGATCGGCGAGGTAGCCGCCGTACGCGAAGTCGGTGAGGTCGGAGGCGTCGTCATGGATGATGTCCGGCGCCTGACCGCCCTCGAAGGAGGTCAGCAGCTGGTCGTGGATGCCGTCCCAACTGCCCTGCACGTACTTCACCCGGACGTCGGGGTGCTGCTTGTTCCACTCGTCGACGAGCGCCTTGTTGGCGGCGACGGAGTCCTTCTGCCAGGCCAGGCTGAGGAATTGGAGCGTGATGCGGCCCGAGGAGCTGTCACTGCTCCCGCTGCCGCAGCCCGCGACGAAGGTGAGAGCGGCAGCGGCGGCCAGCGCCGTGACCGCGGTACGGACCCGGTTGCGGCCCCGGCTGCGAGTAGGGGTACGCATCAGCCCTTCACCGCCCCTGCGAGCATGCCGCCGACCAGCCGGCGCTGGAGCAGCGCGAAGAACAGCAGGCTGGGGATGGTGGCGATGACGGAGGCCGCGGCGAGCGGTCCCAGGTCCGCGACGCCCTCGGCGCCGAGGAAACGGGTGAGGATCACGGACATCGTCTGGTTCTCCGGGGACTTGAGCAGCACGAGGGCGAAGAAGAACTCGTTCCACGCGGTGACGAAGGTGAACATCGCCGTCGCGACCAGACCCGGCGTCAGCAGCGGGAACACCACGCTGACCAGGGTCCGCAGCCGGCTCGCGCCGTCGACGGACGCGGCCTCCTCCAGGGTGATGGGCACGGCCTTGACGTACCCCTGGAGCATCCAGAGCGAGAACGGCAGGTTCCAGACCACGTACACCGCGATCAGCCCGGCCAGCGAGTTGATCAGGTGCAGGTTCTTCAGCACCAGGAACAGCGGGATGATGATCAGTACGAACGGGAACATCTGGCTGACCAGCACCCAGCCGTTGGCGACCTTGGTCATCCGGCTGCGGAAGCGGACCAGTGCGTACGCCGCGGGCACCGCGAGCGCCACCGAGATGACCGTGGCACTGCCCGCCACGATCAGGCTGTTGAGCGCGGAGTGCAGCAGTGGCTGCGCGTCGAAGGCCGCCCTGAAGTTGTCCAGGGTCGGGTGCCGGGGCAGCCAGGTGGGGTCGATCGCGCCCAGTTCCCGGGGGGACTTGAACGCGGTGGACACCAGCCACAGCAGCGGGAAGGCCAGGAAGACCAGGTAGCACAGGAGCGCGAGGTACTGGCCGGTGCGACCGGCCGTCCGCCGGGCGCGGAGCCGCGTGGGGACACTCATGCCGTCTCCTCCTTCAGCTTCTTGCGCAGGAACAGGGTGAGGAAGACAGCGATGAGGGCGACCATCACCAGGCCCATGGCGGCGGCGTAGCCGAACTGGCCGTACTTGAAGGCCTCTTCGTAGGAGAAGAGCATCGGCAGCCGGGTCTTCCCGCCGGGTCCGCCCTGCGTCAGCACGTAGACCAGGCCGAACGAGTTGAAGTTCCAGATGAAGTTCAGCGCGGTCACGGCGATCACCACCGGCTTGATCGCCGGCCAGGTGACCGTGGTGAAGCGGCGCCACATCCCGGCGCCGTCGAGGTTCGCGGCCTCCTTCAGCTCGACCGGCACGTTCTGCAGTCCGGCCAGCAGCACCACGGTGGTCTGCGGCATCCCCGCCCACACGCCGACCACGATCACGGCCGGGAGCGCGACCGAGAGACTGGTCAGCCAGTCGACGTTCTCGCTGATCAGGTGCAGCTGCATCAGGGTCTTGTTGAGGATGCCCGCGTCCGGGTGGTAGACGAGCCGCCACATGATGCCGACGACCACCTCGGGCATCGCCCACGGCACCAGCGCGAGGGTCCGGGCCAGCCAGCGGAAGCGCAGGTTCTCGTTGAGCAGCAGGGCCAGGCCCAGCGCCAGCACGAACTGCAGCGCGGTGACGCTGACGGCCCAGATGATCCCGATCCGGAACGACTCCCAGAACAGCGAGTCGTGCAGCAGATCGGTGAAGTTGGCCAGGCCGGTGAACTGCGTCGACGTGGTGCGCCCGGCCTGCGAGTCGGTGAAGGCGAGCGAGAAGCCGTACAGCAGGGGGCCCACGCTCAGCACCAGGATCGGGATCAGGGCGGGCGCCAGCAGGAACCATGCCCCCCGGTCCAGACCGAGCGCGCGTTTGCGCTGCTCGGGTGTGCGGGGCGGTGGGGTGCCGCGGTGCTCCGGGGCCTCGTTGCCCCGGGCTGCGGTGAGACTCATGCGGACCTCGGGTTCTCCAGGTCTGTCGCCGGCGCGGTGGACGCGCGTACGACAAGGCGGGGTTGGGCGGTGCTGTGCTGGGGGGAATCGGGTGCCGAGCCCTGGCCGAGCCGGGCGAGCAGCAGCTCGGCGGCGCGCCTGCCGCGCTCGACGGAACCCAGGTCGACGCTGGTCAGCGGCGGCCAGGCGGCCTGGGCGAGGGTGCTGTCGTCCATCCCGGCGACGGCGATGTCGTCGGGGATGCGCAGGCCGTGGGCGTGCAGCGTCCGGACGGCGCCGACCGCCAGCTGGTCGTTGGCGCAGAACAGCGCGTCGGGGGAGGCGGCCAGCACCTGCTCGGCGGCGTCGGCGCCCGCCTCGGTGTCGAAGTCGGTGCTGACCACGAGCGACTCGTCGTAGGGCAGGCCGAGAGCGGCGAGGGCCGCCCGGTAGCCGGTCGCCCGGTTGCGTCCAGGAACGGTGTCGAGCGGGCCGTTGACGAAGGCGATCCTGCGCCGCCCCGTCTCGTACAGATGCCGTACGGCGAGGCCGACCCCCTGTACCGAGTCCGCGCGCACGCTGTCGACGGGGCCGTGTCCGGGCAGCGAGCCGATGATCACCACCGGGGCCGCGGCGGCGTTCAGGGCCTGGGTGTAGGCGTCGGTGATCCGGATCGGGCAGAGGATGAGGCCGTCGCTGGTGCGGTCGCCGAGGCTGTGGATCGCGGCGAGCTCGTCCTCGACGACCGCGTCCGTGGAGTGCAGCAGCAGCCGGTAACCGGCCGCCCTGGTGACGGCCTGGATCCCGCGGACCATCGCGACGTACACCGGGTTGCCGATGTCCTCCATCGCGAAGGTGACCTGCCGGGTCCTGCCGCCCTTGAGGGACCGGGCCACCGCGTTCGGTACGTAGCCGAGCTCCGCCACGGCGCTTTCGACCCTGCGCACGGTGTCGGGACGGGCACCCACCCCGTTGAGCACCCGGGAGACGGACGCGATGGAAACCCCCGCGTGCTCGGCGATCGACACGATGGTCGGCGGCCCGTTCTGCGTCATTCCTGTCCCCTGAGCATCTGTGGAGTGAATCGCTGTAAAGGTTTTCAGTAACTGGAAACGTTTACAGATATTGGTGACGCCCACCCCGGACGTCAATGAGCCAGTGGTGTGATCCATGTCTCGACGGCACTCCCTGAAGATCACGTCGGGCCTGGTCCGAGGTCTCGTCGCCCCTGGTAAGTACGGCCTTCCTTGCTGGCGGGAGTCATTTTTCGTGCGTACTTTCGACCCTGTTCGCGGGAACGACCGTGTTCGCGGGAACGACGAGGTGCCGTGACGGCAGAAAGAGGGTGGGGGCCGGTGTCCATCATGGAGAACGAGGCCGCGCTGCACGAGGCGCACCGCGACAACCACACGCACCGGGACGTCAACGGCGGCTGGCTGCGCCCCGCCGTCTTCGGAGCGATGGACGGGCTGGTCTCCAACCTCGCCCTGATGACCGGCGTCGCGGGCGGCGACGTCTCGCACCGCACCCTCGTTATCACCGGGCTCGCTGGGCTCGCCGCCGGGGCGTTCTCGATGGCCGCGGGCGAGTACACCTCGGTCGCCTCGCAGCGCGAACTCGTGGAGGCCGAACTCGACGTCGAGCGACGGGAGTTGCGCAAGCACCCGCTGGACGAGATGAAGGAACTGGCCGCGCTGTACGTATCGCGCGGCGTGGAGCCCGAGCTGGCGGCGGCGGTCGCCGAGCAGCTCTCCCGGGACCCCGAGCAGGCTCTGGAGATCCACGCCAGGGAAGAGCTGGGCATCGACCCCGACGACCTCCCCTCGCCGCTCGTCGCCGCGCTCTCCTCGTTCGGCGCCTTCGCGCTGGGCGCGCTGCTGCCCCTGCTGCCGTACCTGCTCGGCGCCACCACCCTGTGGCCCGCGCTGCTGCTCGCACTGGTCGGGCTCTTCGGCTGCGGTGCGGTGGTCGCGAGGGTCACCGCGCGCTCCTGGTGGTACAGCGGGCTCCGCCAGCTGACACTGGGAGGAGCGGCTGCCGGTATCACGTACGCACTGGGCGCACTGTTCGGCACCGCCGTAGGGTGAGGCGGTATGTGCAGTTCGGCACAACCAGTCGACTGCCTGCGGTTTTGAGCGAAGAGCCACCGGGCATAAGGCGAAGACGCTGCGGGCAACGTCGCCTGCTCCGCTCCGGGCACACGGACACCGATACGGCCGTACAGCCCCGCCTTCACCGCCTGTCCGGTGTCCGCATGTTGGAATGAAACATCCGCTTTTCGAGAAGCGTCCCATCATGTAACCTGCTCGAAATTTCGCAGAGGGCCAACGTCGTCCCTGTGCCATTGCATATGCCACGACGACGACGGGAGAGCCGATGCGCACCCACGCCTGGTCGCCCATGGACGGTCGCCCCGCCCAGCAGGGGCTGTACGACCCCCGCAACGAACACGACGCCTGTGGTGTCGGGTTCGTGGCCACTCTTACCGGTGTGGCCGGTCACGAACTGGTCGAGCAGGCGCTGACCGTACTGCGCAACCTCGAACACCGCGGCGCCACCGGCTCCGAGCCGGACTCCGGCGACGGCGCGGGAATCCTGCTCCAGGTACCGGACGCCTTCCTCCGCGAAGCCACCGGATTCGACCTCCCTGAGGCGGGCGCGTACGCCGTCGGCATCGCGTTCCTGCCGCTCGACGACAGCCCCGCAGCCGTCTCACGGATCGAGACGCTGGCCGCCGAAGAGGGCCTCACCGTCCTCGGCTGGCGCGAGGTCCCCGTCACCCCGGACCTCCTCGGCAGCGGCGCCCGCGCCACCATGCCGGAGTTCCGCCAGCTCTTCGTCGCCGACGCCCCGGACGGCGACGGCGCCCCCGCGACGGGCATCGCCCTCGACCGCAAGGCCTTCGTGCTGCGCAAGCGCGCCGAGCGCGAGGGCGGCGTCTACTTCCCCTCGCTCTCCGCCCGCACGATCGTCTACAAGGGCATGCTCACGACGGGGCAGCTGGAGCCGTTCTTCCCGGACCTCTCCGACCGCCGCTTCGCCACCACCGTCGCCCTGGTGCACTCGCGCTTCTCGACGAACACCTTCCCCAGCTGGCCGCTGGCCCACCCGTACCGCTTCGTCGCGCACAACGGCGAGATCAACACGGTCAAGGGCAACCGCAACTGGATGAAGGCCCGCGAGTCCCAGCTCGCGTCCGACCTCTTCGGACCGCAGAAGCTGGACCGGATCTTCCCCCTCTGCACCCCGGACGCCTCCGACTCCGCCTCCTTCGACGAGGTCCTCGAACTGCTCCACCTCGGTGGCCGCTCGCTGCCGCACTCGGTGCTGATGATGGTCCCCGAGGCGTGGGAGAACCACGACTCCATGGACCCGGCCCGCCGCGCGTTCTACCAGTACCACGCCACACTGATGGAGCCCTGGGACGGCCCGGCCTGCGTCACCTTCACCGACGGCACCCAGGTCGGCGCGGTCCTCGACCGCAACGGTCTGCGCCCCGGCCGCTACTGGGTCACCGACGACGGCCTCGTCGTGCTCTCCTCCGAGGTCGGCGTCCTCGACATCGACCCCGCGAAGGTCGTCCGCAAGGGCCGCCTCCAGCCCGGCAAGATGTTCCTCGTCGACACCGCGGAACACCGCATCATCGAGGACGACGAGATCAAGGCGGGCCTCGCCGCCGAGCAGCCGTACGCGGAATGGCTGGAGACCGGCGAGATCGAGCTGGAGGACCTCCCCGAGCGCGAGCACATCGTGCACACCCACGCCTCGGTCACCCGCCGCCAGCAGACCTTCGGCTACACCGAGGAAGAGCTGCGCGTCATCCTCGCCCCGATGGCCCGCACCTCCGGCGAACCCCTCGGCTCCATGGGCACCGACTCGCCGATCGCCGCGCTCTCCGCGCGCCCCCGGCTCCTCTTCGACTACTTCACCCAGCTCTTCGCCCAGGTCACCAACCCCCCGCTGGACGCCATCCGCGAGGAGCTCGTCACCTCGCTGCGCTCCACGCTCGGCCCGGCAGGCAACATCCTGGAGCCCAACGCCGCGTCCTGCCGCAGCGTGACACTGCCCTTCCCGGTGATCGACAACGACGAGCTGGCCAAGCTCATACACATCAACGCCGACGGCGACATGCCCGGCATGAAGGCCGCCACGCTCTCCGGCCTCTACCGGGTCGGCGGGGGCGGCGAATCCCTCGCCGCCCGGCTGAAGGAGATCTGCGACGAGACGGACGCCGCCATCGAGGCCGGCGCCCGGCTGATCGTCCTCTCCGACCGGCACTCCGACGCCGAGCACGCCCCGATCCCCTCGCTGCTGCTCACCTCCGCCGTCCACCACCACCTCATCCGTACCAAGCAGCGCACCCAGGTGGGCCTGCTGGTCGAGGCCGGTGACGTACGCGAGGTCCACCACGTCGCGCTGCTGATCGGATACGGCGCCGCCGCCGTCAACCCGTACCTCGCGATGGAGTCCGTCGAGGACCTCGTCCGCGCGGGCACCTTCATCGAGGGCCTGGAGCCCGAGCAGGCCATCCGCAACCTGATCTACGCGCTCGGCAAGGGCGTACTGAAGGTCATGTCCAAGATGGGCATCTCGACCGTCGCCTCGTACCGCGGCGCGCAGGTCTTCGAGGCCGTCGGCCTGGACCAGAGCTTCGTCGACACGTACTTCAACGGCACCGCCACCAAGATCGGCGGCGCCGGGATCGACATCGTCGCCACCGAGGTCGCCGCCCGGCACGCCAAGGCGTACCCGGCGTCCGGCATCTCCGCCTCGCACCGCAAGCTGGAGATCGGCGGCGAGTACCAGTGGCGCCGTGAGGGCGAGCCGCACCTGTTCGACCCGGAGACGGTCTTCCGCCTCCAGCACGCCGCGCGCTCCGGCCGCTACGACATCTTCAAGAAGTACACGGACCGGGTGAACGAACAGTCCGAGCGGCTGATGACCCTCCGCGGCCTCTTCGGCTTCAAGTCGGACCGGACGCCGATCTCCGTCGACGAGGTCGAGCCGGCCGCCGAGATCGTCAAGCGCTTCTCCACCGGCGCCATGTCGTACGGCTCCATCTCCAAGGAGGCGCACGAGACCCTCGCCATCGCCATGAACCAGCTGGGCGCCAAGTCCAACACCGGTGAGGGCGGCGAGGACGCCGACCGGCTCTACGACCCGGCCCGCCGCTCCTCCATCAAGCAGGTCGCCTCCGGCCGCTTCGGTGTGACCAGCGAATACCTGGTCAACGCGGACGACATCCAGATCAAGATGGCCCAGGGCGCCAAGCCCGGTGAGGGCGGCCAGCTGCCCGGCCACAAGGTCTACCCGTGGGTCGCGAAGACACGTCACTCGACGCCGGGCGTGGGCCTCATCTCCCCGCCGCCGCACCACGACATCTACTCGATCGAGGACCTGGCCCAGCTGATCCACGACCTCAAGAACGCCAACCCGGCGGCCCGCATCCACGTGAAGCTGGTCTCCGAGGTCGGCGTCGGCACGGTCGCCGCGGGTGTCTCCAAGGCACACGCGGACGTCGTCCTCATCTCGGGACACGACGGCGGAACGGGCGCCTCCCCGCTCACCTCGCTCAAGCACGCGGGCGGCCCCTGGGAGCTCGGCCTCGCCGAGACCCAGCAGACCCTGCTGCTCAACGGGTTGCGCGACCGCATCGTCGTGCAGACCGACGGCCAGCTGAAGACCGGCCGCGACGTGATCATCGCCGCGCTGCTCGGCGCCGAGGAGTTCGGCTTCGCGACCGCGCCGCTCGTCGTGTCCGGCTGCGTCATGATGCGGGTCTGCCACCTCGACACCTGCCCGGTCGGCATCGCCACCCAGAACCCGGTGCTGCGCGAGCGCTTCTCCGGCAAGGCCGAGTACATCGTCAACTTCTTCCGGTTCATCGCCGAAGAGGTCCGCGAGATCCTCGCCGAGCTGGGCTTCCGCACGGTCGAGGAGGCCGTCGGCCACGCCGAACTGCTCGACACCGAGCGGGCCGTGAACCACTGGAAGGCGCAGGGGCTCGACCTCAAGCCGCTCTTCCACGTACCGGATCTGCCCGAGGACGCGGCACGCCACCGGACCGCGGCGCAGGACCACGGCCTGGCGAAGGCGCTCGACAACCAGCTGATCAAGCTGGCCGCCGACGCGCTGGACGCCGACTCCGCCGAGTCGGCCCAGCCGGTCCGCGCGCAGGTCGCCATCCGCAACATCAACCGCACCGTCGGCACCATGCTCGGCCACGAGGTGACCAAGAAGTTCGGCGGTGCGGGCCTGCCCGACGACACCATCGACATCACCTTCACCGGCTCCGCGGGCCAGTCCTTCGGCGCCTTCGTCCCGCGCGGGGTCACGCTCCGGCTGGAGGGCGACGCCAACGACTACGTGGGCAAGGGCCTCTCCGGCGGCCGGATCGTCGTCCGCCCGGACCGCGGCGCCGACCACCTCGCCGAGTACTCCACCATCGCGGGCAACACCATCGCCTACGGCGCGACCGGCGGCGAGCTCTTCCTGCGCGGACGCACCGGTGAGCGGTTCTGCGTCCGCAACTCCGGCGCGACCGTCGTCTCGGAAGGCGTGGGCGACCACGGCTGCGAGTACATGACCGGCGGCCGTGCCGTGGTCATCGGCGAGACCGGACGCAACTTCGCGGCAGGCATGTCGGGCGGTGTCGCGTACGTCATCGACCTGGACCGCGACAACGTCAACATCGGCAACGCCGGAGCCGTCGAGGCCGTGGACGACACCGACAAGCAGTGGCTGCACGACGTCGTGCGCCGCCACCAGGAGGAGACCGGGTCCACCGTGGCCGGGAAGCTCCTCGACGAGTGGCACACCGCCGCGGACCGCTTCAGCAAGATCATCCCGACCACCTACAAGGCAGTGCTCGCCGCCAAGGACGCCGCTGAGCTGGCAGGTCTCACCGAGAACGAGACCACCGAGAAGATGATGGAGGCGGCGACCAATGGCTGACCCCAAGGGCTTTCTGACCACGGGACGTGAGGTCGCACGGACCCGCCCCGTCGACGAGCGGGTGAAGGACTGGAACGAGGTCTACGTTCCGGGATCCCTGCTGCCGATCATCAGCAAGCAGGCCGGCCGCTGCATGGACTGCGGGATCCCGTTCTGCCACAACGGCTGTCCGCTGGGGAACCTCATCCCCGAGTGGAACGACTACGCCTACCGCGAGGACTGGTCGGCGGCGAGCGAGCGGCTGCACGCCACCAACAACTTCCCGGAGTTCACCGGCCGCCTCTGCCCGGCGCCCTGCGAGTCGGCCTGTGTGCTCGCCATCAACCAGCCGGCCGTCACCATCAAGAACGTCGAAGTCTCGATCATCGACAAGGCCTGGGACAGCGGCGACGTCACCCCGCAGCCGCCCGAGCGCCTCTCCGGCAAGACGGTCGCCGTCATCGGTTCGGGCCCGGCGGGCCTCGCCGCCGCCCAGCAGCTGACCCGCGCCGGTCACACGGTCGCCGTCTACGAGCGCGCGGACCGCATCGGAGGACTCCTCCGGTACGGCATCCCCGCGTTCAAGATGGAGAAGTCGCACATCAACCGCCGTATCGAGCAGATGCGCGCGGAAGGCACCAAGTTCCGCACCGAGACGGAGGTCGGCCGCGACATCGACGCGGCGAAGCTCCGCCGCAGGTACGACGCGGTGGTCATCGCCGCCGGCGCGACCGTCTCCCGCGATCTGCCCGTACCGGGCCGCGAGCTGAACGGCATCCACTTCGCCATGGAGTACCTGCCGCTCGCCAACAAGGTGCAGGAGGGCGACCTCACGGTGGCCCCGATCACCGCCGAGGGCAAGCACGTCGTGGTCATCGGCGGCGGCGACACCGGCGCGGACTGCGTCGGCACGGCCCACCGGCAGGGCGCCGCCTCGGTGACCCAGCTGGAGATCATGCCCCGGCCCGGCGACGAGCGGAACGCCGCCCAGCCCTGGCCGACCTTCCCGATGCTCTACAAGGTCACCTCCGCGCACGAGGAGGGCGGCGAGCGGATCTACGCCGTGTCGACCACCCACTTCGAGGGCGATGAGGAAGGCAACGTCCAGTACCTGCACCTCGTCGAGGTGGAGTTCAAGGACGGCAAGCTGGAGCAGCAGCCGGGCACCGAGCGCCGCATCCCCGCCCAGCTGGTCACCCTGGCCATGGGCTTCACCGGAACCGACCAGGCCAACGGTCTGGTGCAGCAGTTCGGCCTGGAACTCGACACCCGCGGCAACATCGCCAGGGACGCCGACTTCGCGACCAATGTCCCCGGCGTGTACGTTGCTGGGGACGCGGGCCGCGGCCAGTCGCTGATCGTCTGGGCGATCGCCGAGGGCCGCTCGGCGGCGCGTGGTGTGGACCGTTTCCTCACCGGCGCCAGCGAGCTGCACGCCCCGATCAAGCCGACGGACCGCGCACTGGTCGTCTGACGGCCCACCGATACGTCCCGCACAATGGTGTGCGGGCCGGGAACAGCCGGGGGACACCTCCGGACCCCCGGCACCCGGCGCCTGCCTTGTCCCCGACCGGACACTGGGTGGGCGCCGTGGCGCGTCCCGGGCCGTGTCGTAATCTCGGCTGCTCCGGCCCACCTGAGCGAGCGGAGCGTCGTATGGCCATCAGCCTCCAGAAGATGCAGGAGACGGCGCCCGCGCTGGTCAGCCTGTACAAGACCGCGGGGATATCCCTGCGCAAGAACGGGCTCCAGGGGGAGCGCGCCGCGGTCTACCTGGTGCTCGACTACTCGGGCTCGATGAAGCGGTACTACGACGACGGCAGCGTCCAGGCCCTCGCCGACCGGGTGCTCGGCCTCTCCGCCCACCTCGACGACGACGGGAGCGTCCCCGTCGTCTTCTTCTCCACCGAGGTCGACGCGGTGGAGGAGATCGGACTCGGCGACCACGCGGGCCGCGTCGCGGAGATCGCCGCAGGGCTGGGCCACATGGGCGTGACCAGCTACGACGCCGCGATGGACGCGGTCATCGACCACTATCTCGACAGCGGCCCGACGGCGCCCGCGCTCGTCGTCTTCCAGACCGACGGCGGTCCGGCCGTCAAGAGCCTGGCCGAACGGTACGTCTGCAAGGCGGCGAAGCTCCCGCTGTTCTGGCAGTTCGTCGGCTTCGGCAACCCGAAGAGCAAGCAGTTCGACTTCCTCCGCAAGCTCGACGAACTCTCGGTGCCCGAGCGCCGGCCCGTCGACAACGCCGGTTTCTTCCACGCGGGCAAGGACCCCCGGAAGGTCTCCGACGAGGAGCTGTACGACCGGCTGACAGCGGAGTTCCCGCTCTGGCTGCGGGCCGCGCGGGCGAACGGGACGGTGCGGGCATGACGGTACGGATCCTGCGGGCGGCCGACCGGACGGCGGCCCCCTGGAAGAACGGCGGCGGAGTGACCCGTGAGATCGCCGCCCGGCCCGAGGGCGCGGGGACGGACACCTTCGCCTGGCGGGTGAGCCTCGCGGAGGTCGGCGCCGACGGGCCGTTCTCCGTGTTCCCCGAAGTCGCCAGGACCCTGACGGTGGCCGAGGGCGCCGGGATGGAACTCACGGTGGGCGGTGAGCGGCGCCGGGTCGCCGAGCGGTTCGCGCCGCAGGACTTCGCCGGTGACACGGAGACGTACGGCAGGCTGCTGGACGGCCCCGTCGTGAACTTCAACGTGATGTACCGCAGGGCACTCACCGAGGCGCTCACCTCGGTCGTACGGGGCAGGACCGCCGTCGGCGTCCCGCCGGGTGCGACCGTACTGATCGTGGCGCTGGACGGCGCAGCGGTCCTGGAGGACGCCGGGGTCGCCCTGGGGCCGGGGGACGCCGCGCTGGTCACCGGGGACGCCCCGGGCGTACTGCGGGCCGACGGGCACACCGCGCTCGTCACCCTGCGGGACCGGGTCCCGGACGCCTGAATTCCCTTGCGCCGCAGGCGTGTTGCGGCATGATGCGATCATGACTTCGTTTGTACGCCATGTGACGGTCGACTGCGCCGACGCCTACCGGCTCGGCAGTTTCTGGGCCAAGGTGCTCGACATCCCGTTGACCGACGAGGACAAGCCCGGTGACCCCGAGGCGCTCATCCAGGCCCCCGGCTTCGGCCTGTTGTTCATCCAGGTCCCGGAGCCCAAGGCGGTGAAGAACCGGCTGCATCTGGACCTTCAGCCGACGGACCGCACCCGCGAGGAAGAGGTCGAGCGGCTGCTGGAGCTGGGGGCCACCCTCGTCGAGGACCACCGGCGGCCGGACGGCCGGGGGTGGGCGACGCTCGCCGACATCGAGGGCAACGAGTTCTGCGTCGAGCGCAGCACGGGCGAGCGGTCCGCCGGCTGAGCCCGCCCGTGGTCCCGGCTCAGTGCCGGACCAGGCAGAAGGGGTGTCCGGCGGGGTCCGCGTAGATCCGCCAGTCCGCTGCGCTGTCGTCGAGCAGATGGGCACCCGCGTCGAGCACCTCGACCTCGGCGCGGTCCAGGTCGGGGACGCCGAAGTCCAGATGGAACTGCTGGGGCCGGGTCGGGTCGGGCCAGGCCGGCGGGTGGTAGTTCTCCGCGCGCTGGAAGCAGAGGACCAGCCCGGCCGTGGTGTGCAGCGTCGACCAGTCCGCGCTGAGCGCCCAGCGGGGGTCGGGCCGGTTGACGCTGCCGCCGAGTACCGACTCGTAGAACGCGGCCAGGCCGGCGGGGTCGGGGCAGTCCAGCACTATGCACTGCAGTTCGGCGATCATGCCGGGAATCCTAGGCTGCGGAGGCTCCCGCCCGGCACGCGGAGTGGGGTGCCCGGAACCTCACCGGCCGGACGCGTCCCGAGGGCCGTGCCCGCCGCCCCGTGCGGCCGGAGGGAATGGCCGAAAAAGAGCGAGGATCCTTCGCACGGATGAACGTCAACAGAACGGCGATTGTGTCGTCACCCGTAGGGGAACCGGCCCGCGCGGCGGACGGGCCGGAGTTTCGGCCGGTGCCGCACGCGGGCGAATACTTTTTTCCGGTACCCCCTGGGTGGGCCGCACCGATACGCACGGCTGCCGGAAGTGCCGGGACTTCGAGGCCAACTGTGCTTCCGGAAGGACCGAGTTGAGCTTCGGCCGAGGTGGGAGCACGGACCCGGGCCGGTCGGCGCCCCGGGTCGGAGATCGTTTGACTCCGCCCCGCGTCCACACATCCGGGCGGCAGACGTGCTAGGCTGACGTTGTTGCAGTTTTGGTACCCATGAACTTTATGTGCGCCTGACGGGAATGCTCCGACAGGCGCATTATTGTTTTCCGGCTTTCTCCGGATGGGGTTCAATGCGGCGACGCGGAATTCGTAAAGTGCGAATTTCCGGCACTGCACCTGTTGAGGAGAATGTTATGGCCACCGGTACCGTGAAGTGGTTCAACTCGGAAAAGGGCTTCGGCTTCATCGAGCAGGACGGCGGCGGCGCCGACGTCTTCGCCCACTACTCCAACATTGCCACCCAGGGCTTCCGTGAGCTCCAGGAGGGCCAGAAGGTCTCCTTCGACGTCACGCAGGGCCAGAAGGGCCCGCAGGCGGAGAACATCGTCCCGGCCTAATTGTCGGACGCGTACCTCGCTGACCGGGGCCCGCACCTCCATGGTGCGGGTCCCGGTTTGTGCTGTCCTACACCTGGCAGGAAGGCTAGAACTGCATGACCCGCTCCGCTGAACGCCCGGCACGCCCCGCACGCAACAGTCCGTCGAGGGGCCGAGGCAAGGCCCCCGCAAAGTCTCCGGCCCGCAAGGCAGCTCCCAGGCCTGCCGAATTCACGCTGCCGGACACCATCACCCCCGCGCTGCCCGCCGTCGAGGCCTTCGCCGAGCTGGACATGCCCGCCGCACTCCTGAAGACCCTCGCGGCCCAGGGCGTGACCGACCCCTTCCCGATCCAGGCAGCGACCCTGCCGAACTCCCTCGCGGGCCGCGACCTCCTCGGCCGCGGACGCACGGGATCCGGCAAGACCCTCGCCTTCGGACTCGCGCTGCTCGCCCGGGTCGCGGGCCGCCGCGCCGAGCCGAAGGCACCGCTCGTCCTCGTCCTGGTCCCCACCCGTGAACTGGCGCAGCAGGTCACCGACGCCCTGACCCCGTACGCCACCGCGGTGAACCTGCGGCTCGCCACGGTCGTCGGCGGCATGTCCATCGCCAAGCAGTCCGGCACCCTGCGCCGCGGCGCCGAGGTGCTCGTGGCCACCCCCGGGCGGCTCAAGGACCTCATCGAGCGCGGCGACTGCCGCCTCGACCAGGTCGGCATCACGGTGCTCGACGAGGCCGACCAGATGGCCGACATGGGCTTCATGCCGCAGGTCACCGCGCTGCTGAAGCAGGTCGAGCCGGGCGGCCAGCGGATGCTGTTCTCCGCGACCCTGGACAAGAACATCGACCGCCTGGTCAAGATGTTCCTCACCGACCCCGTCGTGCACTCCGTCGACCCGTCCGCGGGCGCGGTCACCACGATGGACCACCACGTGCTGTACGTCGCCGACGAGACCGACAAGAAGGCCGTCACCACGCGCATCGCCGCCCGCGACGGCCGGGTGATCCTCTTCCTGGACACCAAGCGGTCCGTGGACCGGCTCGTGAAGCGGCTGCTCGCCAGCGGCGTACGGGCGGGCGGACTGCACGGCGGCCGTTCCCAGCCGCAGCGCAACCGCACCCTCGACCAGTTCAAGAACGGGCAGGTCACCGCGCTCGTCGCGACGAACGTCGCAGCGCGCGGCATCCACATCGACGACCTCGACCTGGTCGTGAACGTCGACCCGCCCACCGACCACAAGGACTATGTCCACCGCGGCGGGCGCACCGCCCGCGCCGGTGAGTCCGGCAGCGTCGTCACGCTCGTACTCCCGGAGCAGAAGCGGGAGATGACCCGGCTGATGTCGGACGCGGGCATCACCCCGCAGACCGCCCGGGTCAAGTCCAGCGACGAGGAACTCACCCGGATCACCGGGGCGCAGGAGCCCTCCGGGGTGGCCGTCGTCGTCGACGTGCCGCAGCAGGCCACCGCCCCGCAGCGGCGCTCCCGGCCCAGCAGGCCCGCGGCGGGTGCCGCCGGGTCGTCCGGCCAGGCGCGCGGCAGCCGCGGACGCCGTGGCGGTCAGGGCCGCGCAGGCCAGGCCCAGGCCGGCGGCCAGGGCCGTGGCGCACAGAGCCAGGGCGGTCAGGGCCGCGGCGGAGCAGGCCGTGGCGCACAGGGCCGCGGCAGCAGCCAGGGCGGACAGGGCGGTCGCAGGGCCGCCGCCTGATCTCGTCCGGGGCGGAGGCGGGGTGCACACTCACCCTGCCTCCGCTTTCGTGTGTCCGCCCTCCGGGAACGAGGCGGCGCGGTCAGCGGCAGCGCGGCAGCGTCCGCTCCAACCGGCTCCGCACCGCCGGATCGGCCACGTCGCCGACCGCCTCCAGCGCCGTGCCGTGCGCGTAACCGTCCGGGTCCTCGTCCGCCAGGATCCGGATCAGCGTGTCCGTGGCGCGCGGATCCCCGCGCATCACCAGACCGCGGGCCGCCTCGGCCGCCGTGTCCGGATCGGCATCGTCCAGCCGGGCCGCCAGCGCCTCCCGCAGCCGCGGGGTGTCCGCGTCCACCGTCGCCAGACCCAGCGTGGCCCAGTCCCGCACCCGGGGATGCGAGTCCTCACTCAGTACGATCAGCGCGTCCACCGCGGCACTGTCCGCCGCCTCGACCAGACCGTGCAGCGCGAGCGCCACCCGCAGCCGTACCTCCGCGTCCGGGTGCCCGGCGTGACGCAGGATCGCGGGGAGCGCGGCCCGGTCATCGTGGTGGCCCAGCGCCTGCACCACCGACGCGATCAGCACGTCGCCCCCGGCCGAATCCGCTGCCTGCGCCGTACGGTCGGCCAGATCCAGCAGCAACGGCAGACTGCGCGCGACGAACGGCCTGTTCTGCGTGGCGAAGCCCAACTGCCCCAGCACATCCGCCGCGAACGCCCGCTGCAGCGGATCCGCGCTCGCCGCCCGGGCCACCGCCGCCTGGAAGGTCTCCTCGTCCCCCCGCAGCTGCAGCGCGTGCATCGCCTCGGCCCAGTCGTCGTCCGCCGGATCCCCGCAGCGCAGCGCCCGGTCGGCCAACTCCTCGAACGGCGCCCGGATCCCCAGCTCCGCCTCCAGCAGCGTGGCGATCGCCGCATGGCCGCTCTGCTGCTCGGCGCCCGCCCAGGGCGCACCCGCACCGACCAGCTCGACCAGGACCGTCACCCCGCCCTCCTCGACGACCCGGCGCGCGACCGAACCGAACGCGCCCCCGTAACTCTCCTCCAGCTGCCGACGCGCCTCCTGCTCGGTGTCCAGCGCGAGCCACCGCCGCGCCTCGTCGAGAGCGGCCCGCTGCGACCCGGCGTCCGCACCGTGCCGCAGCAGCACCCGTACGGTCTCCGCCGACCCGCGCGTCACCGCCGCCACCAACGGCAGCACCCCGCCGGGACCCGGCGCACCAGGATCGGCGCCGGCTTCGAGCAGCGCCTCCGCCGTCCTCGCGTACCCCGCCCGGACCGCCCACGACAGCGCCGTGAAGTCGAACTCCTCCCGCCGGTCCGGCTCCGCGCCCGCCGCGAGCAGCGCCCGCACGACCTCGGTGTGACCACCGCTGGCGGCCCCGCACAGCGGCAGATCCACGCCGTCACGGCCGCTCGCCCCGTCAGGATCGGCGCCCGCCGCGAGCAGCAGCCGTACGATGCCGGGCTCGTTGCTGACCGACGCCCGGTAGAGCGCCGTCTCCCCGCTCTCCCCGTCGGTCGTACCGGCCGGGACCCCCGAGCGCAGCAGCCGCACCACGGCGTCGTCGTCCCCGCCGTGCACCGCCTCGAACAGTTCATCGCACCCGGTCGCCCGCTCCTGCGTCATGACGCGACCCTCCCCCCTGCGCGCGCCGTCCCGCAAGGCGGTTTCGCCCACCGGAACCCACGGGAACTCACCGGAACCCACCGGAACCGGAGCGCTACGTGTCACATTCCAGCACCGTGCGGCAGAGCCCGCAGCGCGCCCGCACCCGCCCCCGCACGGGCACCCGGATGCGCTGACAGCAGGTGGGGCAGGGAAAGCTGACGCGCAGTCCGTCCGCACCCTGCTCGAAGGCGTACGGCGCACCGGGGGAGCCGTGCCCGCCGTGCTTCAGCGCAGCCGCGCGGTTCCTGGCGTAGGCCCGGCGGCCCGACCGGCCCGCCGCGGTCAGCGGCGGCTGCCGCCCGTCCTGCCCGGCCAGGGCCGACCCCTTGGTGTACGCCGCATACGCCTGCGGACTGGTGAACCAGATCGCCGGGTCCTCGTCGAAGACCAGCGCCCGCTTGGCCAGGACGTACCCGAACTCCTCCGGAGTGAGATACCCGAGCTTCTGGCTGGACACCCCGTCCTCGCGGAACGCGTCCAGCAACAGCCAGCCCGCACCCAGATACGTCGTCACGGTGTCGGTGAGGATCTCGTTGTCCCGGGTACCGGGGAAGGCCAGGTCCAGCCGGTGCAGCAGCACATGCGCGACCTCGTGCGCGAGGGCCGCGCCGATGTCCTCGCGGTGCGTGCGGAAACGGTCGTTGAGCTCGATGAAGTACTCCGGCCCCGCGGCCAGTTCGACCCCGGCCGCATGCTGCATCTCACGGAAACTGACGATCAGGCGGGCATCCGGCAGCCGGAAGTGCTGGACCAGCGCACGGGCCACCCGCTGCGCGCCCGGATACAGGTCGTCCAGATCGGAGAAAGCCACATCGACCGGCGCGACACTCGGCGCGTAACCGCGGATGCCGTCGTACGAGAGGCGTTTGTGGAGCGCCGTGATGGCCGCCCGGACCGTGTCCAGGTGCGGAAAACCGTGCACGACCTCGCTGCCGCCCGTCACGGACCCCACTGTAACGACCCCACCCGCGGGCCGGGTGAGGTCGTACGGCCGGGCGGAAACCCCGTACAGCGGCCATGGTCGTGGGAACGATCCCTTCCGGACCGCGGGATCACGAATCCCGAGCCCCCCACGAGAGGAAGCCCGTTGAACCAGCGCATGCGCCACCTCGGCCGAGGCGCGGCCACAGCCGCCGCGGCCCTCGCCGCTCTCAGCCTGCAGCCCGCCCCGTACGCGTCCGCGTCCGCCTCACCCGTGCCCGTCGTCGGCGGTACCCGGGTGGCCGAGGGCCAGTTCCCCTTCATGGTGCATCTCTCCCGGGGCTGCGGCGGCGCCCTCTACGCCAAGGACATCGTCCTGACCGCCGCACACTGCGTACCCGCGACGGGGAACAACACCTCCATCACCGCCACCGCCGGCTCCATCGACCTGCAGAGCCCCCGCGCCGTCCACATCACCTCCACCAAAGTCCTCCGCGCCCCCGGCTACCACGGCAAGGGCAAGGACTGGGCGCTGATCAAACTGGCCCGGCCGTTCGAGCTCCCCAGGCTCCCGATCGTCACCGATACGGCCTACGACCAGGGAACTTTCACCATCGTGGGCTGGGGATCGACGAGCGAGGACGGCGGCCAGGAACGCTACCTGCGCAAGGCGACCGTGCCCTACGTCCCGGACGACCAGTGCCAGAAGGCGTACGGAACGGGGCTCACCCCCACCGACGAGATCTGCGCCGGATACGTCGACCAGGGCGGCACCGACACCTGCCAGGGCGACTCCGGCGGACCGATGTTCCGCAAGGACGACCACGGGGCGTGGATCCAGGTCGGGATCGTCAGCTGGGGCCAGGGTTGCGCCGAGCCCGGATACCCGGGCATCTACACCCAGCTGTCCACCTTCGCCGCGGACATCGAGGCAGCGGCGGACACACTCAAGTGACGCCACGGCAGCCCTCCCGGTCGACAACCCCGGTAAAGGGCCGGTCAAAGCGCCGGACGTGAACGGCGGGCAAAGCGGCGGATAACGCTTTAGTCCAACACCTGTTCCTCCTTTGTCCATAGGCGCACACGCCCCGCCCCTCCATCGTGACGTGCACGGATGATCGTCGCGATGGAGGAGCGAGCGTGCACGAACAAGACCGAGGGCCCAGCCGCAGGACAGTTGTCGCCGCCACCGCACTGGCCGGTGTCGGCGCGGCATTCGTCACCCCGTCCGCCTTCGCGGCGGACGCCGGGACCAAGGGCTCCGGGAACGCCGGTCCGGCCGAGGCCGTACTGCGCTCCGACGCCCTCGACGTGCGCGTCGACCGGGCCTTCCCGCGCATCGTGTCCTACACCGACCGCAAGACGGGCGCCCTGCTGCACGGGCAGGAGGACCAGGTCACCTCCGTACTCATCGACGGAACGGCACACACCCCGCGCGTCACCTCGGCCCCCGGCCGGGACCGCATCACCTACACCCTCACCTTCGACGGCGGCACCCGCATCGACATCACGATCGCCGTCGACGGCTGGCAGACCGACTGGCGGGTGACCCGGATCGCGGACACCGCCGCGCTGCGCGTCGGAACGCTGGAGATCCCCGGACTCGCGTTCCTCTCCGTACGCAGCGACCAGCCCGGCGCCGCACTCCTCGCCGCCAAGCTCGACCTGGACAAGGCGAAGAGCGGCGACACCCTGGTCAAGGTCACCGCGGACAGCCCGGCGGACGGGGCGCCCGTCGGCTGCGCCTACGCGGTACTGGCACACGACCACCTCGGGGCAGCGGTCGAGACCAACACCGTCTACGACAACCCCAGCGCCACCCCCGGAGCCACCTGGGAGAACGGCCGCCTCTGGCGGCAGACCCTGCACCGGGACGGCTACGTCAAGGCGCAGCTGGCCTGCGGGCAGTGGACCCACCGGGCCGCCACCTCACCCGTCGACGCCACCGAACCGCTGCCCTACGCGACCGTCGTCCTCACCCGGGACCGCAACGGCGACGGGATCGTCGACTGGCAGGACGCCGCCATCGCCTTCCGCGACATCATGGTGACCCCGCTCGGCGCGGACGACACCCACCTGCGGGTCGTCCCGCACATCCCCTTCAACTTCGCCTCGCAGGCCACCAACCCCTTCCTGGCGACCCTCGACAACGTCAAGCGGATCTCGCTCGCCACCGACGGACTGCGCCAGTACACCCTGCTCAAGGGCTACCAGTCGGAGGGCCACGACTCCGCCCACCCCGACTACGCGGGCAACTACAACAAGCGCGCCGGAGGCCTCGCCGACCTCAACACCCTGGTCAAAGAAGGCCGGAAGTGGAACAGCGACTTCAGCGTCCACGTCAACGCCACCGAGTCGTACCCCGTGGCGAACGCCTTCTCCGAGAAGCTCGTCGACAAGACCAACGAGCAGTGGGACTGGCTCGACCAGTCCTACCGCATCGACTCACGGCGTGACCTGGTCTCCGGCGACATCATCAAGCGCTTCAAGGACCTGCGCAAGGAGACCGACCCCGCGCTCAACACGATCTACATCGACGTGTTCCGCGAGTCCGGCTGGAACTCCGACCGCCTCCAGCGCGCCCTGCGCGAACAGGGCTGGCTCGTCTCCAGCGAATGGGGCCACGGCCTTGAGCGCTCCTCGCTCTGGTCGCACTGGGCCAACGAGACCGACTACGGCGGCGACACCTCCCGCGGCATCAACTCCCAGCTGATCCGCTTCATCCGCAACCACCAGAAGGACGTCTTCTCCAACAAGTGGCCCACCCTCCTCGGTGCGGGCCGCATGGGCAACTTCGAGGGCTGGACCAACAAGGTCGACTGGAACACCTTCTACGACATCGTCTGGACCGAGGGCCTGCCCGCGAAGTACCTCCAGGCCTACCCGGTCAAGCGGTGGACCGAGCACGAGATCAGCTTCTTCGGCCCCACCGGAACCGTCGTCGACGACACGGCCGGCCGGCGCATCACCACCGACGGACGCGTCGTCTACGCCGACGGCAGCTACCTGCTGCCCTGGGAGCCCCGCAAGGCCACCGACCCGGACAAGCTCTACCACTACAACCCCAAGGGCGGCAACACCAGTTGGCAGCTGCCGCGCGGCTGGTCCGGCTCCTCCCGCGTCGCCCTGTACAAGCTCACCGACCAGGGCCGGGTCCACACCGGTGACCTGACGGTCCGCTCCGGCAAGGTCACCGTCGACGCCACCGCCGGACAGCCCTACGTGCTGTACCGCTCCCGCGCCGCAGCCCTCGCCGCCCCCCAGTGGGGCCAGGGCACCCCCGTCTACGACCCCGGGTTCAACTCCGGCTCCCTGAAGGGCTGGCAGACCCAGGGCCCCGCCTCCGTCGTCCGCAACGAGATCGGCGACTACGAACTCGTCATCGGCGCGGGCGCCGCCACCACCGTCGGCCAGCGCCTCGGACGCCTGCGCGCCGGTACCTACGTCGCCTCCGTACAGGTCGAGGTGGGCAGCACGGCGGGGGAGCAGCGCCGGGCCGCACTGGAGATCCGCACCGCCGACGGGGTCACCGCCAGCAACTGGACCGACACGTCGAGCGCGGGCAACTACGTCGCGGCCGACCGCAAGCACGACACCCGCTTCCAGCGGATGTTCACGTACTTCACCGTGCCGGAGAGCGGCGGCCGGGTCGACCTGACGCTGCGGGCCGCGGCGGGCGACGCACGGGTGCGGTTCGACAACGTCCGGATCGCCGAGGCCGTGCCCACCACGAAGACCGGCACGCTGGCCTTCGAGGACTTCGAGAACGTCCCGCAGGGCTGGGGCGTCTTCGTCAAGGGCGACGCGGGCGGCTCCACCGACCCCCGCACGCACATCGCGCAGCGCCACGCGCAGTTCACCCAGCGCGGCTGGAACGGCAAGGCCATCGACGACGTCATCGACGGCGGCCAGTCCCTCAAGTCCCGCGGCGAGAACGACGGCCTCGTCTACCGGACCGTGCAGCACACCGTCCGCTTCGAGGCGTCCAAGCGCTACCGCGTCTCCTTCCGGTACGAGAACGACACGGCCGGCCAGTACGCCTGGATCACCGCCGTCGACGAGCCCGCGGCACGCGAACTGGACCGCAAGGAACTGCCGGTCGCCACCGAACCGACCCTGCTGAGCTACGAGTTCACCGCACCGGCCGGGGGCGACACCTGGGTGGGCCTGCGCAAGGTCGGCGACGACGGAGTCGCCGAGTTCGCACTCGACGCCTTCGAGGTCCGCGAGGTGTAGCAGAGGCGCACGAGAGACAACACGCACACACACGGATGGCCGGTCCTCACCGAGGACCGGCCATCCGTCTCACTCACCCGCCGTACGGAACCGGGCCCCGTGCCCGGCGGCCCGCGTCAGCGGAACCTCAGACGCGGCCCACCCCCGGACCCCGCACCGGAACCCGGCTCGGCGCCCGCCAGTTCCAGCACCCACACCTCGTTCTCCCCCTCACGCAGCACCGGCCCCGGCACGAACAGCGAATCCTGCGGACCGGCCGACCAGTAGCGGCCCAGACAGAAACCGTTCACCCACACGAACCCCCGTTCCCAGCCCGGCAGTTCCAGCGTCGCGTCACCCGCACCGGACACCTCGAACGTGCCCCGGTGCAACCCCCGCCCCCCGGGCTCCGCCGCCCGGAACGGCAGCTTCGTGACCGCCCCCGCGTCGTCGAACGCGTCCAGCCGCAGACCACGCGCACGCACCCCGTGCAGATACTGCCGCTCGTGCAGCACCCCACCCGTGAGCCCCTTCGCCTCACCCACCAGCGGACCGTAGTTGACCCGCCCCAGCGACTCCACCCACAACTCCACCGAAGCGGGCCCCGCCACCGGAGCACCCAGCTCGGTCCGCACCCCGTCGACGAACATCAGCGCCGTGTCACGCAAGCCCGGCACCGTCAGCGGATACGGACGGCGCGTACCCGGCACCTTCACCCGGTAGCGGACCAGACCGCGGTCCACGTCCAGCTCCTCGAACGTCGGCGGCACCCCCGTCTCCTCCTCGGGACCGCCCAGCGCGTCCGTCACCTCCCCGAGCGGCACCCACTCGGGCAGCACGGCGTCGACCGGCGCCCCGAGCGCGTCCGGCGCCGCGGGCAGCTCCGGCAGCGGACCGTCCGCGTACTCGGCGAGCACCTCACGGAACAGCCAGAACTTCTCCGTCGGCCGCCCGTACTCGTCGACCGGCGCACCGTAGTCGTACGACGTCACGGTCGGCTGCAGCTCACCGTCGTGCAGGTCACCGGAGCGGTTCGCGCCCGCCCACCCGGCGAAGTTCGTCCCCCCGTGCGCCATGTACACATTCACCGAGGCGCCGCACTCCAGGATCTCCCGCAACGCCCGCGCCGCGTCCGCCGGATCCCGTACGACCGGCTCGGCCGCCCAGTGGTCGAACCAGCCGCACCAGAACTCCATGCACATCAGCGGGCCCTTCGGCTGATGGCGGCGCAGCACGTCGAAGCCCTCCCGCGCGCCCGCCCCGAAGTTCGCCGTGGCCAGCACACCCGGCACCGAACCACCCGTCAGCATGTGATCCTCGGGCCCGTCCGACGTGAACAGCGGCACACTCACCCCCAGCCGCCGCAACAGCCCCGCGAGATGGCGCAGATACACCTGGTCGGAGCCGTAACTGCCGTACTCGTTCTCGACCTGCACCATGATCACCGCACCGCCCCGGTCGATCTGCCGGGGCACCACCTCACGCAACAGACGGTGGAACCAGCGATCCACATGACGCAGATACTCAGCGTCACGCGTCCGCACCCGCCGGCCCAACGACCCGGTCAGCCAGTGCGGCAGCCCGCCGTTCTCCCACTCGGCGCAGATGTACGGACCCGGGCGCACGATCGCCCACAGCCCGGCCTCGTGCGCCGCGTCCAGGAACCGGCCCAACGCCTGCACATCATGGAATCGTCCCTGCTGAGGCTCGTGCAGATTCCATGGGACATACGTCTCCACAGCATTGAGCCCCATGGCCCGGAGCATCGCCAGCCGATGCCCCCACTGCCCCTCGTGCACCCGGAAATAGTGCAATGCCCCCGACAGCAGCCGCACCGGCCGCCCGTCCATCCGGAAATCCTCGTCACCCACCGTGAAATCAGCCACGTTGCCACCTTGACCCCTGGCGGCGATCCGGTCCATGGACAAAGATCAGCACTCATTGGACGCAAGGGAACACACCCGCCGCGGTACGGACGCAGCGTCACGAAACATGACGGATCGCACATGACGGATAGCCATGGATGACAACGGATCACGCAGGGAGGCCGGAAAAGGGATGTACCACACCTGGATGCGCTACTTCACCCCCAGCCCCGTCCACCACAAACTCGGCCTCGTCTGCCTCGGCGTCGGCCTCCAGCACGGCACCCTGCCCCCGGTCGGCCCCCGCACCCTCGACCACCACGTCGCCGTCGTCGTCAGCGCCGGCACCGGCTGGTACCGCGGCGCCGACGGACGCCGCACCCCCGTCACCGCGCCCGCACTGATCTGGATCACCCCCGGCACCACCCACCACTACGGCGCCGACCCCGCCACCGGCTGGGACGAATCCTTCGTCGACTTCACCGGCCCCGCCACCACCACGTACACCGAACTCGGCTACATCGAACCCGACCGGCCCGTCGTCCCCCTCACCGACGTCGCAGCCGCCCGCGCCGCCGTCGGACGCATCGCCCGCGCCGCCCGCCGCGGCAACCCGCTGCTCGAAGTGGAGACCGGCGCCGCCGTCCACGAACTCCTCGTCGCCCTGCGCCGCGCCCGCGCCGACACCGACGCCGAAGGCGCCCCCGTCCTCCAGGCACTCGCCCGCGACGCCTTCCAGCCGCTGACCGTCGCCGAACACGCCTCCCGCCACGGCATGACCCCCGCGGAACTGCGCCACGCCGTACGGCAAGGAGCGGGCTGCAGCCCCAAGGACTACCTCCTGGGCATCCGCCTGGGCCGCGCCAAGGAACTCCTCGCCGCCACCGACCTCCCGGTGGCCGCCGTCGCCCGCCGCGTCGGCTACGACGACCCGGCGTACTTCTCCCGGCTGTTCACCCGCCGCGTCGGAAAGGCCCCCGTCATCTTCCGCCAGCAGCAGGGACACACCGTCCCCGGCGGCTGGAGTGACCAGATACCGGACCCCGACGACCCGCCGACGATCACGACGTAAGCTCGACGACCATGACCGAGACAGCCCCGTCCGTACAGGCCGAACTGGACCGCCTCCGCGGATCCATCGACAACATCGACGCCGCCGTCGTCCATATGCTCGCCGAACGCTTCAAATGCACCCAGCAGGTCGGCCACCTCAAGGCACAGAACCACCTGCCGCCCGCCGACCCGGCCCGCGAGGCCCGCCAGATCGCCAGGCTGCGCAGCCTCGCCGAGAGCGCCAGACTGGACCCGGCCTTCGCGGAGAAACTCCTCAACTTCATCGTCGCGGAAGTCATCCGCCACCACGAACAGATCGCGGACGGCTCCGAGAACAACACCTGAGCCCCACACACCCGGCAGGGGCGGGCCACCGACGGCCCCACGCCGTCCGCCCGCCCCACCCGCCGCTCAGCCCGCCGCCGCCCACAGCGTCAGATACTTCGCGAACTGGCCCCGGTCGAAGACGACACTCTGCTGATCCTGCGGAATCGCCGCACCGTCCAGCAGCACCGTCGGCGTCCCCTCCGCCCCACTGCTCTCGAAAGCCGCCTCGGACCGCGTCACGAAACTCCGGTACGTCATGTCCTCGACCGCCTTGTCGAACCGCGCACCCCGCAACCCCGGCACCTTCGACGCAAGCTCCAGCAACCGCGCAGTGGTGAAACCGTCCACCGACTCCTCGGGCTGATCCCGGTACAGCACCGCGTGGTACTCCGCGAACTTCCCCTGCTCCAGGGCCGCCCGCAGCGCGTTGACCGCCCGGACCGAACCGTGCCCCCCGAGCGACTTGTCCAGGAACGACGCGAGCGTGTACTGCATCTTCACCGTCCGCTCCCGCGCCAGATCCAGCGCCGCAGGCGCGCCACCCGTCTCCTCGAACGTCCTGCAGACCGGGCACCGCGGATCCTCGTACAACGCGACCGTCCTACGGGCAGCGGGATCACCCACGGTGATCGTGGTGCCGTCGCTCTCCAGCCGCTCGGGCAGCACCTTGTACGGAGTCGTCACCGGCGCGGGCTTCCCCGCCGGCTTCTCCGCCGCACTCTCCTCCGGCCCGCACCCCACAGCGACCAGCGCCACCACCGCGCCCACCGCGACCCCGGCAACCCGTCTCCACCTGCGCACCCGCATCCTCAACCCCACCCCAGCGTCGCCCTGCCCACCCGCCGACCAGCACATTCCCGCGCTCACCGACGAACCGGAACCCAAGGGACCTAGGGTAAGTGCGCATGACACCCGCCGATCCCACGGGCCAACAGCGCCGCCCCCCTGCCGACCTCACCACCACCCACACCCTCGACATCGGCCCCACCACCGTCGTCAAGCGCTACCGGTCCTGGGACCGCGACGAACCCCGCCGCGAATGGCAGACCCTCACCCTCCTCGCCCGGCACGCCCCCGGCCTCGCCCCACGCCCACTCGACCGGTCGGCCCACCCACCGGCCGTCACCATGGAACGCGTCCCCGGCACCCCCCTGCGCGGCACCCACGTCGGCCCCGCACAGACCACCGCACTCGCCGCAGCACTCACCCGCCTCCACGAAGCCGTCCCCCGCACCCAACTCGACGCCCTCCCGCCACGACTCTGGCCCCCGGCCCTCATCCTGCGCGGCGTACGCGACCAGTGCGCACAACCCTCACCCACCGCACCGGACACCGACCCCACCGAACAGGCCGCCCTCAGCGCAGGCACCGCCTGGATCTCCGCACCCCACCTCGACACCCTCGCCGCCACCGAACCCACCACCCCCGTCCTCGGCTTCGCCGACGGCAACCTCGCCAACTACCTGTGGGACGGCACCCGCATCCGCCTCGTCGACTTCGAGAGCGCCGGCCGCGCCGACCGCATCCACGAACTCGCCGAGATCACCGAACACATATCGGCCTGGTCCGACAGCGAACTCGACACCGACACCCTCCTCGGCCACTTCACCCTCACCCCCGCCGAAACCCGCCGCCTGCGCGAACTCCGCCGCCTCACCGCCCTCATGTGGCTCTGCATGCTCACCCTCGACCGCGCCACCGCACACCCCCGCAACCCACCCGGAACCGTCACCCGCCAAGCACGCCGGCTGCTCCACCTCCTGAACTGACGCCGAGGGACGCGAGGTTCTTCTCCTCCAGGTCCGCCCGCACGCCCTCGCGGCGCCGCCGACCAGCGGGCCACTACCCGTCACGAACCAAGAACCGCCGCACATTTCCCGTCAGGTCATGTTCGAGCGAAATTCATTCGATCACTACAGGCATCGGACGTCGTGGATGCCTATGGTGCGGGTTGCCACGGACAGACACGGAAATGCAAAGGAAAATACCCGGCGGTAGGTATTCCGAGGGGTTTTCACCGATGCCGGCCCGTGTTCTGCCGACTGGCTCTCCGCGAATCGACAAGAAGACGATCCGCGGACCTTTCAGAAGAACCTCAGAGCAAATACAAAGGAAACGCTGGGATGCAGATACCACGCGCGAGAATCCGAAGTCTGATGGTCGCGGCCCTGCTGGCATGCGCCGCCCTTCCGGGGACGGCTTCCGCGACCGCGGCGACCTCGGACACCACACCCGCGAACACCGGCTCCCCGGTCGTCGTGGGATCCACCGCGGTCCCCAAGCCGGACCACGTGGTCATGGTGATGATGGAGAACCACGGCTACGACGACATCCTCAACAACACGTCCGACAAGCCGCAGGACCAGGCCCCGTACATCAAGTCCCTGGTCGCGCAGGGCGCGTCGTTCACCAACTCGTACGGCATCACCCACCCGAGCCTCCCCAACTACTACGCGCTGCTGTCCGCCTCGGACACCGTCAGGACCAGCGACTTTCCCGCGCCGTCGTCCGTCGACGCCGACAACCTCCCCAACCAGCTGGTCACCCACGGGTACAGCTTCGCCGACTACGCCGACCAGGCCCTCCCCACCCAGTGGCTCCGTTACAAGACCACCCCCGGTGTACCCGGCAACCTGAACCCGATGGACAAGCGGCAGGAGGAGTTCCCGACCACCCAGGACGGATTCGCCGAACTGCCCACCGTCTCCTTCTACGTGGGCAACGGCATGCAGAGCATGCACGACGGCTCCATCGCCCAGGGCGACGCCTTCGTCAAGAACACCTTCGGCTCGTACATCCAGTGGGCCAGGACCCACAACAGCCTCTTCGTGCTGACCTGGGACGAGGACGACTTCACCCCGGCCAACCACATCCCGACGATCATGGTCGGGCCGATGGCCGAGGCCGGCGAGTACAGCGAGAAGATCAACCACTACAGCGTCCTGCGCACCCTGCTGGACATGTACGGCCTGGACCACATCAACCACACGGCCGACGCGGACGTCTCGACGATCACCGACACCTGGGACATGTCGAAGACCGCCCGCCTGCAGGGCACGGCCGGGCGATGCCTGGAGAACCACCGGACCAACCCGGCAGAGACGGACCCACCCGGCCTGTGGCACTGCGAATCAGCCGCCGACCAGAAGTGGATCAGGCACGCGGACGGCACGATCCGCCAGTCCGGCACATGCCTGACCGCCACCACGAACGGAAAGACCGACCTCGCCGACTGCGACGGCACCCCCACGCAGACCTGGCAGCCCGCAGCCGACGGCTCCCTGACCAACCCGGCATCCGGCCGCTGCCTCACCGTCCCCGCCGCGAACCCCGCCAACGGAACCCCGGCCGAACTCCAGGACTGCGACGGCAAACTCCACCAGAAGTGGATCGTGCCCGGCTACCACGCGCACCACTCACTCACAGTCGACACACCCTCGACCGTCAAGCCCGGCGCCACCACCACCGTGACGACCACCTACACCAACGACGGCAGCCCGGTAGCGCTCACCGACGCCTCCGTCAGCCTCGCAGCGCCCAGCGGCTGGACCGCCAGAGCCACCTCGCCCACCACATTCACCGCCGTCAAGCCCGGCCAGTCCGTGAAGACCACCTGGACGCTCACCACCCCCGCCGACGAAACACCCGGCGCCAAGACACTGTCCGCGCAGGCCACCTACAAGAACGCGAAGAGCAGCGACGAGGGCACCGGCTCCGTCGACGTCCCCTACACGTCTCTGACAGCGGCGTTCAACGACGTCGGCATCACCGACGACCAGAACGCCTCCGCAGGAGCCTTCGACGTCACCGGCCACAGCTACTCCGCCCAGGCACTCGCGGCGCAGCACCTGACCCCGGGAAGCACCGTCACCGCAGAAGGAACCACCCTCACCTGGCCGAACGTGCCGGCCGGCACCTCGGACAACGTCAACTCCACCGGGCAGAAGGTCGAGTTCTCCGGCAAGGGATCAAAGCTCGCCTTCCTGGGCTCCGGCGTCTACGGGCCGCTGACCGGCACCGGCACGGTGACGTACACCGACGGCACGACGCAGACGTTCTCCCTCGGCTTCAGCGACTGGACCCTGAACGGCGGCGGCAGCGTCCCGCCCGCCGGCAGCACCGTGGCGAAGACGACCTACCGCAACAAGGCGTCCGGCCCCGAGAACGTCACCACCTACGTCTTCTCCGCCTCGGTGCCCATCGACCCGAACAAGACCACGGAGATGATCCAGCTGCCCAAGCCGGCCTCGGGGTACCTCCACCTCTTCGCCATGGCCACTTCCTCCTGACAGCCTCTCCGCTGACGCCCCGCCACAGGAACAGCGAGGCAACCGCCACCTGAGAACCCCACCGAGCCGCCCCACGGACCGTGCAGAACCAGGACACCGTGGCGCGGACGGCTCCGCACGGGAAACCCCGCCGGCCGGGGGGATCAACGACGATCCCCCCGGCCGGCGCGACCCGCTCACCGGCACCCCGCACACCCGGCAAGAACCCCGAACACCCCGAGCCCCCACGGCGACCCGCACCACCACACCGCCGCCCGCCACCTCCCCGACTCCCTCGGACCCGTACACACGATCAACGCCTTACGGCACGATGGGTCCATGTCCGTACTGACGCGCGACGAAGCGCAGCTCCGAGCCCAGCTCCTCGATGTCCAGCGGTACACGATCGACCTCGACCTCACCCGGGGCGACGACACCTTCGACTCCCGGACCGTCATCCACTTCACCGCACGCACCGCCGGCAACACCTTTGTCGAGCTCAAGCCCGCAGAACTGCGCTCCATCACCCTCGACGGACAACCCCTCGACCCCGAAACCCTCACCGAGAACCGGCTCCCCCTCACCGGCCTCACCGAAGGCGACCACGAACTCCACGTCGACGCCTCCATGCGCTACTCCCACACCGGCGAAGGCATGCACCGCTTCACCGACCCCACCGACGGCGAGACCTACGTCTACACCCAGCTGTTCATGGAAGACGTCCAACGCCTCTTCGCCGCCTTCGACCAGCCCGACCTCAAAGCCGTCTTCGACGTCACCGTCACCGCCCCCGAAGACTGGAGCGTCCTCGCCAACGGCATCACCCGGCAGAACACCCCCGGCCACTGGCAGGCCGCACCCACCCCACCCATCTCCACCTACCTCGTCGCCATCGCCGCAGGCCCCTGGCACTCCGTGACCACCGAACACGCCGGACTGCCCTTCGGCATCCACTGCCGCCGCTCCCTCGCCGCCCACCTCGACACCGACGCCGACGAAATCCTCGACATCACCCGCGCCTGCTACGACCGCTACCACGAAAAATTCGACGAACCCTACCCCTTCGACTCCTACGACCAGGCCTTCGTCCCCGAATTCAACGCAGGCGCCATGGAAAACCCCGGCCTGGTCACCTTCCGCGACGAATTCATCTACCGCTCCGCCGTCACCGACACCGAACGCCAGACCCGCGGCATGGTCATCGCCCACGAAATGGCCCACATGTGGTTCGGCGACCTCGTCACCCTCCAATGGTGGGACGACATCTGGCTCAACGAATCCTTCGCCGAATACATGGGCTACCAGACCCTCGCCGAAGCCACCCGCTTCACCGACACCTGGGTCGACTTCGCCATCGCCCGCAAGAGCTGGGGATACGACGCCGACCAACGCCCCTCCACCCACCCCGTCGCACCCGACCCCGCAGCCGTCCCCGACACCGCATCCGCGATGCTCAACTTCGACGGCATCTCCTACGCCAAGGGCGCATCCGCCCTGCGCCAACTCGTCGCCTGGCTCGGCGAAAAAGACTTCCTCGCCGGAATCAACAACCACTTCGCCCGCCACCGCTTCGGCAACGCCACCCTCGCCGACTTCATCGACAACCTCGCCTCCGCCACCGACCGCGACGTCCACACCTGGGCCGAACAGTGGCTCACCACCACCGGAGTCGACACCCTCACCCCCCGCATCACCGAAACCGACCACACCTGGTCACTCGCCGTCACCCGCGACGGCACCCGCCCCCACCGCATCGCCGTCGGCGCCTACGACCACGACCCCGTCGACCCCGCCCACCTCGTCCTGCGCGAACGACTCGAACTCGACGTCCCGGCCCCCGACACCACCCACAGCTTCCAAGGCCGCCGCCCCGACCTCCTCCTCGTCAACGACAGCGACCTCACCTACGCCAAGGTCCGCCTCGACCCCCCCTCCTGGAACACCGCACTGCACGCCCTCTCCGGCATCCCCGACCCCCTCACCCGCGCCGTCATCTGGAACGCCGCCCGCGACATGGTCCGCGACGGCGAACTCCCCCCCACCGCCTACCTCGAAGCCGCCCACACCCACCTCCCGCACGAAACCGACCTCGCCGTCGTCCAAGGCGTCCTCAGCTTCGCAGCCACCCAGATCACCGACCGCTACCTCCCCACCGAGGACCGCACCACCGCCCTCACCACCCTCACCACGACCTGCCGCGCCCTCATCCGCCGCACCGAAGACGGCACCAACCCCGGACTGCGCCTCACCGCCGTACGCCACTTCATCGACGCCGCCACCCAGCCCGACGGCATCCAGGCCTGGCTCACCGACGGCAGCGTCCCCGGTGGACCCGAACTCGACCCCGAACTCCGCTGGCGCATCCTCACCCGCCTCGCCGCCCTCGGCGCCACCGACGAAACCGCCATCACCGCCGAACTCGACCGCGACAACAGCGCCACCGGCCAGGAAGGCGCCGCCCGCTGCCGGGCCGCCCTCCCCACCCCCCAGGCCAAAGCCACCGCCTGGCAGCAGATGTTCCACACCGACGACCTCTCCAACTACCTCTTCACCGCCACCGCCCAAGGCTTCTGGCAACCCGAACAGACCGACCTCCTCAGCACCTACGTACCGCGCTACTACCAGGACGCCGTCACCCTCGCCGACCGCCGCGGCCCCGCCATCGCCGAAGCCGCAGGCCGCTACGGATTCCCCGCCTACGACATCACCCCCCAAGCCCTCGACCACGGACAGACCTGCCTCCGCGACGCCGACATGATCCCCGCCCTGCGCCGCAAACTCACCGACCAACTCGACGACCTGCGACGCGCCCTGGACATCCGCGGAAACTGAAACCCGCACACAGAACAAGAACCGAACCCCCCGCACACAAGACCGAACACCCCCCATAACACCCGGACACCGCCCAACAACCCCTCCGGCGAAGGCAATACCACTTCCGGGTCGACATCGTTGTGCTCAACGGGCACGCCACCTGTTCCCCGTACAGGCCGGCCCCCGAACAGGCTGGTACCCCACCCAGGCCGGGGCCACAGCCCCACGCGCAACGAAGGACACCCGCATGAGCACGCCGCCCCTCGCCGGAGGGGCCACAGGCCCGAGCGCCCTGCGGCCCCTCATCGGCACCGTCCTCGACGCGCTCCACCAAGGCGCAACCGACCGCGCCGGCCCCCTCCCCGCCGGCGGACCACAAACCGTCGCCGCACGCGTACGAGCCACCGCCCACCCCGTACTGCCCCACACCGGAACCGGCGCCGAAGAAGCCCTCCACACCCTCGTACACGCCCTCACCCAAGGCGCCGCAGACCCCGCAGACCCCCACTGCGCAGCCCACCTGCACTGCCCCCCACTCGCCCTCGCAGCCGCCGCCGACCTCGCCGCGTCCGCACTCAACCCCTCCATGGACTCCTGGGACCAGGCACCCGCCGCCTCCGAACTCGAAGCCCTCGTCACCCGCACCATCGCCGCCGAGATCTACCCCACCGGCGACGCCCTCATCACCACCGGCGGCACCGAATCCAACCAACTCGCGCTGCTCCTCGCCCGCGAACGGCACGGCGCCCTCCGCATCATCTGCGGCGCCAACGCCCACCACTCACTGCCCCGCGCCGCCTGGCTCCTCGGCCTCCCCCCACCCCTCACCATCCCCGCACCCGCCGGAACCATCGACCTCGCCGCCCTCGATGAAGCCCTCACCGTCGGAAACACCCCCGGACTCCGCCCCCGCGGCGGACCCGTCCTCGTCACCGCCACCGCAGGCACCACCGACGCAGGACTCATCGACCCCCTCCCCGAAATCGCCGACCTCTGCGACCGCCACGGCGCCGAACTCCACATCGACGCCGCATACGGCGGCCCCCTCCTCTTCAGCGAAACCCACCGACACCAGCTCAACGGCATCGAACGCGCCGACTCCGTCACCCTCGACCTCCACAAACTCGGCTGGCAACCCGTCGCCGCCGGGCTCCTCGCCGTACCCCGACCCGCCACCCTCGACGCCCTCAACCACCAAGCCGACTACCTCAACGCCGACGACGACACCGAAGCAGGCCACCCCGACCTCCTCGGCCGCTCCCTCCGCACCTCCCGACGCCCCGACGTACTCAAAATGGCCGTCACCCTCCGCGCCCTCGGCCGCACCGGACTCGCCGCACTCATCGACGACACCTGCGCACTCGCCCAGGAACTCGCCGACCTCATCGAAACCCACCCCCACCTGGAGCTCTACGACCGCCCCACCATCTCCACCGTCCTCTTCCGCCCCACCGGAGCAGACGACGAAACCATCGCCACCATCCGCCGCACCCTCATCGACGAAGGCCGCGCCGTCCTCGGCCGCGCCCGCGCCGACAACCGCCTCTGGCTCAAAGTCACCCTCCTCAACCCCCACACCACCACCGGCGACCTCAAAGCGCTCCTCGCACTCCTGGAAGGCACCGCACCCCGATGACCCTGCCCCCCCAACACCTCCCCGAAGGCCAGCCCCACGACCTGGTGGGCGTCGGCATCGGCCCCTTCAACCTCTCACTCGCCGCCCTCGCCCACCCCCTCACCCAACTCCGAACCGCCTTCTACGAACAACGCCCCGCCTTCCACTGGCACCCCGGACTCCTCATCGACGACGCCACCCTCCAAGTCCCCTTCCTCGCCGACCTCGTCACCCTCGCCGAACCCGCCAGCCCCTGGTCCTTCCTCAGCTACCTCAAAGCCCGCGAACGCCTCTACCCCTTCTACTTCGCCGAGCACTTCCACATCCGACGCACCGAATACGACGCCTACTGCCGCTGGGTCAGCGAAAACCTCCCCGGCCTCCACTTCGCCCACCAGATCGACTCCATCCGCTGGAACACCCGACGCGCACTCTTCGAAGTCGACTACACCCAACTCGACACCGACGGAGAAGCCCGCGCCCTCGGCCGCACCCACACCCGCAACCTCGCACTCGGCGTCGGCACCGAACCCCACATCCCCGAACCCCTCAAACCACTCGCCGAAGCACCCACCGTCCCCGTCGTCCACTCCGCCCAATACCTCGACAACCGCGAACGCCTCATCTCCGCACACCACATCACCGTCATCGGCGCAGGACAATCCGGCGCCGAAATCTTCCTCGACCTCCTCCGCGCCCGCCCCGAAGGCCAAGAAAAAATCACCTGGCTCGCCCGCACCGAAGCCTTCGCCCCCATGGAGTACTCCAAACTCGGCCTCGAACACTTCACCCCCGACTACACCCGCTACTTCCACCAACTCCCCGAATCCGTACGCGACACCCTCGCCCCCCAACAATGGCAACTCCACAAAGGCATCGACGCCGACACCATCGCCGCCATCCACGACGAGCTCTACCGCCGCACCCAACACGGCGGCTGGCCCGACGCCGTCCTCACCCCCGGCGTCACCGTCCGCACCGCAGGCCGCGTCGCCACCACCCGAGTCGAACTCCACCTCGAACACACCCAGCAAGGCACCCGCTCCCGCCTCACCACCGACGCCGTCGTCCTCGCCACCGGCTACCGCGAACGCCCCCTCGACACCATGCTCGCCGGACTCGACCCCTACATGCGCCGCGACACCTCACAACGCCCCCGCATCGACGACCACTACCGCCTCGTCCTCGACCCCACCGTCACCGGAGCCGTCTACGTACAGAACGCCGAACGCCACACCCACGGCGTAGGCGCCCCCGACCTCGGCCTCTCCGCCTGGCGCAGCGCCACCATCCTCAACTCCCTCACCGGCACCAACCCCTACCCCCTCCCCAACCGCACCGCATTCACCACCTTCGGCCTCACCCACCCCCACCCCCCGCACCCACACGACCGCACCGACCTCATCCCCCTCACCGAAGCCACCTGAAAACACCACACACAAAAACGGGGCCCGGCTCAGCAACAGCCGAACCGGACCCCGCCCACACACAAAAAACGCCCTAGAACACCGGCGTCCCGTCCCGCGTCAACTTCCAGTCCACCGACGCGAACTCCGCCGCATCCACCGTCCCCTTCGCCTGCACCCAAGCAATGATCGTATTCCGGATCTCATCCGAATTCGCCCACACCTGCTCAGCACCCGGCACATGCGGGAAATTACCCCCACCACTCGCCCGATAGTTATTCACCGCCAGCACGAACTTCGCCGCCGGATCAATCGGCTTCCCACCGAACGACAGATTCACGATCCGCGAACCCACCGCCTTCGCAATATCGATCTCATACGTCAGACCAGAAACCGCATCGTAGTTGTAATCCGGAGTCCCCTCCGCATTCGTCAACTTCGACGTATCCACCGCCCCACCCGCCGGCGTCTGCACATAATACCGAGCCGAGAACTCCAGATAATCCTTCATCTGCGCACCCGTCACCAACCGCGCCTCAAGCGTGTTCTCGAACGGATACAACCCCGCCGCATCCTTGATCGTCACACTCCCCGCAGGAATCTGCGCCGTACGCGAGAAACACGACGCCTGCGACAACACCGGCAACGCCGCATACGCGCCACCCGCCAACGCCGCCCTCACCGTGTCCGCCTGCACCACATTGATCAAATCAATGATCGGCTCGTCCTTCCACGGCGCATCCGCCGTCGTCATCGCCACCGACGACGTCCCGATCACCTCATTGACATACGCCACCACCTTCTTGTGCTCATCCTTCAGCAACTTCGTGATCCTCGGATCCTCCGCCACCGCATTCGTGTTCAACACCTTCGAACCGGCCCTCTCGACCGCCCAACGCCCCTTCTCCCACACCAGATCGAAATCAAAGACCGTCAGCCGCTCACCCCACATCAACGGCTCCGACAGAACAACCTTCCTACCCGTCTCCTCGTTCACCACGAACGACTCAGGGATCTCCACATGCGCATGACCCACCAGAATCGCATCGATCCCCGGCACCTGCTGCGCCACCAGACCCGCCGCATTCTCCACATGCGGAATCTGATCCCCGTACGACGACGTACCACTCGCACCCGAATGCGCCGCCACGATCACCACATCCGCACCCATGGACCGCAGCCGCGGAACAAACTTCGCCGCCTGCTCCTCAAGGCCCGGAAACGTCATCTTCCCCTGAACGTTCGCCTTGTCCCAGATCGCAATACCCGGATTCGTCAGACCCAGGATCGCCACCTTCACATCACGACCGTGCGGCGTACGCAACGTCTTGAAGACATACGGAGTGAACGCCGGCTTCAACGTCTTCGCATCCAGCGCATTCGCACCCAGCAGCGGAAAACGACACTGCTCCTCGAACTTCCGCAGCACCGGAATACCGTAGTTGAACTCGTGGTTACCGAGCGCCGCAGCGTCGTAACCGATCAGGTTCATCGCCTGCGCCATCGGATGCACCGGACCGTGCTTCGCCGTGATCGGGTCGATCTTGGCGTAGTAGTACGACAACTGCGTGCCCTGGATCGTGTCACCCGCATCGATCATCAGGGTGTTGTGGCGGCCCTTCTCCTTACGGATCCGCTCCACCAGCGTGGAGATCTTCGCCAGACCGACGTCGTTGTGGTCCGCGTCGTCGAACTCCTTGTCCGTGAAGTAGTCCCAGTTGAAGACATGACCGTGCAGATCGGTCGTCCCCATCACGGTGAAGGAGTACCGCTGCTGCGGACGCCCATGACCCTGACCAGGCCCACGCCCATGCGCCTCAGCAGGCACAGCCGTACCCCCAGCCACAGCCACACCGGCGCCGGCGGCTGCCGAAGTACCCAGAAACGTCCTACGGTTGAGCGGCATTTCATCTCCCTAGTCCACAACACAACGCGCGTAGATGCTGTCCAGCACGATGCACAACGCGCGTAGATTCTGACCCAGGAGCCACACCCCGCAACACCCCCCGCACATTTCGATCTGATGACCGACCACCGTCCGGCCGGGGCTGCCACAGTGGAACCCATGACCTCCGAAACCCCCGCCCCCGCACCCCCCTACGGCACCCCCGAAACCCCCCGCGTCGCCGTACGCGGCGAAGCACACCTCGAAGTCGACCCCGAGATCGCCCGCATCGACATCACCGTCAGCGCCCGCGGCAAAGACCGCCGCGCCGCACTCGACGACCTCACCCGACGCAACAACCAACTCCTCACCCTCGTCAAAACCTACGGACCAGCCATCGAAAAGGTGGAAAACGGGGCATTCTCCATCACCCCCGAAACCACCCCGCACAGCAGAGGCGAACGCATCCGCGCCTACCACGGCCGCGTCCACATCACCGTCGAACTCAACGACTTCACCGCACTCGGCGAACTCACCACCCGCACCGCCGACCACGACATGACCCGCACCACCGGACCCTGGTGGTCCCTGCGCCCCGCCTCACCCGCCCACGGCGAAGCACGCCGCCAAGCAGTCCGGGACGCCGTCCAACGAGCCCGCGAATACGCCGACGCCCTCGGCGCCCGGCTCACCGCACTCGTCGAACTCGCCGACCTCGGCGCCGAGAACACCCCCACCCTCGGCGCAATGCCCCCGGCCCCCGGCGGCCTCCGGACCCGATCCGCCTACAGCGGCACCGACGAAACCCCCACCGCCCTCGACCTCGAACCCCAACGTCAGACCGTGTACGCACAAGTAAACGCCCGCTTCACCATGACCCCACCCCAGCTCTGAACCAACCGCTCATCAGAGCACCACTCCGCCCACTTCAACACTTGTCAACTAGCCTTCATCCAAAGGTGGTTGAGCCGTCACCCCCACCCAATTGCCTACCCATCGGTAAGCCCTACGCTCGAACCATGCGCCGAGCAAAGATCGTCTGCACCCTGGGCCCAGCAACCGACTCGTACGAGCAGATCAAGACACTCGTCGACGCCGGAATGGACATCGCCCGCTTCAACCTCAGCCACGGCAGCTACGCCGAGCATGAACAGCGCTACCACCACGTCCGCAAAGCATCAGAGGAAACCGGCCGCAGCGTCGGCATCCTCGCCGACCTTCAAGGC
The DNA here is from genome assembly GCF_940670765.1 of Streptomyces sp. A 4/2. Classification (GTDB taxonomy): domain Bacteria; phylum Actinomycetota; class Actinomycetes; order Streptomycetales; family Streptomycetaceae; genus Streptomyces. The sequence continues at coordinate 135,965 of NZ_CALNVW010000034.1, forward strand.
CCGAAGATCCGCCTCGGCCGATTCACCGAAGGCCCCGTACTCCTTGAACGCGGCGACGACTTCACCCTCACCGTCGACCCCGACGCCCAGGGCGACCGCAACAGCTGCGGCACCACCTACAGCGGCCTCACCCGCGACGTCACCACCGGCGAACGCATCCTCGTCGACGACGGAAAAGTCACCCTCGAAGTCATCTCCGTCGAAGGCCCCCGCGTCCACACCATCGTCATCGAAGGAGGAATGATCTCCGACCACAAGGGACTCAACCTCCCCGGCGTCGCCGTATCCGTCCCCGCGATGTCCGAAAAAGACACCGAAGACCTCCGCTGGGCCCTCCGCACCGGCGCCGACATCATCGCCCTCTCCTTCGTACGCACCGGACAGGACATCAACGAAGTCCACCGCGTCATGAAAGAAGAGGGCCGCACCCTCCCCGTCATCGCCAAAATCGAGAAGCCCCAGGCCGTCGACAACATCGACGACATCGTCGCCGCATTCGACGGCATCATGGTGGCCCGCGGCGACCTCGGCGTCGAAATGCCCCTGGAACAGGTCCCGATCGTCCAGAAGCGCGCCGTCAAACTCGCCAGGCGCAACGCGAAGCCCGTCATCGTCGCCACCCAGATGCTCGACTCGATGATCGAGAACTCCCGCCCCACCCGCGCCGAAGCCTCCGACGTCGCCAACGCGATCATCGACGGCACCGACGCCGTCATGCTCTCCGGCGAGACCAGCGTCGGAAAGCACCCCGTCGAGACCGTCAAGACCATGAGCCGCATCGTCGAGGCAGCCGAGGAGGACCTCCTCGCCAAGGGCCTGCCGCCCCTCACCGACCGCAACAAACCCCACACCCAGAGCGGCGCCGTCGCCCGCGCAGCCGCCGAAATGGGCGACTTCCTCGGCGCCGAACTCCTCGTCGCCTTCACCCAGTCCGGCGACACCGCCCGACGCCTCTCCCGCTACCGCTCCCCGATCCCGCTGCTGGCGTTCACCCCCGACCCGGCCACCCGCGCGCAGCTCAACCTCAGCTGGGGCGTCGAAGCGATCCTCGGCCCGCACGTCGACTCCACCGACGAAATGGTCGCGCAGGTCGACGAACAGCTCCTGAGGACCGGCCGCTGCCAGAGGGGCGACACGGTGGTCATCACCGCGGGCTCCCCGCCCGGCATCGCGGGCTCCACCAACCTGGTCCGCGTCCACCACATCGGCGAGAACGACGCCCCGGAGTAGCGGCGCTGCGGCCCGGGTCAGAACTTCGGGCCCACGTGGCGGTCCATGAGGGCGACGGACGCGCGCTTGGCGACGGAGATGTTGTGTGTCTTCCGGCCGTAGTGGGCCGACTTCCACTCGACGTTGACCTTGTCGAGCGTGTCGGTGAAGAGCCTCAGAATGTCGACGGACGTGTTGGTGAAGAAGTAGCGCGGATACTCGTAGCGCTTGGATGCACCGGCAACGATACGAGTGGTCCAATTGGTCACCCGGCATCCGTCGGAGTGGATGAGCCCACGGATGAAATCCCACGGCTGTCCGTCCACGATGGTGAGCTGCCAGGGGGTCAGCGCGATGGTGCGTTCGTGCTTCTTGCCGGGGCCGTGCTGCGGGAAAAGGCATGGCCAGTGACGGCTGTAACTGCTGACTGATACGCAGCCCTGCCGTTGCAGTACGGATACGGAGTCTTCCGGCCGGACGGTTTTGATGGCCTCCCGACACTTGGTGATCAGTCCTGGCCATGTGTCGGTACACGTAATACGCAGGTAGAACCCGCCCCTCGGATGCTGACTGATGCAACCGTCTCCGAGGTAGAGGCCCAGGAGATAGGCGTATGCGGCCGTGTCCGCAGGAAGGCCTGGCGCAGGACGGCACCTGGGGCAGGGCGGTGCTTCACGACGCAGTAGGGGGAGCGGGTCTATTCGGGTTCGCCAGTCGCGGATCGCGGCACGAGATACTCCGGTTTCTTTGCTGACGGAGTTGAGGCTGCGGCCTTGCGCGACGAGCGACAGTGCACGCTTACGCGTGTCCATGTCGTACATGCGCCCGATCCTGACGAGTGCCTGGCGCCTTCGGGACGGAACAGCAATGCGATCACACGTTCACGTGAAATCTCTCGATTCCCGAGCGACCTTGGAATCGAAGGAAAAGTGCCCCGGGTCGGACTCGAACCGACACTGTATGGGTTTTGAATCCATTGCCTGCTGCCAATTGGGCTACCGGGGCCCGCAGGATCGAAGGTTAACCTTGACCCGCTGCGCCCCCACCATACCGCAGCTAGGTACGCTCTTGGGAGCTGCACCTGCCCCGCAACGAGGAGCCCCCGTGACCGCCCCCGAGTCGCCCCAGCCCGTCGCCGACGACGACAAGTCGCACGTCCCGCCGCTGACGACCCGCGTCGTCATCGCCGAGGACGAGGCCCTCATCCGCCTCGACCTCAAAGAGATGCTCGAAGAAGAGGGTTACGCGGTCGTCGGCGAAGCCGGTGACGGTCAGCGGGCTGTCGAGCTGGCCCGGGAACACAAGCCCGATCTCGTCATCCTCGACGTGAAGATGCCCGTCCTGGACGGCATCTCCGCCGCCGAGAAGATCGCCGAGGAGTCCATCGCCCCCGTCCTGATGCTGACCGCGTTCTCGCAGCGCGACCTCGTGGAGCGGGCCCGGGACGCCGGAGCGATGGCGTACCTGGTGAAGCCGTTCTCCAAGAGCGACGTGGTGCCCGCCATCGAGATGGCGGTGTCCCGCTTCACCGAACTGAAGGCCCTGGAGCAGGAGGTCGCGGACCTGTCGCTCCGGCTGGAGACCCGGAAGCTGGTGGACCGGGCGAAGTCGGTGCTGCAGACGCAGTACGGGCTGACCGAGCCCGCCGCGTTCCGGTGGATCCAGAAGACATCGATGGACCGGCGGATGTCGATGCAGCAGGTCGCCGAGGCGGTCATCGAGGACGCCGAGGAGAAGAAGGCGGCGAAGGAGCAGGGCCAGTAGACGCCCGCCGCTCTGTACGGAGAAGGCCCGCCCCGGTGACGCACGGGGGCGGGCCTTCGTCCGTGGTGGGTCAGTCCTCGCCGAGGTACGCCTTGCGGACCGACTCGTCGTGGAGCAGGTCCTGGCCGGTGCCGGAGAGGGAGATCTTGCCGATCTCCATGACGTAGCCCTGGTCGGCCAGGGAGAGCGCGGCCTGCGCGTTCTGTTCGACGAGCAGGATCGTGGTGCCCTGGGACTTGAGCTCGACGATGGTCTCCAGGATCTTCTGCATCATGATCGGGGAGAGGCCCATGGAGGGCTCGTCGAGCATGAGCAGTTTGGGCTGGGACATCAGTGCGCGGCCCATGGCGAGCATCTGCTGTTCGCCGCCCGAGAGGGTTCCGGCGGCTTGCTTTCGGCGTTCGCCCAGGATGGGGAAGAGGTCGTAGGCGCGCTGGATGTCCTTCTCGATGCCTTCTTTGTCGTCTCTCAGGAACGCTCCGAGCTGGAGGTTCTCGTAGATCGAGAGGCGGGGGAAGATGTGGCGGCCTTCGGGGGAGTGGGCGAGGCCCAGTGCGACGATCTTGTGGGCGGGGATGCCCGCGAGTGGTTTCCCGTCGAAGGTGATGGTGCCGCCGGCCGGCTTGATCAGTCCGGAGAGGGTGCGCAGGGTGGTGGTTTTGCCTGCGCCGTTGGTGCCGATGAGGGTGACGACCTGGCCGGCTTCGACGGTGAAGGAGATGCCTTTGACGGCTTCGATCTTGCCGTAGGCGACTCTGAGGTCCTCGACTTCGAGGAGAGCGGTCACGGGGTGTCTCCTTCGGTGCCGGTGGCGCTGTTCTGTTGTGCTGCTTCGGCTTCTGCTGCTTCGACTTCGGCGGCTTCTTCGTCGCCGGGGGCGCCTTCGAAGGGGGTGCCGAGGTAGGCGGCGATGACGCGTTCGTCGCCTTGGACGACGTCGGAGGTGCCTTCGACGAGTTTTTCGCCCTGGACGAGGACGGCGACGCGGTCGCAGAGGTTGAAGATGAAGCGCATGTCGTGCTCGATGACGAGTACGGCGATGCCCTGGTCGCGGATGGCGAAGACGAGTTCTTCGGTGGCGCGGGTTTCCTGGGGGTTCATTCCGGCGGTGGGCTCGTCGAGGAGGAGCAGGCCGGGTTCGCTGGCGAGGGCGCGGGCGATTTCGAGCTTGCGCTGTTCGCCGTACGGGAGGTTGCGTGCGAGGTGGTCGGCCTTGTGGGCGAGGCCGATGAACTCCAGGAGTTCCGTGGCGCGTTCGCGGGATTTCGCTTCGGCCTTGTGGAAGCCGGGGCCGCGGAGGATGGCGGACCAGAGGCCTTCTTTGGTTCTGGTGTGGCGGCCGACGAGGACGTTTTCCAGGACGGTCATGTTGGCGAAGAGCCGGATGTTCTGGAAGGTGCGGGCGATGCCTGCCTTGGTGACGAGGTGGGGCTTGGGTGGCAGGACGGTGCCCTTGTAGCTGACCTTGCCCTCGGTGGGGACGTAGAGGCCGGTGAGGCAGTTGAAGAAGGTGGTTTTGCCTGCGCCGTTGGGGCCGATGAGGCCGACGATCTCTCCGGTGTTGACGGTGAGGTCGACGTTGCGTACGGCGGTGAGGCCGCCGAAGCGCATGATGACGCCTTCGGCCTGGAGCACCGGGGTGCCGGTGGCTTGGGGTGTCTGTGCGGTGGTTTCGGTGGTCATGTCGTTCCTCACGCCCCTGCCGTGCCGGCGGGGACGGTGTCGTCGCCGGGTGCGCGCTGTTCCGGTAGGTCGGGGGTGTCGTCCTCGTGGAATTCGAGTTGGCGTCGCCGGTTGGCGATGACGCCTTCGGGGCGGAAGCGCATGAGGAGGACGAGGGCGATGCCGAAGGCGAGGAGTTCGTACTGCCGGAGGAAGGTGAGTTTCTGGGGGATGAGGTAGAGGAAGGTGGCGCCGAGGAGGGGGCCGCCGACGGTGCCCATGCCGCCGAGGACGACGGCGGCGAGGAGGAACGCGGAGTTGGGTGGGGCTGCTCCGGCGAACTGGTAGGGGGCGGGTGTGACGCTGTAGGTCACGTGTGCGCTGACGGTGCCGGCGAGTCCGGCGAGGGTGGCGCCGAGGGCGAAGGCGATGAGTTTGGCTCGGAAGCCGTTGATGCCCATGGCGGTTGCTGCGGTTTCGTCCTCGCGGATGGCGATCCAGGAGCGGCCGATGCGGGAGTCCGCGGCGCGGTTGAAGACCACGACGACGAGTCCGGTGATGACCAGCATGAGGAGGAAGTAGTTGGCGAAGCGGCCGAGGGCGAAGCCTGCGATGTCGTGGGCTGTGCCGAGGTTGAAGCCGAAGAGGTTGAGGTCGGGGATGGAGGGGATTCCGTTGGGGCCGTTGGTGATGTCGGGTCCTGAGGAGCCGTCCATGCTGTTGACGGCGATGCGGAAGATCTCTCCGAAGCCGAGGGTGACGATGGCGAGGTAGTCGCCGCGGAGGCGGAGGGTGGGGGCGCCGATGAGGACGCCGAAGATCAGTGAGGCGGCCATTCCGGTGAGGGCGGCTGCCCAGAAGGGGAATTGGACGCCGGCGAATCTGGAGAATTCGGAGCCGGAGACGAGGGCGGCTGCGTAGGCGCCGACGCCGAGGAAGGCGACGTATCCGAGGTCGAGGAGTCCGGTGAGGCCGACGACGATGTTGAGGCCGAGGGCGACGGTTCCGAAGACGAGGATGCTGACGCCGAGGTTGGCGTTGGCGTCCTCGGTCTGGGTGAAGGGGAAGATCGCGGCGGCGAGGAAGGCCATGGAGGTGGCGAATCCCTTGTGCCGTGCGTTGAGTTGGGAGAAGCGGTCGGTGAGTCCGGCGCTGAAGAGGGCCCAGGCGTTGAAGAGGACGAGGAGGACGAATGCGAGGAAGACCTCGGGTTGTTCGTCGGGGACGTCGATGCCGTAGGTGAAGACGGTCAGGCCGAGTGCGGTGGCGGCGGTGATGACGACGCGTTGTGCCCAGGTGGGCAGGCGCTTGGGTGCGGGGATGCCTTCGGCTTTGGCGAAGTAGTGCTTGGTGGTGGGGCCGGGGCGGGGGAGTGCGAGGGTTCCGGCGAGGGAGAGCGTGGAGCCTGCGACGGCGATCCAGCCGCCGGGGTCGACGTTGACGAGTCCGCCGAGTTCGAAGGAGATGGCGAGGACGACGTACCAGGCGGCGGCGAAGGCGGCGAGTGCGGCGAGGAACACGGGGGCGGTGGCGGCGCCGGGGTTGAGCCAGCGCAGTCCGCGGGTGTTCTGGTGGCCGAGCAGGTAGAGGAGGGTGATGACGCCGGCGATGACGATGAGGATCTGGAGGCCGGAGGGGTTGCCGGAGTAGGTGAGGTCGTCGGCGAAGTCCGCTTTCCAGGTCCAGGAGAGGAAGGCGCTGATGATGGTGGCGACGGCGCCGACGGCGGTGAGTGCGCGGGCGGCGGCCGGGGGGAGCGGTATCGGCGGCTGGGGCCCGGTGGGTTCGGGGCTCTTGGCGGGTTCTGTGGTGGCGTTGGTGGTCATGGTGGTCACGCCCTGTCCGCGACGCGTTCGCCCAGTAGACCTTGTGGTCGTAGGAGCAGTACGAGGATGAGGAGGACGAAGGCCCAGACGGAGGACCAGGCCTGGCCGCCGAGTTGGTGCATGCCGGGTACCTGGTCGATGTAGGCGGTGGCCATGACTTCGGCGACGCCGAGGACGAGGCCGCCGAGCATGGCGCCGTAGATGTTGCCGATGCCGCCCAGTACGGCTGCGGTGAAGGCCTTGAGTCCGGCCTGGAAGCCCATGCTGTAGTCGACGTTGCCGATTTTGAAGCCGTAGGCGATGCCGGCGACGGCGGCGAAGAGGCCGCCGATGGCGAAGGCGATCACGATGATGCGGTTGGTGTCGATGCCCATGAGCTGGGCGGTGTCCGGGTCCTGGGCGGTGGCCTGCATGGCGCGGCCGGTGCGGGAGGTCCGGGTGAAGACGGCGAGGGCGGCCATGCAGAGCGGGGCGGCGATGATGAGGAAGAGGTCGCCGCTCTGGACGGTGACGGAGCCGAGGTGGTAGGGGCCGCCGGGGAGGGCGGGGAAGACGCGGGCGTTCTCGGCGCCGGGGTACCAGTTGAAGACGGCCTGCTGGAGGGCGAGGGAGAGGCCGATGGCGGTGATGAGTGGTGCGAGGCGTGGTGCGCCGCGTAGGGGGCGGTAGGCGAAGCGTTCGGCTCCTACGGCGACGAGTACGGCGACGAGGGCGCCGCCGATGAGCATGGCGGGCAGGGCTATCCACATGGATGTGCCGTTGGGCAGCACGTACAGGTAGATGGTGAGTGCGCCGAAGCCGCCGGTCATGAATATCTCGCCGTGGGCGAAGTTGATGAGCTGGACGATGCCGTAGACCATCGTGTATCCGATGGCTATCAGCCCGTACATCGAGCCGAGGAACAGCCCGTTGGCCAGCTGCTGCGGCAGGGAGTTCACCGCGTGGCCTCCATGTGGGTGGGAAGTGAGCGGGGGGAGACTGCGGGCCGCGCGGTGACGGGTGGTCCTGGCCGCGCGGCCCTGGGTGGTGCGGTGTTCCTGGTCAGCCGGCGGGGGTGTAGACGCCGCTCTTGACGGCCTTCCAGACGCCGTTCTTGACCTGGTAGACGGTGAGCTGCTTGTTGGTGGTGTCGCCGTACTGGTCGAATGCGACGTGGCCGGCGATGCCGTCGAAGTCGGTCTTCTGGACGGCGTCGACGATCTGCTGGCGGGCGTCGGTGGGGATCTTGCCGTCCTTCACGACGGCGCCGACGGCCTTGATGATGGCGGTGGCGGCGTCGTAGGAGTATCCGCCGTAGGTCCCGTAGTCGCCGGTGTACTTGGCGGCCTTGTACTTCGCGATGAAGTCCTTGGCGGCGGGGAGGGAGTCGACGGGGACGCCGACGGAGGTGGCGAGGTCGCCTTCGGCTGCCTTGCCGGCGGTCTTGATGTAGGTCGGGGAGAACATGCCGTCGCCGCCCATGAGGGGGATGTTGGCGCCGGCGTCCTTGAGCTGCTTGGTGATGATCTGGGACTCGTCGTACTGGCCGCCGTAGTAGAGCATGTCGGCGCCGGAGTTCTTGATCTTGGTGACGAGGGTGGAGAAGTCCTTGTCGCCGGTGTTGACGTGGTCTTCGCCGGCGAGTTTGCCGCCTGCCTTCAGGAAGTTGGACTTGAAGAGCTTGGCGAGGCCGGCGCCGTAGGTCTGCTTGTCGTCGACGACGAAGACCTTCTTCTTCTTGAGGGTCTGGCCGGCGTACTGGGCCGCGAAGCCGCCCTGGAGGGCGTCGGTGGTGGCGGTGCGGAAGTACGTCTTGTAGGGGCGGACCTTGGAGGTCTGCCAGTTCTTGCCCTGGGTGAGTTCGGGGGCGGTGTTCGCCGGTGATATCTCGACGAGGTTGGCGGTGGCGAAGACCTGCTGCATCGTTTGTGCGACACCGGAGTTGAGGGGGCCGACGACGCCGAGGACGTTCTTGTCGGCGACGAGGGTGGAGGCGTTCTGCTGGCCGGTGGGCGGCAGGGCCTTGTCGTCGAGGGCCTTGATGGCGAACTTCACGCCGGGCACGGTGTTGTTCTTGTTGGCGTCGTCGATGGCGACCTTGACGCCGCCCTGGATGCCGAGGCCGGTGGCGGAGTTCGCTCCGGTGAGGGGCGCGTCGACGCCGATGATGACCTCGGTCTTGCTGTCGCCGCCCTTGCTGTCCTTGTTGTCGCGTGATCCACAGGCGGTGAGTGTGAGTGCTCCGGTGGTCAGCACGGTGGTGAGTATGAGCAACGAACGGTGTCGCACGATGTTTCCTCTCCCTGGCGCGTCGCCTCTGCTGAGGCGACGTAGGTCTCGCCGGGCCGTACTGGGGTGGTACTGAGCCGTGCTGCAGACGCGCCCGGCGGCGCGGTGACTGGCCGTGACTCTAAGCGCAGGTGGCAGAGGTGTGGGCCGGAGAGGGTCAGGATGTGACTGTCTTGTTATGCCCGGAGGGTTGAACGGCTGTCCTACAGCGGACAGTTGGGAGGAATGCGGTCACCATCTATCTGCCCACATGATGAGAACGCGCAGTTCCGCTCAGGGGCTTGAGGCAATCTTGCTGCTGTCACCTTGTGGTGTAAGGGAGTTGGGGCGACGGCGCCCCCGGACCCGGTGGAGGTGGGGGTGCGGGGGGCGTCGCGGACCCGTGCGTTCCTTGCGTTCCTGTGACGCAGGGTGACGGCGGAGTGGTGTGGCGGTCGTCGGGAGTGACGGATTCCGCTCGCTGCCGTGGTGCGCGATGGCGTGTTCTGTACCGGTCGGGCGCTGTGCCGGGGTGGTGCGTGTGCTGTCAGGTTTCCGTGTCAGCCCGTGGGGTTGCCGGGGTTGGCGTCGCGGAGGAGGCAGGTGAGGCGTGCGGTGCAGACCCGCTTGTCGTGTTCGTCGGTGATGACGATTTCGTAGGTGGCGGTGGAGCGGCCCCGGTGGACGGGGGTGGCGACTCCGGTGACGAGTCCGCTGCGGGCGCCGCGGTGGTGGGTGCAGTTGAGGTCGACGCCGACGGCGAGTTTGGCGGGGCCGCCGTGCAGCATGGCGCCGACGGAGCCGAGGGTTTCGGCGAGGACGGCGGAGGCGCCGCCGTGCAGCAGGCCGTAGGGCTGGGTGTTGCCTTCGACGGGCATGGTGCCGACGACGCGGTCGGCGGAGGCTTCGACGATGCGTACGTCCATGCGTTCGCCGAGGTGCCCGGCGGAGAAGAGTGCGACCAGGTCGACGCCGAGGGCCGCGTACTCGTCGATGACTTCCTGGGGGAAATTCACGGTGGTCTGCTCGCCCATGGGGGTGTGGCTCCGATCGTGGTGGTGTCCGGGGCGCTTAAGCAAACGCTTAGGCGGGGGGAGATTGTTCCAGACGGATCACCACGGATTTGCTCACGGGGGTGTTGCTGATGTCGGCCGTGGCGTCGAGCGGGACCAGGACGTTGGTCTCCGGGTAGTACGCGGCGGCGCAGCCCCGGGCGGTGGGGTAGTGCACGATCCGGAAGCCGGGGGCGCGTCGTTCTGCGCCGTCCTTCCATTCGCTGACGAGGTCGGCGTACGTGCCGTCGGGGAGGCCGAGTTCGCGGGCGTCGTCGGGGTTGACGAGGACGACGCGGCGACCGCCCTTGATGCCGCGGTAGCGGTCGTCGAGGCCGTAGATCGTGGTGTTGTACTGGTCGTGGGAGCGCAGTGTCTGGAGGAGCAGCCGGCCTGCGGGGAGTGTGGGGTACTCGACGGGTGCCGCGGTGAAGTTGGCTTTGCCGGTGGTGGTGGGGAAGCGGCGTTCGTCGCGGGGGGCGTGCGGGAGGGCGAAGCCGCCGGGGGCGGCGATGCGGGTGTTGAAGTTTTCGAAGCCGGGGACGACGCGGGAGATCCGGTCGCGGATCGTGGCGTAGTCCTGCTCGAATTCCTCCCAGTCGATGGTGGTGCGGTCGCCGAGGGTGGCGCGTGCCATGCGGGCGACGATGGCGGGTTCGGGGAGGAGGTGGGGGCTTGCGGGGGTGAGGTTGCCGCGGGAGGCGTGGACGAGGCCCATGGAGTCCTCGACGGTGACGAACCGGGTGGTGCTCCTGGTGCCGCGGGTGCCTGGCCGGATGTCTTTGTCGGTGCGTCCCAGGGTGGGCAGGATCAGTGCGCGGGTGCCTGTGACGGTGTGTGAGCGGTTGAGTTTCGTCGATACGTGCACGGTGAGGGAGGCGCGGCGCATCGCTGCCTCGGTGACGTGGGTGTCGGGTGTGGCGGCGACGAAGTTGCCGCCCATGGCGAAGAAGACTTTGGCTCTGCCGTCGCGCAGGGCTTCGATGGAGCGGACGACGTCGTAGCCGTGGTGGCGGGGTGAGGTGATGCCGAATTCCTGGTCGAGGGCGTCGAGGAATGCGGGGGCGGGTCGTTCGAAGATGCCCATGGTGCGGTCGCCCTGGACGTTGGAGTGTCCGCGGACGGGGCAGACGCCGGCGCCGGTGCGGCCGATGTTGCCGCGCAGGAGGAGGAAGTTGACGACTTCGCGGATCGTGGGCACGGAGTGTTTGTGCTGGGTGAGGCCCATGGCCCAGCAGACGATGGTGCGTTTGGAGGCGAGGATCAGGGCGAGGGCCTGTTCGATGTCCGTGCGGTCGAGGCCGGTCGCGGTGAGGGTCTGGTCCCAGTCGGCGGCGCGTGCGGCGGCGGCGAACTCCTGGTAGCCGTGGGTGTGTTCGCGTACGAACAGTTCGTCGGTGGCGCCGTCGGTCTCGATGATCAGTTTGTTGAGGAGGCGGAAGAGTGCTTGGTCGCCGCCGATGCGGATCTGGAGGAAGAGGTCGTTGAGTGCTGCGCCCCGGAGCATGCCCTGGGGGGTCTGCGGGTTCTTGAAGCGTGCGAGTCCGGCTTCGGGCAGCGGGTTGATCGAGATGATCTTGGCGCCGGCGGCTTTGGCCTTCTCCAGTGCGGAGAGCATCCGGGGGTGGTTGGTGCCGGGGTTCTGTCCGGCGACGATGATCAGGTCGGCCTGGTGCATGTCGTCGAGGGAGACGCTGCCTTTGCCGATGCCGATGGTTTCCGACAGGGCGGTGCCGGAGGACTCGTGGCACATGTTGGAGCAGTCGGGGAGGTTGTTGGTGCCGTAGGCGCGGGCGAAGAGCTGGAGGAGGAAGGCTGCTTCGTTGCTGGTGCGGCCCGAGGTGTAGAAGAGTGCTTCGTCGGGGGAGCCGAGGGCGTTGAGCTCGTCGGCGATGAGGGTGAAGGCCTGGTCCCAGCTGACCGGTTCGTAGTGGTCGCCGCCTTCGGGGAGCAGCATGGGCTGGGTGATGCGGCCTTGTTGTCCGAGCCAGTAGCCGCTGCGTTCGGCGAGGTCGGCGACGGGGTGCGCGGCGAAGAATTCGGGGGTGACGCGGCGGAGTGTCGCTTCTTCGGCGACGGCTTTCGCGCCGTTCTCGCAGAATTCCGCGGTGTGTCGTTTGTCGCCTTCGGGCCAGGCGCAGCCGGGGCAGTCGAAGCCGTCCTTCTGGTTGACCTTGAGGAGTGTCCTGGCGGTGCGCACGACGCCCATCTGCTGTTGGGCGATCTGCAGGGTGTGGGCGATGGCGGGGATTCCGGCGGCGGCGTGTTTGGGGGGCGCGACCTGCGGTGCGTCCTGGACCGGGTCACCTGCGGGCGGCTTGGCAGCCATGGCGCTCCCCTTCGAACGGGCGGATCTGGCGTACGTGACCGATCCTGTCACGCGGCACCGACAGGTGCTCCGGGGAGGTGTGCGGAGGTCTGGATTGTCAGTGCTCCGTGGCAGGATCGCTTCCGTGGCAAAGACAGCGAAGACCGCGCAGACAGCACAGGCAGCGCCGAAGCAGACCGCAAGCACCCGCCCCCGCCTGCTCCTGATGGATGGGCATTCTCTGGCGTACCGGGCGTTCTTCGCGCTGCCCGCGGAGAATTTCACGACCGCGAGCGGTCAGCCGACGAATGCCGTCTACGGTTTCGCGTCGATGCTGGCGAATACGTTGCGTGACGAGGCGCCGACGCATTTCGCGGTGGCTTTCGATGTGTCCCGTAAGACGTGGCGTTCGGAGGAGTTCCCGGAGTACAAGGCGAACCGTTCGAAGACGCCGGACGAGTTCAAGGGGCAGGTCGAGCTGATCGGTGAAGTGCTGGACACGATGCGGGTGGACCGGTTCGCGGTCGAGGGGTTCGAGGCGGACGATGTCATCGCGACGCTGGCCACGCGTGCCGAGGCGGAGGGTTTCGATGTTCTGATCGTGACGGGTGACCGGGATTCCTTCCAGCTGATCACGGACCGGGTCACGGTGCTGTATCCGACGAAGGGTGTCTCGGAGCTGACCCGTTTCACGCCGGAGAAGGTCGAGGAGAAGTACGGGCTGACTCCGCAGCAGTATCCGGATTTCGCGGCTCTGCGGGGTGACCCGTCGGACAATCTGCCGGGGATTCCGGGGGTCGGTGAGAAGACGGCCGCGAAGTGGATCAATCAGTTCGGTTCGTTCGCGGAGCTGGTGGAGCGTGCGGACGAGGTGAAGGGGAAGGCCGGGCAGAATTTCCGTGATCATCTGGATGCGGTGCGGCTGAATCGCCGGCTGACCGAGATGGTGCGGGACGTGGAGTTGCCGAAGGGTCCTGCGGATCTGGAGCGTGTCGCGTACGACCGTGAGGCGCTGGCGGGGGTGCTGGAGGTGCTGGAGATCCGGAACCCGAGCCTGCGGGAGCGGTTGCTGGCCGTTGATCCGGGCGCGGCGGAGGAGGAGCCGGCGGCTCCGGCGGCCGGGGTGGAGCTGGACGGTTCGGTGTTGGGGTCCGGTGAGCTGGCGCCGTGGTTGGCCGAGCACGGCGGGCAGCCGCTGGGTGTGGCGACGGTCGAGTCCTGGGCGTTGGGTACGGGCAGTGTCGGTGAGGTCGCGCTGGCGGCTGCGGGGGGCGCGGCGGCGTGGTTCGATCCGGCGCAGCTGGATGAGGCGGACGAGCGGGCGTTCGCGGCGTGGATCGCGGATGAGGGCGCCGCGAAGGTCATGCACGGTGCGAAGAACGCGATGCGGGTGTTCCCCGAGCACGGGTGGAGTGTCGGGGGCGTCACGATGGACACCGCGCTCGCGGCGTATCTGGTGAAGCCGGGTCGGCGTTCGTTCGCGCTGGAGGCGTTGGCGGTGGAGTATCTGGGCCGGGAGCTGGCTCCGGCTGCTTCGGCGGACGGGCAGCTCGCTTTCGGTTCGGACGAGCAGGCCGAGGCCGAGGCGCTGATGACGCAGGCGCGTGCGGTGCTCGATCTCGGTGCGGCGTTCGGTGAGCGGCTGCAGGAGGTCGGTGCGGCGGATCTTCTTCATGAGGTGGAGCTGCCGACGTCGGTGTTGCTCGCCAGGCTGGAGCGTCATGGCATCGCCGCGGACCGGGCTCATCTGGAGGGGATGGAGCGGCAGTTCGCGGGTGCGGTGCAGCAGGCGGTGAAGGAGGCGCATGCGGCGGTGGGACACGAGTTCAATCTCGGTTCGCCGAAGCAGCTGCAGGAGGTGTTCTTCGGTGAGCTGGGGCTGCCGAAGACGAAGAAGACGAAGACCGGGTACACGACGGACGCGGACGCGCTGGCGTGGCTTGCCGCGCAGACCGAGCACGATCTGCCGGTGATCATGTTGCGCCACCGTGAGCAGGCCAAGCTGCGGGTGACGGTCGAGGGTCTGATCAAGATGGTGGCGGCGGACGGCCGTATTCACACGACGTTCAACCAGACGGTCGCGGCGACCGGCCGGCTGTCGTCCACGGATCCCAATCTGCAGAACATCCCGGTGCGTACGGACGAGGGGCGGGCCATCCGCCGGGGCTTCGTCGTGGGCGAGGGGTACGAGTCGCTGATGACGGCGGACTACAGCCAGATCGAGTTGCGGGTGATGGCGCATCTGTCTCAGGACGCGGGGCTGATCGAGGCGTTCGCCTCGGGTGAGGACCTGCACACGACGGTTGCCTCGCAGGTGTTCGGTGTGGAGAAGTCCGCTGTCGACCCGGAGATGCGCCGCAAGATCAAGGCGATGTCGTACGGGCTGGCGTACGGGCTCTCGGCGTTCGGTCTTTCCCAGCAGTTGAATATCGAGGCGGGTGAGGCGCGTGCGCTGATGGACACGTTCTTCGAGCGGTTCGGTGGGGTGCGGGACTATCTGCAGCGTGTCGTGGAGGAGGCGCGGGCCACGGGGTACACGGAGACGATGCTGGGGCGCCGCCGTTATCTGCCGGATCTCAACAGTGACAACCGTCAGCGTCGTGAGATGGCCGAGCGGATGGCGCTCAACGCGCCGATCCAGGGGACGGCGGCGGACATCGTGAAGGTCGCGATGCTCAAGGTCGACCGGGCGCTGACGGGGGCGGGGCTGGCGTCGCGGATGCTGCTCCAGGTGCATGACGAGATCGTGCTGGAGATCGCTCCGGGCGAGCGTGAGCGGGTCGAGGAGATCCTTCGCCGGGAGATGGCTGCGGCTGCGCAGTTGCGTGCTCCGCTGGATGTGTCGGTGGGGGTGGGCGCGGACTGGGAGTCCGCCGCGCACTGAGCGGGCCGGGGCGCTGACCGGCGGAGCAGGGGGGGCCGGTCGGGGTGGCGGGTGTTCGGGTCGTCCGGAGGTGTCCGGGTTGTGTGGGGTCCGAAGCTGAAGAATCGGTGAATAGCGGTCAGGGACCGGTGTTGTGGCGCCGGGAGTTGTCGTAGTGTCACCGGAGTCCTGCGCCGGGGAGCGCGACGAGCAGTCCAGGGGAGGGCCCGTACATGGCACCGCATTTCAGCAGTCGGCTGCGCAAGGGGGCGACCGCGACCACGATGGCCGCGCTGGCGGTGGCGGCGATGACCGCCTCGCAGGCGCCGGGCGCGGTGGGCAGTCCGGGCGATCAGCCCCTGGGCAACCGGCAGGCTGCTGACGCGACGCCACCTGCCGGTACCCCGGTGAGCGGCGACTCGCCGTATTTCACGGACCTTCCGCCGCTGGTCACCCCGGAGACCACGACGCCTCCGGTGAACACCCCCGCCGGGGCGGCCGAGGCGGGCATACCGGCTTCGGTGCTGGCCGCGTACAAGAAGGCGGAGCAGACCGTCGCGGGTACCGATCCGTCCTGTCATCTGCCGTGGCAGCTGCTCGCGGCGATCGGCAAGGTCGAGTCGGGTCAGGCGCGTGGTGGCCGGGTGGACGCCGGGGGCACCACGCTCTCGCCGATCCTGGGTCCGGTGCTCAACGGCGCGGGCTTCGCCAATATCCCCGACACCGACCACGGGCAGTACGACGGGGACTCGGAGCACGACCGTGCGGTCGGCCCGATGCAGTTCATCCCCTCGACCTGGGCCGTCTGGGGGCAGGACGGGAACGGCGACGGGAAGAAGGACCCCAACAACATCTTCGACGCGTCGCTCGCCACCGGCCGGTATCTCTGCGCCGACAGCCGTGATCTGGCGGTGAAGCACGATCTCGACCAGTCGATCCTCGGCTACAACCACTCGCAGGAGTACCTGAGTACGGTCCTGTCCTGGTTCGAGTTCTACAAGAAGGGCAGCCACGGTGTCCCGGACGGCACGGGAGTGCTGCCGGCCGGTACCGGCCCCGACGGCGAGGGGTTCGGTACGGGGGGCAACGGCTCGCACCCCGGTGGTGGTCCGGCGGGTTCCACCTCGTCCCCGAGTCCGTCCGCGAAGCCGAAGCCGAAGCCGACGAAGACCGGTGAGGGGACGATTTCCCCGCACCCCACCCCGAGCGGCAGCGGGAAGCCCTCGCCGCACCCGTCCGGCAGCGGTTCGCCGTCCCCGTCGCCCTCACCGAGCGGTTCCGGCTGCCCGTCGCCCTCGCCGTCCCCCTCGGACAGTGCGAGCCCGACACCTTCGCCCTCTCCCTCGGACTCGGCGAGCCCCACGCCGACACCGACGCCCAGTCCTTCGGGCAGTGCCGGCGGCTCGCCGTCGCCCTCGCCCTCACCGAGCGGGAGCGGCAGCCCGGAACCCTGCTCCGCCGGGTAACAGCCCGGCTGGACACCTGACCCGGCCCGGCCGGACACCCGACGCGGTGTCCGGCCGGGCTTCGCCATGTCCTGACACGGGTGTTGCGTGCCGGCGCGCAGGTGCCGTCCGGCGGCCCGGTGCGATGTCTTCTCGGTACGACGTGTTCTCATCTCGCGGCTGCGTTGCTACGGTGCCCCATCCCTGACGCTGTATCAGATTCTCCAGGAGGCCGAGTATGCGCGCCCTCATCGCCGCCGCCATCGGGCTGGCAGTGGCCTTCGCCCTCGTCCTCACCATCTCGGCTGTCGGTTCGCCCACCGGCAAGACCTCGCCCAAACCCCTGCTCACCACCGTCCCCGGTCCCAAGAAGTAGGAGGACGACGGTCATGCGTCGTAAAGCCAGTCTGGTGCTGCTCGCGTTCGCGGTCTTCTGCGCCGCCATGTCCCCGCTGCTGCGCTGGTACGCGTTCCCCCGGCTGGCCAAGATCCCGGCCAACCAGTACCAGGAGGAGGTGCTCCAGGCGAAGCCCGCGACCCTCATCGACTACGGCACGATGCAGGCCAAGAAGGTCCCCGAGGTCACGATCGTGCAGACGCTCAAGGGCAACGTGGAGGAGTCCGACCGGATCGAGCAGAGCGCCGGACGCGATGTCGTCGTCTGGGACACGCTGTCGTACATCGCCGGGCCCGACGGGAAAATGGTCTCGGAGATCCCCGAGCGCTACATCTTCGACGCGCACAGCCAGGCACCGGTGCACGCGACCGGCGAGATGGTCGACGGCGACCCAGTCATCCGTACGGGCATCGAGTACAAGTGGCCCTTCCTGACCCAGAAGCGCGACTACGAGTACTTCGACGCGCAGTCCCGGACGTCCGCCCCGATCCACTACAAGGGCACCGTGAAGTTCCACGGCCTCGACGTCTACTACTTCGAGCAGACGGTCCCGTGGACCAAGGTTCCGCTGCCCAAGAAGATGCCCGTCAAGGGCATCACCGCGGAGTCCGTGGCGAAGACGGGTACCACCCGCTGGTACACCACGAAGCGGATGTTCTGGGTCGACCCGGTCACCGGCGCCCCCGTCAACGGTGAGGAGCTCCACAAGGAGGAGCTGCGCGGCGGGACCCTGCTGGGGGGCCGGGCGAAGGTCACCGTGTTCGCCGGTGATGTGAAGATGCGCCCGGACTACGTCGACGCCACGGTCGCCCTGGTCAAGTCCAACCGCCTGCTGGTGCTGCTGCTGACCTCCTACCTCCCCTGGGGGTTCCTGGGCCTGGGGATCTGCCTGCTGGCGCTCGCGCTGCTCCTGGAGGCCCGCAGCCGCAGGCCCGGGGATCCGGACCCGTCCGGGTCGCACCTCCCGGACCCCGTGCCGGTCAACGCGTGAAGGGTTACCGACTCCCGTTCTGGCGGGCCTTCGTGTACCGCGTGGGCTCCGCCGCCGAAGGGTCCTCCGGCCAGGGGTGGCGCGGGTAGCGCCCGCGCAGCTCCGCCCGTACGGACCGGTACCCCTCGCGCCAGAACGACGCCAGGTCCGCGGTCACGGCGGCGGGCCGCCCGGCCGGGGACAGCAGATGCACCAGCACCGGCACCCCTGCGACGGCCGGGGTCTCGGCGAGACCGAACATCTCCTGGAGCTTCACCGCGAGCACCGGCTGCGCGCCCCCGTAGTCGAGCCGGATCCGTGACCCGCTCGGCACCTCGTACCGCTCGGGCGCCAGCTCGTCCAGCCGCGCCGCCTCACCGGTCGCCCAGGGCAGCAGCCGGTCGAGTGCCTGTCCGGCGTCGATCCGCGCCAGATCCGCTCTCCGCCGTGCCCTGGACAGTTCGGGTTCCAGCCAGGCGTCGGGGTGCCCGGCGAGGGCCTCGTCCGAGACGTCCGGCCAGCCCCGGCCCACTTCCCGGTGCAGAAAGGCCAGCCGCTGCCGCAGTTCCCGCGCGTGGGGCGACCACCGCAGCAGCCCGAGCCCCTCGCGGCGCAGCCCGTCGAGGAGCGCCTCCCGTACGAGAGCGGGCTCCGGGCTCTTCAGCGCTCTCGCCGCCAGTTCGACGGCGCCCAGCCGCTCCACCCGCCGCGCCAGCACGTCGCCGCTCTCCCAGCGGACCTCCTCGTCCGTGCCGAGCAGGTGCCCGGCGGCCAGCCGTGCGGTGTCCTCGTCGATCACGGCCGCCAGCCGCACCCGTGCGGAGGCGGCGGTCGCGGGCCGGTCGGCGACCGCGACGGCCAGCCACGGTGAGCCGCGCAGCCGCGACCCGGCCGCCGTCTCGGCCCCCGTTCCCGACGCCATCAGGAACACGCCCTCGGACCGGGCCCGCGCCACCCGCTCGGGGAAGGCCAGCGCGGCGACCAGCCCCGCCACGGCGTCGTCGCCTGCGGCGGGTGCCCGGCCGCCCCGGCCCGTACCGCCGCCGTCCACCCCCGAAGCCAGCCTGCGGGCCTCCTGACGCCAGCGGCCCGCGTAGCTGTCGCCGCCCGCGCGCGCGGTGCGCCAGGCGGCGGCCAGGTCGTCCCCGTACTCCCGAGGCGGCTCCTCGCTGAGCAGTGCCACCACCTCCGCGGCCCGGCGGGCTCCGACCTCGCGTGCGCCGTCGACGAGCGCCCGCGCGAGCCGGGGGTGCAGTCCCAGCCGGGCCATCCGTACGCCCCGTCCGGTGGCCCGGCCGTCCGCGTCCACGGCGCCGATCGCGGCGAGTACCTCCCGGGCCGCGGCCATCGCCCCGGCCGGCGGCGGGTCGAGCAGTGCCAGGCCGGCAGCCGACGGGTCGCCCCAGCAGGCCGCCTGGAGTGCGAAGGCGGCCAGGTCGGCGACCTTGATCTCGGGGGAGGGGAAGCGGGCGAGCCGGGTGTTCTCGGCCTCCGTCCAGCAGCGGTAGACGGTGCCGGGGGCCTCCCGCCCGGCCCGGCCCGCGCGCTGGCGGGACGCGGCCTGCGAAGCCCGTACGGTCGTGAGGGCGCTCAGCCCGCGCGCGTGGTCGGTGCGCGGCTCCCGGGCCAGCCCGGCGTCGACCACCACCCGTACCCCCGGCACGGTCAGCGACGACTCGGCCACCGATGTCGCGAGGACCACCCGCCGGCTGTCCGAACCCGCGAGTACCGCGTCCTGAACGGCGGCCGGAGCCCGCCCGTGCACCTGGAGGACATCCACCCCCAGGCCGCCCAACTGCCCGGCCACCCTGGTGATTTCACCGACCCCGGGCAGGAAACAGAGCACGTCCCCGGTCCGCTCGGCCAGCGCCCGCCGGACGACCGAGGCGACATGCGTCAGCAGTGCGGGGTCGACCCGCATCCCGTGCGGCGGGCGCACCGGCCGGGCCGGCGGCGCCCACACCGTCTCCACCGGGTACGCCACGCCCCGGGCCTCCACCACCGGCGCGTCCCCGAGCAGCCGCGCCCACCCCTGCGCGTCCGTCGTCGCGGAGGCGGCGACCAGCCGCAGCTCGGGCCGGAGCGCCGCCCGTACGTCCAGCAGGAAGGCGGCGACGGTGTCCGCGTCGAGATGGCGTTCGTGGCACTCGTCGAGCATCACCACATCGACCCCGGCCAGCTCCTGGTCGCGCTGGAGGCGCTGCAGCAGGACACCGGTCGTGACGACCTCCACCACCGTGCCGGGGCCCGCCACCCGCTCCCCGCGCACGGTGAATCCCACCCGGCCGCCGACGGACTCGCCGAGCAGCCAGGCCATCCGGCGGGCCGCCGCGCGTGCGGCGATGCGCCGGGGTTCCGCGACGACCACCTTCCGCACCGGACCGCGCCCGGCTCCGTCCCCGACGAGACCGGCGAGCACCAGGGGGACGAGGGTGGTCTTGCCGGTGCCGGGCGGCGCGCAGAGCACGGCGGTCCCGTGCGCGTCGAGTGCCCGCTCCAGGGCGGGCACGGCGGTACGGACGGGGAGCACGTCGAGCGCGCCGGTACGGATCACCCGCCCAGTCTCGTACGCCGCGGGCTCAGTCCCGTACGCCGCCGGGACGGTCCGTCACGCCGCGGGCTCAGTCCCGTACGCAGACGAAGATCGCGGACCCCGGGATCAGCTTGCCGCGCAGCGGGGACCAGCCGCCCCACTCCGAGGTGTTCCAGGCCGGCCACTCCGGCTCGACCAGGTCGACCAGCCGGAAGCCGCCCGCCACCACGTCCCGCACCCGGTCACCGACGGTGCGGTGGTGCTCGACGTACACCGCGTCGCCCTTCTCGTCCTCCTCGACGTACGGAGTGCGGTCGAAGTAGGAGGCGGCGACGGTCAGGCCCTCGGGCCCCGGCTCGTCGGGGAACGCCCAGCGGATCGGGTGCGTGACGGAGAAGATCCAGCGCCCGCCGGGCCGCAGCACCCGCCGCACCTCGCGGAAGACCTTCACCGGGTCCGCGACGAAGGGGACCGCGCCGTACGCGGAACAGGCCAGGTCGAAGGAGCCGTCGCGGAAGGGGAGGACCGACGCGTCGGCCGCGACCAGCGGCACGCTCGCGCCGCCGGGGTTGTGCTCGGCGATCCGCAGCGCGTGCTGGAGCTGGCGGTGCGAGACGTCGAGTGCCACCGGGTGCGCGCCCTGCGCGGCCAGCCAGCGCGAACACTGCGCGGCGCCCGCGCCGATCTCCAGGACGTCGAGTCCCTTCAGCTCCTCGGCGGGGCCGAGCAGCTCGGCCTCGACCTCGTCGAGGCCCTCGGGCCCCCAGACGAAACGGTCGTCGCCGAGGAACGAGCCGTGCTCGGTCTGGTACTCGTCGGCGTTCCGGTCCCACCAGCCACGGTTGGCACGGCTGCTCTCGGTGTCCCCGGCGTCACGACGTGTCGCCTCGGGCTCGTACTCTTCGCTCATCGTGCCTGTCTGTATCGTCGGGACCAACGGGATGCGTCGCTGGTGGAACGGTGTCCGGGGCCGATCCGGCCCCGTGCGGCCGAAGTTGTGCCGGGAATGGGGCGTTCCGCCCCGGGTGTGCGCCTTCGCGCATTGACCGTGTCCGGCCGTCCCCGTATGCTACAAGTTGCGCTGCGAGCCTGCGCTCCTCAGACCTAGCAGGCTGCGCTTGCATCTGTTGCATGTCCCCTCGGTTATCGAGGCGCCACCGACGTGTTCGGCAACGAACACGGAACACCGGATCGGCGCTTCCTGGGCTGTCCGGCGTCTGCAGAGGCGATACGGGCTCCCGGCGTAGCAGTACCTACGACTTCAATGTCCGTACCGGAGCCCTTTCCCACATGACGAGCAGCACCGAGACCACCGCCACCACGCCGCAGGTTGCGGTCAACGACATCGGCGACGCGGACGCGTTCCTCGCGGCGATCGACGAGACGATCAAGTACTTCAACGATGGCGACATCGTTGACGGCGTCATCGTCAAGGTTGACCGGGACGAGGTTCTCCTCGACATCGGTTACAAGACCGAAGGCGTCATCCCGAGCCGCGAGCTCTCGATCAAGCACGACGTCGACCCGAACGAGGTCGTCAAGGTCGGCGACGAGATCGAGGCCCTGGTTCTCCAGAAGGAGGACAAGGAAGGCCGCCTGATCCTCTCGAAGAAGCGCGCTCAGTACGAGCGTGCCTGGGGCACCATCGAGAAGATCAAGGAAGAAGACGGCATCGTCACCGGTACCGTCATCGAGGTCGTCAAGGGTGGTCTCATCCTCGACATCGGCCTCCGTGGCTTCCTGCCGGCCTCCCTGGTCGAGATGCGTCGTGTCCGCGACCTCCAGCCCTACGTGGGCAAGGAGCTCGAGGCCAAGATCATCGAGCTGGACAAGAACCGCAACAACGTGGTCCTGTCCCGCCGTGCCTGGCTCGAGCAGACCCAGTCCGAGGTCCGCCAGACGTTCCTCACGACCCTGCAGAAGGGTCAGGTCCGCTCCGGCGTCGTCTCCTCGATCGTCAACTTCGGTGCCTTCGTGGACCTGGGTGGCGTCGACGGTCTCGTGCACGTCTCCGAGCTCTCCTGGAAGCACATCGACCACCCCTCCGAGGTTGTCGAGGTCGGCCAGGAAGTCACCGTCGAGGTCCTCGACGTCGACATGGACCGCGAGCGCGTCTCCCTGTCGCTCAAGGCGACGCAGGAAGACCCGTGGCAGCAGTTCGCCCGTACGCACCAGATCGGTCAGGTCGTCCCGGGTAAGGTCACGAAGCTCGTTCCGTTCGGTGCGTTCGTGCGCGTCGACGAGGGCATCGAGGGTCTGGTCCACATCTCCGAGCTGGCCGAGCGCCACGTGGAGATCCCGGAGCAGGTCGTCCAGGTCAACGACGAGATCTTCGTCAAGGTCATCGACATCGACCTCGAGCGCCGCCGCATCAGCCTCTCGCTGAAGCAGGCCAACGAGTCCTTCGGTGCCGACCCGGCCTCGGTCGAGTTCGACCCGACGCTGTACGGCATGGCCGCGTCGTACGACGACCAGGGCAACTACATCTACCCCGAGGGCTTCGACCCCGAGACGAACGACTGGCTCGAGGGCTTCGAGACCCAGCGCGAGGCTTGGGAGGGTCAGTACGCCGAGGCGCAGTCGCGCTTCGAGCAGCACCAGGCCCAGGTCATCAAGTCCCGCGAGGCCGACGAGGCCGCTGCTGCCGAGGGCGCTGCCGCCCCGGCCGCGACCGGTGGCAACGCCGGTGCGGGTGTCTCGGGTGGTTCGTACTCCTCGGAGTCGGACGACAACTCCGGCGCCCTGGCGTCGGACGAGGCGCTGGCCGCCCTGCGCGAGAAGCTGGCCGGTGGCCAGAGCTGACGCTCAGGTCCCAGCTGGTAGATAGCTGAAAGCAAGGCCCGCTCCCTTCGGGGGGCGGGCCTTGCTCATGTCTGCGGGCGCGGGTTCACGGGGTGACGGCGATGTTGGTGAGCCCCTTGCCGCCGGTGACCGTGTTGCTGGCGTAGACCGTGGTGGGGCAGCTGTCCGCCTGGTAGTTGGTGATGTTGAACGCGAGCTGGAGCGCGCCCGGATCGTCGCTCAGGTCGGACGTGTTGGAGCGGAAGACCGTGCCGCAGCCCCAGCCCGGCTGCTGGGTGTGGGTCTCGTAGCCGGTGTTGCTGGTGTGGGTGCCGGTGTTGTTCTCGACGAGTGCGTCGTTACCCTTCACGTCGACCCAGGAGTCGTCGTAGTGGGCGCCGGTGAGGCCGCTGCCGTCGAAGGTGTTGCCGATGATCTGTGTGCCGCTGGTGCCCTCCTTGACGTCGACGTTCTCGCCGCCGACGCCGGGCCCGATGGTGTTGTTCAGGATCTGCACCCGGTCGCTGTTGTCGGAGAGGTCGCCCGCCGTGCCGACGTAGACGCCCTCACCCATGCCGCGGCCGTCGCGGCCGGTGTCGTAGATCCGGGAGTTCTTGACGACGCCGTCCTTGCTGGACCTGCGGAAGTGCACGCCCTCCATGTCCAGGCCGTGCACGGTCACCGAATCGATGGTCACGCCGACCGCCGTGTCCATCATGATCCCCTTCTGGCCGCCGGTGAGGGTGATGCCCTGGACCGTCCAGTACGAGGCCCCGTTCAGATAGAGGCCGTAGCCGCCGCCGGTGGTGGTGAGGACGGCCTTGGACGAACCGGTGAGGGTGATCCGGGACGAGGACGTTCCGGCGGCTGTCGTCTTGAAGTTGCCGGTGTACGTGCCGTCGGCGAGCCGGATGGTGTCACCGGGGCCGACGGTGGTGAGGGCCGACTTCAACTGGGCCGCGGTGGACACCTGGACGACCGTGGCGGCTTCGGCGGTCGATGCGGTCGCGGTCAGGCCGCCGGCGGCCAGGGTCGTGATCAGAAGGGGCAGGAGGAGCGGGCGGGTACGCATGGGGGCCTCCGCGTCGGGGTTCGGGATTCGCGCCACAGCATCGCTCGATGTTTGTCCATGTGAACCGTGGGCGAGTTTCTGAACGCTGTGCTGCCCCGAGACGGTAGGGACGGCGCGTGGACATGTCAAGGTCTGGACCAAGGGGTGCGGGGGAAGGGGTACGGGGGAGTCCGGGGGAGAGTCCGGGGGGACGCCCGGGGGAGGGGTGCGCGTCGCGCCGGAGGGGGAGGACGACGGAGGGGGCGCGAGAGGACGGACCGTCAGGGGGCCGGGAGTTGCCCCGCACCGGGAGCCGCCTGTGAAGAGGCGTACGCGGGGAATGCTCGCGCCCCCTCGGACGTTCTCCCCGATGAACACGAGGAGGAGCGGTAATCGTGCTGGATCCGCAAGATTTGTACGCATGGGAGCCGAAGGGCCTGGCAGTCGTCGATGTGGCGCTCGCGCAGGAGTCGGCCGGACTTGTCATGCTCTACCACTTCGACGGGTACATCGACGCGGGCGAGACCGGCGACCAGATCGTCGAGGGGCTGCTGGACACCCTCCCCCATCAGGTGGTGGCCCGCTTCGACCACGACCGGCTCGTGGACTACCGGGCACGCCGCCCCCTGCTGACCTTCAAGCGCGACCAGTGGGCGGACTACGAGACACCGGCCCTCGAAGTGCGTCTGGTGCAGGACGCGACAGGAGCGCCCTTCCTGCTGCTGTCGGGCCCCGAGCCCGACGTCGAGTGGGAGCGGTTCGCAGCAGCGGTGGAGCAGATCGTCGAGCGGCTCGGCGTACGCATCTCGGTGAACTTCCACGGCATCCCGATGGGCGTCCCGCACACCCGCCCGGTCGGCATCACTCCGCACGGCAACCGCACCGACCTGATGCCGGGGCACCGGTCCCCGTTCGACGAGGCGCAGGTACCGGGCAGCGCGGAGGCGCTGGTCGAGTACCGGCTGGCGCAGTCCGGGCACGACGTGCTCGGCGTCGCCGCCCACGTGCCGCACTACGTCGCACGCTCCTCGTACCCGGACGCCGCGCTGACCGCGCTCGAAGCCGTCACGGGAGCGACCGGGCTCGTGCTGCCGGGAGTCGCACACTCCCTGCGTACGGAGGCGCAGCGCACCCAGGACGAGATCGAGCGCCAGATCGGCGAGGGCGACGAGGAACTGGTCGCACTCGTCCAGGGACTTGAGCACCAGTACGACGCGCTGGCCGGATCGGAGACCCGCGGCAATCTGGTCGCCGAGGCGGTCGATCTGCCGTCGGCCGACGAGATCGGCCGCGAGTTCGAGCGCTTCCTCGCGGAGCGGGAAGGTGAACTCTGACGGCTCCGGCCGGGGCCCGGCCCGGTCCGGAGGAAAGACGGTCGGTCTAAGCTCCTGCCCATGCTGAAAGTGGGGTTGACCGGTGGAATCGGCGCCGGAAAGAGCGAAGTGTCCCGGCTGCTCGTCTCGTACGGAGCGGTGCTGATCGACGCCGACCGGATCGCGCGCGAGGTGGTCGAGCCCGGAACTCCCGGGCTGGCGGCCGTCGTCGAGGCGTTCGGGGAGTCGGTCCTCACGGCCGAAGGAAGCCTGGACCGGCCGAAGCTCGGTTCGATCGTCTTCGCCGACGCGGACCGGCTCGCGACGCTGAACGCGATCGTCCACCCGCTCGTCGGAGCCCGCTCCGCGGAGCTGGAGGGCCTTGCGGGAGCGGACTCGATCGTCATCCACGACGTGCCCCTGCTGACCGAGAACGGTCTCGCCCCGCTCTACGACCTGGTGATCGTGGTCGACGCGTCGCCCGGGACACAGCTCGACCGGTTGGTACGGCTGCGCGGCATGCGGGAATCCGAGGCCCGAGCCAGGATGGCAGCCCAGGCCGGCCGGGAAGAACGCAGGGAGATCGCAGATCTCCTGATCGACAACGACGGCCCCCTGGAGGCCCTGGAGCCGCAGGTCCGCACGGTCTGGGCGCAGCTGTCCGAGCGGGCAGCAGGCCGGGCGGGCGGCTGACCCCGAAGCCCCGGGCGGGCAGTAGTACGACGGAAAGGACCGGACGGATGTCCCACAGCAACCCCGAGACCCACGTCATCGACTACCGGGCGGCGGAAGCGCTGCTGGCGGCCCGTGATCCGCGCGGCGCCGTGAAGCTGCTCGACGAGGTCATCGCCGCCCACCCGGAGAACACGGCGGCCCGTCTGCTGCGGGCGCGCGCGTTCTTCGCTGCTGCCCAACTGCGCCCGGCCGAGCTGGAGTTCCAGCTGGTACTGGAGCGGGAGCCGGACAACGCCTTCGCGCATTTCGCCCTGGCCCGTACCTTCGAGCGGGCCGGCCGTCCGGAACAGGCCAGGCGCCACTTCCGGTTGGCCGCCGCGCTCGATCCGAAGCCGGAGTACCTGGAAGCGGCCCGCTTCGATTCGGAGGGCCGGTCCGGGGGCTGACCGGACCGCTGATCCGGCGACCGGAGACCGGCGACCGGGAGGGAACGACCGGTCCGGCGTGTTCGTTCGGCGGGCATGAGCCTTCGGATGCGTGAGGGATATGACGGCACGGGGCCGGGCGCGCGGACGCCCGACGGCTGCTCCGTGGAGTTGTACAGACGCCTGCCGGTCGGCAGCGAACCGGATGTGATCGCTTCGGCTGTCCCGGCCGGAGCGAGCATCCTCGAACTGGGTTGCGGGGCGGGCCGGGTGACCCGCCCGCTGACCGAGCGGGGCTTCGCCGTCACCGCGGTCGACGAGTCGCCAGGAATGCTGGAGCAGATCGAGGGTGTGCGCACGATATGCAGCCCGATCGAGACGCTCGACGCGGGAGAGACCTTCGACGTGGTGATGCTGGCGTCGTACCTGGTGCACTCGGGAGACCCGGCGGTCCGTCAGGGCATGCTGCGTACCTGCCGTCGGCATGTCAAGGACGAGGGCTGTGTGCTGATCCAGCGTGAAGGCCCGGACTGGCACACGGACGTCCCGCGCGAGCGGCAGAACGACACGGGCGGGATCGTGCGGATCCTGTCCGCGACCCCGGTCGGGGACGGCGTGGACTCGATGGTCTGCGAGTACGTCTACCCCGACGCGACGTGGACGCAGACCTTCCTGTCGCGCCCGCTGACCAGGGAGGAGTTCGCGCACCACCTCGACGGGGCGGGGCTCGTCGTGGACCGCTGTCTCACGGACGACGGAACATGGGTGAGGGCGCTGCCCCGGCACTGAGCCCAGCTCTGGCTCCGACTGCGGGCGGGCGCGCCGTGCCGCGTCGTCCGTGGTGCCGGCTGCGGTGTTTCCGGCGGTGGTGCCAGTGGCGTCGTCCGTGAGGTGGTCAGTGGACCAGGCTGTAACTGCGCCAGGCGACGAGCGGGGGCGTCACCGTGTTCGTGAGCGTGGTGGCGTTGTACACCGATGGCCTGCCGGCGCAGTTGGTGCCCGGATACAGCACCATGTCGATCAGTGTGTTGTTGACGACGGAAGCGGCGCCGCCGCGCAGCAGCGGGTGACAGCCCCGTACGGACGGGTTCGACACGGTGACGACCTGTGAGGCCGGAGTGGTGTACGAGATCGTGCCGACGGCGCTGCGGTTGAGACCGGAACAGCCGGTGACGGCGAACGGCAGGAGCACTGCCCCGGCGATGATGCCGAGACGCCGGTGATCGGACATGGGCGGTCCCGTCTGTACAGAGAGTCACTGGTGGGCCCCACCCTGCCGTGCCCCGGGCGGGACGGCATCCGGTGCTGGGCCGCGCGGGGGACGTCACTACGGCCGCCTTGGTGCGGCCCGCCGATCCGAACCTCTCCCGGTCGGTCCTGTGCCGGCTGGGTCCGTCTCGGTTCTCCAGGCCGGGGACTCCGGGATCTTTACGGGAGGGGCGCGGCACGGTACCAGGGAAGGGAACGTCCGCCACATTGCTGTTCTTCGAGCCGATGGGACCGGAATTGAACAGAGTGAGCCCGAACCAGATGGAACCTGTGTGCATGACCCGCCAGGGTGCGGTCCGGGGGCGGATGGGCGACGAAGGGGTGGCGTCCTTCCTCGGCATCCCCTACGCGGCGCCGCCCTTCGGCCCGCGCCGGTTCCGTGCACCGGCGGCGCCCCCGTCGTGGGAGGGCGTGCGCGAGGCGAAGGCGTACGGCCCGACCGCGCCCAAGGCTCCGTACGCGCCCCCGTTCGACACGCTCATCCCGGAGGGCCGTGGCGGTGACGGTGAGGACTGTCTGAACCTCAACGTCTGGACGCCGCAGCCGGGGCCCAACGGGGGGCTTCCGGTGCTGGTGTGGCTGCACGGCGGAGGGTTCGCGAACGGTTCGAGTTCGGCGTCCGGCTACGACGGCAGTGCGTTCGCCCGCGACGGTGTGGTCTGTGTGACGGTCAACTACCGGCTCGGCACGGACGGTTTCCTGAGCCTGGACGGAGCGCCGGACAACCGGGGGCTGCTCGACCAGATCGCCGCCCTGGAGTGGGTGCGCGAGAACATCGAGTCCTTCGGCGGCGCTCCCGACCGGGTCACCGTCTTCGGGGAGTCGTCCGGGGCCATGGGCATCGGGGTGCTGCTCGGGACGGAACGGGCGGCCGGGCTGTTCGGCCGGGCGATTCTGCAGAGCGGGGCCGCCCACCACTTCCTGCGGCCCGCGACGGCCGCTCTGATCGCCGCGCGGCTCGCGGAGTACCTGGGGATCGAGCCGACCGCCGAGAAGTTCGCCGCTGTGCCGCTCGCGGAGCTGCTGCCCGCCCAGGCCAGGCTGCGCGCCGAGATCGGGCGACGCCCGGATCCGGAGCTGTGGGGCGATGCGGCGCTCAACGTGATGCCCTTCGAGC
Organism: Streptomyces sp. A 4/2; assembly: GCF_940670765.1. Lineage (GTDB taxonomy): Bacteria > Actinomycetota > Actinomycetes > Streptomycetales > Streptomycetaceae > Streptomyces. The sequence continues at coordinate 164,872 of NZ_CALNVW010000034.1, forward strand.
CGGTGCTCCCCGGGCTCGCCCTGCCGGGTCCGGAGTGCGGTGTCCAGTTGCTCGTCGGCAGCAACCGTGAGGAGAACCGGCTCTTCATGGTCCCGACCGGACGGTTGGACGCGATCACCGAGGAACGGCTGCGGCTCGCGCTGACGGCGTACGGACTCGACCCGGACAGGGCACTCGCCGTCTACCGTGCGACCCGCCCGCAGGCGTCGCCGGGTGAGCTCCTCGACGTAGTGGCGACCGACTGGTTCTACCGGATTCCGGCCGTCCGCCTCGCCGAGGCGGTTCCCGGCTCCCGGCTGTACGAATTCGCCTGGCGTTCCCCGCAGTTCGGCGGCAGGCTCGGCGCCTGCCATGCGGCCGAGCTGGGCTTCGTCTTCGACAACCTCCGCGATCCGTCGTACGCCGCGATGCTCGGGAACTGCCCGCCCCAGAGCCTGGCGGACACCGTGCACGGTGCGTGGGTGGCCTTCGCGACGACCGGAGACCCCGGATGGGCGCCCTACGACCGGGCCGCGCGCACAACGATGATCTTCGACGAGGAGTCCGCTCCCCGCCAGGACCCGCGGGCGCGGGAGCGCGCCTTGTGGGAGGGGGTGCGCTGAGGCCTGTCGGAAGGGCAGGTTCCGGTTCCCGGGTCCGTTGTCAGACCCCGCACCTAGACTCGCAGAGACATCGGATGCGAGGGGGGAAGGCAGGTGAGCGGGGTGCCGGAGACGGGGAGAGCGCGGAGGACCGGTGGGCCGGCGCCTGCCGCCGGGACCGTGCCTGCCGCCGGGACCGTGCCTGCCGCCGGGCCGGGGCCGGCCGGGCTCATCAGAGGGGCCGCGGTGTTCCTCCCCGCCGTGCTGCCACGGGACGGCCGCTTCGCCTTCTGGGACCCCGACGGTGAGGTGTCCGGGCCCGACGAGCTCGCGGTCGTGCGACGCCAGGGCGCAGCGGTCCGGCGCCGGACCGTCCCTGCGGTGCTGCTGTCCGTCGCCGAGGCGCTGCCGCTGCTGGTGGCGGCCCGGCACTCCCCGGTGGCCCATCCGGCCGTCCGCTGCTGGGGCGCGGCGGCGCTGCACGCCCTGCAGCTGGTCGCGCGCGGTCGGCTGCTCCCCGGCCTGACCGCCGACGACCACGACGCCTGGCGAGCCGGACCGCTGGACGCGGAGGACATCGCACACCTGCGGGCCATCGCCGCAGCCATGCCACCGGAGGCACACGCCACGCCGCTTCCCGGGCGCACCCCCATGGAACTGCCCGAGCCACCGGGACTGATCCGGGCGTTCTACGACGCCGTCGCCGACACTCTGCCCCGCACCCCGGCGGCACCGCACGCGGCCGGGGCCGCCTACGCGGCCCGTGAGGCCCAGCAGCTGCCCGGACTGCGGGAGTGGGCGGCGGAGGTGGCGGCCGGGTCGGACGCCGGGGTGCAGGTCTCGCTGCGCCTCGACCTCTCCGGGTTCGAACTCTTCGACCAGGCTGACGGGACCGATGGGACCGATGGGACCGACCGGGGCGGGGGCGCCGCGGAAGTGGAGCGCCGGGCGGGTGCGGCCGTCGTCCAGGTGCACAGCCTCGCCGACCCGACCCTCGTGATCGACGCCGGGCGGCTCTGGGCGGGGGACGGCGACAAGCACTTCGGGCCGCGGGTGCGGATCGACGCGGTACTGGCGCTGCGGCGCGCGGCCCGGGTCTGGCCCCCGCTGGCCCGGCTCCTGGAGCGCCCGGTGCCCGACGTACTGCCGCTGTCCGAGGAGGAGCTGTACGAGCTGCTCGGCCCGGCGGCGGCCAGGCTCGCCGCGGCGGGGGTGGCCGTGCACTGGCCCAGGGAGCTGGCCCGTTCGCTCACCGCCACCGCAGTCGTACGGTCCGCCCCCGGCTCGGCCACGGACGGCACCTCGTTCTTCGACACCGAGCACCTCTTCTCCTTCAGCTGGCAGTTGGCGCTCGGTGACGACCGGCTGACCGATGCGGAGATGGACATCCTGGCCGAGGCGCACCGCCCGGTGGTCCGGCTGCGGGACCAGTGGGTGGTGGTCGATCCGGCCCTCGTACGCAAGGCGCGCAAGCGGCAGTTGGGGCTTCTCGCACCCGTGGACGCGCTGTCGGCGGCGCTCACCGGCAGCGCCGAGGTGGACGGCGAGACGGTCGAAGCGGTGCCGGTCGGCGCGCTCGCGGCCCTCCACTCCCGGCTCACCACGGACGCCGCCCCGCTGCCGCAGCCCACCGGCCTGGACGCCACGCTGCGCGACTACCAGCTGCGCGGCCTCGGCTGGCTCGATCTGATGACCTCGCTCGGCCTCGGCGGCTGCCTCGCGGACGACATGGGCCTGGGGAAGACCATCACGCTCATCGCCCTCCACCTGCACCGGGCACGCCGCGAACCGACACTGGTGGTCTGCCCCGCCTCGCTGCTCGGCAACTGGCAGCGGGAGATCGCCCGGTTCGCGCCCGGGGTGCCCGTCCGCCGTTTCCACGGCACGGACCGCTCCCTCGACGACACCGGGGGCGGCTTCGTGCTCACCACCTACGGCACGATGCGCACCAGCGCCGCCGAACTGGCCGCGCACCCCTGGGGCATGGTCGTCGCGGACGAGGCGCAGCACATCAAGAACCCCCACGCGGCCACGGCGAAGGCCCTGCGCACGATCCCCGCCCCGGCCCGCGTCGCCCTCACCGGAACGCCGGTGGAGAACAACCTCTCCGAGCTGTGGGCCCTGCTCGACTGGACGACTCCCGGACTGCTCGGCCCGCTGAAGACCTTCCGCGCCCGCCACGCGAGGATCGTCGAGAACGGCGAGGAGGACGGGGCGGTCGAGCGGCTGGCCCGGCTGGTCCGCCCGTTCCTGCTGCGCCGCAAGAAGTCCGACCCGGGCATCGCCCCCGAACTGCCGCCCAAGACGGAGACCGACCACCCCGTTTCGCTCACCCGTGAACAGGCATCCCTCTACCAGGCCGTGGTCCGTGAATCGATGGCGGTCATCGAGGCCGACGAGGGTGCCGGCCGCCGCGCCCAGATCATGAAGCTGCTCACCGCGCTCAAACAGATCTGCAATCACCCGGCGCAGTACCTGAAAGAGGGGCCCTCGCGGCTCGCGGGCCGCTCGGGCAAGCTCGCGCTCCTCGACGAACTCCTCGACACGATCCTGTCGGAGGGCGGCTCCGTCCTGGTCTTCACCCAGTACGTGGCGATGGCCCGGCTGCTCTCCGACCATCTGACCGCCCGCGGCGTCCCCTCCCAACTCCTGCACGGAGGCACCCCCGTGGCCCGGCGCGAGGAGATGGTGGACCGTTTCCAGGCCGGTGAATCCCCGGTCTTCCTGCTCTCCCTCAAGGCCGCGGGGACGGGCCTGAACCTCACCCGAGCGGGCCATGTCATCCACTACGACCGCTGGTGGAACCCGGCGGTGGAGGAGCAGGCGACCGACCGCGCCTACCGCATCGGCCAGACCCAGCCCGTGCAGGTCCACCGGCTGATCGCGGAGGGTACGGTCGAGGACCGCATCGCCGACATGCTCACCGCCAAGCGGGCGTTGGCGGACGCGGTCCTCGGCTCCGGCGAGAGCGCCCTGACCGAGCTGGGCGACGCGGAACTCGCCGACCTGGTGTCGCTGCGGAGGCCGTCATGAGCAGCTGGTGGGGGAACGCCTGGGTGGCAGCCGTGGAGGCGCTCTCACTGGACGAAGGACGTCTCGAACGCGGCAGGAAGTACGCGGACGGCGGCCATGTGGCCGCGGTGAACGTGGCGCCGGGCCGCATCCTCGCGTACGTCCAGGGGAGCCGTCCGCGCCCCTACCGTGCCGAGCTGCGGCTGCGTACGCTCACGGACCCCGACTGGGAGCAGTTCCTCGACGCTGCCGCTGCCCAGCCGGGCCACATCGCCGCTCTCCTCGACAAGGACATGCCCCACTCGCTGGTCGACGCGGCGGCCGAAGCGGGGGTGGCCCTGCTCCCCGCGCCCGGTGACCTCACACCGTCCTGCTCCTGCCCGGACGGCGGCCGGCCCTGCAAGCACGCCGCCGCCCTCTGCTACGAGACGGCCCGGCTCCTCGATTCCGACCCCTTCGTGCTGCTGCTGATGCGCGGCAGGGGTGAGCGGGAACTCCTCGACGAACTGGCCAGGCGCAACGCGGCCCACGCGGCCCGTGACCGGCGTGCGGCGCCGCCCACGCCCGGAGTGCCCGCGCGCGAGGCGCTCGCCCCGCGGTTCCTCCCGCCGCTGCCCGCGCCCCTGCCGCCCGGCCCGTACCCGGGCCAGCCCCCCGCCTACCCCGGCGCGCGCGGAGCCCCCGACCCGCTGACCCTGGACCACCTCGCCACCGACGCCGCCGCCCGCGCCCACACCCTGCTGACCACGGGCACCGACCCGGTCGCCGGTCTCACCCCCTGGCAGGACGCCGTCCGGCTGGCCGCCGCCCGTCCCACCGCCGGGCTGACCGCCACCACCCGCACGCTCTACCGCGACCTCGCCGGAGCCACCGGGCGCAGCCCCACCGACCTGGCACGCGCGGTCGCCGCCTGGCGGCAGGGCGGAGCCGACGGGCTGTCCGTACTCGAAACACCGTGGGACCCACCGGCGGGCCCCTTCGACCGGGCTCGCCCCGCCCTGGCCGCCGCCGGGCTGCCGCGCTTCCAGCCCTGGCGCAACCGCCTGACGATCCCCGGCAGCGCACTCCAGCTGCGCTTCGGCCAGGACGGCCGCTGGTATCCGTACGAATCGGACCCGGGCAGGGACGACTGGTGGCCACGCGACAGCCCGCACCGCGACCCGGTGGCGGCGTTGCGGCGCTAGGCTTCGGAAGCAGCCGGGGAAAAGGAACTCACCGGACAGCAGAGACGGCCAAGGGGGAACAGTGGACGCGGAGTTGACGGCGCTGGTGACGGCGGGGGCGACCGCACTCGTACAGCAGATGGCGACCGATGCCTGGACGCGTACCCGTGACCGGATGGCCGCGTTCCTGGCCCGGCGGGGCAGCGCCGAACCGACGGCGGTGGCAGCCGAACTGGACGCGGCCCGCGCCGAACTGACCACCGCACAGCAGGCCGGTGACACCGACACCGCCGCCGATGTGCAGGGCGAGTGGCGACTGCGGATGCGCCGCGCCCTCCAGGCGGACCCGGAAGCCGCCGCCGAACTGCGCACGCTGCTCGACGAGATGGCACCGCCGACGTCCGGCACGCGGGTCGGGGTCATCAACAACAGCATGTCCGGGGGCACTTACCAAGCTCCCGTGATCCAGGCCGGGATCATCGGTCGCCAGAGCATGGGCGGGGACCGCGGTCGCGGTTAGAGCAGTTCCTGGTCCTGGTCGCGCAGTTCGAGCACCCGCACCCCGTACGGCTCCAGCGCGACCTCCGGTGACTCCGCGCCCGTACCGAGGTCGAACAGGCGGCCTCCGCCCGGCCGTACGTTCAGCGCGTCCTCCGACTGGCTGACCAGCCAGACGAAGCGCCGCCCGTCCTCGTGGACCAGGACATCGGCGCTGACGTACGGGGTGTCCACCGTCACGGCCCGCGCCACCCCGGCGACCTCCGCCAGCGCTTCGTACAGGCGGTGGGTCTGCTCCGGGTTGACCCGGGCGGTGCGGGCCGCCATGTTCTCCAGCGGGTACGTGGCCAGTACCGTCCGGCCCTCCCCGATCTCGTGGACCAGCAGTGCGGGGCGACCGTGCCCGTCGGTCGCCACCACCCGGGCGCCCTGCGGCACCACCGGGAGATACGCGCGGCTGTCCTCGTTCCCCGACACCGGGAAACGCAGCGTCTCCCCGGACTTCAGCGGGCCGAAGTCCTCGGTGAAGGTCATCTCCAGGACGTTGTCCTCGATCGGTTCGGCGACCCCGTACGACAACTGGTGCTCCACCCCGAAGAGGCCGTCCAGGTCGTGGAACCACGGGCCGCGCGTCGCCGGGTGCTCGCCCGAGCAGAACGACAGGTACACCGTCGCCCCCGCCCGCGCCCGCCGCTCCAGATCCCGCCGGGTCCGCGTCGTCAGCTGCCGGGTCGACGGGAGCAGGTACAGCTGGACGTCGTCGGCGATCCCGTCCGCCTCCCGGACGAAGCCCACCGGGAGGTCGGCGCCGCGGGCGGCCACATAGCCCTGGTGGAGCGAGGAGAAGATCAACGGCCGGTCGGCGGGCCTGCTGTAGGGGTATCCGCGTTCCAGGAAGGCGGGGACGACCAGCGCCGCTCCGGTGTCGGCCCGCCGGCAGCGCGGGAAGTCGACCTGCTCCAGCACCTTGCCGAAGGCGGCCACTTCGCGCAGCGGCTCCTTGGGGCGTCCCGCGCTGTCCGTGATGCCGAAGTGCATCTCGAAGGGGTGGTGGTCGTACGGGGACCGTTCCCACAGGTCGTCGTAGTCGGTGTTGTTCCAGGCGATCCAGCCCGTCGCACCGCCGAGCAGCGAATTGTGCAGTGTCTGCCGGTAGTACACGCCCGCGTTGCGCGCCGACACGGTGTCCGTGGAGAGCCCGAACTCCTCCAGGACCACCGGCTGTCCGGTCACCGCGGCCAGCTCGCACTCGAAGGCCGCCCGGTAGTGCTGGCGGACCTTGTCGGTGTCCGAGCGGTACACGTGGGGCCCGACGAAATCGACGTACTCGGCGGTCTCGCGCAGCGAGAAACCGTTGTCGCGCCCGGTCACCTCCTGCCCCCAGGCGCCGTCGCCGAGCGAGACGGGCTGGGTGCCGCCCGCCGCCCGTACCGCGTTGCACATCGACTGCGCCCACGCCGTCACCACGTCCACCGACGGCGGGTCGACCTGGTAGATCCGCCCGTACCCCGGCATCTCATTGGTGATCAGCCAGCCGGTGACGGCCGTGTGGTCCTTGAAGCGCCGGGTCATCTCGCTCGCGAACCACGCCTGGCGGCCGACCATCCACACGTCCTCGTACAGATCGCGGCCCGCGCGCCAGACGGGGTCCCAGTTCTCCCCGGACATGTGACCGACGATGAACGTGGGAACGGTCCCCATCCCGTACTCGCCGTGCGCGTCCAGGAAGTCCCGGAACCGGTCGCACAACTTCTCGTCGATGCGGTGCGGTTCGGGGTGGAAGTCGGGCCAGTAGAAGAACGACCGGGTCATGTTGAGCCCGTGCTCGCGCAGTACGGCGAGCTCCTCGCGGACGACCGCCGGGTCGTAGTCGCGCCACATCAGGGGGCCGCCGGTGCGGGACCAGTAGTTGGCCCCGAGCCAGGGCAGTACGGCGGGGTCGTGGGCGAGCTGGGCGCTGTGGCGCTGCATCTGTGGTGCTCCAGGGGGTCAGGCGGGACCGGTCGACTCACGTACGACGAGCCGGGGTTGTCCGGTGAGGGGTTCGGTGCGGACGTCCTCCCCGCACTGCGCGAGCAGCTCGCGGGCGGCGGCTGCGCCGGCCTGTTGGACGTACTGGTCGACGGTGGTCAGGCGGGGGTGGATCCAGCGGCCCAGCGGCAGGTTGTCGTAGCCGACCACGGAGAGTTCGCCGGGTACGGACAGGCCTGCCCGCTGGGCGGTGCCGAGTCCGCAGACGGCCATCGAGTCGTTGGCGTACACGAGGGCCGTGGGCCGGTCGTCGAGTGCGAGCAGCCGCTCGGTGGCGGCTGTCGCTTCCGCCTCGGTGAAGTCCGTGTGGACCACCGCGGCCGGTACGAGACCGTGTGCGGCCAGGGCTTCCCTGAGGACCCGCAGCCGGAAACGGGTGTGCAGGAGGTCGTCCGGCCCGCAGACGTAGCCGATGCGCCGGTGCCCGAGGGCCAGCAGGTGCCCGACGGCCTCGGTGATCCCGTTGCCGTGCGCCGTGCTCAGCAGGACCGCCGGCAGTCCCAGGCCCTTCAGGAGCGGCAGCCGTGGATCGTCGGCGCGGTGCTCGGTGAGTACGGCGCCGTCGACGCGGCCCTCGGCGGCCAGCCGTTCGTACAGCGCGGTCTCCTCGCGCACGTCGCCGGCGAGGTGCAGCAGCAGCCCGTAGCCGCGCGGCGACAGCTCACTCTCCAGACCGGTGATGAGCTCGGAGAAGAACGGATCGGCGCCGAGGACATCGGTGGGGCGGCGCACCACCATGGCGACCGTGCGCGTACGCGAGCGGCGCAGCGCGCTCGCCGACGCACTCGGCGACCAGCCCAGTCGCTCCGCCGCGTCGAGGATGCGGCGGCGGGTGGGCTCGGAGATCCGGCCGGTGTTGTTGAAGACCTTGGACACCGCGGCCGTGGAGACTCCGGCCCCGGCTGCGACATCCTTGATCGTCGGCCGGGGGCCGGAGGGCGTACTCGGACTCACATCTTCACCGCACCACTCACGAGGGCCTGCTGCATGCGCTTCTGCAGCAGCGTGTACATGATCCAGACGGGGACGAGCGTGAGGATCGTACCGGCCGTGAGGATGCCGTAGTCCGTGCCGATCTGCGACTTGAGCGTGGGCAGGGCCACCTGAATGGTCCGCAGGTCGGGGTCCGGGCCGATGATGATCAGCGAGTACAGGTACTCGTTCCAGAAGGTGAGGAAGTTCAGCAGCAGCACGGTGGCGATGCCCGACATGCACATCGGGGTGTAGATGTGCCGCAGCACGCCGAAGGTCGAAGCGCCGTCGATCCGGGCGGCCTCTTCCATCTCGCGCGGAATGGTCCGCATGAACTGGATGAGGATCACCACCGACAGCGGCATCGCCGTGGCGGGCAGGAACAGCACCATGAACAGCCGGGTGTGGAAGAGGCCGGTGGCCGCCGAGAGCAGGAAGGTCGGGAAGAGGGCGGCGAAGGTGGGGACGAGGAAGCCGAGCGAGAAGATCTTCTCGATGACGGACCCGACCCTGCCCTGTGCGCGGGCGAGTGCGAACGCGGCGGGTATCGCGAGGCCCAGGGTCAGCGCGAGCGAGAACACCGTCACGATCGCGGAGTTGAGGATCGCCATCCCCAGGTCCGCGCTCTCGAACGCGGTACGGAAATTGCCGAATCCGAACGAGGTCGGCGGGGCGAGCGGGCTCGCGAAGATGGCCTCGTTGGACTTGAAGGCGGAGGCGAGGAAGTAGTACAGCGGAATGGCGAGCAGCACGGCGTACGCCCACACCAGAATGTGCGCGGGGAGCCAGGACTTCCTGAACCGGGGCTTTCTGAACTGTGTGGTGGCCATGGTGGGTCGGGCTCCGATCAGTAGCTCTGGCGGAAAGCGCGGCGGATGGCGAGCAGCCCGACGAGCCCCGCGAGGAAGAGGACCACGCCGACGGCCTGGCTGTAGCCGAGGTCGCTCTCCATGAACGCCTTCTCGTAGACGAGGAACGACAGCGTGGTCGAGGAGTTGGCGGGGCCGCCCTGGGTCAGCAGCAGTACCTGCTGGGCGGAGCCGAAGAGCGTCCAGAGGAACTGGAGCATCGTCACCACACCGACGTACTCCTTGATGACGGGGAAGTGGATCCGCCACATGGCGCGCCAGTGCCCGGCGCCGTCCAGCTGCGCGGCCTCGCCGATCTCTTCGGGGACGCTGTCGAGCCGGGCGGCGAAGAGGACGGCGGTGAAGCCGATACCGGCCCAGACGTCGAGCGCGATCAGGCAGTAGAGCGCGGTGTCGGGGTTGGCGAGCCAGGCGTCGGTCAGCGAGCCGAGACCGACCGACTTCAGGGCGCCGTTGACCAGGCCGTCGGGGGAGAGCGCCGCGTAGAAGACCATGGCCTTGGCCGGGGTGGAGATGAGCCCCGGCACGAACAGCAGATAGCGGATGACCCGGTGTCCCGGCGGCTTCTGGGCGACGTAGTACCCGACCATGTAGGCGCAGACGATCATCACCGGGATCGCGATGACCATCTGGACGCCGGTGTTGCGCACGGCCTGCCAGAAGACCGGATCGTCGTACAGCGCGCCGAAGTTGTCGAATCCGGCGAAGGAGGTCGGCTGCAGCATGCCGGGCCAGTGCAGGGCGGCGATCACGAAGATCGCGACCATGGGCCCGACCATGAAGACCAGGTACCAGGCAAGGGCGGGCAGGGCGAGAATCGTGGTCCGGGGCCCGCGCTGCCTGCGCTGCGCGGCGGAGGGGGGACCGGCCTGCCGGGAGGCGGGCCTGACGGATGACGTCATCGTCATGGGGTTGCCTCCTCAGGCGTTGCGGTACGCGCCCTGGAGCGCGGAGAGAATCCGCCGGGCGCTGACGCCGGGCGTGAAGGCCGTACTGGTGGCCTGGATCATCGGCTGGACGGCCGACGGCGGTACGTACAGATCGGGAAGCACGACCTGGCTGACGTCGGCGCCGAGTTGCTGGGCCTTGGCGACCAGCGGGAACCCGTCGCTCAGGGTGTCGCTCTTCACCGCCATGTCCCGGCCGCCCTCGGTGATGAAGCGGGAGACGATGTCGGGCCGGTACATGAAGCGGACGAACTTCTCGACGGTCTCGATCTTCTTGGTGCCGTTGGGGCTCACCCAGAACCCGGAGACGGTGAAGGTCCGCAGGATGGTCGGCCTGTCGTGCACGGCTCCGGGCGGCAGCGGCCAGCCACCGACATCCGTATGCCTGGCAACGTTGTCAGGAACCCGGGCGAGGGCCGAGGACATCGCCGACTGCATGGCGGCGGCCTCGGTGTTGAACTGGGTGGTCATCGAGTCGGTGGTGAGCCCCTGGGCCTTGTCGGTGAAGACACCGGCGTCCCGCAGTTCGACGAAGTACTCGATGCCTTCGCGCGCCCCGCTGATCCCGCTGAAGTCCCCGGTGGCGTAGAGCTTCTTGGCCTGCGGGGCGGTGACGAAGGACTGGATGATCTGGGCGAGCAGCTTCTGTCCGGTCCAGTCGTTGCCGCCGATGGTGACGGGCGCGGTGCCCTTCGCCCGCAGCTTCCTGGCGGCGGCGATCAGGGCGTCCCCGGTGAGCGGTATGTCCTCGACCCCGGCTCTGTGCATCAGGCCGCGGTTGAATGCCACGGGCCAGTTGCTGGCGATGTAGGGAAGGGCGCGGAGTCGTCCCTTGTCGTCGGTCCACTCGTCGAGCGCTGCGGGCAGGATGCGCTCGCGGAGGCCCCAGTCGTCCAGGTACCCGTTGACGGTCACCGTGGCGCCGAGCGCCGTCCAGGAGACGGTCTTGTCGTAGAGGTTGACCATGACGACGTCGGCCTCTTTGTGCGCCAGCCGGGACGTCTCGTAGACCTGACCCAGCTCGTCCCCGTTGATCAGGCTCTTGACCCTGAGTCCGGGGTTCTCCTTGCGGAACATGTCGAGAACGGCCCGGAAGGTCGCGGAGCCGGGCGCGGTGCCGCCCAGCGAACTGTGGACGACCAGGGTGTCGGGGTCGGACTCGTCCCCTCCGACCAGCCCGCACCCGGACAGCCCGGGGGCGGCGACACCGGCCGCGACGGCCGCTCCCGCGGTGATGAATCCGCGACGATTCAGCATGGAACGCACGGCGTGCGGCCTCCTACAGGGGAGCAGGGGAGTGGGTGCCCGGGAGGTGGTTAATCGATACACCTGCGAGGTGGGAGCACCGTACGAGGTGATCGGGGGGTGGTCAACCCCCCGTTGCGCATGGTGGAAAGGTCACTGAATGAAGGTTCAGTATCCGCACTCATTGACACCGGCGGCCCGGACTCCAAATACTGACTAGCGATTCAGTAAGGCCGGTCGGTGCATGGCCCCGTGACAGCTCCTCCCCGTGTGCCGGTCGGTCCGAGGACGTCATCGTCGTGTCTGGAGACGCCATGTCGGAGCTGCCCACCGAGCTGATCCCGCTGACCCCCGAACAGCGGGACATCGTCGACCTCACCCGTACCTTCGCGCTGGAGGAGATCCGGCCGGTGGCGCGCGCCGTCGACGAGGCCGACGTCGAGACCCCCTGGGACTTGTGGCGCAGGGCCGCCGAGGTCGGCATCACCGGATTCATGCTGGCCGTCACCGAGCCCGGCACCGGTTCGGACGCCGCCTCCCTCACCACTACGGCCACCCGCACCACCGGCGTCGGCACGGAGCTGGCCGAGTCCGACCTGTGGACGGATCCGCCCGCACTCGGCGGCACCCTCGTCCGGGTGGATGTCGACCCGGCGCAGATGTACGCGGGACTGCCCGCGGACCTCCCGCTGGTGGGCGATGCCTGCCACACCGTGCGCGCACTGCTCGCCGCCTGCCGCGGCGGCGGGGCAACGACCCGCACCAGCCGGGAGACCGGCACCGTACGGCCGGATGCCGGTACCCCACGGCCGGATGCCGGTACCCCACGGCCGGAGACCGGTACCGTCCGCCGGGCCGTCGCCGTCCGCCGGGCCGTCGCCGTCCGCCGGGCCGTCGCCGCGCTGCGGGACGAGCGGGACGCCGGGACGCGGAGCCGGGACGCGCACCGGCTGCGAAATGGCGGCCCGCTGCGACCACCCGACCGGCGTCGACCTGCCCCCGGTCGACCTGCCCGCACTGGCCCGCGCCTACGGCGGCCACGGAGTGCACGCCGACTCCCCCGAGGCGCTCGCCGAAGCCCTGCGCCTGGCCCTGACCACCCCGGGGCCCACCCTCATCACCGTTCCGGAGGAGTCCTCCTGATGACCACGTCTTCCCACACGCCGTCCTCCCCCGCGCCGCAGACCCCCGCCACGCCCGTGACGAGCCCGTCGCCCGCTCCCGCCGCCCCCTTGATCTCTCTCACCTGGACCGACCACGAGACCGGGCACCAGGGACACCTCGTCGTCGACCGGCTGGTGCGCGGGGTTTCCAGCGGCGGCCTGCGGATGCGCGCCGGCTGCACCCTGGAGGAAGTGACCGGTCTGGCCCGCGGCATGACGATGAAGGAGGCGCTGCACTACAACCCGCAGGGCCGCTACATCCCGTTGGGCGGCGCCAAGGGCGGTATCGACTGCGACCCGCGCGACCCCGCCGCCCACGGCGTTCTCGTCCGCTACCTGCGCGCCGTACGCCCCTACGTCGAACGCTTCTGGACGACCGGCGAGGACCTCGGCCTCACTCAGGACCTCGTCGACCGGGCCGCCTCCGAGGCGGGCCTCGTCTCCTCCATCCAGGCCGTCTACCCGCTCCTGGACGACGAGGAGGCCGCCCGGCAGCGCCTCGCCGACGCGTTCGCCATCGAGGTGGACGGCATCGGACTCGGCGAGCTCGTCGGTGGCTGCGGCGTCGCCGAATCGGTACTCGCCGCGCTGGACCGGGCCGGTACCCCCTATCAGGGAACCCGGGTGGCGGTACAGGGCTTCGGCACCATGGGCGGCGCCACCGCGCGTTTCCTGGTCCGCGCCGGACTGCGCGTCGTCGCCGTCGCCGACATCAAGGGCACCCTCGCCAACCCCGCCGGTCTGGACATCGAGACGCTGCTCGCCGCCCGTGACGGCCACGGCTGCGTGGACCGCGCCGTGCTCCGCGCCGACGACAGCGAACTGCCGGCCGGTGCCTGGCTGACGGCCGACGCCGAGGTGCTGGTGCCCGCCGCCGTCTCGTACGCCGTGGACACCGCCAACCAGGCGGGCATCACCGCCCGCTGGATCGTCGAGGCCGCCAACATGCCGGTGCTGCCGGAGGCGGAGGCGCTGCTGACCGGCCGCGGCATCACCGTACTGCCGGACGTCGTCGTCAACTCCGGTACCAACGCGTGGTGGTGGTGGACGCTGTTCGGCGACATCGGCGCCGACGCCGACGAGGCGTTCGCCCACACCCGCCGTTCGATGCGTGCCCTGATCGACCAGATGCTGTCCCGCGCCGAGGCCGACGACTGCACGCCCCGCGCCGCCGCGCACGCCCTGGTGGCCGAGCGGCTGCCGGTCATCGCGGAGCGCTTCGGATGGTTCCGCTGACGACCCGGCCCGCCGTGCAGGCCGCGGCCCCCGGCGCCCTCGATCCGGTTCAGGGACTTGCGCAGCCGGGGACGTTGCTCACCCCAGCCCCTGGAAAATCGGGGGAGCACTCCGGACCGGGGCAGTCCCCGGGGGCGCCCTGGGGGGAACTCGGTGCGGTGCCGTGCGACGGCGAGATCGGTGTACGGGTCACTGAGGGACTCCTGCTGCGGCGCGGGCAAGGGAGGCGTGGCGCAGTGCTATTGACTGAATGAACAGTCAATAGTGGTCGACTGTGGCCCCGCCGTTGCGCGCTGTCAAGGGTCCGTGCGACCTTGTCCCCCACAGGGTTCGGACACCCTGTGGGGACAGTAGGGTGACGAGGTGGCAAGAGTCAGACTGAACGTTGCCGAGCGGCGCGAGGAGCTGCTGCGCGCCGCCATCGAGCAGATCGAGGCGCGCGGCGCCGCGGCCGTGCGCGTCGCCGATGTCGCCTCCGCCCTGGGCGTCAGCAACGCCCTGGTGCTCTACCACTTCGCCACCAAGGAGAAGCTCGTCGCCGCGGCCTTCGCGCACGCCGCCGAGGGCGACCTCGCCCACCTCCGCCTCCTGCTCGGCCGCCGCACCTCCGCCGTCCGCAGGCTGCGTGCGGCGGTCCGCTGGTACGCCCCGACCGGCCAGGCCAAGGGCTGGCGCCTGTGGATCGAGGCCTGGGCCGGTGCGCTGCGCGACCCCGTACTGCGCGAGACCGCCGGCGGGCTCGACCAGCAGTGGAAGGCGGCGCTCGCGGACGTCATCGCGGAGGGCGCCGCCGCCGGTGAGTTCGACTGCCCCGACGCCGCCGCCACGGCCTGGCGCCTCACCGCCCTCCTGGACGGCCTCGCCGTCCAGATGACCTCCTACGGTGCGCCGCTCTCCCGCGCCGCGATGCTGGAGTGGACCGACGACGCCCTGGCCCGCGAACTCGGCCTGGAACTCGATGTCCTGACGGGAACCGCGGCGCGCTGAGCCGACGCCGAGCGGGCGCCCTGAACCCGTCCAGCCACTTGTCGAGTATCAGGAGGCTCCCGACGCCCGGCCAAGCGCACCGCAGGGACGCGCACCGTGTCTCGCCCGGCCGCGCGAAGTACAACCAGCCCTCCGCGTCGCTCGCCCGCAGTCCGGCCTGCCTCCGCGCCGGCTCGAAACCGTCCGGGTACGGCAGAGGTGGCGTCGTTCTGCGAGGACGTGTTCAAGGACGGCGGAGCTGCGGTCATCTCGGAACGGGCGGCTTCATATGTCTCGGACGAGACGTGAGGTTGGGGGCAAGGCACACATCAAGGCATTGGTCCAGTGCGCAATGAAGGACTGGATCGTGCTGCCCGGCCGTATGGGCGGCTTGGAGGGCTGAGATGACGGATCGACGAGGGAGCGTGCCCCAGACCCAGGCCCAGGCCCAGGCCCCAGACCCAGACCCAGACCCAGACCCAGACCCAGACCCAGAACCCAGCCCCGGCTGCGACGCGGGCCTCAGCGTTTGTGCCTGCATGAAGCCATCTGCCGAGCTATGCCCACCGCTTAGACCGGTCGCAAGCCCTCGTCCTCGCCCGGTTCCGTACAGGTGACCAGCCCTGTGGTCTCCGGGGCAGCGGAGGCACAAGGACCGGGGCATCGGGAAGCCTCTCTACGAGGCGGGAGCCGCGGAGGCCTATCCGGGGAAGCCCTCACGGCGTCACAAGGACTTCGACCAACTGATCAGTGTGGCGAAGTCCGTCTCCCGCAGACCGCGGCGGGGGTCGATGCGCAGCAGCAGCGAAGGAGCGTCGTGGTGGGCCGTGACGTGGGCCCTGTCCAGGTCCGTGATCATGTCGTCCACCCAGGCGAACGGGCGGCCCGCGGCCCAGTTCAGGAGAGGGCGGGTCTTCCAGTAGAGGCCGTCGGGGTCCTTGGCGAAGAGTTCCGGCCATTCGATTACCGGGAGGTCGTGGGGCAGGCCGATGACTGGGGCGATCATCTCGTTCGCCTGGTGCATCCAGGTGGTCGCCCATGCCAGGTCGAAGGGGAGCGCGGTGAGACGGGCACCGTGCCCGGGGAGGAGACGGACGCGCAGGCCCCGGCGGTGGGCGCGGGAGCCGGGGGTCTGGCGGGAGAGCCAGTTGGCGGGGTGGCATCGGTGTGTGGTGTAGCCGCGCAGGCGGGGCAGGCGGGCGGCGTACGGATTGAGGGGGCCATCCACGTCGAGGAGGAGCAGCGGGCGAACCGTCATGGAGAGATGCTTCCCGCCCTGATATCCACTCAATGCCAGTGATGCTGAATAGAGTTGGCACGTGGTCGATGAGACGCGGAACAGCGTGAGCGGGCAAGCCAGGGTCGGGACAGTGGTTCAGGCCGGAAGCGTGGGGGAGGTTCACTTCCATGCGGGCGCGGATGCGGATCCGGATATCGCCGAGTTCCAGCTGCCGCCGGGCGCCGCGCACTTCGTGAACCGGGAGAGCGAACGGGACGCCGTGCTCGGGGTGATCGGACGACCGGGACGCGTGGAGGCCGAGCGGCCCCTCGTCGTCGCGGTGCACGGAGTGCGAGGAGTCGGGAAGACCGCACTCGGAGTGCACCTCGCGCGGCGGCTGGGCGGCGACTTCCCGGACGCCGTGCGGTTCGTCGATCTCGACGACCACCGCCGGGGCGGAGGTGTCGAGATGGCGGAAGTCCTGGGAGAGCTGCTGCGCTCACTGGGGGTGCGTCCGGACTGCGTGGAGCCGACGTATGCGGGACGGCAGCGCCAGTACTGGGCGCGTACACGGGGCAAGCGGATGGTCGTAGTGGTCGACGGTGCACGGATCGGCTTCGAGGTGAAACAGCTGATGCCGGTGTCGGCGGACAGCGTGGTGATCGCCCTCAGCCAGGGGCGGCTGGACGACCTCAAGGGCGGCGCCGACCTGGAGGTGCCACTGGGACCGCTGGGGAACGAGCACGCCGCGCAGTTGCTGCGGAGCATCGTCGACGACCCCCGGCTGACCACCGAGACCGCGGCGGCCGAGAGGCTGGCCCAGGTCTGTGGCGGACTTCCGGTCGCGCTGGAGGTCGCGGGTGACTGGCTGCGCAGACACCGCAGGCGCGGACTCCTGCGGCTCGTCGCCCAGTTGACCGACGAACTGACGGAGAGGGGGGTCCCGATGGTTGAAGCGGTATGGAACGCGGCGTACGGAGACCTGAGCGGTGAGGCTGCCCGCCTCTACCGGCTGCTCGCGGTGCACCCCGGTCCGTACATCGCGCCCGAGGCCGTCACCGCACTGCTCGGAGCGGGGCCGGACGCGGCCGAGGACGCGTTGGAGGAGCTGGAGCGGGCCAGCCTGCTGCTCCCCGGAAGGGGCGGCCGGCTCAGGATGCACGATTTGCTCCGGGCCCACGCGGTGCGCTGCGCACGCCGGGACGGCGGGGATGCCGAGGCCGCGGCGGCGCGGCAGCGGGTGATCCACTGGTATCTGCGCCAGGCCCAGCGCGCCGACGCGCTGGCGGCCGGGCCACGGATGACGCTCGCGGAGCCGGAGCCGGAGCCCGGTGACGCGGATGCGCCGGACGTGGACTTCGGGGAGAGCAAGGTGCGTGCCCTGCACTGGATGGAGGGAGAGCGGCTCGCTCTGTACGCCTGTGTCCGCACCGCGTACGCGCACGGGATGGACGACGCGGCCTGGGCGCTCTGCGAACCCCTGTGGACCCACTTCCTCGACCATGCGCACTACGGCGATGTGACCGAGGCATTCCGCACCGGGCGCGACGCCGCCCAGCGGGCCGGGCACAGCGCTGCTCTGGTACGGATGCGCTGCCAGCTGGCCCGCCCCCTGTGGGAGCAGGAGCGGTACGAGGAGGCGTATGCCGAGGTGGAACCGGCCGTAGCCGCGGCCCAGTTGCTGGACCGTCCGAAACTGCTGGCCTCCGCCCTGGAGTTCCGGGGCAAGGTCCGCTCCGTACAAGGCGACTGGGCGGGCGCCGCACCGGACTTCGAGGCATCGCTGCGCATCCACACCGGGATCGGCAATGCGTACGGCGTGCTGCTCCAGTCCCATCTGCTGGGCCAGGCCGCAGCGGGGATGGGCGAACTGGACCGGTCCGTGGCGCTGTTGGAACAGGCCCACGCGATGGCGCGGGAACAGCAGCGTGAGCGGATGGCGGCCCGGACCGGCTTCGAACTGGGGCGGGTGCTGCACCGCGTCGGTCGACGGGACGAGGCCGCCGGCCTGTACGCCGCCGCGCTGAGTGGAGCGCGGGAACGCGGTTCGGTTCGGGACGAGGTGCGGATTCTGGAGGCGTTCGCCTCGCTGGCCGCGGACACCGGGGACGCGGACGCGGCAACGGCCCACCGTGCGGCGGCTGCCGCGCTCCGCGAACGGGAAGGCGGGTTCTGAGCCGACTGGGTCCGAGCCGCAGGAAGGGTTCCAGGAACGGCTCCATGAAAGGGTTCAGGAGGGGGTTCAGGTGGGGGCTGAGGTGCGGGTTCGATCGCCTGCACGCACTCCCCTCGCGCGCGATGTTTCAGAGCTCGTGGTCTGCTTCCTCGTCGGTGGCCGGAGCCAGCCGGGCGCGGTAGACCTGGCCCCCGACCCGGCAGTGCAGCGTGGTGGGGAGGCGGGGGTACGGGTTGTCCGTCAGCCAGGCGTGCACGCCGGACAGCACGGCCGCCGGATCGGTCCGTACGACCCTGTCCCCGGTGCGGCACGGTTCGATACGCAGCAGCAGCAACGGCGTCTCCGGTCGGCGCAGCAGCCAGCGGGAGGCGGTGAGTTCGGCCGCTGCCGTCCGGTGTCCGGGGTGGTCGGCGAGTGCGCGGGCGGTCCAGCCGGCCGCGGTCGGGGCCGCGGTGTGCGGGTGCGGCACGGCGGTCCGGGTGCGGCGCCGGAACAGCAGCGACGCGCTCTGCGTCTGGGGCTCTGTCGCCCGTTCCCGTTCGGCAGCCAGATGGTGGGCCGGGACATCCGCGTGCGCGGGGCGGCGGTCGACGTCGATCTGGTCCCCGTGGACCTCCGTCCGTACGGCGAAGGCTGCCGGACCGTGCGAGGCGGGTGCGGGGGCCGGCAACGGGCGGGCGACCAGCTCACCAGCCCGGGGAGTGAGGCCGAGCAGTGCGTACAGCTCGGTGCGCAGGCGCTCAAGTGCGGCGCCCTGCTCGGCGAAGGCCGGTGCGGCGAGGGCGCGGACCGCGCTGGGGGAGTGGGCGGCCAGCGCCGGTTCGAGATCGGCCGGTGTGGCAAGGAAACGGGCCTGGGCGAGAAGTTCCGCCATCGGACTGCCGGGGAGGAGCTCGTCGCCGCCGTCGCACGCCGCGATCAGGGGCAGGCCCAGCGCCGCCGCGTAGAGCGCCGACGAACCGTGGTCGGTGATGACCGCGTCGGCGGCGACGAGTACCGCCGCCCACTCCTCGTACGGACGGGCCAGCACCATCCCCGAGGCCAGCGCGGGCTCCAGGATCTCGCGGAGGTCGTAGGCGCTGGTCCTGCTGTACTCGTTGGGGTGCAGGATCAGGGCCAGTTGGTAGCCGTCGTGGGGGAGTCCGGCGGCCAGCTCCGCAGGCAGACCGGGACGCCGGGCCAGCAGGGACTCGGGGCCCCAGGTCGAGGTCAGGGCGATCACCTTGCGGCCACCGGTTCCCAGGGCGGTGCGGTAACTCCCGCGGCGGGGGAGGGAGACCAGCATGCGGTCCAGGGTCGGATCGCCGACTACGGTGCTGCGGGCTGCGGCCGGAGGGCAGCCGACGGCGAGGCGGTCGGCCTGGCTGGGGTGGGCGAGGGCGTGCAGGTCTGCGATCGGCCGGCCGTTGCGCAGCAGCATCGCCGGATCGAGACCGGACGCCGTACGGGCCGATCCCTCGTACGGAACCGCCTTGTTGAAGCCCGCACCGTGCGGGAGCAGGGCCAGCGGGCCGGTGAGACGGTCGAGATCGCCCTTCGGGCTGGCGGCGACGATCAGGTCGTGCGGGTGGCGTACGGCCTCGGCCCACGGGATCGTTCGGGCGCCGGCGCGTTCGACCGCGGCGAGGGCGTCGATGTCGAACTCCGAGCCGGGGACGAGGGTGAACCGGCGGTGGCGGATGCGGTCGTCACCCGCGAAGGCCGGGATGACGTCGAGGAGACGGTGCAGGGCGGTCGCCGAACGGGCCGCGAAGAGTACGGACTTCTGCTCCGCCGCCTGTCGCCCGCCGCCTGTCATCCGCTGACCGCTGACCGCTGACCGCTGACCGCTGACCGCTGACCGCTGACCGCTGACCGCTGACCGCTGACCGCTGACCGCTATCGCATCGTTCATTCTAGAGTGTCCGGTATCGCCGCGTATGCCGCTTCCGTAATTCACTTGTACGTTCCTGGGGTCGGGCAGCGGCATGGCCCAGATCGTACCGGCGCCCGGATGCCCGCACGGGTAGCGTGTGCACCGGATGGTGTCGGCCGCCGCGGGGGAAAAGATGGATTCAGGGTCCGTGAGGAACGACTTCGACGGAACCGCGTACGGTCCCGTCATTCAGGCAGGAGAGATCGGGGCTCTGACCGTGAACATGCCGCAGCCCCGGACGGCTGTGGTGCCCCGGCAAGTCCCCCCGGCGTCGCCCGGGTTCGTCAATCGGACGGCGGTCCTCGGCGACATCGACGACTGGGCCGGCCGGGGCGGCAACGGTGCGCGCGTCGCGGTGCTCAGCGGATTGCCCGGAATGGGGAAGTCGGCCACGGTCCGGCAATGGGTCCAGGACCGGCGCGAGCAGTTTCCCGATGGTGACTTCTATGTCGACTTCACCGAACTGCGCCGCGAGGTGGGCGCCGATGTCTCCACCGGCGTGACCAGTTGTCTGCGTGCGCTCGGAGTCACGGACGAATACCTGCCACCCACACTCGGTGAGTTGTGCGCGCTCTTCCGCAGCCACACGGCGCTCCGGCGGGTCCTGGTGGTGCTCGACGACGTCACCGAACCGGCTCAGCTCAGAGCGCTGATCCCCGGTGGTCCGGGCAGTGCCGTCATCGCCACGAGCCGTGGACGGCTCGGCGAGCTGGTCATGTCCGGCGCGGAGCTGATGCGTCTCGGACCGCTCGAACCGGCGCACGGCCTGCGCGTCCTGGAGGACCTGTGCGGGGCCGGGCGCGTGGCGGCCGATCCGGATGCGGCAGCCCGCATCGTCGACCTCTGCGACGGCTTACCTGTCGCGCTGCGGGTCGCGGGCGCCCGCCTGGCCATGCACCGAGGACTCACTCCGTCCGCGCTGGCCGCCGAACTGGCCGATGAGCAGGGCCGACTGGATGCCCTGAGCCTGGGAGGAGAAAACGCTGTGGCTGCCGTCTTCACCGTTGCGTACGAGGGCCTCGATGCGGAGGCGTCCCGCCTCTACCGGCTCCTCGGCGTCTATCCCGGGCACCACTGGGACGCCGAGACCGCCGCCGCTCTCGCGGACCTGACACCCCGGCAGGCACAGCGCCTCCTGGACACGCTCGAAGAGGCGAGTCTGGTGGAGGTCGCGGTGCCCGGCGACGGGGAGCGGGAGCCGGGGGCCGGACCGGGACACGAACCCGCCGGTCCGTACGGGTTCCACGGTTTGGTACGCCTCCACGCCCGCAGCCAGGCCGAACAGCACGAGACCGTGGAACAACGCGCGGCAGCCGTGAAGCGCGTGATCGACCACTTCCTCACCCTCACCGGGTACGCAGACCTGGCCGTGATGGGCGGCCGGATGCGCATCGGCGCGTACACGCGGCGACTAGACGGTGCCGCTGGGCCGTTCTCCACCAAGGCCGACGCCCTGAATTGGCTGGTCGGACACCGCGCCGAACTCCTCGCAGCCGTGCGCGCCGCGGCGGCGCTGAATCTGCACCGCCGGACCTGGGAGTTGGCGGAGGCGCTCACCGCGCTCTACCTCAACCGCCGCTACCTCAACGACTGGGCGGAGTCCGGCGAGCTCGGCGCGCTGGCTGCCGCCGCGGACGGGAATCCCGCCGCCGAGTCCCGGCTGCGCGCCCTGGTGTCACGTCCCCTGCTGGACCGCGGAGACGACGACCGTGCCCGCGCGGAGCTGGAGACCGCGATCGTCCGGGCCGACGAGAGCGGTGACACGCTGCTGCGGGCCTCCGCGCGTGAGTTCTACGGTCGTTACTGGGACCGGCACGACCTCTCCCGCGCCGTGGAGACGTACGGGGAGGCGCTGGAGTTCTACCGCCTGGACGGTGACCCGCGCGGTATCGCCATCGGCCTCTACTTCCTGGGCTGCGCACAGGACTCGGCGGGGCGGCACACCACAGCCCTGGACACGCTCGACGAGGCCTGGCGACGGTTCCTCGCGCTGACGGTGAAGGACGAGCGGATGGCGGCCCGCGCACGCAGCGCCATCGGGACCACGCTCCACCATCTGGGACGTGACGACGAGGCGGTCACCGCGCTGGAGGAAGCCGTGCACGCGTTCGGGTCCGTGGGCGCACGCCACTACGAGGCCCCGGCACGCGAGGCGCTGGCCGAGCTCTGTTCGGGAGACCAGCGTCTGCGCCACCTGGTGCGGGCACTGGAGATCTACGAGGAGGGCGGCGGCCCGCGCGTGGCTGTCCTGCGCGAGCGCCTCTCAGCGGAATTCTCCTCCCCTGAATTCCCTTCAGGGGAGCAGCCGTAGCGTGACGTCCTCCTCGCGCCCGGCGAAGCAGAGGGTGAGGAAGCCCGCCAGGGGCAGGCCTGCCCGGAGGCAGCTGTAGACGGCCGAGGCCGACATCCCGGCGTCGGTCGTCCGGCCGGTCGTGGACACCTCGACCGTACGGCCGTCCGTGAGCCGCACCCGGCAGCAGCCGCCCGCGAGCGACGAGGCAGCGAGCAGGGCGCCGGGGTAGCGGGCGAAGACGTTCTCGGCCCAGCGGGCCGCGGCAACCGCTGTGGGGGCGGCCGTACGGCGCACCAGGACGGATGCGCTCTCCGCGACGCCCTGGTCCCGGGCGTCGTCGCCGCAGCTCACGTACCGGAAGACGCTGTCCGTGCTGTCGGTGTCTGTGCGGTCGGTGTCTGTGCTGTCGGTGTCCGGTTCGGCGACGAGGTGAGCGACGGACGCCGGGAACCGTTCGACCACGACCCGGCTGTCGCCCTGGCTGGTGACGACCCGGGTGATGACGACGGACGCGGTCGTGTCCTCCTCGTCCGGCTGTGGCACGGGGAGTACGGGAGCCAGCCTGGGCGGTGGAGGCCCCTCGCACGGATCGAGCCGGAGCTGTTCGTACACCACGGTGCGCAGATTCCCCAACGCGTGACCGGGGTCGGCGAAGGCGCTCTCCCCGAGCTTGCGGAAGCGGTCCGGCTGGTGCTCGGAGAGTGTGCGCTCGATCTGTGCGCGCAACGGTGCGTCCTGAACGAGCCGCGGCGCCAGCTGGCCCAGCTCCGCCATCGGTGTGCCGGGTACCACCTCGTGCTCACTGAACGCGCCGAGCAGCAGCGGGGTTCCGAGCGCGGCTCCGTAGAAGGTCACGGATCCGTGGTCGCCGATCAGCAGGTCGGCGGCCAACAGCGTTCCCTGCCAGCCTGCTGCGGGCGGGATCCGCAGCAGACCGGAGCCGCGGGCCGACGCGAGTACGGTCTCCACCTGGTAGGAGCCGTGCGCGGCCTGCACATTGGGGTGGCTCACGAGGGCGACGGCGTACTCGTCCCTCGGCAGCTCCGCCAACAGCCTGGCCGGTAGGCCCGGTTGAGAGCCCATGGTGGACTCCTCGCGCCAGGTCGTGCTCAGCATCACCAGTCGTCGCTCAGGGCCCACGCCCAGGGCGTCGCGGTACCTGGCGCGCAGGTTCCGGCCTTCGAGCAGCGCGTCGTAGCAGGGATCCCCGATGAGCACGCTGAGTCCGTCCGCCGCGGGGTGGGCGGCAGCCAACTGCGCGGCCTGGCTCGGGTGCGAGACCGCGAGCCGGGCCCGCCCGCTGCGCAGCAGGGCGGCGGGCACCAACCCGGCCAGCCGTTCGCGGGTGCTGCGGGAGTCGGGGACGGTCTTGTGGAAGCCCACGCCGTGCGGCAGGACGAGGACGGGACAGACTCCGGGAAGCCGGGCGTTCTCGGTGGCGGTGACGATCAGATCGGGCTCGGCCGAGGCCAACTGCCCCCAGGGCATGACGCGGGCGCCGACAGTCCGCAGCAACTCCTCGACTCCGTGGTTGAACGCGGAGGTCGGGTCGTACGCGAAGACGACATCGACGCGCGGGTCGTCCCGCAGAACGGGGCGCAGCACGTCCAGGACCCGAACGGTCGAGGTGACGGTGCGGGCCACGGCGACCACGAGGCGTTTGCCGGGCAGGGTGCGCCAGCGCTCGGGATCTTCACCGACCGGAACACGCAACCACCGCTGGCGGCTCGCGGCTCGCGGCTCGCGGCTCGCGGCTCGCGGCTCGCGGCTCGCGGCTCGCGGCTCGCGGCTCGCGGCTCGCGGCTCGCGGCTCGCGGCTCGCGGCTCGCGGCTCGCGGCTCGCGGCTCGCGGCTCGCGGCTCGCGGCTCGCGGCTCGCGGCTCGCGGCTCGCGGCTCGGGTCATGGTCCGCCTAGTACGAATCACCATGGTCCGCAACCCCCTGGCCTGCGTGTCGATCTCGCCCCGCGCGACCCACACCGTACGCCATCCCTCCGGGACCTCACCGGTCATGGCCGGTCGGCGACCTCAGCGATGATGGAGGGGTGCGACTCGAAGCGATCTCCTGGGAACGGCTGGCCGATGCCCTGGCACAGCGCGCGGACGGACTGAAGGCCGCGGACGGCGGCCCCTGGCCCAAGATCGCGATCGATGGCGCACCCGCCGCGCCCACCGCCGAACTGTCGGCCGCCGTGGCCGAGGCGCTACGGGAACGCGGCCGGTCCGTCCACCTCGTCAGCACACAGGGCTTTCTACGCCCGGCCTCCCTGCGGTACGAGTACGGGAAGCGGGACCCGGACGCGTATTACAGCGGCTGGTTCGACACGGGTGCGCTCTGGCGGGAGGTCTTCGGTCCGCTGGAGGCAGGCGGCAGCGGTCGTGTACTGCCCGATCTGTGGGACCCGGTGACCGATCGGGCCACCCGCAGCCCGTATCAGCAACTTCCGGACGGTGCGCTGTTGATCGTGCAGGGGCCGTTTCTGTTCGGGCACTGGTTTCCCTTCGATCTGAGTGTGCACCTGCGGCTCTCGCCGGGAGCGCTTCAGCGCCGTACCGGGCAGGACACGCAGTGGACGTTGCCGGCCTTCCGGAGGTACGAGGACGAAGTGGATCCTGCGGAGACCGCCGATGTCGTCGTACGGGCGGACCACCCCGACCACCTCGCCTGGAACGGTCCCACCCGGGGGCTGGTCTAGACCAGGCGCTTTATCTCTCCCCGCACCCGGTAGAAGCCGCCCGAGGAGGAGTGCAGCGCGTCCACCACGTAGCGGGCGCCGACCTGACGTATCGCCCGGGGGAACTGGACGTGCCAGGAGGGTTCGTAGCCGTCCGAGACCACCTGGACGCGCAGCCGTCCGCCGACCTGCACGCACTCCACGACTATCCCGGCTCCCGGCGCGGGCATCGCACTCACCGTGGCCACGGTCGCCGCCGGGGTGTACGTGGGAAGCGCCGCAGCCTGCTTGACGTCCAAGGCGACCGGAACGCTTCCGCCCTGCGCCGCGGTGATGGCCGCCTCGCTCGCATCGATGCAGGCCAGCGAGCCGTCTGTGGTGACGATGTACAGCTTCTCGGCGTGGTACTGCATGGAGAGCGCCGAGCCGCCGCCCGTCCCCAGCTTCCACAGCCGGGTGCCGTCCGCGGCGAAGCAGTAGACCGAGGAGGCGAGGTCGCCCGCGAAGACGTACTCGCCGTCGGCGGAGGTCGCGCAGGAGTAGACCGCCGCGTCGCACCGGTACCGCGCCTCGCTCCGGCCGGTCGCCTTGGTCAGCCGCTCGACGACCTGCCGGCCCGTTCCCGCGTACACCGCGGTCTCCTCCTGCCAGCCGAAGAGCACGCCGCCGGAGGTGTCCGTGTGCCACAACTCGCCGCTGCCGTCCGCGGCGTACGCCGTCACACCGCGCGTGTGCCCGTGATAGACCGCGCTGTCGTCGGCTCGCACCATCCAGGCGTTGCTGCCGTTGGAGCGGCGGGACCACTGGAACTCGTCCTCGTGGTCGATGACCGTGAGACCGCCACTGCGGTCGGACACGTTCAGCACGCCCTCGTGGATGTCCAGCCAGAAGATGTCCACGTCGTCCGCGATCTCGTACGCGGCGAAGGGCACCTTCGACGACAGGTCGTACACCTTGCCGTCGTCACACCCCGCGTAGATCCAGAAGTCGTCCGCGACCAGGCACTTGACGCCGTCCGGCAGCGAGAAGCGGGCCAGCACCTCGCCGTCGTGGCCCAGCGTGTAGACATCGCCGTGCTGGTTTCCGACCCAGCAGTGGTCCTCGTCGATATGGATCCCGAACGCCGAGGTGCCGGTACGGAACCGCCAGAGCACCGGGGCCGTCGCCCGCGCCGTGGAAGGAGCCGAGGTCACCTGACGGCGGGTCACGGACCGGGGTGCGCGCCCGCCCTGTACCGCCGGTGCGTATCCCTTGCGCACCTTCTCACCCAGCTTCTTCGCCGCGGCGGCCTTCGCCTTCTCGACCGTCGGGAAGGTCGAGACCTGGCGCTGCCCGTCGGCGCCGATGCGCCCGTACCGCACGGCTACCACCGTGCCGGTGACGGTCACTTCGTAGAATTTGTGTGCCCCGCCGCCCTCCTGGGACAGCTCCAGATACGTCGTCTTCCCCACCTGCGCAGCAGCCATCGCACACCCCTCCCCAGGGACCAGCCGGTGCGGCTGATCTTCAGTGATTCCACGCTAGACGCCACCACTGACAATCGGCCGCGTCGGCCGTCGCCGTAGCTGCTCGCCGTCGCAGCAGGGGCCGCGCTAGCGTGCGGGGGTGGACCCCACACAGCTCTTCTACGATCAACTCGCCGCCGATTACGACCTGATCTACGCCGACTGGGACGCCGCCGTGACCCGGCAGGGCGATGCGCTCGGCGGGCTGATCTCCGAGGCGCGCGGGCCGGGCCGCCACGACGTACTCGACTGCGCCTGCGGTATCGGCACGCAGGCGCTGGGCCTGGCGGCGCGCGGACACCGGGTCACCGGCAGCGATCTCAGCCCGGTCGCGGCGGCGCGGGCCCAGCGTGAAGCCCGTGCGCGTGGACTCCGGTTCACGGCCGGCGCCGCGGACATGCGCGCGCTGCCGTTCGCGGACCGTTCCTTCGATGTCGTCGTCTGCGCCGACAACTCCCTGCCGCACCTGCTCACTTCCGTCGACGTACGGGCCGCGCTCGACGAGATGCGCAGAGTGCTGCGGCCCGGCGGGCTGCTTCTGCTGTCCACACGTCCGTACGACCAACTGCGCCGCGAGCGGCCCGGTTCCACTCCGCCCCAGGTGAGGGAGCGGCCCGAGGGGCGGACCATCACCTTCCAGCTGTGGCACTGGCACCGGGACGGCGAGCGCTACGACCTGGAGCACTTCCAACTGCTGCCGGAGGAGGGCCCGACCTGGGTGACGCGCACGCGCCGGGCCACTTACTGGGCGCTCACCCAGCGGGAGACCGCCGGTTTCGCGGCGCGGGCGGGGTTCGTGGAGACCAGATGGCACGCTCCTGAGGACACCGGATTTTTCCAGCCGGTCATGGTCGCTAAAGTTTCGCGCTATGACAACAATTGATCAGACTTCCGCTTCTTTTGCCGTGCACATCCCGGATGCCGAACTGGAGCCGGAGCCCCTGGACCCGGCGCAGATCGTCTCCGGGAATCCCGAGGTCACGGGCAAGGTGCTCTGGGAATCGGCGGACGGCACCCAACTGCGCGGGATCTGGCAGATCACCCCCGGTGTGGTGACCGACACCGAGGCCAATGAACTCTTCGTGGTGGTCAGCGGGCGGGCGAGCGTCGCGGTCGAGGGCGGGCAGACCCTGGAGATCGGCCCCGGCGACGCCTGCGTGCTGCGCGAGGGCGACCGTACGACCTGGACCGTCCACGAGACGCTGCGCAAGGCGTACCACATCAGCCTCTGACGGTGGCCGCGGTGGCGCGGCGGCGGACCGTCAGCAGGACGAGCCCGGCCAGCGGCAGCAGCAGGCAGGCGCCGGCGGCATTCAGCCAGCCGTAGCTCGCCCGCGAGACGATCAGCCCCGCCGCCACGCCACCCACCCCCGCCGCTGTGTTCATGGTCAGGTCGGAGAGGCCCTGCACGGCGGCGCGGGCGGGTTGTGGCACGGAATCGGTGAGCAGCGTCGAACCGGACACCAGCCCCGCCGACCAGCCGAGGCCGAGCACGAAGAGTCCGGCGGCCGTCTGTCCGTGACTGCTGCCCGCGGTCCCGGCCAGCAGCGCGGCGAACGCCAGGAGTCCGGCCGCCAGACCGATCACCGCGAGGCGGCCGATGCGGTCCGAGAGCCACCCCATCACCGGGGAGAACGCGTACATCCCCGCGATGTGACCGGAGATGACCAGCCCGATCAGCTGGATGCCGGCGCCGTGGTGGCTGAGCGCGACCGGGGTCATCGACATGATCGACACCATCGTGGTGTGCGACACCGCGACGGTCACCAGCGCCAGTCGCGCCCGCGGCGACGCGGCCACCGCTGCGACGCCGGCCCGCAGCGAACGGCCCTCGGGGGACCGGTCCGAGGCCGGGGCCAGGGCGCGCGCCGTCAGCAGCGGATCGGGCCGCAGCAGTACGGCGACGAGCGCCCCCGACACCAGGAACACCCCGGCCGACCAGGCGAACGGGCCCGCCGCCGCGGGAATGCCCAGGCCCGTCACACTGCGACCGGCGGGGGCGGCGATGTTCGGCCCGAGAACGGCACCGATCGTGGTGGCCCACACGACGGTGGAGATGGCCCGGCCGCGGCGTTCCGGTTCCGCCAGGTCGGCGGCGGCGAAGCGGGCCTGCAGATTGGCGGAGGAGGCGGCACCGAAACCGGCCATGCCCACCAGCAGGAGCGGGAAGTTGGAGAGGACGGCGGCCAGCACGACGACAGCCGCACCGACCGCACCGATCAGATACGCGAGAACCAGCCCGGGGCGGCGTCCGCGGGCGGTCATCAGGGCTGCCAGCGGCACGGAGAGCAGAGCGGTGCCGATCACGGTCGCCGTCGGAGCGAGCCCGGACAGGGCCTCGGTACCACTGACCTGCTTGGCCAGTACGGCGGCGAGCGCGACACCGGTCGCGACGCCGAGCCCGCCGAGTATCTGGCTCGCGATGAGCACGGCATTGACCCGGCGGCGCAGGGCGGGCAGGTCGGCGGGGTGGGCGAGCGGGCCCGGTATACCGGCCGTGCCGTCGGCCTCGTTGTCGACGGCGGTCATCGGGCGCCTCCAGTGGTAGTCACCGCCGCAGTGTGACACCCCTTACGCACAGGCGAAAGGTGCTCTTGGACAGCCCACCACCAGGGGCTTCGAGGCAGGGCTCCCACCAGGGTGCCGGGGCTCCCGCCGGCGGGCCCGCAGAGGTCGGAACCACCGGAATCAGAAGAGGGGTTGTGGGAGCACGCCCTCAAGGGCCAGCAGCCGGCGCTTCGTCTCCAGCCCTCCGCCGAATCCGCCCAGCCCTCCATCACTCTCCACGACACGGTGGCAGGGCACGACGACCGGCAGTGGATTCGACCCCATCGCCACGCCGACCGCCTGCGCCGCCCCCGGTTGGCCCACCCGGTGCGCGAGGTCGCCGTACCCGACGACCGAGCCGTACGGCACTCCGGTCGCCAGCTCACGCAGCACCTGCCGGTTGAACCCGGAGGTCAGCGTCCAGTCCAGCGTCAGGTCGAATTCCTGCAGATCACCCGCGAAATAGGCCGCCAGCTGACGCACGGGTCCGGCCAGCCGTACCGAATCCGGCGCCTCGACCGGTGCGGTCCCGCATCGCGCGGCAAGCTGCTCAAGGGCTCTCTTCCGCACCGCTGCGTCGGCATGGAAGACGACGCTCAGCAGGCCCCTCCCGGTCGCAGCGAGCAGCAGTGGCCCGATGTCGCTGCCGACTGCGGTCCACTCGATGATCTGCCGGTCGCTGTTCACGCCTCCACCGTACGGCGGCCCACCGACAGTGCCGCCGGGCGGCGGTCGGCCGCGGTTGTCAGTGGTGGGTCGTACGGTGGTTGCATGCGGCCCGTTTCCAAGATCGAACGCACGGTGGCGCCTTTCGAGGTCGTCAGTCCCTACCAGCCCAGCGGCGACCAGCCGACGGCCATCGCAGAGCTGGAAAAGCGCATTCGTGCAGGTGAGAAGGATGTTGTCCTGCTCGGCGCGACCGGTACCGGCAAGTCGGCGACCACTGCCTGGATGATCGAGAAGCTCCAGCGCCCCACTCTGGTGATGGCGCCGAACAAGACGCTCGCCGCCCAGCTGGCCAACGAATTCCGTGAGCTGCTCCCCAACAACGCCGTCGAGTACTTCGTCTCGTACTACGACTACTACCAGCCCGAGGCGTACGTCCCGCAGTCCGATACGTACATCGAGAAGGACTCCTCGATCAACGAGGAGGTCGAGCGGCTGCGCCACTCCGCGACGAACTCGCTGCTGACCCGGCGCGATGTGATCGTGGTCGCCTCGGTCTCCTGCATCTACGGCCTCGGTACGCCCCAGGAGTACGTCGACCGGATGGTGTCGCTCAAGGTGGGCGACGAGCTGGACCGCGACGAGCTGCTGCGCCGCTTCGTCGACATCCAGTACACGCGCAACGACGTGGCCTTCACCCGCGGCACCTTCCGTGTGCGCGGCGACACCATCGAGATCTTCCCGGTGTACGAGGAGCTCGCGGTCCGGATCGAGATGTTCGGCGACGAGATCGAGGCGCTCTCCACGCTGCACCCGCTCACCGGCGAGATCATCAGCGAGGACGAATCCCTCTACATCTTCCCGGCCACCCACTACGTGGCGGGCCCGGAACGCATGGAGAAGGCGGTCAACGGCATCGAGAAGGAGCTGGAGGGGCGGCTCGCGGAGCTGGACAGACAGGGCAAGATGCTGGAGTCCCAGCGGCTGCGCATGCGCACCACCTATGACCTGGAGATGCTGCGCCAGATCGGCAGCTGCTCCGGCGTCGAGAACTACTCGATGCACTTCGACGGCCGTGAGCCCGGAACCGCGCCCAACACGCTCATCGACTACTTCCCCGAGGACTTCCTGCTCGTTCTCGACGAATCGCATGTCACCGTTCCGCAGATCGGCGCGATGTACGAGGGCGACGCCTCCCGCAAGCGCACACTCGTCGACCACGGCTTCCGGCTTCCGTCCGCGATGGACAACAGACCGCTGAAGTGGGAGGAATTCCAGCAGCGGATCGGCCAGACCGTCTACCTGTCCGCCACCCCGGGGAAGTACGAACTCTCGCGGGGCGACGGCTTCGTGGAGCAGATCATCCGCCCCACCGGACTCGTCGACCCCGAGGTCGTCGTCAAGCCCACCGAGGGCCAGATCGACGACCTCGTGCACGAGATCCGTATGCGCACGGAGAAGGACGAGCGCGTCCTGGTGACCACGCTCACCAAGAAGATGGCCGAGGACCTCACCGACTACTTCCTCGACCTGGGCATCCAGGTCCGCTATCTGCACAGCGATGTCGACACGCTGCGCCGTATCGAGCTGCTGCGCGAGCTGCGGGCCGGTGAGTACGACGTACTGGTCGGCATCAACCTTCTGCGTGAAGGACTCGACCTCCCCGAGGTGTCGCTGGTCGCCATCCTCGACGCGGACAAGGAGGGCTTCCTGCGGTCGGGGACCTCACTGATCCAGACGATCGGCCGGGCGGCGCGCAACGTCTCCGGGCAGGTCCACATGTACGCGGACCGGATCACTCCGGCGATGGAGAAGGCCATCGAGGAGACTAACCGGCGCAGGGAGAAGCAGGTCGCGTACAACAAGGAGCGCGGTCTCGACCCGCAGCCCCTGCGTAAGAAGATCAACGACATCGTCGCGACGATCGCGCGCGAGGAGGTCGACACCGAGGAACTGCTCGGCACCGGCTACCGCCAGACGAAGGACGGGAAGCAGGCGAAGGCTCCGGTGCCCGCGCTGGGCGGCGGAGCGGGCAAGGGCGCCAAGGGCGCGAGGACGGTTCCCACCGATCGTCCCGCGGCCGAACTCGCGGGGATCATCGAGGAGATGACCGAGCGGATGCGGGCCGCGGCGGCGGATCTGCAGTTCGAGGTGGCCGCCCGGCTCCGTGACGAAGTCGGCGAGCTGAAGAAGGAGTTGCGCCAGATGAAGGAGGGAGGGCTGGCCTGACCTGGTTGTTGCAAGAACGACACAAAAACGCCCCGGCCCTCCTGCGGTGTCGGCGCCACTGCGTAGGGTGCGGGGAAAACGTGGGGAAACAGGAAGAAGGGACAGCGCGTGACGGCCAATTTTGCCAAGGGCCCTGGCGTCAACCTGACCAAGGGGCAGGCCATCAGCCTGCAGAAGAACAACGGGGGCACCCTGACCGCGGTGCGGATGGGACTCGGCTGGCAGGCGGCACCGCGCCGCGGGCTGTTCGGTTCACGCACCCGTGAGATCGACCTCGATGCCTCGGCGGTGCTGTTCGCCGACAAGCAGCCGGTGGACGTCGTGTTCTTCCGTCATCTCGTCAGCGACGACGGCTCGGTGAAGCACACCGGGGACAATCTGGTCGGCGGCGCCGGACAGGGCGGCGACGACGAGGCGATCCTCGTCGATCTCTCGCGGGTCCCGGTGCACATCGACCAGATCGTCTTCACGGTGAACTCCTTCACCGGCCAGACGTTCCAGGAGGTGCAGAACGCCTTCTGCCGCATCGTCGACGAGGCCAACGGTGACGAACTCGCCCGGTACACGCTCGACGGCGGCGGCCAGTTCACCGCCCAGATCATGGCGAAGGTGCACCGCGCGGGCGCGGGCTGGCAGATGACGGCCATCGGCGCCCCCGCCAACGGCCGCACGTTCCAGGACCTGATGCCGACGATCCTGCCGCACCTGTAACCGGGACGTCCATCACGTACTACGAGCAGCTCCCGGGGGCGCGTTGCCGCCGGGAGCTGCCTCGCATCCGCAGGGCAACCGCGTCCGGCGTCCGAGCGGCGGCCGAGCCCTGGCTGAGCAGCGGCGAAGTGACGTCCGTGCGACGACCTGTACAGCGCGATCAGTAGTACAGCGCGACCAGTAGTGCAGCGCGATCAGTAGTGCAGCGCGGCATCAGCAGTGCAGAGCGACCAGAAATGCAGAGCGACGAGGAGACACACGCGATGACGGCCGAGCTGGTGCGGGGGCAGAACCACCCCCTGCCCGGGACCCGACTGGAGATCCGGGTCTCCACCGGAAAGCCGGTCGTGGCCGGTGCCACGCTCGGCGACGAGCAGGGAAAGGTCCGTGGCGCGGAGTGGGTCGCCCACCCCGGGGCGCCGCAGCTGCCCGGCCTCGAAGTCTCCGGACAGGCGGCGAGCGACCATCGGCTCGCCGTCGACCTGGAGGCGCTGCCGGACACCGTGCACCGCGTGAACGTCCTGCTCGCGCTGCCCGACGGCGTCGGGGGCCCTGCCTCGTTCGCCGCCGTCGCCGCACCTTTCGTCGCGGTCACCGGTCTCGACGGCGCGGAGATCGCCACCTACACCGTCACCGGTCTCGACGCCGAGTCAGCGGTTGTTGCCCTGGAGCTCTACCGCAGACACGGTGCCTGGAAGGTCCGTGCCGTCGGCCAGGGATACGCGGGCGGCCTCGCCGAAATGCTCAGCGACCAGGGGCTGTTGCAGGCCCATGAGCTCGCCGGTGTCATCCAGGCCGCGGTCGTGGGCGGTGCGGCCCGCGCGGTGGCGGTGCCGCCGCCCCGGACGGCCGGGGCCGGTACCGGACCCAGCGGCCCCGTCGACTACGTGCATCCGCGCCGTCGGAGCGCCGCACCTCCGCCTCCTCCCGCTTCCCCGCCCGGACAACCGGCCACGCCTGTCGCGGGAGATGCCACCGGCTGGTCCATGGAGGAGCGCCTGTACAACCAGGTCTGGGGCATGTTCGAGGACCTGGCGCGCACCACCGCCGCGTACCGCAGTGCGGTCGGCTTCGCCGAGTCCCGCATGGAGCAGGAGGTCGACCGGGCCCTCTCGGATCCGCGCGGCCGTATCGGCCCCGCCGGGGCCGACGCCCGTCGGCAGGCGCAGGAGAAGCGTGACGGGCTGACAGCCCAGGCGCGTGAGGTGCTCGACCGTGACCTCGCCCAGCTCATCGCGGAATCGCAGGTCGTGGAGCCCGCTCTGCCCCCGGCCTTCGCCCGCTGGGACAACCCCGTCTGGCACGGGTACCGCGTTCCGATGGAGATCCCGATGGCGCTGCGCGTCGGAGATCTGCACCTTCCGGAACGGCCCGAGCTGCGCATCCCGATGCTGGTACGGCTGCCACTGGAGCGCGGTCTGTGGATCGACAGCGCTCGCACCACATCCGACCCGGCCGTGGAGTGGGACGCGGGCCGGCTGCGTACACGTGCCATGGACACCGCGGTGGCGCTGGCCGCGCGGCTGCTGGCGGTCTACCCGGCCGGTGAGTTCGCGGTGCACGTCATCGACCCGGCGGGTTCGGCTGCCGGATCGCTTGCCCCGCTGGTCGGTTCAGGAGTGCTCGACCCGGCGCCGGTGGCGGGTGCGCGGACGGTGGCCGATGTACTGGGGCGGCTCGTCCAGCGGGTGGATCTGGTGCAGATGGCCGTGCGCGGCGGCGCGGCCGACTCTCTTCCGCCGGACCTGGACACCGCGGAACAACTGCTGATCGTCAACGACTTCCCGCACGGATTCGACGACCGTGCGCTCACGCATCTGCGCTATCTCGCCGACGAGGGGCCGTCCGTCGGCGTCCATCTGCTGATGGTCGCCGACCGGGAGGACGCGAGCCGGTACGGTCCGGTGCTCGATCCGCTGTGGCGTTCGCTTCTGCGTATAACGCCCGTGCCCGACGACCACCTTGCCGACCCGTGGGTCGGTCACGCCTGGACGTATGAGCCGTCACTCCCGCCGCCGGGCAGCCGGGTGCTGGATCACGTCCTCGGTCACGTGGCCGAGGCCCGTCGAGGCCTGCCGGACTGACCTGCTGTTTTGAATTGATCTTTACCGATCTCTTTACCTTCTCTTGGTATTGCCTGTACTGTTCTTGGTGCGGAGGGGAGTACTCCCCAAGTGCGACGTACCCGTCAATACGGACCCGTCCGGGACCCGGGGCGTCGACCCGGAAGCCGGTGTTCCGGCTCGGGTGGAAGAGACCTCCGGCAGCGACGACGCTGATCAAGTAGCCGTAGCAATCGCCGGAGGCGTAGTGGACGTTTCTCTGACCCTGTGGGTGCTGACCATTCTTGGTCTGGGCGCCCTGATCGCAGTCGATTTCTTCATCGGGCGCAAGCCCCACGATGTGTCGATCAAGGAAGCCGGTATCTGGACCGTGGTCTGGATCGCCCTGGCCGCGCTCTTCGGTCTGGGCCTGCTGCTCTTCGGGGGCGGCCAGGCGTCGGGTGAGTTCTTCGCGGGCTTCATCACCGAGAAGTCGCTCAGCGTGGACAACCTCTTCGTCTTCATCCTGATCATGGCGAAGTTCGCGGTGCCCTCCCCGCTCCAGCAACGGGTACTGCTGATCGGCGTACTGATAGCCCTCGTCCTGCGTGCGATCTTCATCGCGGCCGGCGCGGCGATCATCGCCAGCTTCTCGTGGATCTTCTTCCTGTTCGGCGCGTTCCTCATCTACACCGCCTGGAAGCTCGTCAAGGAAGCGCGCTCCGACGAGGAGGACGAGGAGTTCGAGGAGAACCGGCTTCTCAAGTCCATCGAGCAGCGCTTCGGCGTCGCTGACCGCTACCACGGCACCAAGCTCTTCATTCAGAAGAACGGCAAGCGGATCATGACCCCGCTCATGGTGGTCATGCTCGCCATCGGCACGACCGATGTGCTGTTCGCGATGGACTCGATCCCCGCGATCTTCGGCCTCACCCAGGACCCGTACATCGTCTTCACGGCCAACGCCTTCGCGCTCATGGGGCTGCGGCAGCTGTACTTCCTGATAGGCGGCCTGCTCAAGAAGCTGGTCCACCTCAGCTACGGGCTGTCGGTGATCCTCGGCTTCATCGGCGTCAAGCTGCTGCTGCACGCGCTGCACGAGTCCGGGGTGCACGTTCCCGAGATCTCCATCCCGGTCTCGCTGGGGGTGATCTGCGGCGTGCTGATCGTCACCACTGTCACCAGCCTTCTCGCCAACAAGAAGCAGGCGGCAGCGGAGGCGGCGGAGGCAGCGAAGAAGGACAGCGTGGACGTCTGACGGCCCAGCGGCCCGCGCTGTCCCCGGCGGGCGGGAAGCAGCGGGCGGAAAGCAGGGGGGCGGCGCGGGTTCGCGGCTGGGATCGGGGGATCACCAGCCGCGAGCGCGCCACTCCCCGAGGTGCGGACGCTCGTCGCCCAGCGTGGTGTCGTGGCCGTGGCCCGGGTAGACCCAGCTCTCGTCGGGGAGCTCGTCGAAAAGCTTCGTCTCGACATCGTGCAGGAGGCTCGCGAAGGCCGCGGGATCCTCCCAGGTGTTCCCGACCCCGCCGGGGAACAGGCAGTCGCCGGTGAAGACGTGCGGATGGCCGTGCGGGTCGTCGTACACGAGTGCGATGGAACCCGGGGTGTGGCCGATCAGCCGGCGGGCGGTCAGTGCGACCCGCCCCACCCGGATCGTGTCACCGTCCTCCACGAGGACATCGGTGGTGACGGGGATGCCCTCGGCGTCGTACCGCCCCGCATAGGTGCGGGCGCCGGTCGCCGCGACCACGGCTTCCAGGGACTGCCAGTGGTCGCCGTGGCGGTGGGTGGTGACGACGGACGCGATGGAGTCCTCGCCGATCAGCTGCATCAGTGTCGCGGTGTCGTTGGCCGCGTCGATCAGCAGCTGTTCGCCGCTCTCCCGGCAGCGCAGCAGGTACGCGTTGTTGTTCATCGGCCCCACTGCGACCTTGGAGATCATCAGAGCTGTCAGCTCGTGCACGTCCGCGCCGCCGCCGACCTTCACCACTCCGCTGTACGTCATGCTGCCGAGTCTAGAGCGAGGGGAGCACAGGCAGCGTTGCGCCGGGGGCGGTCAGTCCCGCGCCGTCCCTGCGGCCCGAGAGCCAGCCGAGCAGTGCGGTGGCGGGACCGGTGACCTCCGCCACGGCGGGGTCCGAGGAGAAGCGCTGCTGGAGGAAATCGATCTCCCGTGCGGTGAATTCCGCCGACAGGTCCTCCAGCTCGTAGCCGATGCCCAGATCGACGTGGTGCAGCTCGATCTCCACCCGCCGGCGGAAGGGGATCCGGGCGGCCGTGTCGGTGACGCCGTTGCGCAGGGTGACGGTCCGTGACCAGTCGGCGGGGAGCGCCGCCCGTTCCCGGAGTCGGGCCGCGCTGGCGCGTACGTCTTCCAACTGCTCGGAGAGCGGGCGCGGTGCGTCCCGCTCGATGTCGGCATCGCGCACCTCGGCCGTCTCGTACATCGGACGGCCCTCGAAGACATTGCACAGCGCATCGGCGTTGCGGGCGAGATGGGCGAGTACGTGCCCGCGCGACCAGCCGGGAAGCCGTGACGGTTCGTGGACCGCCGCGTTGTCCAGTCCGGCGGCCGAGGCCAGGAGCCGTTCGGTCGCTTCATCCACAGACGCCAGGTCCCGCTCGTGATCGATCATGTGCCTGACGATAGGCCTCTCCACTCCTTCGGGTGAAGCTCTTTACCGATGGCCGTAAATCGAATGCACGTGCTATAGGCTCGTGAGAGACATCCAACAAGCCATCTTCAGACATCGCTGAGGCGCCCCCCATACCCTGGGGAGGGGGCTCCGCCCCTGCTTCTTCTCTCAGAAAGGTGCGGACCGGCGTGGCCGACCGTCTCATCGTTCGTGGCGCTCGCGAGCACAACCTCAAGAACGTCTCGATCGACCTCCCTCGCGACTCCCTGATCGTCTTCACCGGGCTCTCCGGATCGGGTAAGTCCTCTCTCGCGTTCGACACGATCTTCGCCGAGGGGCAGCGGCGCTACGTCGAGTCGCTCTCCTCGTACGCCCGGCAGTTCCTCGGCCAGATGGACAAGCCCGATGTGGACTTCATCGAAGGTCTTTCCCCGGCTGTCTCCATCGACCAGAAGTCGACCTCGCGCAACCCGCGCTCGACGGTCGGCACCATCACCGAGGTCTACGACTACCTGCGTCTCCTCTTCGCGCGCATCGGCAAGCCGCACTGTCCCCAGTGCGGCCGGCCCATTTCGCGGCAGTCCCCGCAGGCCATCGTCGACAAGGTCCTCGCCCTGCCCGAGGGCAGCCGGTTCCAGGTGCTCTCGCCGCTCGTGCGGGAACGCAAGGGAGAGTTCGTCGATCTCTTCTCCGATCTGCAGACCAAGGGGTACAGCCGTGCCCGGGTGGACGGCGAGACGATCCAGCTCTCCGAGCCGCCCAAGCTGAAGAAGCAGGAGAAGCACACCATCGAGGTGGTCATCGACCGCCTCACGGTGAAGGACAGTGCCAAGCGCCGTCTCACGGACTCGGTGGAGACCGCGCTCGGCCTCGCCGGGGGCATGGTCATCCTCGACTTCGTCGATCTGCCCGCCGACGACCCCGAGCGCGAGCGGATGTACTCCGAGCACCTCTACTGCGCGTACGACGACCTGTCCTTCGAAGAGCTGGAGCCGCGCTCCTTCTCGTTCAACTCGCCCTTCGGCGCCTGCCCCGACTGCACCGGCATCGGTACGCGGATGGAGGTCGACCCCGAGCTGATCATCCCCGACGAGGACAAGTCGCTCGACGAGGGCGCGATCTCCCCGTGGTCGCTCGGTCACACCAAGGAGTACTTCGCACGGCTCGTCGGCGCGCTCGCCGAAGAGCTGGGATTCCGTACGGACATCCCCTGGGCGGGACTCCCGCAGCGTGCCAAGAAGGCCCTGCTCCACGGACACAAGACCCAGATCGAGGTCCGCTACCGCAACCGCTACGGGCGCGAGCGCGCCTATACGACCTCCTTCGAGGGGGTCGTGCCGTTCGTCAAGCGACGGCACTCGGAGGCCGAGAGCGACTCCAGCCGGGAGCGCTTCGAGGGCTATATGCGCGAAGTGCCGTGCCCCACCTGTGAAGGCACCCGCCTCAAGCCGATCGTTCTCGCCGTCACGGTGATGGAGAAGTCCATCGCCGAGGTCGCCGCGATGTCGATCAGCGAGTGTGCCGAGTTCCTGGGCCGGATGAAGCTCAACGCCCGCGACAAGAAGATCGCCGAGCGGGTCCTCAAGGAGGTCAACGAACGCCTGAAGTTCCTGGTCGACGTCGGCCTCGACTACCTCTCGCTGAATCGTGCCGCCGGGACCCTCTCGGGCGGCGAGGCGCAGCGCATCAGGCTGGCCACCCAGATCGGCTCCGGCCTGGTCGGCGTGCTGTACGTGCTGGACGAGCCGTCCATCGGTCTGCACCAGCGGGACAACCACCGCCTCATCGAGACGCTGGTCCGGCTGCGGGACATGGGGAACACCCTCATCGTCGTCGAGCACGACGAGGACACCATCAAGGTGGCCGACTGGGTGGTGGACATCGGCCCCGGCGCGGGTGAGCACGGCGGCAAGGTGGTCCACTCCGGATCGCTGAAGGACCTGCTGACCAACAAGGAGTCGCTGACCGGCCAGTACCTGGCGGGCAAGCGGGCCATCCCGATCCCGGACCTGCGCCGGCCGGTGGACCCGGGGCGCCGGCTGACGGTGCACGGCGCCCGGGAGAACAACCTGCAGGACATCGACGTGTCGTTCCCGCTGGGCGTGCTGACCGCGGTCACCGGAGTCTCGGGATCCGGTAAGTCGACACTCGTCAACGACATCCTCTACACGCATCTCGCGCGCGAGCTCAACGGCGCGCGTACGGTCCCGGGCCGGCACACCCGCGTCGACGGCGACGACCTGGTCGACAAGGTCGTGCACGTCGACCAGTCGCCCATCGGACGCACCCCGCGTTCCAACCCGGCGACCTACACCGGGGTCTTCGACCACGTCCGTCGGCTCTTCGCCGAGACGATGGAGGCCAAGGTCCGCGGTTACCTGCCGGGACGCTTCTCCTTCAACGTCAAGGGCGGTCGCTGCGAGAACTGCTCGGGTGACGGCACGATCAAGATCGAGATGAACTTCCTGCCGGATGTGTACGTCCCCTGCGAGGTCTGCCACGGGGCGCGGTACAACCGGGAGACCCTGGAGGTCCACTACAAGGGCAAGTCCATCGCCGAGGTCCTGGACATGCCGATCGAGGAGGGCCTGGACTTCTTCGAGGCGGTCCCGACGATCGCACGCCATCTGCGCACGCTCAACGAGGTCGGCCTCGGGTACGTCAGGCTCGGCCAGTCCGCGCCCACCCTGTCGGGAGGCGAGGCGCAGCGGGTGAAGCTGGCGAGCGAGCTCCAGAAGCGCTCCACCGGACGCACGGTGTACGTGCTGGACGAGCCGACGACCGGGCTCCACTTCGAGGACATCAGCAAGCTCATCCATGTGCTGTCCGGCCTGGTGGACAAGGGCAACTCGGTGATCGTCATCGAGCACAACCTCGATGTCGTCAAGACGGCGGACTGGGTCATCGACATGGGCCCCGAGGGCGGCAACGGCGGTGGCCTCGTCATCGCCGAGGGCACTCCGGAGCAGGTCGCCGGGGTCCCGGCCAGTCACACCGGGAAGTTCCTCCGGGACATCCTGGACGCGGACCGGATCAGCGACGCGGCCCTGTCCGGGACGAAGGCGCCGGTCAAGAAGACGGCCGCGAGGAAGACGGCAGCGGCGAAGACGGCCGGGGCCGGGGCCGGGAAGACGGTTGCCAGGAGCACCCCGGCGAAGACCGCCGCGAAGAAGACGACGCGTACGCGCCGCGCTTCGTCGTGACCGCGGAGGCTGTACGGACCGACGACGGCGCACGGCTCTGGGCCGTGCGCCGTGGCGCGGGCCCGCCCGTGGTGCTCTGCCACGGCGGTCCCGGCCTGTGGGACACCCTGGACGAGGTGGCCGAGTTGCTGCCCGATTACGCCGTACACCGCTGGGACCAGCGCGGCTGCGGCCGTTCGGAGCCGTCCGACGGTCCGTACACGGTGGCCCGTTCGGTCCAGGATCTCGACGACGTACGGCGCCACTTCGGGCTGGCCCGGATGGCGCTGCTCGGTCACTCCTGGGGTGCCCAACTGGCCCTGAGCTATGCGCTGGAACACCCCGGCCGGGTCAGCGGGTTGGTCTATGTGTCCGGCACCGGCATCGACCCGGAAGCGGGCTGGCACCCGGAGTTCGTCCACGGCCTCCACCGAGGTCTGGGAGAGGACCTGGAGCGCTGGCGCACGCTGACCGGCCGGGACAGAGCCGTACTCCAGTGGTCGGTGGAATTCCAGGACCGGGACCGTGCCCGGGAGCTGGCCGAGACCATGGCCACCCCTTGGTACGGCGTCAACGAGACGGCCAACGACACCATCAACGCCGAGAACCGGCAGAGCTGGGGCACCCCGGCACTGCGCGTGCGGTGCGCGGAGCTGGACGTCCCGGTGCTGATCGTGGACGGCGACCGTGACATCCGGCCCCGCTCGGCGGTCGACTCCCTGGAGCGGGCCCTGCCACGGGTGGAGCGGGTCACCCTGCGGGGCGCCGGGCACCTGCCCTGGGCCGAGGAGCCTGCCGGATTCGGCTTCGCGGTCACCGCCTTTCTCCGAAGGCACGGACCCGCGACGGCCGGTCCCTGACCGCCGGACGCCACGGCCCCCCGGTGGTTACGGTCCGTACCTCTGCACGCCTCCAGCGGTTACGGCCCGCACCCCGCACCCCGCACCGCGACGGCGGCTGCGCCCGGCCCCGCGTACGTGTACGGCCGCTACCCCAGCTCCCTCGCATACGGCGGCTGCGCCCCGGCACGGGAGCAGGTCAGCGCGGCTGCTCGGGCGGCGAAGCCCAGTACCTGCGCCCAGTCGTCGCCGGAGAGCGCGGCGATCGCCCGCGCCGACAGGGCGTCCCGCTCGGCGAGGCCGTGCAGCAGCGCCGCGTTGACCGTGTCACCCGCGCCGATCGTGTCCACCACGTCGACGGCCACGCCGGGCACGCGGTAGGAGCCACCGGCCCTGGTCCGTACGGTCAGACCGTCACCACCGTGCGTGATGACCACGGCCTGCGGGCCGGCGGCCAGCCACTCCTGCGGGCCGCCGCCGAGCCACTCCGCGTCCTCCTCCGACAGCTTCAGCAGCGTCACATCCGGCAGCCAGCCCCTGAACCGCTTCCGATAGCCGTCCGCATCCGGGATCAGCCCGCTCCGGATGTTCGGGTCGAGCAGGGTGAACACCCCGCGTGCCGACTCCCGCCGCAGCAGCGCCTCGTACGCACTCGCACCTGGTTCGAGGACCAGCGAACACGTGCCGAGTGACAGCGCCCTTACTCCGGAGGGGAGTTGCACCGGCAGTGTGAAGAGCCGGTCCGCGCTGCCTTCCGCGTAGAAACCGAATCCGGCGGAACCGTCCGCCCCCACCGTCGCCACCGCGAGCGTCGTCGGCTCGGGGCCGCGCTGAACGAGCGAGAGCTCCACCCCGGCCGTCCGCAGCCCGTCGAGCAGCGCCTCGCCGAAGTGGTCCGTGGAGACCCGCGAACAGAAACCCACCCGGGCACCCAGCCGCCCGAGCGCGATCGCGGTGTTGTACGGCCCGCCGCCCAGCCGGGGCAGCAGTGCGGGCAGCGGTTCACCGGGCGCGGCGGCGTTCTGCGGCACCAGGTCGATCAGGGACTCTCCGGCGACGGTGATCACAGATCCCGAACGTAGCCGAAGATTCCTGGACCGTAAACGCCGCCGGAAGGGGCGGAGATCTCCA
Organism: Streptomyces sp. A 4/2; assembly: GCF_940670765.1. Lineage (GTDB taxonomy): Bacteria > Actinomycetota > Actinomycetes > Streptomycetales > Streptomycetaceae > Streptomyces. The sequence continues at coordinate 207,320 of NZ_CALNVW010000034.1, forward strand.
CCGGTATCGTCGGTTCCGTCACCGATGCCTTGAACAGTGGAGCCTCCCATGTCCGGTCTGCCCCCCGCCCGCCGTACCGTCCTCATGGGAGCCGCCCTCGCAGGCGCCGCAGGGCTCGGACTCACGGCCTGCTCGGGGGGAAGCAGCACGTCGACGGGGCCGGACAAGCCCGTCGACCTCGGCGCCGCGGACGCGGTCCCGGTGGGCGGGGTCAAGTACTACAAGGACCAGTTCCTGATCGTGAGCCGCCCGAGCACCGACGAGTACAAGGCGCTCTGGTCGCGGTGCACGCACCAGAACTGCCCCCTGCAGAAGATCGAGGGAACGGTGGGCATCTGCCCCTGCCACGGGAGCCGTTTCGACGCCATGACGGGGAAGGTGCTCCAGGGCCCCGCCAGCCGCCCGCTCAACGACGTCCCGGTGAAGGTGGTCGGCGGCAAGCTGATCGCGGGCCCCGACAAGAAGGCCTGACCCCGGCCCGCTACGGCCTCGCACTGTCAGTCCCCGCCAGTAGGGTGGGAGACATGGCAGACCCCTCCAGCTACCGCCCCAAGCCGGGACAGATCCCCGACTCGCCGGGGGTCTACAAATTCCGCGACGAGCACCGCCGGGTGATCTACGTCGGGAAGGCGAAGAGCCTGCGCCCGCGCCTCTCCTCGTACTTCCAGGACCTGGCCAACCTCCACCCGCGCACCCGCACGATGGTCACGACGGCCGCTTCCGTGGAGTGGACCGTCGTCGCCACCGAGGTCGAGGCGCTCCAGCTCGAATACTCCTGGATCAAGGAGTTCGACCCCCGCTTCAACGTCAAGTACCGGGACGACAAGAGCTATCCGTCCCTCGCGGTCACCCTCAACGAGGAATTTCCGCGGGTGCAGGTGATGCGCGGCCCCAAGAAGAAGGGCGTGCGCTACTTCGGTCCGTACGGCCACGCCTGGGCCATCCGCGAGACCGTCGACCTGATGCTCCGGGTCTTTCCGGTACGCACCTGCTCGGCCGGGGTGTTCAAGCGCTCGGCCCAGATCGGCCGCCCGTGTCTCCTCGGCTACATCGGCAAGTGCTCGGCGCCCTGCGTCGGCCGCGTCACCCCCGAGGAACACCGCGAACTGGCCGAGGAATTCTGCGACTTCATGGCGGGCCACACCGGCACGTACATCCGCCGCATCGAGCAGGAGATGCGGGAAGCGGCGGAGGAGATGGAGTACGAGAGGGCGGCCCGGCTCCGCGACGACATCGAGGCGCTCAAGCGTGCCCTGGAGAAGAACGCGGTCGTCTTCAACGACGCCACCGACGCCGATCTGATCGCCGTAGCCGAGGACGAGCTGGAGGCCGCCGTCCAGATCTTCCACGTCCGGGGCGGCCGGGTCCGCGGACAGCGCGGCTGGGTGACCGACAAGGTCGAGGCCGTGGACACCGCGGGCCTCGTCGAGCACGCGCTCCAGCAGCTGTACGGGGAGGAGCAGGGCGACGCCGTACCCAAGGAGGTGCTGGTCCCCGCCCTTCCCGAGGAGCCCGAGGCCGTCACCCAGTGGCTCGCCGACCGCCGAGGTTCGCACGTCTCCCTGCGGGTCCCGCAGCGCGGTGACAAGAAGGACCTGATGGCGACGGTCGCGCGCAACGCCCAGCAGGCGCTGGTGCTGCACAAGACGAAGCGTGCGTCCGACCTCACCACTCGCTCCCGGGCCCTGGAGGAGATCGCGGAGGCGCTCGGTCTCGACAGCGCGCCCCTGCGCATCGAGTGCTACGACATCTCCCATCTCCAGGGGGACGACGTGGTGGCGTCGATGGTCGTCTTCGAGGACGGTCTGGCGCGGAAGAGCGAGTACCGCCGCTTCCAGATCAAGAGCTTCGAGGGGCAGGACGATGTCCGCTCGATGCACGAAGTGATCGCCCGCCGCTTCAAGCGCTACCTCCAGGAGAAGGAGCGGACGGGGGAGTGGACCGAGGAACAGACGGCCGAGGCCCCCGAGGACGACGGCCGCCCCAAGCGTTTCGCCTACCCGCCCCAGCTGGTGGTGGTCGATGGCGGACAGCCCCAGGTGGCCGCGGCCAAGCGCGCGCTCGACGAGCTCGGCATCGATGACGTCGCCGTCTGCGGCCTGGCCAAGCGCCTCGAAGAGGTCTGGCTCCCCGATGACGACGACCCGGTGGTCCTGCCGCGTTCCAGCGAAGGGCTCTACCTCCTCCAGCGGGTGCGTGACGAGGCCCACCGCTTCGCCATCACCTACCAGCGCGTCAAGCGGGCCAAGCGCTTCACATCCGGCCCGCTGGACTCCGTGGCCGGTCTGGGCGAGACCAGGAAACAAGCCCTGATCAAGCACTTCGGCTCCGTCAAGAAGCTGAAACAAGCCACAATTGATCAGATCTGCGAGGTGCCCGGTATAGGCCGCAGAACGGCCGAGGCGGTGGCCGCGGTGCTCGCGGAGGCGGCTCCGGCCGCACCCGCCGTGAACACGGCAACAGGAGAGATCATGGAAGACGACGGGGGCAGCACGCATGAGTGAAGAGCAGGAACGGGACGGAGCAGACGTGGGCACGGGCAGCACGGGCACACCGGCCGAGGCCACCGAGGCGGCCATCCCGGAGCTGGTGATCATCTCCGGGATGTCGGGCGCCGGGCGCTCCACCGCGGCCAAGTGTCTGGAGGACCTCGGCTGGTTCGTCGTCGACAACCTGCCGCCCGCGCTGATCCCCACCATGGTGGAGCTCGGCGCCCGCTCGCAGGGCAACGTGGCGCGGATCGCCGTCGTCGTCGACGTCCGGGGCCGCCGCTTCTTCGACAACCTCCGCCAGTCCCTCGCCGACCTGGCGGACAAGCAGGTCACCCGGCGGATCGTCTTCCTGGAGTCGTCCGACGACGCCCTGGTGCGCCGCTTCGAATCGGTCCGCAGACCGCACCCTCTCCAGGGCGACGGCCGCATCACCGACGGCATCGCAGCCGAGCGTGACCTGCTGCGCGAGCTGCGTGGCGACGCCGACCTGGTGATCGACACCTCCAGCCTCAACGTCCATGAGCTGCGCGCCAAGATGGACGCCCAGTTCGCGGGCGACGAGGAACCGGAACTGCGTGCGACGGTGATGTCGTTCGGGTACAAGTACGGACTGCCCGTCGACGCCGACCTCGTCGTCGACTGCCGCTTCCTGCCGAACCCGCACTGGGTCCCCGAGCTGCGCCCCTTCACCGGCCTCAACGAGGAGGTCTCCGCCTATGTCTTCAACCAGCCGGGTGCCAAGGAGTTCCTCAACCAGTACAGCGAGCTGCTCCAGATCATCGCCACCGGCTACCGCCGTGAGGGCAAGCGGTACGTGACCATCGCGGTCGGCTGCACCGGCGGCAAGCACCGCTCGGTGGCGATGTCCGAGAAGCTCGCCGCCCGGCTGGCGTCGGAAGGGATCGAGACGGTGCTCGTCCACCGCGACATGGGGCGCGAGTGACGAGCCGCGCGACCCCGAAGCTGCGGCGCGTACGTCTGGTCCCCGGCCGGATCCGGCGTGGCACCCAGCCCAAGGTCGTCGCCCTGGGCGGCGGGATGGGACTGTCCGCCTCGCTCGCCGCGCTGCGCCGGATCACCGGGGACCTGACCGCCGTGGTGACCGTCGCCGACGACGGCGGCTCCAGCGGACGGCTCCGTGAGGAGCTGGGCGTACTGCCGCCCGGTGATCTGCGCAAGGCGCTCGCGGCGCTCTGCGGGGACGACGACTGGGGGCAGACCTGGTCCCGGGTCATCCAGCACCGCTTCCAGTCCAAGGGCGACCTGCACGAGCACGCGGTCGGCAATCTGCTGATCGTGGCCCTGTGGGAGCAGCTGGGTGACCATGTGCAGGCCCTCGACCTGGTCGGCAAGCTGCTGGGCGCGCACGGCAGGGTGCTGCCGATGTCCGCCGTACCGCTGGAGCTCCAGGCGCTCGTACGCGGCCACGACCCGGACCGCCCCGACGAGATCGGCACGGTCCGTGGCCAGGCGACGGTCGCGCTCACCCCGGGCGAGGTGCAGTCGGTGCACCTCGTCCCGAACGACCCGCCGGCGGTGCCGGAGGCCGTCGCCGCGGTCCTCGACGCGGACTGGGTGGTGCTCGGTCCCGGCTCCTGGTTCTCCTCGGTGATTCCGCATCTCCTGGTGCCCGAATTGCTGGACGCGCTCATCGAGACGAAGGCTCGCAAAGTGCTTTCGCTCAATCTCGCGCCGCAACCCGGTGAAACCGATGGCTTCTCACCGCAGCGTCATTTGGAGGTTTTGGCCCGACACGCCCCTAAACTCGCCCTGGACGTGGTGCTGGCCGACGAGGCCGCCGTGCCCGACCGCTCAAGTCTCGCCGAAGCCGCCCAAGGGCTCGGTGCGGCGGTCGAGCTGGCGCCCGTGGCCTCGCCCGACGGCTCCCCGACACATGACCGGGAGCTGCTGGCCGCCGCGTACGACCGTATTTTTCGGATGCATGGAAGGATCGGCCCATGGCGATGACGGCAGCGGTGAAGGACGAAATTTCCCGGCTCCCCGTCACCCGGACCTGCTGCAGGAAGGCGGAGGTTTCGGCGATTCTTCGGTTCGCCGGCGGGCTGCACCTGGTGAGCGGGCGGATTGTGATCGAGGCGGAGCTGGACACCGCGATGGCGGCGCGCCGGCTCAAGCGGGACGTCCTGGAGATCTTCGGACACAACTCCGAACTGATCGTGATGGCACCCGGCGGTCTGCGCAGAGGCAGCCGCTACGTCGTACGGGTCGTGGCAGGCGGCGACCAGCTGGCACGCCAGACAGGCCTGGTGGACGGCCGGGGCCGTCCCATCCGCGGACTGCCCCCGCAGGTGGTCTCGGGGGCCACCTGTGACGCCGAGGCGGCCTGGCGGGGTGCTTTCCTGGCGCACGGCTCGCTCACCGAGCCCGGCCGTTCCTCCTCGCTGGAGGTGACCTGCCCGGGGCCCGAGGCGGCCCTGGCGCTGGTGGGCGCGGCCCGCAGGCTCCAGATCGCGTCCAAGGCCCGCGAGGTGCGGGGCGTGGACCGGGTCGTCGTCCGGGACGGGGACGCGATCGGCGCCCTGCTGACCCGGCTCGGCGCCCACGAGTCCGTACTGGCCTGGGAGGAGCGGCGGATGCGCCGCGAGGTCCGCGCCACCGCCAACCGCCTCGCCAACTTCGACGACGCCAACCTGCGCCGCTCGGCGCGGGCCGCGGTCGCCGCCGGGGCCCGGGTGGGGCGCGCGCTGGAGATCCTCGCCGACGAGGTCCCCGAGCATCTCGCGGCGGCAGGGCGGCTGCGGATGGAGCACAAGCAGGCGTCGCTGGAGGAGCTGGGCGCGCTCGCCGATCCGCCGCTGACCAAGGACGCGGTGGCCGGGCGGATCCGCAGGCTGCTGGCGATGGCGGACAAGCGGGCACAGGATCTGGGAATTCCCGGCACGGAGTCGACCCTCTCCGAAGAGATGGACGACAGCCTCGTCGGCTGAATCCGCTGAATTCACCCGGCCTTCCCGCAACGGCCAACTGATCGGTGCCGGTGCCCATATGGGTACCGGCACCGTCGTATGAGCCACGACGCTTTTACTGGTAGGTACAGGTGCCGGCGTCAGGTCCGGAATCCCTTACGGTGCCGTTCGATATGACCCTGAGGCCATTCGAGAGGTAGGGTCGGAAGCGGTCGGGGACATCCCATACATCTCGCCGTGGCGTCGAAACCCGGCGTACCAACGAGGAGATCGAGTTCGTGACGATCCGCGTAGGCATCAACGGCTTTGGCCGCATCGGTCGTAACTACTTCCGCGCGCTGCTGGAGCAGGGTGCAGACATCGAGATCGTGGCTGTCAACGACCTGGGTGACACTGCGACCACCGCGCATCTGCTGAAGTACGACACGATTCTGGGCCGTCTCAAGGCCGAGGTCTCGCACACCGCAGACACCATCACCGTTGACGGCCACACCATCAAGGTGCTGTCCGAGCGCAACCCGGCCGACATCCCCTGGGGTGAGCTGGGAGTCGACATCGTCATCGAGTCGACCGGTTTCTTCACCAAGAAGGCCGATGCCGAGAAGCACATTGCGGGCGGCGCCAAGAAGGTCCTCATCTCGGCTCCGGCCAAGGGCGAGGACATCACCATTGTGATGGGCGTCAACCAGGACAAGTACGACGCGGCAAAGCACAACGTCATCTCCAACGCCTCCTGCACCACCAACTGTGTGGCGCCGATGGCCAAGGTTCTCCTGGAGAACTTCGGCATCGTCAAGGGCATGATGACGACGGTCCACGCGTACACCAACGACCAGCGCATCCTTGACTACCCGCACTCGGACCTGCGCCGCGCCCGCGCCGCCGCCGAGAACATCATTCCGACCACCACGGGTGCCGCCAAGGCCACCGCGCTGGTCATCCCGGAGCTCGAGGGCAAGCTCGACGGCATCGCGATGCGCGTCCCGGTCCCGACCGGCTCCGTGACCGACCTGGTCATCGAGCTGGAGCGCGAGGTCACCAAGGACGAGGTGAACGCCGCGTTCCAGAAGGCCTCCGAGGGCCAGCTCAAGGGCCTCCTCGACTACACCGAGGACCCGATCGTCTCCTCGGACATCGTCAACTGGCCGGCGTCCTGCACCTTCGACTCCTCCCTGACCATGGTCCAGGGCAAGAGCGTGAAGGTCATCGGCTGGTACGACAACGAGTGGGGCTACTCCAACCGTCTGGTCGACCTCACGGTCTTCGTCGGCAACCAGCTCTGATCACGGGCCGGTAGGCACCTCGATGTGAGCACGGGGCTCGGACTGCGCAACGACGCGCGGTCCGGGCCCCGTCGCCTGTCCAGATCTTCCAAGGAGTCCAGGAACTCATGAAGACCATCGACGAACTTCTCGCCGAAGGGGTCGCGGGCAAGCGGGTATTCGTCCGCGCCGACCTCAATGTGCCGCTCTCCGGCACCACCATCACCGACGACGGCCGCATCCGCGCCGTCCTGCCGACGGTGTCCAAGCTCGCCGAGGCGGGCGCACGTGTCGTCGTCGCCTCCCACCTGGGCCGCCCGAAGGGTGCCCCGGACCCGGCGTTCTCGCTCGCACCCGTCGCCGCGCGTCTCGGTGAACTCCTCGGCACCGACGTCGCGTTCGCGACCGACACCGTCGGCGAGTCCGCCCGCGCCACGGTCGCCGCTCTCGCCGACGGCCAGGTCGCCGTCATCGAGAACCTCCGCTTCAACGCCGGTGAGACCTCCAAGGACGACGCCGAGCGCGGCGCCTTCGCCGACCAGCTCGCCGGTCTCGCCGATCTCTACGTCGGCGACGGCTTCGGCGCGGTGCACCGCAAGCACGCCTCGGTCTTCGACCTCCCGGCGCGCCTGCCGCACGCCGCCGGCTACCTCATCGCCACCGAGGTCGGCGTCCTCAAGAAGCTGACCTCCGACGTCCAGCGCCCGTACGCGGTGGTCCTCGGCGGTGCCAAGGTCTCCGACAAGCTCGGCGTCATCGACCACCTCCTGGAGCGGGCCGACCGCATCCTCATCGGCGGCGGCATGGCGTACACCTTCCTCAAGGCCCAGGGCCACGAGGTCGGCAGCTCGCTGCTCCAGGAAGACCAGATCCCGGTGGTGCTGGAGTACCTGCAGCGCGCGAAGGAGAAGGGCGTGGAGTTCGTGCTCCCCGTCGACGTCGTGGTCTCCGCGCAGTTCCCGGACCTCAAGGCCAAGGCGCCGACCCACCCCCAGACGGTCCCCGCGGACGCCATCCCGGCCGGACAGATGGGGCTGGACAACGGCCCCGAGACCGACAAGCTGTACGCATCGAAGCTCGCCGACGCGGCCACCGTCTTCTGGAACGGCCCGATGGGCGTCTTCGAGCACCCCGACTACGCGGACGGCACCCGGGCCGTCGCGCAGGCACTCCTCGACAGCCCCGCCTTCACCGTCGTCGGCGGTGGCGACTCGGCCGCCGCGGTCCGCATCCTGGGCTTCGACGAGAACAAATTCGGACATATCTCGACCGGTGGCGGCGCGAGCCTCGAATACCTCGAAGGCAAGACGCTTCCCGGCCTCGCCGCACTGGAGAACTGACACCCTCATGACGAATCAGAGCACCCGCACCCCGCTGATGGCGGGCAACTGGAAGATGAACCTCAACCACCTCGAGGCCATCGCGCACGTCCAGAAGCTGTCCTTCGCGCTCACGGACAAGGACTACGACGCGGTCGAGGTGGCGGTCCTGCCGCCCTTCGTCGACCTGCGGTCCGTCCAGACCCTGGTCGACGGGGACAAGCTCAAGATCAAGTACGGCGCCCAGGACATCTCGGCGCACGACTCCGGCGCGTACACCGGCGAGATCTCGGGCCCGATGCTGGCCAAGCTGAAGTGCAGCTACGTGGCCGTCGGCCACAGCGAGCGCCGTCAGTACCACGAGGAGAGCGACGAGCTCTGCAACGCCAAGGTCAAGGCCGCGTTCAAGTACGGCATCACCCCGATCCTGTGCGTCGGTGAGGGCCTGGACATCCGCAAGGCCGGACAGCAGGTCGAGTACACGCTGAAGCAGCTCGACGGCGGGCTCAAGGACATCCCGGCCGACGAGGCCGAGTCGATCGTGATCGCGTACGAGCCGGTCTGGGCGATCGGCACCGGCGAGGTCGCCACCCCCGAGGACGCCCAGGAGGTCTGCGGTGCGATCCGCGGGCGGCTGGCCGAGCTGTACTCGCAGGAGCTGGCCGACAAGGTCCGCATCCAGTACGGCGGCTCCGTCAAGTCCGGGAACGTCGCCGCGATCATGGCGCAGCCCGATGTGGACGGTGCGCTGATCGGTGGCGCGGCGCTCGACGCCGACGAGTTCGTCAAGATCGTCCGGTTCCGCGACCAGTGAGTATGCGGTAGCGCGGATCCGTCGTACCCTTGCGGGGCCGAGACGGCTGGCAGCAGCCGTCCGGCCCCGTCGTCCGTTTAGAGTTCCGAGGAAGTTGGTCCAGCCGTGATTCTGGGGTTCTCGATCGCCCTGATCGTCTTCAGCCTGCTGCTGATGCTGCTGGTGCTGATGCACAAGGGGAAGGGCGGCGGCCTCTCCGACATGTTCGGTGGTGGCATGCAGTCGTCCGTCGGCGGCTCCTCGGTCGCCGAGCGCAACCTCGACCGCATCACCGTGGTGCTCGGCCTGCTGTGGTTCGTGTGCATCGTCGTGCTCGGTCTGCTGATGAAGCTGAAGAACTGACCGTCCGCTTCCGTGCCCCCGCGTTCCGGTGCGGGGGTGTAACTCCAATCACTGGACGCGCGTTGGGCCTTACGTAGACTGGGGCATCTTCGAGCACCATCACGCAGGGAGTTACGACCGTGGCAAGTGGCAACGCGATCCGGGGAAGCCGGGTCGGAGCGGGGCCGATGGGGGAGGCCGAGCGGGGCGAGTCCGCGCCGCGCCTCCGCATCTCCTTCTGGTGCTCGAACGGGCACGAGACGCAGCCGAGCTTCGCCCACGACGCACAGGTTCCGGAGACTTGGGACTGCCCGCGCTGTGGGTTCCCCGCCGGTCAGGACAGCGAGAATCCGCCGGACCCGCCGCGCACCGAGCCGTACAAGACGCACCTCGCGTACGTACGGGAGCGGCGCAGCGACGAGGACGGCGAGGCGATTCTCGCCGAGGCCCTGGCGAAACTGCGGGGCGAGATCTAACCGTATGAATTCCGGCCGGACCCTCTCGGGGTGTCCGGCCGGACCGCGTTGCCGGACCGCACGGTCGGACCGCGTTGTCAGTGGTGCCGTCTACGGTCTTCACCATGGAACGTCAACCGGTGGACCCGGCAGGGAAGTTGTGATGGCCGACGCAGCCGCGCAGGTATGCGCTCCGGCCTGGCGTGGCGGGTTCGGCCGTCTCTGGACGGCGGCCGTCGTCTCGAAGTTCGGGGACTCGCTGCGTACGGCGGCGATGCCGCTGCTCGCCGCGTCGCTGACCCGGGATCCGGTGCTGGTGTCCCTGGTGACGGCCTGCGGATATCTGCCGTGGCTGCTGTTCGGGCTGCTGGGTGGCGCGGTCGCCGACCGGGTGGACCAGCGGCGGGCGATGTGGGGCGTCGATGTGGTGCGGGGCGTGCTGATGGCCGCCTTCGCGGTGATGGTCGCGCTGGGGCACGCGTCGATAGCCCTGTTGATCGCCCTGGCCTTCGCGCTCACCACACTCCAGACGCTCTTCGACAACGCGGCGACCGCCCTGCTGCCCCAACTCGTCCCGCCTGAGGCGCTGGGCAGTGCCAACGCGCGGCTGATGACCGGTCAGCAGATCGTCGGCGGTTTCCTGGCCGCGCCCCTGGTGCCGGCGCTCCTGGTGGCCGGGGCGGCGGCGCCGTACGGTGCGGACGCCGTCAGCTACGTCCTCGCGGCGGGTCTGGTCGCCTCGCTGCGGACGGCCGCGCCCGACCGGCCGCCCAGGGCCACGGGCCGCACCCTGCGGAGCGACATCGCCGAAGGCATACGGGTGCTGTGGCGCGACGGGATGCTGAGAGCGCTGTGCATCGCCACCATGCTGTGCAACATCGGCATGGGCGCGCTGATCGCCACTCTGGTCCTGGACGTCACCGGATGGCTCGGCGCCGGGCACAGCGGCTATGCGGCGGCCCTCACCGCGGTCGGGGCGGGCAGTCTGGCGGGCGGGCTGCTGTCCCGCCGGGTGTCCCTGCGCGTCGGGCGCGTCCGGAGCGTCTTCCTGGCCGGAAGCGTCCAGACCGGCTGTCTGGTCGCCGTCGGGAGCGTCCGGGAGCTCTGGGTGACGGTCGCCGCGCTGGCCCTGTTCGGGGCGTGCGGAATGCTGTGGAACGTCAACCAGGTCACGCTGATGCAGCAGCGCAGCCCGGAAGCCATGGTGGGCAGGATCAGCGCCGCCTTCCGTACGCTGTCGACCGGCGGAGCCCCCCTGGGTGCGCTGCTGGGCGGTGCGGTGGCCGCCGCGTGGGGGCTGAACACCCCGGCACTTCTCGCAGCGGCTCTCTTCGCGGCTGCCGTAGCGTCACTCGCACGTCAGATCAATTAGGTTGGATGTGCAGCGGGGCATGTACGCAGGTACGAGAAGAATGGACCGATGTCCGAGATGAACGCAGAAGGCCGTACCAGGCTCAACCAGATGCCCGAGTGGACCGCACTGGGCAAGCACCGGGAGCAGCTGGGCGACACGCGTCTGCGGGAGCTGTTCGACAGGGATCCGGCGCGAGGGACCGCATACACCCTCCGGGCGGGCGATCTGTATCTCGACTACTCCAAGCACTTGGTGACCGACGAGACACTCGGCCTGCTCCGTGAGCTGGCCGCTGCCGCCGGGGTGGCCGAGCTGCGCGACGCGATGTTCCGCGGCGAGAAGATCAACACCACCGAGGACCGCGCGGTGCTGCACACCGCGCTCCGCGCTCCGCGCGACGCGGTCGTCGAGGTGGACGGGGAGAACGTCGTGCCGGCCGTGCACGCCGTGCTCGACAAGATGGCCGCCTTCGCCGACAGGGTCAGGTCGGGCGAGTGGACCGGTCACACCGGCAAGCGCATCAGGACCGTCGTCAACATCGGCATCGGCGGTTCGGACCTCGGCCCCGCGATGGCGTACGAGGCGCTGCGCTCGTTCACCGACCGCGAGCTGCAGGTCCGCTTCGTCTCCAACGTCGACGGTGCCGATCTGCACGAGGCCGTAAGGGACTTGGACCCGGCGGAGACGCTGTTCGTCATCGCGTCCAAGACCTTCACCACCATTGAGACCATCACCAACGCGACGTCCGCGCGCAACTGGCTGCTGACGAATCTGCGGGCCGGTGAGGACGCGGTGGCGAAGCACTTCGTGGCCCTGTCGACGAACGCGGAGAAGGTCGCGGACTTCGGCATCGACACGGCCAACATGTTCGAGTTCTGGGACTGGGTCGGCGGACGGTACTCGTACGACTCGGCCATCGGCCTCTCGCTGATGATCGCGATCGGCCCCGACCGCTTCCGGCAGATGCTGGACGGATTCCACCAGGTCGACGAGCACTTCCGCACCGCCCCGCCCGAGGAGAACATCCCGCTCCTGCTCGGCCTGCTGGGCGTCTGGTACGGCGCGTTCTTCGACGCGCAGTCGCACGCGGTCCTGCCGTACTCGCACTACCTCTCCAAGTTCACCGCCTACCTCCAGCAGTTGGACATGGAGTCCAACGGCAAGTCCGTGGACCGTCAGGGCAATCCGGTCGACTGGCAGACCGGACCGGTGGTCTGGGGCACGCCGGGCACCAACGGCCAGCACGCGTACTACCAGTTGCTGCACCAGGGCACCAAGGTCGTCCCGGCGGACTTCATCGGCTTCGCCAGGCCCGTCGACGACCTGACGTCCGGGCTGGAGGCCCAGCACGACCTGCTCATGGCGAACTTCTTCGCCCAGACCCAGGCCCTCGCCTTCGGCAAGACGCCCGACGAGGTACGGGCGGAAGGCGTTGCCGAGGAGCTCGTCCCGCACAAGACGTTCCGGGGCAACCACCCGACGACGACGATCCTCGCGGACACGCTCACCCCGTCCGTGCTGGGCCAGCTGATCGCGCTCTACGAGCACAAGGTGTTCGTCCAGGGCGCCATCTGGAACATCGACTCCTTCGACCAGTGGGGCGTCGAGCTCGGCAAGGTCCTCGCCAAGAAGATCGAGCCGCTCCTCACCGAAAGCGGGAGCGAGGCCGGGGCCGACGAGCAGCTGGACAGCTCCACCGCCGCGCTGATCTCCACGTACCGCACCCTGCGCGGTCGTTGACCTGCCGCTTGGCAAAAGGGACCGGCCCGCACCCCCTCAAGGGTGCGGGCCGGTCCCATGTACGCGGTGCTAGGCCGTGGCCGGTGCGTAGAGCTGCGGCGGCAGCTGGGAAGCCGCTGCCGAGTCGAGCAGCCACAGTGTCCTGCTGAGGCCGTACGCGCCCGCGGCCGGGGCCTGGATCTCCCCGGTCCCGGACAGTGCGAGGGCCGCGGCCCCGGCCTTGTCCTCGCCCGCGGCGAGCAGCCACACCTCGTGTGCCGCCCGGATGGCGGGCAGCGTCAGCGAGATGCGGGTGGGCGGGGGCTTGGGTGCGCCGTGCACACCGACGACCGTGCGCACGGACTCCCGTACGGCCGGGAGTTCGGGGAAGAGCGAGGCCACGTGCGCGTCCGGGCCCACCCCGAGCATCAGCACGTCGAACGCCGGAACCCCGCCGTGGTCCCCGGGACCGGCGGCAGTGGCCAGCTCCGCGGCGTACGCCGCGGCGGCGGCCTCCACGTCGCTGCCGTGCGGACCGTCCGAAGCGGCCATGGCGTGCACCCGCGCGGGGTCCACACCCACCGAGTCGAGCAGCGCCGCTCGGGCCTGGGTGATGTTCCGTTCCGGGTCGCCCTCCGGGAGGAAACGCTCGTCGCCCCACCACAGGTCGATCCGCGACCAGTCGACGGCGTCCCGGGCGGGCGCCTCGGCGAGGGCCGCGAGCAGCCCGTTGCCGTTGCGCCCACCGGTGAGCACCACCGAGGCGGAGCCGCGGGCGGCCTGGGCGTCCACGATCTTGGTGATCAGTCGGGCCGCCGCGGCCTGCGCCATCAGCTCCTTGTCGCGGTGGACGACGAGCTGCGGAGCAGTCACTTCGACGCCGCCTTCTTGGCCGGCGCCTTCTTCGACGCGGGAGCGGCCTTCGGAGCATCGTCCACGGCGGGCGCGCTCCCGGACGCGGCGCTCTTCGGCGCGGGCTCGGCAAGCCGGTCCACGCCGAACTTCAGCGCCGCCGCATAGGTGTCGTCCGGGTCCAGCCTGCGCAGCTCCTCCGCGAGCAGCTCCGAGGTCTCCCGCCGCTTCAGTGCCACCGCGCGGTCCGGCTGGCCCGCCATGCAGAGGGTGGCCAGCGAGCCGTCCGGGCGGTCCAGCACGATCTCGCCGTGGTCCGTCTGCATCCGTACGGCGGTGAGGCCGGGGCCGGCCGACACGGAGCGGATCACCGGCACGTCGAGACGGTCGGCGAGCCACATCGCGAGCAGCTCACAGCTCGGGTTGAACTCCTCACCCTCCACCTCGACCCCGGTCACCCGGCTCGGCACCTGGTCGAGCGCCGCGGCGAGCATCGAGCGCCAGGGGGTGATGCGCGACCAGGCCAGGTCCGTGTCGCCCGGGGTGTAGGCGGCGGCGCGGGCGGACAGCTCGTTGATGGGCTGCTCGGCCGCGTACGAGTCGGTGACCCGGCGCTGGGCCAGCGCGCCGAGCGGGTCCTTGGCCGGGTCGAGCGGCGCGTTCACCGGCCACCAGACCACCACGGGGGCGTCCGGCAGCAGCAGCGGCAGGACCACCGACTGGGCGTGGTGCAGCACCTCGCCGTACATCCGCAGGACGACCGTCTCGCCGGTGCCCGCGTCCGCACCGACCCTGATCTCGGCGTCGAGCCGGGCCGTGGCCCGGTCACGGGGCGAGCGGGAGGCGCGTTTGACGACGACCAGCATGCGCGAGGGGTGCTCGCGCGACGCTTCGTTGGCCGCCTTCAGCGCGTCGTAGGCGTTCTCCTCGTCGGTGACGATGACGAGGGTCAGCACCATGCCGACGGCGGGGGTGCCGACCGCGCGACGCCCCTCCACCAGTGCCTTGTTGACCTTGCTGGCCGTGGTTTCCGTCAGATCGATTTTCATGGGCGACGCCAGCTCCGTCCTTCGCGTGCGAGCATTTCGTCCGCCTCGGCCGGTCCCCAGGTGCCCGACTCGTACTGTGCGGGCTTGCCGTGGGTGTCCCAGTACTCCTCGATCGGGTCGAGGATCCGCCAGGACAGCTCGACCTCCTCCAGGCGCGGGAAGAGGTTCGAGTCGCCGAGCAGCACATCGAGGATGAGCCGCTCGTACGCCTCGGGGCTGGACTCCGTGAAGGACTCGCCGTACGCGAAGTCCATCGACACGTCGCGGATCTCCATCGAGGTGCCGGGCACCTTGGACCCGAACCGCATCGTGATGCCCTCGTCGGGCTGCACCCGGATGACGATCGCGTTCTGGCCCAGCTCCTCCGTCGCCGTGTGGTCGAAGGGGGAGTGCGGCGCGCGCTGGAAGACGACCGCGATCTCGGTGACGCGACGGCCCAGCCGCTTGCCGGTACGCAGGTAGAAGGGGACGCCCGCCCAGCGGCGGTTGTCGATCTCCAGCCGCACCGCGGCGTAGGTGTCGGTCGTCGACCTGGGGTCGATGCCGTCTTCCTGGAGGTAGCCGACGGCCTGCTCGCCGCCCTGCCAGCCCGCGGCGTACTGACCGCGTACGGTCTCCTTGCCGAGGTCCTTGGGCAGCCTGACGGCACCGAGGACCTTGGTCTTCTCGGCCACCAGCGCCTGGGCGTCGAAGGAGGCGGGCTCCTCCATCGCGGTCAGCGCGAGCAGCTGGAGCAGGTGGTTCTGGATGACGTCACGGGCCGCGCCGATGCCGTCGTAGTACCCGGCCCGGCCGCCGATGCCGATGTCCTCGGCCATGGTGATCTGGACGTGGTCGACATAGGACCGGTTCCAGATGGGTTCGAAGAGGGTGTTGGCGAAGCGGAGCGCCAGGATGTTCTGGACGGTCTCCTTGCCGAGGTAGTGGTCGATCCGGAAGACCTCGTGCGGCGGGAAGACCTCGTGCACGACCTTGTTGAGCTCCTGGGCGCTCTTCAGGTCGTGGCCGAACGGCTTCTCGATGACCGCGCGGCGCCAGGATCCGTCCCGCTGGTCGGCCAGCCCGTGCTTCTTGAGCTGCTGGACGACCTTGGGGAAGAACTTCGGCGGCACGGACAGGTAGAAGGCGAAGTTGCCTCCGGTGCCCTGCTGCTTGTCGAGCTCCTCGATGGTCGACTTGAGCGTGGCGAACGCGGTGTCGTCGTCGAAGTCGCCCTGGACGAAGCGCATGCCCTGGATCAGCTGCTGCCAGACCTCCTCGCGGAAGGGCGTGCGCGCGTGTTCCTTGACCGAGTCGTGGACGACCTGGGCGAAGTCCTCGTCCTCCCAGTCGCGGCGCGCGAAGCCGATGAGCGAGAAGCCCGGCGGCAGCAGGCCGCGATTGGCCAGGTCGTAGACGGCGGGCATCAGCTTTTTACGGGACAAATCACCCGTGACGCCAAAAATGACCAGGCCCGACGGCCCCGCGATACGCGGGAGCCGTCGGTCCGCAGCGTCACGCAGCGGGTTGCTGCTTGACAAGGTTTCAGCCCTCCGAAGGGGCGAGGCGTGCGAGCTCTGCCTCAGTGGACTTGAGCAGGTCGATCCAGGAGGCCTCGAACTTCTCGACGCCCTCGTCCTCCAGGACCTGTACGACATCGTCGTACGAGATCCCGAGCTTCTCCACCGCACCGAGGTCGGCGCGAGCCTGCTCGTAGGTGCCGGAGACGGTGTTGCCGGTGACCTCGCCGTGGTCGGCGGTCGCGTCGAGCGTCGCCTCCGGCATGGTGTTCACCGTGTTGGGCGCGACCAGGTCCACGACGTACATCGTGTCCCGGTACGACGGGTCCTTGACACCGGTCGAGGCCCACAGCGGACGCTGCTTGTTGGCCTGCGCCTTGTCGAGCGCGGTCCAGCGGTCGGAGGAGAAGACCTCCTCGTACGCCTCGTACGCGAGACGCGCGTTGGCGACGGCGGCCTTGCCCTTGAGTGCCTTGGCCTCGTCGGTGCCCAGGGCGTCCAGCCGCTTGTCGATCTCGGTGTCCACCCGGGACACGAAGAAGGAGGCGACCGAGTGGATCTTCGAGAGGTCCAGGCCCGCGGCCTTGGCCTTCTCCAGACCCGCCAGGTAGGCGTCCATGACCGCGCGGTAGCGCTCCAGCGAGAAGATCAGCGTGACGTTGACGCTGATGCCCCGGCCGATGGTCTCGGTGATGGCGGGCAGGCCCGCCTTCGTCGCCGGGATCTTGATGAGCGTGTTCGGGCGGTCCACCAGCCAGGCGAGCTGCTTGGCCTCGGCGATGGTGGCCGTGGTGTGGTGCGCGAGACGCGGGTCGACCTCGATGGAGACCCGGCCGTCCTGGCCCTGCGTGGCGTCGAAGACCGGGCGCAGGATGTCGGCCGCGTCCCGGACGTCCGCCGTCGTGATCATGCGGATGGCTTCCTCGACGGTGACCTTGCGGGCCGCGAGGTCCGTGAGCTGCTGGTCGTAACCGTCGCCCTGGGAGATCGCCTTCTGGAAGATCGACGGGTTGGTGGTGACACCCACCACGTGCTGCTGGTCGATCAGCTCGGCGAGGTTGCCGGACGTGATGCGCTTGCGCGAAAGGTCGTCGAGCCAGATCGCGACGCCTGCGTCGGAGAGGCGCTTGAGTGCGTCTGTCATGAGAGTTGCATCTCCTACTTGTCTGTATAGAAGCGTCAGCGTGCGGCGGCTTCGAGAGATTCCCGGGCAGCGGCGGCCACGGCCTCGGCGGTGAAGCCGAACTCGCGGAACAGGACCTTGGCGTCGGCGGACGCACCGAAGTGCTCCAGCGACACGATCCGTCCCGCGTCACCCACGAAGCGGTGCCAGGTCAGACCGATACCGGCCTCGACCGCCACCCGCGCCTTGACGGCCGGCGGCAGCACCGAGTCGCGGTAGGCCTGGTCCTGCTCCTCGAACCACTCGACCGAGGGCATCGAGACCACCCGGGTCGGGATCCCCGCGGCCTGGAGCTGCTCGCGCGCCTGCACGGCCAGGTGGACCTCGGAGCCGGTGCCGATCAGCACGACCCGGGCGTCGCCGCCCTCGGCGTCGAGGAGGACGTAACCGCCCTTGGCCGCGTCCTCGTTCGCCTCGTACGTCGGCACACCCTGACGGGTCAGCGCCAGGCCGTGCGGGGCGCCCTTGCCGAACTCCTTGGTGTGGCGCTGGAGGATCTCGCGCCAGGCGATCACGGTCTCGTTGGCGTCCGCGGGGCGGACGACGTTCAGACCGGGGATGGCACGCAGCGAGGCCAGGTGCTCCACCGGCTGGTGCGTCGGGCCGTCCTCGCCGAGACCGATCGAGTCGTGCGTCCATACGTAGGTGACCGGCAGGTGCATCAGAGCGGAGAGCCGGACCGCGTTACGCATGTAGTCGGAGAACACCAGGAAGGTGCCGCCGTAGATACGGGTGTGGCCGTGCAGCGCGATGCCGTTCATGGCCGCGGCCATGGAGTGCTCGCGGATGCCGAAGTGGACCGTGCGGCCGTACGGGTCGGCGCCCGGCAGCGGGTTGCCCGCCGGCAGGAACGACGACGTCTTGTCGATGGTGGTGTTGTTCGAGCCCGCGAGGTCGGCGGAGCCGCCCCACAGCTCGGGAACGATCCCGCCCAGTGCCTGGAGCACCTTGCCGGAAGCGGCGCGCGTGGCGACCGGCTGACCGGCCTCGAACGCGGGGAGGTGGTCCGTCCAGCCCGCGGGCAGCTCGCCCGCGCTGATCCGGTCGAACTCCGCGGCACGCTCCGGGTTGGCGGTGCGCCAGGCGGCGAGGGTCTTCTCCCACTCGCCCTTGGCCTCACGGCCGCGGTCGAGCGCCGCGCGGGTGTGCGCCACGACCTCGTCGGACACCTCGAAGGACTTCTCCGGGTCGAACCCGAGGACCTTCTTGGTCGCGGCGACCTCTTCGTCGCCGAGCGCCGAGCCGTGCGCGGCCTCGGTGTTCTGGGCGTGCGGGGCGGGCCAGGCGATGATCGAGCGCATCGCGATGAACGAAGGGCGCCCGGTCTCGGCCTTGGCCGCCTCGATCGCCGCGTACAGGGCCGCCGGGTCGAGGTCGCCGTTCGCCTGGGGCGCGACGCGCTGGACGTGCCAGCCGTACGCCTCGTACCGCGCGCAGGTGTCCTCCGAGACCGCGGTCTCGGTGTCACCCTCGATGGAGATGTGGTTGTCGTCCCACAGCAGGACGAGGTTGCCGAGCTTCTGGTGGCCCGCGAGCGAGGACGCCTCCGCGGAGATGCCCTCCTGGAGGCAGCCGTCGCCGGCGATCGCGTAGACGAAGTGGTCGAACGGGGAGGTGCCGGGGGCCGCCTCCGGGTCGAAGAGACCGCGCTCGTAGCGGGCGGCCATGGCCATGCCCACCGCGTTGGCGACACCCTGGCCCAGCGGGCCGGTGGTGGTCTCGACACCGGCGGTGTGCCCGTACTCCGGGTGCCCCGGGGTCTTCGAGCCCCAGGTGCGGAACGCCTTGAGGTCGTCCAGCTCCAGGCCGAACCCGGCCAGGTAGAGCTGGGTGTACAGGGTCAGCGACGAGTGGCCCGCGGAGAGGACGAACCGGTCACGGCCGGCCCACTCGGGGTCGGCGGGGTCGTGGCGCATCACCTTCTGGAAGAGGGTGTACGCGGCCGGGGCCAGGCTCATGGCCGTACCGGGATGGCCGTTGCCGACCTTCTGTACGGCGTCCGCGGCCAGAACGCGGGCGGTGTCGACGGCCCGCTGGTCCGTTTCGGTCCACTCGAAATCAGTGGTGGTCGGCTTGGTGCTCACCCTGGGTCAGGGCTCCTCTCCAGATATGTGTTTCCCGGTGACGGTCGATGTGTCCGGGCGTTGTCGAGCCTACCCCTGTGGCAACGCCCGTCTTTTCGAGTTCCCCGCGGCGGAAGACAGACACTTCCCAGGGTGCGGTCGGGCGCGTCGGTTCGCCCGTCGGAAGACGGTTCTCCCCATGCATCCCGGGTGCGGGCAACGGCCTCAACACGACCCCACCCCCGGGGAGGGCGACGTAGGGGCAGCGTTTAGAGTGGCGTGGTACGCGCAAGTCTTTACCGCGCCTTCACGGCCGGAACTTGCTGGGAAATTCTCTGTCAGGGGTGTACGTGACGGCCGTCGAGTCCCGACCCGCAGGGGTCGTCCTGACTCCCAGCCCGGGGGCCCGTCGGCCATTCGGGGCCCGTGTCAAGGCTTTTGTGGCGCTGACCAAGCCGCGGATCATCGAACTGCTGCTGATCACCACCGTTCCGGTGATGTTCCTGGCGAAGCAGGGCGTCCCCAATCTGTGGCTCGTTCTGGTGACCTGCGTGGGCGGATATCTGTCCGCCGGCGGCGCCAACGCGTTCAACATGTACATCGACCGCGACATCGACGCCGTGATGGACCGCACGTCGCAGCGCCCGCTGATCACCGGAATGGTGTCCCCGCGCGAGTGCCTGGTCTTCGCCTTCACGCTCGCCGTGTTCTCCACGCTGTGGTTCGGCCTGCTCGTCAACTGGCTGTCGGCGGCGCTCTCGCTGGGCGCACTCCTCTTCTACGTCGTCATCTACACGATGATCCTCAA
Source organism: Streptomyces sp. A 4/2 (assembly GCF_940670765.1). Taxonomy (GTDB): domain Bacteria; phylum Actinomycetota; class Actinomycetes; order Streptomycetales; family Streptomycetaceae; genus Streptomyces. The sequence goes on from NZ_CALNVW010000034.1 coordinate 227,437, forward strand.
GCGCCGTACCTCGCAGAACATCGTCTGGGGCGGCATCGCGGGCTGCATGCCGGTGCTCATCGGCTGGTCGTCCGTCACCGACTCGATGTCGTGGGCCCCGGTCATCCTCTTCCTCGTCATGTTCTTCTGGACGCCGCCGCACTACTGGCCGCTGTCCATGAAGGTCAAGGACGACTACGCGCGCGCCGGTGTCCCGATGCTGCCCGTCATCGCGACCAACCAGGTCGTGGCCCGGCAGATCGTGATCTACAGCTGGGTGATGGTCGCCGTCTCGCTGCTGCTGACCCCGCTCGGCTACACCGGCTGGCTCTACACCGTGGTGGCCGTGCTCGCGGGCGGCTTCTGGCTCCGGGAGGCGCACGCGCTGCGGTCGCGGGCCAACAACGGCGTCACGGGCGTCAAGCTCAAGGAGATGCGGCTGTTCCACTGGTCCATCACCTATGTGTCGCTGCTCTTCGTGGCCGTCGCGGTGGACCCCTTCCTGCGCTAGCTGTCCGCGTCGGGGCCGGCGCGTCAGTGGCCCACACCACGTCACCCGACCGTCGCCCCCGCTCCTACTCGCGAGTAGTGTGCGGCCATGGCAGAGACTCAGGTTGACGAGAACGCTGACGAGAAGCACGACGCCAGGGCCGAGCGCAGGACGGCCAGGCTCGCCAAGCAGATCCAGGCCTTCGGCCGGGCGCACGGCGGCGCCGAGGCGCAGCTCGCGTACATCGGACGGCGCGGGGCCCGCATCGTGCTGGTGGGCGAGGACGGCGACTGGGGTGACCTGATGGCCCCGTCGTACGCCGTGGCGCAGAGCGCCGCCGAGAAGGCCGGGGTCACCGTCCACGAATCCTTCGACGGGGAGTTCGCGGCCAAGGTCCGCACCGGCCCGTACGAGTGGAAGCGGATGGCGGGCATCCAGCTCGGTGGCTCGGGCAACAGCTGAGGGCACCGGCTGAGGGCAACACCTGAGGGTGCCTTCTCCCGTTAGGACTGAAGGAGAACAGTCCGAAGCGGAGGCCCCGGATGATCGAGACACCTTCCCTGGTGGACCAGTACTGCCACGGAGTGCTCCGGACGGAACTCGGCCTCGGCACCTTCGAGGCGTACCTCGGCAGGACTCCGGGGCCGCCCGCCCCCGGCACCACCTTCTTCGACACCCAGACCGGCTTCGCCGTACGGCGCTGGTGTCCGCCGCTGCTCGACCTCGAACCGCACTGCCCGCCCGCCCGCTACCTGGCCCGCCGCCGGGAACTCGGCGTGCTGGAGGTGGGGAGACGGCTGCTGCGCGGCAGCGGGATCACCACCTTTCTGGTGGACACCGGGCTGCCGGGTGACCTCATGAGGCCGCAGGAGATGGCGGCGGCGGGCGCGGCCGAGGCCCACGAGACCGTCCGTCTGGAACTGCTCGCCGAGCAGGTCGCCGACACCTCTGGCACCGTCGAGTCCTTCCTCGCCAATCTGGCCGAGGCCGTGCACGGAGCGGCCGGTTCCGCGGTCGCCTTCACCGCGGTCGCTCCGCTGGAGCAGGGAATCGCACCGGCAGCCGACCCGCCAGGACCCGGTGAGGTCCGCGGTGCCGCCGGGCGCTGGCTGGCGGGCCGCCAGGTCGGGGGCAGGCTCACCGATCCGGTGCTCCGGCGCCACCTCCTGTGGAACGCGGTCGCCACCGGGCGCCCTCTCCAGCTGCACATCGGCGTGAGCGACCCGCTGCTGCTCGGTGACTTCATCGCTGCGGCGACAGGCCTCGGCACGGATCTGGTGCTGCTGCACGGCTATCCGTACCACCGGCAGGTCGCCCATCTGGCGAGCGTCCACCCGCATGTGTACGCCGACCTCGGCCCGGCCCTCGCCCACACGGGGGTGCGGGCCGCCGCCGTGCTCGCGGAGATCCTTGAGCTCGCGCCCTTCGGGAAGCTGCTGTTCTCCACCGGCGCCCGGGGGCTGCCCGAGCTGTACGTGGTGGGCGCGCGGCTGTTCCACGACGCCCTGGAGCAGGCGCTGGGCGGCTGGGTGGCCGACGGGGCCTGGTCGCGTACGGACGCGTTACGTGTGGCCGGGATGATCGCGGCGGGCAACGCCCGCCGCGTCTACGGCCTGGAGGGGCGGGACCCCGCCCCATCGACCGGTTAGACGCCGGCGAGTGCCGCGTCCTCGGGCTGGGCGGGGATCCCGGCCCCGGTGGTGTGCGGGCGCTCGCGCAGCGACAGCAGGACGCGCATCACGCCGATCCACACCAGTGTGGCGCCGAACATGTGGATCCCGACCAGGATCTCGGGGGTGTGGGTGAAGTACTGGACATAACCGATCACGCCCTGCGCCATCAGCACCAGGAAGAGGTCACGGGCCCGGTGGAGCGGCCCGACCGGTGCGTCCACCGCCTTCAGTACGAACCAGAGCGCCACGGTGAGCGCCACCACGACCCAGGCCAGATCCGCGTGCAGCTGGGCGATCATCGACCAGTCGACGGGGATGCGTTCCACCTCGCTGGAGTCGCCCGCGTGCCGGCCCGCACCGGAGACGACCGTACCGACCGCGATCAGCAGACCCGCCGCGACGGTGAGCAGCCAGGTCAGCTGGGCGACCGCCTTGCCCACGAGGGGGCGCGGGGCGCCGTCACCCTCGCGGGTGCGCTGCCAGGTCAGTACGGCGACCGTGATCAGCCCGGTGGAGAGCAGGAAGTGGGCGGCCACCGTGTACGGGTTGAGGCCGACCAGCACCACGACGCCGCCGAGCACCGCATTGCCCATGACCACCCAGAACTGGGCCCAGCCGAGCCGCGTCACCGGACGCCGCCACGGCTTCGCCGAGCGGGCCGCGATGATCGCCCAGCCGACCGCCGCGCACAGTACGTACGTCAGCATCCGGTTGGAGAACTCGATGGCGCCGTGGAGGCCCATCTCGCTGGTCGCGGTGAGGCTCTGGTCGGTGCACTTGGGCCAGGTCGGGCAGCCGAGCCCGGACCCGGTGAGCCGCACGGCGCCGCCGGTCACGACGATCACCACCGCCATCACCAGGGCCGACATGGCGGCCCGCTGGACGGTCCGGGGCGCCGGAGTCCAGCGTTCGGCGATGAAGGCGAGCGGGTTGCGCACGGCGCCAGCGGCTTCGGCGCGAGTCAATTTCGGCACGGGGACATCGTAGGCCGGGCGCTTGTGCGTACTTTCACGAGGGGGGCTTTCACCCACTCCGGGCTGCTTCGGCCGGACTGTTCCCAGCCGGGGACCGGACTATTCCCAGCGGAAGAACCGGGCAGCCGCGCCCAGCCCGAGCACCGCCCACACCACGAGGATCCCCAGGTCGCCCCAGGGCATCGAGGCCCCGTGCTGGAGCACGTCGCGCAGTCCGTCCGAGAGCGCCGAGATCGGCAGCAGTTCCAGTACGGACCTGACGCCGCCGGGGAACTTGTCCATCGGAACGATGACCCCGCCCCCGACGAGCAGCAGCAGGAAGACCAGATTGGCGGCGGCCAGGGTGGCCTCCGCCTTGAGGGTCCCGGCCATCAGGAGCCCCAGGCCGGAGAAGGCGGCCGTACCGAGGACGAGCAGCAGCAGGACGGCGAACGGGTTGCCGTGCGGCGACCAGCCGAGCGCGAGAGCGATCACCGTCAGCAGGACGATCTGCAGGACCTCGGTGACCAGGACGGACAGCGTCTTGGCGGTCATCAGCGCCCAGCGCGGCAGCGGGGACGCGCCGAGCCGCTTGAGCACCCCGTACCTGCGCTCGAAGCCGGTCGCGATGGCCTGTCCGGTGAAGGCCGTGGACATCACGGCGAGCGCGAGGATCCCGGGGGCCAGGAAGTCGACGGACCTGCCCGCGCCGCCCGCGGTGTCCGTGGGTACGGCGACGATGTCGACCGCGGAGAAGAGGACGAGCAGCAGCGACGGGATGATCACGGTGAGGAGCAGCTGCTCGCCGTTGCGCAGCAGCATCTTCGTCTCGAAGACCGTCTGCGCCGCAATCATGCGGGGGAGCGGCGCCGCCCCCGGCCGGGGGGCGTACGTCGACGTGGTTCCGTCCCGGCGCGGGGATCGCGGGGATGCAGCCGTACCGGCGCTCATGCGCGCAGCTCCTTGCCGGTCAGTTCCAGGAAGACGTCTTCGAGTGTGTGGCGCTCGACGGAGATCCGGTCCGGCATCACGCCGTTCTGGGCGCACCAGGAGGTGACGGTGGCCAGCAGCTGCGGGTCGACGGTGCCGGTGATCCGGTAGTGGCCCGAGGCCGGTTCGGCGGCCTGGGTGCCGTCCGGGAGAGCCTTGAGCAGCGAGCCCAGGTCGAGCCCCGGCCGTCCGCTGAAGCGCAGGCTGTTCTCCGCGCCGCCGCGGCACAGGGCGTCGGGGGAGTCGTGGGCGACGGCCCGGCCGGCGTCGATGATCACGACGTCGTCGGCGAGCTCCTCGGCCTCGTCCATGAAGTGGGTGGTGAGCACGGTGGTCACGCCGTCGGCGCGCAGCTCCCGTACGAGATCCCAGGTGGACCTGCGGGCCTGCGGGTCCAGGCCCGCGGTCGGCTCGTCGAGGAAGACCAGCTCGGGGCGGCCGACCACGGCCATCGCCAGGGCGAGCCGCTGCTGCTGGCCGCCGGAGAGCCTGCGGTACGTCGTACGGCCGCAGTCCGTCAGCCCGAGCCGCTCGATCAGGGTGTCCACGTCCAGCGGGTGGGCGTGCAGCCGGGCCGTGTGGTGGAGCATCTCGGCGGCGTGGGCGCCGGGGTAGACACCACCCGACTGGAGCATCACACCGATCCGCGGGCGGAGCCGCGCGGCGTCGGCCACCGGGTCGAGGCCGAGGACCCGCACGGTGCCGGCGTCGGCGCGGCGGTATCCCTCGCAGGTCTCGACGGTGGTGGTCTTGCCTGCGCCGTTCGGCCCGAGGACCGCGGTGACGGTGCCGGTGCCGACCGTGAGGTCCAGGCCGTCCACCGCGGTCCTGGCGCCGTACCGCTTGACGAGGCCGCGGACCTCAACGGCGGGATCTGTGCTCATACGGGGGAGTCTACGAACCGCCCGGGGGGACGCCGGGCCCGGGGCAGGGCGTCCCGGAGCCCGTTTAGGTGACCCTAAGTGATGGAAGCCACCGAGGGCGTTCGCGATCTCTGCTTGTCGCGAGCCGGTGAATTACGCAACAATGGCGTTGTGAAATACGTTGGCGAGGCTCCGCAGGAGGAACTCGCGACCGGTGAGCGGTCCACCCGCAACCGCGTCGCGCGCTCCATCCTGGACCACGGCCCGTCCACCGTGACCGAGCTCGCCGGGCGCCTCGGGCTCACCCCCGCCGCCGTCCGCCGCCATCTCGACGCCCTGGTCACCGACGAGGTGATCGTCCCCCGCGAGCAGCGGGTGTACGGCGCGCGGACCCGCGGCCGTCCGGCCAAGGTCTTCGCGCTCACCGACTGCGGCCGGGACGCCTTCGAGCAGTCCTACGACAAGCTCGCCGGGGACGCCCTGCGCTGGATCGCCCGGCACTCGGGCGACGAGGCCGTCATGGATTTCGCCCGTGACCGGCTCACCACGCAGGCCGAGACGTACCGCGAAGCCATCGAGGCCGCCGCACCCGAGAGCCGCGCCGAGGCCTTGGCCAAGGCGTTGACCGCCGACGGGTACGCTGCTACGGCGCGAAACGCGCCGGTCGGTGAGCAGCTCTGCCAGCACCACTGCCCGGTGGCCCACGTCGCCGAACAGTTCCCGCAGCTCTGCGAGGCGGAGACCGAGGTCTTCTCCCGTCTGCTCGGGACCCATGTGCAGCGTCTGGCCACCATCGCCCACGGCGACGGGGTGTGTACGACGTTCATCCCCAAGACCGCCCATCAGATCACCACCGATTCAGCATCCGCCAGTACGGCCGGGAGGAACCCCGCATGACTCTCCCCATGGAGACTGCCCACCCCGAACTCGAGGGCCTGGGTACGTACGAATTCGGCTGGGCCGACCCCGACGTGGCAGGTGCCGCGGCCAAGCGTGGCCTGTCCGAAGCCGTCGTCCGCGACATCTCGGCCAAGAAGAACGAGCCGGAGTGGATGCTGAAGCTGCGTCTCAAGGGCCTCAAGCTCTTCGGCAAGAAGCCGATGCCGAGCTGGGGCTCCGACCTGTCGGGCATCGACTTCGACAACATCAAGTACTTCGTGCGGTCCACCGAGAAGCAGGCCGAGTCCTGGGAGGACCTGCCGGAGGACATCAAGAACACGTACGACAAGCTCGGCATCCCGGAGGCGGAGAAGCAGCGTCTCGTCGCGGGTGTCGCCGCCCAGTACGAGTCCGAGGTCGTCTACCACCAGATCAACGAGGAGCTGGAGGCGCAGGGTGTCATCTTCATGGACACCGACACCGCGCTGAAGGAGCACCCGGAGCTCTTCCAGGAGTACTTCGGCACGGTCATCCCGGTCGGTGACAACAAGTTCGCGTCGCTGAACTCGGCCGTCTGGTCCGGTGGTTCCTTCATCTACGTGCCGAAGGGTGTGCACGTCGAGATCCCGCTCCAGGCCTACTTCCGTATCAACACGGAGAACATGGGCCAGTTCGAGCGGACGCTGATCATCGTCGACGAGGACGCCTACGTCCACTACGTCGAGGGCTGCACCGCCCCGATCTACTCCTCCGACTCGCTGCACAGCGCCGTCGTGGAGATCATCGTGAAGAAGGGCGGCCGGTGCCGCTACACGACGATCCAGAACTGGTCGAACAACGTCTACAACCTGGTCACCAAGCGTGCCGTGGCGTACGAGGGCGCGACCATGGAGTGGGTCGACGGCAACATCGGCTCCAAGGTCACCATGAAGTACCCGGCCGTCTACCTGATGGGTGAGCACGCCAAGGGCGAGACCCTGTCGATCGCCTTCGCGGGCGAGGGCCAGCACCAGGACGCCGGCGCCAAGATGGTGCACATGGCACCGAACACCTCCTCCAACATCGTCTCCAAGTCGGTGGCGCGAGGCGGCGGCCGCACCTCCTACCGCGGTCTGATCGAGATCGGCGAGGGCGCCGAGGGCTCCAAGTCCAACGTCCTGTGCGACGCGCTGCTCGTCGACACGATCTCCCGCTCGGACACCTACCCCTACGTGGACGTCCGCGAGGACGACGTGTCCATGGGCCACGAGGCAACCGTCTCCAAGGTCTCCGACGACCAGCTCTTCTACCTGATGAGCCGCGGTATGACGGAGTTCGAGGCGATGGCGATGATCGTGCGCGGCTTCGTCGAGCCGATCGCCAAGGAGCTCCCCATGGAGTACGCCCTGGAGCTCAACCGGCTGATCGAGCTGCAGATGGAGGGATCGGTCGGCTAGCCGCCACCCTCCCCGCTCCCTCGCCCGACCCAGACGTATTCATCAGAAAGCGAGCACGACGACAGCCATGGCTGAGGCTCAGAATTCCCCCACTCTCGGCTCCGCCCGAGCGGGGGGACCCCCTCCGGCAGGTTCCACCACTGCCGGGTCCATCGCGGTGGCTGCCGAGTCCACCGTCGCCACCCGCATGAGCGCGCCCCCGTCCTTCGACGTGGCGGACTTCCCGGTCCCCCGCGGTCGCGAGGAGGAGTGGCGGTTCACCCCGCTGGAACGCCTCAAGGGCCTGCACGACGGCACCGCCGTCGCGTCCGGCAGCGGCGTCCAGATCGAGGTGTCCGCCCCCGAGGGCGTGACCGTCGAGACCGTCGGCCGTGACGACGCGCGCATCGGCAGGGCCGGTACGCCCGTGGACCGGGTCGCCGCCCAGGCGTTCTCCTCCTTCGAGAAGGCGTCCGTCGTCTCGGTGCCCAAGGAAGCCGTGCTCAGCGAGCCGATCCGGATCGCCGTGCGCGGTCTGGGCGGCACCGCCTACGGCCACCAGGTCATCGAGCTCGGCGCCTTCGCCGAGGCCGTCGTGGTCATCGACCACACCGGTGACGCGCAGCTCGCGGCCAATGTCGACTACATCCTGGGCGACGGGGCGAAGCTGACCGTCGTCTCCGTCCAGGACTGGGAGCCCGAGGCCGTCCACGTGGCGCAGCACAACGCGCTGGTGGGCAGGGACGCCTCGTTCAAGTCGGTCGTGGTCACCTTCGGCGGCGACCTCGTACGGCTCCACCCCCGCGTGCAGTACGCGGGCCCCGGCGGCGAGGCCGAGCTCTTCGGCCTGTACTTCACCGACCAGGGACAGCACCAGGAGCACCGCCTCCTCGTCGACCACAACGCCCCCAACTGCAGGTCGAACGTGGCCTACAAGGGCGCGCTGCAGGGCCAGGACGCGCACGCCGTATGGATCGGCGACGTCCTGATCCGGGCCGCCGCCGAGGGCACCGACTCGTACGAGCTCAACCGCAACCTCGTCCTCACGGACGGCGCACGGGTCGACTCGGTGCCGAACCTGGAGATCGAGACCGGTGAGATCGCCGGTGCGGGACACGCGTCGGCGACCGGCCGCTTCGACGACTCGCAGCTCTTCTACCTGCAGTCCCGTGGCATTCCGGAGGGCGAGGCCCGCCGCCTGGTCGTCCGGGGCTTCTTCGCCGAGCTGGTCCAGCAGATCGGCCTTCCGGATGTCGAGGAGCGGCTGCTCGCCAAGATCGACGCAGAGCTGGAGGCTTCGGTCTGATGGCCTTCGTCCGAGTCTGTGGGCTGAGCGAGCTGGAGGAGGGCACCCCGAAGCGGGTGGAAATCGACTCCACGCCGGTCTCGGTCGTCCGTACCGAGGGGGAGGTGTTCGCCATCAACGACATCTGCTCGCACGCGAACGTCTCGCTCTCCGAGGGCGAGGTCGAGGACTGCACCATCGAGTGCTGGCTGCACGGTTCCAGCTTCGACCTCCGTACCGGCAAGCCGTCCGGCCTTCCCGCGACGCGCCCCGTCCCCGTTTACCCCGTAAAGATCGAAGGGGACGATGTGCTCGTCTCCGTATCCCAGGAGTCCTGAGTCACCCATGGCAACGCTTGAAATCCGCGACCTGCACGTCTCCGTCGAAACCGAGAACGGTACGAAGGAGATCCTCAAGGGCGTCGACCTGACCGTGAAGCAGGGCGAGACCCACGCCATCATGGGCCCCAACGGCTCCGGCAAGTCGACGCTGGCGTACTCCCTCGCGGGGCACCCCAAGTACACGATCACCAGCGGCACCGTCACCCTCGACGGCGAGGACGTCCTGGAGATGACCGTCGACGAGCGCGCCCGCGCCGGCGTCTTCCTCGCCATGCAGTACCCGGTCGAGGTCCCCGGCGTCTCGGTCTCCAACTTCCTCCGCACGTCGGCCACCGCCATCCGTGGCGAGGCGCCCAAGCTGCGTACCTGGGTGAAGGAGGTCAAGACGGCCATGGAGACCCTCCAGATGGACCCGGCCTTCGCCGAGCGCAACGTCAACGAGGGCTTCTCCGGCGGTGAGAAGAAGCGCCACGAGATCCTTCAGCTGGAGCTGCTCAAGCCGAAGATCGCGATCCTCGACGAGACCGACTCCGGCCTGGACGTCGACGCGCTGCGCCAGGTCTCCGACGGCGTCAACCGCGTCCGCGAGGGCGGCGAGGTCGGCACCCTGCTGATCACGCACTACACGCGCATCCTGCGCTACATCAAGCCCGACTTCGTGCACGTCTTCGCGAACGGCCGGATCGCCGAGTCCGGTGGCCCCGAGCTCGCCGACAAGCTGGAGAACGAGGGCTACGAGGCCTACACGAAGGGTGGCGCAGCCGCGTGACACAGCTGCCGGGCCTGCTCGACACCGAGGCGATCCGCAAGGACTTCCCCCTGCTGGATCGTCTGGTCCACGACGGGAAGAAGATCGTTTACCTGGACAACGCGGCGACCTCGCAGAAGCCGCGTCAGGTGCTCGATGCGCTGAACGAGTACTACGAACAGCACAACGCCAACGTCCACCGTGGCGTGCACGTGCTCGCCGAGGAGGCCACGGCGCTGTACGAAGGTGCCCGCGACAAGGTCGCCGCCTTCATCAACGCACCGAGCCGCGACGAGGTGATCTTCACCAAGAACGCCTCGGAGTCGCTCAACCTCGTCGCCAACATGCTCGGTTGGGCCGATGAGCCCTACCGCGTCGACCACGAGACCGAGATCGTCATCACGGAGATGGAGCACCACTCCAACATCGTGCCGTGGCAGCTGCTCTCGCAGCGCACCGGCGCGAAGCTGAAGTGGTTCGGCCTCACCGACGACGGCCGGCTCGACCTGTCCGACATCGAAGAGATCATCACCGAGAAGACGAAGATCGTCTCCTTCACGCTGGTCTCCAACCTGATGGGCACGGTCAACCCGGTCGAGGCGATCATCCGGCGGGCCCAGCAGGTCGGCGCGCTGGTCTGCATCGACGCCTCGCAGGCCGCGCCGCACATGGTGCTCGACGTCCAGGCGCTGCAGGCCGACTTCGTGGCCTTCACCGGCCACAAGATGGTCGGCCCGACCGGCATCGGTGTCCTCTGGGGCCGCCAGGAGCTCCTGGAGGACCTCCCGCCGTTCCTCGGCGGCGGCGAGATGATCGAGACGGTGTCGATGCACTCGTCGACCTACGCCCCCGCGCCGCACAAGTTCGAGGCGGGTACCCCCCCGATCGCCCAGGCCGTCGGCCTCGGTGCGGCCGTGGACTACCTCTCCGCGATCGGCATGGACAAGATCGCCGCTCATGAGCACGCGCTCACCGAGTACGCGATGAAGCGCCTCGGCGAGGTCCCCGACCTGCGGTTCATCGGCCCCTCCAGCTCGCTGGACCGGGGCGCGACGATCTCCTTCACGCTCGGCGACATCCACCCGCACGACGTGGGCCAGGTCCTCGACGAGGAAGGCATCGCGGTCCGGGTCGGCCACCACTGCGCGCGGCCGGTCTGCCTCCGGTACGGAATTCCTGCGACCACGCGAGCGTCGTTCTATCTGTACTCCACGCCTGCCGAGGTCGACGCCCTGGTGGACGGCCTGGAACATGTACGGAACTTCTTCGGCTAGCCACCGGCTAGACAGACGAGCACATCGGGTAGGGACTGGATCGTGAAGCTGGATTCGATGTACCAGGAAGTGATCCTGGACCACTACAAGCACCCGCACGGGCGCGGTCTTCGTGACGGCGACGCCGAGGTGCACCATGTCAACCCGACGTGCGGCGACGAGATCACGCTGCGCGTGAAGTACGACGGCGACCGCATCACGGACGTGTCGTACGAGGGGCAGGGCTGCTCCATCAGCCAGGCCAGTGCCTCGGTGATGAACGAGCTGCTGGTCGGCAAGGAACTGGCCGACGCGCAGAAGATCCAGGCGACCTTCCTGGAACTGATGCAGTCCAGGGGCCAGATCGAGCCGGACGACGCGATGGAGGAGGTGCTGGAGGACGCGGTCGCGTTCGCCGGCGTCTCGAAGTACCCGGCGCGCGTCAAGTGCGCGCTGCTGAGTTGGATGGCGTGGAAGGACGCGACGGCGCAGGCGCTGTCCGAAGGGAAGACCGCATGAGCGAGAACGAGACCGCCACGATCAAGCCGGCCTCCGAGGAGGAGGTCCGTGAGGCGCTGTACGACGTCGTCGACCCCGAGCTGGGGATCGACGTCGTCAACCTCGGGCTGATCTACGGCATTCACATCGACGACGCGAACATCGCGACGCTCGACATGACGTTGACGTCCGCGGCCTGCCCGCTGACCGACGTCATCGAGGACCAGGCGAAGTCGGCGACCGAAGGCATCGTCAACGAGCTGAAGATCAACTGGGTCTGGATGCCGCCGTGGGGCCCGGACAAGATCACGGACGACGGCCGCGAGCAGCTGCGCGCCCTCGGCTTCAACGTCTGACCTCCGCTCGTCCCCGATACGGCCCCGGTGCACCCGCACCGGGGCCGTATTGCGGTGTTCGCCTGCCGTACGTAGCGTGTCCGCTCGTAGTTGGCGGGGAGACCGGAGCCTTCTCGTCGACACACCCCCCACGACGAGAGGGACCCCGTGCTGTCCTCTGCTTTTCCGTCCCGCCGCAGGACCGTAGCCGCAGTCGCCGCCGCGAGCGGACTCTTCTCCCTGGCCCTCGGAGGCCTCAACGCCCCGGCGCACGCCGCGAGTTACGGCACGCCGACGCTCTCCCTGTCGGCCGGATACCTCTCCGGCGCCGTCGGCGCGACCGGCGACCCCACGGTCACGGTCACCGTCGCCCAGAGCGGCGCGGACGCCTCGGCGCTCACCGTGGCGGCCTCGGCCAGCTCCAAGTCCTCCGTCGCCGGTACGGGTGATGTCGCCGTCACCGGCACCGGCGGCACCCGGCGGGTCACGGTCACCGCCCACGGTCAGGGCTACACCGATCTCACCCTCAAGGTCACCGGTCTCGGTGGCAAGACCGCCACCAGGACCCTGCACTACGCGGCGTCCGCGGCCGTGCAACACAGCGCGGACACCCGCTACTTCACCGGTTCCTCCGACGCCTCGGCCGCCGTGTCCGTCGGCGACGGCTATCTGGTGGTGGCCGACGACGAGTCCAACACCCTCCGGCTGTACGACGGTTCGGTCTCCGGCGCGCCCGTGAAGAGCTGGGACGTCAGCGGCGCGCTCGGCGCCGACAAGGAGATCGACATGGAGGCCGCGGCCCGGGTCGGCGACACCATCTACTGGACCGGTTCGCTGGGCAACAACAAGGACGGGAAGTACAAGCCCGACCGCAACCGGATCTTCACCACCCGGGTGACCGGATCCGGCGCCGCGACGGAGCTCAAGGTGGCCGGCTCGTACCCGAAGCTCCGTGACGACCTGGTCGCCTGGGACCGGAAGAACGGCGACCGTCTGGGCTTCGCCGCCGGTACGGAGGAGGGCCAGGTCCCCAAGCAGATCGACGGATTCAACATCGAGGGACTGGAGTTCGCCCCCGGCTCGACCACCACCGCCTACCTCGGCTTCCGGGCGCCGCTGGTCCCGCCGAAGAGCGGCGGCAAGGCGCTGATCGTGCCGGTCACCGACATGGACGAGGTCGTCACCGGCAAGAAGGCCACCTTCGGCGAGCCGATCGAACTGGACCTCGGCGGTCTCTCCGTCCGGGACATCAGGAAGAACGCGGCCGACCAGTACCTGATCGTGGCCGGGTCCTGGGCGGCCGACGACAACGAGGATCCGTACGTCCTCTACTCGTGGGACGGCGTCGCCGGCCATGCCCCGGTGAAGCGGGTCGACCTGCCGACCAGCGACCCGGGCGGCTGGGAGGCCGTGGTGGACGTACCCGATCTGTCCGCAGCGGGGGCCAGGGCCCAGCTGATCACCGACGACGGGTCGGCCGATCTCTACGGGGACGGGACGGCGGCGAAGGACCTCACCCACGACGAGTGGAAGAAGTCCCGCGCCACCTGGTTCAGCCTGAACCCGTGACGTCCGCGGCTGCTGCCTCGACGAGCGCCGGCGCCAGGTTCTCCTTACGGATCCGGCGGTCGACGTAGAGCAGCCCGGTCACCAGCTGCGGGAAGGTCGTCGAGAAGATCTGGCTGAGGGACTGGCCCACCAGTACGAGCGCCGTGTAGCCCATGAAGCTGGAGAACAGCTGCGCGTCGCTCGGGGAGTGGTGGGCGCCCAGATCCACGCTCAACGAGCTGAACATGCCTGCGATGTTGAAGGGGAGCTGGATGAAGTAGGCCAGCGCGGCCCCGATCACTCCGGCCAGCAGCGTGATGCCGAAGGTCCGCCACCAGGCGCCGCGCACCAGCCGGGCCGACCGGCGCAGTGCGCCGACAGGCCCCTGGCGTTCGAGCACCACGGCCGCCGGGGCCAGACCGAACAGCACCCCCAGCCAGATCACCAGCGGAAGCAGCGCCACCCCGCCGAGGACACCCACCGTGATGGCCAGGGGTGTGTTGTGCTGGCTGGCCGCCGCGAAAACCAGGCCGACGGCCACCCCGGCCACCAGCAGCACGGGGACGAGGACGGCCAGTCCGCTGAGCAGCAGCGCGCCGATCACCGAGGGGACCCGGGACCAGGCCCGGCGCCAGACGGCCCGGTAGGTCGTCGGCCGGCCCAGTACCGCTTCCTGGAGGACGGTCCCGCACGTCGCGTACATCATGCCCGTGCAGACCATCTGCAGCAGCAGGGCGACCAGGACGACGGCGCCGAAGGTGATCACCAGCGGCCCGGCGTCGCCCCAGTCGATGTCGGACGACCTCGATGTGTCGAAGACGGTGTGGATGCGGTCCGAGAGCGCGGCGTAGCCGATCGCCAGGGCCGCTCCCACCAGGACCGCCAGGCCTCCGTACAGGGTCGCCGCTATCCCGAGCAGCGGCTTCCAGTAGCGGCCCACAGTGGAGACCGCCCCGCTCAGGACATCGCTGACCTGCAACGGCTGCAGCGGTATCACCCCGGGTTTGGGTGCCTGCGGGGGTATCCAGCCGTAGCCCCACCCTGGAGGTCCCCCGTGGGGGGCGCCGCCGTACGCCCCGCCCTGCCCCGAATTCTGTGCCACCGCTCACTCCGTCGTCGTCTGTCATGTGCCGGATTTTTCGTACCGGACGGCACACCGTAGCCCGTCCTTGATGTGTACGGTCGTACACATGCCATACGTACTGCTCGCCGCGGCCATCGCCGCGGAAGTCGGCGGGACCACCGCCATGAAATACAGCGACGGATTCAGCAAGCTGTGGCCCTCGTTGGGGACGGTCGCCGGGTACCTGCTGGCCTTCGTCCTGCTCGCGCAGGTGCTCAAGTCGATGTCGGTGGGGACCGCCTACGCGATCTGGGCGGGCACCGGTACCGCCGCCATCGCCGCCATCGGCATGCTCTTCATGGGGGAGACGATGAGCGCCGCGAAGCTCGGCGGCATCGTTCTGGTCATCGCCGGCGTCGTCCTGCTCAATCTCGGCGGGTCCCACTGATGGCCCGGCGTTACGATCCGGACCGCCGGGGGCGCATCATCGACGCGGCGATCCTGGTGGTGGGCGAGCAGGGCATCGCGGGGCTCAGTCACCGTTCCGTCGCGGCGGAGGCCGATGTGCCGCTGGGCTCGACGACGTACCACTTCGCCACCCTCGACGACCTGCTGGTCGCCGCCCTGCGTCAGGTCAACGGCGAACCGCAGACCGCGGTCGAGGGCTGGGCCCGCGCGCTGGACGAGCCGGGAGACCCGCTCGCCGACCGGCTCACCGGACTCCTGGGGCGGCTCGTCGCGGGGGACCGCAGCCGGGTACGGCTGGAGTACGAGCTGTATCTCGCGGCGCTGCGGCGGGAGGCGTTGCGGCCGGTCGCCGCCGAGTGGCTGGACCAGCTGGTGGAGGTCGTCCGGGGCCATGTCGACGGCGACGCCGCGACCGCCCGCGCCCTGGTGGCCCTGATCGACGGCCTGCTGATTCAACTCCTGCTGACGGAAAGGGAGTTCGACGCCGCGGAAGTGCGGGCCGCACTCGCCCGGGTCATCGGCTGACCGCCGCCAGCGCGGCCCGGACGCTCGCCTCGATGTCCGTGATCGGGTACAGCGCCTCGCGGATCGTGCGGTCCCGGTCCACCACCAGGGTCAGCCGCTTCAGTCTGCTGACCCCGGCCGCCCGGAACGTCGGCAGCCGCAGCGCCGCCGTCAGCGCCAGATCGGCGTCCGACAGCAGCGGGAAGCGCAGCCCTTCCTTCTCGGCGAACGCCCGCTGCTCGTCCGGACGCTGCGCGGAGACCCCGTGCACGCTCGCCCCGGCAGCGGTGAACTCCGCCAGCTGGTCGCGGTACGTGCAGGACTCCAGGGTGCAGCCGGACGCCCCCGGGATCCCGGCCCAACCGGGCGGATAGGCATCGCGCCGCGCGTACGCGCTCGGGAAGCAGTACAGGACCGTGTACGGGGTGCCGGAGGCGACCGGATCGTGCGGGGCGCCGTCGGACCCGGTGAGCAGCAGCTCCGGAACGCGGGTCCCGACGAGCGCGCGCACCCGTTCGGCTTCCTTCGACAGCTCGTCCGTGGTGGCCATCGTCTCTCCTTCTCCGAGGACCCATGCGTCCCCCCAGTCCTGCAGTGCGACCAGCACCGGGAGCAGGCCCCGGCCCCGGGCGGTGAGCCGGTACTCGTACCGGGGCGGGCGGTCCTGGTACGGCTCGCGGGCGAGCACGCCCGCGTCCACCAGCAGCCGCAGCCGCTCCGTGAGTACCTTGCGGGACATCCCGAGCTCCCGCTGGAGCGCGTCGAAACGGTGCACCCCGCGTGCGGTGTCCCGCACGATCAGCAGGGTCCACCAGTCGCCCACCACGTCCAGGGCCTGCGCGATCGCACAGTTGGCGTCGTCCAGCCGGGTGCGCTGGGGCATGGCTCGCTCCGTTCCGGTCTCCGTCGACCGTCATCGCCGTGGGAACACATGCTGACACAGGTGAGTTCCCAAACGGAACTCGAAGGGTGCGGCCGGTCGCTGAGACCGGTTGGCCCGTGCGCCGCCCGGCCGGTTAGGTTTCGGTCATGACCGACACGCTTTCGCAGAGTTCCCCCCGTTCCACCGGCGCCGTCGCCGCCGGACTGGCCACGATCACCACCGACGGCACCGTGCTCGACACCTGGTTCCCCGCGCCCGAACTCACCGCCGAACCCGGCCCCGCGGGCACCGAGCGGCTCTCGGCCGAGCGCGCCGCGGAACTGCTGGGCGAGGCCGCTCCGAAGGCGATCGGGCCCGACGCCCGCCGCGGTGTCGAGGTCGTCGCCGTCCGTACGGTCATCGCCTCGCTCGACGACAAGCCGCTGGACGCGCACGACACCTACCTCCGTCTCCACCTGCTCTCGCACCGCCTGGTGCAGCCGCACGGCCAGAGCCTGGACGGCATCTTCGGGCACCTCGCCAACGTCGCCTGGACCTCGCTCGGCCCGGTCGCGGTCGACGACATCGAGAAGGTACGGCTGAACGCCCGCGCCGAGGGCCTGCACCTCGCGGTGACGAGCATCGACAAGTTCCCGCGGATGACGGACTACGTGGCACCCAAGGGTGTACGCATCGCCGACGCCGACCGGGTCCGCCTCGGCGCGCACCTCGCCGAGGGCACCACCGTCATGCACGAGGGCTTCGTCAACTTCAACGCGGGCACCCTCGGCACCTCCATGGTCGAGGGCCGGATCTCCGCGGGCGTCGTCGTCGGCAACGGCTCCGACATCGGCGGCGGCGCCTCCACCATGGGCACGCTCTCCGGCGGCGGCAACGTCCGCATCACCATCGGCGAGCGCTGCCTGGTCGGCGCGGAGGCGGGCGTCGGCATCGCGCTGGGCGACGAGTGCGTCGTCGAGGCCGGGCTCTACGTCACCGCGGGCACCCGGGTGACCATGCCCGACGGTCAGGTCGTCAAGGCCCGCGAGCTGTCCGGCGCCTCCCACATCCTCTTCCGCCGCAACTCGGTCACCGGCACCGTGGAGGCCCGTCCGAACAACGCGGTCTGGGGCGGCCTCAACGAGGTCCTGCACAGCCACAACTGACCGGTCTCACCGGGACCCGACCGGCAGGTCCCAGGCGTCGAGGAGTTCCCCGTACGCCGCGCGCAGCCCGTCGACCGCCTCGCGGCCGGCGGGCTGCAGTGGTTCACGGACCGGCCCGGCAGGCAGCCCGACGGCGTCGAGCAGCGCCTTCGCGGTCACCGTGCCCGGCAGCCCCGAGGCCATCATCAGCTCCACCAGCGGGAGATTGAGCCGGTTCAGCCGCGCGGCCTCCGCCGGGTCGGGGAGGTCGTACGCGTCGAGGACCGCCCGCAGCTGCCGCGGGGCCACATTCGCGACCGTACTGACATAGCCCGCACCGCCCACCGCGTACAGCGGGAGGTTCAGTTCCTCGCAGCCGGAGTAGTAGGCCAGCCCGGTGCGGGAGATGACCTTCGTGGAGCCCAGCAGGTCGTACGCGCAGTCCTTCACCGCGACGATCCGGGGGTGCTCCGCCAGGCGCAGCAGTATGTCCGTGCCGATCCGGGTGCCGGTGCGGCCGGGGATGTCGTAGAGCATCACGGGCAGCCCGGTGGCGTCCGTGACCGTGCGGAAGTGTGCCTCGACCGCTGCCTGCGGCGGGCGGCTGTAGTACGGCGTCACCACCAGCAGGCCGTCGGCCCCCGCGCCCTCGGCTGCCCGCGCGAGTGCGGCCGTGTGCCGGGTGGACGCGCTGCCCACCCCCGCCACGATGTGCGCCCGGCCGCCGACGGCCTCGGCCACGGCCCGCACCAGCGCGGTCTTCTCGGTGTCGGTGGTCGTCGGGGACTCGCCGGTCGTGCCACTGAGGACGAGACCGTCGCAGCCCGCGCCGACCAGTTGGTTTGCCAGGCCTCTCGTTTGGGTCAGGCCGGGTCAGGGAGCGGGGTGTGGTGCGTGCGGTCGCAAGGCGGAGGATTGAGGCAATGGGGTCTCCCCTGGCCCTTAAGGCCTTGGGGAAGGAGCCATGGTGATTGACGACAACGCGGCGAGCGTGCGTGCCACACCCCGCGAGCCCGGCCTGACCCAAACGAGAGGCCCGAGGCCTTGCGCGCCCTCCAGGTCCAGCTCACCGGCCGTGGTGAACGGCGTGATCATTGCGCAGAGGGCGCGCCCGAAGGGCCGTGGTGGTGTCATGCGGGCAGTCTCCGCCCGAAGGAGAATGAAGGTCTACTTAGTTCTTCTCCGGGTGAAGCAGAAGCAGGGCTGAACAGTGGTGCAGGGATCAGCCGGATCAGTAGCCGGCGCTGCTGCTGGCCTTCGGCGAACCGCTCATCGAAGGGGAGCTGCTCATGGACGGCGAGCTGCTGGCCTTCGCCATGGTGGTGACCACCTTGCCCGCGGAGTCGATGACGTACCACTTCGCGCCGAACTGGGTGAGGCCCTGGCCGTTCATCTCGCCCGCCTTGTGGTCACCCGCGAACAGGTAGAGCGGGTGGTTCTTGTAGCTGACCTGCTTGGCGCCGTTGCTCCGGGTGGTCGTGGTGATCAGCTTGCTGTCCACCCCGCTGCCCAGCTTCGGCGTGCCCGTGACGAGCAGCGGCGGCCACGCCTTGGCGCAGGCGCCCGAGCAGGTCGACTTGCCGTTCTTGTCCGCCTCGAAGATGTACAGGGTCCGGTCCTGGCCGGTGACCAGGATCTTGCCGAGCGAGGTGGTCTTGGTCATCACCGTCCGCATGTTCGCCGAGCTGGGGCTGCTCGACGCGCTGGCGCTGTTCGACGCCATCGCGGTGCTCGACGGCGAGGAGCCACTGCCGCTCGCCTCCGACTTGGCTCCGCTGGAGCACCCGCTGACCGCCGCAGCGAGCAGGCCGGCCACCACTACGGTGGCGGCTGTGGTGGTGCTTTTCCTCATCTGAGGCTCCTCCGGTTCGGCCGCCCTTCGGCAGCGCCCATGGCCTGCCCGAAACAGGGCCGCCGGATCCACTGGACAGCGGGACCCGGCGGCTGGCCACTCGGCAGAGCCGTCCGGCGTACAAGGCCGGAGGAGGAGACGGCTACGGTGCGACCGGCGGACTTGCCTCCGGGCGCCGCCGCCTGCGCCACAGCACCAGCGGTACCGCGCCCATCAGGCCCAGTGCGCCGGGGGCCGCGGCAGCCGCCGTGTTGATGCCCGACTGGCCGAAGGTGGAGGGGACCGGCAGGTCATTCAGACGGGTGACCGGCCAGGCGACCACCACCGCGCGTCCCACCACGTCCTTCACCGGTACGGCGCCGCCGCCCGGCTTGTCCTGGTGGTAGCGGGAGTCCGCCGAGAACTGCCGGTGGTCGCCCATCACCCAGATGTGGTCCTTGGGCACCTTGATCTTGAACTGGCCGGGTCCGTCGGTGCTGCACGCGGTGTTCCCGGGGAAGACGTACGGCTCCTTGAGGGCCTTGCCGTTCACCTTGACGGGACCGGTGCCCTTGCACTCCACGGTGTCGCCGCCGACCCCGATGACCCGCTTGATCAGGTCCTTCTCGTTGGCGGACGGCATCAGCCCGATGTAGCCGAGCCCCTTCTGGACCGCGTTGGGCTCGGTGACCGGTTCACCGGCCAGCCAGCCGTCCGGGTCATGGAAGACGACGACCTCACCGCGCTGGGGCTTCGCGCCGAACCACGGGGTCAGCTTGTCGACCAGGACCCGGTCTCCCGTCTGGAGGGTGTTCTGCATCGAGTCCGACGGGATGGAGAACGCCTGCATCAGGAAGGTCTTGATCACCAGAGCGAGCACCAGCGCGATGACGACGAGCAGGGGCAGCTCCTTCCAGAAGGAACGCTGCTTGCTCTTCCTGCCCGGATCCGGCGCTTCCGGCGCCTCCGACGCATCGCTCTCTTGACCTGACTCCGTGCCGACCGTCACATCCCCCACCCTCACTGCATTCGGGAGCTGGATAATTCCACCCAGATCTTCGCACGCGCTCCGGGAATCGCCATCCACGCCTTTATCCCGAGC
>NZ_CALNVW010000035.1 GCF_940670765.1 Streptomyces sp. A 4/2
GGTCGTGTCCGGCCTGCCTACGGGCCTACGCGCCCACGGGCCTGCCGGGCCACGGACCTACGGGCGGAAGCGGATCACGCTCGGGTCGTGGTCGCTGTTCTGGTCCGCGAACTCCGCGTTGATGTGGACGATGTCCAGGTTGTAGTCCTTGACCGCCGGGCTCACCAGGATCTGGTCGAGTATCTGCGAGTTGCCCTGGTAGACGTACGAGTAGCGCTCGTTCTTCGGCAGTGAGTACGCCGTCGCCGACAGGACCTTGCCGTCGGTGAGGATCTTCGCGGTGTCGGAGAACTCGAAGTCGTTCAGGTCGCCGAGCACGACGACCTCCGCGTTCTTCTGGACCGAACGGATCTTCTTCACAAAGGAGTTCACGGCCTTGGCCTGCTCGTGGCGGGCCGTCTCGGAGCTGCGCGTGGGCGGCTGGTACTGGGAGTCCAGCGCCTGGTCGCCGCCCTTCGACCCGAAGTGGTTCGCGACCAGGAAGACCTGCTTGCCACGGAAGGTGAACTCCCCGGCGAGCGGCTTGCGGCTGTTGTTCCAGGCCGGGTCGGCCGGGTCGATGCGGCCGGGGGAGTACGTCAGTGCCGGCTTGCCGCTCTTCGACACGACATCGGTCGCGTTGGTCGCGGTGCCGCCCGCGCGGTCGGTGAAGCCGACCCGGTCCGGGTTGTAGAGGAAGCCCTGACGGATGTTGCCGCCGGGCTCACCGCCGTCGGCGAGGTCCACCGGGTCGATGGAGCGCCATGCGTACCGGGGGCCGCCCGCCGCGACGATCGCGTCGATGAACTTGCCGACGGTCACATCGGCGGCGACCACACCGTCGTTCTTGGCGCCGTCGTTGTCCTGGACCTCCTCGATCGCCACGATGTCGGGCGACGCCAGGTGGTCGACGATGCCGGCCGCGAGCTTGTCGAACTTGCTCTGCGGGTCCGTCGGGTCCAGGTTCTCCACGTTGTACGTGGCGACCGCCAGCTCGTCCTTCTTCTGCTTGCGCGTGACCTCGGGCTCGGTGCGGCCCGCCTTGACGGTGCCCAGTTGGCGGGCGGCGACCGTGTACGTGCCCGCGTACTGGTTGTAGTCCAGCGGACCCTCGGTCGTCCCGGTCAGCGAGTCCCCGACGTTCGCCACCGGGAAGGCCCCGGCGGCGGCCGGGGCCAGCGACTGGATCATCAGACGCCCGGTGTTCTGCGAGGTGTACGAGTTGTAGAGGGTGCCGCCGCGCGGAGTGGGGCGCTCGTTCGGCTTCACGGTGACCCACAGCTCGTGGTACGCGTCGGTGGCGCCGGTCACGCGCGAGGTGCCGATGCGGACGTTCATGCCCTCCAGCGACTCGTAGAGGTCGAGGGCGTACTTCTTCGGCCGCAGGGTCAGGCCGTTGATGCTGCCGCCGGCCGCCTTGTCACCGGCCGGGGCGAAGGCGCCGGGGACCGAGCGGGAGTCGATCACCACGGCCGCCGGTACCGCGTTGCCGTGCGAGACGACGGTCACGGTCGGCTTGCCGAGCTCGGTGACCGACTGGTTCCCGGAGGAGGCTCCGCCGGGAACGTACTCGTCGACCGTGGCGGAGACCGTCACCGCGTCGCCCACGGCGACGGTCGGCGCGGAACTGGTGAAGACGAAGACGCCCTCGCTGGTCGCGGGGTCGGCGTCGGGGTGCGGGTCCTGGAACCAGAAGCCCTTGGAGCCGGACGTACGGACACCCGTCACGATGCCGGGCACATCGGCCACCGCCTGCCCGGCCAGCGGGGAGACGCGGGTGGTGCCCTGGATGTCGTGGATCCGGACCCCGGCGGCGCCGGCCGACGCGGAGGTGGTGACGAGCAGACCGGCGGCGAGAGCGGCCGTGACCACGGCCGCCACGGCCGTCGATCTGTTGACGGAGAACGAGGGAACAGCAGGCATGACGGAACTCCGGGGGTGAGGGTCGAACGGAGGCGCAGAGCGAGGTTCTACGCGCGTCAATCTCTTGCGTGCGCAGGGGAGTTGTCAAGGGTCGGCAGGTGGACGAAACCTGACGAGTACATGAACCGGGCTGCATGGGTCGAAATGCGTCTACGCTGGGGCGCGCCCGAACCGAATGCAGTAACCGAATGCCCGAAGACCGTGCCCGCAGCGCCGGTCGGCCTCAGTCCCGAGGAGAACCACCGATGTCCGGAGACCGCCCCACCCTGCCGCCGGTGCGGCTGAACTCCGACGCGGAGCTCGCCCGTGACGCGCTGGCGTCCCCGCTCTTCGCGCGCGCCGTCCGGCTCGCCCGCTGGGCCGGACCTGCCACCCGCGTCGGCGCCGGCGGCGAGCTCGTCGACGAGCAACTGCCCGCGGCTGCCAGGGAGCTCGGCCTGGAGGCGGACGACGACGGCGCAGCCTGGGCGAGCGAGGCCTGGCGCCTGGCCGTCGACACCGGCCTCGTCGAGATCGAGGAGCCCGAGGAGGCAGAGGGGGAGGAGGACGGTGAGGGAACCGCCGCTCCCGGCGAGAACCTGGAACTGATCACTTCCGGGAGCCCCCAGGAGATCCTCGCGCTCTGGCTGGACGGTCTGGAGACCGTGCACGCCGACGCGATCGCCCCGCAGTTCGACGACTTCGCCGATCTGGTGGGCGAGGACGGCGAGATCGACTTCGACAAACTGGAGTGGGACCCGGAGGAGGAGGCCGACTTCCTCGACGGTGTCCTGGGGAATCTCTATCTGCTCACCGTGGCGGAGAGCGGCCCGGCGGACACCCCCGTGCCGCTGCCCGCGCTCGCCGCCTCGATGATCGTTCCCGATGACATGGGCGAGCCGACGGACGGTGTGCTGGAGCAGGTGTCCGAGGCGATGATGCGCCTCGACGACCAGTTCCGGCTGCTGGAGCCGATCGGGCTCGTCGAGTACCAGCCGGTCGACGAAGCGCTGATGGCGGAGGAGCCCGAGGATCCGGCGGAACCGGAGGCCGTGGACCCCGCGCTCGACGAGGAGGACGTCTCCCGGTACGGAATGGTCCGGCTCACCCCGCTCGGTCTGTACGGGATCCGTGCCCGGATGCTGGATGCCGGTGTCGACGCGCCCGCGGTCGGGGAACTGGCGGACAAGGACGCGGGCGCGCTGCTCGACGCCGTCGGGCACTTCCCGGAGACGGCGGCCCGTGCCGAGACCGTCCTGTGGCTGAACGGCCGCGAACCGGCCACCGCGGCACGGGAGTTGCTGGTCGCGGCGCGGGGCGTCGACCAGGGTGCGCCGCTGCGGCGGCTGCACTGTCAGCAGGCGCTCTCGCTGGTGGCCGACGAGGCCGCGGAGCACGAGGTGCGTGCGGTGCTCGACGACGCGGAACTGGGCGGGCTGGCCCGGGTCTGGCTCGCGGAGCGCGGCTCGGTGGACGTGCCGGCGCCGCCGGAGTCGATGATCTTCTGGCTGGCGATCGACACGCTCGCCGCACAGCTGGACGCGGACGGTGAGGTCGAGGAGCTACAGGGGCTCGTCGAGGGACTGACCGGGCAGCACAGCGGGTTCTTCGATGCCGCCTGGCGGGTGGACCACCCGGCGACGGCCGAGGTGCTGGAGGCGATGGGCAGGCTGCACCCGGACAAGAAGGCGGCGAAGGACGCCCGCAAGGCGGCCTTCAAGGCGCGGTCGCGGGCCTGAGAGCCGCGGGAGCCGTCCCGCCGGTGGCGCGGGACGGCTCCATGACGTGTCATGGCAGGGGAGGGCCGTCGGTGAGGACCGGGCGGCCGTCGTGGGGACGTCGGGAATCCCACGGGCCGAATGCCATGGGCTCCATCCCACGAGCCCGGTCCCGCGGGCCGAATCCCACGGACCCGGTCCCACGGGCCGAATCCACGGGCCCGGTCCCACGGGCCGAATCCCATGGGGCGTACGCCTTCCGCGCCGTACGCGGATATCCGGACACCCGCCGTCCCGTTCGCGATCAACGGCTCCCGGTGCCGCCGGAACCGTTGGTCCTGCCGCCGTGATCCGGTGTCCGGAGGCCGGCCGGCGGGACAGACATGGCGTGAGAGGGGCTCGCGGGCGCATACTGAGAGCAATGACTAAGTCAGCCGGATCCCGGCGCCACCTGCCCTCCAGTCCCTTCAACCGCCCGGCCCAAGCTGCCGCACCGATCGAGATCTTCGACGTGGGAGACCGGGTTTCGCATGATCAGTTCGGGCTCGGAAGAGTCATCGGAATCGAGGGCGACAACGACGCAGTGCTCATCGACTTCTCCGGGCGTCAGGGGAGGATTCTCAGCCCTTACGCCAAGCTGACCAAGCTCTGAGCCCCGCGAGGACCGGTCAGTTACGGGCCGGGCGCCTGCCCTTGATCATGAGGGCGGCGACCGGGACCGTACACACAGTGATCAATGCTCCCGCGAGGAAGGCGCTGGTCGCGCCCTCGGCGAGCACGGTGTGAGGTGACCCGGTGGCATGCCGGGTCGCCGTTCCGTACACCGTCACCAGGACGGACAGCCCGCGTGTGCCGCCGCTCAGCCACCGCAGGGTCCGGAGCAGTCCGGCGGCCGACCCTGCCTCGCGTGGCTGGATTCCGGTGAGGGTCGTCGCGTTCAGCGGCATGAGGCCCAGACCTACCCCGAGTCCCCGCAGCAACATCGGCCCCAGTAGCCCGGCGGCGTACCCTCCGGCCGGGCTCGGCCGGGACAGCCGGCACTCACTGCCCGCGGACAAGCAGGGGATTCCTCCGTTCGACGCTCGGTACGATGCGGGGGACGTCCCGGTTCGCGAGGAGCAGCTGATGCCGAAGCCGATGCGGGCCGATGCGCGCCGCAATTACGAACGCCTTCTGAAGGAGGCGGCCCGCGCTTTCGCGGAGCGGGGAGCCGATGCGTCCCTGGACGACATCGCGAAGCGTGCGGGGGTCGGATCGGGCACGCTCTACCGGCATTTCCCCACCCGGCAGGACCTGCTCGAAGGGGTCTATGTCGAGAGCATCGACGAACTTGCCGACCAGGCCGTCGAGTTCGGCGCGTCGGCGAGGGCGCCGGGTGACGCGCTGGCCGACTGGCTGCAGAAGCTGGCCGAGCAGATGATTCATCTCCGCGGTCTCAAGGCGCTGTTGGGCGCGGCGATGACCGACGGCACCTCACCGGTGATCTCGGACTGCGGTGGCCGCCTCAAGGAGACTGCGGGCGACCTCCTCGCCGCGGCGCAGCGGGCCGGCGCGGTGCGCGCGGATCTGAGGACCACGGAGATGCTGCGGCTCACGCATGCGGTGGCCACGGCGACGGAACTCGGTACGGGAGAGCCGGGTGAGGTCCGCCGCTATCTGGCGCTGATGACGGAGGGGATCAACGCGGGACCGCGTGACGTGGCATGAGCGAGGAAGAGCCGGAGCCGCTGCCCGAAACCGTGCAGGAGGGCCGCCGCCCGGTGCTCTGCCGGATGTGCGGCAGGGCGCTGACGGGCCGCGCCTCGCGGCGCACCGGACTGGGCCCGGCCTGTGACGCGAAACTGCATCCCGCGCGGCCGGAGATCCGGTCCCGCCGCCACGAGGTGGACCAGGACCCGCTGCCCGGCGTCGAGTGAGCCGGGCAGGGATCCGGGGAGCGCTCGGGGATTCCCGCCCCGCTCAGGCCGCGGGCTCGATCCCGCCCTGTATGGCGGCGGCCCACTCCACGAGCAGGATCTCGTAGTCCTCCGACGGCCACTCGCCGTCCGCCGGCTGGGCGTCGACGAGCCTGCGGATGGCGTCGTTGGCCTCGGAGGCGGAAGAAGTGGTGGGCATGCGAACAAGGCTACGGCCTGCCACTGACAGTGAACCCTCATTTGCGCGTGGTGTCGGTCACGTGTTCCGCGAAGGGGCGTGGTATCGGTCACGTGTGCCGGGTGTCACGTCGCCTGCCAGGGCTAACACCTCTCTGTGGAGACCGAGTTCGAGCCTGTGGGGTTGCCTGCGGGCGGTGCGATCCAGCTCACTCCGGGCCGGTTCCGAGCGGCGGTCGCGCGGGCTGGAGCGTGTCCAGCCGGACGCGTCCGTCGCGTACCGCGTCGGTCAGCGAGAGCCCGCCCCCGCTGATCGCGATGCAGGTGTCGGCGTCGAGGGTGAGCCGGGCGTCGGGGCGGTCGGCGGGGCCGTCGCCGTAGAGGGGTTCGCCGCCGTCGGTGCGCACATGGAACACCCCTTCGTCCAGGTGGACTTCGACCACCCCGGCGCCCAGGCCGTCCAGGTGCCGCACCAGCGGGACGGCGAACCAGTGCGCGCGCAGCGCGTCGGTCGGCCGCCGTTCGGTCAGCGCGGGGGTGCCCCAGTCGGCCAGTGCGGTGAGCACCGGCAGCAACTCGCGCCCCCGTGCGGTGAGTTCGTACACGGTCGCGGCGCCGGGCGGCGGCAGTCGGCGGCGGGTCGCCAGCTCCTCGCGCTCCATGTCCTTCAGCCGTGAGGCGAGTACGTCCGTACTGACGCCCGGCAGATCGGCGTGGAGGTCGGTGTAGCGGCGGGGGCCCGCCAGGAGTTCGCGGACGATCAGCAGGGTCCACCGGTCCCCGACGGCGTCGAGAGCACGGGCGGCGGCGCAGTACTGGTCGTAACTTCGGCGTGGCATGCGACGCAGTCTAGACAAGAAGTTGGACTTTCCAAGCTGTGACTTGGTAAAACCAAGTGAAGCAAGTGAGACCTGGGAGGGTCACGGCATGGAGTTCCGCCAGTCGAACAAATTGAGTGAGGTCTGCTACGAGATCCGGGGCCCGGTGATCGAACACGCCAACGCGCTGGAGGAGGCAGGCCACAGCGTGCTGCGCCTGAACACCGGTAACCCCGCGCTCTTCGGCTTCGAGGCGCCGGAGGGGATCGTCCAGGACATGATCAGGATGCTGCCCCAGGCCCACGGGTACACCGACTCCAGGGGGATCCTCTCCGCCCGCCGCGCCGTCGCCCAGCGCTACCAGGCGCTCGGGCTCGCCGAGGTCTCCGTCGACGACATCTTCCTCGGCAACGGGGTCTCCGAACTCATCTCGATGGCGGTCCAGGCGCTGCTGGAGGACGGGGACGAAGTCCTCATCCCCGCACCCGACTTCCCGCTCTGGACGGCCGTCACCACGCTGGCCGGCGGCAAGGCCGTGCACTACATGTGCGACGAGTCCGCGGACTGGTACCCGGACCTCGACGACATGGCGTCGAAGATCACCGACCGCACGAAGGCCCTGGTGATCATCAACCCCAACAACCCCACCGGGGCGGTCTATCCGCGGGAGATCATCGAGGGCATGCTCGATCTCGCCCGCCGCCACGGGCTGATGGTCTTCGCCGACGAGATCTACGACCAGATCGTCTACGACGACGCCGTCCACCACAGCGCGGCGGCCCTCGCGCCCGATCTGGTCGTCCTGACCTTCAGCGGTCTGTCGAAGTCCTACCGCGTCGCGGGCTTCCGCTCCGGCTGGCTGGTCGTCACCGGGCCGAAGCAGCACGCGAAGAGCTACCTGGAGGGGCTGACGATGCTCGCCTCCATGCGGCTGTGCCCCAACGCTCCCGCGCAGTACGCCATTCAGGCCGCGCTGGGCGGCCGTCAGTCCATCCGTGACCTGACGGTCCCGGGGGGCAGGCTGTACGAACAGCGCGACACGGCGTGGGAGAAGCTCAACGAGATCCCGGGCGTGTCCTGTGTGAAGCCGAAGGGCGCGCTGTACGCGTTCCCGCGCCTCGACCCGAAGGTCCACAAGATCCACGACGACGAGAAGTTCGTACTGGACCTGCTGCTCCGGGAGAAGATCCAGGTCGTCCAGGGCACCGGCTTCAACTGGCCGCGCCCCGACCACTTCCGGATCCTGACCCTCCCGTACGCCGACGACCTCGACGCGGCGATCAGCCGCATCGGCCGCTTCCTGAACGGGTACCGGCAGTGATCCCGTGCGGCGCGGAAGCGGGGGCCGGAGCGGCGCGGCCCCGGCCTCCGCGGCGCTCCGCCCGGTCCTACAGTGCCTGAGCTGCCGGTTTGACCATCCCGCGGACCGTGCGGGACTTCACGAAGTCGCCCACCGCGGTCATCTCCCACTCCCCGGAGAACTGCCTGATCAGCTTGGCCATCAGCACGCCCGTCTGCGGCTCGGTGCCGGTCAGGTCGAAGCGGACCAGTTCCTCGTCGGTCTGCGCGTCGATCAGGCGGCAGTAGGCCTTGGCCACCTCGGTGAACTTCTGGCCGGTGAAGGAGTTGACCGTGAAGAACAAGGCCGTCGCCTCTGCGGGGATCTTGCCGAGGTCGACCACGATCACCTCGTCGTCGCCCGCGCCCTCGCCCGTGAGGTTGTCGCCGGAGTGCTTGACCGCGCCGTCGAGGATCGAGAGCTTGCCGAAGTAGCAGCTGTCCAGGTGGTTGCGCTGCGGACCGAAGGCCATGACCGAGGCGTCGAGGTCGATGTCCTTGCCACGGAACGCGGGCTCCCAGCCGAGGCCCATCTTGACCTTCGACAGGAGCGGCTTGCCGGCCTTGACCAGCGACACCGTCTGGTTCTTCTGGAGACTGACCCGGCCCTTGTCGAGGTTGATCCGGCCGGTGGCCGCGGGTGCGGCCGGAGGCGGCGCGGGGGCGGCCACCGGGGCCGCGGCGATCCTCGGGTCCACCGGCGGGACCGGCGGTGCGGGCGGCATCTGTGGTGCGGGCGGAGCAGCCACCGCCGGGGCGGGGGCTGCCTCGGGCTCCTCGACCGATACGCCGAAGTCCGTGGCGATGCCCGCCAGCCCGTCGGCATACCCCTGCCCGACCGCGCGCACCTTCCACGCGCCGTTGCGCAGGTAGATCTCCACGATGACCAGAGCGGTCTCCGTGCCCAGCCGGGGCGGGGTGAAGGAGGCCAGCGTGCTGCCGTCGTCCGCCCCGCGGACGGTGGCCGTGGGCTCGATGCCCTGGAAGGTTTGGCCCGCCGCGTCGGGGCTCGCGGTGACGATGATCTTCTCGATGCTCGCGGGAACGGCGTCCGTGTCCACCACGATCGCGTCCGGCGCCGAACCACCGCCCGAGCGGTGGCTCACCCCCGGGCCGGACGGCTGGTTGTAGAAGATGAAGTCGCCGTCGGAGCGGACCTTGCCGTCGGCGGTGAGCAGCAGGCCCGACACGTCGAGCCGCACCGGAGCGGTCACGTCCACCGCGATACGGGAGGCCGTGAGCGGGATGTTCGAGCCAGGGGTCATTGCGGTCATGTCCGGAGGAACGAGCGACGGGGCTTTACAGTTCCTTGAACCTTTTTCGCTACCGGTCAGCGTCCGGGCAGTACGACGATCTTCCGGCCCAGTCCCGCCCTGAACCGGTCCAGCGCCGCCGGGTAGCTCGCCAGCGGCAGCCGGTCGCTGATGAAGACCTCCGGGTCCAGCACCCCCGCGGCGAACAGCTCGGCCGCCCGCTCGTAACTGTGCAGCACCGCCATCGAACCGGTGATGGTGATCTCCTGGTTGTAGATCCGGTACGGGTCGATGGTGGCCCGTGCCGCGTAGTCGGCGACGCCGAACTGCAGATACGTACCGGCCTTCGCCACCCGCCCCAGACCGTCCTGGATCGCCGCGGCGTTCCCCGTGGCATCGATGACGACGTCCCAGCCCTGCGGTGCCCGGTCCAGTTCGTCCGCGCCCCCGGCCGCCGCCGAGCAGCCCAGCTTCCGGGCGGTGGTGAGCCGCTCCGCGTTGATGTCGACGATGTCCACGCTCGCCGCACCCGTCCGCTTGGCCAGCTCCAGCATCATCAGCCCCATGGTCCCCGAGCCGTAGATCAGCACATGGGAGCCGAGCCTGCTGTTCAGTACGTCGTAGCCGCGCACCGCGCAGGACAGCGGTTCGACGAGCGCCGCGTCCTCGGTACGCACATGGTCGGGCAGCCTGACGCAGTTGGCTGCGGGCGCCACCGCGTACTCGGCCGCGCCGCCCGCCGTGGTCACCCCGATCGCCGCCCACTTCTCGCACATGTTGTTGTGGCCGAGACGGCAGTAGCGGCACTCGAAGCAGTACAGGGAAGGGTCGACGGCCACCCGGTCACCGGCCGCCGGCGACGTGACCTCGGCGCCGACGGCCACGACCGTGCCGGCGAACTCGTGGCCGGGCACCACCGGCAGCGTGGGCGCGAACTCGCCCTGCAGGATGTGCAGATCGGTACCGCACAGCCCGCAGGCGGCCACCTCCACCACCACGTCGCGCGGTCCCGGAGTGGGGTCCGGCACCTCCCCGTACCCGACCTTGCCGACGGATTCGATGATGGCGGCCTTCATTTCACGGCTCCCAGTGAGAGGCCCTGGACCAGCTTGTCCTGGGCGGCGAACCCCGCGGCGAGCACCGGCAGGGAGACGACGAGCGACGCGGCGCACACCTTCGCCAGGAACAGTCCCTGGCTGGTGATGAACCCGGTCAGGAACACGGGCGCGGTCTGGGCGACCACGCCGGTGAGCACCCGGGCGAAGAGCAGTTCGTTCCAGCTGAAGATGAAGCAGATCAGCGCGGTGGCCGCGATACCGGGCGCGGAGATCGGGGCGACGATCCGGGTGAGGATCACCGGCAGCCGGGCGCCGTCGACCCGTGCGGCCTCGATGACGGCGACCGGTACCTCTGCGAGGAAGGACTGCATCATCCACACCGCGATCGGCAGATTCATCGAGGTGTAGAGGATGACCAGCATCCAGATGTTGTCGAGCATCCCGGTGTTCTTCGCGAACAGGTAGATCGGCAGCAGACCGGCCACCACCGGCAGCATCTTCGTGGAGAGGAAGAAGAACAGCACGTCCGTCCACTTCTTCACCGGCCGGATGGACAGCGCGTACGCCGCGGGCATCGCGAGCAGCAGCACGCACAGCGTCGAAACCACCGATGCCACGGCCGAGTTGGTCAGTGCGGGCCAGGGGGTCGCGCCGCCGCCCGCGCCGAAGAAGTCGCGGTAGCCGTCGAGGGTGAGGGAGGCGGCGAGCGACGGTGGGTTGGTGGCCGCGTCCGCCTCGGAGTGGAAGGAGGTCAGCGCCATCCAGGCGACCGGGAGGAAGAAGAGGATCCCGGCCAGCCAGGCCAGCAGCCCCAGCGCGGCGCCTCCGGTGCGGGCGGCGCCCTTCGGCCCTGTGGAGTGCGGGGACTTCATGCTCGGGATGCCTCCTCGTTGAAGAGGGACGAGACCACGCGGAGCGCGAAGGTCGCGACGATGATCGTGCCGATGACGACCAGCACACCGGCGGCGGACGCGAGTCCGTTCTCGTGTGCCTGGTAGAAGGCCTGGTAGACGGTGTAGGGCAGGTTCGCGGTGCCCAGCCCGCCCGAGGTGATCGTGAAGACGGCGTCGAAGTTCTGCACGATGTAGATCGAGCCGAGCAGCGCGCCCAGTTCGAGGTACCGCCGCAGGTGGGGCAGTGTCAGATGACGGAAGATCTGCCAGCTGCCCGCCCCGTCGATCCGGGCCGCCTCGATCAGCTCCGGGGAGCGGCTCTGCAGTCCGGCCAGCAGGATCAGCATCATGAACGGCGTCCACTGCCAGACCAGCGCCGCCTCGACCGCGAGCAGCGGGGTGCGGGAGATCCAGTCGGGCTGGGGTGCTCCACCGCCGCCCACCCAGTGCAGCAGCCCGTTGAAGAGCCCGTACTCCGGGTTGTAGAGCACGTGCTTCCACAGCAGCGCCGCCGCCACCGGGACCAGCAGGAACGGTGTGATCAGCAGCGTACGGACCAGGCCCCGGCCCTTGAAGCTGCGGTCCAGCAGCAGCGCCAGGACGAGCCCGAGCACCAGGCTGACGAGCACCACCGCCGCCGTCAGCAGCACCGTGGTGAGGACCGACCTGCGCAGATCCGGGTCGGTGAGCACATCGGAGTAGTTGGCGAAGCCGGTGAAGTGTCTGGCCTCGGGGTAGAGGGCGTTCCAGTTGAAGAAGGAGATCACCACCGTGGCCACGAAGGGCAGTTGGGTGACCACGACCATGAAGATCAGCGCCGGGAGCAGCGGGGCGCGGGTGGCCCAGGCGCGGAGCCGGCCGCCGGACGGGGGTAACAGGCGGGGCGCGGGGGGAGCGGCTGTCGCGGTCATCGTCCCTCGTACTCCTTCGCGATCTTCTCGGCCAGCCGCTGGGACGCGGCGAGGGCCGAACCGACGGACCGGCGTCCGGCGATGGCCGCACTGATCTCCTGGGAGACCTTGGTGCCGAGATCGGTGAACTCCGGGATCCCCACGAACTGGATGCCGGGCGCGGGCCTCGGCTGCACCCCCGGGTCGTTCGGCCTGGCGCTCCGGATGGCGGCGAGGGTGACGTCCCCGAAGGCGGCGGACGCCTTGCGGTAGGCGGGGTCGGCATAGGTCGACGCGCGCTTCCCGGCCGGGGCGTCGGACCAGCCGCTCTCCTTGCCGACCAGTTCCTCGTACCCCTTGCCGGAGGCCCAGGAGATGAACTTCCAGGCGTTGTCGGGGTGGTGGGCCGTCTTCTGGATGCCCCAGGCCCAGGTGTAGAGCCAGCCGGAACTGTCCGTCTTCTCGACCGGCGCGGGCACGTATCCGATCTTGCCCTTGACCGGGGACGACGCCGACTCCAGCGAACCGGCGGCCGATGTCGCGTCGTACCACATCGCGGTCCTGGACTGGGTGAGGTCGTTGAGGCACTCCGCGAACCCGGACTGCGCCGCCCCCGACTCACCGTGCTCGCGTACCAGCCGGACATAGAACTCGACGGCCTGCTCGAACGCGGGGGAGTCGAGGCGCGCCTTCCAGTCCTTGTCGAACCAGGTGCCGCCGAAGGTGTTGACGACCGTGGTCAGCGGGGCGATCAGTTCGCCCCAGCCGGGCAGTCCGCGCAGGCAGATGCCCTTCATCCCCGGCTGCGCCCCGTCGGCCCGCGCCGCCAGATCGGCGACCTGGGTCCAGGTGGGGTGGGGCGGCATGGTCAGCCCCTTCTTCGCGAAGACGTCCTTGCGGTACATGAGGAAGGAGGACTCGCCGTAGAAGGGTTCGCCGTAGAGCTTCTTGTCGTCGCCGGTGAGGGACTGGCGCAGCGCGGGGAGGATGTCCTGCTGGTCGAACGTCCGGTCCGCGGACGCGTACGGTCCCAGGTCGTGCAGCCACCCGTTCCTCGCGTAGATCGGGATCTCGTAGTTGCTCAGGGTCGCGACGTCGTACTGGCCGGCCTGGTTGGCGAAGTCCTGGCTGATCTTGTCGCGTACGTCGTTCTCGGGCAGGACCGTGAAGTTGACCCGGATGCCGGTCTCGCGGGTGAAGTGCGTGGCGGTGAGCTTCTGCAACTCGGTCATCTGCGGGTTGTTGACCATCAGTACGTTGATGGCGCCGTTGGCGCCGTTGGCGCCGGACCCGGCTCCTCCCGCGCCGGTCCAGCAACCGGGGACCAGGCTGATGAGCAGCGTCCCCGCGGCGGCCCGCGCGAGCAGCGTGCGTGACCTCCGTCGGCTCTGGCTTCGCATGGATTGCTCCTCGGGTGGATCGTCAGACGCGGATGACCTGCGGCCCCAGCAGGGAGTAGCGATGGGCCTCCGACGTGGGCAGCAGCGTGCTCGTGACGATGGCCTCGAAGTCGGTGATCTCGGCGAACCGGCAGAAGCCGGCGGCGCCGAACTTGGTGTGGTTCCCGACGAACACCCGGCGTCTGGCGGCCCTGACCGCCTGTGCCTTGACCTCGCCGACCGCCGGGTCGGGTGTCGTCAGGCCGTGTTCGCGGGAGATTCCGTTGGCGCCGATGAAGGCCAGATCGATGACGAATCCGGCCAGCATCCGGGTCGCCCAGTGGTCGACGGTGGCCAGGGTGCCCGACCGCAGCCGTCCGCCGAGCAGCAGCACGGTCGTCTGCTCGGCGTGCGCCAGCGCACCCGCCGTGACCAGGGACGCGGTGACCACCGTCAGCGGGCGGTCGTGCGGCAGCGCCTCGGCGATCAGCTGCGGGGTGAATCCCTCGTCGATGAAGACCGTTTCGGCGTCGCCGAGCAGCTGGGCCGCCGCGGTGGCGATCCGCCGTTTCTCCGGTACGTGCATCGTCGTGCGGAAGTCGAGCGTGGTCTCGAACCCCGCGCTCTCCACGGGGTAGGCGCCGCCGTGCGTGCGCCGGACCAGGCCGTGGTTCTCCAGGGCGTGCAGATCACGGCGGATGGTCTCCTTGGCGACCCGCAGCCGCACGGACAGTTCGGTGACATCGACCGACCCCGACTGCCGGGCGGCCAGGACGATCTCCCGCTGCCGCTGCTCCGCACTCATGACCACAGGACCTCCTCGGCGCTCTCGCTGGCTGTGAGGAGAGTTGTACAGCCGCCCGGCTGACGTGAATAGGGCAGGAACGGGCTCGATGGTGCCCGTTCCTGCCCGTTTCGGCGTCCGGTGCGCGGGCCCGACCTGGGTGGTCGGGCCCGTCCGGGCATGGCAGAGGCCCGCCCGGGTGCCGGGCGGGCCCGTTTGCTGCCCGGATCCGGACGAAGGTGGTCAGTGCGGCCAGATCGGCGGGTCGGTGAGGAACGGGCCGCCGAGGTGGCAGTGCGCCGGGTTCTCCGGGTCCAGCTCGCCCTGCTCGGCGATGAGCTTCGCCGCGTACGGCTCGGAGTCGTCCCGCGGTTCGTACCCGAGGGCCCGCGCCGACGAGAGGTCCCACCAGATACGGGTGTTGGCGGAGGAGCCGTAGACCACCGAGTGTCCGACCTCCCCGGCCGTCAGCGCGGCGTGGAAGAGCCGGGCGCCGTCGTCCGGGCTCATCCAGACCGAGAGCATGCGTACCGAGGTCGGCTCCGCGAAGCAGGAGCCGATCCGTACGGAGACGGTTTCCTGGCCGAACTTGTCCCAGTACAGCTGGGCCAGGTCCTCGCCGAAGCACTTGGAGAGCCCGTAGTAGGTGTCGGGCCTGCGCGGGGTGTCGATCGGGATCAACGCGCCGGGATCGAGGGGCACTTCGCCCTCGGGGCTCGGCGTCCAGCCCACCGCGTGATTGGAGGAGGCGAAGACGATCCGTCCGACGCCCTCGGCGCGGGCCGCCTCGTAGAGGTTGTAGGTGCCCTCGATGTTGGCCCGGAGGATCTTGTCGAAGGAGGCTTCCAGGGAGATCCCGGCGAGATGGATGATCGCGTCGACGCCCCGCACGGCCTCGCGCAGCGCTTCCTTGTCGGCCAGGTCCGCGGTGATCGCCGTCGGCTCACCCTCGACCGGGACGGCATCGAAGAGGCGCAGCTCATAGCCGTACGCGGGCAGCAGGCCCCGCATCAGGGTGCCGAGGCCTCCGGCGGCTCCGGTGAGCAGGATGGTGCGGGGAGCGGGCATGAGCGGGTCTCTCCTCGATGGATCGGCTGAGTCCATGGACGGCATTCACATGCATGGACAAACTAAGGAGCCCCGCCGAGCCTCGTCAAGTGTGGCGTGGAGCGCCGGATTCCGCGCCTGTCTTGCTGTTTCCTGTCTCGACCGCCCTGTTTCCCGTCTTGACCGCCCCGGCCCCGCTGGCTTAGCGTAGCAATGTTCAGAAATATAGACACTGATCAGAACTGTGCACGACTGGATGACCCAGGGAGCGCCCGTGTCCTCAGCCCCGCTCGCCGGCCGACTTGACGGTCTGCTGTTCTTCCCCGTGACCGCCTACGGGGAAGACGGCGCCGTCGATCTCGATGCCTTCCGCGCGCATGTGCGCAGCGGTATCGACGCCGGCGCGGCCGCGGTCTTCGCCTGCTGCGGCACGGGCGAGTTCCACGCCCTCGGCCCGGAGGAGTTCGGCGCCGTCGTCGCCGCCGCTGTCGAGGCCGCGGCGGGCCGGGTGCCCGTGATCGCCGGGGCCGGATACGGGACGGCCCTCGCGGTCCGGTTCGCGAAGATCGCCGAGGAGGCCGGTGCGGACGGACTGCTCGCCATGCCGCCCTACCTGGTGCTCGCCGGCCAGGAAGGACTGCTGCGGCACTACTCGGCGCTCGCCGCGGCCACTTCGCTCGACATCATCGTCTACCAGCGCGACAACGCGGTGTTCACCCCCGAGACCGTCGTGGCCCTCGCACAGGTCGACGGAATCATCGGCCTCAAGGACGGGCACGGCGACCTCGACCTGATGCAGCGCATCATCAGCGCGGTACGCAGCGATCTCCCCGGCCGGGACTTCCTCTACTTCAACGGCCTGCCCACCGCCGAACTCACCGCCCTCGCCTACCGGGCCATCGGTGTGACGCTCTACTCGTCGGCCGTCTTCTGCTTCGCCCCCGACATCGCGCTCACCTTCTACCGCGCGCTGCGCGGCGGCGACGACGCCACCGCCAACCGGTTGCTGGACGCCTTCTACCGGCCGCTCGTCGAACTGCGCAACCAGGGCCGCGGATACGCCGTCTCCCTGATCAAGGCAGGGGTGCGGCTCGGCGGTCTGGACGTCGGCGAGGTCCGCCCGCCGCTCGGTGAACCCACCGCCGAGCACCTGGAGCAGCTGACCGCGATCGTCGCACGGGGCCGCGCCGTGGTGGCGGACGTGGCGGGCCGGGCCGCTGCCGGAACGGAGGACGCCGCGTGAAGACCTCCGTCTTCGTCTACCCCTGGGACATCGTCGGCGACCCGGACGCCGCCGACCGGATCGCCGGTCTCGGCGTCCAGCAGGTCACCCTCGCCTCCGCCTACCACTCGACGCGCGCCCTGACCCCGCGCCACCCGGACCACCGCATCGTGACGGCCGCCCACGCGTCCGTCCTCTACCCGGCCGCGGAGGAAGTCTGGGCCGGG
The DNA here is from genome assembly GCF_940670765.1 of Streptomyces sp. A 4/2. GTDB lineage: Bacteria > Actinomycetota > Actinomycetes > Streptomycetales > Streptomycetaceae > Streptomyces. The sequence continues at coordinate 16,602 of NZ_CALNVW010000035.1, forward strand.
CGGGCGCTGCGCCCGTACGCCGCCGGGGACTGGGCCCCCACCGCGGACCCGTACGGAGAGGCCGCCGCCGCGCTGGCCGGTGCCGGTCTGGAGGTGCACACCTGGGTGGTCCTCGCCCACAACTCCCGCCTGGGCACCGAGAATCCGGACATCGCGGTGGTCAACGCGTACGGCGACCGCTACTCCTGGGCCCCCTGCATCGCCCAGCCCGCCACCCGCGACTACCTCGTCACCCTGGCCGCCGAGGCCGCGGTGCGCCCCGGCGCGCGCGGCACCGAACTGGAGTCGCTCGGCTGGTACGGGCTCTCCCACCTGCACGCGCACGACAAGATCGCGGGGGTGGAACTCGGCGACGCCGGCCAGTACCTGATGTCGCTCTGCTTCTGCCCGGCCTGCGCCGACGGCTACCGCGGACTCGGCGTCGACGCCGAGGAGCTGAGGACAGCGGTCCGCCGCGCGCTGGAGCCGGTCTGGGCCACCGGCTCCTCGGCGGCCGGGCGGTCCGCGATCGAGAAGCTGCTCGGCGCCGATCTCGCCGCCGCCACTCTCGACTGGCGTACGCGCACCGCCCGCACGCTCCAGGAGCGGACCGTCGCCGCCGTACGCGCCGCCGCCGCTCCCGGCTTCCAGGTGCTGCTGCACGCCGATCCGGTCGCCCACCACTGCGGGGCGAACGTGGGCGTCGACCCCGAACACATCCTGGGCATCGCCGACGGGGTGGTGGTGCCCTGCACCGCCGGCCCCACGCTGCTCGCCCCGTTCGCCGTGCACCGTACGGAGCGGACGGTGCTGGCGGCCAACCTCACCGTGGTCTCCGGCATGGGTGGCAACCCGGCCGCGCTGGCCGAGGACGCCGCCCGCGCCGCCGGGCTCGGCGCGAACGAACTGCGGCTCTACCACGCCGGGTTGGCCTCCGAAACGGATCTCACACGCGTACGGGCCGCGCTGTCCTGACCCCCGTACGGGCCAGCGCGAGGGCCACCGCGAGACCGCTGACGGAGGCCACCGCCAGCAGTACGCGGACGTCCACCACGGCGACCAGCCCCGCGCCGAGTGCGAGGGCCACCGCGTTCGGAACGAACATCAGGCTGTTGGCGGTGGCCGCCGTACGCCCCAGTACGGCGGCCGGGGTCTCGCTCTGCACCGCGGTCAGCGCCGCGACCAGGACGCACGGCAGCCCGAAGCCAACCGCCGCACTGCTCACCAGGGCCGTCGTGTCGTACGGCAGTGCGCGCGCCCCGACCGCCGCCGCGAACACGGCGATCCCGGCGGCGGCGAAGACGCGGGGCGGGAGCCGGCGCATCAGCGGACCCGACAGAACGCCGATGGCGATGGAGCCGACCCCCTGCACCGAGTACAGCAGCCCGGCGTAGCCGGGGGAGTGGCCCAGCAGCCGGTCGACGACCGCGTAGATCATCGAGCCGTTGAGCCCGGCGACCAGCATCGTCGCCGAACCCGCGAGGACCAGCGGACGCAGCGTGGGGGAGCCGCGCAGGAAGCGGGCGCCCTCGATCGTGTCCCGCAGCCAGTGCGCGCCGGCGGGGCGCACCGGCTCGGCCTCCCGTACCCGGATCAGTGTGAAGATCACGGCCGCGAGGGCGAAGGTGACCGCGTCGAGCAGCGCCACGGCGGCTCCGCCGAACTGCACGAAGAGCCCGGCGCCCACCAGGGGCGAGACCAGTTTCATGCCCTCGGTGACGGTCATCCGCAGTCCGTTGAAGTCGCCGAGGAGATCCTTGTCGACGGCGGCGGCGACCAGCGCGGACTCGGCCGCGCCGCCCACCACGGTGTGCACGCCGTAGATCACCAGCACGGTGAAGAGGATCCAGATCCGGCCCGGCGAGTCCAGTGCGAGAAGCACCGGCATCAGCGCCGCCATCCCGAGATTCGTCACCACCAGCAGCGGCTTGCGGCGCACCCGGTCGGCGACCGTACCGATCAACGGCCCCACCAGGGACGGCGCCCACATGGCGAAGACGGCCAGCGCGGCGAGACTGTCCGACCCGGTCAGGGCCTTGACCCAGATGCCGGAGGCCAGCCACATGGCACTCGTGCCGAAGGCGTCGACGACCGCACCTGCCAGGTAGAGCCCCGCGTTACGGTCCCGCAGGACGCGTCCTATTGACCATTTCACCAGGTCAGCGTGGCAGCTGAGGGGGGTGCCCGAGATCGGGCGGCTGCCTTAGACCGACCGGCAATTGGGGGGCGGCGTCGCGTGGTCCGGCACGCACGCTCGCCGCGTTGTCGTCAATCACCATGGCTCCGCCATGCCTCAATCCTCCGCCTTGCGACCGCACGCACCGGACCCCGCTCCTTCACCCACCCCCCAATTGCCGGTCGGTCTTAGCCATGCACCCGGAAACGCCTTACGGCGAGGGGGGAGATGTACGGAGTCGTGGTCGTGAGGGCGGCGAAGCCGAGGCGCTGGAGGATCGGGCGGCTGTCGTCGGACGCGTCGACCTGGAGGAAGCGGTAGCCGCGTCCGGCCGCGAGCCGGGCGCGGTGCGCGACCAGGGCCCGGTAGATGCCCCGGCCGCGCCAGGCCGGGTCGGTGCCGCCGCCCCAGAGGCTCGCGAAGTCGGTGCCCGGATGGAATTCGACCCGGGCCGCGCAGACCGGTACGTCACCGGCCGTCGCCACCACCGCGGCGACCGACTCCGGGGCGTCCGTCACCTGGGCCAGTACCTGGTGCATGATCCGTGAGCCGTCCGTGCCGAAGGCCGCCCGGTGGGCGCGCGCCATGAGTTCCACGCCCGCGGCGTCGGTCACCGGGCGCAGGACGACGCCCTCGGGCAGCCGCACCTCGGTCGGCAGGTCCTTGACGTCGGCGACCATCAGGGTCTCCGGGGGCTCGGGCGTGAACCCGGCCGCCCGGAGCCGGTCCGCGAGATCGGCGGGGCGGTCGTGGGCGTACAGCTTCCACTCGAACTCGCGCTCCAGCGCGCCGAAGTGGCGCACCTGCCCGGCGATGGCCGCGTCCACCGTGTCCTCGTCCAGGTCCGACCAGACGACTGCGTTCCAGTCGGCGGCGTCCGCACCGGTCCGGCGCACCACACCGCCGACCCGCTCGGTCCGGCCCCCGGGGCCGTCCGGTGGCGCGTCCTGTCGCATCTGCCGGTCGAAGGCGGCCAGTACCGCACGGAGATCCATCCGCCCACTTCAGCAGGGTCACCCCGGCCCGGCAAACAGATTTCCCCGGCGACGGGACTCCCGGCAGCAGATTTCTCCGGCAACGGATGCGCAAAGAGTCTTGTGCAGCGGATGTGATGCGCGTAGACAACCAGTGACCTGCTGTTCGTCCGTCACACATCAGAACCGGAGTTACCCGCGCATGCCCTCCAGACTCACCAGGATTTCCGTGTGTACCGTCGCGCTCGCCGCCGCCGGGAGCGCCTTCTACGGCGTCGGCGCCGCCACCGCCGACAACTCGGTCCCGAGGACCGACAAGGAAATCCCGAACATCACCAAGGTCGAAGACAGCATCAACGCCTTCTACGGCGGCAAGGCCGACGCCTCGGGTGCCTACCAGGCGTCGCCCACCAGCAACTACGCCAAGCAGGTCAAGGGCATCGAGACCAAGGCGAAGCGGCAGATCGCCGATGCCGCCCGCCACACCGCGCACGGCCGCAAGCCCGCCATCGTGCTCGACGTGGACGACACGACCCTGCTGACCTACGACTACGAGAAGAAGAACGGCTTCGCCTACAACGCGAAGGCCTTCGACGACTACGTCCAGAGCGCCCAGTCGGTCGCCGTCTTCGGGATGCCGGACGTCGTCAACTACGCCGCGAAGAAGGGCGTCACGGTCTTCTTCCTGACCGGCCGCGCCGAGACCCAGCGCACCGCGTCGGCGGTGAACCTCACCAAGGCCGGGTACGGCGTACCGGTCGACAAGGCGCACTTCTACCTGCAGGACAAGACCTCCACGCCGTCCTACCTGAGCTGCGCCTCGCCGACCTGGAGCTGCACCACGGTCCAGTTCAAGTCGGGCACCAGGAAGCACATCGAATCGCTCGGCTACACCATCGTGGCCAACTTCGGGGACCAGTACTCCGACCTCAGCGGCGGGTTCGCCGACAAGACGTACAAGCTCCCGAACCCGATGTACTTCCTGCCCTGACGCAGCACACCGGTCCCGGCGTCAGCCTGTCGGCGCCGGGACCGGCCGCGCCGCGCCCGCCTTCTCGTACCGCAGCGCCAGCCCCGTCACGACCGCGCCGGTCCCTTCCCACAGGCCCACGCCCAGGAAGCCGGCCGGGGCGCGGCCGGTGACGACCGCGGTGGTGAAGACCGCGAAGGTCAGCAGCCGGAACGGGACCGTCCAGCGGAAGAACGCCTTCCAGTCGGCGAGCGCGGCCAGCACGTAGTACACGCCCATGTTGACCGCCGCCATCGACGAGGCCGTGATGAAGGTCCGGGTGTAGTCCGAGCCGGGGCGGCGGGACACCGGTACGGAGTGGAAGCCCAGCATCTTCAACAGCGCGTCGGGCGAGACCAGTCCGGCCACGCCGAGTACCGCGGCGAGCACGCCGAAGACCGCCATGGTCCAGCCGGACGGGGAACGGGGCAGTCGTATGGCCATGGCGGCACCCTATGCGTGACGCCCGCGCGGTGATCACCGAACGGAAACTTCCGCTGTGATCAACGACCGGCAGTTGCCGCGGTGATCGCCGACCGGCCACTGCCGCGCGGTGATCACGGACCGGCCACTGCCGCCGTGATCACCGAGCAGCCAGTTCTCCGGCAGTTACCGAGCAGCCACTTCTCCAGCGGTCACCGCGTGGCTACCTCTTCAGCGCCGCCGCCATCATCTTCTGTGCGACCGGCGCCGCCAGACCGTTGCCGCTGATCTCGGCGCGCGTCGCGTTCGAATCCTCTACGAGCACCGCCACCGCCACCTCCTTGCCGGTCGCCTTGTCCTTCGCGTACGACGTGAACCAGGCGTACGGGGCCTGGCTGTTGTTCTCGCCGTGCTGCGCCGTGCCCGTCTTGCCGCCCACCTCGGCGCCGCCGACCTTGGCGTTGGAGCCCGTTCCGTCCTCGACGACGGTCACCATCGCGCTGCGCAACTGCGCGGCGGTGGACTGGGAGACGATCCGACGGGACGCCGGCTTACCGTACGACTGAAGGGTGTTGCCGTCCCCGTCCGTCACCTTCGAGACCATGTGCGGGGTGGTCAGCACCCCGCCGTTGGCCAGGGTCGACGACACCATCGCCATCTGGAGCGGCGTGGCGGTCACATCGAACTGGCCGATGCCGGTGAGCGCCGTCTGCGCCTGGTCCATGCCGGACGGGTAGATGCTCGGCCACGCCCGCACCGGCACGTCCTGCTTGGTGTCGTTGAAGCCGAACTTCTCCGCCATCGCCTTCAGCTTGGCCTGACCCAGATCGTCGGCCAGCTTCCCGAAGACGTTGTTGCAGGAGTACTGGAGCGCGGTGCGGAGCGTCGCGTTCTCACAGGGGGCCGACGCGCTCTCGTTCTTCAGATCCGTGGTCGTACCCGGCAGGCGGTACGGGTTCGGGCTGTCCGTCTTCTCGTCGACCGACGAGAACAGCCCGTTCTCCAGCGCCGCCGACGCGACCACCAGTTTGAAGGTGGAGCCGGGCGGCAGCGGCTGGCGCAGCGCCCGGTTGAGCATCGGCTGGCTCTTGTCGCCGGTCAGCTGCTTCCAGGCGGCGCCGTCCGTCGTCCCGCTGATCTTCGACGGGTCGTACGAGGGCGTGGAGACCATCCCGAGGATCTCGCCCGACTTCGGATCGATGGCGACGGCCGCGCCCTTCTTGTCGCCGAGCGCCCGGTACCCCGCCTTCTGCACCGCGGGATCGATCGTGGTCAGCACGTCACCGGGGGCCGTCTGCTTGCCGGTGAGTGCCTGCACCGGGTTCTTCAGCCGGTCGTCGGTGCCGTCGAGCACGCTGCTGTAGAGGCTTTCGAGCTGCGTCGACCCGTAGGCCTGCGAGCTGTATCCGGTGACGGCCGCATAGAGGTCGCCGTCGGTGTACGTGCGTTTGTAGGCGAGGTCATCGCTGTCCGTCCGCTTCGATCCGGTGACCGCGGAACCGCCCACGACGATGTCGCCGAGCGGCTGCGCGTACTGCGCGATCGTGGTCCGCCGGTTGTGCTTGTTGTCCGCGAGCGCCTGGGTCTCGAACGCCTGCAGCCAGGTCGCCCGCGCCAGCAGCGCGAGGACGAGGAGCAGGCAGAAGACCGAGGTGCGCCTGATTGTCTTGTTCATCCCGTGTGGAGACGAACGGAGCCGGGTGTGCCGTTCCCGGGCCTCGATTTTTTCAGCCGGCTCTCATCTGCGGGGGCCGCCTCCGGTCCGCCCGGTCCGTCCCCACCGCCCGGTCCGTCCGGTCCGGGCGGCGGGGACGGGTCTCGTCCCGGCAGGTCTCATCCCGGCAGGGTGAACAGCAGCTCGTCGGTCTCCGCCCCGCGGGAGTGCGCGAAGTCCCGGTTCCGGCCGGTGACGACGAAACCGCACTTCTCCAGCACCCGGGCCGAGCCCGGGTTGTCGGCGGCGGCGCGGGCGTACAGGGGCCGCTCGGGGACCAGGGCGAGCAGCGCGCGCAGCGCGGCGGTCGCGAGGCCCCTGCCCCAGTGGGCCCGCCCGATCGTGTAGGTGACCGAGCGCTCCTCGGGCGGCCCGTACACCGCGGTGTGGCCGACGACCGCACCGTCGGCGAGCACGGTACGCAGGACGGCGTCCGAGGCGCGGATCCGCTTCCAGTGCGCGTCGAAGTACGCCCGGTCCGTGGGGTCCTCGCAGGTGAAGGCCGCCATATGGTTCGAGACGGGGTCGCTCATGTGCGCGAAGATCACCGGCAGGTCCGCGTCCTCGACCGCGCGCAGGACGATGTCCATCAGAGCCTCCGGGTGGCGAGGGTCAGCCGGTCGCGGGCGTCGAAGAGTGCGTCCTTGACCATCTGCTCGTGCGCCGGGGTGAGCCGGGCGACCGGTACCGAGCAGCTGATCGCGTCGCGCGCCGGGGTGCGGTACGGGATCGCGACGCCGAAGCAGCGCAGCCCCAGGGTGTTCTCCTCGCGGTCGACCGCGTACCCCTGCTCGCGGATGAGGTGCAGTTCCTCGATGAGCTTCTCGCGGTCGGTGATCGTGTGCTCGGTCAGCTGCGCCATGGTCTCCGGCAGCATCTTGCGGACCTGCTCGTCGCTGTGGGTGGCGAGCAGCGCCTTGCCCAGCGACGTCGAGTGGGCGGGCAGTCGGCGGCCGACGCGGGTGAACGGGCGCAGATAGTGCTGCGACTGGCGGGTGGCGAGGTAGACGACGTTCGTGCCGTCGAGGCGGGCGAGGTGGATGGTCTCCGTGGTGTCGTCGGAGAGCCGGTCCAGGGTGGCGCGGGCCGCCGCCACGACCTCGTCGCCGTCGATGTACGACGTGCCGACGAGCAGGGCGCGTACGCCGATGCCGTACCGCGTGCCGGTCGCGTCGGTCTCCACCCAGCCCAGCTCCACCAGGGTGCGCAGCAGCATGTAGAGGCTGGATTTGGGGTAGCCGACCGCCTCCTGGACGGCCGCCAGGGAGTGCATGCCGGGCCGCCCGGCGAAGTACTCCAGCAACTCGACCGTCCGCACCGCGGACTTGACCTGCGCCCCACCTGCTGTCTCGGCAGTCGACATTCGACCCTGCCCCTCTTGTCAATGCTGAACGCGCGTTATTAGAGTTCCAGGAGAGTTCATGATCTGGAACTGTGTTCAGAATACCGAACAACTTTACCGAACAAGTCATGCTGTGCGGCAGTGGATCTGGAAGGACGTTCGCGGTGGCAGCAACACCAGTCTGGAGTGTCGACCCCCGAACCGGGAAGCAGCGCGAACAGGTCGCGCTGGAGGCCACGGCGGGTGAGGTGGACCAGGCGGTCCGCGCCGCCCACGCCGTGCGTGCGACGCTCGCCGACCGTAGGGTACGGGCCGCGCTGCTGCGCACCGCCGCCGACCTGCTCGACGAAGCGGCGCCGCAGGTCATCGAGGCGGCCGACGCGGAGAGCGCGCTCGGCCCCGGCCGGCTCACGGGCGAACTCGCCCGCACCACGGCCCAGTTCAGGGCCTTCGCCGACGTCATCGACGAAGGCTTCTTCCTCGACATCCGCATCGACCACCCGGACCCCGGCGCCATACCGCCCCGGCCCGACCTGCGCCGGTACAAGCTGCCGCTGGGAGTCGTCGCGGTCTACGCGGCGAGCAACTTCCCGCTGGCCTTCTCGGTACCCGGCGGGGACACCGCGAGCGCGCTCGCGGCCGGCTGCCCGGTCGTGGTCAAGGCCCACCCGGACCACCCCGCCACCTCCGAACTGTGCGTCGCCGTGCTGCACCGGGCCGCCGAGCAGGTCGGACTGCCCGCCGCGGTGATCTCCGTGGTGCACGGCTTCGACGCCGGTGTCGCGCTGGTCAAGCACCCGCTGGTCGCCGCCGCCGGCTTCACCGGCTCGGTACGGGGCGGCCGGGCCCTCTTCGACGCGGCAGCCGCCAGGCCCGTGCCGATCCCCTTCCACGGCGAGCTCGGCTCGCTCAACCCGGTCGTGGTGACCGAGGCCGCGGCTGCCGAGCGCGCCGAGGAGATCGGCGCCGGCCTCGCGGGCTCCGTCACCCAGGGCGTCGGCCAGTTCTGCGTGAAGCCCGGCTTCGTCCTCGTCCCCGGCGGAGCGGCCGGTGACACCCTCGTGAAGGCGCTGACCGACGCGGTCAGCGACAGCGAAGCCGGAGTCCTCCTCGACCACCGGATGCGCGACAACTTCCTCGCGGGGGTACGCGAACGGGCCGCGCTCACCGGGGTCGACGCACCGGTCACCCCCGGCGCGGGCAGCGACCACACCGTGAGCGCGGGCTTCCTGACGCTGCCCGCCGCGCTGCTCGCCGCGGACGGCGAGCACGACCTGCTCCTCGAAGAGTGCTTCGGCCCGGTGACGGTCGTCGCCCGCTACGAATCGGCCGACGAGATCGCCGCGGTGCTCTCCCGGCTCCCCGGCAACCTGACGGCGACCCTCCAGGTGTCCGCCGCCGAGGCCGCCGGCGAAGGCGGCGCCGCCGCGCTGCTCGCCGAACTCACCCCGCTCGCCGGGCGTGTCCTGGTCAACGGCTGGCCGACCGGCGTCGCGGTCGCCCCCGCACAGCACCACGGCGGCCCCTACCCGGCCTCCACCTCCACCTCCACCTCGGTCGGCGGCACCGCGATCGAGCGCTGGCTGCGCCCGGTCGTGTACCAGACGACGCCGGAGGCGCTGCTCCCGCCGGAACTGCGCGAGGCCAACCCGCTGGGCCTGCCGCGGCGCATCAACGGGCTGCCGGAATGAACCGGCTCCCGGAACTGCCCTTCCCGCTGAGCCCGTACGGCCCGCAGGCCCCCTGGTCGTACGGCTCAGGGGTGCTCTCGGTCCGTGCGGGAGCGCGCCAGGACCTGTTCGTACCACCGGCGGGCGACTCCCTGGATCCCGCGTCCGACGCGCCCCGGCTGCTCGGCACGCCGCCGCCGGGCGACTTCCAGCTGATCGCCAGAGTGGCGGTCGGTTTCGTCGGCGCGGGCGACGCGGGCGCCCTCTACCTGCACGTGGGCGACCGCGAGTGGGCCAAGCTCTGCCTCGAACTCTCCCCGGACACCCCCACGATCTGCTCGGTCGTGACCCGTGGGTACTCCGACGACGTCAACTCCTCGGTGGTGGAGGGCGACAGTGTCTGGCTGCGGATCAGCCGCACGGGCAGTGCGTTCGCCTTCCACGCGTCGCCGGACGGTGAGCGCTGGACGTTCGTCCGGGTCTTCGCGCTCGGTGACGCCGCAGCCGCCCGGATCGGCTTCCTGGCGCAGTCGCCGGAGGCCGACGGCTGCGCGGTGACCTTCGACTCCGTCGCGTACCGGGCGTACGCGCCCAAGGGGCTGCGCGACGGCAGCTGACGCGCGGGCGGCCGGGCTGCAACTGTGCCCCGGCCGCCCGCGTCCTTCCCCTCATGATCCGAATTGCTGGTCCCGAAGACATCGACACGATCGCCACCTTTCACGCTGCCGCCCGCGCGACGTACTACGAGGGGCACCTCCCGGTGGCCGAGTACGCGGGCCCCGACGTGCTGTCCCAGGTCCGCGAGGGCTGGGTCCGGGCCGTGGCGCGGCAGGACGGCGGTGTGCTCTGCGCGGAGGACGGGGGTGTCGTCTCCGGGGTCGCGGCCTTCCGCGTCATCGACGGGGCCATGACCCTCACCCAGTTCCATGTCGCTCCGGCGCGCTGGGGCAAGGGCATCGGCAGCGCCCTGCACACCGCGGTGGTGACCGCCTGGCAGCAGACCGGAGTGCCCGGGGCGCGGCTCACCGTGTTCGAGCACAATCTGCGCGCCCAGCGCTTCTACACCCGGCACGGCTGGCAGCAGGACGCCACCGTGCTCCGGGGACCCGGCGACGACCACATCACGATGCTGCTGACCGTCCCGGCCGCCGGGAGCGCCGGGGAATGCGCCGGTACCCCGCCACGTTGACCAGGTGCGCGGGGCCTCCCGCGCGTCACGATCCTGGAGAGATGAAGAACATGCGCGTCGAGATCTGGAGCGACATCGCCTGCCCCTGGTGCTACGTGGGCAAGGCGCGGTTCGAGAAGGCGCTGGCCGCCTTCCCGCACCGGGACCAGGTCGAGGTGGTGCACCGTTCCTTCGAGCTCGACCCGGGCCGCGCGAAGGGCGACGCCGCCCCCGTGATCGAGATGCTCGGCAAGAAGTACGGGCTCACCGCGGAGCAGGCCCAGGAGGCCGAGAACAACATCGCCGCCAACGCCGGAGCCGAGGGGCTCGGCTACCGCACCGAGGGCCGTGACCACGGGAACACCTTCGACATGCACCGGCTGCTGCACTTCGCCAAGGAACAGGGCCGCCAGGACGAGCTGATCGGGCTGCTCTACCGGGCGAACTTCGCCGACGAGCAGTCCGTCTTCGGAAGCGACGAGCACCTGGTGGAGCTCGCCGCCGAAGCGGGCCTCGACGCCGGCGCGGCCCGCACGGTGCTGGCCGACCCCACCGCGTACGCCGACGCGGTACGGGACGACGAGCGCGAGGCGGCCGAACTGGGCGCGAACGGCGTGCCGTTCTTCGTACTCGACCGCGCCTTCGGCGTCTCCGGCGCCCAGCCCGCCGAGGTCTTCACCCAGGCGCTCGGCCAGGCCTGGGACGCCAAGCCCCGGCTGACGGCGGTCAGCGGGGACGGCGAGGTCTGCGGGCCGGACGGGTGCGACGTTCCGCAGACCGGCGGCCAGGCATAGGGGTCTTTCGTTTGGATCACCCCGCGAGCCCGGCGTGATCCAAACGAGAGGCTAAGGGCTGTCCCGTAATTCCTGGCGGGCGCACGACGACAGCTACGGCACCTCGCGGCGTTGTCGGAACGCCCGAATACATCCAGTATTCGGGCGCCCCTCCGCCTTGCGATGCACCGCATCTGACGCCGTGCACTGATCCACCAGGAATTACGGGACAGCCCTTAGGCGTCCCTTCGCGGTACCCGGCGGCTCTTCGCGATGGACGGAGAGCCGCCGGGGCCGCAGAGTGGTGCCCATGGAGACCTCGGCAGAGACCTTGGCAGGCGTGGAATTCGCGCCTCGGACGACCTATCTGAACACCGCGAGCACCGGGCTGCTCCCGGCCCGTACCGTCGCCGCGATGCACGCGGCGGTGACGGCGGCCTCCGTGGGCAGCCCGCCCGACATGTTCGCCGATGTGGAGGCCTCCCGCGCCTCCTTCGCCCGGCTCGCCGGAGTCCCGGTGTCCCGGGTGGCGGCCGGGGCTTCCGTCGCCGTCTACGCGGGACTGATCGCCGCCTCGCTCTCCGAGGGGGCCGAAGTCCTGGTCGCCGAGGGGGAGTTCAGCTCGCTGGTGAACCCCTTCGTCGTACGGGGCGACCTCAAGGTGCGCAGTGTGCCGCTGGAGTCGCTGGCGGACGCGGTACGCCCGGAAACCGCGCTCGTCGCGGTCAGCGCCGTGCAGTCGGCCGACGGGCGGCTCGCCGATCTCGCCGCGGTCCGGGCCGCCGCCCGCGCCCACGGCGCCCGTACCCTCGTGGACGCCTCGCAGTCGGCGGGCTGGCTGCCGCTCACCGCCGCCGAGGACGACTACACGGTGGCCGTCGCCTTCAAATGGCTGACCTGCCCGCGCGGAGTCACCTTCCTGGTGGTCCCCGAGGACCTGGGTGGGCTGACCCCGGTCTTCGCGGGCTGGGTCGCGGGGGAGGAGCCCTGGGACAGCTGTTACGGGCCGGTGGCCGAACTCGCCCACTCCGCACGGCGGTTCGACGAGAGCCCGGCCCTTTTCTCGTACACCGGGGCGCGGCACTCCCTCGCGTTGATCGAGGAGATCGGCCCCGCCGTGATCGGGCGTCACGACGTCGCGCTCGCCGACCGGTTCCGGGCGGGCCTCGACCGCACGGGGCAGCAGTTCGTCGCCGCCCCCGGCTCGGCGATCGTCTCGGTGCCGGGGCTCGGCCACCGCCAGGAGGAGCTCGGCCGGGCGGGCGTCGCGCTCTCCGACCGCGCGGGCAATCTGCGCGCCGCCTTCCACCTCTACAACACGGCAGCCGACGTCGACCGGCTGCTGGACGTCCTCGCCGGCTGACCGCCGGGGCGCCCGGAGCGGTACGGGATCAGTGCTGCCGCGGCTGCACGGACCATCCCGCGCTCGGCGGCTGACGCAGGAGAGGGGGACGGCACCCGGTGCCGTCCCCCTCTTCATGCACGTCGGCTCACTTCACCGGCGTGAAGTCCCGTGCCCCGATGAACTCCGGGCGCCGGACAGGAGCCGCGAACGGCTCCACCGCCGCGTTCTCCACGCTGTTGAAGACGATGAAGACGTTGCTGCGCGCGTACGGCGTGATGTTGTCGCCCGAGCCGTGCATGCAGTTGCAGTCGAACCAGGTCGCTGAACCGGCCCGGCCCGTGAAGAGCCTGATGCCGTGGGCGTCCGCCATCCGCGTCAGTGCCGCGTCCGACGGGGTGCCCGCGTCCTGCATCTGGAGCGACTTCTTGTAGTTGTCCTTCGGCGTCGCGCCCGCGCACCCCAGGAAGTGCTGGTGCGAACCCGGCATGATCATCAAGCCGCCGTTGGTGTCGAAGTTCTCGGTCAGCGCGATCGAGACCGACACGGCCCGCATGTTGGCCAGACCGTCCTCGGCGTGCCAGGTCTCGAAGTCCGAGTGCCAGTAGAAGCCACTGGCGCCGAATCCCGGCTTGACGTTGATCCGGGACTGGTGGACGTAGACGTCCGAGCCGAGGATCTGCCGGGCCCGGCCCACCAGCCGTTCGTCCCGCACCAGCCGGGCGAAGACCTCGCTCAGCTTGTGCACCTCGAAGACCGACCGGACGTCCTGCGACTGCGGCTCGATGATGGACCGCTCGTCCGCGCGGACGTCCGGATCGGCGATCAGCCGGTCCAGTTCGGCGCGGTAGAGCGGCACTTCGTCGTCCCTGAGCAGCTGGTCGACGGTGAGGAACCCGTCCCGCTCGAAGCCCTGGAGCTCGGGCCCGGTGACCGGCCCCGCGGCTCCGGGCCGCGACCAGACCACCGGGTCCTGGCGGGGTGTGGTCACTTCACTCGTACCACGGGTCGGATAGAGATCCGCCCGGATATTGGTCAGTACGTCGGTCATGGCGGTCAGGCCTCCTCGGTCAGCAGCGGGTAGACGCCGTTCTCATCGTGGTCCTCCCGTCCGGTGACGGGCGGGTTGAACACGCAGACACAGTGGAAGTCGGTCCTCGGACGCAGGGTGTGCTTCTCGTGCCCGTTGAGCAGATACATGGTGCCGGGCTCGATCCAGTGGACCTCGCCGGTGTCGTCGTTGGTGAGCTCGGCCTCGCCCTTGGTGCAGAGCACGGCCTCGATGTGGTTCGCGTACCACATCGACGTCTCGGTCCCCGCGTACAGGATGGTCTCGTGGAGCGAGAAGCCGACCTGCTCCTTGGCGAGCACGATGCGCTTGCTCTCCCAGGTCCCGGACTTGGACCTGATGTGCCGGTCGGTTCCCTCGACATCCTTGAACGATCGGACAATCACGGTGAGTTGAACCTTTCTGTGCTACGGGTGCTGTCGTGTCAGGCGGTCTCGCGGACGGAGCGGGCCAGCGTGCTCAGACCCTCGTCCAGTTCTTCGGCGGAGATGGTCAGCGGCGGCAGCAGCTTCACCACCTCGCTCTCGGGACCCGAGGTCTCCAGGAGCAGACCGAGCTCGAAGGCGCGGCGGCAGACGGCGGTCGCGCGCGCCTTCTCCTGGAACTCGATGCCCCAGACCAGCCCGCGTCCGCGGAAGCTCACCCCGGCTCTGTCGTTCTCCTCGACGAGGGCGAGCAGCGCGCGCTCGACCTGCTCGCCGCGGGCGAGGGTCTGCCGCTCCATCTGGCCGTCGGCCCAGTACGTGTCGAGTGTGGCGGTGGCGGTGACGAACGCGGGGTTGTTGCCGCGGAAGGTGCCGTTGTGCTCGCCCGGCTCCCACACGTCCAGCTCGCCCTTGAACAGGCAGAGCGACATGGGCAGCCCGTAGCCGCTGATGGACTTCGACAGCGTGACGATGTCCGGGGTGATCCCGGCCTCCTCGAAGGAGAAGAAGCTGCCGGTACGGCCGCAGCCCATCTGGATGTCGTCGACGATCAGCAGCATGTCCTGGCGGCGGCAGAGCTCCTGGAGCTCCCGCAGCCACTCGGCGCGGGCGACATTGATGCCGCCCTCGCCCTGGACGGTCTCGACGATCACCGCGGCGGGCTTGTTCAGACCGGAGCCCTGGTCGTCGAGCAGCCGCTCGAACCACAGGAAGTCCGGGACCTGGCCCTCGAAGTAGTTGTCGAACGGCATCGGCGTGCCGTGGACCAGCGGGATACCGGCGCCGGCCCGCTTGAAGGCGTTGCCGGTGACGGCGAGCGAGCCCAGCGACATGCCGTGGAAGGCGTTGGTGAACGAGACGACGGACTCGCGGCCCTTCACCTTGCGGGCCAGCTTCAGCGCCGACTCGACTGCGTTGGTGCCCGTCGGGCCGGGGAACATCACCTTGTACGGCAGGTCACGCGGGCGCAGGATCACGTTCTGGAAGGTCTCCAGGAACGCGCGTTTGGCCGTGGTGGCCATGTCCAGGCCGTGGGTGATGCCGTCGCGCTCGATGTAGTCGATCAGCGCGCGCTTCAGTACCGGGTTGTTGTGGCCGTAGTTGAGCGCTCCGGCACCGGCGAAGAAGTCGAGGTAGGTGTGGCCGTCCTCGTCGTGGAGGTAGCTGCCCTGCGCGTGGTCGAACACGGCGGGCCAGCTGCGGCAGTAACTGCGCACTTCCGACTCAAGGGTCTCGAAGACACTGAGGGCAGGCGGGGTGATGGTCACAGCAGATCTCCTGGGATGAGGGATGTCAGTCAGGCCGAGACGGGGCTGATGCGGTACAGCACTTCCGGCTGGTGCGTCCCTTCGGGAAACAGTCCGCCGTCGAAGAGCACTTCACGTTCCAGGGATGCTCCGTGCCGCTCCGCGTACGAGCGGAAGAGCCGGTCGGAGGCGGAGTTGTCCGGGGCGACGGTGGTCTCTATCTCCCGGACCCGGCCGTCGGCGGTGACCTTGGCGGTCAACGCGTCCAGCATCAGTCCGGCGAGGCCGTGGCCACGGTGGGCCCGGTCGACGGCCACCTGCCAGACCACCAGGGCCTCGGGGCGGCTGGGACGCGCGTAGCCGGTGACGAAGCCGATGGGCTCGCCCGCGGAGTCGCGCGCCACCACGGAGGTCGCTGCGAAGTCACGACACCACAGCAGGTAGCTGTACGAGGAGTTGAGGTCGAGAACCTCGGAGTCGCGGGCAATACGCCAGATCGCGGCCCCGTCCTCCACTCGTGGAGTGTCTATCTCGTGGAATTCGCTACGGGCACGTACAAGGTCTTCTTGCGCGGCGGTCATGTCTGCAAAATTTACCCAGCAAATTCAAAAAATGCATTCGGGCGCAGGGTTGGCCAAATGCCCTGACCGGTGTTATCGCGCGGGCGCGGGTCTGGGCCGCTCCGGTCGCGAATATGGGTGATTTGTGGTGGAATAATTGGTCAAAGTGACCCCATTGTGGGGTCGGTCACATGTGTGTAACTGTCGCGAGACGTGTCTGAATTACGCTAGTCGAACTTGTTGAAAATACAGTGTTTAGGGTCCCGGAAAGCGGGCAGAAGAAAACGGGAAGCTGTACTGATAAACGTTAGAATTACGTATTGTTCAATTCTCGGCCAATAGAATTCCGTTAAAGGCGCGCCCAAGCCACGCCCAAGCCGCGCCCCGGGCGTGACCCGGGGCACGGACCGGACGGGTCTCAGGCGCTCTGCCAGGCCGCGGAGACCGCGCTGCGGGCCGCCTCCAGATCGACGGTCGCCCCCGTGCCGCCCAGTGCGGCACCCAGTGCGGCGAGCGAGGAGTGCACCACTCCCTGGGTGGCGTCCGGGCCGTAGTGATTGATTCGGATCATCTCCTTCGCCAGCGCCCCGCCGCCCGCGATCAGCGGCAGCGTCGGATCGGCGGCCAGCGCCTTCGCGACCAGTTCCGAGGCGTCGACCCCGGCCGGCGTGCGCAGTGTGGTGGCGACCGGGGCCGCGTCCCGGGCCTCGTGGACGTACGGCGCGAGACCGCCGCCCAGGGCGAGCGCACCGGCCCGGGTGGCCGAGGCCGCCCGCGCGTGCCGGTCCATCACCGAGGCCGGGCCCTCCGACTCGATCCGCTCCAGGCACGCCTGCAGCGCCAGCATCTCCAGCTGCGCCGGAGCGTGCGGCAGCGCCTTGCGGCCACTGTCGATCCAGCGCTCCTTCCAGTCCAGGAGCGAGAGGTACGAGCGGCGCGGGGCCTGCGGGTTCTCCGCGAACCGCTGCCAGGCACGCCCGCTCACCGCCACCGCCGAGACCCCGGCGGGGCCGCCCATGCCCTTCTGGGCGCCGATCACGCAGAGATCCACGCCCCAGGCGTCGGGCAGCAACGGCTCCGCACCCACCGAGGCGACCGCGTCGAGCATGAAGAGCGCTCCGTGGGCCCTGACGACCTCACCGATCTCCGCGACCGGGTTGGTGTTGCCGGTCGCCGCCTCGGCGTGTACGAGCGAGACGAAGTCGATCTCCGGCCGGGCCGCGAGGGCTTCGCGCACCTGCTCCGCGGTGACCGCGCTGTGGAAGGGCACGGCCAGATCGACCACGGTCACCCCGCAGTCGCGCAGCCAGTTGCCGAAGGTCTGGCCGTACGGACCTGTGATCACGTTCAGCGCGGTCGAGCCGGGCCGGGCTCCGGAACGGATGCAGCCCTCCAGGGGGAGCAGCGCCTCGCCCTGCATGATCACGACATCCTGCCGGGTGTCGAGCAGCGCGCCGACCTGCCGCTCGATCGCCGCGAACCGGGCGGGGGTGAGCGGGGCGAGGTCCAGGAAAGGATGGGTCACGGTGGTGCTCTCTTCGCGAGTACGTTCGGGCTGCCGGTCCGATGGTACTGAGGGGGGTCCGGGCGGATACCGGGCCGGATCGGCGAGCGCGCCGGGTGGGAGGCGGGCGGCGGCGCCGACCGGCGTCGTCCTAGGCTCGGCGCATGAGCGATCACGCGGTGCTGCATGTGAAGGGGCGGGTGCTCGTCGGGCCGGAGGAGGTCCGGGACGAGTTGTGGGTGGTCGGCGGCCGGATCACGTATGTGCGCCCGGCCGCCGAAGCGGTCACCGTGGAGGGGTGGGTGCTGCCCGGTCTGGTCGACGCCCACTGCCACGTCGGGCTCGGCCCGCACGGCGCGGTCGACGAGGCGACCACCGAGAAGCAGGCGCTGACCGAGCGGGAGGCCGGGGCGCTGCTGCTGCGCGACGCGGGCTCGCCGTCCGACACCCACTGGATCGACGACCGCGACGACCTCCCGAAGATCATCCGCGCGGGCCGGCACATCGCGCGCACCCGTCGCTACATCCGGGGCTTCGCCCATGAGATCGAGCCGGGGGACCTGGTCGAGTACGTCGGCAGGGAGGCGCGCGCGGGCGACGGCTGGGTCAAACTCGTCGGGGACTGGATCGACCGGGAGACCGGTGACCTGTCGGCCTGTTGGCCGCGCGGCGAGGTGGAGGCGGCGATCGCGGAGGCGCACCGGCTCGGCGCCCGGGTCACCGCGCACTGCTTCGCCGAGGACTCGCTGCGGGATCTCGTGGAGGCCGGGATCGACTGTATCGAGCACGCCACCGGGCTGACCGAGGAGACGATCCCGCTGTTCGCCGAACGGGGCGTCGCGATCGTCCCGACACTGGTCAACATCGCCACCTTCCCGCAGCTCGCCGCGGGCGGCGACGCCAAGTACCCGCGCTGGTCGGCGCACATGAGGCGGCTGCACGAGCGCCGTTACGACACGGTGCGCGCCGCGTTCGACGCGGGCGTCCCGGTGTATGTCGGTACGGACGCGGGCGGCTCCCTGCCGCACGGTCTGGTCGCGGCAGAGGCGGCGGAGCTGGCGAAGGCGGGCCTTCCGGTGGCCGATGTGCTCTCCGCGGCGGCCTGGGGGGCGCGGGAGTGGCTGGGGCGGCCGGGGCTCGTCGAAGGGGCGCCCGCCGACCTCGTGGTGTACGGCGAGGATCCGCGCGAGGACGTGCGGGTGCTGGCGGCGCCGCGACGGGTGGTGCTCGACGGGCGGGTGCGCGCCTGACGGGCGGGGTGCGCGCCTGAGGGCCGGGGCTCGAACGGTCAGGGCCCGGCGTCAGGTTGACCAGGGCGTGACGCGATGCGCGCGCCTCTCGTTGTACCGCTTCAGGCATGTGTCCCCGCACCGGCCGGTGCGTCACTCCGGGGTGTGACAGAAGGGGCAGACAGGAACGCCCGTGCCTCCAGATTCGAATACGAGCGCGGAAACGCCACTTTGGAGTGAACTCACGTCGGGTTGCTGCCCGTTCACCCTCAGTGCGTAAAGATTCCCCTGTCTCGGTCGCCGGCGCACTCACGAAGTCCCCGTGAGGTGCGCCCCCGGCGACGTCATGTCTCTTGTGGGGGTTCCACCGCCTTGAACAGCAATACCTTCCGTATGCCCGCACGCCGCACGGCCGCCGCCTTCGTCGTGGCCGCGCTGACCGCAGGATCCGCGGCGCTCCTCGCCGCGGCCCCGGCGCAGGCGACCACCGGCAGTGACGGAAAGGCGAGCGCTGTCGTGCTCCGTACCGGGCTCGACGTCTCGCTGCTCAACAAGACCGTCGACCTGCCGCTCGCGCTCTCGCTCAACGAGGTGCGGGCCCCGGCGACTGCCGAAAAGACCGCGCTGACCGCGAAGTTGGACGGAGTCGACCAGGGCCGCCCCTTCAGCCTGCTGCGCGCCGACGTCGCCACGGCCAGAGCCACCGCCGACAAGCACCGTGCCGAGGGGTACGCCAACATCGCCCGCGCGTCCGTCCATGTCCCCGGGCTGCCGCTGCTCTCGCTGATCGAGGTCGAGCAGGTCACGTCGAAGGCCGTCTGCGAGACGGGCAAGCGGCCGAAGGCCGAGTCGAACGTCCTCGGCCATGTGACGGTGCTCGGCAAGCGGATCACGCTCTCCGCCGGTGGCACGACCGAGGTCCATGTGCCCGCCGTCGGCGACGTGACCCTCGACCTCTCGAAGACCGCCACCACCTCCCGTACGGCCGCGGCCACCGCGCTGCGGCTGAAGGTGTCGGTGAACCCGCTGAAGCTGAACGTCGCAGACGTCCAGGGCGAGATCACTCTCGCGCAGGCGACCTGCACGTCGCCGAAGGCCGCACCGGCCCCGACCCCGCACCCCACCGGACACCGGGCCGAGCCCGTCCCCGGGGTGACGGCCCAGAACGCGGCCGACCCGAAGCCGGCGACCGAGCCGGCCAAGCAGAACCTCGCGGAGACCGGCGGCAGTTCCATGACGCCGTACATCGCGGGCGGCGCCGCGGTCCTGGTGCTGGCAGGCGGGGGCGCGCTCGTGATGGCGCGCGGACGCAGCCGTAACAAGGCCTGACATGGCCTACATGGCCTACATGGCCTGACACGACCGGGCGGGGGCTGTACGGGACGCGTGGGGGATCCGGCCCGTACGGCCCCCGCCAGGGGGGGTGCTGTCAGCCGACGGAGGTCAGCGCCTGGTCGAGCGCCTGGAGGAACCGGTTGGTGGTGGCCCGGTCGCGCACGGCCAGGCGCAGCCACCGGGGTCCGAGCCCCGGGAAGGTGTCACCCCGGCGAGCCGCGAAGCCGAGGCCGCGCAGCCGCTCCCGGACCTCGTCGGCCCGCTCCATCCGGACCAGCACGAAGGGGCCCTCGGCCGCCTCCACCGCCCGCACCTCGTCGAACTCCGCCAGCCCGGCCAGCAGATGAGCACGGTCCGCGGCGATCGCGTGCGCCGCGAGCGCGGCCTCGGCGAGCGCCGGGGCCGCGCTGCACGCCTCGGCGGCGGCGAGCGCCGGAGCCGAGACCGGCCACAACGGCTGGGCCCGTGCGAGCAGTTCGACGGTCTCCGGCTCGGCCAGCACGTAGCCGATCCGCAGCCCCGCCAGGCCCCAGGTCTTGGTGAGGCTGCGCAGCACGATCAGCCCCGGCACGTCCGTACGTCCCGCCAGCGACTCCCGTTCGTCGGGCACCGCGTCCATGAACGCCTCGTCCACCACCAGGGTCCGCCCGGGGGCGGCCAGCGAGGCGAGCGTCGCCGCCGGGTGCAGTACGGACGTGGGGTTGGTCGGATTTCCGGCCACCACCAGATCCGCGGCCTCCGGAACGGCCGCCGGATCGAGCCGGAAACCGTCCGCCTCGCGCAGCAGCACCCGCTCCACCCGGTGCCCGGCGGCGCGCAGCGCCGCCTCGGGTTCGGTGAACTGCGGGTGGACGACCACGGGTCTGGTCGCGGGCAGGGCGCGGGCGATCAGGACGAACGCCTCGGCGGCCCCCGCCGTCAGCAGGACCCGCTCCACCGGCAGCCCGTGCCGGGCGGCCACCGCCGCTCTGGCGGCCCGGCCGTCCGGGTAGGAGGCGAGGCCGGAGAGTGATCCGGCGATGTGTTCTCTGAGCCAGTCCGGGGGAGTGCCCGCCCTGACATTGACCGCGAGGTCGGTGAGGCCCCCGGGGCCCCCGGGACCACAGTCCCGGACCTCGGCGTCCCCGTGGTGCCGCAGATCGTGTGCGTCAGTGTGTGTGCGCATGACTGCCATGGTGGTGATGGTCGTGCCCCTCGTCATCAGGGTGGAAGTGGGGCTGTTGTGGAAGTCCTACCTTGTCCTCGAATCCGGGCAGGGCGATCCGGTAGACGCAGGAGTCGCAGTTCATCCGCAGATCGCCTCCGACGGCCTCCCGGTACCGCTCCATGACCAGGTCCATCAGCTCCTCGGTGGGACCGATGACGGCCGCCGACCGCACCTCGGTGGCCGGGTGCGCGGCGTCCCACTCGCCGGTCTGCGCCAGCACCCGGTCCGGGAGTATCCCGGTGAAGAGGAAGTACGGCAGCACCACGACCTTCGCCGCCCCGAGCCGCACACAGCGGTCGAGACCCGAGGGCACGTCGGGCGCCGCGAGCGAGACGAAAGCGGTCTCCACCCCGGCGTACCCGCGTCCCTCCCACAGCAGCCGCGCCGCCTTGTGCACCTCGGCGTTGGCGTCCGGGTCGGTGGAGCCGCGGCCCACCAGCAGGACCGTCACGTCCGACCGTTCCCAGTCGCCGCGCGCCTCGTCGATGCGCCGCTCCAGCACCGACAGCAGACCGGGGTGCGGGCCCAGCGGGCGTCCGTAGGTGTACGAGATGCCGGGGTGGCGTTCCTTCTCGCGGGCGAGCGCGGCGGGGATGTCGCCCTTGGCGTGCCCGGCCGACACCAGCATCAGCGGGACGGCGGCGAAGCGCTTCACTCCTCGCTCGACGAGCTCCGTCACGGCGTCGCCGAGCGGCGGCGGCGACAGCTCGATGAACCCGCCGCCGACGACGAGTTCGGGGTGGCGCGCGCCCAGTTCCCTGACGAAGTCGCGGAAGGCATCGGCCCCCGCCTCGTCCCTGGTGCCGTGGCCGGCGATGAGCAGTGCGGGTGCGGGGGTGGTCACGCGATCTCCTTGTAGAGCAGGGCGTTGAGGGCGGCTGCCGCGACCGCGGACCCGCCCTTCTCGGAAACATTGCTGACGGCGGGCAGTCCACTGGCGCGCAGCGCGGCCTTGGACTCGGTGGCGCCGACGAAGCCGACGGGCAGACCGATCACGAGCGCCGGCGCCGCGTCGATGAGCAGCAGCTCTTCGAGTGCGGTGGGCGCGCAGCCGATCACCCAGATCGCCCCCGGGCCCACCTGTTCGTACGCGAGACGTACGGCGTGCGCGGAACGGGTCAGCCCCGGACCGGACACGGCCTCCTTCAGCCGGCACACGGTCTCGCGCTTCGTGATGCCCGCGGCGACCATCTGGACGTCGGCGACGACCGGGGCGCCCGCGTGCAGCGCGCGGTGGGCGGCAGCCAGGGACGCCTCGTCGCAGACCAGGTCGGTGGCGTACGCCAGGTCGGCCGCCGAGTGGATCACCCGCTCCACGACGGCCCGGGTGAACGGCCCGAGGTGCGAGGTGTCGAGGCGGGCCCGGAGCCTGCGGAACGACTCCTGCTCGATCGGATGGACGGACCGGGTCACCGTGCTGCCTCCGTCTGCCAGCGGTAACCCCTCGGGGTCACCATGCGGCCCGCGATCTCGCGCGCCGCGGTGTTGCCGACGACCACGACCGTCATCATGTCGACGGTCGCCGGGTCCAGTTCGGCCAGCGTCGTCAGCCTGCTGCTCCCGTCGGGGCGCGAGGCGTTCCGTACGACACCCACCGGCGTCGTCGGCGCGCGGTGCCCGGCGAGCACCGCCAGAGCCTTCGGGAGCTGCCAGTCGCGGCCCCTGCTGCGCGGGTTGTAGAAGGTGACGACGAGGTCGGCCTCGGCCGCCGCCCGCACCCGCCGCTCGATGACCTCCCACGGCGTGTGCAGGTCCGAGAGGCTGATCGAGACGTGGTCGTGCCCGAGCGGCGCGCCCAGGATCGCGGCGGCGGCGAGCGCCGCCGTGACCCCCGGCACCCCGACCACGTCGATGTCGTCGCTCGCCTCGGCCAGCGCGGGCGAGGCCATCGCGTACACTCCCGCGTCGCCGCTGCCGATCAGCGCGACGGCATGCCCGGCGCGCGCCTCGGCGACGGCCGTGCGGGCCCGCTCCTCCTCGGCGCCCAGCCCGGACTCCAGGACCCTGGTGCCCGGCCTGAGCAGATCGCGGATCTGGTCGACGTACTGGTCGAGCCCGACCAGCACCGAGGCCCGCCGCAGCTCGTCGCGGGCGCGTGGCGTCAGCAGGTCACGGGCGCCGGGACCGAGCCCGACGACGGCGAGCCGCCCGCGCGGCGCCCTGCGCGCCACCGCGCAGGTGGCCATCGCGGCCCGGCCCCCGGGCGCCGACTTCCGCTTGGGTACGAGCAGTTCGCCCCCACCGGCGAGCGCGGCGGCCTCGGCGACCGACGGCGTCCCGACGGCGGCCAGCGGCGCGCCCGACGGGTTGGGCACCTCGATCCCGGCGAGCACGTCCGCGGGGTGGGTACGGAGCGGCACACCCAGCCGCTCGGCCGCTCCGAGGATCCCGGGCTCGTCGGCCTTGGCGTCCACGGTCGCCAGCTCGGCGACGCTGAGCGGCGACAGACCGGCCTCCCGCAGGGTGTCCTCGATCAGCCCGAGCACCTCGCCGACGGACGCGCCCCTGGACGCACCGACGCCCACCACGAGCGAGGCGGGCCGCAACACCGCGTCGGCCGGGCCGAGTTCGACCGTCCGGTCGGTGACCAGGAGCGAGGCAGCATCCGGGCCGTCGGTCGTCGCAGCCGACACGTTCGACGGCAGCGCGGGCAGCGGCCACACCGCGTCCGCCCGCAGCGACACCGGCGAACCGTCCAGCACGGCGCGCGTCACCGCGGCCACCGCGCCCTCCACCGGGAGGCCCAGCGTGTCCAGCCCGGGTACGTCCGTGGCGTCCGTCGCCGTCGTCACCACCGGGGCGGCGCCCAGCACATCGGCGACCTCGGCCGCCAGCGCGTTCGCACCGCCCTCGTGCCCGCCCAGCAGGGACACCGCGAACCGCGAGCCCTCGTCGACGCAGACCACCCCGGGGTCGGTGGTCTTGTCCGCGAGCAGCGGGGCCACCAGACGGACGACAGCGCCCGTGGCGAGGAAGCACACCAGCTGCTCGCACTCGCCGAAGGCGCGCCGCACGGCCTCCCGCACCGGTCCCTGGTAGACCCGGGTGCGGCCGGGCCAGGCCGAGGCCAGCCGGTCACGCGCGACAGCGCCCGCCGCCGTGGCCGAGATGAGGCCGATCACTGAGTTGCTCCTTCGGTCGCCGATTCCGTGGGACGGTCGCCCCACAGCAGGAAGACGGGGTTGGTGGACGCCAGGCGGGTCACGTCGCCGGGCAGCGGCGCCAGCCGCGAGGAGTGCAGGAGTACGCCGTCGGGCGCGTACCCGGCGGCGGTCAGTGCCTCCCGCACGGCGGGCACCCGGTCCAGCGCGGCCAGCGCCACCACCACGGTGCGGCGCGCACGCCGGGCGCACGCCGTCACGACCGCGGGCAGATCACGGCCCCCGCCGCCGATGAACACACTGTCGGGGTCCGGGAGTCGGGACAGCACCGTCGGCGCGACCCCGTGCACCGCCCGCACGTCCACCTCGTGCAGGGCCGCGTTGGCCCGGATGCGCTGGATCCCGTCGAGGGTCTTCTCGACGGCGACCACCGCGGATCCCAGCCGCGCGCACTCCACGGCCACCGACCCCGACCCAGCTCCGATGTCCCACACCAGATCACCCGGGCGCGGACCCAGCCTGGCCAGCGCCAGCGCCCGCACCTCGAACTTGGTGATCATCGAGTCGCGGTGCACGAAGTCGCCCTCGTCCAGGGCCCAGCGGGTGGGCGCCGCCCGGCCACCGGACACCGTCAGCTGCCGGGGCGGGAGCGCCCGTGCCCGGTCCACGCAGAGCACCACGCTCACCGCGTCCGGCCAGTCCCTGGCGGCGGCCTCCTCGGGCGACAGCCACGCGACGGACTCGGCAGCCGGGTCACCGAGCGCGGAGGCCACCACGAGCGTGCGCGGGACGCCGGTCCGGGCCAGCGCGGCCCCGATCTCGGCGGGCCCGGCCCCCGGACCGGTCAGCACGGCCGTCTTCGGGTGCGCCAGACACACGTTCACCGCGGTCCGAAGCTCACGGCCGTGCGCGCTGACCACCACCGCGTCGTCCCAGGGCAGCCCGATCCGCGCGAAGGCGACCGCGACGGACGGGGCGCCAGGGCGCACATCAAGACATTTCGACCCGAAGCGCTCCGCCAGCACCCGCACGATCCCGAAGAAACCGGGGTCGCCGGAGGCCAGCACCACCACCCGGGCCGCGGGATCCGTACGGTGCTCCGCCACCTGGTCCAGCGCGGGCGCGAGCGGCCCCAGCACCACCGACTCCACCCCGGGCGGCAGCCCGGCCGCGGCCAGATGGCGCCGGGCGCCGACGACGAGCGTGGCACCGGCCAGCGCCTCCCCGGTGCCGGGGCCCGGGGGTGCGCCGGTGCCCGTACCGATCACGGTGATCACGGCGTGGCACCCTGCGCGCGGAGAGACCTGCGCGCCGCCGGATCGGCCTTGCGGAAGCCGTGGAAGTGCCCCGGGTGGTAGAGGTGCGAGCGGGTGCCCGACGCGGAGAGGGCCGGGCCCACCAGGAACAGCGTGTGCTTCCAGAGCTTGTGCTCCTTGACCGTGGCCTCCAGCGTCTCGATGGTGCAGCGCAGCACCAGCTCCTCCGGCCACGTCGCCTGGTAGGCGATGACGACCGGCGTCGACGTCGGATACCCGCCCTCCAGCAGCTCGGCGGTCAGCTGCCCGGAACGCGCCGCGGACAGGAAGACGGCCATCGTCGTGCCGTGCCGGGCGAACTCCCGCACCTCCTCGCCCGCGGGCATCGGCGTCTTGCCGCCGCCCAGCCGGGTGAGGATCACCGACTGCGCGACCTCCGGGATCGTCAGCTCGCGCTGTACCAGCGCGGCGACGGCGGAGAAGGCGGAGACCCCGGGCACGATCTCGACGTCGAGCCCCAGGGCCGTGCACCGGTCGAGCTGCTCCTGGGTGCCGCCCCACAGGGCCGGGTCGCCGGAGTGGATACGGGCGACCTTCAGACCGTCCCGCACCGCCCGCTCGTACACCGCGACGACGTCCTCCAGCGACATCGTCGCCGAGTCCAGGATCTCCGCGCCCGCGCGGGCGTGTTCCAGGACCTCGGCCTGCACCAGGCTCGCCGCCCAGATCACCACGTCGGCGTCGGCGATGGCCCGAGCGGCACGGAAGGTCAGCAGATCGGCGGCGCCGGGTCCGGCGCCGACGAAGGTCACCTTGCCGGGGGTGGCAGGGGCCATGGGATGGGGTCCTCTCGGATACGGGGTCACGGGATCACGCGTTGCCGCGCGGGATGGGGGTGCCATGGGCTAGCAAGGGCCCATGGCGGTCTTCGTTGCGTTCGGAGCGTTCCTGATGACGCTGGTCGGCGGCTGGACCGCGCAGCGCGTCACCGACCGGCGCCATCTCGTGCTGGGCCTGGCCGGTGGGCTGATGCTCGGCGTGGTCGGGCTCGACCTGCTGCCCGAGGCGCTGCACGCGGCGGGCGGGGAGATCTTCGGGGTGCCCGCGGCGCTGCTGCTGTTCGTCGCGGGGTTCCTCGTCGCCCACCTGGTGGAGCGGCTGCTCGCGGTGCGCCAGGCCGCGCACGGGGCGGGCGAGGAGCGGGTGCCCCAGGTGGGACTCACGGCCGCGTCGGCGATGGTCGGGCACAGCCTGATGGACGGCGTCGCCATCGGCGCGGCCTTCCAGGTGGGCGACGGCATGGGCGCGGCCGTGGCGATCGCCGTGGTCACCCACGACTTCGCCGACGGCTTCAACACGTACACCCTGACGAGCCTGTACGGGAACGCGCGCCGCAAGGCGGTCGCCATGCTCGTCGCGGACGCGCTGGCCCCCGTCGTGGGCGCCGCCTCCACCCTGCTGTTCACCCTTCCGGAGCAACCGCTCGGCTGCTATCTCGGCTTCTTCGGCGGCGTACTGCTCTATCTCGCCGCCGCCGAGATCCTCCCCGAGGCGCACCACGACCACCCGGCCCGCTCCACGCTGCTGTTCACCGTCGCGGGAGTGGCCTTCATCTGGCTGGTGGTGGGCGTCGCCGGCTGAGCCCGGACGGGGTGTCACAGCTTGCCGCCCCGCACACCGTCACGCCGGGCGGGCGCGATGAGGGTGGAGAGGTACGGCAGGGCGTCCCCGGCGCCGAGTTCGCTCGCGGGCCGGATCGATTCCCCGGGCAGCCCGAGCGCCGAACCCCACACCGCGTCCTCGGTCCGTCCGGACTCCCGCAGCGCGGTCGCCACCTCGGCTGCCAGCCGCCCGAACTTGTACGCCACGACCGTCCCCGGTCCCTCCAGCGCCTCCTTGAGCACAGCGGCCCCGGCGGTCACCGGGACCAGCGTCAGCGGCTCCGTGCCCTCGGTGAGGACGGCCCCGCTGCGCGCGGCCAGATCCTGCATGGCGGTGATCCCGGGCACCGTCTCGACGACCAGCCCCGGCACGGCGACGGTCTGCGCGAGGTAGGTGAACGTCGAGTACACATTGGGGTCGCCGATCGTCGCGAAGGCGACCGTCCCGTGCGCGGCGAGCAGCTCGGCGACCCGCTGCCCCGCGGCGTCCCAGGCGGCCTCGCGGCGCCCCCGGTCGGTGCGCTCGTTGAGCGCGAACACGACCCGTACGACCTTGTCCGCGCCGACGTAGTGCAGCACGGTGGCCTCGGCGCGGCCCCGCTCACCCGTGTCCATCACCGGGACGACGACGACATCGGCCTCCCGCAGGGCGCGGACTCCCTTGACGGTCACCAGTTCCGGATCGCCGGGTCCGACCCCGACCCCGATCAGCTTGCTCATTCCGTGCACCTCTCCGTGAATCTCCGGGCGATGGTGGGCTGCGCCGCCCAGTGCGTGTGCAGATAGCTCGCGTGCACACCCCGCTGTACGAACCCCTCGACGCGGCGCTCCGGCTGGTGCACACCCCAGGCGGGCGAAGCACCGGCGCCCGGCTCCAGCACCGTGCGGTGGAACTCGTGGCCGCGCAGCCGGGTCCCGGCCCGCGCGAGCGAACTGTCCGAGACGGCCACCGCGTCGCGGTAGCCGAGCGTGAGCTTCTCCGACATACGCGCCTCCGCGTCCAGCACCCCGCACATCGGCCGTCCGTCCAGAGAGCGCGCGAGATACAGCAGCCCGGCGCACTCGGCGGCCACGGGCGCGCCGGAGCGCGCCAGCTCGGACACGGCCCTGCGGAGCGGCTCGTTGGCGGACAGCTCGGGGGCGTACACCTCGGGGAAGCCCCCGCCGATGACCAGCCCGCGGGTGCCCTCCGGGAGCCGCTCGTCGTGCAGCGGGTCGAAGGGGACGACCTCCGCGCCCGCCGCGGTGAGGAGCTCCGCGTGCTCGGCGTACGAGAACGTGAAGGCGGACCCACCGGCGACGGCGACCACCGGGCGGGCCCGGCCCACGGGCCCGGCCGACGCCCGCGGCTCCCCGAGGGCGCCCACCGGGTCCCACGCGTCCGCGACCGGCGACGGCGCACTGCGCGCCAGCGCCAGCAGCGCCTCCAGGTCGCACCCCGCACGCACCTGCGCGGCCAGCGCGGCGACCGCGGCCACCGCATCGGGCCGCCGCTCCGCGACCGGGACCAGCCCCAGGTGGCGGGACGGCGTCTCCACCTGCCCGGCGCGCCGCAGGGCACCGAGCACCGGTACCCCCGACTCGTCCAGCGCCTCCCGCAGCATCGCCTCGTGCCGCGCCGAGCCCACCTTGTTGAGGATCACCCCGCCGATGCGCACCTCCGGGTCCCAGGAGGCGAAGCCGTGCACCAGCGCGGCCACCGACCGCGACTGCGACGACGCGTCCACGACCAGCACCACCGGTGCCCGCAGCACCTTCGCGACCTGGGCCGTCGACGCCAGTTCACCCTGCCCGGCGGCGCCGTCGTACAGCCCCATCACGCCTTCGACCACGGCGAGATCCGCGCCCGCCGCGCCGTGCGCGAAGAGCGGCGCGATCAGCTCCGTACCGCAGAGGTACGCGTCGAGATTGCGGCCCGGACGCCCGGTGGCGAGCGCGTGGTACCCCGGGTCGATGTAGTCCGGCCCGGCCTTGTGCGGCGACACCACGAGCCCACGCTCCGCGAACGCGGCCATCAGCCCCGTGGCGACCGTGGTCTTGCCGCTGCCCGAAGCGGGCGCCGCGATGACGATTCTTGCTACCACTCGATGCCCCGCTGGCCCTTCTGCCCCGCGTCCATCGGATGCTTGACCTTGGACATGTCGGTGACCAGATCGGCGAACCCGACCAGTGCTTCGGGGGCGTTGCGCCCGGTGATCACGACGTGCTGGGTCCCCGGCCGGTCACGCAGCACGGAGACCACCTCGTCGGTGTCCACCCAGCCCCAGTGCATGGGGTACGCGAACTCGTCCAGCACGTACAGCTGGTACGTCTCCGCGGCCAGATCGCGCTTGACCTGCTCCCAGCCCTCCCGGGCCGCTTCCTCGCTGTCCTCGATGGACCGCTGGACCCAGGACCAGCCCTCGCCCATCTTGTGCCAGGCGACCGTCCCGCCCTCGCCGCTGGCACCGAGCACCCGCAGCGCGCGCTCCTCGCCGACCTTCCACTTCGCCGACTTCACGAACTGGAAGACCCCGATCGGCCAGCCCTGATTCCAGCCGCGCAGCGCGAGCCCGAAGGCCGCGGTCGACTTCCCCTTGCCCACACCCGTGTGCACCACGGTCAGCGGCCGGTTGCGCCGCTGCCGGGTGGTGAGCCCGTCGTCGGGCACCGTGGTCGGCTGTCCCTGCGGCATTACGCGGCACTCCTCGAACTGGTCTGTACGTCCTTCACGAGCCCGGCGATGCTCTCGGCCCGCAACTCGTCCAACGTCACGGCGCTGCCGCCGAGATGACGTGCGAGATCCCCGGCGAGCCCCAGCCGTACCGGACCCGACTCGCAGTCCACGACGACGGACGCGATACCCGTCGCCTCGTGCAGCCGTGCGGCACGGGCGGCCAGCGCCACCGGCTCGGGTCCGCCGGTGGCGCGCCCGTCCGTGACGACCACCAGCAGCGGCCGGCGCGAGGGATCCCGCATCCGCTCCACCCGCAGGACGTCATGGGCCTTGAGCAGCCCGGCGGCCACCGGGGTCCGGCCCCCGGTCGGCAGCGTCTCCAGGCGGGCCGCCGCCGCGTCCACGGACGACGTGGGCGGCAGCGCGACGTCGGCCTCCTTGCCGCGGAAGGTCACCAGCCCCACCTTGTCCCGCCGCTGGTAGGCGTCGAGCAGCAGCGAGAGCACCGCGCCCTTCACCGCGCTCATCCGCTGCCGGGCGGCCATCGACCCGGAGGCGTCCACCACGAACAGCACGAGGTTCCCCTCCCGCCCCTCCCGCGTGGCCTGCCGCAGATCGTCCCGGCGCAGCACCAGCCCGCGGCCGGACCGCCCACGGGCCCGCTGGTGCGGCGCGGCGGCCTGCACCGTCGCCGCCAGGTGCAGCTTGGTGAGCGCCCCTTGAGGCCGCCGGGCCCCGGTCGTCCTGCCGTGCTCGGTCCGCGCCCGGGACCGGCGCCCGGCCGCGCCCTCGCCCAGTCCGGGCACGCTCAGCATCTTCGTACGGAACGGCTCGGCGGCGCCCACGGGCTGCTGCTCACCGCCACCGGAGGACTGCGCCCGTCCCGGTTCCTGCTCCCGGTCCTGCCCCTGTCCCTGCTCGGGCACGGACGGTGCGGACGTGTCGCCCGACTCGCCCTCCGGCTGCGGCGGCGTGCCGGGCCCGTCGCCCTGCGGGGGCCGGCCGCCGCCACCGGGGCCGTCCGGGTCCGGATCGCCGTCCTCGCCGCTGTTCTGCTCCAGCGTGTCGTCGAGCTTGTCCTCGTCCAGCCCCGGCGCGTCGAAGGGATTGCGCCGCCGCCGGTGGGGGAGCGCGAGCAGGGCGGCCTGCCGTACGTCCTCGGCCAGGACATCCGTCCGGCCCGCCCAGGCGGCCAGCGCGGTGGCCGTCCGCGCCATCACGATGTCCGCGCGCATCCCGTCGACCTCGAACGCCGCACAGGTGGCCGCGATCTGCCGCAACGCCCCGTCCCCGAGGCGCACTTCGGGCAGCAGCGCACGCGCGGCCGTGATCCGAGCCCGCAACGCGCCCTCCTCGTCGGCCCACCGGGCGGCGAACCCGGCCGGGTCGTCGTCGTACGCGAGCCGCCGTCGCACCACCTCGACCCGCAGATCGGTCTCACGGGAGGCCGCGACCTCCACGGTCAGCCCGAACCGGTCGAGCAACTGAGGCCGCAGTTCGCCCTCTTCGGGGTTCATCGTCCCGACGAGCAGGAACCGCGCGGCATGCCGTACGGACACTCCCTCGCGCTCGACGTACGAGGCGCCCATCGCGGCGGCGTCCAGCAGGAGGTCGACCAGGTGGTCGTGGAGGAGATTGACCTCGTCCACGTACAGGATCCCGCGGTGCGCGTCGGCGAGCAGCCCCGGCTCGAAGGCCTTCACGCCCTCGGCGAGCGCCCGCTCGATGTCGAGGGCGCCGACGAGCCGGTCCTCGGACGCGCCGACGGGCAGCTCCACGGTCCGCGCGGCCCGCGACACGCCGGGCCCGGTCTCGTGCGGGCCGTCCGGGCACGCCGGATCGGGCGACGCCGGGTCGCAGGAGAACCGGCACCCGGGGACGACGGACACCTCCGGCACGAGCGCGGCCAGCGCGCGCACGGCGGTGGACTTCGCGGTGCCCTTCTCGCCGCGCACCAGCACCCCGCCGACGGCGGGGGAGACGGCGTTGAGCAACAGCCCGAGCCGCAGATCGTCCTGTCCGACGATGGCGGTGAAGGGGTACGGCGTACTCACAAGACCTCCTTGACGAGGGAGCAACCAAGCCCCTCCGGCGATTGAGGAGCGGGGTCCGGGGCGGAGCCCCGGTTCAGGGAAGGGGCGGGCCGGGGGAGAACGCCCGCCGCGGGCGCCACGCGACGCCCGCTCACTCGTCCCCCTCCAGATCGCCTTCGAGCTCCAGGTACGTCGCCCGCAGCCGCTCCAGCGTCCCGGCGTCCGGCTCCGCCCACAGCCCGCGCTCGGCCGCCTCCAGCAACCGCTCCGAAATCCCGCGCAGCGCCCAGGGGTTGGACTTCTGCATGAACTCCCGGTTCTCCGGGTCGAACACGTACTCGGCCGACAGCTTCTCGTACATCCAGTCGTCGACGACCCCCGCCGTGGCGTCGTACCCGAAGAGGTAGTCCACGGTCGCGGCCATCTCGAAGGCGCCCTTGTAGCCGTGCCGCCGCATGGCCGCCATCCAGCGCGGGTTCACCACCCGCGCGCGGAAGACCCGGTGCGTCTCCTCGCCGAGGGTCCGCGTCTTCACCTGGTCCGGCGTGGCGCTGTCGCCGACGTACGCCTCGGGGCTCTCGCCGGTCAGATGCCGGACCATGGCCACCATGCCGCCGTGGTACTGGAAGTAGTCGTCGGCGTCCATCAGGTCGTGCTCACGGGTGTCGACATTTTTCGCCGCCACCGCGATCCGCCGGAACGCCGTCTCCATGTCCCCGCGCGCCGCCCGCCCGTCGAGCCCGCGCCCGTACGCGTAACCGCCCCAGACCGCGTACACCTCGGCCAGGTCCGCGTCGGACCGCCAGTTGCGGGCGTCGATCAGCGGCAGCAGCCCCGCTCCGTACGCGCCCGGCTTCGAGCCGAAGATGCGGGCCGTGGCCCGCCGCCGGTCGCCGTGTTCGGCGGTGTCCTCGTCCGCGTGCGCCCGTACGTAGTTGGCCCCGGCCGGTTCGTCCAGCTCCGCCACCGCGCGTACCGCGTCGTCGATCAGCCCCACCACATGGGGGAACGCGTCCCGGAAGAACCCGGAGATCCGGACCGTGACATCGATCCGGGGCCGCCCCAGCTCCTCGGCGGGCACGATCTCGAACCCGGTCACCCGGCGCGACGCGTCGTCCCAGACCGGGCGGCAGCCCAGCAGCGCCAGGATCTCGGCGATGTCGTCGCCCTGGGTGCGCATCGCCGACGTGCCCCAGACCGTCAGGCCCACCGACTTCGGGTAGTCGCCGGTGTCCTGGAGGTAGCGGGCGATCAGCGAGTCCGCCAGCGCCTGCCCGACGTCCCAGGACAGCCTGGACGGGATCGCCTTCGGGTCGACGGAGTAGAAGTTGCGGCCGGTCGGCAGCACGTTGACCAGACCGCGGGTCGGCGATCCGGACGGACCGGCCGGGACGAAGCCGCCGTTCAGGGCCAGCAGGATGTTGCCGATCTCGTCGGTCGTCCGCGCCAGCCGGGGCACCACCTCGTCGCAGGCGAACGCCAGCACGGCCACGGCCGACGGGAGTCCGGTGCCCAGCACCTCGCCGACCAGGGCCGGGACGGCCGCCGGGTCCCAGCCGCGCGCCTCCATGCCCTCGGCGAGCCGTCGGCACACCTGCTCCAGCAGGTCGATCGCGTCGGCCCCGGTCCTGGCCGGACCCTCCACCAGCGCGGTCAGCTCGGCGGGCACCTTCACCGCGGCGCCCGGCTCGCCCAGCAGCTCCTTCTCCGCCAGCCCGAAGTGCTCGGCGAGCGCCGCCCGCAGACCCGGCAGCGCGTGCGCCGTACCGCCCCAGACCTGTGACGCCCGCAGGACCGCCAGCACCAGATTGACCCGGGCCTCGGACTCGGGACCGCCACCCAGGATGTGCAGACCGTCGCGGATCTGCACATCCTTGATCTCGCAGAGATAGCCGTCGACATGCATCACGAACGAGTCGAAGTCGTCGTCGTCCGGCTGCTCGTCGAGATGCAGGTCGTGGTGGAGCTCGGCCGCCTTCACCAGCGTCCAGATCTGCGCCCGCACGGTCGGCGCCTTCGCCGGGTCGAGATCGCTGACCATCGCGTACTCGTCGAGCAGCTGCTCCAGCTTGGCCAGGTCCCCGTAGGTGTCGGCGCGCGCCATCGGCGGCACCAGATGGTCCACCACCGTCGCATGGCCCCGCCGCTTGGCCTGGGTGCCCTCGCCCGGGTCGTTGACGATGAACGGGTAGATCAGCGGCAGTTCGCCGAGCACCGCGTCGGGGCCGCACTCCGCGGAGAGCCCGAGGCCCTTGCCGGGCAGCCACTCCATGGTGCCGTGCTTGCCCATGTGGACGATCGCGTCCGCGCCGAAGCCGCCCTCCGAAGCGGCGGTCTCCAGCCAGCGGTACGCCGCCATGTAGTGGTGCGACGGCGGCATGTCCGGGTCGTGGTAGATCGCGATCGGGTTCTCGCCGAAGCCGCGCGGCGGCTGGATCATCACCACCACGTTGCCGAACTGCAGGGACGCCAGCACGATGTCGTCCCCGTCGACGTACAGCTCGCCCGGCGGCTCGCCCCAGTGCTCCAGCATGCTGTCGCGGATGCCTGGCTCCAGCTTGTCGAACCACCGCCGGTAGTCGGCGAGCGGCACCCGCGCGGGCGCCGCTGCCAGCTGCTCCTCGGTGAGCCATTCCACGTCGTGGCCACCGGCGTTGATGAGGCGGTGGATCAGCTCGTCGCCGTTGTCCGGGTGGCCGTCGACCGCGTACCCGGCGTCGCGCAGCGCGTCGAGCACCCGGATCGCCGAGGCGGGGGTGTCCAGGCCCACCGCGTTGCCGACCCGTGAGTGCTTCGTCGGGTACGCGGTGAAGACGACGGCGAGCTTCTTGTCCGGGTTCGGCTTGTGCTTCAACTGCGCGTGCCGTACGGCGATTCCGGCGACCCGCGCGGCCCGCTCGGGGTCGGCGACGTACACCGGCACATCGCCCTCGCCCTGCTCCTTGAAGGAGAACGGGACCGTGATCAGCCGGCCGTCGAACTCCGGGATCGCCACCTGCATCGCCGCGTCCATGGGGGAGACGGCGGCGTCCGACGCCTCCCAGACGGCGCGCGACGACGTCAGGCACAGTCCCTGGAGGACCGGCACGTTCAGATCGGCCAGCGCCCCGATGTCCCAGGCCTCGTCGTCCCCGCCCGCCGACGCGTCGGACGCACGGGTACCGCCTGCGGCGAGCACGGTCGCGACCAGCGCGTCGGCCCGGCCGAGCAGCTCGTACAGCCCGGCGTCGGCGCTCCGTAGCGAACCGCAGTACACCGGGAGGGCGTTGGCGCCCCGCTCCTCGATCCGGTCGCACAGCACGTCCACGAAGGAGGTGTTGCCCGACAGCTCGTGCGCCCGGTAGAAGAGCACCCCGACGGACGGCCTGCCGTCCACCCACGCGCGGTCGCCGTGCAGCCCCCACTCCGGCATCTTCCGGGGTTCGGCGCTGCGCCTGGCCCGCTCCTCCCCGGCGCGGACGCTGGCCGCGGGCAGCACGTCCTCGGTCAGGAACGTGGCCAGCTCCGTGAGGTTCCCCGGCCCGCCCTCGACGAGGTACTGGAGCGCCTCGGCCACGGCGCCCGCGTGCAGGGTGGACTCGGCCATCAGCTCCGCGTCCGGCACGGACTCGCCGCCGAGCAGCACGGTGGGTATCCCCGAAGCGCGCAGCACATCGAGACCGTCCTCCCAGGCGCGTCTGCCGCCCAGCAGCCGTACGACGGCCACCGAGGCGCCGTCGATCAGCGCGGGCAGCTCGGTGGCGGCGTCGACCCGGGTCGGATTCCCGGTCCGGTACGGCGCGTCGGAGGCTCGGGCCGCCAGCAGGTCCGTATCGGCGGTGGACAGCAACAGCACGGTGCTCATGGCGCTCCAGGTGCGATGAAGGGAAGTCCTGACGGTGCGCCCGATTCGATGAGCGCGAGAAGCCGGTCGGTGTCCGCGTGTTCTTCGATGAGGTCGCCGAGCCGGTCGAGCTGCTCCTCCCGGAGCATGCCGAAGCTGGTGTCGGGCGCCGGGACGAAGCGGCGGCCCGCCGCGCTCGCGACCTCGCGCAGGAACGCGCGGCGGAAGCCGTCGCTCTCCAGCGAGCCGTGCCAGTGGGTGCCCCAGACGGAGCCGACCCGGCAGCCGTCCAGGAAGGGGACGCCGTCGGTCACGTCGGCGACGCCGTGATGGATCTCGTACCCCTCGACGCGCTCGCCGAGGGCCTCGCCGACGGGCCGCGCCAGGGTCTTCTCGGCGGCGAACCGTACGCGCACGGGCAGCAGCCCGAGCCCGTCCACCGACCCGGCGCGCGATTCGATCTCGTCCTCGATGTGCTCGCCGAGCAGCTGGAAACCGCCGCAGATGCCCAGCACGGGACGGCCTTCCGCCGCCCGCCGGGCCAGCGCCGCCGCGAGCCCGCGCTCGCGCAGCCACTCCAGCGCCCGCACGGTGCCACGGGTGCCCGGCACGATCACCAGGTCCGCGTCGACGAGCTCCTCGGCCCGGTCCACGAACCGCACGACGACCCCGGGCTCGGCGGCCAGCGCGTCGACATCGGTGAAGTTGGACATCAGCGGTACGGCGCACACGGCGACCCGCAGGACGTCCGGTCCGTACGGCTCGGCGACGGCCGACTCCCGTACGGCGCCCCGCATCGAGACGTGCAGCCCGTCCTCCTCGTCGATGCCGAGGCCGTGCGCGAACGGGAGCACCCCGTACGTACGCCGCCCGGTGAGCCCCTGCAGCATGTCGATGCCGGGGCGCAGGAGGGACACGTCGCCGCGGAACTTGTTGACGATGTACCCGGCTATCAGCTCCTGGTCCTCGGCGCTGAGCAGCGCGGTCGTGCCGAAGAAGGAGGCGAAGACGCCACCGCGGTCGATGTCGCCCACCACCACCACCGGGAACCGCGCGGCCCGCGCGATGCCCATGTTGACGATGTCCGTCCGGCGCAGATTGATCTCGGCAGGACTGCCGGCCCCCTCACAGATCACCGCGTCATACGTGCCCCGAAGTTGTGCCAGACAGTCCGTGACGGTGCCCAGCAGGGCTTCCCGCCCCCCGCCGTACGCGGATTTCCCGCCGGACGCGTCGCCGAAGAACCCGCGGGCGCTCATCTCGCCCACCGGTCTGCCCAGCAGCACGACCTGGCTCGACCGGTCGCTCCCCGGCTTGAGGAGCACCGGGTTCATCAGCGCGGTGGGTTCCACCCGCGCCGCCTGCGCCTGCATCGCCTGCGCCCGGCCGATCTCCGCGCCCTCGCGGGTGACGAACGAATTCAGCGACATGTTCTGCGCCTTGAAGGGCGCGACCTTCACCCCCCGGCGCACCAGCCACCGGCAGATCCCGGCCGTGACCACGCTCTTCCCGGCATCCGACGTGGTTCCGGCGACCAGCAGTCCGCCACTCATCCGCGCACCTTCCTCACCAGGAGAGCCGTCGCGAGCGCCAGTACGGAGACCCGCCGGGACAGCCGTACCGCGCGCTCGATGTCGTCCACGCCGACGGGCCGGCCGCCGCCGTTGAGCACGGCCCGGTGCTCGACCCGGCCGCCGTACGAGAGGGTGCCGCCGAGCCGTACGCCCAGCGCCCCCGCGAACGAGGCCTCCACCGGACCGGCGTTGGGGCTGGGGTGTTTCGCCGCGTCGGCGCGCCAGGCCCGCACGGCACCGCGCGGGTCCGGGCCGGCCAGCGTCGCGAGGACAGCGGTCAGCAGGGCTCCCGGCCGGCCCGCCACGTCGTCGAGCCGGGCCGAGGCCCAGCCGTACCGCAGATACCGGGGCGAGCGGTGGCCGACCATTGCGTCCAGGGTGTTCACCGCCCGGAACCCGGCCAGACCGGGCACCCCGGCCAGCGCCCCCCACACCAGCGCGCCCACCACGGCGTCGGAGGTGTTCTCGGCGACGGACTCGACGACCGCGCGGGCCATCTGCTGTCCGTCGAGCGCCTGCGGATCACGCCCGCACAGATGCGGCAGCCGCTCCCTGGCCGCTTCGAGGTCGCCCGAGGCCAGCGCGTCGCCGACCGCCCGCGCCTCCCGGCCCAGCGAGGTACCGCCGACGACGGCCCAGGTGGTGACGGCGGTCAGGGCGATGCCCGCGGCGGCCCGGCCGCGCACGGCACGCCGGGCCAGCAGGGCGGCGCCCACCACGCCTCCGGCGCACACCACGGTGTGCAGCGCCCCGCGTCCGCGGTGGTCGCGCCACAGCCGGCGCTCCACGGCAGCCGCGGCCCGTCCGAAGGCGGCCACCGGGTGTCCGCGCCGCGGATCGCCGACGATCAGGTCTGCTACGAGGCCGGTGGTGGCGCCGTACACGAATACACGCTCGGCACGCATCGGGTCAGCAGGCCGATACGCCTCGGAAAACCTTCGTACCGGTAGTACTCACAGCATCGGGCAGCAGGCAGCCGCGCATGGCGATATGTCCTCACTCAGGGTGTCCGCGCCCTGGTTCGACGTGATCGGCGGTGAGAGTTCCTGGCTCCCGGGGGGTGACCCCCGATGACAGTGGCGGGACCGCGCCGGATTCGCACCGGGCTTCCTCTTTTGCCGCCGTATTGGCTCCGGCAGTCCACCACGCCCCGCGAACACCCGTCAACTCCCCCTTGACCTGCAAGGAGGCAGTGTGCTGAGCCCCACACGAACCGCCCCCCGGCGGGCCGTGGAAGGCCGGTCGGAGGGCGGTTCGGGTGGAACGGGGAGTGGAGCCGGGGGACGGGGGTGCGGGGCGGTCAGGCGACGATCAGATAGATCCCGTACGCCACTGCCGCCGCGCAGAGAGCGAAGCAGGCGTACGCGCCGGTGCGCGCGGCGAGCGCCGGGCCCCGGCCGGTGGAGCCCGTCTCCTGCGCGGGCTTCCCGGCGAGGCCCACGATGCCGAGGGTGAACAGGCCCACGAGTCCGACGGTCGCCACGAGGCTGACGCCGAAGACGGTGCCGAGAGCTGCCCAGTCGATGTTCATGCTGCGGTGTCCTTCTGCTTCAGACCGTGGCCGGTCGGCTGGGCTCCGGTGCGGCGCCCCCCGGTGCGGGGATGGTGGCCCTGAGTTCGTCGGCGGACAGTCCGGCCGGGGGAGGGGCGACGGCCGCGATGGCGGTGGTCACCACACCCGCGGGCTCGTCGGGGGTGACGCTGTGCTGGTCGACCGGCTGGCGGCGGGAGAGCGACCAGATGACACCCGAGCCCGCGATCAGCAGGGCGGCCACGGCGGCGACGCCCCAGGGGCCGTTGCGGGTCAGGTACTCGGCGCCCGCGCCGACCACGGCCGCCGCGGGAAGCGTCAGGCACCAGGCGACGGCCATCCGGGTCGCGGTGGACCAGCGGACCACCCCGCCCTTGCGGCCGACGCCCGCGCCCAGCACGGCGCCCGAGCAGACCTGGGTGGTGGAGAGGGAGAAACCGAGGTGCGAGGAGGCCAGGATCACGGTCGCGGCGCCGGTCTGGGCGGCGAAGCCCTGCTGCGGCCTGAGTTCGGTGAGCCCCTTGCCCATGGTGCGGATGATGCGCCAGCCGCCGAGGTACGTACCGAGTGCGATGGCCGTGCCCGCGGAGACGATGACCCACAGCGGAGGGTTCGAGCCCGGGGCGATGACGTTGCCGGTGACCAGGGCGAGGGTGATGACACCCATGGTCTTCTGCGCGTCGTTGGTGCCGTGGGCGAGGGAGACCAGTCCGGCGGAGGCGATCTGGCCGGCCCGGTAGCCCTTGGCGGTGGCCTTCTCGTCCGTACGGCGGCCGATCCGGTACGTCAGCTTGGTGGCGAGCACCGAGGCGATGCCGGCGACGACGGGTGCGGCGACCGCGGGCAGCAGCACCTTGGTGACGACGACATCGCCGTTGACACCGGAGGAGCCGACCGACATCAGCGTGGCGCCGATGAGTCCGCCGAAGAGCGCGTGGGAGGAGCTGGACGGCAGGCCGAGCAGCCAGGTCAGCAGATTCCAGAGGATGGCGCCGACGAGCGCCGCGAAGATCACCTCTGTGGTGATGCCCTGTTCGTTGATGATCCCGCCGGAGATCGTCTTGGCGACCTCCACGGACAGGAATGCTCCGACGAGGTTGAGTACGGCGGACATGGCCACCGCGGTCTTCGGCCGGAGAGCGCCGGTCGAGATGGTCGTCGCCATCGCGTTGGCCGTGTCGTGGAAACCGTTCGTGAAGTCGAACACGAGAGCGGTAATGATCACGATCCCAAGGAGCAGGGTCAAGTGTTCCATTTACCTGGGCAATCGTTCGAGGTCATTGACGAGACGAACGTAGGCAACCTGGATGAACGGAAGGTGAACTGGGGCAGGCGCTGTGGTGACTCCGAACGGGCGCTCTCCTTCCGCTTGCCGCCGCTCCTACCGCCGTCCGCGGGCGGCTGGCATCATCGCCGGATGACCGACCCGACGGCAGGCCCCCCATCGCAGGAGAACGACCCGGTCGCCCGCGCCTGGCACGACGTCGTGGCCACCGCCCGCAGAACGGCGGCGGAAGGCCTGGTCGTCGGCACCTCGGGCAACGTCTCGGTCCGCTGCGGCGACCTGGTCCTCGTCACCCCCAGCGGGGTTCCGTACGACCGGCTCGGCCCCGAGGACACGGTTGCCGTGGACCTGGAGGGCCGCCAGGTCCTGGGCGAGCTGAAACCGACCAGCGAACTGCCCCTGCACCTCGCGATCCACCGCGGCACCGGAGCCACCGCCGTGGTCCACACCCACGCCGTCCACGCGACGGCCGTCTCCACCCTGGTGACCGAACTGCCGGTGATCCACTACATGGCCGCGGCGCTGGGCGGCCCGGTGCGGGTCGCCCCGTACGCGCTGTACGGATCGGACGAACTGGCCGGGAACATGCTCGTCGCGCTCACCGACCGCACCGGCTGCCTGCTGCAGAACCACGGCACGGTCACCTACGGGACCTCCCTCGACCAGGCCTACGACCGCACCGCCCAGCTGGAGTGGATGTG
Organism: Streptomyces sp. A 4/2; assembly: GCF_940670765.1. Lineage (GTDB taxonomy): Bacteria > Actinomycetota > Actinomycetes > Streptomycetales > Streptomycetaceae > Streptomyces. The sequence goes on from NZ_CALNVW010000035.1 coordinate 57,369, forward strand.
CCGGCTCTGGCTCACCGCGTCCGCACTGCCCGGCCGCACCCCCACCCTGCTGTCGCCCGCCGAACTCTCCGCCGTGAGCGAGAAGCTCCGCGGTTACGGCCAGCAATGACGGGCCGGGGCCGCCCCGCCACCGTTGGGTCCGGCCCCGTTTGCTCCCGCCCGCTGGCAGCCCGGCCCACCGAGCCGGACACTTGAGGCGTGCGCCCGGCTACCGCGACGGCAACGGCCGTCACCACCCTGATCGGCGTCGGCGCGGCTGCGGTCGCAGCCGGCCGGCTCGCCGGCGACGCCGCCCTCAAGGCGCGCCGGGGCCGCCCACTGCCCGACGAACCCCGGCTCTCCGTGCACGCCACGGCGCCCGGCCAGGTCACCCTGACCCGGTGCCTGGCCTCGCTGCGCCCCGGTATGTACGGCCTGGCGGGCCCGGACGTCCAGGCGGTCGTCGGTCCCGTCCTGGACCGGGCGCCGCACACCGCCGACACCGTCGTCCGCCGCCTGGAGCGGATCGGTCACGGCTCGCTCGCCCCCGGAACCAAGGTGCGGCTCACCCCGCAGGTGTACGCCGGGGACCCCCGCTCCGCCCTCGGCATCGACTGCACCGACGTGGAGATCCCCGGCGAACTCGGCGCCTCACCCGCCTGGTTCGTGCCGGGCCCCCGCCCCACCTGGGTGATCACCGTGCACGGCCTCGGGGCCACCAGGGAACACCCCATGAACGTGCTGGGCTTCCTGCACCACCTGCAGTTCCCGGTCCTCGACATCTCCTACCGGGGCGACCCCGGCGCACCCGCCTCCCCGGACGGACTCGGGCACCTCGGCGAGACGGAGTGGCGCGACCTCGACGCGGCCATCCGGTACGCCGTCGGCCACGGAGCCAGGCACGTCATCCTGCACGGCTGGTCCACCGGCGCCTCCATGGCCCTGCACGCGGCGGCCCGCTCGGCCCTGCGCGACCGCATCAGCGGACTGGTGCTCGACTCCCCGGTCCTCGACTGGGAGGCCACGCTGCGCGCGCTGGCCTCGGCCCGGCGCACCCCGGCCGCCCTGCTGCCGCTCGCGGTACGGGCCGCCCAGGGGCGCACCGGCCTGGACGGCGACCGGCTCCGGTCCGCCGCCGACCCCCGGGCCCTGCACGTGCCCACACTGATCTTCCACGGCCCCGACGACCGGCTGGCGTCCTGGCAGCGCTCCCGCGAACTCGCCGCGATGCGGCCCGATCTGGTCGAGATGCGCACCGTCGCCGACGCCCCGCACGGGGCCATGTGGAATGCGGACCCGGCCGGATACGAGGAAGCCCTGCGGCGCTTCCTGACCCCGCTGATGTAGCGGCGGGAGACCGGCGTACGCCCTCCGTCAACCTGTAACGAGGGGTTCCGTTTGGGCTTTCGGCCCGTCAGAGGCAAGACTGCTCCCCGTGACGTCCCGTAACCCGCGCGACTCCAGACTCCGACTCGTCCGCCCCCGGCCTCTGGTCACGGCCCGCCGTGTCGTGAGCAACCGGCCAATCCGCCCCACCCCGCGCCCGCCGGAGGGGACTCCCGCCCCGGCGGAGCTGGCCCGCCAGGCCAGGGCACTGCTCGCCGACGCCGTACGGATCGCCCGCTGGGCCGGGGCCGTCCTTCCCCACGCCCTCGGTTCCGACCGGCCGGGGGAGCCCCCGTTCGTACAGGCCGGTGCCCTCTCCGCGCCGGCTGCCGAACAGGCCGTACGCACACTGGCACTGACGCCTGAAGAGGTACGTGCGGGCTGGGACCGCGCCCGGCTCGCCGGACTCGTCGAACTGCACGGGGACACCGCACGCCCCGGCTGGCGGCTACGCGCCTGGGACGGCGACGACATCGCGGTGCTGCGCGGCTGGGTGGCGCTCTTCGACGCCTGGTCGATCGTCCACCCGGCCGCCGCGGACGTCGCGCCGACCGCCGTGGCCGAGGTCGTCGAGGCCATACCGCAGGTGCTGTCACTGCTCCAGCTCTCCGCCGGCCCGGTGACCGTGCCCGCCCTGCTCGACCTGCTCCAGCAGCGGGTCGCCGAGCTCCACGACGAACGCTGCGAGGTGCCCTACGGCCCGCAGCAGCAGCCCGCGACGCCGTCCTCGGCCGCACTGCTCCCCGCTCTCCTCGACTGGGCCCTCCAGGGCCTGGCCGCCGTGGGCGCACTGACCCTGGCACCCGGCCAGGCGACGCTCACCCCGCTGGGCAACTGGGCGGTCTGGGTCAAGCTGGAACAGATCTGCGTCGCGGCGCAGAGCCCGGCGGGCAACATCGAACAGCCCGCCGACGACATGCTGCGTGGCTGCGCCCAGCTGACCCCGGGCCCGGCCCGCGCCGAGTACCGCGCCTGGCTGGCCGCCCGCACCGTCGGCAGCGCCGTCACCGAACTGCTCGGCGTCGCCCGTGGCGAGGACGCGCTGCTGCGCGGTCTCGCCTTCGAGGCGCTGCGCGTCGTCGGCGCCCCCGCGGAGGCGGCGGTACGCGGAGCGGCCGGGGAGACCTCGCTCCGCCCGTACGCCGTGCTCTGGCTGGCCGAGTACGAGGGAGCGGACCCCGAGGACGCCCACGACGCGCTCACCCGTGAGGAAGCGACCTGGTTGTGGGTGGACACCGCGGCGGCCGTGGCCGACCACGGCGAGAGCCCCCTGCTGGTCCGGCACCTCGAATCGGCCGTGCAGGGCACCGTCCCCGCGCTGCTCGAAGAGGTACGGGCGGTGGGCCATCCGCGGACCGTGCAGGTGCTGGTGGCCCTGGCCGCCGCGCACCCCGACCCCGCGCTGGCCAAGGCCGTGCGCAGGGCCGCGTTCCAGGTGCACACCGGCGGCGTCTGAGCCCGGCGGCCCGGTGCGCGGCAGTACGCGCACCGGGCCGCCCCCCATGTACCGGCTGGTCTAAACCGGCCGCGGCGACAGAGTGGTTGCACGGCACCGTTAGACTGGGCCACATGGCATTTCTCCTTGTGCATTAGCCGGCGTCGAAGGAACCCCTCCGCCTGCCCTTCCGCCGTCCATACCGCCCTGGAGTTTTTCCGTGATCACCGCTTCCGGCATCGAGCTGCGCGCCGGCGCCCGAGTCCTCATCGAGTCCGCCTCCTTCCGTGTCGCCAAGGGCGACCGCATCGGCCTCGTCGGCCGCAACGGCGCCGGCAAGACCACCCTCACCAAGTGCCTCGCGGGCGAGGGCATCCCCGCCGGGGGCACCATCACCCGCTCCGGTGAGGTCGGCTACCTCCCGCAGGACCCGCGCACCGGCGACCTCGACGTACTCGCCAAGGACCGCATCCTCTCCGCCCGTGACCTCGACTCCGTGCTGCGCAAGATGCGCGAGAACGAGGAGCGCATGGCCAACGGCCAGGGCGCGACCCGCGAGAAGGCGATGAAGAAGTACGAGCGCCTGGAGACGGAGTTCCTCACCAAGGGCGGGTACGCCGCCGAGGCCGAGGCCGCCACCATCGCCGCCGCGCTCGGACTGCCCGACCGGGTGCTCGGCCAGCCGCTCCACACGCTCTCGGGCGGTCAGCGCCGCCGGGTCGAGCTCGCCCGGATCCTCTTCTCGGACGCCGACACCCTCCTCCTCGACGAGCCGACGAACCACCTCGACGCGGACTCCATCGTCTGGCTGCGTGACTACCTCAAGAACTACCGCGGCGGCTTCATCGTGATCTCCCACGACGCCGAGCTCGTCGAGACGGTCGTCAACAAGGTCTTCTACCTGGACGCCAACCGCACCCAGATCGACGTCTACAACATGGGCTGGAAGCTCTACCAGCAGCAGCGCGAGGCCGACGAGAAGCGCCGCAAGCGCGAGCGCCAGAACGCCGAGAAGAAGGCCGCTTCCCTCAACTCGCAGGCCGACAAGATGCGCGCCAAGGCGACCAAGACCGTCGCCGCGCAGAACATGGCCAAGCGCGCCGACCGGCTGCTCGCGGGTCTCGAAGCGGTACGGGTCTCCGACAAGGTGGCCAAGCTGCGCTTCCCCGACCCCGCCCCGTGCGGCAAGACCCCGCTCATGGCGGAGGGCCTGTCCAAGTCGTACGGCTCGCTCGAAATCTTCACCGACGTGGACCTCGCGATCGACAAGGGCTCACGCGTCGTCATCCTCGGCCTCAACGGCGCGGGCAAGACCACGCTGCTGAAGCTGCTCGCAGGCGTCGAGAAGCCCGACACCGGCGAGGTCATCGAGGGTCACGGGCTGAAGATGGGCTACTACGCCCAGGAGCACGAGACCCTGGACCCGGACCGTTCGGTCCTGGAGAACATGCGCTCGTCGGCGCCCGACCTCGACCTGGTCCAGGTCCGCAAGACGCTGGGCTCGTTCCTCTTCTCCGGCGACGACGTCGACAAGCCGGCGGGCGTGCTCTCCGGTGGTGAGAAGACCCGGCTGGCCCTGGCCACCCTCGTCGTCTCCTCGGCCAATGTGCTGCTCCTCGACGAGCCCACCAACAACCTCGACCTGGCCAGCCGCGAGGAGATCCTCGGCGCGCTGCGCACCTACAAGGGCGCGGTCATCCTCGTCACCCACGACGAGGGCGCGGTGCAGGCGCTGGAGCCCGAGCGGATCATCCTGCTGCCGGACGGTGTCGAGGACCTGTGGGGTCCGGACTACGCGGACCTCATCGCACTGGCCTGATCCCGTCCCCGCCGGTTCCGGCCGTTCCTGGCCGGTTCCGCAGGGTCGTGCTGCGACCTGATCCACTCCGGATGGATCATTCGGCCTACCCGTGATCCTTCATCTGGGTGAGACGCTCTCGTACCACGGCGTGTCCCACGCCTGGCCGCCCGCTCCCGGAGCGGCGCACGGGTCCGTACCGCCCTCTTGCCAACCGACCCCCGCTGACCAGCCATTTCGCGCCCAGCGGGGGTTTGGCGTATCCCCGGCCGTCGGCGGAATGACGAAATCCGGCCGGGACAGTGAGGCGTGCCACAGAAATCCGTGTCCCACAGACCTTGCCGAATGGGTGGCCAGGAAGCCGTGTAGGGGTGATCATGAGAGTCCAGAGCGCACTTCCTTGAGGAGGCACGGGTGGCCGAGACTCTGAAGAAGGGCAGCCGGGTAACCGGCGCCGCGCGCGACAAGCTCGCGGCAGACCTGAAGAAGAAATATGACTCCGGTGCGAGCATCCGGGCGCTGGCCGAAGAGACCGGCCGCTCCTACGGATTCGTCCACCGGATGCTCAGCGAGTCCGGAGTGACGCTGCGAGGACGCGGCGGAGCAACGCGAGGCAAGAAGGCCGCTACGGCCTGACAGGCCCGCGGTCCGGGGTTCGCCGGCTCGAAGGTGACCACCCGCCCGGTCGAAAGGCCGACATGGTGGTTACTGTGCAGTCACTTAACTGTCTGCACCCGAACCGGAGATCCCATGACCTCGCTCGACAACGTGCTCGACAAGGACGGCGTACGGCTCACCGTCGAGGACGCGGTCGCCACGGTGACCCTGACCAATCCCGCGAAGCGCAACGCCCAGTCTCCCGCTCTGTGGCGGGCGTTGACAGAAGCGGGACGGTCGCTGCCGGGCACTGTCCGCGTCGTGGTGCTGCGTGGTGAGGGCAAGTCCTTCTCCGCCGGCCTGGACCGTCAGGCGTTCACGCCTGAGGGCTTCGACGGCGAGCCGTCCTTCCTCGATCTGGCACGTGGCGATGACGCCGCGCTCGACGCTGCCATCGCCGAGTACCAGGAGGCGTTCACCTGGTGGCGCCGCACCGACCTGATCACGATCGCCGCCGTACAGGGCCATGCGATCGGCGCCGGGTTCCAGCTCGCCCTCGCCTGTGACCTGCGGGTCGTCGCCGAGGACGTGCAGTTCGCTATGCGCGAGACCAGCCTCGGACTCGTCCCCGACCTCACCGGCACACACCCGCTGGTGGGGCTCGTCGGCTATGCCCGCGCGCTGGAGATCTGCGCCACCGGCCGTTTCGTCCACGCGGAAGAGGCCGTCCGCACGGGCCTCGCCAACATCGCCGTCCCCGCCGACGAGCTGGAGAGCGCGGTCCAGGACCTGACCGCGGCGCTGCTCGCCGCCCCCCGGGACGCGGTGATCGAGACGAAGGCGCTGCTGTTCGGCGCCTCGGACCGTACGTACGAGGAGCAGCGCACCGCCGAGCGCGCCGCTCAGGGCCGCAGGCTGCGTGACCTGGCGGGCCTGTCCGACTGACCGCGCGCCGCTCCTCCGCCACGGAGGATGGAAAGGCGGAGGAGCGCCCTCAGGCCACCCGCTGCGCGCGGTGCTTCGCCGCGCGCAGCCGGACCTCGGCCGGCAGCTCCGCCAGGCCCGCCGATGCGCGGGCGTGCTCCAGCGCCTCGGTGGTGAGGCGCGACAGGGCGGCCGTCGGCTGGGCGTGCGCCGTGAGGACGAGACCCACCCGGGCCTCCGGCGCGGTCCGCCGGCCCGTCAGCCGGACGGTCGCCCGGTCGACGCCGCGCAGTGACTCGGCCTCACTGGACAGGACGTTCTCCAGGGCCCGGCCCCTGAGCCGCGCCCCGTTGCCGTCACCGCTGGCCACGAGCACCTCGGAGAGCCGCGCACGGCGCAGCTGGGCGAGCAGCCACCAGAGTGCGAGCAGGACGATGACGGCGAGCGCCGCGATGACCACCGGCCACCACCAGCCGTCCTTGCGCCACTTGTCCCGGTCGGCCACGCTGAGCAGCACGTCGTGGGGCCCGTCGAAGGGCCACCAGGACGGCACGGAGAAGTTGAGCCCCGCCGCGAGCACCGCGCCGCCGAGCGCGAGCAGCACCAGTCCGGCGAGACAGAGCAGTACCCGGTTGACCGGCCTCAGCATCGCCGTCACCCCTTCCTGGCAGGACGGCCGACACGCACGGAGAGTCCGGGCGACGAGGCGAGCCCCAGCTCCGTGATCCCCGCGTCCAGCGCGGCGTCCAAGTCGGCCCGTACATCGTCGAGTTCACGGAAGTGCGAGCGCGCACGCGCCTTGACCCTGGAGCGCTTCACACGAATGTGTACGGACTGCACACCCGCCACCTCCATCGCCCGGTCGCGCAGTACCAGCGCCGCCGCGTCCCGCTCAAGACCGCCCTTGACCTGTGGGCTGTCGCGGCGCATCGACAGCAGCGAGCGCAGTCCGGGGGTGAGGGCGAGCACGATCAGCCACAGGCCGATCGCCATCGCGACGCCCGCGCCGACCTTGATCCAGATGTTGTCGAGGGGGCGCGTCGCCAGATCGTTCGCCACCACACGGCGCCAGTGCATCGCGGGGCGTCCCGCCCGTACCGCCGACACGTCGTAGAGCAGCACACCGGCCGCGGCGAGCAGGAGAAGTGCCAGCAGTCCGGCCGGGATCCGGCGCCGTGACCAGAAACGGCCCGCCCGGCCGCCCGAACCGGGGGGCCGGTAGGCCGTTGCGGACGACAACGGCTCCAGATCCGCCGAAGGCGACTTCTCGACGGCGGGAAGCCGCTGGGTGCTGTTGTCGGGTTCGCTCATCGGGCCCTCCCCCGATCGGCGCCACGGGTCTGTTCCGAGTGCAGCCGCTCGATCTGTACCGCCACCTCGGGTACTTCCATGCCCGCCAGTGTCTCGACCCGCTGCTTGACCCGGCGGCGCACCTCACCGCACTGGGCGCCGATGTCTGATGGGTAGGCCAGCTCCAGACTGACCCGTACCCGCGCACGGGCCTCGTGCACCGTGACCGCGGCGTTCGGGGCGGCGCCGCCCTCGGGTACCTCGCCGATCGCCTCCCGGGCCGCCTGCGCGGCGATCTTCGACACGACCCGGTCGGCGATCCGTGTCGAACCGCGCTCCGCGGGCGCGACCTGAGTGGTCATCGCCGCCCGTCACCGTGGTCGCGTCCGCGGAAGAAGTCGCCTGCTTCCAGGTCACCGTCGAGGAACTTGCCCGCGACGAATCCGACCGCGCCGAGCGCGGCAACCAGAAGGAAGGCTCCGAAGCCGCCGAAGTAGCCGGCGAAGCCAAGTGCCATACCGACCAACAGGCCGACCACAGCCATACTCATCCTGCACTCCTTAGACCGACCGGGGTTGGGCCCTACTGAAGGCGGGACTCCGGCTCTTCGTCGTCCTCCTCGTCGGGCAGCTTCACATCGCTCACCGCGATGTTGACCTCCACCACCTCCAGGCCCGTCATCCGTTCGACGGCCGAGATGACGTACTCGCGTACCTCGCGTGCGACCTCCGCGATCGAGACGCCGTAGTCGACGACGATCTCCAGATCGAGAGCCGTCTGGACCTCACCGACCTCGGCCTTCACCCCCCGGGACACGGACTTGGTACCGCCCGGGACCCGGTCGCGCATGGCACCGAAGGTGCGCGAGAGACCGCTGCCCATCGCGTGGACACCGGAGACGTCACGGGCCGCGAGGCCCGCGATCTTCTCCACCACACCGTCGGCGATGGTGGTGCGCCCGCGCGAAGCGGGGCTGCCGCCACCACGTTTCGTCACGTCGGTCCTGCGGGGCTCCTGGCCGGCCTGCCCCCTCCCGGGGGTCTCGGACTGGTTCTGCTGTGCGGTGTCGCTCATCGCCGTACGTCCCTTTCCGAGCGGTAGCGGATTCCGGTGCCCACGTTATGTGCGCTTGCCCGGTTCCGCGCCGGGAATGCGGCAGGGTGGAGACATGACGGGTGACGGAGACGACGGTTGGACAGCGGCGGTACGCAGTCGGCTCGCCCTCGGCAGGCTGCTGCCGCTGGGCGGTGCCCACGACGGGGCGTGGATCGCCGAACAGGCCGCTGCCGCCGTGCTGCGGCGGGCCGCGGACGGTGTGTCAGGGATGGCGCTCGGCAAGCTGCGGATCGCCCTGGCCGACCCCGGGCCGGACACGGTGCCGCAGGTCCCGCCGCCGCCGAGCGCCCTGCCGCCGGGTCCGCTGCGGATCGAGGCGGAGGCCGAGGGGACGACCGGGGGAGAGTCGCTGCCCGCCGCGGTCGACGGTCTGCGTGACGCGCTGTTCGCCGCCGCCGCGGACCTGCTCGGCCTCGCTGTCACCGAGGTGGACGTGCGGGTGACCGGCCTGCTCGACGCTCCGCGGGATCCGTCGGCCCGGGTTGGGCCGGACAGGCGATCCGCAGCGGTACGCGGTCCTGTGGCGGAGGCCGCGGCGGCCGTCCCCGGGGTCGCCCACCTCACCGGGGCGCTGGGGGCGGCCGTGCACAGCGGGGACGGCCACGTACGGGTCGAGATCGCCGTGGCGCCGGGTCACCGGGCGCTGGACGTCGCCGCGGCCGTCCGGGCCGCCGCCGCCCGCGCCGCCGACGGCGGGCCCTCCGTGACGGTACTGGTCACCGCGGTGGAACTGCCCTGAACGCGGCCTGTTCCGGCGGGTGTTCAGAAACCGTGCCGGGCGCCTCCGTCGACCGGCAGCATCACGCCGGTGAGATAGGAGGCCCCCGGCGACAGCAGGAACGCGGCCGTCCTGCCGAACTCCCCGGGCTTCCCGTACCGCCGTAGCGGAATCCCCGCCTCACCGCGCGTCCGGGCCGCCTCCGCGTCGCCGCCGAGGGCGTCCAGCTGCCGGACCCGGTCCGTGTCGATCCGGCCGGGCAGCAGCCCGACCACCCGGATGCCGCGCGGGCCCAGTTCGTCCGCGAGCGACTTCGCGAAGCCCGCCAGGCCGGGGCGCAGGCCGTTGGAGATCGTCAGCCCGCCGATCGGCTCGTGCACCGAGGCGGAGAGCACGAAGCCGATGACTCCGCCTTCGGAGAGCTCGGCCGCCGCCGTACGGGCCAGCCGCACCGCGCCCAGGAAGACCGTCTCGAACGCGGTACGCCACTGCTCGTCGGTGTTGTCGGCCGCCGAGCCGGGGGCCGGACCGCCGACGCTGATCAGGATTCCGTCGAAGCGGCCGAAGTGCTCGCGCGCCGTGGCGATCAGCCGCGCGGCGGCAGCGGGGTCGCTGTTGTCCGCGGCCACTCCGAGCGCGTTCGGGCCCAGCTCGGCCGCCGCGGCCTCCGCGGACTCCGCCTCCCGTCCCGTGACGATCACCTTCGCGCCGTCGGCCGCCAGTTCCCGGGCGGAGGCGAACCCCAGTCCCCTGGTGGCGCCGGTGACGATGTAGACGCGGTCCTTCAGTCCAAGATCCATGCACCTATCCTGCATCCTCCTCGGGCGCCCCCTGCGCGCGGGCCAGCGCCAGAGCGGTGTTCACCAGACCGATGTGGCTGAACGCCTGCGGGAAGTTCCCGAGCTGCCGGCCCGCCGCCGGGTCGTACTCCTCGGCGAGCAGGCCCACGTCGTTGCGCAGTGCCAGCAGCTTCTCGAAGAGACACTCGGCCTCGGCGACCCGGCCGGTCAGCCGGAGCGCGTCGGCCAGCCAGAACGAGCAGACCAGGAAGGTGCCTTCGCTGCCGGGCAGTCCGTCGACCGCAGGGCCCCCGGTGCTGTAGCGGCGCACCAGACCGTCGTGGCTCAGCTCCTCGCGCACGGCGTCGACCGTGCCGATGACCCGCGGGTCGTCCGGCGGCAGGAAGCCGACCTGGGGGATGAGCAGCGTCGCCGCGTCCAGCTCCTTGGAACCGTACGACTGGGTGAAGGTGTTGCGCACCGGATCGAAGCCCTTGTCGCACACCTCCTGGTGCACCTCGTCGCGCATCCGCCGCCACCGCTCCACGTCGCCGCGCGCCCGCGGCTCGTCCTCCAGGGTGCGTACGGCGCGGTCGGCGGCCACCCACGCCATCACCTTGGAGTGCACGAAGTGACGGCGCGGTCCGCGTACTTCCCAGAGCCCTTCGTCGGGCTCGCGCCAGCGGGTCTCCAGGAAGCCGAGGAGGCTCAGCTGGACGTTCCAGGCGTGCGGCTTGTTGACGAGACCGGAGGTGCGGGCCAGGTGCAGCGAGTCGATGACCTCCCCGTACACATCGAGCTGGACCTGGTCGACCGCGCCGTTCCCGGTCCGTACCGGTGCGGAACCCCGGTGGCCGCGCAGCCAGCCCAGCTCGGTCTCGGGCAGCCGCCGCTCGCCCGAGAGGCCGTACATGATCTGCAGATCGCCGGGGCTGCCCGCGACCGCGCGCAGCAGCCAGTCCCGCCAGTCGGCCGCCTCGTCGAGATAGCCGCAGGCGAGCAGCGCGCCCAGGGTGAGGGTGGAGTCGCGCAGCCAGCAGAACCGGTAGTCCCAGTTGCGCACGCCCCCGATCTCCTCCGGGAGCGAAGTGGTCGGAGCGGCGACGATCCCGCCGGTCGGGCCGAAAGTGAGCGCCTTGAGCGTGATCAGCGAGCGGATGACGGCCTCGCGGTACGGCCCCCGGTACCGGCAGCGCGCCGACCACTCCTCCCAGTCGGCCAGGGAGCTCTCCAGCGCCTCGTGCGGGTCGGTGAGCGCCGGCCGGGGGTCGTGCGAGGGGTGCCAGGTGAGCACGAACGCCACCTTCTCGCCCTCGGCGACAGTGAACGACGAGCAGGTGGAGAAGTGGTGGCCCCAGGTCTTCACCTCGGGCTCGCTGCGCAGCCACACGGAGTCGGGGCCCGCCACCGCGACCCGGTGTCCGTCCGCCCGGCGCATCCAGGGCACGACCGACCCGTAGTCGAAGCGCAGCCGCAGCGTCCCGGACATGGCCACCTCGCCGGAGACACCCTCGATGATCCGCATGATGTCGGGTGCGGTGTCGCGCTGCGGCATGAAGTCAGTGATCTTGACGGTGCCGGTCGGTGTCTCCCAGACCGATTCCAGCACGAGGGAGTCCCCCACGTAGCTCCGCCGTGTGCAGTTGCCCGCGCCCGTCGGGGCGATGCGCCAGTGGCCGTTCTCGTCGTCCCCGAGCAGGGAGGCGAAACAGGCACCGGAGTCGAAGCGCGGCAGGCACAGCCAGTCGATGGAGCCGTCCCTGCCGACCAGGGCCGCCGTCTGCAGATCGCCGATGAGGGCGTAGTCCTCGATACATTGGGTCACGCTCTCGCGTGTTCCCTGGAGCGGGCCGGGCTAAGCGGCTGCCGGTACCGGTTCCGGCGCGCTCTTCGCCCCGGCAGCGGTCCGGTCGCGCTTTTCACGCCGTACGAGAACCACCCATCCGATGGGCACTCCGGCGGTGAACAGCCACCACTGGACGGCGTACGCCATGTGCGGACCGATGTCCGAGTGTTCGGGCGTCGGGATCAGCTCGGGGGAGTCGCCCCTGGGCTCGGGCGCGGTCTGCTCGATGTACCCGCCGAGGACCGGTCTGCCCAGCGCCTTCGCCTGCTGGGCGCTGCTGATCAGCATCACCTGGCGTGGCGGGAGCCCCTTGACGTTCCTGATCCCGCTGGCCGCGGTCGTCTGATCGGCCATCAGCCGCCCGGTCACCGTCAGGTCGCCCTTGGGAGCGGCGGGGATCTTGGGGAGGGTCATCTGGCTGCCGTTGTCGGGGATCCAGCCGCGGTTGATCAGCACCGTCTTGCCGTTCGTCAGGACGAACGGGGTCAGGACGTGGTAGCCGACGGTGCCGTCGGACGAGGTCCTGCGCCGTACGACGACCTCGTCCGCGGTGTCGAAGTGACCGGTCGCGGTCACCTGGCGCCAGTACTCGTCGTGCGGGACGGTGTGCCCCGGAGCGGTGAGGTCCTCGACGGGTACGGGGGTCGCCTTGAGGTTCTCGCCGATGAGGGCGTTCTGTGCGACCTTGTGCTGGTGGCGGTGCAGCTGCCAGAAGCCCAACTTGATCATCGTCGGCATGAGGACGAGGGCGACAAGGGTGAGGATCACCCACTGCCGGGTCAACAGGAAGCGGTACACGCCTTTGAAGGTACCCCTCAGGTGAAGGCCCCCGGACGGGGGGTCCCGCCGGGGGCCGAACCGGACCTCAGACCTTGTCGACGATCCCCACCTTCCCCTCCGCGCGGGCGCAGTGCCCGCCGCAGTACCACTGGCCGTCGACCTCCACGCCCTGGCCGATGACCCGGACGCGGCAGTGTTCACAGATGGGCGCCATGCGGTGAATGGCGCAGGAGAAGCAGTCGAAGACGTGAATCGCGCCCTGCGCGTGCACCTCGAACGACATGCCGTAGTCGTTTCCGCATACCTCGCAACGTGCCATGCGCCACAGGGTGGGACGGCGGAGCGGCGGCGGGCGAGCGGACGGCGGGCGAGTCGCCCGTCAATCACCCGTCTGCCGGGGCCGGTGTGACATCGCGCAGCAGTTGCGTGAACGCGGCCTCGTCCACGACCGGGGTGCCGAACGACTTCGCCTTGACCGTCTTCGACGTGGCGGAATCCGGGTCGTTGGTGACGAGCAGGCTGGTCAGCCGGGACAGGCTCGTCGCCACGTGCAGCCCGGCCTCGGCCGCCCGGTCCTCCAGCAGCTCGCGGTCGACCGAGGTGTCGCCGGAGAACGCCACCCGCATGCCCTGCAACAGCGGTTTCCCCGGCTCGTACCGGCCCGGATTCGGATAGGGACAGACCGGACGCTTCCGGGAGGGGCGCCAGTTGCCCTGCCGGTACGAGGCCTGGTACCCGACGCGCGGCGCCGGCGGGGCGTCCGACCACTCGGTGAGCGGCAGGCACTCCAGGAGCGGCAGCCGCACCCCGTCCCGGGCCGCCGCGTGCAGACTCGGACGGAAGGCCTCGGCGAGCACCCGGGCGTCGTCGAGGGCGTGGTGCGCGTGTTCCTGTACGACGCCGAAGTGCGCGGCGAGCGACTCCAGCTTGTGGTTGGGCAGCGGGAGCGCCAGCTCCTTGGAGAGCGCGATGGTGCACAGCCGCTGGCGGACCGGGGCGGTGCGCTGCGCGCGTGCGTACTCCCTGGCGATCATCTGCCAGTCGAAGATGGCGTTGTGCGCCACCAGGACCCGGCCGTCGAGCCGTTCGGCGAACTCGGCCGCGATCTCCGGGAAGAGGGGGGCGCTCTCCAGGACGTCACTGGTCAGACCGTGGATCCAGACGGGCCCGGGGTCCCGCTCCGGATTGACCAGCGTGTACCAGTGGTCCTCGACGTTTCCGCGGGCGTCGAGCCGGTAGACGGCAGCGGAGATTATCCGGTCGTCGCGGGCGAGGCCGGTGGTCTCCACGTCGACGACCGCGTATCCCTGCGGGTAAGCGGTCGGCCATGCTGTCGCTGTTGTCTGGCGGTCGTCGAGCATGGTCACAGAGAATACGGGCCCCGACCGACAACCTGGGAATCCCGGGGTCCCCGGCCGCCGCTCAGGGCGCGAACAGGCTCTGCACCAGGGCAGTGACCGAGAGGGTGAAGAGGTGTTCGGGGTCGGCCGGTCCGGCCAGCGCGCGCGCCAGGGCCGGGTCGTGCTCCGCGGCCGGAGTGTCCCAGAGCTCCTCCTCGCCGGGGTGCTGGGCGGGTGAGCGCTCGCGGTTGCGCTCGACCAGTACGAAACCGACGGTCTGGAACTGCACGGCCCGTACCGCGTCGGCGGCGCGCGCCCCGCGCAGCCCGGCCGCGTGCACCTCATGCACGAGCGCCTGCTGTGCGGGGAGGAACATCCGTTCCGTCAGGCCGCGTTCATGGACCATCGCGATCAGGTGCGGGCGTCCGCGCAGCTCCTTGCGGAGCGTTCTCGCCACCGACACGACCCGGTCCGCGGGTGTGCTGCCGTGCGGGGTTATCTCGCCGAGTTCCCGCACGGTGCGTTCGACGAGGGCGTCCAGCAGCGACTCGCGATTGCCGATGTGCCAGTAGATCGAGGTGACCGCGGTGCCGAGTTCGGCGGCGAGTTTGCGCATGGACAGGGCGCGCGGTCCCTGCTCCTTCACCAGCTCCGCCGCAGCGGTCAGGATCTCCTCGCGGGTCAGCGAAGGTCGTGGCACGGGACTCTCGACTTCCTTTCCTGCATGGCTCTTTACCCTTCACGGGCTCTGCTGTAACTGTGTTACAGGCTACCTGCGAAAGGTGACGACATGGCACGCGTACGGTACGGCGCGCGCACCGGCGAAGAGATCTCGGCCGCCCGCGCAGCGAGTTCCAGGCTTCCCGACATCTGGTCCACCGGGGTGGTGGCGGTCTGGGAGAGCGACCCCGACGCGGTGGCAGCGGTGCTGCCGCCGCCGCTCGGCCCGGCCGGACGGCCGCTCGTCCGGGCCAACATCAGCAAGGTCGATCTGCCGGGTTATCCGCTCGGTGCGGGCTCGGTGGCGGTCGCCGCCGTCCACGAGGGGGTGGAGGGCTGGTATCCGCTCGTCATGCCGATGACCCATGAGCGCGCCCTGACCGGCGGGCGCGAGGTCTTCGGCGAGCCGAAGAAACTGGGTGAGGTCACCGTCGAGCGGGACGGCGCGACCGTGCGCGCGGTGCTCGCCCGGCACGGCGTCGCCTTCGTGGAGGTGCGGGGCGAGGTGACAGGCCCCCTCCCGCTGCCCGGACCGCGCGAGAAGGTCGACTTCTACTTCAAGTTCCTTCCCGCGGTGGACGGTCAGGGCTTCGACACGGAACCCGTGCTCGTCCACTGCACGCGCCACGAGAAGGTCCGCAGGCTGGAGGAGATCTCCGGCGAGGTGCTGCTGCGCGAGTCGGCGTACGACCCGGTCGCGGACCTCCCCGTACGCCGTGTCGTCGAACTCACCATCGGTGAGAAGACCACCGACCAGCGGGGCCGGGTCGTCGGGCCGGTGGACGCGCAGGCCCTGCTGCCGTACATCCACCAGCGTTACGACGATCCCCAGCAGATCCTCGACGGCCCGCCGGAAGGGAGCGTCTGATGCGGTTGGAACCGGGCCGGGTGGCCGTCGTCACGGGCGCCGCGAGCGGCATCGGCCTCGCCATGGCACGGAAGTTCGCCGCCGGTGGGCTGAAGGTCGTACTCGCCGATGTGGAGGCGGCGGCGCTGGACAGCGCCGCGGAGGAACTGCGCGCCGAGGGCGCACAGGTACTGGCCCGCGTCGTCGATGTCGGTGAGCGTGACGAGGTACTGGCGCTCGCCGACGCGGTGTACGGGACCTTCGGCGCCGTCCATGTGCTGTGCAACAACGCGGGTGTCGGCTCCGGTGCGGAGGGCCGCATGTGGGAGCACGATCCCAACGACTGGAAGTGGGCCTTCGCCGTCAACGTGTGGGGCGTCTTCCACGGCATCCAGGCCTTCGTCCCGAAGATGATCGCCTCCGGCGAACCCGGCCATGTCGTCAACACCTCGTCGGGCGACGGCGGTATCGCCCCGCTGCCGACCGCCTCCGTGTACGCCGTCACCAAGTCGGCGGTGGTCACGATGACCGAATCGCTGTACGCACACCTCAGGGCGGAGGGCGTGCGGGTCGGAGCGTCCGTGCTCTTCCCCGGGCCGCACATGCTCCGTACCGGGCTGTGGGAGTCGCACCGCAACCGGCCCGAGCGGTACGCGAAGGAGCGGCCCCGCAGGACCCCCTACCGCAGTCTCGACCAGTGGGAGTCCGCGATGAAGGACTCCGGGCAGGAGGTGCGGTTCACCCCGGTCGAGGAGGTTGCCGAGCTGGTCGCCGAGGGGATCGAGGCCGAGCGGTTCTGGCTGCTGCCGGAGAGCGAGCACAGCGACCTGCAGATCAGGAGGCGCGCGCAGTCGATGCTCGACCGGGCCGCCCCGTCGTACCTGGAGAACTTCGTACTCGACTGACCCGTCCCCGGCCGACCCGCACCGGCTGATCCGTCCCTGGCCGAGCCGCGCCGACTGATCCGTCCCCGGCCGACCCGCACCGGCTGATCCGTCCCTGGCCGAGCCGCACCGGCTGATCCGTCCCTGGCCGAGCCGCGCCGACTGATCCGTCCCTGGCCGAGCCGCACCGGCTGATCCGTCCCTGGCCGAGCCGCGCCGACTGATCCGTCCCCGGCCGACCCGCGCCGATTGCTCCGCGCCGATTGCTCCGCGCCGACTGATCCCTTCCGTACCCGACCGAGGAGCCAGCGATGACAGACCCGTACCTGATCATCTCCTCCGACTGCCACGCCGGTCTGCCGACCGAGCAGTACCGGCCGTATCTGGACCCGCGCTTCCACCGTGCCTTCGACGGCTTCCTCGGCGAGCGCGACGCCCGCCGCGCGGAGATGACCCGGCTGGGGGTGCGCAACGAGGCCTTCGCCGCCCAGTGGTTCACGGACAACGAGGAGGGACTGAAAGGCGGTTGGGACACCGGCCGGCGCCTCAAGGAGCTCGACGGCGACGGAGTGGCGGCCGAGGTCGTCTTCCCCGACGCGGACGCCGTGGACAGCCGGACCGCGGCACCCTTCGGGGTCGGCCTCGGGCTCTCCGGGGACCAGGACCCCGACCTCGGGATGGCCGGTGCGCAGGCGCACAACCGCTGGCTGGCCGAGTTCGTCGGAGAGCACCCCGAACGGCACTGCGGGGTCGCGCTCCTGCCCATCACGGGCGAGGTGGACCGGGTCGTCGCCGAGGTGTACCGGGCGAAGGAATCCGGGCTCGGCGCGCTGATGATCCCCGCCATGTGGGTGGACAAGGCGCCCTACCACGACCGGCGTTACGACCCCGTGTGGGCAGCCGCCGCCGAGACGGGCATGCCGGTCGTCACCCACTCGGGCGCCGCGCCGCGCCATGAGTACGGTGACCACCTGGGCATCTACGTGAGCGAGGTGACCTGGTGGCCGTCCCGCCCGCTCTGGTTCCTGCTCTGGTCAGGTGTGTTCGAGCGCCACCCCGGGCTGAAGTTCGGCATCGCCGAGTCCGGTTGCTGGTGGCTGCCCAATCAGCTCTGGTTCATGGACCGCCTCTACCTGGGCGCGCACGGCGGGAAGAAGCTCTCCCCGTTCGCCGAGCTGCAGCGCCCGCCGAGCGAATACCTGGACCGTCAGGTCTTCATCTGTGCCACCAACACCAAACGCCGCGAGCTCGCCCTGCGTTACGAGATCGGCGTCGACAACATCCTCTGGGGCAGCGACTTCCCGCACCCCGAGGGCACCTGGCCGCGGACCCGTGAGTGGCTGCGGAACACCTTCCACGACATTCCGGTCGACGAGACCCGGCGCATGCTGGGCCTGGCGGCAGCCGATGTCTTCGGCTTCGACACGAAGGCGCTGGAGCCGATCGCCCGGCGGATCGGCCCCACCCCGGACGAGCTGGGCCAGCCGGCCGACCAGACGGCCGTCGAGGCCGCCTGGGCGAAGTCCCGTGAGGTGGGCCGCCACTGGCTCACCGGCCATGAATTCCCGCAGACGGGGGTCCTGTGATGTCCCCGGTGGACCGCTACACCGTCATCTCGGCCGACTGCCACGCCGGCGCCGACCTGCTGGACTACAAGCCGTACCTGGAGAAGCGCCACCACGAGGACTTCGACGCCTGGGCGGCCACGTACGTCAATCCGTACGAGGACCTCGTCGCCGACACCGCCGACCGCAACTGGAACTCCGCCCGCCGGCTCGCCGAACTCGAAGCGGACGGCATCGTGGCGGAGGTCGTCTTCCCCAACACCATTCCGCCGTTCTTCCCGAGCGCCTCGCTGATGGCCCCGGCGCCGTCGAAGGAGGAGTACGCGCAGCGCTGGGCCGGGCTGCGCGCCCACAACCGCTGGCTCGCCGACTTCTGCGCGCAGGCGCCGGGGCGGCGGGCGGGCGTCGCCCAGATCCTCCTCAACGATGTCGGGGAGGCCGTACGGGAGGTGCGTCGCACCCGGGCGGCGGGCCTCACCGGCGGGATCCTGCTGCCCGGCGCCCCGCCGGGCTCCGGGGTGCCCGAGCTGTACTCGCAGACGTACGACCCGCTCTGGGCGGTCTGCGAGGAGCTGGGAGTCCCGGTCAACCACCACGGCGGCTCGGCCTCCCCGCCGCTGGGCGACGAACCCGCCGCGCGGGCCGTCTTCATGGTCGAGACCACCTGGTTCTCGCACCGCGCCCTCTGGCATCTGATCTTCGGCGGGGCCTTCCGGCGGCACCCCGGCCTCCGGCTCGTACTCACCGAACAGGGCTCCGGCTGGATCCCGCGGGTCCTCGACATGCTGGACTACTACCACGGCCGACTGGTCTCGGCGGCCTCGAAGGCGGCCACCGCCGAGTCCAAGTTCGGTGCGGGGCTCGCTACTTCGATGGGCGGCGGGCCCAGCGAGGTCTGGCGCGACAACTGCTTCGTCGGTGCGAGCTTCATGCGTCCGCACGAGGTGCCGCTGCGGGAGCAGATCGGCCTGGACAAGATCATGTGGGGCAGCGACTACCCGCACGACGAAGGCACTCATCCCTACACCCGCGAGGGTCTGCGGATCGCCTACGCGGGGCTCCCGCGCGAGGAGGTGGCCGCCATGGTGGGCGGCAACGCCGCCCGGGTGTACGGCTTCGACCTCTCCCTGCTCGATCCCGTCGCCGCGAAGACGGGGCCGACCGTGGCCGAGGTCGCCGAGCCGCTGACGGAGGTCCCGGCGGACGCCACGAGCCCGGCCTTCGCCCGCGGAGGGTCGGTCCGGGTGTGGTGAGACGCGGGGTCCGAGCGGGTCGGTGCGGATCCCCGGCGGGAGCGGGTGAGACCCTCCCTGGGTGACTGATCAGACCCACGACGAGGCCCACGGCGGCGGCATCGGGGCCCGCCTCAACTGGCTCCGGGCCGCCGTGCTCGGCGCCAACGACGGTGTCGTCTCCACCGCGGGCATCGTCGTCGGCGTCGCCGGTGCCACCGACTCGCGCGCCGCGCTGCTCACCGCCGGACTCTCCGGACTGCTCGCCGGATCGATGTCGATGGCGGCGGGGGAGTACGTCTCGGTCTCCACCCAGCGCGACTCCGAGAAGGCCGCCCTGGCCCAGGAGAGGCGCGAGCTGCGCGAGACTCCGGAGGCCGAACTCGCCGAGCTGGCCGGGCTGTTGGAGGGCAAGGGGCTCTCCGCCGAACTGGCCCGCGAAGCCGCCGAGCAGCTGACCGAGCGGGACGCCCTGCGCGCCCACGCCGAGGTGGAACTGGGCATCGACCCCGACGACCTCACCAGCCCCTGGCAGGCGGGGGGAGCCAGTTTCCTCGCCTTCACGGTGGGCGCGCTGCTCCCGCTGCTGGCGATCGTCCTGCCGCCCGCGTCCCTGCGGCTGTACGTCACGGTGCTCTCGGTCCTGGCGGCGCTGATCCTGACCGGGTGGTGGAGCGCCCGCTCGGGGGCGGCTCCGGTGCGTGCGGCGGTGGTGCGGAACGTCGCCGGGGGAGCGCTGGCCATGGCGGTGACCTACGCGGCCGGTGCGCTGCTGGGGGCGGCCGGGGTCTGAGCCCCGGCGGCCGGGGCGCTCCGGAGGGCGCGTCGGCGCCCCTACCGGCAGCGGTATCAGCAGTGGTATCGGCAGCCGTATCGGCAGTGGCATTGGCGGAAGTCACCAAAACTCGCTGACAGATCGTCTCGCATACTTGTCAGTAACAACATCTAGCCGCAGCCGATCGCCCGGCCGTACCGTGCTGGCATGCCGAACCTGCCTGATGTCGTGCTGTGGTCCGTACCGGCCTTCGTCCTGCTCACCGTCGTGGAGATGGTGAGTTACCGGTTCCACCCGGACGAGGAGGCCGCCGGGTACGAGACCAAGGACGCCGCCACCAGCGTCGGCATGGGTCTCGGCAGTCTGGTCTTCGACGCCCTCTGGAAGATCCCGATCGTCGCCGTCTACACCGCGGTGTACGAACTGACCCCGCTGCGCATCCCGGTGCTGTGGTGGACGGTCCTCCTGATGCTGCTCGGGCAGGACTTCTTCTACTACTGGTCGCACCGCGGCCACCACGTCGTCCGCATCCTGTGGGCCTGCCACGTGGTCCACCACTCCAGCCGCAAGTTCAACTTCACGACCGCGCTGCGCCAGCCCTGGACCACGCTGACCGTCTGGCCGTTCTACGTCCCGCTGATCGCCCTCGGCGTGCATCCCGCGGCCCTCGCGTTCTGCTCCTCCGTCAACCTCGTCTACCAGTTCTGGGTACACACCGAACGGGTCGGCACGCTGCCGCGCCCCTTCGAGTACGTGCTCAACACGCCCTCTCACCACCGGGTGCACCATGCCTCCCAGGGCGGGTACCTGGACCGTAACTTCGGCGGCATCCTGATCGTCTGGGACCGGCTGTTCCGGTCCTTCACGGGCGAGGGCGAGCGGCCCGTCTTCGGGCTGACCAAGAACATCGCGACGTACAACCCGCTGCGTGTCGCGACCCACGAGTACGCGGCGATCGCCCGGGACGTCCGGGCGGCCGACAGCTGGCACGAGCGCGCCGGGCGGATCTTCGGCGGGCCCGGCTGGCAGCCGGCGGGACGCTCCCCCGCACCCGGCGCCGGGACCGTTCACGAGGCGACGGCAGCCGAGCGGATCGCGTGACGACGGATCCGGCGGTGCCGAAGCCGGTGACACCGGAACGGGAGATGCCTGAACAGGTGGTGCCGGGTCAGGTGCCGGAGCCGGTGGCGCAGAGCAGGGCGGCCCGGCTGCTGCTGCTCGTCTTCGTGCTCGTGGCGCTCGTCGACCTCGTGGCCGTTCTCGCCCACTGGCCCACCGCTCACACCGTCGCCAAGCCGCTGCTGATGCCGCTCCTCGCGGCCCATGCGTACGCCCGCGGCGCCCCCCGTCCGCTGCTCGCCGCGCTGCTCTTCGGCTGGGGCGGCGACACCCTGCTCCTCATCGACGCGGACCCCGCCTTTCTCGCCGGAATGGCGTCCTTCGCGGCGGGACACCTCTGCTACCTGGTGCTCTTCGGGCGCCGTCGTACGCCTCCGGGCCGGGGGAGTGCCAGGCGTACCGGGCCGGCCGTGGCGTACGCCGTCGCGCTCGGCTGCGCGATCGCCGTTCTCTGGCCCGGCCTGCCCGCCGGGCTGCGCGTCCCGGTGGCGGGATACTCGCTGCTGCTCACCGCGATGGCGTACCGCGCGGGCGGGCTCGGCCGGTACGCCGCGCTCGGCGGGGCGCTCTTCCTGGTCTCGGACACCCTGATCGCCACCGGTATCGCCTCCCTTCCGCAGCTGCCCGCGCCGGACTTCTGGGTCATGGCCACCTATCTGGCGGCCCAGTGCCTGCTGGTCACGGGGGTACTCCGGTGCGGGGCCACGCCGCCGTCGGCGTACCGTGACAGTCGTACATCTGTCTGACCAGCAAGGATTTCCCCATGCGCGCCACCGTCATCCACGCCCCTCACGACATCCGGGTGGAGGAGGTGCCGGACCCCGAGATCCAGCAGCCCGGCGACGCGGTCGTCCGCGTGCTGCGCGCCTGCATCTGCGGCAGCGACCTGTGGGCGTACCGCGGTGTCGCCGCCCGGGAGCCCGGTCAGAGGATCGGCCACGAGTTCCTCGGCATCGTCGAGGAAGCGGGCTCCGGGGTCAGCGGCTTCGCGGCCGGGGACCTCGTCGTCGCCCCCTTCGTCTGGTCCGACGGCATGTGCGAGTACTGCGCCGAAGGGCTCACCACCTCCTGCACGCAGGGTGGCTTCTGGGGTTCGGTCGGCTCCGACGGCGGTCAGGGCGAAGCCGTCAGGGTGCCCTTCGCCGACGCCACACTCGTCAAGCTCCCGGCCGACGCCGCCTCCGACGACCACCTGCTGACCGCGCTGCTCGCACTCTCCGACGTCATGGGCACCGGCCACCACGCGGCCCTCGGAGCGGGCGTGCGCCCCGGCAGCACGGTCGCCGTCGTCGGTGACGGGGCCGTCGGGCTCTGCGGCGTGCTGGCCGCCAAGCGGCTCGGCGCCGAGCGGATCATCGCGCTGGGGCGGCACCAGGTCCGCACCGACATCGCCAGGACGTTCGGCGCCACGGACGTGGTCGCGGCGCGCGGTGACGAGGCCGTCGCCGCGGTACGTGACATGACGCGCGGGCAGGGCGCCCACGCCGTGATCGAGGCCGTCGGCACCGAGCAGTCGATGCGCACGGCCGTCGCCATCGCCCGCGACGGCGGCGCCGTCGGCTACGTCGGCGTACCGCACGGCAGCGGTACCGGCCTGGACCTCAGCGACATGTTCGACCGCAACATCGCGCTGCGCGGCGGCGTCGCGCCCGTCCGCACCTACATACCCGAACTGCTCCCCGACGTACTGGACGGCACGATCGACCCCTCGCCGGTCTTCGACCTGACCGTCGGCCTGGACGGTGTTCCGGACGGCTACCGGGCGATGGACGAGCGCACCGCGCTCAAGGTGCTCGTCAAGTAGGCCCGGCGGGCCTCGACCGGTCCGCCGGGCCGTCGGTGGGGGCGGCCGGCCGCCCCCACCGGAGGTGCTACCAGGTCACCGCGTTCAGGGCGTTGACCAGGCCGGACCCGTAGAAGCCGTTGTGACCCCGACCGCCCTGGCAGACCGCGTCGACGGTGCCGTCACCGTCGATGTCGTACGACGCGGGGCAGGCCAGCTTGTCCGCCTCGGCGGACAGCAGCGCCTTGACCAGCTGCGGCGAGGCGTGCGGGTGCGTGGACTTGATCAGCGCCGCGACACCCGCGACGTGCGGGGACGCCATGGACGTACCGGCCATGTAGGCCCAGCCGCCGCCGGGGACCGGGCCCAGGATCAGGCCGTTGTTCGCCGGCGCGTCGGGGGCCTGGTAGGCGGTGGAGTCACCACCGGGGGCCGCGACGTCGATGATTCCCCGGCCGTAGTTGGAGAACGACGACTTCAGGTTCTTGGCGCCCGTCGCGGCGACCGTGACGACCCCCGGCAACTCGGTGGGTATGTCGAGGCACTTGGACGGGTCCACCGTCCGGTCCCCCGGGGTGCCGTCGTTCGGGCTCGACGGGTCGGTTATCGAGTGCGAGGCGAGGTCGTAGCTCTCGTTGCCCGCGGCTGCGACATTGACCGTGCCCTTCTTCTCCGCGTACTGCGAGGCGCGGGTGACCGCGTCGACCAGGGCCCGCTGGTCCGGGTCGTCCTTGCAGTTGAAGTACCACGGGTCGGTGTAATAGCTGTTGTTGGTCACGTCGACCCCGTGGTCCGCGGCCCACATGAAGCCGCACACGACGGCCTCCGTGTAGAAGGACCCGCCCGTCGTGCCCACCTTGATGCCCGACACCTTCACCCCGGGGGCGACCCCGGTGATGCCGACGCCGTTCTTCGCGCCCGCGATCTCACCTGCCACATGGGTGCCGTGCGGGCTCTCCTCGGCGGTCGGCCGCCAGGCACCGTCCGTGGTGTCGGGCTTGCCCGTCACACAGTTGACGGAGGCCTTGCGGTCGAAGTTCGGTGCGATGTCCGGGTGGGTGTCGTCGACGCCCGTGTCGATCACCGCGACCGTCACCTTGGAACTGCCGAGAGTCTTCTCGTGCGCCTTGTCGGCCTTGATCGCCTTCAGGTCCCACTGCAACGGCTCCAGCGGGTCCTCCCCGGAGGCCGCCTTCGCCGACAGCGACTTCAGCTGCTTCGCCGTGAGCTTCAGCGGGGTACCGACGTCCGTCGTCGACTCGGCGGGCAGCGGCGCGGTGCGGGTGGCACCGGCCGAAGAGACGCCCTTGACCGCGCGGACGTTCTTCGCGAAGTCCGGGTCGGCCGAGTGCGCGACGATCACGCCGATCTTGTCGTACGTCATCACCACCGAACCGCCGGCCCGGGAGATCGCCTGTCTCACCGAGTCCAGCGTGCGGTGGTCGGTTCTGGTGTTCACCACGTACGAGAGTGCAGGGCCCGTGGCGTGCGCCGAGCCACCCCCCGACTCCGCGGTGGCCGTGCCCGGCAGGAAGCCGAGCGAAGCGACGAGTGCCAGTCCGGCGGGCAGCGCGACCGCGCGCCACCGCCCGGATGCCAGATGAGCCATGGGTTCTCCACATCATCCGTATCAGCCGCCCTGCTGCGGGACGCAGTTGGGCGGTACATGACCAGCGAAACTATCGCTGATCATCGGCGGACAGCAATCAATCGGTCAAGAATCAACCAGCGTTGAACCGGGCCGCCGCGCGCTCCGTGCCGTTGTCGGGGGGACCCGCACCACCCGCCTCCCGACAGCCCAGCCGCTCCGGCCCCACCCACACCGCGTCGCGAGGAGAATCCGTGGCTACCGATGCACCGCAGCGCCCGGACGGAACGGGCCCCGGCCCGGCCCGGACCACGGCAGAGAAGTACGTCGAGGTGCAGGAGGGCGCGGAATTCGGCGAACTGCGCCGCGCCCACCGCTCCTTCGCCTTTCCGCTGACCATCGGCTTCATCGCCTGGTACCTGCTGTACGTCCTGCTGTCGAGCTACGCCGGCGGCTTCATGGGCACCACGCTCCTCGGCCACATCAATGTGGCCCTGGTCCTCGGTCTCGCCCAGTTCCTCACCACGTTCCTCATCGCCTGGCTCTACTCGCGGCACGCCGCGACGAAGCTCGACCCGAAGGGCGCCGCGATCAAGTCCCGTATGGAGGCCGACGCATGAGCCCCGCAGTCCAGCTCGCCGCCTCGGCCACCACCGAGCACCGGCCGCTGATCATCACGCTCTTCGCGGTCTTCGTCGTCGCGACCCTGGTCATCACCGTCTGGGCCGGACGCCAGACCCGCAGCGCCGCGGACTTCTACGCGGGCGGCAGGCAGTTCTCCGCCTTCCAGAACGGACTCGCCGTCTCCGGCGACTACATGTCGGCCGCCTCGTTCCTCGGCATCGCGGGCGCCATCGCACTCTTCGGCTACGACGGCTTCCTCTACTCGATCGGCTTCCTGGTCGCCTGGCTCGTCGCCCTGCTGCTGGTCGCCGAACCGCTGCGCAACTCGGGCCGCTACACGATGGGCGACGTCCTCGCGTACCGGATGCGCCAACGCCCCGTGCGTACCGCGGCGGGCGCCTCCACCATCGTCGTCTCGATCTTCTATCTGCTGGCTCAGATGGCGGGCGCCGGAGTGCTCGTCTCCCTGCTGCTCGGCATCACCAGCGACGCGGGCAAGATCGCCATCGTCGCGCTGGTCGGCGTCCTGATGATCGTGTACGTCACCATCGGTGGCATGAAGGGCACCACCTGGGTGCAGATGGTCAAGGCCGTCCTGCTGATCGCGGGCACCATCCTCATCACCTTCCTGATCCTGCTGAAGTTCCACTTCAACGTCTCCGACCTGCTCGGCTCCGCGGCCTCGAACAGTGGCAAGGGGAAGGCCTTCCTGGAACCCGGCCTGAAGTACGGCACCTCGGGCACCACCAAGCTGGACTTCATCTCGCTCGGCATCGCGCTGGTGCTCGGCACCGCGGGCCTGCCGCACATCCTGATCCGCTTCTACACCGTGCCGACGGCCAAGGCCGCCCGCAAGTCGGTGAACTGGGCGATCGGCATCATCGGCGCCTTCTACCTGATGACGATCGTGCTCGGGTTCGGCGCCGCCGCCCTCCTCAAGCCCGCCGACATCATCGCCTCCAACCCGGCGGGCAACACCGCGGCACCGCTGGCCGCCCTGGAGATCGGCGGCGGCGCCGACTCCACCGGAGGGTCCATCCTGCTCGCGGTGATCTCGGCGGTCGCCTTCGCCACCATCCTCGCGGTGGTCGCCGGACTGACCCTGGCCTCCTCGTCGTCGTTCGCGCACGACATCTACGCCAACGTCATCCGCAAGGGCAGGGCGACCGAGAAGGAGGAGATGCGCGCGGCCCGCTGGGCCACCGTCGCGATCGGCGCCGTCGCCATCGTCCTCGGTGCCTTCGCCCGTGATCTGAACGTGGCGGGCCTGGTCGCCCTCGCCTTCGCGGTCGCCGCCTCCGCCAATCTGCCCACTCTCCTCTACAGCCTGTTCTGGAAGAGGTTCACCACCGGCGGCGCCCTCTGGTCGATCTACGGAGGGCTCGTCTCCTCCGTGGTGCTGGTGCTCTTCTCGCCGGTCGTCTCCGGAAAGCCCACCTCGATGTTCAAGGGCGTGGACTTCCACTGGTTCCCGCTGGAGAACCCGGGCCTCATCTCGATCCCGCTGGGATTCCTGCTCGGCTGGCTGGGCTCGCTGCTCTCGAAGGAGGAGCCCGACAAGGGCAAGTACGCGGAACTGGAGGTCAAGTCCCTCACCGGGTTCGGAGCGCACTGAGCCGGTCGCCGGAGCACGGCGGAGACGGTACGGACCGGGGCCGCGTCGTAGATCTCTACGACGCGGCCCCGCCGTACCTCGTGGCAATCGGCCCTGTTGCTGTCACAGGGGTCGCGTACGCTCGGTTGCATACAGTTCTTCAGCAGGGATTCCTCGTGGGAAGGGGGCCGCAGTGCTTATCGACACCTTTGGCCGCGTAGCCACTGACCTGCGCGTTTCACTCACCGACCGCTGCAATCTGCGGTGCACGTACTGCATGCCCGAAGAGGGGCTGCAGTGGCTGGCGAAGCCGGATCTGCTCACCGACGACGAGATCGTCCGGCTGATCCGTATCGCCGTGACCGGCCTCGGGATCACCGAAGTCCGGTTCACCGGCGGCGAACCGCTGCTGCGCCCCGGGCTGGTGGGCATCGTCGAGCGGTGCGCGGCCCTGGAGCCCCGCCCCCGGATGTCGCTGACCACCAACGGCATCGGCCTCAAGCGCACCGCCCGAGCCCTCGCGGCAGCGGGCCTGGACCGGGTCAACGTCTCGCTCGACACCCTGCGCCCCGACGTCTTCAAGACCCTCACCCGTCGGGACCGGCACCGCGATGTGCTGGACGGCCTGGAGGCCGCCGGCGCCGCGGGGCTCACCCCGGTGAAGGTCAACGCCGTACTGATGCCCGGACTCAACGACGACGAGGCTCCCGAACTCCTCGCCTGGGCCGTGCGGAACGACTACGAGCTGCGCTTCATCGAGCAGATGCCGCTCGACGCCCAGCACGGCTGGAAGCGGGACGGAATGATCACAGCGGGTGACATCCTGGAGTCGCTGCGCACCCGCTTCCTGCTCACCGAGGAGGCCGCGGACGCACGCGGTTCGGCCCCCGCCGAACGCTGGGTGGTGGACGGCGGACCGCACCGCGTGGGGGTCATCGCCTCCGTCACGCGGCCGTTCTGCGGAGCCTGCGACCGCACCAGACTCACTGCCGACGGTCAGGTGCGCACCTGCCTCTTCGCCCGGGAGGAATCGGACTTGCGGGGCGCGCTGCGCTCCGGGGCGTCCGACGAGGAGATCGCCCGTCGCTGGAAGCTGGCGATGTGGGGAAAGAAGGCCGGATCCGGTCTGGACGACCCGTCCTTCCTCCAGCCCGCCCGGCCGATGTCGGCGATCGGCGGCTAGGCCGTGTTTTGAAAGTAGCGTCGTCCGCCCGAAGGGCGGGCGCCGCGGCGCAGGCGGGACTTTCAAAACACGGCCTAGGCCCTGGACGGGCCGGGGCCGTCGGCGGAGTCCTGTTCCCACTCGTTCAGGGCCACCACGTCCTTCAGGAAGCCCCGCACCCCGAGGAACTGGGAGAGATGCTCCCGGTGTTCCTCGCACGCGAGCCAGGTCTTGCGGCGCTCGGGGGTGTGCAGCTTCGGGTTGTTCCAGGCCAGTACCCAGACGGCGTCGGTACGACAGCCCTTGGCGGAACAGACAGGGGCGGAACCGGCGGTTTCGGGGGAGTTCACCCGCCCAACCCTAGGCCAAAGCATGGCTCGTACGAGAGCCGGTACGGACTTCGTCACTCCGCGAATCCGCGTAACAGGCCCCGGAAATGGCGACGCCGAGCAGCCACGGGGGGAGCTGCCCGGCGTCGGTCCGTCGCTCCGACGGGGGATGCGGAGCGCTTTCGAAGTATGTCACGGGCCACTGGGCATGCGGCACCGGAACTTCATGATTGATCTGAGCTTTTCTTGAGCTTTGCGGCCCGCGCGGATCCCGCCCCGTTTCAGCTCTGTTCAGGCGCCGGACGCTCACTCTCCGTGGCGGACGGATCGGCCGCGGCCTCCGCCCCCGGGACCACGGACGAGGGCTCCAGCGCCGGCCGGTAGGGCGCCGGGACGAACGTCGTGGGCAGCCCCGGGGCGTTCTCCCGGCCCGCGTTCGCGATCACCACGGCGACGTACGGAAGGAACGCGCCGAGCACCAGGGTCACGATCGCGACCGGCCGCTCCACGTTCCAGAGGGCCGCGGTCAGGATGACCGCGACGGTACGCACGGACATCGAGATGATGTAGCGCCGTTGCCGGCCGCGGACGTCCTCCGCGAGTCCCTGCCGCGCTCCCGTGATCCGGAAGACCTGACCGCTGCTCTGCTTCCGCATCGCGTCCCACCACCCGATTCCTGCGCCGGACTCTCCCCGGACCGGACGGCACAACGTTACGCCGCGGCCGGGCCGCCATCGAGACCGGGGCGCGCCGCCACGGGCAGGTGGCGGCACGCGCGGCACGGATGGCGCCGCCCGACATGCGCCGTATGGCCGAAGCGCCGATGCTGGGCGTCATGCGTACACAGCTGCCGCACCAGGAGGCGACATGAGTTGGTTGTGGGCCGTCATCGTGGGGCTGGTGCTCGGCCTGATCGCCAAGGCGATCATCCCGGGCAAGCAGCAGATCCCGCTGTGGCTGACCGTGGTGTGCGGCATCCTGGGCAGTGTGCTGGGCAACTGGGCGGCCACCGGACTCGGCGTCAACGACACCAACGGCATCGACTGGATCAGGCATCTGCTCCAGCTGATCGGGGCCGTGATCGTCGTCGGTGCCGGGGACAAGCTCTGGGCCGCGGTCCGGGGCAACAGGAAACAGCCGAGCTGAACGAACGCGGGAGGGGCGGCCGGTACGCACCGGCCGCCCCTCCCGCGTATGTCCGGGGGTCCAGGACCTTTTCTAGGACCTGACCTCGACCGCAGCCAGGTTCTTCTTGCCCCGGCGCAGCACCAGCCAGCGCCCGTGCAGCAGATCCTCCGCGGCGGGTACGGCGTCCTCGCCCGCCACCTTCACGTTGTTCACGTACGCCCCGCCCTCCTTCACGGCACGCCGTGCGGCGGACTTGCTCGGGACCAGGCCGGTCTCGGCGAGCAGGTCCACCACCGGGACCAGCGCGTCCACCTGGACGTGCGGCAGCTCGGAGAGCGCGGCACCCAGCGTCCGCTCGTCGAGCCCGGCGAGGTCGCCCTGGCCGAAGAGCGCCTTCGACGCGGCGACGACCGCCGCGCACTGCTCGGCGCCGTGCACCAGCGTCGTCAGCTCCTCGGCCAGCGAACGCTGGGCCGCGCGTGCCTGCGGACGCTCCTCGGTGAGCTGCTCCAGCTCCTCCAGCTCCGCGCGGCTCTTGAAGCTGAGAATGCGGTTGTACGTGGAGACGTCACGGTCGTCCACGTTCAGCCAGAACTGGTAGAAGGCGTACGGCGTCGTCATCTCCGCGTCGAGCCAGACGGCCCCGCTCTCGGACTTGCCGAACTTGGTGCCGTCCGCCTTCACCATCAGCGGGGTGCCCAGCGCGTGCACCGACGCGGCCGGCTCCAGGCGGTGGATCAGGTCGATACCCGCGGTGAGGTTGCCCCACTGGTCGCTGCCGCCCTGCTGGAGGGTGCAGCCGTACCGCCGGTACAGCTCCAGGAAGTCCATGCCCTGGAGCAACTGGTAGCTGAACTCGGTGTAGCTGATGCCCTGTTCGGACTCCAGGCGGCGGGCGACCGACTCCTTGGTGAGCATCTTGTTCACCCGGAAGTGCTTGCCGATGTCCCGCAGGAACTCGATCGCGGACAGCCCGGCCGTCCAGTCCAGGTTGTTGACCATCACGGCCGCGTTCTCCCCCTCGAAGGAGAGGAACGGCTCGATCTGGGCGCGCAGCCGCCCGACCCAGTTGGCGACGGTCTCCGGGTCGTTCAGCGTGCGTTCGGCGGTCGGCCGGGGATCGCCGATCTGGCCGGTCGCCCCGCCCACCAGCGCCAGCGGCCGGTGTCCGGCCAGCTGGAGCCGGCGGACGGTGAGGACCTGCACGAGATGGCCCACGTGCAGGCTGGCCGCCGTCGGGTCGAAGCCGCAATAGAACGTGACGGGACCGTCCGCGAGCGTCTTGCGCAATGCGTCCTCGTCAGTGGAGAGGGCGAAGAGCCCTCGCCACTTCAGCTCGTCGACGATGTCCGTCACGGGTCTCGCGTCTCCTTCGGTGTGGCTGGAAGTACGTCCAGAGGTTATACGCCCTGGCTGACGGAACTCATATTGAAATCCGGGATGCGCAGCGCGGGCATCGCGGCGCGGGTGAACCAGTCACCCCACTCACGGGGCAGCGTCCGCTCCGTACGCCCGGCCTCGGTGGCCCTGGACAGCAGATCCACCGGCGACTCGTTGAAGCGGAAGTTGTTCACCTCACCCACGACCTCGCCGTTCTCCACGAGGTAGACACCGTCCCTGGTCAGACCGGTCAGCAGCAGCGAGGCCGGGTCGACCTCCCGGATGTACCAGAGGCAGGTCAGCAGCAGGGCGGGCCCCTGGTGCCCGGACGCCGCCACCATCTCGTCCAGCGACCGCTCACCGCCGCCCTCCAGGATCAGATTGCTGATCGCGGGAGCCACCGGCAGACCGGTCAGGTCCGCGCTGTGCCGGGTGGTGACCAGGCGCTCCAGCCGCCCGTCCCGCACCCAGTCCGTGCGGGAGAGCGGCAGCCCGTTGTCGAAGACCGACGAGTCGTCCCCCGAGGCATGCGCCAGGACGAAGGGCGCCGACTCCAGACCGGGCTCGGCCGGATCGCTGCGCAGGGTCAGCGGCAGCGGGGAGAGCCTGTCCCCCAGCCGGGTACCGCCGCCGGGACGCGAGAAGACCGTACGGCCCTCGACGGCGTCCCGCGCGGCCGACGACCACAGCTGGTAGATCAGCAGGTCGGCGACGGCGGTCGGCGGCAGCAGCGTCTCGTACCGTCCGGCGGGCAGCTCGATACGGCGCTCCGCCCAGCCCAGCCGCTGCGCCAGCTCGGCGTCCATGGCGGTGGGGTCGACGTCCTTGAAGTCGCGGGTGGCACGGCCCGCCCAGGCGGAGCGGGTCCGGTCGGGGGACTTGGCGTTCAGCTCCAGGGTGCCGTTGGGCTGGTCGTGGCGGAGCCGCAGCCCCGTGGAGGTACCGAGATAGCTGGAACTCATCTCGTGGTGGGCGAAGCCGTAGAGCTCACGGCCGCCCTCCCGGGCACGGGCGAAGGACTCACCGAGCGCGGGCGCGAAGTCGGCGAAGACCGCCGAGGTCGTCTCGGCGGGCGCGTCGGTGAAGTCGGGCGACGCGGGGACGCCGGAGACCAGCGGCTGCGCGTCCTCGGCGGGCGCCCCGCCCCGGGCAGCGGCCTCCGCGGCCCGGACCAGCGGTTCGAGATCGTCCGCGGTGACCGCCGAGCGGGAGACCACACCGGAGGCGGTGCCCTCCTTCCCGTCGACGGTGGCGATGACGGTCAGGGTCCTGCCACGGGTCACGCCGTTGGTGGTCAGCGCGTTGCCCGCCCACCGCAGGTTGGCACCGGACTGCTCGTCGGCGATGACCACGCAGCCGTCCG
Source organism: Streptomyces sp. A 4/2 (assembly GCF_940670765.1). Taxonomy (GTDB): domain Bacteria; phylum Actinomycetota; class Actinomycetes; order Streptomycetales; family Streptomycetaceae; genus Streptomyces. Next base: position 89,450 of record NZ_CALNVW010000035.1, read on the forward strand.
CGGTGGACAGCGCGAGGGCGCGTTCGACGATCTCGTGCGGTGTGACGGTGCGCTTCGACGAGGTCATCGTCCGGCCTCCTGCGTGGTGTTCAGGATGTTGACGCCCCGGAAGAGGGCGGAGGGGCAGCCGTGCGAGACGGCGGCGATCTGTCCCGGCTGGGCCTTGCCGCAGTTGAACGCGCCGCCGAGCACATAGGTCTGCGGGCCGCCGACCTTCTCCATCGAGCCCCAGAAGTCGGTGGTGGTCGCCTGGTAGGCGACGTCACGCAGCTGCCCCGCCAGCTGCCCGTTCTCGATGCGGTAGAAGCGCTGACCGGTGAACTGGAAGTTGTAGCGCTGCATGTCGATCGACCACGAGCGGTCGCCCACGACATAGATCCCGCGCTCGACGCCCCCGATCAGATCCTCCGTCGAGAGCCCGCCCGGATCCGGCTGGAGCGACACATTGGCCATGCGCTGCACGGGCACATGGCCCGGGGAGTCCGCGTACGCACAGCCGTTGGAGCGCCCGAGCCCCGTCAGCTTCGCGATCCGCCGGTCCAGCTGGTACCCGACCAGCGTGCCGTCCTTGATGAGGTCCCAGGACTGCGCGGCCACCCCCTCGTCGTCGAAACCGACGGTGGCGAGGCCGTGTTCGGCGGTGCGGTCGCCCGTCACGTTCAGCACGGGGGAGCCGTACGCCAGCTTCCCGAGCTGGTCGAACGTGGCGAAGGAGGTTCCGGCGTACGCCGCTTCGTACCCCAGCGCCCGGTCCAGTTCGGTCGCGTGCCCGATCGACTCGTGGATGGTCAGCCAGAGGTTCGACGGGTCGACGACCAGGTCGTACGTCCCCGCCTCGACACCGGGCGCGCGCATCTTCTCGGCGAGCAGTACCGGGAGTTGCTCCAGTTCGGAGTCCCAGTCCCAGCCGGTCCCGGTGAGGTACTCCCACCCTCGGCCGGCCGGTGGGGCGATCGTCCGCATCGAGTCGAACTCACCGCTGGCACCGTTCACGGCGACCGCGGTGAGCTGCGGATGCACCCGCACCCGCTGCTGGGTGGTGACGGTGCCCGCCGTGTCCGCGTAGAACTTGTTCTCGTGGACGGTCATCAGCGAGGCGTCCGCATGTGCCACTCCGTCCGCCCTCAGCAGCCGGGACGACCAGTCGGCCAGCAGGGCGGTCTTCTCGTCGGCGGGTACGGAGAAGGGGTCGATCTCGTACGTGGAGATCCAGGTCTGCTCGGAGTGCACCGGCTCGTCCGCCAGTTCCACCAGCTCGTCCGATCCAGCCGCCTTGATGACCTTGGCGGAGAGCTTCGCCATCGCGACCGCCTGCGAGGCGACCTTCGCCGCGGCGTCCATGGTCAGGTCCACCCCGGAGGCGAACCCCCACGCGCCGCCGTGCACCACCCGCACCGCGTATCCGAGATCGGTGGTGTCCGACGACCCGGCCGGCCTCGCGTCCCGCAGCCGCCAGGCCGCGCTGCGCACGCGCTCGAAGCGGAAGTCGGCATGGTCGGCGCCGAGTGCGCGCGCACGGGCGAGGGCCGCGTCGGCCAGGGGGCGCAGCGGCAGCGCCGTGAAGGCTGCGTCGATGGAATGTGGCACGGAGGTCTCCTGTCGTCACGACCGGTCGCTCGCATCATGTCGCGCGAAGGGGGCCGCCTGCCAGATCGTTCTTCTGCAGGGACCCGACCGCGTTCTTCTGTAGGGACCCGACAGGCGCCGCCGTGCGGTGCTGTCGGAGGCGGATTCCCCTTAAGTGGGACAGAGCCGATAGTTTGCGTGGGTACCAAACAGCTATCGAAAGGGTGATCCGTTGAGCCGCTCGGTTCTCGTCACCGGAGGAAACCGGGGCATCGGCCTCGCCATCGCCCGCGCTTTCGCCGACGCAGGCGACAAGGTCGCGATCACGTACCGCTCGGGCGAACCTCCCGAGGGCTTCCTGGCCGTCAAGTGCGACATCACCGACACCGAGCAGGTGGATCTGGCCTACAAGGAGATCGAGGAGAAGCACGGTCCGGTGGAGGTCCTGGTCGCCAACGCCGGTGTCACCAAGGACCAGTTGCTGATGCGGATGTCCGAGGAGGACTTCACGTCCGTACTCGACACCAACCTCACCGGTGCCTTCCGGGTCGTCAAGCGGGCCAACCGGGCCATGCTGCGCGCCAAGAAGGGCCGGGTCGTCCTCATCTCGTCGGTGGTCGGGCTGCTCGGCGGGGCGGGTCAGGCGAACTACGCCGCCTCCAAGGCGGGCCTGGTCGGTTTCGCGCGTTCCCTCGCTCGTGAACTCGGCTCGCGCAACATCACTTTCAACGTCGTCGCACCCGGTTTCGTCGACACCGACATGACCAGGGTGCTCACCGACGAGCAGCGCGCGGGCATCGTCTCGCAGGTGCCGCTCGGCCGGTATGCGAAGCCGGAGGAGATCGCCGCGACGGTGCGGTTCCTCGCCTCCGACGACGCGTCGTACATCACTGGAGCCGTCATCCCCGTTGACGGCGGATTGGGCATGGGGCACTGATCACATGAGCGGAATTCTTGACGGCAAGCGCATCCTCATCACGGGTGTGCTGATGGAGTCCTCCATCGCCTTCCACACCGCCAAGGTGGCCCAGGAACAGGGTGCCGAGGTCATTCTGACCGCGTTCCCGCGGCCCACCCTCACCGAGCGCATCGCCAAGAAGCTGCCCAAGCCTGCCAAGGTCATCGAGCTGGACGTCACCAGCACCGAGCACCTGGACCGGCTCGCGGACCTGGTCCGTGACGAACTCGGCTCGCTCGACGGTGTCGTGCACTCCATCGGCTTCGCGCCGCAGGACGCGCTCGGCGGCAACTTCCTCAACACCCCGTTCGAGTCGGTCTCCACGGCGATGCACGTCTCGGCGTTCTCGCTGAAGTCGCTCACCATGGCCTGCCTGCCGCTGATGAGCGAGGGCGGCGCGGTGGTCGGACTGACCTTCGACGCCCAGTACGCCTGGCCGCAGTACGACTGGATGGGCCCGGCCAAGGCCGCGCTGGAGGCCACCTCCCGCTACCTCGCCCGCGACCTCGGCAAGCAGAACGTCCGCTGCAACCTGATCTCCGCCGGACCGATCGGCTCGATGGCCGCGAAGTCCATCCCGGGCTTCTCGGAGCTGGCGGACGTCTGGAACCACCGCTCCCCGCTCGCCTGGGACATGTCCGACCCGGAGCCGGCCGGCCGCGGTGTCGTCGCACTGCTCTCGGACTTCTTCCCGAAGACCACCGGCGAGATCGTCCACGTCGACGGCGGCGTGCACATGATGGGTGCCTGACCGCTCCCGAGCTCTTCGCTCACGAGGCCGCGTGCCGTCCAGGAGACGGCGCGCGGCCTCGGTGCGTTCCGGAGCACCCAGGATCTGCCCCCTGTCGTGATCGACTCGAATATCCGGTCGAACCACCGCAGACTGCTCCTGTCGGAGCTGCCCTCCGGCTCGCCTGGGGAGGAGACACGCGTATGCGTCATCTGCTCTGCCGAACGGCAGTCCTGCTCGTGGCCTCGGCCGGAATGGCGGGGTTCACCGGCCCGACGGGCGCGTATGCGCGGGAGGTCCCCTTCGGGGCCGGGTGCCGCATCGCGGTCAAGGGTTCCCATGTGGCCGCCACCTGCCACAACTCGTACGTCGACAGCGACCGGGTGGCCCTGCACATCGAGTGCGCCCGCTGGTGGGACATCGACATGGACAGCGCCCCGGTCGAGGTCGGGCCCGCGCGGACCGTGCGGCTCACCGGCCGCTGCTGGAAAGAGATCGGCTCGGTCCGGATGACGCACGAACGGGTCGGCTGAGCCCTCCGGCCCTGGTCACACCTGGGCTTCCAGGCAGTTGATGAAGGCATGGCTGGCGGCCTCCGAGGCCGCCAGATCCGCGTCGCCCGCCAGGATCGCCCCGATCAGCCTGCTGTGGTCCACGTATCCCTCGGGCCGCAGCTCGTGCCCCACGCCGCCGCGCAGCCACTCGCGGAGCAGATCGCCCAGATCGGCGTAGAGCTCGGTCAGTACGTCGTTGTGCGAGGCATTGACGATCGCCAGGTGCAGCGTCGCGTCGGCGGCGACGAAGGCCTCCGCGTCGCCCGCCGCCCAGGTGCTCTCCCGGTGGGCGAGGAGCGCGGTCAGCTGCTTCGCGTCCCGCTCGGTGTGCCGTACGGCGGCCAGCCGGGCGGCCGACGATTCGAGCGTGGCACGCACCTCCGCGACGTCACGGGGGTCGGCAGCCGCGAAGCGGTGATGCATCACCCCGGCCAGTTCGCTGGTGGCGACCACGTACGTGCCCGAGCCCTGGCGGATGTCGAGCAGCCCGTTGTGCGCGAGCGCGCGCACCGCCTCCCGGACGGTGTTGCGGGCCACCCCCAGCTGCTCCACCAGTACCGGCTCTGTCGGGATGCGCGATCCCACCGGCCACTCGCCCGAGGTGATCTGATTCCGCAGTTCCGTGATCACCTGGTCGGCGAGTGCGGAACGCCGGGGAGAGTTCAGCGCCATCGTGCTCCTCGTTCGTGAAACCGCCGGGGCCGGACAGCCTGATTCCGGCGGGTGGGCCGGACAGGTGAACAGCCAATCATCCCATGATTCTATGATGGCCTCATGCCTGATGACGAGACCAAGATCCTCAGCCCGGTGGCCGAGCCGGGAACCCCCGTGGATTCCACACCTCCGCAGCTCGCCGCGTGGACCGTGAAACTGGTGATCGCCGGGATCGTCCTCGCCGCAGTCAACCTCCGTCCGGCCATCACCAGCCTCGGCGCGCTCCTCGAAGAGGTACGCGACGGTCTCGGCATGAGCGGCAGCGTGGCGGGCGTCCTCACCTCCGTACCGCCGCTGTGCTTCGCCGTGTTCGGCGTCATGGCGCCGCGACTGGCCCGCCGGTTCGGACCGGGCGCGGTCGTCTGCGCAGGGATGGCCGCGATCACCGCGGGCCTGGTGATCCGCCCGCTCATGGGCGGTACGGCCGGCTTCCTCGCGGCCAGCGCACTCGCGCTGATGGGCATAGCCGTCAGCAACGTACTCATGCCGGTCATGGTGAAGCGGTACTTCCCCGACCGCGTCGGCTCCATGACAGGGCTCTACTCGATGGCCCTCGCCCTGGGCACCGCACTCGCCGCCGCCGTCACCGTGCCGCTGACCGACAGCCTCGGCGGCAGCTGGCGGATGGGACTCGGCGTGTGGGCGGTGCTGGCCGCCGTCGCCGTACTGCCCTGGATCGGGCTGATCCGGGACCGCAGCGCCGCCGCCGCGGACGCCACCGGGACCCCCGGATCCGATGTCCCGGCCCTGCGGATCGCCCGCAGCCGCACCGCCTGGGCGCTCGCCTGCTTCTTCGGTCTCCAGGCCACCGCCGCCTACGTCACCATGGGCTGGATGCCGCAGATCTTCCGGGACGCCGGAGTCTCCGCCGGCACCGCCGGACTGCTGCTCGCCGTGACGATGGTGATGGGTGTGCCGCTGGCCTTCGTCATCCCGCGACTGGCCGGCCGGATGAAGCACCAGGGCCCCATCGTCGTCGCCCTGGGCGTCTGCGGACTCGTCGGCTACGCGGGGCTCTACCTCGCCCCGTCCGGCGGCGCCTGGGCCTGGGCGCTGCTGCTCGGCATCTCCAACTGCTCGTTCCCGCTGGCCCTCACCATGATCGGGATGCGCTCCAGGAGCGGCGCCGGCGTGGTCAGGCTCTCCGCCTTCGCCCAGTCCACCGGCTATCTGATCTCGATCCCCGGGCCGCTGCTCGTCGGCGTCCTCTACCAGCACAGCGGCGGCTGGGGGCTGCCCATCGCCCTGATGGCCGGGCTGATGGTGCCGCAGATCGGGGCGGGGATCCTCGCGGGACGGGACCGGACGATCGAGGACGAATCCTGAGATGCGAGACTGACGTCATGCCAGTGCTCGAACCGAATCCCCAGAACGGTCAGAAGAAGCTCCTGCTCGTGCTCGGCGCGATGCTCGCCGTCACGGTGATCGTCGCGATCGTCGCGACGTTGGCCTCGCCCTGACACCCCGCGGTGGTGGGGCTGGCCCCACCACCCCCTAGGGGGCCAGGGTCAGGGTGAAGTGGGTGGGTCACCGGATGGGACCGGCCGCCCGCACTCCGTAAGTTCGAGGTACTTCAACAACCGCGAACTCGACGGAGGCGGCCATGTCGGCCCGTACGCACACCAGGTCCCACGCACCGGCCTCGGGCAGCGTCGATGTCCGGCTGCCGTGGTGGGCGATCGCCCTGCCCGCCGTCGCCTTCGCCGCCCTGCTCCTGCTCATCAGCGCGCCCGGCCAGGCGCACGCCGAGGCCGGCGGCGCCAACATCACCCATGTCCTGGAGCTCATCCAGCGGAACCTGCCGCTCTAGGTGTACGGCCCGGCCGGTCTTCGCCGGGCCCTCGGACCCGCCCGGCGTACGGCGCCCGGCCACCGTGGCCGAACACCGTTCACTCGTGCTGGGGAGCCTCCCCACACCCTCTGCCCGATGGTCCGATCCGTGCGAAGCTGGATTGTATGAGCGCCGTTGTGTCATCCGGGGGGACAGCCCCCGGAACCCCCGAGTCCCGCAGGATCGCCCTTCTCCGGCATGCGAAGGCCGACTGGCCCGAGGTGTCCGACCACGACAGGCCGCTCGCCGACCGCGGCCGGATGGATGCCTCCGCCGCGGGCCAGTGGCTCGGCTCGCACGACCTCCACATCGATCTGGCCCTCTGCTCGACAGCGGTCAGAACGCGTGAGACCTGGAAGCTGGCCGTGCAGGAGATGCCGAGCCGGCCCAGGACCGTGTACGAGGAGCGGCTGTACGACGCCTCGCTCGGCGAGTTGCTCGCGCTGCTCAACGAGACCCCGGACGACGTGGACGACCTCCTGGTCATCGGCCACAACCCCGGGATGCACGCACTCGCCGACGCCCTGGCGGGCCGCTCCGAGGGCTCCGTGCTGAGCAGGATGAACCGCAGCGGATTCCCGACGGCAGGGGTCGCCCTCATCGAGTTCACCGGACCCTGGAAATCCGTCGAGCACGGCGTGGGCAAACTCGCCGACTTCTGGGCGCCGCACGAGTAGGCCCCCGGACATGCGTGCGGGCCCCGGTGCGCGTACCGGGGCCCCGCGGCTCTACCAGGAGCTAGACCTCGTCGTCGACGAGCCCGTCCGCCGCCTCGACCTCTTCGCGGGTGATGCCGAGCAGATAGAGCACGGTGTCCAGGAAGGGCACGTTCACCGCGGTGTCGGCGGCCTTGCGGACCACCGGCTTGGCATTGAACGCGACGCCGAGTCCGGCCGCGTTGAGCATGTCCAGGTCGTTCGCCCCGTCGCCGATCGCGACCGTCTGGGCGAGCGGTACGCCCGCCTCCGCGGCGAACCGCCGCAGCAGCCGCGCCTTGCCCGCGCGGTCCACGATCTCCCCGACGACCCGGCCGGTGAGCCTGCCGTCGACGATCTCCAGGGTGTTCGCGGAGGCGAAATCGAGGCCGAGACGCTCCTTGAGGTCATCGGTGACCTGGGTGAAACCACCCGAGACGACGCCCACTTGGTAGCCGAGCCGCTTGAGCGTACGGATCAGGGTGCGGGCACCGGGGGTGAGCCGCACCTCGGCCCGTACCTTGTCGACGACCGAGGCGTCGAGCCCCGCCAGCAGCGCCACCCGCGCGTGCAGCGACTGCTCGAAGTCCAGCTCGCCGCGCATCGCACGGGCGGTGACCTCGGCGACCTCCTGCTCGCACCCCGCGTGCGCGGCGAAGAGCTCGATCACCTCGTCCTGGATGACGGTCGAGTCCACGTCCATCACGACGAGCCGCTGGGCCCGGCGGTGCAGACCGGCGGAGATCACGGCCACGTCCACACCGAGCGCCGATGCCTCGGTGGCCAGCACGGTGCGCAGCGCTTCGGTCTCCACACCGGACACCGCGAATTCCACGGCGGTCACCGGATACTTCGCCAGCCGGAAAATGCGGTCGATGTTGCCGCCGGCGCCGGTGATACCGGCCGCTATGGCAGCGGTCGACTCCGCGGTGAGCGGATTGCCGAGGACCGTCACATGGGAGCGTCCGCTGCCCCGGGGCCGGTTGTCGCCGGTGCCGGAGATGATCTCCGCCTCCAGCTTGAGCGATTCGGCCCAGCTGTGCACGGTCGCCCGCAGCTCTCCCTGGGCAATGCCGTCGGGGCCCGGTGCGGTGATCAGGACACACAGGACGATGCGGCCCCGCGTGACGACCTGCTCGATGTCGACGACGTCGACGGCGTAGGCGGCGAGGGTGTCGAAGAGCCCGGCGGTGATCCCGGGGCGGTCCTTCCCGAAGATCTTGACGAGAAGAGTGGGGAAATCGGCGGGGACTGGGGGCTGCGATGCGCTCATGGTGATCCCACCGTATAGGGCACCGCGGACCCCCCGGCAGTCCGTCCCGAGGACCGGACGCCCGTACCTCCGGTGGCCCATCGCGGCAATGAACGGCGGAAGGGGGAAATACTGAGTGATTCATGAGAAGGCAGGCGAAAAGGGAGAGGAGTCCGTCCGGTCACGTCCGCAGATGCCCCGGGGAACCCATTGGTACATGGTCGTCACACGGCCCGGGTTCCCGATACGTCACTGCGCCTGAAATAGTTCCCCACGATGTTCGCCATCCCTAGACTCCCTGCAATGGGGGTACCTCGGGGGACAATAAGTGGGGCTGGAGTGCAGGAACTCGTACTGGAATTGAATGGCAGGACCTGGACGCTCGATCCGTCCAGGTCGTACACCCTTGGCCGTGATCCGCAGGGAGACCTGGCGATCGACGACGCGAGGGTCTCGTGGCGGCACGCCACGATCAGCTGGGGGGGCCGTAGTTGGGTCATCGAGGACCACGGCTCCACCAACGGCACGTTCGTGCACGGGCAGCAGGTCCAGCAGGTGGAGATCGGTCCCGGCTCGGAGGTGTACCTCGGCAACGCGACCGACGGTCCGCGGCTGAGCCTCTCCGGCGCGGCGGCCCGGACACCGGAGCCGATGCAGGCGCAGGCCGTTGCCCAGGCACCCGTACAGCCGCAGGCGCCGATGCAGGCGCAGCCGTACGCCCCGGCCCAGTACCAGGGCGGTGACCCCGGCTGGGGCGCCGCTCAGCAACAGGCCCCGGCCCAGCAACAGGCCCCGGCCCAGCAGGGCTGGCAGCCGCAGCAGGCCCAACTGCCCCAGCAGGGCGGCCCGGTGGGCGGGGGCGCGGGGGCCTCGACCCCGTACGGGGACCGCAGCCCGACCACTTTCCACCAGCTGGCTCTCGGCCGGGTGATGCGCATCGGCCGTGCGCTGGAGAACGAACTGGTCGTCTCCGACCTCCAGGTCTCGCGTATCCACGCCGAGTTCGTGGCCACGCCCGACGGCCGCTTCGAGATCCGTGACCTCGGTTCCCACAACGGCACCTACGTCAACGGTCTGCCGATGGCCAAGTCCGGAACGGCCCTGATCGGCCCGAACGACATCGTCGGCGTCGGCCACTCGACCTTCCGCCTCGTCGGCGACCGGCTCGAGGAGTTCGTCGACACCGGTGAGGTCTCCTTCTCCGCCCGCCACCTCACGGTGACGGTCGACGGCGGCAAGGACATCCTCAAGGACGTCTCCTTCGGCGTCCCCGAGAAGTCGCTCGTCGCGGTCATCGGCCCCTCGGGTTCGGGCAAGTCCACCCTGCTCAAGGCGCTCACCGGCTACCGGCCCGCCAACCGGGGCGATGTCCTCTACGACAACCGGAATCTCTACAAGCAGTTCGCCGAGCTGCGCCAGCGCATCGGTCTCGTCCCGCAGGACGACATCCTGCACAAGGAACTCTCGGTCCGTAAGGCCCTGAAGTACGCGGCCAAGCTGCGCTTCCCCGCGGACACCACCGAGGCCGAGCGCGAGTCCCGTATCGACGAGGTGCTGCGCGAGCTGAAGCTGGACATCCACAAGGAGAAGAAGGTCACCTCTCTCTCCGGCGGCCAGCGCAAGCGGGTCTCGGTCGCACTGGAGCTGCTGACCAAACCGTCCCTGATCTTCCTGGACGAGCCGACCTCCGGCCTCGACCCGGGGATGGACCGCGATGTCATGCAGCTGCTGCGCGGCCTCGCCGACGACGGTCGTACGGTGCTCGTCGTCACCCACTCCGTCGCCGAACTCGCCATCTGCGACAAGCTTCTGGTGATGGCACCGGGCGGCGCGGTCGCGTACTTCGGGCCGCCGGAGGAGGCGCTCAACTTCTTCGGCTACTCCAGCTGGGCCGATGTCTTCTCCGCCTTCGAGAACTACCGCGACTACGACTGGGCGGGCCGCTGGCGCGGCTCGCAGCACTACCAGATGTACGCGGCGGACATCGACGCGGTCGCCGTGCAGTCGGTCCAGATGCCGCCCGCCCAGGCGATGAGGGTCCCCAAGCCCCAGGGCTGGGGCTCGCAGCTGGTCACCCTGATGCGCCGCTACGTGTCGGTCATCGTCTCCGACCGCGGATTCATGGCGCTCTCGGTCCTGCTCCCCGCTGTCCTCGGCGCGGTCGGTGCGCTGATCCCCGCGGACTACGGACTCGGCTTCGGCCCGGTCAGAGGACACGGCAGCAACGGCGACGGCGCCGTGATCCTGCTGATCCTGGCGGTGGGCGCCTGTTTCGCGGGCGCGGCCAACTCCGTACGCGAACTGATCAAGGAACGGGTGATCTACGAACGGGAGCGGGCCACCGGCCTGTCGCGTTCCGCCTATCTGATGTCCAAGGTGATCGTGCTCGGTCTGATCACCGTGGTGCAGGGCGCGATCATCGGGGGCATCGGCTTCGGACTGAAGAAGGCGCCCGAGGAGGGGCTGGTCTTCTCCGCCTCCACCCGGATCGAACTCACCCTGCCGATCATGGCTCTCGGCTTCACCTCGATGATGATCGGCCTGATCATTTCCTCGCTGGTGAAGACCTCCGAGAAGACCATGCCGCTGCTGGTGATGTTCGCGATCACCCAGGTCGTCTTCACCGGTTGCCTCTTCACCCTGAACGGCGCCGCCGGGGTCAACCAGCTGTCGTTCCTGATGCCCGCCCGCTGGGCGGTCGCAGCCGCGGGCGCCACCGCGTCACTCAACATCCTGCTGCCCAACAAGAAGAACCCGACCAGCACGGACCCGCTGTGGGACCACACGCTGGGCACCTGGGTGATGGACATGGGCATCCTGATCGCGATGGGCGTGATCTGCGGAATCGTCGTGGCCCGGCTGCTGCGCCGCCACGAGCCGGAGGTCATGCGCAAGTAGTCGCTCACGGAGCAGCGCCGAAGGGCGGCACCCCGCAAGTGGGGTGCCGCCCTTCGGCGTGTGACCGGTGGCGTGTGACCGGTGCGCCGGATCAGTAGGCGCTGTTGACGTTGTCGATCGATCCGTACCTCGCGGCTGCGTAGTTCGCGGCGGCGGTGAGGTTGGCGACCGGGTCGTAGATGTTCGTGGAGGTGCCGGTCACGTGGTACGCGGAGAACGTCGGCTGGATGACCTGGAGCAGGCCGATCGACGGGGTGCCGTTCTGCGCGTTGATGTCCCAGTTGTTGATGGCCTGCGGGTTACCGGCGGACTCGCGGATGATGTTGCGGTGCAGACCGTCGTACGAGCCGGGGATGCCCTTGGCCTGCATGATCGACAGCGCCTGGCGGATCCAGCCGTCGAGGGTGTTCGGGTAGCTGGCCGCGTTGACGGTCTTCGCCTTGGCGGCGGCCTTGGCCTTCGCGGCGGCCTCGGCCTTGGCCTTGACGGCGGCCTCGGTCTTCGCCTTCGCCTCGGCCTTCGCCTTGGCGGCAGCCTGGGCCTTCTCCTTGGCGACGGCCTTGGCCACGGCCTGCGCCTTGGCCTTCGAGGCGGCGTCGGCCTTGGTCTTCGCCTCGGCCTTCGCCCTGGCGGCATCTGCCTTCGCCTTGACCGCGGCGGCCTTGGCCTTGGCCGCGGCGTCCTTGGCGGCCTGCTCGGCGTGCGCCTGCTGCAGTTCGAGGCCGGTCTTCACGGTTGTGGTCTGCGAGGTGAAGGCCGCCGGGGCGGCGTCGATCGACTGGTGGGTCGTCTCGGCGGACGCGTTTCCGGGAACAAGGGTGAACGCGACGGCGGCGGCGCCGACGGCGGCCACACCACCGATCGAGTACTTGTGGGTCTTGGTCAGACGGCTGCGGCGGTGGCGGGAGGACATGTGGGCGTACCTCTTCGAATAGCGGAAGTCGCGAGCGCCTGGGGCGGCGGTACGCCCTGGTGGCGGCGACGGGAGCCATTCTTAGCGGCAGCAAAATCTTGTGGCAAAGGTGTGACGTACGACCCCGCTTAGTGGCGTGGGGTGCCGCCGGTAAGGCCGGACATCCACCGGTGCCCGGCCCAGGCAGCTCTTGAGGATCAACTAGCCTGCGTCGTAAGTGACGTGCGTCCTGTGTGGGGCGTCACAGCAGGCGGACAGGATTTTCACAGTACGTTGCTCAAGCAATCCGGAGTGTGAGTGTCCTCATCCGGAAGGATGAGGTGGACGTCCCTGAACTCGTGCCTGAGGTAGCGGGCCCGTACTACCTCCGCGTAGCTGCGGGTCAGCGCCCCACACCCGTCACGCCTCCTCCAGCAGAGCGGGCGCCGTGTACCGGCCGCTCGCCGGACGCTCGTCGAGCAACCGCAGGAACGCCGGGACCACACTCGACGGAGCGGGCCGCCCTCCTCCTCCCCGGGCGCGGCTGCCGCGTAGAGATCGGTCTCCATGTCGCCCGGGTCCACCGCCCGGACCCGCAGCCCCAGCGCCAGCTCGTCCAGCGCGCTTCCGCCCCGTGCGCCGTCCGCGAGCCGCAGCGGACCACGGCACTTCGACCTAGTCCCTGACCTAGTCCCCGCGTCCCGGTCAGGGCCGTCCACAGCCCGATACGGTCCGCCGCGCCCGCCGGTACGGTGAGGCCATGTCCCATCGACCCCGGTCCGGCCTCTCCGCGGTGAGTACCGCACTGCTCGCCATGAGCAGGCATCTGGAGGTCCACGACGTCCTCAAGACGATCGTCGCCTCGGCCCGCGAACTGCTGGACGCCGAGTACGCCGCCCTCGGCGTGCCCGACGACCACGGCGGCTTCGCCCAGTTCGTGGTCGACGGCATCAGCGACGCCCAGTGGAAAGCCATCGGCCCGCTCCCGCGCCAGCACGGCATCCTCGCCGCGATGCTGCACGACGAGAAGGCCCAGCGGCTGGACGACGTACGGCAGGACCCCCGCTTCGGCGGCTGGCCGTCCGCCCACCCGGACATGTCGGACTTCCTCGGGCTGCCCGTCCGGGACGGCGACGAGACGATCGCCGCGCTCTTCCTCGCCAACAAGAGGTGCCCCAGACCCACCGGCCGCTGCGGATTCACCGAGGACGACGAGGAACTTCTGACGATCCTCGCCCAGCACGCCGCGATCGCCCTCACCAACGCCCGCCTCTACGAGCGCAGCCGCGAACTCACCATCGTGGAGGAACGCTCCCGGCTGGCGCACGAGCTGCACGACGCCGTCAGCCAGAAGCTCTTCTCCCTGCGGCTGACGGCCCAGGCCGCGGCCACCCTGGTGGACCGGGACCCGGCCCGCGCCAAGGACGAACTGCAGCAGGTGGCCGCCCTCGCCGCGGAGGCAGCGGACGAACTGCGGGCCGCCGTGGTGGAGCTGCGCCCGGCAGCCCTCGACGAGGACGGTCTGGTCAACACCCTCCGTACGCACATCCAGGTCCTCGACCGCGCCCACGCCCCCCGTGTCACCTTCGGGAGCAGCCAGGTGCGGGCACTGCCCGCAGCCCAGGAAGAGGCGCTGCTGCGGGTGGCCCAGGAGGCGCTGCACAACGCGCTGCGCCACGCGGAGGCGGACCAGGTCGACGTCGTACTGAACCGGCGGGGGCAGGGCGCCGTCCTGCGGATCACCGACAACGGCCGCGGATTCGAGCCCAGGACGGTACGGCAGGCCGGCCGGCACCTCGGTCTCGTCTCGATGCGCGACCGGGCGAGCGGGGTCGGCGGCAGGCTCACGGTGGAATCGGCGCCCGGCGAGGGCACCACGATCGAGATGGAGGTGCCCGGTGGCTGACACCGAGCCCAGGCCGAAGCCGGCCATCAGGGTCCTGCTGGTCGACGACCACCAGGTGGTCCGCCGCGGGCTGCGTACCTTCCTGGAGATCCAGGACGACATCGAGGTCGTGGGTGAGGCGGGGGACGGCGCCGAGGGCGTGGCCCTCGCCGAGGAACTGCGCCCCGACGTCGTGCTGATGGACATCAAGATGCCGGGTACGGACGGCATCGAGGCGCTGCGCAAGCTCCGCGAGCTGGCCAACCCGGCCAGGGTGCTGGTGGTGACGAGCTTCACCGAGCAGCGCACCGTCGTCCCCGCCCTGCGCGCGGGCGCCTCGGGCTACGTCTACAAGGACGTCGATCCGGACGCCCTGGCCGGTGCCATCCGCTCCGTCCACGCGGGGCACGTCCTCCTCCAGCCCGAAGTCGCCGGGGTGCTGCTCTCCCAGGAACCGGGCGGCGGCCAGGGGAGGGGGACGACCCTGACGGAGCGCGAGCGGGAGGTGCTCGGCCTGATCGCCGACGGACGTTCCAACCGGGAGATCGCGCGGGCGCTGGTCCTCTCGGAGAAGACCGTCAAGACGCACGTGTCGAACATCCTGATGAAACTGGACCTCGCCGACCGCACCCAGGCGGCGCTCTGGGCCGTACGGCACGGCGCGGCGGGCTGAAGGGCCGTCGGGTCATCCGGGGCCGGACAGCCCGCGAGGCGGTCCGGCCCCGTCAGGCTGCTCCGGTCCCCGTCACTCCGCCCCGCCTCAGTTACGCCGCTCCCGCTCCTCCACGTACGCGTTGTACGCCGCGACCTGCGCCCGCCTGGCCACCCGCTCCACCGGCCGCAGCGCCGCTCCCCGCGCCGCCATCTCCGACGCGCTCACCGCGCCGCCGGGACCGTGTTCGTACCCCATCTCGACCAGCAGCCCGACCCGCTGCGCCAGCGTGAGCACCCGGACCGCGCGCGCCGGATAGCCCGGAGCCAGTACTTCGCCCGGCCCCCGTTCCGCCCGCGCCCGGTAGGCGTCGATGGCCGCCTCGGCAACCGGCCCCGAACCCGCCACGTCGAGACCCGAGAGCACCTTGGTCGCCTCCCGCAGCGCCTCCGCGAGCTCCCGCTCCGCCTCGCCCAAGGAGGGGACGTCGGCGGGCGGCGCGTCCCGCACGGCCAGACAGTGCCAGAGCACCTCCCGGTGCAGATCGCCCTCGGGCCCCGCCTCGTACACCTCGGGCACCAGCCCGAGCGGCACACCGAAGGCGACGACCGCCTCCTCCGCGTCCAGCGCCCGCGCATTGAATTCCGGCGGGCCGCTGAGCCCCAGCGGATGCCCCGGCGTGGGCATCGCCACCCGGAACCCGGTCGCGCCGAGCCCTCTCAGCCTGCCGAGCGCCAGCGTGAGCCCGACCGGCCCCGCCTCCCCGGGCAGCCCGTCGACCCGGTGCACCGCGTCCTCGCCCACGATGGCGAGTGCGGCGTCATCCGGCGAAACAATTCCGGCCAAAAGGGCATTTCCCCATGCGGCCAGCCGTCCTGAGCGTGGTTCCGTGAACATGCGTCCAGCCTAGGGACCGGCCCGAGGTGCCATGCCCCGTCCGGCCGGATTCCCTGGCCCGGGAGATCGACCGAATAGGCCCTAGGCACGGGGACACTTCTCAGGTGGCGTAAGTTTTCCCTGGGAGCTGCGCCCACAGGCGCACGCGCGAACCGAGACTGCATGGGGAGACAACGCGCTCATGAGCGATGTACTGGAGCTGCTGGACGTATCCGTGGTCCGCGACGGACGTGCTCTGGTGGACGACGTCTCCTGGGCGGTGAAGGAGGGGGAGCGCTGGGTCATCCTCGGTCCCAACGGCGCGGGCAAGACCACTCTCCTCAACATCGCGTCCAGCTACCTCTTCCCGACCAGCGGCACCGCGTCGATCCTCGGTGAGCAGCTCGGCAAGCCGGGCACCGACGTCTTCGAACTCCGCCCGCGCATCGGCATGGCCGGCGCGGCCATGGCGGAGAAGATGCCCAAGCGGCAGACCGTGCTCCAGGTGGTGCTCACCGCCGCCTACGGCATGACGGCCACCTGGAACGAGGACTACGAGGAGGTCGACGAGCAGCGCGCCCGCGCCTTCCTCGACCGCCTCGGCATGACCGAGTTCCTGGACCGCAAGTTCGGCACGCTCTCCGAGGGCGAACGCAAGCGCACCCTGATCGCCCGCGCGATGATGACCGACCCCGAACTGCTCCTCCTCGACGAGCCCGCCGCCGGTCTCGACCTCGGTGGCCGCGAGGACCTCGTACGCCGTCTCGGCCGGCTGGCCCAGGACCCGTACGCCCCCTCGATGGTCATGGTGACGCACCACGTCGAGGAGATCGCGCCCGGCTTCACCCACGTCCTGATGATCCGTCAGGGCAAGGTGCTCGCCGCCGGACCGATGGAGACCGAGCTGACGTCCCGCAACCTCTCCCTCTGCTTCGGGCTGCCGCTCGTCGTCGAACAGCGCGGCAACCGCTGGACGGCGCAGGGCCTTCCGCTCGGCTGACCGGTTCCCGCCCTTCTGCGCCCTGTCCCCGGAAGGGGCTGTCCACCTACCATGACCCCGTGGACATCGAGGCGTGGGTGTGGTGGCTGATCGGGGCAGCCGGGCTGGGAATCCCGTTGGTGATCACCGCCATGCCCGAATTCGGGATGCTGGCCGTCGGGGCGATCGCCGCATCGGGCGTCGCCGGCCTCGGCGGTGACCTGGTCGCGCAGGTACTGGTCTTCGTGATCGTCTCCGTCGCGCTCATCGCCGTCGTACGCCCGATCGCGAACCGGCACAGCTCCCAGCGGCCCGAACTGGCCACCGGGATCGATGCGTTGAAGGGCCGTCAGGCCGTCGTCCTGGAACGGGTCGACGGCAGCGGTGGCCGGATCAAGCTCGCCGGTGAGATCTGGTCGGCCCGGTCGCTCGACACCGACACCAGCTACGAACCAGGTCAGCAGGTGGACGTCGTAGAGATCGACGGAGCAACGGCCGTCGTCCTGTGACAGAACCTCACCCACGGCAGGCCGAGGTCTGCGAAACTCGATCATTGCCAACCGCCGGCTATCGAAGGACACGGGGAGCACGATGCCATCCGTCATCATCGTTCTGATCATTCTGGTGGTGCTGGTCTTCATCGCCCTGATCAAAACGATCCAGGTGATCCCACAGGCCAGCGCTGCCATCGTCGAACGGTTCGGCCGTTACACGCGCACGCTCAACGCCGGACTGAACATCGTCGTCCCGTTCATCGACTCGATCCGCAACCGGATCGACCTCCGCGAACAGGTCGTCCCCTTCCCGCCGCAGCCCGTGATCACCCAGGACAACCTGGTGGTCAACATCGACACCGTCATCTATTACCAGGTGACCGACGCCCGCGCCGCGACCTACGAAGTGGCCAGCTACATCCAGGCGATCGAGCAGCTCACCGTCACCACGCTCCGCAACATCATCGGTGGCATGGACCTGGAGCGGACGCTGACCTCCCGTGAGGAGATCAACGCGGCGCTGCGCGGCGTGCTCGACGAGGCGACCGGCAAGTGGGGCATCCGCGTCAACCGCGTCGAGCTCAAGGCGATCGAGCCGCCCACCTCCATCCAGGACTCGATGGAGAAGCAGATGCGCGCCGACCGTGACAAGCGCGCCGCGATCCTCCAGGCCGAAGGTGTCCGGCAGTCGGAGATCCTGCGGGCCGAAGGTGAGAAGCAGTCGGCGATCCTGCGGGCCGAGGGTGAGGCCAAGGCGTCGGCGCTGCGCGCGGAGGGCGAGGCCCAGGCCATCCGTACGGTCTTCGAGTCCATCCACGCGGGTGACGCGGACCAGAAGCTCCTCGCGTACCAGTACCTCCAGATGCTCCCGAAGATCGCCGAGGGCGACGCCAACAAGCTCTGGATCGTGCCCAGCGAGATCGGCGACGCGCTCAAGGGCCTCAGCGGAGCCTTCGGCAACCTCGGTGACAACGTCCCGGGCTTCAACACCGGCAAGGAGCAGGCGGCTCCGCCTGCTGCCCGCAAGCCCTCGGAGTAGCGAAGAGCCCGTCCCCCGGCCGGGGGACGGGCTCAACTGCTGTACGGCTACTGCCCGTACGGGAGCTCGTCTAGGCCGTCCGCGGAAGCCACTCCGGCAGCGCCCGGCGCTCACCGGCACCGAGAGCGAGCAGCATCGCGTCGGCGGGGGTCGGTACGAACGGCCCGCGCAGCAGCGGCATCCCTGCCTGGTCCGGCGTACGGGCCGCTTTGCGGTGGTTGTCCTCGGCGCAGGAGGCAACCGTATTCAGCCAGGTGTCCTGACCGCCCTGGGCACGCGGCACCACGTGGTCGACGGTGGTGGCCCGCCGACCGCAGTACGCGCACCGGTGCTGGTCCCGGATCAGCACCCCCCGTCTCGACCACGGTGCCTGTCTTCGGAACGGCACCCGTACGTAACGGCAGAGCCTGATCACCCGGGGCACCGGAAGCTCGACAGCCGCCGCTCGCACCCGGAGTCCTGGATGGGCCTGCTCCACGACGGCCTTGTCCTGGAGCACGAGCACCACGGCGCGGTTCAGCGTCACCGTCGACAGCGGCTCGAAGCTCGCGTTCAGTACCAGCGTGTCCCGCATGGTGCCCACCTCCATCAGCGGGCCCGCCCCCTGGCGGGCCGGAATCAACTCTGGCCGGGCACGCCACGATGGACAACGCAATAAAAAAGGCCCTGCCCTGATCTCTCCAAGACCGGGGCAGGGCAAACTAACGGCGGACTTCAGCTCTCCGCGGGACCGGTGTACTCGGCGACGAGCTGCGCACGCGCCAGTGTGTGGAACCGCAGATTGAATCCGACGACCGCGGGGGAGGCGTCGGCGTCGATACCCAGCCGCTCGGTGTCCACCGCGTACACGGTGAAGACGTAACGGTGGTTCTCACCGGCCGGCGGCGCGGCGCCCCCGAACTCCTTCGTCCCGTAGTCGTTGCGCGCCTGGACCGCGCCTGCGGGCAGCCCGTCGAACGCACCACTGCCCGCGCCCGCGGGCAACCCGGTCACCGAGGCCGGGATGTCGAACAGCGACCAGTGCCAGAACCCGCTGCCCGTGGGCGCGTCCGGATCGAAGCAGGTCACGGCGAAGCTCCTGGTCTCCGGCGGGAATCCCTCCCACCGCAGCTGCGGCGAGGTGTTCCCCGCCGCGTACACCTGGGCGTCCTTCAATACCGATCCCGGCGCGATGTCCTCGCTCACCACGGTGAACGAGGGCACCGGCGGGTGAAAATCATGGGGAAGCGGCGGCTTGCTGAGCCCGGTCACAACGGCACCTCCTGCATCGGCTGTCCAGTTCCTTCCCCGACCCTAGAGGCTGCCCCGCACCCCTCGGAGCAGGACCCTAGAGCCAGTTGCGCCTGCCGCCGACATCGGCCAGCCACTGGTGCAGGTACCCGGCCCAGTCCGTCTCCCCGAAATCACGAAGCCCCACCTGGAACGCCCGGTAGGAATCGCCGCGCTCGCCGAAGAGGCCCGGCTTCTTGTCCATCTCCAGGATGACGTCCATCTCCCGGTCGTCCGCGACGAAGGTCAGCTCCACCTGATCCAGCCCGCGGTACTCCTCCGGCGGGCAGAACTCGATCTCCTGGTAGAAGGGGAGTTTCTGCCGGGTGCCCCTGATGTGGCCGCGCTCCAGATCCGCGCTCAGGAACCGGAACCCGAGCCGGCCGAAGGCGTCGAGGATCGCCTGCTGGGCGGGGAGCGGATGCACCTGGATGGGGTCCAGGTCACCGGAGTCCACCGCCCGCGCGATCTCCAGCTCGGTGGTCACACCGAGGTGCATGCCGTCCAACGGCCGGCCGCCGATGCTGGAAATCGGTGTCTCCCAGGGGATCTCCAGTCCGAACGGCACCACGTGCACCGCTCCCGCCTCCACCTCCAGTTCCCCACCGAGGCGTAGCTGGGTGAACTCGATGTCCTGCTTGACCTCGTGGTCGCCGCCCTCGATCTCCACCCGGCCCTGGATTCCGACGGAGAGGCCCTCCACCCGCTGGGCCACGGATCCGCCGTGGATGCGTATCTCGCCCTGGACCACCCCGCCGGGCACGACGTTCGCCTCGGCCAGCACGGTCTCGACCGAAGCACCACCGGCCCCCATGCTGGCAAGCAGCCTCTTGAACCCCATACCCACTCCTTCTCGAACCTGGGCCCGCGCCTCCGGGCCCGTACCTCTGGGCCCGTACTTCCGGGTCCGTACTTCCGGGCCATCCGTACGGGCATACGGCCGACAGTGGGGAACCGTTCCCCACTACGCTCGGACGCCATGATCGTCACCCCGGACCGTAATCCGTTGCCGCGAGACTTCTTCGAGCGCCCGGTACTGGAGGTGGCCCCGGATCTCCTGGGACGCACCCTGGTCCGCCGCACGCCGGACGGACCCATGGAACTCCGGCTCACCGAGGTGGAGGCGTACGCAGGGGAGGCGGACCCGGGATCGCACGCCTACCGCGGCCGTACTCCCCGCAACGAAGTCATGTTCGGCCCGCCCGGCCATGTGTACGTCTACTTCACGTACGGGATGTGGCACTGCCTCAATCTGGTGTGCGGCCCCGAGGGGACGGCGAGCGGTGTTCTGCTCCGCGGGGGAGAGGTGACGGTGGGCGCCGAACTGGCCCGCGAACGCCGGATCTCGGCCCGGCACGACAAAGAACTGGCCAAAGGTCCGGCCCGGCTGGCCACCGGACTCGACATCGACCGCTCGCTCAACGGCGCGGACGTCTGCGTCTCCGGGGACGTCCCGCTCTCGATGCTCACCGGCATCCCACCCCACCCCGACCTGGTGCGCAGCGGTCCGCGCACCGGGGTGGGCGGGGACGGGGCCCACCAGCCGTGGCGCTTCTGGATCGACGGCGATCCCACGGTCAGTCCGTACCGGGCGCACGTCCCCAGGAAGAGGCGAACTTGACTCGACCTGTACGGCCGCCTAACGTAGTCCGAGCCGCTTGACACGGGCACTGTTGTCGGAACGGTCCTTCGGACCCGACCTGAGCAGCCCGGAGCGGCCAACCACTACCTACGATCCACCCTCACGGGTTTGATTTTCGGCATGCCGGAAATCGAATCCAAGGCCCGATTATGAGCCTCCGGGGAAATCGGCTAAAGTAGTGAACACGCCG
>NZ_CALNVW010000036.1 GCF_940670765.1 Streptomyces sp. A 4/2
GCCCGACCACAACAGCAAAGCCGGACGCGCACGCTCCAAACAGCTCGCAGCCGCTATCGACGCGCCCCGCTACTGCTACGGCGGCAGCCAATCCGCAAGCTGCTCCTCGAACACCTCGAAGGCGACAGCGCATCGGAAATCTAAGACCAATAACATGATGAAGGCGCAGGCCAACGCTCGGGCCAAGAAAAAAGCCGAAGCTGAACGCCGCAAGAAGGACGGCATCTTCGGATGGGTGAAGAAGGGAGTCAGCGCGGCACACGGGTTCATGCAGGAGCACAGCACGCTCCTGGGAGGGATCGGCGTGGTGCTTGGCGTGGCCGCTATGATCACGCCAGTCGGATGGATAGTGGCAGCTGGATTTGCGCTTGCTGCCGTCACCACAGCTGACGCGTGTTTCTCTAAGCAATGGGGAAGTTGCGCGATTGGCGCTGTAAGCTTCGGGCTGGCTGGGGGCGGGGCTGCTCTCGCAAAATCGGCAGATTCGCTTAGTGCCGTTCCGAGTGCAGGAGGTTTCGGTCGCGAGGTACTTCAATCAGCGTATGAGGGAGGTATGCGCGGTATCGGACGTGTTTCCGATGGTGCCTCTGTAGCCTTTGCCGGAATCGGAACTCTGACGGGAGGGAATCTTGGCCACTCCCGCACAGAGGACGACTATTAATTAGTCATAACCTGCGATGGTTCCAACAGTTCAACTGGCGGAACCATGCAAGAGGTGCCAGGGTTTCGATCACGGCACATTAATCTCGATCTTTCGTCACGGTCCGTCGGTTTCCACGGCGGGCCGTTTCGATTGTTCCGGCTGTTGATGGCAGGGTTGATGACTCGGCCGTCGGTCATGGTGGAGGGCGTTGAGCGACTGGTTCCGGTCGAGGTGGTGCTGTCCGCAGGGACGGGAACTGGCTGGCATCTGTGGCACTGATGCCTGTCGGCCTCGGGGCGCTCGATCTGGGAAAGGTCCCGAACCTGGACCGACGTGATCATCAACGCTCTTGCGCAGCTCGAAGTTCTCCCAAACCTCAGCTGACCAGCATTTACCGCCCCTGCGAACAGCACCACCTCGACCGGAACCATCGAACCCAGCTCCCGCCCCGCCGCGCCAGCCGGGCGGCCCAAAGCCCAAGGCCGTGAAGTTACGGCTCCGGGTGGGTTGGCGATTGTGCTCTGATCTGCCGCGTTCTCGTATGTGAGAAGCGGAGCCCCGGTAGAACTGGCAGTCGACCAAGACAGCCGTTCACAGCACCGGAGGCTCCGCTGTCCGATCAGTGTGTCATCACGCGTGAAATCATGGTAACCAAGGGCCTGTTCGCCCCCGGGCACCTACCAGATCGTCCCGTTCGAGATGGTCGATGCGGCCCTTACCGAGACGGGTGCCGTCCAGCAACGGCTGCGGAAGATCCCCGCCCGGGTCGTGGTCTACCTGCTGTTAGCCGCAGCCCTGTTCGAGGACTGCGGCTACCTGGCCGTCTGGCGCAAGCTCACTGCCGCACTGGAGGCGATACCGGGTCGTGAAGGTCACCGGCCCCGCGCTCTGGGACGCCCGGACCCATCTGGGTGTCCGCCCGATGCAGGCCCTGTTCGACCTGCTGCGCGGGCCGGCCACGGCGATCCGTACCGCCGGCGCCCGTTTCAAAGGTCTGCTGACCGTCGCGATCGACGGCACCTGCCTCGATGTCCCCGACAGCCCGCTGCACCGGGCCCGACTCGGCAAGGGCACCAACCAGTACGCAGCCTCCGGCTACCCGCAGATCTGCCTGACCACCCTGGTGGCCTGCGGCACCCGCGCGGTCCTGGACGCCGCCTTCGGACCCCCGCTCCAGCGGAGAGACCGTCTACGGCAAGCGGCTGACGCGTTCCCTGCACGCCGGGATGATCGTCCTGCTGGACCGGGGTTTCTCCGGCAATCCGTTTCCTGGCTGCGGTCGCCGCCACCGAGGCCGCGTTCCTGGCTCGCCTCTCGGCCGCCCGCAAGCCACCGATCCTGGCCCGCTTCGACGACGGCTCCTACCTCTCCCGCTTCGGCGCCCTCGAGGTCCGCATCATCGAGTGCGAGATCACCATCACCACCAGCCGGGGCCGTCAGACCGGGCTCTACCGACTGGCCACCAACCTCCTTGACCACCACCGCTACCCAGCATCCGACCTGGTCAGCCTGTATCACGAAAGGTGGGAAGTGGAGAGCGCCTACTTCGCGATCAAGAAGTCCATGCTGGGCCGCCGGGTCCTGCGCTCGAAGACCTGGGCCGGCATCGCCCAGGAGGTCTACGCCCTGCTCAGTGCCTACCAGGTCCTGCGGATCGCGATCGCCGACGCCACCGAGACCACACCCGGAACGGACCCGGACCGCGGCAGTTTCAGCGTCGCGCTTCGATGCGCCCGCGATCAGATCGTTCAGGCCGCGGGCATCATCGCCGACACCGCCATCGACCTCGTCGGAACGATCGGCCGAGCCGTCCTGGACCAGCTCATGCCCACCCGCCGCCTCCGCATCAGCCCTCGCGCAGTGAAACGGCCCTTGTCCCGGTACGCGTACAAGAGCCTCAAGGTCGACCGACGCAGCTACACGGCCACCCTCAGCATCAACATCTTGACGCCCACGATCAGCCCGTAACTTCACGGCCTTGGCCCAAAGCCCGGCCGCCTACAGCCCGAACAACAGGCGGAACGGCCCATCGAAGAAACCGACGGGCCGTCACGAAAGTCGAGACTGAACAGTCGCCCGTTTCTGTAGCATCACGAGTATGACCAATGCATGGATCACTCTCGACACTGCCGGACGGCGTAAGATCTGGTGGAGAATTGCCGGATTGACGCTTATATGTGCTGGTCTAGCGGCGGTGATGTCACTATCTGAGCCTACGGTGCCCTGGTGGTGGATCGGAGGTGTAGCCGTGTTCTGGTTGATCGCGCTTTCCACTATGGTCAAGCGCGGATACGGCAGGTCGCTCCTTACTTCTGACCATCTAGTTTTCCGGACCCTTGTGAGCCGGAGGCCGATACCCTGGGTCGAGATAGCGCAGATCGAGAAGCGGCGTCACCAGTCACGTAGCTTTGAATGGTGGGACGTACGCGTTGTTCGGGTCAGCGGAAGATCGCTTACCGTCCCCGGCACCTTCACTAGCAAACGGTACGATGCCGCACTTGAGCAGAAGTTGGCTTTGATCCGTGAATACTGGTCTCGCTCGACCAGTCGCTGATTACGCTTTGCGCTCGTAACATGATCTTGGCGAAACGTGCTGGTTGTCCGTGCCCGGTGTGAAGATTCGGTCGTTCGTGATGGTGTGAGTAATCGGCCGTGGATCGTGGACGACGACTTGTGGGCGCTGATTGAGCCGCTCCTGCCTCCTTGGCCGGAGCGGTCGCCGGGGCCGAGACCGGTGCCGGATCGGCTCTGCCTACAGGACATCCTGTTCCGTCCTCTACAACGACATGGCGTGGCAACTACTACCGCTGGAGTCGGAGTTCGGCTCGGGTCAGACGTGCTGGCGGCCGTCTGGACCGGTGGCAGGAGGCGGGGGTCTTCGACCGGCTGCATCAGGTTCTGCTCGCAGAGCTGAACGCGGTCGGCGAACTCGATTGGTCCCGGGCCTGCGTGGATGGTTCCCACATCCGCGCGGAAAAGAGTGCGCCGACACCGGTCGACCGAGGGAAGACGGGCAGCAAACACCACCTGGTCTGCGATGGACGCGGCACCCCGCTCAAAGTCATCGCCACTGCGGTGAACGTTAACGACATCATCCAGACCCTTAATCTGGTCGATGGCATCCCGCCCGTCGCTGGCCGGCTCGGCCGACCGCGACGGCACCCCGAGTCTGTCCTGGGCGACAAGGCGTACGACTCGAAGGCCGTACGCCGGGAACTGCGGCGCCGCAGGGATCCCGCCGGTCATCTCCCGCAAGGGCGCCCCGAACATCAAGGGCCTGGGCAAGCTCCGCTACGTCGTCGAGCAGACCTTCACCCTGCTCCACCAGTTCAAACGTCTCGCCGTCCGATGGGACCGACGCATCGAACTCCACGACGCCTTGGTCTCGTTGGGCTGCAGCCTCATCTGCTGGAGGCGCCTCAAGAAGATCGGATCATGAACTTGCGCTGCAGTTCTAGGAGTTACGGCTCACGATTGAGTTGGTGTATGACGCGAGATCGTGGACCCAAACCTGCAGACGCCGTCTCCTGAGCATGTCCAGGAGAGGGAGGGTGTGTCGGTAGGTCGCTGACCAGGTGATGTCGGTGCCGCCATGGGGGGCTCGGGCCAGGTCCACAGACCCTCGATGAGAGGTGAACAGTCCTGCGGCCTGTTCGTAGCTGAACCGCTGGTCGGGAACCATCTCGACGACGCGCTCGCGGCAGCACACACGCCCAGTGCAGGAACGGATGGTGCGCAGGTCATCCACGCGCGCCGGTCGGTCAACTCCCGCAGGCACATCCCACTCGACGTCGGCGTAGGCGGACCACAACGGCCAGGATTCTGCATCCAGGAGCGCCGCGTAGACGATGGCGGCAGATGCCGATGAGTGCGAAGAAGCAGTAACACCGAGAGGCGACACCCTAACAAGGGTAGACCGCGTCTCACCGTGATCTGTTACGAGCTCTTAGGATCGCGGTATCAGGGGCGCGTCCATAATTCTTATGGACGCGCCCCTCCTTGTTGTAACCGGGTCTGGGCAGCGCCCTTCGGGATGAGCCCTGTTCCGCTTGCTCCGCTTTCGCAAGCCGAAAGGCCGGCGCGCCGGAGGTCCGTTGGACGTAATACTCCGCGGCCGGCGGGCCGGACGGTTCGACCCGTTCGTCGCCCCCGCGCCCGCGGCCACCTCGGCACGGAGAGTGGGGGGACCCCGGAAGCGTCGGCGCCGCGGCTGCGGGGATACTCCGGCGCACGGTCACGTTATTTCTGTCCAGTTTTCGTCGTCCCCGGCATGGTGCTGGTCCGGCGTACGGCAGAGGCCCAGACCGGTGCGTACGGCTGACCCCGCCCGGTGCTTCCGCCGGATGATCTTTCGCTACGCAGGGTCATCGCGCCCGCCGCGAGTAATGGTGAGGAAGGAGGCTCGAATCCCGTTGCAGCGCAGAGGTGATCCGTGGCCGTGGGTGCCGAGCCCCCATACTGCTCGGGGGCGGCGGTCGTGCTGGGCGAAAAGAAACTGGTGTGGCGAACGCCTAACCGCTCCCGATCGAGCTGGATCAAGGAGAACGTAGCCGGATGGAATCGGGCCTATATATCCGTTTCTTCGGCATCGTCGCAGGTGAGAACCGTCACCGGTTTGGGTTCGAGTCCCACCCGCCCCACCGCCCGCAGGTCAGGCGAAACGTTCTGACCTGCGGAAACGTGGGTTTCCCTTTGCTGGGGTGCCATGAATCGGTGCGGCGAGCGTGCATCGTTGTGAGCCTCCGCCGATTTTGGGCCGTCGCCGTCCGTACCGCAGGCTGTGACCGCTGGCAAGCCGTTGACTTCGACGGACTGGTCCTCTCGGTTCGCCCCCCAAAGCAACTAAATGAAAACGGCCACTTCGCCGGGTAAAGTCCCAGCTCAGGAAGTGTTGCCCCCGCGCCCGCGGGGATGGTCCCCCGATGAACACCACCGCCGCCGCAGACACCGCGTTGCCCCCGCGCCCGCGGGGATGGTCCCCAGACCTTGTCGATCGAGCCGAGGAGCTTGCCGTTGCCCCCGCGCCCGCGGGGGATACTCCGTCCTTGTGCTCAAGGGGCTTCAGCGGGCGTTAAGTCCGTTACTGGTAGCGGCCTCATTGGCGGACCGGGCTTCACGGCAGATCACCCGGCCGAGCCGAGGTCAGTGACGTGTGCGCGAAGTCGGAAGAGAGGGGTAGGTCACCGTGACGGACAACGGCTTGGTGTGGATCGGTGAGCACTGGTACAGCGGTGCGATCGTCAAGCACGGGATGCTCTCGGACATCAGCCTCACGGCGGTGCGTGGCGTGGATCCGGTGGACTTCGTGGTGCGCCTCGGCGCCGACCGCGGCATGGCCGAACGGCCGACACGGTTCAAGGACTTCGACAGGCTGAGCGTGAGCCCGGGTGACAGCGTGGCGACGTTCGGCCGGAACGGCGAGTGGGCGTATGTCCTGGAGGTCGAGCGGTCCACCTGGCACCTCGTCTTCCTCGACCGGCTGGGCCAGGACACCTTGGTGGAGCAGGGTGACGAACTTGTCTGCCTGGACCGCTTCCTGCACGAGTCCCCGTGGGTGTGCTGCGTTGACGCAGCCGGCGAAGTGAGTTCCGGCGAGCTTGGTGACAGCCTGTTGGAGACCGCGGTCCCGCCCGGGGACCGGTTCGGGACGTTTGCCGCGCTGAACGCGGCCATGCGCCGGTCCGGGGCGGTGCGGGACACCTTCCCCGGCTGCGAGGACCCCGAGAACCCTGAGGACAGGACGAGGAGTTGGCGAAGCGGCTGTTCGTGGCGGTGGGCGAGCATCTCGGGCTGTCGCTGCCGCGTCGGGAGATCGAGCTGGGGCTGCTGCCCGCGGTGCACCTGCCCTCGCCGGTGTGAACCGGTAGCGGCCAGGAGGCGCCGCGCCTTCTCGGCGCGGCGCCTCCTGTGAGCGGGTTGGTGCTACTGGTTCTTCGTGGTCATGGTGCACTTCACGGTCGTGCTGTCGGCGGAGCGCGCCGAGCCCGTGTTCGTGTTCAGCCGGTACGGGTCACGGTTCAGCAGTCGCTGGTTCGCGTTGAAGTCCCCGAAACCGGCTGTCGAACCGCTGTTGTCGTTCCTGGGGATCGCGGACCGTCCGCAGACCTCTTTCCACGTCGGCGTGTGGCCGTCGATGTTGAATGGGTGAACGGTGCTGCCCTGCTTGCCCGCAAGGGTCTGCACGCAGGCGTCCCCGCTGCTGCCCGGGTTCAGGTCACCCGCGAGCGAGGGTATCCCGCCCCTGTTGCAGGTGGCGTTGAACGCGAACTCGTCGCAGGAAGAGAGCCTCGATCCGTACCTGTGCGCCGCCCCCGCCGCCACTCGTCGCCCAGGCAAGCATCGATGTTGAACCCGGCTGCACGAATCACGCCGATCAGTCGGCAACCTGAAGCCCTCGCTGACCGTCAAGTGGCGGTCGCGCGTAGGCCCGCAGTTTTTCTCAGTAGACGAAGAGGCTCTTGCGCGCCAGCTGTTCGGCCTCCATCGCCGCAATTGCGTCACGGCAGGCATTGGTGAACTTCCAGAAGTCCGCGTTGGTGGTGGCCGCACGGTTGCTCGCACCGGAGTAGTTGCCGAAGAGACTCTGACGGAGTTCGGTGGTGATCTCCAGCTGGCCGCCGCCTTCGCCCGTCAGCGTGCGGTTGCAGATGTTCTCCGGCAGGTTGCCGTTGATGTCCTCCGGGTCACTGTCGAGTACCTGGAAGCCCGCGCCGCGAAGCTTCGCGGACAGCAGCTGGCGGAGACGGGTGTTGATGCCGCCGACCACGACCGCCTTCGGCTGACCCGTGGGCGCGCCGGCCTGAGTCGCGGTGCAGCCGTGCAGGCTGAGGACATTGGCGCTGCCCGCGGCCATGGACCGTGCGACCGGGTCGTCGCAGTGTGACGCGGTGACGTGCAGCTCGCCGTTGTTGGAAGAGCGCAGGCCTTCGAGCATCCAGTAGTCGTGCACCGGGGCGCCCGCGGTGACGGGGGCGAGGGTGTCGGGCCGGTAGCCCGCTATGCCCAGGCAGAGCTCGGAAGTGCCCATCTCGATTCCACCGCCGTGGATGGCCAGCACGCTGGTCAGACGGGGAAGCGGCGTGGTGGTCTTGTCGTTGTCGAAGGCCTCGTGCCGCTTGAACCGGCGGGCGAAGTCCTGGCCCTCGACCGCCTTCGTGTACAGGTCCGAGTTCGAGGCGTAGAGGTCACCGCCGGCGGCGGCAGCCGGAGTCGCGGCGAGGCCGGTCAGGAGCGGGCCACCTGCGGCTGAGGCCACGAGGGAGGCGAGGACGGTTCTGCGACTGGTGTGGGACGGGGACATCGTTGTTCCTTCAGCGCTGTGCGGGTCGATCCGCGGATGCGTGCGACGCCGGGTTACCCGGCACGGAAGCAGGAAGGACGGCGCATGCCACACGATGGCGCGACTGAAAAGTCGGATCCCCCTTCCGATGGCCGGAATTGTATCGGCTGATTCGAGGAGGCGGAATGCGGGAGAAGGGCTGTACCCCCCACCGGTCAGGTGCGCCGGACCCGGCGTTCGCCGGACAAGTCGCGTGGGTACGGCTTGCGTTCGCTCCCGCAGTCACCTCGGCAACCCCGAGCGAAAACACGGGGATCGGCAGAACAGCCCCGTGCTCACCGGCTTTGAGGGAGTGATCCGAGTCGTGCAGGCGGGCACCGTACGTTGACCACCCGTCCTGCGCGAGGGCGGATCTTGGGTTCTGGCCGCCGCCGGCGCGGTCTCGGTCGGCCCACCGGTGTCGCGCCGGAACCGGAGCGCCGGGCAGAGGAGATCGCCTCGCGCACCGTCAACAAGGAGCGGGCGCGATCCGGGGAGGTCAACTCTTCCAGCCGTGTCTCCACCACTGACCCGAAGTCCGCCTCCCGGCGTGGTGGCGAGCGTTCGCACAGCCTCGGCCGCTGAGGCCCGGCGACATCCTGACATCTCGCTCCTGCCGCGAGCAGCCAGGATTTCTCCCGTAGAAGCGAGGTGAATCGGCCTTTCTTTGCCGCACATGTGGTTCGTTCGCCGCCGGGCGGGCATGACGTGAGGGCAGTCACCGAATGGACTCTCCGCAGGGGGAACCGGATGAGTGGAATCGGCACGCCGTCCCGCACCGCGTCCATACCGGCGGCCTGTCTTCGGCTGGACGGGGAGTTGGCCCGGCCGGCCTCGTTGACCGTGGCGGATCTGCGGGCGCGCTGGGGGCAGCGCCATGCGGAAGTGGTCTTCGACTGCGCGAAGAACGGGCCGCAGCGTCACACCTTCGACGGGCCGCTGCTGCGTGAGGTCGTCGCCGATGCGCGGCCGGCCTTCGATGCGGCGCGGCGCAAGGACCGCTCGCGGTTCCTGCTGGCCGTCACGGGCGGGGACGGTCACCGTACGGTGCTGTCCTGGGCGGAGATCGACGCGGACTTCGCCGACTCGCCCATCCTGCTGGCCACCGCCATGGACGGGCGGGACCTCGACCTGACGGGCAGTCAACTGGTGGTGCCGTCCGACCGGTGCGGGGCCCGCTACATCAGTGCGATCACCCGCGTCTGGGTCGGTGCCTGCGCCTTCCCGGCGCCGTAGGGGGCGTGGGGCGCCGGGGTGCCGTTACCGGTCGGTGGCGAGGGAGACTTCGGTGGACTTGATCAGGGCGCGCACCGATGAGCCCTCGGTGATGCCCAGTTCCCGCACCGCCTCCAGGGTGATCGCGGCGGTGATCTCCTGACCGCCGTCGAGGCGGACCTTGACGGACGCCATGACCCCTCCCTCGGTGACGCCGGTAACGGTGCCGGGCAGCTGATTTCGGATGCTCAAGCTCATGGGGGATCGCCTCACGTGCGGAGTGGGATGTCTGGTTTCAGATGCTACGTCCGCGTTCTGGTTGGTGCGCTCCCGGATGCGCGACAGGTTTTAGGGGCTTCCTCCAAGCAGGGTGGCAGGTGCCATATAGCTTCGCCCTATGAATTGCAAATGCGAGCTGACTGGGGCTACCTTGCCGCATATGCAGTCCTACACAATCGGTCAGGCGGCACGTCTGCTCGGAGTCAGTCCCGACACCGCGCGCCGCTGGGCGGATGCCGGCAAGGTCGCGACCCACCGCGACGAAGTCGGTCGCCGTCTCATCGACGGACGCGATCTGGCCGCCTTCTCCATCGAGGTCGCACAGAACGCCTCCAGTGAGGACGGAGCGTCCTACACCTCGGCGCGCAACGCTTTCCCGGGCATCGTCACCGCCGTCAAACTCGGCGACGTGGCAGCCCAGGTCGAGATCCAGGCGGGTCCGCACCGGCTGGTCTCCCTGCTCACCCGGGAGGCCGTCGAGGAGCTCGGGCTGGAGGTCGGCATGCAGGCCACCGCCCGCGTGAAGTCGACCAGCGTGCACATCGACCGCACCTGAGTCCGGCCGCACCGCATCTCCGCCCGCATCGCATCTCCGCCCGCACCGCATCGGATCTCCGACCGCATCGCATCTCCGCCCGCATCGCATCTCCGCCCGCACCGCATCCGAGTCCGACCGCGCCGTTCTCGCTCCCGGCACTCCGATCGGCGCCACCAGTACCACTGTTCGGACCGTCAGGACTGTCCGCCGCTGCCCGTGGAGCGGCGTCGGCCTCCCCGAGCCCGCGAACGGGCCCGAGCGGGGGAGGTCTTGTCCCGCGTGGCTCGTCCCCATTCGTTCGGGCGGCACAAGTCGCCTGTTCCCCAAGGAGTCCCACTCTTATGTCTCCCACCTTCACCCGTCGCCGTACCGCCGCCGCGATAGTGACTGCCGCTCTGGTCCTGCCGCTTGCGGCTGCCTGCGGCAGCAACGACGACAGCAAGAAGGACAGCGGCTCCGCGTCCACCGCCGGTGGAACGAAGAAGACCGACCTGACCGTCCTCGCGGCCTCCTCGCTCACCGATGTGTTCGCCACCGCGGGCAAGGCGTACGAGAAGGAACACCCGGGTACGAAGGTCCACTTCTCCTTCGCGGGATCGCAGGAACTCGCCGCTCAGGTGAAGCAGGGCGCCCCGGCCGACGCGCTCGTCACGGCGGACACCAAGACCATGGACGGCCTGAAGTCCGACGCCGGTACGCCCACCGTGATCGCCAAGAACCGTCTGGTCATCGCCACCGGCAAGGGCAACCCGGACAAGATCGCCAACCTCAAGGACCTCTCCGACACCAAGCTGAAGGTCGTCCTCGCCGCCCCCGAGGTGCCGGTGGGCCGGTACAGCAAGCAGATCCTGGACGCCCAGAAGATCACGGTGAAGCCGGTCTCGCAGGAGGTGAACGTCCGGGCCGTCCTGAGCAAGGTCGAGCTCGGTGAGGCGGACGCCGGTCTCGTCTACAAGACGGACGCCGCCACCGCGACCGACAAGGTCGACACCGTCGACATCCCGGACGCGCAGAACGCCGTCGCCTCCTACCCGGCAGCGGCCTTGAAGACGTCGAAGCACTCGGCGGCAGCCGCCGAGTTCGTCGCCTGGCTCTCGTCTCCCGAGGCCCAGAAGATCCTTCAGGGCGCGGGCTTCCAGAAGCCGTAGCGAAGCCGGCCGTACGGCGAGTCGTAGTACGGCTCTGCCCACACGGCTCACCGCTCACCGCGTCGCGGGCTCACCGCGTCGCGGGCCGGGCCTCCGCCAGAGGCCCGGCCCGAGCCGCCTGCCGCAGGGGTCCCGGTCACCGGAACCGGGCAGGGGACCGGGCACAGGTCCGGGTCACCGGAACCGGCTACCGGCCCGGACACCGGAACCGGGCACAGAATCACCGATCACAGGGAACCGCCGATGAGACGTCTCCGCACCCGCACACCCGGCACCGGCACCCCCCTGACCCTGGTCCTGCCCGCGCTGCTGGCGATCGCGTTCCTGCTGATGCCGCTGATCGGCATCCTGGCCCGGACCAGTTGGAGCGACCTCGGTACCCATCTGACCAGCCCGGGAGTCACCCAGGCGCTGCGGCTGTCGCTGCTGGTCTCCTTCTGGGCGCTGGGACTCTCGCTGCTGTTCGGGGTGCCGCTGGCCTGGCTGCTCGCACGGGTCGAGTTCCCGGGCAAGACGCTCGTACGCTCCCTCGTCCTGCTGCCGATGGTGCTGCCGCCCACCGTCGGGGGGGTGGCGCTCCTGCTCGGTTTCGGCCGCCGCGGGCTGCTCGGCCCGTGGCTGGAGGGCACCTTCGGGATCACGCTGCCGTTCCACACCTCGGGGGCGGTGGTCGCCGCGACGTTCGTCGCCATGCCGTTCCTGGTCATCAGCCTGGAGGGCACACTCGCCGGTCTGCGCCCCCGCTACGAGGAGACCGCAGCCTCGCTCGGCGCCTCGCCGGTACGGGTGTTCTTCACCGTGACCCTGCCCATGGTGGCCCCGGGGCTGGCCGCCGGTGCCGCGCTGACCTGGGCGCGGGCGCTCGGTGAGTTCGGCGCGACCATCACCTTCGCCGGGAACCTCCCCGGCTCCACGCAGACGCTGCCCCTCCAGGTCTATCTGCTGCTCCAGGACTCCCCGGAGGCGGCGACCTCCGTATCGCTGCTGCTGCTCGTCATCGCGATGGCCGTGCTGATCGGGCTGCGCGGGCGCTGGACCGGCGGGGCCGCGGGGCGCCCCCGGCGCGCCGAACGCCCGGTGGACGACGACGCCACGCAGCCACCGGCCGGCTTCGCGGCAGCCGGAAACCTCCGGCCCGCCGCCCCCGAACCGACCGCCCCGCAGGAACGCTGGCCCCTGCACGCCGATGTCACCGGCTTCAACGAGCTGACCCTGGACGCGGATCCCGGCACCACCATCGCGGTCGTCGGCCCCAACGGGG
Source organism: Streptomyces sp. A 4/2 (assembly GCF_940670765.1). Classification (GTDB taxonomy): domain Bacteria; phylum Actinomycetota; class Actinomycetes; order Streptomycetales; family Streptomycetaceae; genus Streptomyces. Next base: position 12,403 of record NZ_CALNVW010000036.1, read on the forward strand.
CGGGCAAGACCACGCTGTTGCGCGCCCTCCTCGGACTGACGCCGCGCGCCCGTGCCGTACTGCGCCTCGGCGACACCGACGTCACCTCGCTGCCCCCGCACCGCCGCGGGGTCGCCTGGGTACCCCAGGACGGCGCGCTCTTCCCGCATCTCAGCGCGCTGACCAACACCGCGTACGGGCTGCGGGCCCGCCGGGTGCCGCGCGCCGAGGCCCGCCGGGAGGCGCAACAGTGGCTGGAGCGGCTGGGTGTCGGTCAGCTGGCCGCCCGCAAACCCTCCCAGCTCTCCGGTGGACAGGCCCAACGGGTCGCCCTTGCCAGGGCGTTGGCGGCGCGGCCCCGTCTGCTGCTGCTCGACGAACCGCTCGCCGCGCTCGACCAGACCACCCGCGCCCAGGTACGGCACACCCTCCGCGCGCACCTCGGCAGTTTCGGCGGGGTGTGCCTGATCGTCACGCACGATCCGGTCGAGGCCGTCTCGCTGGCCGATCGGGTGCTCGTACTCGACGAAGGCCGCACCCTGCAGGACGCGTCGCCCGCCGAAGTGACCCGGCACCCCCGCTCACCGTGGGTGGCCCGGATGCTGGGCAGCAACGCCTGGGCCGGAACGGCCGCCGACGGCGGTCTCGCGCTGGCCGACGGCGGCCGGCTCGTCGTCGCCGAGGGGCTGGCCGACGGAGCACGGGCGCTGGCGATCATCACTCCCGAGGCCGTGTCCGTACACCGCGACAAGCCCGCGGGCAGCCCGCGCAACGTCTGGCCCGGTACCGTCCGGGAGATCACCTCGGCGGGCAGCAGACTGCGCGTCCTCGTCACGTCCGACCTGGCCCCCGACCTGATAGCCGAGATCACCCCGCAGGCCGCCGTCGAACTCGGCCTGGCGGACGGCGTATCCGTATGGACCAGCGTCAAGGCCACCGAGGTCACGCTCGTCGGGCTCTGAGTATCCGGGGGCAGGCCCGGCTACCTCCTGGGCCTGCCCCCGGCTACCCGAAACGGGACAGGCCCCGGCTACCCGAAACGGGGCAGGCCCGCCCTGGCTAGGTGTAAGGGGAAGCCGGTTAGCATCCCGTGTGACCCCGATACGCCCGCCCAAGGAGCTGCCGATACGGCGGCGCATATTCGCCGACCTCACGCCGCTGCGCACCTCGCCGGATTTCCGGCGGCTCTGGTTCGGCAACACCATCTCCTGGGTCGGCCAGGGCATGACCGCCCTCGCGATCTCCCTCCAGGTCTACGACCTCACCCGCTCCAGCTTCTCCGTCGGCCTCGTCGGGCTGTTCTCACTGGTGCCGCTGGTCGCCTTCGGCCTGTACGGCGGGGCCGTCGCCGACACCCTCGACCGGCGCAAGCTCGGGCTCTACAGCGCCCTCGGCTCGGCGGTCCTCTCGGTCGGGCTCTCGGCGGCCGCGTTCGCCGGATTCGACCATGTCTGGTTCCTGTACGGCATCGTGGCGCTCCAGTCCGTCTGCGCGGCCCTCAACGCCCCGGCCAGATCGGCCATGATTCCCCGGCTGCTGCCCGCCGAACAGCTGCCCGCGGCCAACGCGCTCTCCTCCATGACGAGCACCTTCGGCATGCTGATCGGGCCGATGCTCGGCGGTCTCATCGTCGGGTTCCAGGGCTACCAGGCGGCCTACCTGGTCGACGCCCTCTCCTTCGTGGCGGCCCTGTACGCGATGTGGCGGCTGCCCTCGATGCTTCCCGAACGGGCCGCCGGGGCCAAGAAACGGGCGTCGGTCCTGGACGGTCTGCGCTTCCTGGCGACCCGGCCCAACCTCCGGATGACGTTCTTCTCCGACTTCTGCGCCATGATCCTGGCCCAACCGCGGGCCCTGTTCCCCGCGGTGGCCGTGCTCTGGTACGGAGGCGACGCCCGGACGACCGGACTCCTGGTGGCGGCCCCCGCGCTGGGCGCCCTGCTCGGCGGGGTCTTCTCCGGCTGGCTGGGCGGCGTCCGCAGGCACGGTCTGGCGATCGTGGTGGCGGTGGCCGGATGGGGGCTCGCCGTCGCGGTGTTCGGACTGACCAGGAACCTCTGGCTCGGGCTGTTCTTCCTCGCGCTGGCCGGGGCCGCGGACACCGTGTCGATGGTGTTCCGCAACACGATGATGCAGGTGGCGGCGCCCGACGAGATGCGCGGCAGGCTCCAGGGCGTCTTCATCGTGGTCGTCACGGGCGGCCCGCGGCTCGGCGACTTCCTGGCCGGCTCGACGGGCGACCTGGCATCCCCGGAGGTCGCCGTGGTCGGCGGCGGCATCGCCTGCGTACTGGCGGTCGCGCTGCTGGGCCTGACCCGTCGCGGCTTCCTCCGGTACGACGCGCGGTCGCCCGTACCGTAGCCGGGCCGACCGTTACCTCACGACCGGGACTCCCACACCACCGTGTTCCCGTCCCCGTCCCCGTCCCCGTCCCCGTGGTCCGGCGTCCCGTCGTGCGTGACGCTCAGCCGGACCCGTTCCTCCCGCGCGTCGACCACCACGGCGATGTGCGTGACGTCCGGCAGCCGGTGCGCGCGGGCCAGCGCCTGCCGCAGTTCCGCCAGCAGTTGCTCGCCCACCTGCTCGGTGATCCGGGTGTCGACCGGGCCGAGGAAATGCACCGAGGGCGCGAACCCGAGCAGCGCCCCCGCGCCCTCCGTCTCCCGCAGCACCTTGCCGCGCAGCGTCGACGGAGCGTCGGCGGGCGGCTGCTGAAGGGCGAAGATCGCGGTCCGTACGTCCTGGATCGTGGAGTCGAGTTCGTCGACCGCCCGGCCGACGAGTTCGCCGAGTTCCGTCCCGGCGGCCCGCCGTTTGGTGGACTCCAGCATCATCTCGGTCGCGAACAGCCGCTGGACGACCAGGTCGTGGAGGTCGCGGGCGATCCGGTCGCGGTCCTCGTACACCGCGAGCTGCTCCCGGTTGTGCTGGGCGTCGGCCAGCACCAGCGCGAGTGCCGCCTGCGAGGCGAACTGGAGGGCCAGTGTCCGGTCCGCCGCGTTGTACGGACGGCCGCTGCGCCGCCGTGGCAGCGCGAGTGTGCCGATCAGCTTCCCGCCGCTCTGCAGCGGCAGCATCATGCTCGGCCCGAAGCGGGCCCGCACATGGGTGGTCATCCGGGGATCGGTCGACGAGTCCTCGATGAACACCGGGTCCCCGCCCAGCAGTTGGATCAGGACCGGGGAACCTGGCTCGATCGTCGTGCCGATCAGGTCGCCCGGGTCCTCGAAGGTGGAAGCGGCGACGATCTCCATGCCGCCGCTCTCGGTCGGCAGGAGCACCACTCCCGCCACCGCGTCGGCGAGACCGCGGGCCTGCTCGGCGACGGTGGTCAGGGCGTCGGTGGCGCTCTCCCCGGTGAGCAGCGCGTTGGTGACGGCCGCGGCCCCCTTGATCCAGCGCTCCCGCTGCCTGGCCGTCTCGTACAGCCGGGCGTTGCCGATGGCGATGCCCGCCTGCGAGGCCAGCACCCGCAGCAGTGCCCGGTCGTCCTCGTCGAAGGCCCCGTCGCGCTTCTGCGCCAGATGAAGTGTGCCGAAGACCGCGTCGTGCACCCGGATGGGGACCCGGAGCAGCCCGGGGGTTCCGTCGGGGAGGCCGATCAGCGAGTCGCCGTCCTCGCCGGTCGCGAACAGGTCGGTGAGGCGGTCGCGTTCGGGGTCGATGATGCCGAGCGCGCCCTGCCGCGCGCCGGTCAGACCGGCCGCCGAGTCCACGATGTGCTGGAGGGTGCTGTGCAGTTCGAGGTCGGTTCCGACGCTCAGCACCGCTTCGAGGAGCACCGGCAGCCGTGCGTTCTCGGTCATCCCGGTCCCCCGGACATCTCGGCCCCCGCTCGCCTTCGGTCCGTCCGCCGCGGCCTCGCCGCTCAGCCGCTCAGCGGTGCGAGGGTCATGGGCGCGATCTTGCCCTCCAGCATCGCGCCCAGCCCGAGGACCGAGCAGACGTCGGGCCGTTCGGCGATCTGGACCGGCATGCCCGTCGCGTTGCGCACCATCTGGTCGAGGCCGGGCAGCAGGGCGCTGCCGCCGACCATCATGATGCCGCGGTCCGACAGGTCGGCCACCAGATCGGGCGGGCAGCCGCGCAGCACCCGGCCGATGCCGTCGAGCACGGCGGTCAGCGGGGTGTGGATCGCCTCCCGCATGGCAGCGGTGTCGACCTGGACCGAGCGGGCCAGCCCGGTGGCCACGTCACGGCCGTGGATCTCGGTGGACGCGGGACCCTCGGTGGTCAGGCCGTTGCCGCTGAGCGCCAGTTGCAGCGGACGCACGGACTGGCTCGGCAGCAGCAACTCGTGGTGCTGGCGCAGATGCTGCACGATGGCCCGGTCGATGGCCTCGCCGCCCACCGGGACACGCTCCGCGGTGACGATCGATCCGAGCGAGAGGACGGCGATCTGGGTGGTCGCCGCGCCACAGACCATGATCATGGTGGCGGTCGGCTGTTCCACGGGGAGCCCGCAGCCGACGGCCGCCGCGATCAGGGTGTCGACCAGCTCGACCCGCCGGGCGCCGAGCCCGACCAGGGTCTCCACCGTGGCGCGCTGCGCCAGCGGATCGGAGTCGTGCGGGGTGCATGCGGCGGCGCGCAGCATCGGGGTGCGGCGCAGCCTGCGTCGGAGCTTCTCGCCGAGGAGCTGGCCGAGCATCCGCTGAGCCATCTCGATGTCGACGACGCTGCCGCCCGACACGGGGCGCACGACCCGGATGTAGCCGGGGGTACGGCCGGTCATCTGCTCGGCGAAGGTGCCGACGGCGATGAGCGCCCCGCTCCGGACGTTCACGGCGGCGACGCTCGGCTCGTCCACGACGAGACCGGCGCCCTTCACGAACACCCGGGTGCGGGCGGCCCCGAGGTCGACGGCTACCTGGCAACGGCGCAACTGCTCAAGGCTGACGGTCACGGCGGGATCTCCCGAGAGGCGCGGAGGTGGAGCACCGGCGGCAACCGGTCCTCCTCGCATCCTGCGACGGCCGGGGCCCGTGCGCGCGCCGGGCTGAGCCGGCCGGGTGCCTGCCTGACGTCCCGGCTCGACGCTCCAGCCGTCCTGACATCCCGGCCGCGACGCCCCAACCGTCCAGACCCCCGAACGGGAGGCACCCGCTACTGCGCTGTGCCGGTGTACGCCACCTCCTGCAGCAGCCCCCAGGTGAACCCGGCGACACAGGGCCGCCCGCCGGGCGGGGTGAAGGCCAGCCGCCAGCGGGTCGGTGCGGTGCCCTCCAAGGGCCGTACGGGGGCGAAGGCACGGGCCACCTCGTCCACCGTGCACGACCAGGGGACCAGGTCCTCCGCCGTACGCAGCACGGGCCCGGCGGCTCCCGGCGCACGGACCAGCCACTCGTTCCACACCCCGCCGCCCGGCGCGGTCAGCACCTCGAACCGCAGACCGGGCCAGAGCGGTACGGGCCACTGACGGGCCTCGCACTCCAGGTCGCCGATTCTGCGGCGGACCGTGGCCACCGGCTCGCCGAGCACGGACCGGTAGCGCCGCAGCGCCCCGTGGGACCTGGGGGAGCGGACCATCGCCTGCCAGCGCCGGTTGGCCTCGCGCATGTCGGCGAGCGAGACGCCCAGCTCGGCGCGGGCATCGTCGACGAGGGCCGGCTGGTGGTCGGCCATCCTGCGCAGCAGCACCAGCTGGAAGTCGAGCGGCCCGAACGGGGTGGCTGATTGCGGCATGCGTCCATCCTGCCCGTACCGGTGCACGGACCCGCGCCCGCGCCCGTTCCCGGACCCGCGCCCGTTCCCGGACCCGCGCCCGTTCCCGTACACGGACCCACACCCGTACACGGACCCACACCCGTACGCGGACCCACACCCGTTCCCGTACACGGACCCGCACCGGTACCCGTGCGCGGACCCGTCAGGGCTTGGCCGGTGGCTGGTCCGCCGTGCCGCCGAGCATCCGCCGCAGCAGATCGCGCAGCACCGTGCGTTCTTCGGCGGACAGCTCGCCCAGCGGTTCCCGGGCGAACGTCAGCGAGCCGCGCAGCAGGGCCGACGTCTGCCGGCCCCGGTCCGTGACAGCGGCGAGCTTGACCCGGCGGTCGGCCGGATCGGGGCGGCGCTCGACCAGGCCGCGCGTCTCCAGCCGGTCGACGATCCCCGTGACGTTCGACGGCTCGCACTTCAGCTTCTGCGCGAGACGGCGCATCGGCATGGCCTCGATGGAGAGCAGACCGAGCACCCGGGCCTGGGCTCCGGTCAGCGCGTGTCCGGCAGCCACTTCGTCGTACTCCTCGTAGTACCGGGAGACGACGTCACCGATCAGCTCGACGACTTCGAGGGTCAGTGGGTCTGTACGAGTGGCCATGCCCACCATCGTACCCACTTGCTTGACATTCTAAAATATCTAGGCGCATGGTTGTTTAACGCAGTCGATATTTCATGCAGTGAAGCTTTACTCAGGAGGTCGAGCCCCCATGTCCGCATCCCCCACGACGAGCCGCGAATGGCACCTCACCGCCCGTCCGAACGGCTGGCCCACCCCGGCGGACTTCGCCCTGCGCGAGGTCCCGGTGACCGAGCCCGCCGAGGGCCGGATCCTGGTCCGTAACCGCTACTTCTCGGTCGACCCCTACATGCGCGGCAGGATGAACGACGTGAAGTCGTACGTCCCGCCCTTCCAGCTCGGCAAGCCGATGGACGGCGGCGCGGTCGGCGAGGTCATCGCCTCCGCCGCGGACGGGTTCGCCGTCGGTGACCACGTCGTCCACGGGCTCGGCTGGCGCGAGGTGTCGGACGTACCGGCCGCGCACGCCACCAAGGTCGACACCTCGCTCGCCCCGCTCTCCGCGTACCTCGGCGTGCTCGGCATGACGGGCCTCACCGCCTATGCGGGCCTCTTCGACGTCGCCTCCTTCAAGGAGGGCGACACCGTCTTCGTCTCGGGCGCGGCCGGCGCCGTCGGTAACCAGGTCGGCCAGATGGCGAAGCTCAGGGGCGCCGCGCGCGTCGTCGGTTCGGCGGGCTCCGACGAGAAGGTCAGGCACCTCGTCGAGGACCTCGGCTTCGACGCCGCGTTCAACTACAAGAACGGCCCGGTCCGCGAGCAGTTGGAGGCCGCCGCCCCCGACGGCATCGACGTCTACTTCGACAACGTCGGCGGGGACCACCTCGAAGCCGCGCTCTCCTCCTTCAACGTGCACGGCCGCGCGACCATCTGCGGCATGATCGCGGCCTACAACAACACCGAGCCGACGCCGGGCCCGCGCAACATGGCCCTGATCATCGGCAAGCGGCTGCGGCTCCAGGGCATGCTCGTCAACGACCACGCCGCGCTCCAGCCGCAGTTCGTCAAGGACGTCGCGGGCTGGATCGCCTCCGGCGAGCTGAAGTACGAGGAGACGGTGGTCGAGGGCGTCGAGCAGGGCGTCGAGGCGTTCCTCGGCATGCTGCGCGGGGAGAACACCGGGAAGATGATCGTCGCGGTCAACCAGTAGTCTCACTCCCAGGCCGTCGCGGTCGTGGGCGCGAGCCGCGGCGTACACAACAGAAGGAACCTCATGGCAATCCAGCACATCGACGTCGCGTACACCGCTGTCGCCACCGCGGAGAACGGCCGGGACGGCCGGGTCTCGTCCAGTGACGGCAAGCTCGACGTCGTCGTCAACCCGCCGAAGGAGATGGGCGGAAGCGGCGCGGGCACCAACCCCGAGCAGCTCTTCGCCGCCGGTTACAGCGCCTGCTTCCAGGGTGCGCTCGGCGTCGTCGCCCGGCAGGAGAAGGCCGACATCTCCGGTTCGACCGTGACGGCCGCCGTCTCCATCGGCAAGACCGAGCAGGGTGGCTTCGGCCTGGAGGTCGAGATCACGGCGGCCATTCCGAACGTCGACGCCGCCACCGCGCAGTCGCTGATCGAGAAGGCGCACCAGGTGTGCCCGTACTCGAACGCGACCCGCGGCAACATCAAGGTGGAGCTGGCCGTCGCCTGACCCGGCTGCGCGCAGGGCCGTCGGGCCGTCGGCCGGACGGACCCTGGGAGGGCCGCATTCCGCTCGGGCGGGGTGCGGCCCTCCGCGCGTGCTGCCCGGCGCGTACGTTGTGTTCGCTCCGCCGCACGAGCCGCACGAGCCGCACGAGCCGCACGAGCCGCACGAGCCGCACGAGCCGTACGAGCAGCACAAGTGGAACGGGCAGAGCAGTGGAACAGGGGAGGCGGGCAGCGTGATGCGTCCGGAAGTGGCGGTACGCGAGCGGGCCGAACTCGGCGAGGGCCCCACCTGGGACACGGCGGCCGGCCGGCTGATCTGGGTGGACATCCTCTCCTCGCGGGTCCACACCTTCGACCCCGCGACCGGCCGGCGCACGGTCCTGGACACCGGGCAGCACGTCGGCGCCGCCAAACCGCGGTCCGGCGGGGGGCTGGTGGTCAACCTCAGGGACGGCGTGGCGCTCTACGGCGCCGACGGCGCCTTCTCGTGGCTGGCGCACGACCCGGTACCGGGCCGCCGTGGGAACGACGCCGCGGTCGCGCCCGACGGGGCGCTCTGGGTCGGAACCATGCGGTACGACGACGCCGAGGGCGGCGGCACGCTCAGCCGTGTCGCGCCGGACGGCACGGTCACGCGGACGCTGGTGATGAGCTGCTCCAACGGCACCGGCTGGAGCCCGGACGGCTCCCTCATGTACCACGTCGACACCCCGACCCGGCGGATCGATGTGTTCGACTTCGACGGTGAACTCCCGTACCACCGAAGGGAGTTCGCGACCATCGAGGAGGGGGCGGGCTTCCCCGACGGTTTGGCGGTGGACGCGGCCGGATGTGTCTGGGTGGCGCTCTGGGACGGCTCGGCGCTCCGCCGGTACACCCCGGACGGCGCCCTCGACCGTACGGTCCCGCTGCCCGTACGGCGCCCCACCTCCTGTGCCTTCGGCGGCCGGGAACTGCGCGACCTCTACATCAGCACGGCCCGCGCGGGTCTCGACGCACCGCACCCGCTCGCCGGCTCCCTGCTGGTCCTGCCGGACGCCGGACAGGGGCTTCCACAGCCAGCGTTCCCGGGCTGACCCCGGGCCCGTACGCCGGACATCCGGACGCCGGATCGCCGAGCGCCGGACATCCGAACGCCAGGCCGCCGAGCGCCGGACATCCGAGCGCCGGACGGGCGTGTCGGTGCACCCCGCTAGGCTGGAACCCATGGGTGAACTCGGGGCGGGCTTCGGTTATCTCGTGAAGGGCCATCGCTGGGTCGCCCGGCACGGCAAGCAGTACGGATTCGCGCTGCTGCCCGGCCTGGTCACCCTGGTGCTCTACATCGCCGCGCTGATCGCGCTCGTCTTCTGGGCGGACGACGTGACCGCCTGGGCCACACCGTTCGCCGACGGCTGGAACTCCCCCTGGCTCGGGCTGTTCCGCGGCTTCCTGACGGCGCTGCTCTGGGCGCTCTTCCTGCTGTTGGCCGTCATCTCCTTCACCGCGGTGACACTGCTCATCGGCGATCCCTTCTACGAGGCGCTCTCGGAGCGGGTCGACGCGTCGGACGGCTACGCGGCCCACGGGTCCGGACTGCCGCTCTGGCGTGACCTGTGGGTCTCGGCGCGCGACAGCGTCCGCGTCCTGGTACGGGTGACGTTCTACGGGCTGCTGCTCTTCGCTGCGGGATTCGTCCCGGCCGTCGGCCAGACGGTCGTCCCGGTGATCGGCTTCTGCGTCTCGGGCTTCTTCCTCGCGGAGGAGCTGACAGCGGTGGCGCTGCAACGCCGGGGCATGGAGTTCAAGGCGCGGCTGGCCCTGCTGAAGAGCCGCCGCCTGCGCACGCTCGGCTTCGGCGTCCCGCTGACGCTGGCCTTCCTGGTGCCGCTGGTCGCCGTCTTCCTGATGCCGGGTGCGGTGGCGGGGGCGACGATGCTGGCCCGCGACCTGGTCGGCGAGGAGCCGGTGGCAGCGCCCGAACCGGAACCCGAACTCGAACCGGAACCGGCCCCGGAGCCCGTACGGACGACCGGTGAGGCACCGGGGCCCGCCGCGTCCTGACCGGCGCGGGCCATCCCCCGGCCGGCCCCGGGCCGAACCGGACGGCCCGGCGTCACTTCCGGGGCAGGCACTCCGCGCGACGCCACGAACGCCCGGAAAGCGGCCGGCTGTCCACCGACTCCGGATCCAGCAGCCACGGGTACTGCAAGCCGTCCATGACCGCCACCTCCGGCGGTGCCACCTCCAGCGGTGCCACCACCAGCGGTGCCACCACCAGCGGTGCCACCTCCTCCGGCGGGAGCCCGCCGGCTACCGCACCCCGAACCCGTACACCGTCGACGAGACATACGCACCGCCCGGCCGGAGCACCGCACCGGGGAACTCCGGCCGGTTCGGCGTATCGGGGAAGCGCTGGGTCTCCAGCGCGATCCCGGCGCCGGGCCCGTACGGACCGTCGTCGATGTGGTCACCGGTGTAGAGCTGCAGCCCCGGCTCGGTGGTCGTGACGCTCAACGTCCGCCCCGACACCGGGTCGTACAGCTCGGCCGCGTCCGCCCCGTCGAGCACGAAGTTGTGGTCGTACCCCGGACCCACCTGCCGCGCCCGGCGGAAGTCGAAGCGCGTCCCCGCCACCGGCGCCAGCTCCCCGGTGGGGATCAGATCCGCGTCCACCGGCGTCAGCCGCGACGCCGCGATCCGCAGCTCGTGACCGGTCGCGCTGCCCGACCCCTGGCCGCCGAGGTTCCAGTACGAGTGGTTCGTCAGGCTCACCACGGTCGGCGCGTCGGTCGTCGCCCGGTAGGCGATCCGCAGCGCACCGCTCTCCTCCAGGCTGTAGGTCACCGAGACGTCCAGCCGCCCGGGGAACCCTTCCTCGCCGTCGGGGCTGACGCGGAAGAGCCGCACCCCGTGCTCCACGGCCTCGGCGTCCCAGACCCGCTTGTCGAAGCCGCGCTCACCGCCGTGCAGGCTGTTGGGCGGGTTGTTGCGGGCCAGTCGGCAGGTCCGTCCGTCGAGCACGAAGACACCACCCGCGATCCGGTTCGCGTACCGCCCGACCAGCGCCCCGAAATACGGGCCGGTGTGCTCCAGGTACCCGCTCAGCACGGGGAAGCCCAGCACCACATCGGCCACGGCCCCCGCGCGGTCGGGCACCTCGACCGACTGCACGATCCCGCCGTACGTCAGCACCCGCACCCGCGTACCGCCCCGTTCGAAGGTCCACCGGTGGACAGGGGTGCCGTCACCGAGACGGCCGAAGGGTTCCGGCTGCGCGCTGTTCATGATCGGGACCCTACGCCGGGGGCCTTACGGCCGTGACGTTGCGGTAGGCGATGGCCGCGAGCTGCTCCTGGCCGTTCCTGCCGGGGTGGAACCAGTCCCACCGGCTCAGCTGCGCCTGGGTGAACGGGTAGTCGAACACCGCCCCGCCGTCGTACCGGCAGTGCCGATCGGTGGCGCACACGTCCTTGAGCACCTCGTTGTACGCGATCACCCGGTCCCGCACGGTGTCGCGCCGCCGCACGGCCGCCGGGTCCATCGCGTCCGAGTCCCGCAGCATCGAGGAACAGATCCCCAGCTTCCAGATCTCCTTGCCCAGCGGGTTGGTGCGCCCCTGCGACCAGAGCCGCTTGAGGTCCGGGACGCTCGACACGTAGACCTGGCTTTCGGGCAGCGCGGTGCGCAAACGTTTCAGCGCCGTCTCAAACGAAGTCCGGAATTCATCCACCGGTGTCATGTGCGAAACCGAGGTCCGGCAGGCGTCATTGGCACCCGCCATGATCGTCACCAGCTCCGGCCGGTGCGCCACCGCCCTGTCGATCTGCGCGGGCACATCTGCCATCAGCGCGCCGGTCTTCGCGTCGTTCCAGCTCTCCTTCGCACCGAGCCGGGAGACGAGGCTGTGCACCGCGGTGTCCGTACCGGTCGCCCAGGAGACCCGGGGGCAGTCGGACAGCACCGAACACGCGTCGAAGCCACGGGTTATCGAATCGCCCACTGCGGCCACCGACCGGGGACGCGTGTCCCAGGCGGGTGAGGGAGAGGGTGACGCACGGTGCGCGGACTCGGACCGGGCGCCGTTCCCACTGTCGGAAGAGTCACAGCCCGTCAGCGCTCCGAGCGGGACCAGAAGTACGGCCGTCAGAGCGGCTACGGCGCCGCGACTGCGGCGGATCCGGCGGGAATCCGGCATCCCACTGCCCCCTCCATGTGGCGGACCCAGGCGTCCTGCCGAGTGAAACCTGTGTGTTCAACAGCCTTTGGACCGACCGTACGTCACACGAGTGACGTCGCAGCGCGGTACGTTTTTCCCCGTCGACCAGTGGCAACTTCGCCGCACCCAACGGCTCCGATAAATTACATCACGTCACATACTGTCCCATTTCAGGAGATTAACTCCCGATGCTGTTTACTGTTGCACCCCGGGGCAGAACGGGCGAGAGGCTGCTGGGGAAGGCGAACCTCGAACCGCACTGGAGGTCCCGGTGACGACACGTGGAGTTCTGTACGTGCACTCCGCACCGCGCGCGCTCTGCCCGCACGTTGAATGGGCAGTGGCGGGTGTTCTCGGTGCGCGGGTCAATCTCGACTGGATCAGGCAGCCCGCCTCTCCCGGCACCTGGAGATCGGAATTCTCCTGGCAGGGCGAGACGGGCACCGCGTCCAAACTCGCCTCGGCGCTGCGTGGCTGGAACCTGCTGCGCTTCGAGGTGACCTCGGAGCCGTGCCCCACGGCGGAGGGCGAGCGGTACAGCGCCACGCCCGAGCTCGGCATCTACCACGCCGTCACCGGCATGCACGGCGACATCCTGATCCCCGAGGACCGGCTGCGCGCCGCACTCGCGCGGTCACTGGGCGGCGAGAGCGACCTGGAGGCCGAGATCGCCCGCCTGCTCGGCAAGCCGTGGGACGACGAGCTGGAGCCGTTCAGGTACGCGGGCGAGGGCGCCCCGGTGCGCTGGCTGCACCAAGTCGTCTAGACGCCCCCTACGGTGGCCGTATGGCTGACAACACCGCAGTAGCTGTCCTCGGTACGGGCATCATGGGCGCCGCGATGGCCCGCAACCTCTGCCGGGCCGGACTCGACGTGCGGGTCTGGAACCGGACCCGCTCCAAGGCGGAGCCGCTCGCCGGCGTCGGCGCCCGCGTCACCAGCACGCCGGGTGAGGCCGTCGAGGGCGCGGACGTGATCCTCACGATGCTGTACGACGGCGCGGCGGTGCTCGACACGATGACCGCCGCGGCGCCCTCGCTGACCCCCGGGGCGGTCTGGCTCCAGTCCACCACCGCGGGTACCGGCGCACTCGCTCCGCTGACCGAACTGGCCCGCACCACCGGTCTCGTCTTCGTCGACGCGCCGGTCCTCGGTACCAAGGCCCCGGCGGAGAGCGGACAGCTGACGGTTCTGGCGGCCGGTCCCGACTCCGTACGCGAAGCGGTCGCGCCGGTCCTGGACGCGATCGGATCGCGTACGGTCTGGGTCGCCGACAGCGGCAGCACCGGAGCGGCCACCCGCCTCAAACTGGTCTGCAACAGCTGGGTGCTGACCCTCACTCATGGCACGGCCGAGGCGCTCGCGCTGTCGGCGGGCCTGGGGGTGGACCCCGCGCGTTTCCTGGACGCGGTGGCGGGCGGCTCGCTGGACTGCGGATATCTGCGTCTCAAGGCGGACGCGATCCGCAACGGCGACTACACGCCGAGCTTCTCGGTCACGACGGCGGCCAAGGACGCCCGGCTGATCGTCGAGGCGGGACGGGCGGCCGGGGTCCGGATGGACGTGGCGGCGGCGGGCGGCGAACGGTTCCGGCGGGCCGAAGCGCTGGGGCACGGGGGCGACGACATGGCGGCGTCCTACTTCGCCAGCTTCGAGGCGTAGCCGGGCCAAGAGGCGTGGGACGGCACCCGGCGCGGGACCACGGCTTCGAGGCGGCGGCTACGAGGCGTAGAACGGAATCCGGGCGAGCACGGTATCGACGACGACGGCGAGGGGCCCGGGGAGGACGAATCCCCGGGCCCCTCGCCGTCGTGCTGAGCGGTGTCAGACCGAGCGGAACGCGAGCACCACGTTGTGCCCGCCGAATCCGAACGAGTTGTTGATCGCCGAGATCGAACCCTGGGGCAGCGTGCGCGGCTTGTCGCGCACGATGTCCGCTTCGATCTCCTCGTCGAGGTCGTCGATGTTGATGGTCGGCGGGGCCGTGCGGTGGTGCAGCGCCAGCACCGTCGCGACGGTCTCGATGCCACCGGCGCCGCCGAGCAGGTGCCCGGTCATCGACTTCGTGGCGGAGACCGCGACATGGTCGAGCTCGTCGCCGAGGACCTGGCGGAGCGCCTTGATCTCGGCGATGTCGCCCTGCGGCGTGGACGTCGCGTGCGCGTTGAGGTGCACGACCTCGGCCGGCTTCAGATCGGTCGATTCGAGCAACTGCCGCAGAGCCGCGGCGATGCCGCGCCCCGTCGGCTCGGGCTGCGCGATGTGGTGGGCGTCCGAGGACAGGCCCTGGCCCACGACCTCGCAGTAGACCTTGGCGCCGCGCGCCGCGGCGTGCTCGGCCGACTCCAGGACCACGATGCCGGAACCCTCACCGAGGACGAAGCCGTCGCGGGCCTTGTCGTACGGGCGGGAAGCCGTCTCGGGCGTCTCGTTCTTCTTGGACATCGCCATCATGTTGGCGAACGCCGCGATGGGCAGCGGGTGGATGGTCGCCTCGGTGCCACCGGCGACGACGACGTCGGCGCGGCCCGAACGGATCATCTCGACCGCGTACCCGACGGCCTCGGCACCGGACGCGCACGCGCTGACCAGTGCGTGCACCCCTGCCTGCGCGCCGAGTTCGAGCCCGACGTTGGCGGAAGGACCGTTCGGCATGAGCATGGGGACGGTGTGCGGGGAGACGCGGCGGACGCCCTTCTCCTTCAGCACGTCGTACTGGTCGAGCAGGGTGGTGATGCCGCCGATCCCGGAGGCGATGACCGTACCCAGCCGCTCGGGCCGGATCTGCTCGTCCTCGCCCGCCTTCGCGGTGAAGCCCGCGTCGGCCCACGCCTCGCGGGACGCGATGACCGCGAACTGGGCCGAGCGGTCCAGCTTGCGGGCGAGCGGGCGGGCCAGGACCTCGCTCGGGTCGACAGCCGCGGAGGCGGCGATACGGACCGGAAGTTCGGCGAAGCGCTCCCCGGTGAGAGGCTTCACGCCGGAACGGCCTGCGAGCAGTCCGTCCCAGGTCGATGCGCTGTCGCCGCCCAGCGGTGTGGTTGCGCCGATACCGGTGACGACCACGGTGCGATTGGTCGGGCTCACTGGAATTTCTTCTCCACGTGTAGAGGGGATTGAGAGGGACCGGCGATGGTGGGGCGGCGACGCTGCCCCCTCCATCGCCGGTCCCTCCGCATCACGGCGCCACCGCCGGGTGGCGTCAGCCGCGGGCCTGGATCAGGCCTGGTGCTTCAAGATGTACTCGGCAGCATCGCCGACGGTCTTGAGGTTCTTGACGTCGTCGTCGGGGATCTTGACGTCGAAGCGCTCTTCGGCGGCGACGACGACCTCGACCATGGACAGCGAGTCGACGTCCAGGTCGTCGGTGAAGGACTTGTCCAGCTGGACGTCCTCGACCGGGATACCGGCGATCTCGTTGACGATCTCGGCGAGACCGGTGACGATCTCTTCCTGAGTGGCGGCCATGGTGGCGCTCCTTCGATGTGTAACCGTGTGTGACGGGACTTCTGGGGTGTTCGAACGAACCGGATTGCTCCGGAATGCACTAGGGGAGGGTAACGACCGCCGCGGCGTAGACGAGACCCGCCCCGAAGCCGATGACCAGCGCCGTGTCGCCGCTCTTCGCCTGACCGGTCGCCAGGAGCCGCTCCATCGCGAGCGGGATCGAGGCTGCCGAGGTGTTGCCGGTGGTCTCGATGTCACGGGCGACCGTGACGTGCTCCGGCAGCTTCAGTGTCTTCACCATCGAGTCGATGATCCGCATGTTGGCCTGGTGCGGGATGAAGACGTCCAGGTCGTCCGCGGTGATTCCGGCCGCGTCCAGCGCCTGCTGGGCAACCTTCGCCATCTCGAACACGGCCCAGCGGAACACCGCTTGGCCCTCCTGCGTGATCGCAGGGAACTTGGCGCGGCCCTTGCCGTCCCGGTAGTCCGTCCAGGGCACGGTCTGCTTGATGGTCTCGGACTTGTCGCCCTCGGAGCCCCATACCGTGGGCCCTATGCGCGGCTCGTCGGAGGGGCCGACCACGACCGCGCCCGCGCCGTCGCCGAAGAGGAAGGCCGTCGCGCGGTCCTCCAGGTCGGTGAGGTCGCTGAGCCGCTCGACGCCGATGACGAGTACGTACTCGGCGGAGCCCTCGACGACCATGCCCTTGGCGAGCGTCAGTCCGTAACCGAAGCCCGCGCAGCCGGCGGAGATGTCGAAGGCCGGGGCCTTGTCGGTGCCGAGCTTGTGCGCGATCTCGGTGGCGATGGCCGGGGTCTGCTTGAAGTGCGAGACGGTCGAGACGATCACCCCGCCGATCTGGTCGGCGGTGATTCCGGCGTCGGCGATGGCCTTGCCGGACGCCTCGATGGACATCGCTGCCACGGTCTCCTCGTCGGAGGCCCAGTGGCGGGTCGCGATGCCGGAGCGGGAGCGGATCCACTCGTCGGACGAGTCGATCGTCTCCAGGATCACCTCGTTGGGCACCACCCGGGTCGGGCGGTAGCCGCCGACGCCCATGATGCGTGCGTACGGGGAGCCCTGGCTGGGCTTGATCTTCGCCATGCTCTCTCGGACTCCTTAGGCCCCGGCCGCGTCAGCGGCAGGTGATTGGGTCTCGGCGATGAGGGCGCGGGCCGCGTCGAGGTCGTCGGGTGTCTTCAGCGCCAGCGTCCGTACGCCCGGCATGGCGCGCTTGGCGATGCCCACGAGGGTGCCGCCGGGGCAGACCTCGATGAGCGCGGTGGCGCCCAGCTCCTGGAAGGTCTCCATGCACAGGTCCCACCGCACCGGGTTCGAGACCTGGTTGACCAGACGGGCGATGACATCGGCGCCGCCGGTGACCACCTTGCCGTCGGCGTTCGACACGTACGGCACGGCCGGATCGGCGACGGTCAGGTCCTGCGCGGCGCTGCCGAGCCCGGCGACCGCCGGAGCCATGTGGCGCGTGTGGAAGGCGCCCGCGACCTTGAGCGGCAGGACGCGTCGTACGCCCTCCGGCTTGTCCTCGGCGAGCGCGGCGAGCTGTTCGGCGGTGCCCGCGGCCACGATCTGGCCCGCACCGTTCACGTTCGCCGGGGTCAGCCCGAGCTTCTCCAGGTGCGGCAGGACGACCTCGGGGTCGCCGCCGAGCAGCGCGGCCATCCCGGTCTCCGTGACGGCGGCGGCCTCGGCCATGGCGAGCCCGCGCGTCCGTACGAAACCGAGCGCGGCGGTGTCGTCCAGGACACCGGCGAAAGCGGCGGCCGTGATCTCGCCGACGCTGTGTCCGGCGACGGCGCCGGGCACGAGGTCACCCAGCGCGGCGGCGGACAGCAGACCGGCGGCGACCAGCAGCGGCTGGGCCACGGCGGTGTCGCGGATGGCGTCCGCGTCGGCCTTCGTGCCGTAGTGGGCAAGGTCGAGCCCGATGGCGTCCGACCACGCGGCGATGCGGTCGGCAGCGCCGGGGAGGTCGAGCCAGGGAGTCAGGAAGCCGGGCGTCTGAGCGCCTTGGCCGGGAGCGACGAGTACGAGCACCCTCACACTCTCTCTTGTGGATGGCCCCGAACGCCCGTGGGGACAGGGACGAAGAACCGTCGGGGTAATTGTTGGTGTCCGACAAAAGTCTAGAGCTGCGTATCCCCGTCGGCCAGGCGCCCCAGGATGAGCGCGATTCGCAGCGTGAACGCCGAGCGCACATCGGACGGCGACCACCCGGTGACGTCGGTCACACGTCGCAGCCGGTAGCGGACGGTGTTGGGGTGCACGAACAGCATCCTGGCCGCGCCTTCGAGGCTGCTCGCCTGCTCCAGATAGACACTCAGCGTCTCCAGGAGAGCCGAACCGGCTTCCTCCAGCGGTCTGTAGATCTCCTCCACCAACTGCTCGCGCGCGGCCGGGTCGGAGGCGATGGCGCGCTCCGGCAGCAGATCGTCGGCGAGCACCGGGCGCGGCGCGTCCTGCCAGGCGTACCCGGCTTTCAGCCCGGCGGCTGCCGCCTGCGCGGACCTGGTGGCGGCCAGCAGATCGGGCACGATCGGCCCGGCGACCACCGGGCCCGCCGCGTACGGACCGATCAGCGCCTTGGCGACCTGGAGCGGGTTGTCGTTGCCGCCCGCGATGACGACGAGCCGGTTGCCGAGCACCCCGGTCAGCACCTGGACCTTGGCGTGCCGCGCGGCGCGGCGGATCGCCTCGACGGTCAGTTCGCTGTCGCCCTCGGGCGCGGTGCCGAGAATCACGCAGACGTGGTCGGGGGAGTTCCACCCCAGCGCGGCGGCGCGGGACACGGCCCCCTCGTCCGCTTCGCCGGACAACACCGCGTTGACCACCAGGGATTCCAGCCTGGCGTCCCACGCGCCACGGGCCTCGGCCGCCTGCGCGTACACCTGTGCGGTCGCGAAGGCGATCTCCCGGGCGTACACCAGCAGCGCCTCGCGGAGGATCGACTCGTCACCGGGCGCGGCGACTTCCTCGATCGCGGTCTCCATGACCTCGATCGTGGTGCGCACCATCTCGACGGTCTGCCGCAGGGTGATCGCCCGGGTCAGCTCGCGCGGCGCGGTGCCGAACACATCGGTGGAGATGGCCTGCGGCGCCTCGGGATGCCGGAACCACTCGGTGAACGCGGCGATACCGGCCTGGGCGACCAGGCCGATCCAGGACCGGTTCTCCGGAGGCATCGCCCGGTACCACGGCAACGTCTCGTCCATCCGGGCGATCGCGTTCGCCGAGAGCCGGCCGGAGGACTGTTCCAGCCGCTTCAGGGTCGCGGCATGCGGGTGTGCGGCATGGGGTGCGGGCTGCGCGGAATCGGGTGGGGGCACGTGCACAAGACTGCCTTATCGGGACGTCGGCACAGCGCGGCGGGGCTACGGTGGGCTGCGTGATTGATGTACGGCGCTCCGGCGAGCGCTACCGCGGAGGCGACCCGCAGGCCGGTATCGACTCCCTGCACGCCTTCTCGTTCGGCACCTTCTACGATCCGGACAACCTCCGCTTCGGCCCGGTCCTCGCCTGCAACGAGGAACGGCTCGCACCCGGCGCGGGCTTCGACGAGCACCCGCACAGCCACACCGAGATCGTCACCTGGGTGACCGAGGGCGAACTCACCCACCGCGACTCGACGGGCCGTACGACGCTGGTGCGCGCGGGCGACGTCCAGCACCTCTCCTCGGCGGGCGGGGTCCGCCACGAGGAGCGCAACGAGGGCCCGGATCCTCTGGTCTTCGTCCAGATGTGGCTCACCCCGCTGAAGCCGGGCGGCGACCCGTCGTACGAGATCGTGCACGGCATCGCGGACTCCACGCCGTACGCGGTACCGGCGGCGGGCGCCCTGCTCTCCGTCCGCAGACTGGCCACCGGCGAGCGCACGGCGGTGCCGGATTCGCCGGGGGTGTACGTCCATGTCGTACGGGGTGAAGTCGGCCTCGGCGGTGAGCAGTTTGGGCCTGGCGACTCGGCGCGGATCACCGGACCCGAGGACCTGGAGCTGACGGCGTTGCGGCCCGCCGAGGTGCTGATCTGGGAATTCGCGCTCTAGCAGGCTGTCGGTCTGTCGGACATGCCAGGACCGCGCCTATACGAGCGGTTCGCTCAGCTCGATGGAGCGCAGAGCCGCAGCCAGGGCCCGTTCGTCGCCGATGTCGAGGGCCGTGTCGGTCAGCTTGATGACATGTTCGTCGCCGTGCGCCAGCGCCCGTTCGAAGACCTCTTCGGCGGTGACGGTGCCCGGCGGGACGTACGCGACCGGGGCCGTGGATGCGTACATCGCGGTCACCGCCGCGGAAGCCGTCCAGGCGGCCCGCAGGCTCGGCACCCACAGGGACTGCGGGAGCGCGGGCAGGGTGCGCAGCACCGCGTTGGGGGCTGTGGCCGCGTGGACCAGCATCGTCTCCTCGCCGTGGCCGTGAGTGGCGTACCGGTGGGTGGCCGCCTGCACCAGCTCGGTGAGGCGCCTGCGTGCTTCGTCCGGGTCCGTGATCGCGGCTGCCCACACCGGCATGCCCGTGACGCGGCTGAACCGGTCGGCGAAGCCGCCCTCCTGGTCGGCGATCGGTGCCACCGCGTCGAGGGCGGCGGCTGCGCTGTCGGCGCCGGGCAGCGCGGCGAGGTGGTCCGCGACGGGGTGGTAACGGGCGGCCCAGTAACCGAGGCCATGGGCGAGTTCGAGCAGCCGCGGCTCGGTCTCCTCGCTGGTCAGAAGAGTGCGTACGGAGTGTCCCACCCGGATCACCGGATGGGTGGAGCCGCCGTACATGCCGGGCAGGAGACGGGGCCACCACGCGGTGAGCACGTCGCGCCAGGGGCGCTCGGCGATCTCGCGGCCGAAGTAGTCGATCCAGTCGGCGGCGCGGCGCGAATCACCCAGCGCCGAGCGCCAGTTGGCGGCCGTGACCGGCTCGATCCCGGACGGGAACTCCTCAAGCTTGGGCGCGTACAGGTCGAGCCACCGGTGCACCGAGCCGGCCCGACCGTGCGCGGCCAGGGCCTCGACGGCCATGGGCGCGTGATTGGTGAGCCGCCCGAGCCGCTCGGGCCCTGAAGTGTGCAGTCGCTGAAGCGCCTCGTCGAGAATGCCGGTCGTATCCATGGCACGGACGCTAGGCGAGGCGCCATGGCGGCGTAACGGGCGGAAGCCTTAGGACCGGTCCTAGTCCTGTCGTCCGCGAGGTCCTAGCGGAGCCCGTCCACGAAGGCCTGCCAGGCTCCCGCGTGGATGAACAGGGTGGGTCCGGCGGGGTTCTTGCTGTCCCGGACCGGGACGGCGCCGGGGAGGCCGTCGGCCACCTCGACGCAATCACCGCCGGTGCTTCCGCTGTACGTCGACTTCCGCCACGCCGCGCCGTCGGTCACGGTGCACTCCACGCATTCGCCGCCGTTGGTGCCGCTGTACGACGACTTGCGCCACGCCGCGCCGTCGGTCACCGTGCACTCGACGCAGTCACCGCCGTTGGTGCCGCTGTACGACGACTTGCGCCAGTGCGCTCCGGTCAGGTTATGACGGGTCCCCATAACGTTCCTCCATCACGCGAGCGATCAGTGTCGCCGAGTCCTCGGGGGAGAGGGCAGTGGCTTGCAGGCGAGCGTAACCGACCGAACGCTCCTTGATCACTTGAGGATTGGCCGTCATGTGCCCCTGGTCGTAGCTCTCCACATAGAAGAGGTCGGGGTCATCGTCCAGCCGAAGAAGTGTGAACGAGCCCATCATCGCAGTGTGTTGGCCAACTGAGAACGGAAGAACCTGGATCTGCACCCACGGATCGTCCCGGAACTTCAACAGGCGGGCCAGTTGCCTGCGCATGACGTCCCGTCCGCCGACCTCCTGGAGCAGTACGGCCTCGCTCAGGATGATCCACAGGGCAGGCGGATTCTCGCCCTCCAGGATTCGCTGACGCTCCAGCCGGGCTGCCACCATCTCGTCGACCTTGCCCGGGTGGTCGACGCCGAGCAGGGCCCGCGCATACTCCTCCGTCTGAAGCAGCCCGTACACCAACTGCGCCTGGTACGTGGAGATGTACGCCGCGCGGGCCTCCATCTCCGCGTACGGCTGGAACCAGGTGGGCAACTGGCTCCGCAGGACCAGGCCGACCAGCCGGGAGAACGTCCCGTCCGTGCCGAGTGCCGCGTCCACCCGTTCGGAGAAGTCGCGGGTGGGGATCTTCTTCGTGGTCTCGACCTGGCCGACCAGGGAGCCCGTGCAGAACATGATGTCGCCGAGCTGAGCCTGTCTGAGGTTGTTGGCCTCGCGCTGGCGGCGGAGCTCCCAGCCGTAGTAGTCCAACGGGGAAGCGCTGGGGTCGAGCGAGTGGATGTTGGCCACGACGGGCACCTCCGGCCTGCAACGCCTCGCGGCGTTCGGTTCAGTTCGTGGCCGAGCGTAATCGAAGCGTTGCACTCTGGGGTCATGAATGATGCAACTGGTCTGTCGGCGGACGCCGCTGAGGAGATCTACCGCGCTGCCCTCGCGGTGAACGAGCACTCGGCGCGGCACCTGCGCCGCCTCCTGCGCCTGTACCTCACCGGCTGGGACCTGCTGGAAGTGGCCGACGCGGCCGAGTTGGCGCTCACCGAGCTGATCGCCAACGTCGTACGGCACGTCCCCGGCCGCTGCTGTCAGGCGTGCATCCTGCTGCTTCCGGCCGGGGGCGTGCGGGTCGAGGTCGCGGACGGTTCGCCCCGACTGCCCTGCGTGGTCATGGGGGATGAGCTCGACGAGGGCGGGCGCGGGCTGCTCCTGGTCGCCGCTCTCACCGACAGCTGGGGTGTGGAGCTGCGCCGCGACGGGTGCGGCAAGACGGTGTGGTTCGAGTGTCTGGCCGCGAAAGCGGCCGACGCGCCCGTGCCGGGGACGGCCGGGGCGTGACGCGTCACCGTACGGTACGGACCTCCGCGAGTACCGCGTCCGTGAACGGCGGCCAGGCATCGATCGCCCACGGCCCGAAGTCGCGGTCGGTCAGGGCGACACAGGCGGCCCCCGCGTCCGGGTCGACCCAGAGGAAGGTGCCCGACTGGCCGAAGTGGCCGAAGGTGCGCGGGGACGACGAACTGCCTGTCCAGTGCGGGGACTTGGTGGTGCGGATCTCGAAGCCGAGGCCCCAGTCGTTCGGGTTCTGCAGACCGTAGCCCGGCAGGACGCCCTTCAGCCCGGGGTGCACCACCGAGGTGGCCTCGGCGACGGTGCGCGGGTCGAGGAGGCGCGGTGCCTGGAGCTCGGCGGCGAACCGGGCGAGGTCGTCCACGCTCGACACGGCGTCCTTGGCGGGGGAGCCGTCCAGCGAGGTCGACACCATCCCGAGCGGTTCGAGCACCGCCTGGTGGAGGTAGTCCGCGAAGGGGATGTCGGTGGCCCGGGTGAGGTGGTCGCCGAGCGCCTCGAAGCCCGCGTTGGAGTAGATGCGGCGCTCACCGGGGCCCGCCATCACCCGCTGCTCGTCGAAGGCCAGCCCGCTGGTGTGGGCGAGCAGGTGCCGGACGGTGGCGCCGGGGGGACCTGCGGGCTCGTCCAGTTCGATCGCGCCCTCCTCGTACGCCACGAGCACGGCGTAGGCGGCGAGCGGCTTGGTGACCGAGGCGAGCGGGAAGCGGCGTCCGGTCGGGCCGTGCGTACCGGCGAGGGCGCCGTCCGCTCGTACGACGGCAGCGGCCACCGTGGGTACCGGCCAGTTCTCGGTCATCGCCAGACTCTTCATGGGGAACGAGCCTAACGACCCCGGTGTACGTGCCTCACCGCAAGGTCAGCCGCATCGCCGGATCGGGGGTCCGGACGAATCCGAGCGAGGTGTACAGCGGCTCGCCGTCGGACGAGGCGCGCAGATCCACCTTGGGGACGCCGCGCTCCCGGAACCAGCCGAGCAGCGCTTCCATGCAGCCCCGGGAGAAGCCGCGTCGGCGCATGTCCTCGTCGGTGGCGACGCTGAAGACGTAACCGGACGTCCCGTGGGGATTGCCGGGGCCGCCCAGCCGGTACTCGATGGTGCCGACCACGCACGCCGCCAGTCCGCCGTCCGGCCGGTCGACGACGAACGCGGTGAGATCGCCCGTCGGATCGGCGAGCCTCTTGCGGAGCGTCTCGACGGCGGCGGGCTGCCAGCTGACGTCGGGGTCCGGTGCCGGGGAGAGGGAGTCCTGCATGATCTTGCGCAGGCGTACCAGTTCGGAGGCGTCGTCGGGTGTCGCGCGGCGGATGGTGCTCATGGTCCGGCAGGCTAACGGCTCGGTGCGGGACCTGGCCAGGAAGTTCTGCGCGGTTCCGCTTGCTTGGAGTGCACTCCAGGCAATTAGCGTTGAGGTCGTTGCGAGGATGAAGGAGCTGGGACCGCATGACTGTGACCGCCACCGTTCCCGAGGCCGTGCGCGAGTCCGCCAGGGAGGACCTCTGCGTGGCCCCGCCGGTGGTGGGCCGTCGCCCCGACGGCCAGGACCAGTACACGATCAGCGAGGCCGTCGCCTTCACCGGTCTCACCGCGCACACCCTGCGCTGGTACGAAAGGATCGGGCTGATGCCGCACATCGACCGGTCGCACACCGGCCAGCGGCGCTTCACCAATCACGACCTGGACTGGCTCTCGTTCGTCGGCAAGCTGCGGCTGACGGGAATGCCGGTCGCGAGCATGGTCCGGTACGCGGAACTCGTCCGTGAGGGCGAGGGCACCGCCGAGGCGCGGAAGGAACTGCTGGAGCAGACCCGCACGGATGTGCGTGCACGCATCGCGGAGCTCCAGGACACGCTCTCCGTACTCGACTTCAAGATCGGCACTTATACGGACGCCCAGCGGGCGTCGGAGAGGGTCTGAACCCGATGAGCATCGAGAAGATCGCCAAGGTACGGCTGGGCCACGACGGACCCGAAGTGGGTGTACAGGGCTTCGGCGCCATGGGCATCAGCGAGTTCTACGGGGACACGGACGAGGCGGCGGCCCGGGACACCCTGGAGGCCACGGTCGAGGCCGGCGTCACCCTGATCGACACGGCCGACATCTACGGCGAGGGCGCCAACGAGACGTTCCTGGCGCCGTTCGTCGCCGCCCACCGCGACGAGATCACCCTGGCCACCAAGTTCGCCGTCGAGCGGCGCCCGGACGACCCGCACTACCGGGGCGTACGCAACGACGCCGCGTACATCAGGCAGGCCGTCGACCGCAGCCTGAGCCGGCTGGGCGTCGACGTGATCGACCTCTACTACATGCACCGCCGTACCCCCGAGGTGCCGCTGTCCGAGTCCGTCGGAGCGATGGGCGAACTGGTCAAGGCGGGCAAGGTCAAGTACCTGGGGCTGAGCGAGGTGACCGGGGCGGAGCTGCGCGAGGCCCACGCCGTGCACCCGATCACCGCCGTGCAGTCCGAGTGGTCGCTGTTCAGCCGGGACGTGGAGATCAGCCTGGTCGGCGCCGCCGCCGCACTCGGGGTGGCCGTCGTGCCGTACTCCCCGCTGGGGCGCGGCTTCCTGACCGGGGCGTTCGCGGACGCGTCCAAGGACCTGGCGGGCAGCGACTTCCGCAAGCTCCAGCCCCGCTTCACCGGCGACAACGCCGCGGCGAACGCGGCGCTCCTCGAACCCGTGCACAAGATCGCCGCGGCGCACGGTGCGACCGCCGCGCAGGTGGCCCTGGCCTGGGTGCAGCAGCGGGCCGAGGTGCACGGGCTCACCGTGGTGCCGATCCCCGGTACCCGTAAGCGCAGCCGGCTGCTGGAGAACACCGGCGCCACCCGGCTCCGGCTGACCGACGGGGAACTGGCCCTGCTGGAGCCGATCGCGGCACAGGTCAAGGGCGACCGCTACCCGGACATGTCGTCGACCTCGGCGGCTCGCGAGTAGCCGGACAGGATCGGACCGGACCGGAACCGGAGGGGGCCCGTGGTGTGCGGGCCCCCTCCGGCGTGGGGCGGGCGTACGGCGGGGAGCACGCTCGCTGTCGTGCACCGGGCCGTCACAACTCGGCGAGCAGGTCCGCCTTCTTCGCGGTGAACTCGTCGTCGGTGACCAGGCCGGAGTGGTGCAGCTCGCTCAAATGCCGTATGCGCTCCGCGATCTCCGCGGGACCGCACCGCCCGGCGGCGGCGGGCACCGGCGCCGGGCGTGAGTGGCGGGCCGCCCCCAGGACGGCTGCGGCGAACGGCAGCGACTCGTGCACCGGTCCGTAACCGAGGCCGAACACGACCGCCGAGGGGTCCTGATCCGCCTGCTCCACACCGTCCTCGCCGTGCCGCCGCAGCCGCAGGTAGCCGTCGACGGCATCCGGGGAGCGCCAGTCGACACCGGTCAGCTCCGACACGGGGAAGTTCTGGTCGCCGCACTTCCACTTGGCGGACGACGCGCCTGTCCGGGACCACCGGAAGGAGACCTGCGCGCCGTCGAAGGACGCCTTGCCGTCGTACGCCTTGAAGTGGCGCGGCGCCTCGGGCGCGGCGACCAGGAACCGCTCGGCCGGTTCCTTCGCCTCCGGCACGAGCCGGGTGGCCAACTCCTCGGCGTAGTACGAGGCCTGGGGCTCCCGCGCCGCGGGCAGCACCAGGCGGTACGGGTCGCACCCCTCCTTCAGCTGCCCGGAGGCCGCCTCCATCAAGGGGTCGGCGCCCACGCGTGGCACCGCGCGCAGGATCACCGTCCCGCGTCTGCCCCCCGTCAGCGTCACGGACTCCAACGCCTCGTGGGGGATGCGTCGCTGACGCAGCGCCTGGAAGAGCTTCGGCGTGCGAATCCCCCGTTCGAAGCGGATGAGCACGGAGTCGCTCGCGAACTCCCAGGTGGCTTGATTTCCGGCCAGCACATCACCCATGTGCCACATCGTAGGGGGCGTGCGCCCGCGCGTCGCCCCTCGGCGCCGTACCTGATTCACCTGGGGTCCACGCGCGTGGAGCGCCCGGGACCAGGCTGACCGCGGTTGCCTTCAGGGGCGCGTGGGGGCAGCGCCGGGCTGAGGCTGCTGGAGGATGGAGAGCGGGTCACTGGTGGGGGCGACGAGGTATTTGGCCAGATAGGCCGGGGTTCCGGCCAACATCGCGGTCTGCGTGAGGACGAGGACCGGATCGGACGGGCGCAGCCCGAGGAGCTTGCCGCGGGTGGCTCCGGCGATGCCCGCCGTGACCGTGCATTCGCCGGGACCGAAGACCGGGCCGAGCATGCCCGTCATGGCGCTGAGCAGAGTGCGGTCGGTGTCGTGCAGCTCCTGCATGCGGGCGGCCACCACGGGGGAGAGGTCGCGGAGGTCCGAACCGGCCGGGATGTGCTCCTGGACCAGGGCCAGCGGCTCCTCGCCGCGGAGCAGGCGGGTCTCGCAGAACCAGGTGTTGCTGTCCTCGTCGAGCTTGAGGCCGTTCATGACGAAGTCGGTGGTCCGCTGGAGGGCCATCTCCACGCGCTCCTGGCGCACGGGCTGTCCAGGGGTGGCGAGCGTGTCCTCGAAAGGCTGCAGCTGCTCCAGGCCCGGACGCGGAAGCACCTGACTGACGAAGCGTCCCACCCCGCGACGGGTGCGGATGAGCCCGTCCTCCTCCAGCAGCATGAGCGCCTCCCGCACCACCGTGCGGCTCACCCCGAGGGCGACGCCGAGGTCGACCTCCTTGGGCAGGGCCGAGCCCAGGGGGAAGACCTGGTCGCGGATGCCGTGCGCGAGGCGCGAGTAGACCGCCACCCGCAGCGGCTGTCCGACGGGAACGGTCATGGGCTCGGCCAGAAAACCGTCGACGGTGACAGCCAAGGCACACCTCGCTTCGCTACGGGCTGGTAGTCGGCTCCATCTAACCAGAATTCACACACTAGACGCATGTCGGACCGAGAGGTATAACATCTCACATCAGCCAACAGTGTGACTCAATGTAACGATGAGGTTCCTTGTGAACACAGGCAGTCCAGGACTCAGAGACGCAAACCAGCTGGAAAACGGTGGAAAAGCACCCCTGCAAGGGGGGAAGGTGACCGCTCTCGTGGCGGCGCTGTTGCTGAGCGTCATCGCCTACCAGTTGAACGCCAGCATGATCACCCCCGCACTGCCGGAGATGGCGCGGGCACTCGGGGGGAGCGTGGGGGACATCTCCCAGGTCTCCTCGCTGTTCTTCCTGGCCGGAGCGATCTGCGGTGTCGTCCTCAGCCGCGTCAGCGATTTCTGGGGGCGCCGCCGGATACTCCTCGCGGTCCTGGCCGTGACCACCGTCGGCACGATCCTGTGCATCGCCGCCCCGAACCTGCCGGTCCTGCTCACCGGCCGGGTCCTCCAGGGTGCGTCGAGCTCCGCCTTCCAGATCGCGTACGTCGTCCTCAACGAGCGGCTCAGCAAGAAGGTCTTCGCCGCCGCTCTCGGCGTGATCACCGCGATCAACGGCGGTGTCGGCGGTGTGGACGGCCTGTTCGGCGGCTGGCTCTCCGACGCCTTCGGCTACCGGTCGATCTTCGCCGTCATCCTGGTCGTCGGAATCGCCGCGGCGGGCTGCGTGGCCCTCGTCCTGCCCAAGGACGGTCCGCCGGTGACGGCCGGCCGGATGGACTGGTGGGGCGCCGGCGCCCTGTCGATCGCCCTGTACTGCGTCACCTATCTCGTCTCGCACGGCTTCGCCGACGGCTGGGACAGCGCGAGCACCCTCGGATACCTGGCGGGCACCGTCGTCTCGGCGGTCGCCTTCGGGTTCATCGAGCGGCGCAGGACCACCCCGCTGATCGCCCTGAGCCACCTCAAGTCCCGTGAGGTGTGGCCCGTCATCGCGACGACCGTCGTCGTCCTGTCCGGGATCTTCGCGGTCATCAACTTCACCGTCGTCGTCATCAGCCAGAACCCGGAGACCGGCTTCGGCCTGTCCGCCACGGAATCGTCCCTGCTCTTCCTCACCCCGGCAGCGCTGATCGGCCTGGCCGCCGCCCCGATGGCGGGATGGCTGGCCGACCGGAAGGGCTGGCTCGGTACCCTCCGCGTCGGCCTCGTACTGAGCATCGTGGGCCTGTGCGTGATCGCCGCCTTCCCGCTGCAGAAGTGGACCGTCTTCGCGGCGGTCGCCTTCCTCGGCATCACGTACAACGGCCTCGTCCTGACCACGCTGAACGGCCTGGGCGTCCTCAACTCACCCAAGGACGCGCCCGCGGCGCTGCCCGGCCTCAACAGCGCCGCCTTCGGGACCGGCGCGAGCATCGGCATCGGCCTCGTCGCTCCGTACGCCACCCGCGGCACCCTCGGCGGCTACAGCACCGCCCTGTGGATCTCCGTGGGTATCACCGTCCTGGCGCTGGCCACCAGCCTCTTCATCACCCGGCGCGAGGACTGACCCGTCCCGCCGACGGGTCCCGCACCATCCGCAACCGACACCAAGGAACCGCCATGACAGCCCAGCCGCTCTACTTCGACTGCGACACCGGCATCGACGACTCGATGGCCCTCGCCTACCTGCTGGCCTCCCCGGAGATCGAACTGGTCGGCGTCGGCACCGTCAGCGGCAACGTCGACTCCGCGCAGGCGGCCCGCAACACCCTGGCGCTCATCCAGCTGGCCGGCCGGGACGACATCCCCGTCGCCGTCGGCGCCGCCGATCCCCAGGCCGGTACCTACAACGGTGCTGTCCCGCACATCCACGGCCACAACGGCATAGGCGACATCACCGTCCCCGACTCCACCCGGCCGGCCGTCCCCCGGCACGCGGCGGACCTGATCATCCATCTCGCCCGCGTCCACCAGGGGAAGTTGCGGCTGCTGACCACCGGCCCGCTCACCAACATCGCCGAGGCGCTCCGCCGGGAGCCCGAACTGCCCTCGCTGGTCAAGGACATCACCATCATGGGCGGCGCGGCCCACCAGAGCGGAAACGTCTCCCCGGTCACCGAGGCCAACATCGGCAACGACCCCGAGGCCGCCGCCGAGGTCCTCGCCGCGCCCTGGGACATCACGCTCGTCCCGCTCGACGTGACCCTCGCGCACACCCTCGAAGAAGCCGACCGTCAGCTCCTGCTCGACTCCGGCCGCCCGCTGCCGACCGCCCTGGGCGAGATGCTCGACCTCTACTTCGAGTTCCACCGGGACACCTACGGCCGCCGCTGCTGCGCCCTGCACGACCCCCTCGCCGCGGCCATCGCCGTCGGAGGTGTGGTGCCCACCCTCGCGCCCGTCGTCGATGTGGTGGTCGACGACACCCGGGGTCCCGGCCGCGGCCAGACCATCTGCGACCTGCGCGGCCAGTTCCGTGACTATCCGCCGCAGCCCGGTGCGCACTGCCGTGTCGTCCTGGAGACCGGACCCGACACCGCAGCCCACCTCGTCCGGCGGCTCCTCACCCTCTGACCGGCCCGGCCGGCGGCCCGCCGGCCGCCGGTCCGCAACCGGTCAGCTGTGACAGGTGTCGCTGCCGTTGGCGCAGCTGACCGCGTCGAACTCGCCGGTGCCCACCGCGGCGAAGTTGCGGAGGCTCTCGGTACCTGGCGCGAAATAGCCGGTGTGGCCGTGCGCCTGTCCGGCCGAGACGATCCGGGCGCCGAACTGGGGCGCGACCGGGTCGGCGCCGTGGCCGAGGCCGCCGACGTCCAGGTGCGGCACGTCCTGGATCCAGTCGTCGCTGTCCCGCATCGCCCACACCCGGGCGTCCGTGTCCAGCTGACCCGCGTTCTCGACCCGCATCCCCGGGCTGCCCGCCACGGCGATGTCGGTGACGCGCGGGGGCAGGTCATGGGCGGCGACCCCGCACAGCACCGAACCGTAGCTGTGGCAGAACAGCGCGACGGGCGCGTCACCGGGCAGCGAGTCGACGAGTGCGTGGAGCCGCAGGGACCCCTCCGCCGCGAGCCGTCCGATGGCCGCGTCCACGCCGAGCCCGACGGGCGTGGTGTAGTCGGCCCAGGCGATGACCGCGGTCCGGGAACCCGGGGCCGCGCTGTGCTCGGCCGCGTACAGCGAGGTCGCCATGCCCACCGGAGCGGTGTACGGGTTCTTGGACTTCTGGAAGGTCAGCAGATTGGTGTCGACGCCCGGCACCACGATCGAGATGTGCCGGGCGCGCGGCAGATCGCCGATGACCTCGGCCACCCGGCCGGTCCCGGTCGGATCGAACGCCAGGATCTGCCGGCCGGGCTGCAGCAGTGCGGTGTAGCGGTCGTACGTGCGCCGGGCGTCCTGATGGCCCAGTTCGCTGAGCGACGGATCGGTCAGCCGCTGCCGCTCCGAGGTGCGTGCCTGGCGGAGCGCGTCCTGGTTGGCCTGGTAACGCAAGGTCACCGGGGCGCCGTTCAGATTGCCGACGACCAACGGATAGCGGTCGGCGAGCCGGCTGCGCTCGGCAGCCGTGAGCCCGGCGAAGAAGCGCGCCAGCCGGTACGGCGACGCACTCGTCGGCGGCAGCGGGTGCCCCGCCAGAGAGCCTTTGCCCCAGGCGGTGAGTGCGGCCTGGCGGGGTCCGGCGGTTCTCTGGTGGTGCACGGCGGTCCAGCCGGTGGTTGCCAGCATCACGAACACCACCGCGAGCGCGAGCAGCGTGCGCCAGACGGTCAGAGTGGGGGAGGAGTCGAAGGAAGTCACTGCCCGCCACCCTAGGAGACGCGGAGCGGCGCTTGCGAAGTCAGTGACGTACCTCACGTTTCAGAACATGAATGTAGTCGGATGGCTACAGTCCGTGTGCGCCCGTCGCACGCCAGTTCCCTGCGAGCGCCGGGCCGAAGTGGTCGAGGTAGGTCACGGTCAGTTCCCGCATGGCGGCGATGCTGACGTCCTGCCCCTGGCCCCACACCCGGCCGCTCGCCCGCATCACCCCGTCGAACGCGGCGACGGCCACCCGCGGTCGCGGATCGGTGTCCAGGTCGAGTCCTTCGCGGGCCGCGATCAGGTGGACGATCTTGTCCTCCAGCTCGGCGGAGCGGCGCAGATGGATGGCGAGCAGTGCGGGCGACGACTCGATGACCTGGAAGGTGCGCAGGTACAGATCGAGGGGGACGACGTCCTCGATCGTCAGGCCGATGTCGTCCCAGGACGCGAGCACGGCGTTGCGCATCGCCTCGAACGGGCTCTCCTCCGGCGGGCGGGCGTGCAGGGCCGTGAAGTACTGGGACTCCACCAGGTCCTGGACCGCGAAGGCGACCTCCTCCTTGTTGGCGAAGTACCGGAAGAAGGTGCGCTGGGAGACCTGGACGGCCTCGGTGATCTCGTCGACGGTGGTCCGCTCGTACCCCTTCGTCGTGAAGAGTTCCAGCGCGACGCGCAGCAGGGCCTCGCGGGTGCGCTGCTTCTTGCGCTCCCGCAGTCCCCCCGGCGCGTCGGGCGTCGAGGGTGCTGTCTGCTCCACCGTCACTTGCTGGTCCTCTTTCCGTTTTCCGCCGTTTTGCGGGAATAGATTACCTGTGAGCTACCTGACAGTTACCGACGGGCGAAATGGTTGGTCAACTGTCAGCGACTGACATTATTCTGACTTGTATGACTAGTCAGACCACTGTCGACAAGGTGCCGCAGGATATTGCGGCACCGCCGGCCAAGGGGCTCCGCGGCCACCCTTGGCTGACGCTCTTCTCCGTTGCCATCGGCGTGATGATGGTCGCGCTCGACGGAACCATCGTCGCGATCGCCAACCCCGCCATCCAGAAGGACCTCGGGGCCACCTTCTCCCAGGTCCAGTGGATCTCCAACGGCTACTTCCTCGCGCTGGCCGTATCCCTGATCACCGCGGGCAAGCTCGGTGACCGCTTCGGCCACCGGCAGACCTTCCTCATCGGCGTGGTCGGCTTCGCCGCGGCGTCGGGTGCCATCGGCTTCTCCCACAGCGTGGGCCTGGTCGTCACCTTCCGGGTCCTCCAGGGCCTGTTCGGCGCGCTCCTGATGCCGGCCGCCCTCGGGCTGCTGCGCGCCACCTTCCCCGCCGAGAAGCTCAACATGGCCATCGGTATCTGGGGCATGGTCATCGGCGCCTCCACCGCGGGCGGCCCGATCGTCGGCGGCCTGCTCGTCCAGCACGTCAGCTGGCAGTCCGTCTTCTTCATCAACGTGCCGGTCGGTGTGGCCGCGCTCGTCCTGGGTGTGCTGATCCTCAAGGACCACCGCGCGGAGAACGCGCCGAAGTCCTTCGACATCCTCGGCATCCTGCTGCTCTCGGCCGCCATGTTCTGTCTCGTCTGGGCGCTCATCAAGGCCCCGTCCTGGGGCTGGGGCGACACGAAGGTCTGGACGTTCCTGGTCGTCTCGGTGGTCTGCTTCGTCCTCTTCGGTTTCTGGGAGACGAAGGTCAAGGAACCGCTCATCCCGATGGCGCTGTTCCGCTCCGTGCCGCTGTCCGCCGGTGTGGTGCTGATGGTGCTCATGGCCATCGCCTTCATGGGCGGTCTGTTCTTCGTCACGTTCTACCTGCAGAACGTGCACGGCATGAGTCCGGTCGACGCGGGACTCCATCTCCTGCCGCTCACCGGCATGATGATCGTCGGCTCTCCGCTGGCGGGCGCGGTGATCACCAAGCTCGGCCCGCGCATCCCGCTCGCGGGCGGCATGCTGTTGACGGCCGTCGCCATGTACGGCATGTCCACGCTGGAGACCGACACCGCCGGCCTCACCATGTCGATCTGGTTCGCGCTGCTGGGCCTCGGTCTCGCACCGGTCATGGTCGGTGCGACCGAAGTCATCGTCGGCAACGCCCCGATGGAGCTCTCCGGTGTGGCGGGCGGCCTCCAGCAGGCCGGTATGCAGATCGGCGGCAGCCTCGGCACCGCGGTGCTCGGCGCCGTCATGGCCTCGAAGGTCGACAGCGCCCTGCCGGAGAAGTGGGCGGCGGCCAAGCTTCCGCCGTTCGGTCCGGGCCAGCTGGACCAGGCTTCGCAGGCGGTCCAGGTCGGCATGGCTCCGGTGCCGCCCAAGGCACCGGCGGACCTCGCCGCGAAGATCACCACCGTCGCGCACGACACGTTCATGTCCGGCATGGGCCTGGCCTGCCTGGTGGCCGCGGTGGTGGCCGCCGCGGCGATCTTCGTCGCGCTGCTCACCAAGCGTGGCGAGAACGCCGAAACGGGCGCGGGCGCGGCCCACATCTGACGTCAACCTCGCGCCACGACAGCCCCGCCGGATCGTTCCGGCGGGGCTGTCGCCTATCAGGGTGGTGTACGCCCTGGCCCCTTCCGGCGGTACCGGGCCACGGACCAGGCTGCGGTCAACTGATCCGCACGACACGGGGGACGCACCATGAACACGAACAACACCCGGCCCACGAGCAACACCCGGCCCACGAACGCCGCGACGCCCACGAAAGCCACCCGCCGGGCCCTGCTCCGTACGACCGTCACCGCCGGAATCCTGACGGCCGCCGTCCTCGCGCCGCAGACCTCACCGGCCGCCGCGCAGCCCCGGATGGGGGACTGCGCGACCGGCCAGCTCTGCCTCTGGGAGAAGGGCGAATTCAAGGGCAGCCGCCGCACCTACGAACTCTCCGGCCTCGACATCGAGAGCTGCACGGCGCTCCCGAAAGGAACGGCCGTCGGATCCCTCGCCAACCGCACCGGACGCCCCGTCACGACGTA
This sequence comes from Streptomyces sp. A 4/2, assembly GCF_940670765.1. Taxonomy (GTDB): domain Bacteria; phylum Actinomycetota; class Actinomycetes; order Streptomycetales; family Streptomycetaceae; genus Streptomyces. Next base: position 46,442 of record NZ_CALNVW010000036.1, read on the forward strand.
CCAGTCGCAGGAGTGCGGGGACACGGGTGAGTTCGAGACGTACCCGGGCGGCGGCACGTGGCTGCCCCGATCCCCGTACCAGGTAAGGGCGTTCAAGATCTGGGAGAACTGACGGCGGACGGAGACCGAAGGCAGAAGGAGGGGGCGGCCGGGACCACGTGGTCCCGGCCGCCCCCTCGCGTACGGTCCGGCCCGTTACGCGTCGCCGCCCGCAGCACCCGGGTCCGCGGACGTCACGTCCAGGAGCTGGTAGCGGTCGATGGCCTGCTTCAGCGCCGAGCGGTCGATCCGGCCCTGCTTGGCCAGTTCGGTGAGGACCGCGACGACGATCGACTGCGCGTCGATGTGGAAGAAGCGCCGTGCCGCGCCCCGCGTGTCGGCGAAGCCGAATCCGTCGGCGCCCAGCGACTGGTACGCACCGGGAACCCAGCGCGCGATCTGGTCCGGCACCGAGCGCATCCAGTCCGACACGGCCACGAACGGGCCCTCCGCGCTGGAGAGTTTCCGTGTGACGTACGGGACGAGCTGCTCCTCCTCGGGGTGGAGCAGATTGTGCCGCTCCACGTCCACGGCCTCGCGGCGCAGCTCGTTCCAGGAGGTCGCGGACCAGACGTCGGCCTTCACGTTCCACTCGTCCGCGAGGATCCGCTGGGCCTCGACCGCCCACGGGACCGCCACCCCGGACGCCATGATCTGCGCCGGGATCTGGCCCTTCTCACCCTGCTTGAAGCGGTGGATGCCCTTGAGGATGCCCTCGACATCGACATCGGCGGGCTCCGCCGGGTGCTGGATCGGCTCGTTGTAGACGGTGAGGTAGTAGAAGACGTCCTCGCCGGGCCTGCCGTCCGCCGTCTCGCCGTACATCCGGCGCAGACCGTCCTGGACGATGTGCGCGATCTCGAAGCCGTACGCCGGGTCGTAGGCCACACAGGCCGGGTTGGTCGAAGCCAGCAACTGCGAGTGTCCGTCGGCGTGCTGGAGACCCTCGCCGGTCAGGGTCGTACGCCCGGCGGTCGCACCCAGTACGAAACCGCGCGCGAGCTGGTCGGCCATCTGCCAGAACTGGTCGCCGGTGCGCTGGAATCCGAACATCGAGTAGAAGACGTACACCGGGATCAGCGGCTCGCCGTGGGTGGCGTACGCCGATCCCGCAGCGATCAGGGACGCGGTGCAGCCCGCCTCGGAGATGCCGTCGTGCAGCATCTGGCCGGTCGGCGACTCCTTGTACGCGAGCAGCAGTTCGCGGTCCACGGACTCGTACTGCTGGCCGAGCGGGTTGTAGATCTTCGCGCTCGGGAAGAACGCGTCCATCCCGAACGTGCGGTACTCGTCGGGGGCGATCAGCACGAAACGCTTGCCGATCTCCTTGTCCCGCATGAGGTCCTTCAGGACCCGGACGAACGCCATGGTGGTGGCGATCGACTGCTGCCCCGAACCCTTCTTCGCGGTCGCGTACGTCTTGTCGGCGGGCAGCGGCAGCGGCTTGGCGCGCACCACCCGGGTCGGCACGTACCCGCCGCAGGACTTGCGGTGGTCGTGCATGTACTGGATCTCTTCGGAGCCCCGGCCGGGGTGGTAGTACGGCGGGTTGCCGTCCTCCAGCTCCTTGTCCGCGATGGGCAGGTGCAGCCGGTCCCGGAAGCGCTTGAGGTCGTCCGCCGTCAGCTTCTTCATCTGGTGGGTCGCGTTGCGGCCCTCGAAGTTCGGCCCCAGCGTCCAGCCCTTGATGGTCTGGGCGAGGATCACCGTCGGCTGGCCCTTGTGCTCCTTGGCCGCCGTGTACGCCGCGAAGACCTTCTTGTGGTCGTGGCCGCCGCGCCCCAGGTGCAGGATCTGCTCGTCGGTCATCCCCTCGACCATCTTGCGCAGCCGCTGGTCGTCACCGAAGAAGTGCTCACGGATGTACGCACCGCTCTCGGTGGCGTACGTCTGGAACTGGCCGTCCGGCGTGGTGTTCATCCGGTTGACGAGGACGCCGTCGCGGTCCTGGGCGAGCAGCGGGTCCCAACTCCGGTCCCAGACCAGCTTGATGACGTTCCAGCCGGCGCCGCGGAACTGCGACTCCAGCTCCTGGATGATCTTGCCGTTGCCGCGCACCGGCCCGTCGAGGCGCTGAAGGTTGCAGTTGACGACGAAGGTCAGGTTGTCCAGGCCCTCACGGGCGGCGATGGAGAGCTGCCCCAGCGACTCCGGCTCGTCCATCTCGCCGTCGCCGAGGTAGGCCCAGACATGCGACTTGGAAGTGTCCGCGATGCCGCGGGCCTCCATGTAGCGGTTCATCCGGGCCTGGTAGATCGCGCCGAGCGGACCGAGGCCCATCGAGACGGTCGGGAACTCCCAGAAGTCCGGCATCAGCCGCGGGTGCGGGTAGCTGGAGAGGCCGTTGGGGGCCTTGGACTTCTCCTGGCGGAATCCGTCGAGCTGCTGCTCGGAGAGCCGGTCGAGCAGGTAGGCACGGGCGTAGATGCCGGGGGAGGCATGTCCCTGGAAGAAGACCTGGTCGCCGCCGAGCCCGTCGTCCTTGCCGCGGAAGAAGTGGTTGAAGCCCACGTCGTACAGCGAGGCGGACGAGGCGAAGGTGGCGATGTGGCCGCCGACCCCGATGCCGGGACGCTGGGCGCGCGAGACCATCACGGCCGCGTTCCAGCGGGTGGCGTTGAGGATCTTGCGCTCGATCTCCTCGTTGCCGGGGAAGAACGGCTCGTCCTTGGTGGCGATCGTGTTGACGTAGTCCGTGCTGCGCATCTCGGGCACGGCGACACGCTTCTCGCGCGCGCGCTCGATCAGACGGAGCATCAGATAACGGGCGCGCTCACGGCCTCGCTCGTCGACGGCGGCGTCGAGGGAGTCGAGCCATTCCTGGGTCTCTTCAGGATCGAAGTCCGGGACCTGGCTCGGAAGGCCGCCAATGATGATCGGGTTGCGATCGGATCCGGAAGCCACACTGTTCCTTCGCTGTTCGGTCGTGCGAGTACGGGTGGTCGTGCGATACGGGTGTACGCCGCCACCATCGTGTACCGCGAAGACGTAAACGTCATCTGTACCGAGGGGTAACCGCCACTCGGTGAGACATCCCGTCCGAAGGCAGCGGATGAGTCCGGCCAAATCGCAATCTTACGCCCGGACCGCTCAAGCATTCCCGAAGTCCGCCGGGTCACGATTGGCCCACTGCGTGTCCCGGATGTCCGCAGGAGATGCCCGCAAAAGCGGATGAAGGGTGTGGGATGAATCACCGCAGGGCCTCCGAACCTGCCTGAGGTCGGGATGAGGTGCCTGGAAACGTCACCGTTTAGGCTGTCTCGGCGGCCGGGTACTTGCGCGATCGGTCCCGCCCGTGTGGACTACCGCCAACGCCCCGCGCCCGCGCGTGGCTGGTGCATTTCCCAAAAACGATCAGGAGGCAAACCGTGAGCGCGACCGCGGACCACGCGGAGGAGCGGACCAATCAGGCAGCACGCCTGGGGTTCGAGCCCGGACAAGTGGTCCAGGAGATCGGCTACGACGACGACGTCGAGCAGGAACTCCGTGAGGGTATTGAGAGCGTCACCGGCCTGGATCTCGTCGACGAGGACTACGACGACGTGGCTGACGCTGTCGTGTTGTGGTTCCGCGACGAGGACGGCGACCTTACGGATGCGCTGGTGGACGCCATCGGTCTGGTCGACGACGGCGGCGCGGTTTGGCTGCTGACCCCCAAGACCGGCCGTGACGGTTACGTCGAGCCGAGCGACATCAACGAGGCATCTCAGACCGCCGGTCTGGCCCAGACCAAGAGCATCAATGCGGGTAAGGACTGGACGGGCAGCCGCCTGGTCACCCCGAAGGTGGCAAGGTCCGGCAAGCGCTGAGTCGCCCTGAACCAGGAGAGCCCCCGCCGGTGCACACCGGCGGGGGCTCTGCGCTGCCCGGGGGGCGTACGCCGCCGCCGGGGCTGCGCCTAGGCTGGGCATCATTCGAATGGCCCCACCGAAGGGATGCGTTTTCATGGCGATCGAGGTCGGCACCAAGGCTCCGGATTTCGAGCTGAAGGACAACCACGGCCGGACGGTTCGGCTCTCGGACTTCCGTGGTGAGAAGAGCGTCGTGCTGCTCTTCTACCCCTTCGCCTTCACCGGCGTGTGCACCGGGGAACTGTGCGCCCTCCGTGACGAGCTGCCGAAGTTCGTCAACGACGACGTGCAGCTGCTCGCGGTCTCCAACGACTCCATCCACACGCTGCGCGTCTTCGCGGAGCAGGAGGGCCTGGAGTACCCGCTCCTGTCGGACTTCTGGCCGCACGGCGCCGCCTCGCGCGCGTACGGCGTCTTCGACGAGGACAAGGGGTGCGCGGTGCGCGGCACCTTCATCATCGACAAGGAGGGCGTCGTCCGCTGGACCGTCGTCAACGGCCTGCCCGACGCTCGTGACCTGAACGAGTACACGAAGGCGCTCGACACCCTCTGAACCGGCCGGTCAAGAGTCTGCCGAGTCCGGGAACCCGTCACTAGGATCGATTCGTTGATCCGATGCCACGTACAAACGGGGGCAAGGGCCACTCCTCGGCCCCTCGAAACCAATTGGGAGGACTCGTGGGAGTCAGCCTCAGCAAGGGCGGCAACGTCTCGCTGACCAAGGCCGCACCCAATCTGACCGCGGTAGTCGTCGGTCTCGGATGGGATGCGCGCACCACCACCGGTGGTGACTTCGACCTCGACGCCAGCGCGCTGCTGACGAACGAGGCCGGAAAGGTCGCCAACGACTCGAACTTCGTCTTCTTCAACAACCTCAAGAGCCCCGACGGCTCGGTGGAGCACACCGGTGACAACCTCACCGGTGAGGGCGAGGGCGACGACGAGGTCATCAAGGTGAACCTCGCCGGGGTTCCCGCCGATGTCGCCAAGATCGTGTTCCCGGTCTCGATCTACGAGGCCGAGAGCCGCCAGCAGAGCTTCGGCCAGGTCCGCAACGCGTACATCCGCGTGGTCAACCAGGCCGACAACTCCGAACTGGCGCGGTACGACCTCAGCGAGGACGCCTCGACCGAGACCGCGATGGTCTTCGGCGAGCTCTACCGCAACGGCGCCGAGTGGAAGTTCCGCGCCATCGGCCAGGGGTACGCCTCGGGACTGCGCGGTATCGCGCAGGACTTCGGCGTCAACGTCTGAGCAGGTAATCGCTCCGTCCGGCGCCGCACACCCGTGCGGCGCCGGACGCGCTGACCACCGTTCACACCTCGGGGAGGACAACGATCATGGGCGTCACGCTCGCCAAGGGGGGCAATGTCTCCCTCTCGAAGGCCGCACCCAACCTCACACAAGTGCTGGTCGGACTCGGCTGGGACGCACGTTCCACCACCGGAGCCGACTTCGACCTCGACGCCAGCGCGCTGCTGTGCCAGTCGGGCCGGGTGCTCGGCGACGAATGGTTCATCTTCTACAACCAGCTGACCAGTCCCGACGGCTCGGTGGAGCACACCGGTGACAACCTCACCGGTGAGGGCGAGGGCGACGACGAGTCGATCATCGTGGACCTCGCCAAGGTGCCGGCGCACTGCGACAAGATCGTGTTCCCGGTGTCGATCCATGACGCGGACAACCGCGGCCAGACGTTCGGGCAGGTCGCGAATGCCTTCATCCGGGTGGTGAACCAGGCGGACGGGCAGGAACTGGCCCGTTACGACCTGAGCGAGGACGCCTCGACCGAGACCGCGATGATCTTCGGCGAGCTCTACCGGTACGGCGGCGAATGGAAGTTCCGGGCCGTGGGGCAGGGGTACGCGTCGGGGCTGCGAGGCATCGCTCTAGACTTCGGGGTCAATGTTTCCTAAAGCATTCTTCCGGTGCGGTTCAAGTCCCGGAGCCGTCCGGGGTTTCGTGCCTGGAGCCCGGTGCCGGGTCCTCGGGGCGAGGAAACGTACATCCGCGCACGGCGCGGGGGAGATCGAACACACGTGATGGGGTAGGTAGTGCTTCTGAAAACCTTCGGGTGGTCATTCGTGATCACCGTGGTCGGTCTGGTCGTGGCGGTGATCTACGACGGATGGACCGCCCTGGGCATCGTGGCGATCCTCTCCATCCTCGAGATCTCGCTGTCCTTCGACAACGCCGTGATCAATGCCGGAATCCTGAAGAAGATGAATGCCTTCTGGCAGAAGATCTTCCTCACGATCGGCGTGATCATCGCCGTCTTCGGGATGCGGCTGATCTTCCCCGTCGTGATCGTCGCCATCAGCGCCAAGATCAATCCGGTCGAAGCGGTGAAACTGGCGTTCAACGAGAAGGAGCACTACCAGCAGCTGGTGACCGACGCGCATCCGTCGATCGCCGCCTTCGGTGGGATGTTCCTGATGATGATCTTCCTCGATTTCATCTTCGAGGACCGGGACATCCAGTGGCTGCGCTGGATCGAGCGCCCGCTCGCCAAGCTCGGCAAGGTCGACATGCTCTCGGTCTGCATCGCGCTCGTCGTGCTGCTGATCTCCTCCTTCACCTTCGCGGCCCACGCCCACCAGCACGGGGGCGCACACGCCGACAAGGCGCAGACGGTTCTCATCGCCGGGATCGCCGGCCTGATCACGTACCTCGTGGTGGGCGGACTCTCCGGGTTCTTCGAGAACCGCCTCGAAGAGGAGGAGGAGCGCGAGCAGGAGGCCGAGGAGGCGGCCAAGAAGTCCGGCTCGAACGTCGCAGCGGTGGTGCTGGCGGGCAAGGCCGCGTTCTTCATGTTCCTCTACCTGGAGGTCCTGGACGCGTCCTTCTCCTTCGACGGGGTCATCGGCGCCTTCGCCATCACCAACGACATCGTCCTGATGGCGCTCGGCCTCGGCATCGGCGCCATGTACGTCAGGTCGCTCACGGTCTACCTGGTCCGCCAGGGCACGCTGGACGACTACGTCTACCTGGAGCACGGCGCGCACTACGCGATCGGCGCGCTCTCGGTGATCCTGCTCATCACCATCCAGTACGAGATCAACGAGGTCATCACCGGCCTCGTCGGTGTCGTCCTGATCGCCTGGTCCTTCTGGTCGTCGGTCCGCCGCAACAAGCGGATCGAGGCCGAGGGCGGAGCGGATCCGAGCGAGAAGACGGAAGCCGTCTCCGGGGTGTGACCCGCACGGGATTGCGGAACGCTCTGTACGGGGCGGTCAGGACGCGCGAGCCTCCTGACCGCCCCGTACGTGTGGGAAGAGCCGGACAAGAGCCAACGAGACAGCTGGGGGTGGGACATGGCCTTCTGGGACAGTCTGCGACGGGAGCGGTCGCCGCACTTCGATTCGGGCAGCGCGGCGTCCAACGCCATCGAGCTGACCAAACGGCACCCGGTGGTCTCCCTCACCAAGCAGGGCGCGACCACCGGAAACCTGCGCGTCAACCTGTCGTGGCGGATGCGTACGTCGGACTTCGGCGGCAAGTCACGGCCGGGCGGTGGCCTGCTGCGCCATCCGTCCAAGCTGTTCCAGCCCGAAGTCGTCCAGGCGCACACGCAGGGCGTCGTCAACGTCGACCTCGACCTCGGGTGTCTCTACGAGCTGGAGGACGGTTCCAAGGGCGTGGTGCAGCCGCTGGGCGGCTTCCTGGGCAGCCTCAACGAATCGCCGTACGTCCAGCTGAGCGGCGACGACCGGTTCGGGTCGCCGTCCGGTGAGACGCTGTTCGTCAACCTCGACCACCGCGACGAGATCAAGCGGCTGCTGGTCTTCGTGTACATCTACGACCAGACGCCCGCCTTCGACCGTACGCACGCCGTCGTGACGCTCTACCCCAGCAACGGCCCGCGCATCGAGATCCAGCTGGAGGAGCGCCACCCGCAGGCCCGCTCCTGCGCGGTCCTCTCCGTCGAGAAGGTCAAGGGCGACATGGTGGTGCGCCGCGAGGTGAAGTTCGTCTACGGCTTCCAGGCCGAGCTGGACCGGCTGTACGGCTGGGGGCTCCAGTGGGGCCGCGGGTACAAGACCAAGATCTGATCCGGCCGGGCTCACCCGGCGGGCTCACCCGGCGGGGGTGAACTCCCTACCGGGTGAGGAACTGCGGCCCCATCGGCGGCAGCCTGAAGTACGGATCTGGGGCGGGCGCGGCTGCCGCAGCGGGCTGCGGGTAGCCGTAAGCGGGCTGCGCGGCGGGCCGGACGGGGGCGGGATGCGGGTAGCCGTACCCGGCCGGCGGTGCCTGCGGCGGTGGCGGAAAGGCAGCGGTCGCTGCGGTCACCGGGGCGGCCGTGTGTTCCGGCTGCGGCCCCGGCCCCGAGGCCGGATCGGCCTCGTCCACCGAGATGCCGAACGCCGTAGCCAGCCCGACCAGGCCGGTCGGGTAGCCCTGCCCCACCGCACGGAACTTCCAGCCGTCGCCGCGGCGGTACAGCTCGCCGCAGATCATCGCCGTCTCCTCGCCCGTCTCCGGCTGGACGTCGAAGACCGCCAGGGCCGGTGTGCCCTCGCCGGCCGGTGCGGCGGCGTCGTACAGCAGGATCCGCAGATCCCGCACGGTCCGGAAGGGCGCGTCGTCGGTGGAAGCGGCCAGCACCACCTGGTCGACCGACGGGTCCAGCGCAGCCAGGTCCGCCTCGACGGTGTCGGTGAGACCCTCGGTGACGCGTTTCTTCGGCAGCCGCCGTACCAGGCCGGACGGGTGGCGCGGCTGGTTGTAGAAGACGAAGTCCTCGTCCGAGCGCACCCGGCCCCCGGTACCGAGGAGCAGGGCCGATGCATCGATGTCGGGGACGTCGGGGCCCGGAGTCCAGCGGAGCACGGCCCGTACCGCCATGGCGTTCAGCGGGACGTTCGAGCCCTTCAGCATCGCGTGCGTCATGCCCGTCATCCTGCCTTCCCCGCCGGGCCGCGGACAACGTGGGGGCACATTGCGGAGAGTTCGGTACATCCCCTCGAAACGGGCGGGTCAGGTGAATTTCATCTCCGTGGGAACTAGCGACGTACGCCCCTACGTACTATTACCGGCCACACCTCATCAGGACGACACAGCAGTACGGGGGGAACCTATGCGTCATTTCGGGCATATTCCGCCCGTTGTCCGGGACCGGCTCTTCCACCGGGAACCGGCCGACTTCACCGCGGCGTCCCCGGCGCCCACGCTCGCCGCCGCCCTCGGGGCCACGCTCTACAGCCCGGCCACCCGGCCCGCACTCGCCGACGACATACGGAAGCAGGCGGCCTGCGGGGTCGTCTCGATGGTCCTCTGCCTGGAGGACTCGATCGACGACGCGGAGGTCGCCGGGGGCGAGGCCAATCTGGTGCGGCAGTTCGCCGACCTGGACGCGGGCGGCGGAGAGACACCGCTGCTCTTCATCCGGATCCGCGAGCCGGAACAGATACCCGACCTGGTCCACCGGCTCGGCCCGACGGCCCGGCTGCTGTCCGGATTCGTACTCCCGAAATTCACCGAGGAGCGCGGCAGCGCCTTCCTGGAGGCGCTCACCGGGGCGGAGCCCGACGGCGGCCGGCCGCTGTTCGCCATGCCGGTACTCGAATCGCCCGAGCTGTTGCACCTGGAGAGCAGGGCCGACAGCCTCGCCGGGATTGCCCGCACCGTCGACAAGTACCGCGACCGGATCCTCGCGCTCCGGCTGGGCGTCACCGATTTCTGCTCGGTGTACGGCCTGCGCAGGACGCCCGACATGACGGCGTACGACGTCCAGATCGTCGCCGGGGTCATCGCCGACGTGGTGAACGTGCTGGGCCGCTCGGACGGCACCGGCTTCACGATCACCGGACCCGTGTGGGAGTACTTCCGGGTCCAGGAGCGGATGTTCAAGCCGCAGCTGCGCCGCAGCCCCTTCATGGAGGGCCGGGCCGACCAGCTCCGTACCACCCTGATCGAGCACGACCTGGACGGACTGCTGCGCGAGATCGAACTCGACCGCGCGAACGGGCTGCTCGGCAAGACCTGCATCCACCCCTCGCACGTGGCGCCGGTGCACGCGCTGTCGGTGGTCAGCCATGAGGAGTTCAGTGACGCCCAGGACATCCTGCGGCCGGACCGGGACGGCGGCGGGGTGCTGCGTTCCGCGTACACGAACAAGATGAACGAGGTGAAGCCGCACCGGGCCTGGGCCGAGCGGACCCTGCTGCGGGCCGAGGCCTTCGGGGTGGCAAGGGAAGACATCGGCTTCGTCGAGCTGCTGACCGCCGGACTCTCCGGCTGATGCGGCCGATGCGACACACGAGAGAGACGTGCAACGTGGTCTGGTCGGGAACATGGGTCGAGAACCGGCTCGGCGTACGGCTCGTCGGGGACGACGACCTGCGGGGTCTGCTGGGCCTCGCGCTGCGACGCAATCCGAAGCGGGCCCATCTGCTGGTCTCGAACGTGCTGGGCAAGCACGTGCCGCAGCGCCCTTCGACGGTCTACGGCCACGGCTACCGGCTCGGTCTGCGGGTGCGGGAACTGCTGGGCGACGAGGCGGCGGGCCGGGCGGTCGTCCTCGGATACGCGGAGACCGCGACGGGCCTCGGCCACTCGGTCGCCGACGGGGTGGCCCTCGCGCCCTACCTGCACTCCACCCGGCGCGCGGTCGCCGGTGTCGCGCCGGCGGGCGGCTTCGAGGAGTCGCACTCGCACGCCACCTCGCATCTGCTGCTGCCCGAGAACCCGGACCTGCTGGCGGGCGACGGCCCGCTCGTCCTCGTCGACGACGAGTTCTCCACCGGCAACACCGTGCTCAACACCGTCCGTGACCTGCACGAACGCTATCCGCGCGAGCGGTACGTCGTGGTTGCGCTGGTCGACATGCGCTCGGCCGCCGACCGGGGACGGCTGGCCGACTTCGCGCGGGAGATCGGCGCGCGGGTCGACCTCGTGACGACGGCCCGTGGCGTCGTGGAGCTGCCGGAGGGCGTACTGGAACTCGGGCAGCGGATCGTGGAGGAGCACGAGACGCGCGAGACGTGTGAGGTGCGTGGGGGGCGTGAGGCGCGCGATACGTGTGAGACGCGTGAGGCGGACGAGATACCTGAGGCGCGGGAGACGCGCGAGGCCGGCCCTGCCGAGCCGGTACGGGTGGACCTCGGCTGGCCCACGGGTGTGCCGGACGGTGGACGGCACGGCTTCACCCCCGGACACCGCGCCGCTCTCGACGCCGCGCTGCCCGGCATGGCGGCCCGTGTCGCGGCCGAGCTGCGGATCACGGGGATCACGGGGATCACGGGGATCACGGGGATCACGGGGATCACGGGGGACACCGGGGACACCGGGGACACAGGAGCACCGAGGGGTACGGGGGACCGCCCGCGCGTTCTCGTCCTCGGCTTCGAGGAGCTGATGTACACGCCGCTCAGGCTGGGCCTCGCCCTGGAGCAGGCCGGGTACGACGTGCGTACCTCGACCACCACCCGCTCGCCCGTCCTCGCGCTGGACGACCCCGGATACGCGATCCGGACCAGGCTGGTCTTCCCCGACCACGACCGGCCCGGCGACGGCCCCGGCGAGCGCTACGCGTACAACGTGGCCGGAGGCGGCTTCGACGCCGTCGTCGCCGTGGTCGACTCCGTGGCCGACACCCCCGAACTGCACGCCCCCGGCGGGCTCCTGGCCCAGCTCGGCGCCCACACGCCCCGGGTCCTGCTGGCCGTGGTGCCCTCGTACGTCCCCGCGCCCGCTCCGGCGGAACAGCATCCGGTACCGCAGGGGCGGTGCCCCCGGCAGGGGGAGCAGCCTCCCGGACCGCAGAAGCAGCCTCCCGGACCGCAGCAACAACAGAAAGCAGCCCCCATGCCCGAGCCGTTGCGCGGCCCCGCCTTCTCCTCGTACGCCCCGGAAGACGTCGGCTGGCTGCTCCAGGACCTCTCCGGCGTCGCGCTGGAGGCGCCCGTCGAGGAGCGCGAGGAGGCGGTGCAGACCGGTGGCGCCCATTACGCCGAGTCGCTGCCCGTCGAGTACCAGCCGAGCGAGCAGTACCAGCAGCTGTTCCGGGCCGCGCTGGAGACCTCGGCGGCGCGGATCGCGCAGGCCGTCGGCACGGTCACCGAGACACTGCTCGCCGAGCACCCCCGGAGCGGGGAGGGGGCGGAGCCCCCGCTCGCGCGCCCGGTGCTGGTCTCGCTCGCCCGCGCCGGTACACCCGTCGGCGTACTGATGCGCCGCTGGGCGCTCCACCGCCACGGCCTGGACCTGCCGCACTACGCGGTGTCCATCGTGCGCGGCCGGGGCATCGACGCCAACGCCCTGCGCTGGCTGGCCGCCCACCACGACCCGGCCGACATCGTCTTCGTGGACGGCTGGACCGGCAAGGGCGCGATCACCCGCGAACTGGCCGAAGCCCTCAAGGAGTTCCCCGGTTTCCGCCCGGAGATCGCGGTCCTCGCCGATCCGGGCGGCTGTGTCCGTACGTACGGCACCCGCGAGGACTTCCTGATCCCCTCCGCCTGCCTCAACTCCACGGTGTCCGGGCTCATTTCGCGCACCGTGCTCCGGGCCGACCTGGTCGGGCCCGAGGATTTCCACGGCGGGAAGTTCTACCGGGAACTGGCCGGATCCGATGTCTCCGCCCACTTCGTCGACACCGTCGCCGCCCGCTTCGACGAGGTGTCCGGAGCGGTGGACACCCAGGTGAAGGAGCTGCTGACGGCGGACCGTGCGCCGACCTGGGAGGGCTGGGCCGCCGTCGAGCGGATCAGTGAGGAGTACGGCATCCGCGACGTCAACCTCGTCAAGCCAGGGGTCGGCGAGACCACCCGCGTCCTGCTGCGCCGTGTCCCCTGGAAGATCCTCGCCAGAAGTGGTGCGGGCGCCGACCTCGACCACGTACGGCTGCTCGCCGAACAGCGCGGCGTCCCGGTCGAGGAGGTCGACGGCCTGCCGTACACCTGCGTCGGTCTGATCCACCCGCGCTTCACCCGTGGCGCGACCGGCGCCGACGGCACCGCGGCGGTGGCCCGATGAGCCGGTCGGCACCCGTCCTCGTCGCCAGCGACCTCGACCGCACCCTCATCTACTCGGCGCCCGCCCTGGACCTGACCGGGCCCGACGCTCAGGCGCCCCGGCTGTTGTGCGTGGAGGTGTACGAGAGCAGGCCGCTCTCGTACATGACGGAGACCGCCGCCGGGCTGCTGCGCGCACTCGCCGCCGACACCGTCTTCGTACCGACGACCACCCGCACCAGGGAGCAGTACCACCGCATCCAACTGCCCTGCGCCACACCGGAGTTCGCGATCTGCGCGAACGGCGGCCGACTGCTCGTCGACGGGGTGTCCGACCCCGACTGGGAGTCCGCGGTGGCCGGACGCCTCGCCGAGGAGTGCGCCCCGCTGGCCGAGGTGCGCGCCCACCTCGTCTCCGCCGCCGACCCCGCCTGGCTGCTCAAGGAGCGCGTCGCCGAGGACCTCTTCGCCTATCTGGTCGTCGAGCGGAGCCTGCTGCCCGAGGGCTGGGCCGGTGAGCTCGCCGACTGGGCCGGGGCGCGCGGCTGGACGGTCTCCCTCCAGGGCCGCAAGCTCTACGTCGTTCCCGAGCCGCTCACCAAGAGCGCGGCCATGCGTGAGGTGGCCCGCCGTACCGGCGCCGAACTCACCCTGACCGCAGGCGATTCGCTCCTGGACGCGGATCTGCTGCTGGCCGGCGACCGGGGCTGGCGTCCGGCGCACGGTGAGCTGGGGGACTCCGGCTGGAGTGCACCGCATGTCACCGTGACCGCCGGGCGTGGGGTCGCCGCGGGCGAGGAGATCCTGCGGGAATTCGGCCGTGCGGCCGACGCGCACCGGGGGTGACGGGCGCCGTCGGGCCCGCCGTTCCTCCCGGTATCGCCGTCCTGCCGGCACCGGTTGTTCCTACCCGCAGCACCCTCCGCCGCAGCAACCGCCTCCGCCGCCTCCGGACGGTGCGGCGGCCGTCGACGATCCGCCGACAGCCACCGCGGACAGCAGCTTCACCGTGTCCTCGTGGCCGTCGGGGCAGGCGGCGGGCGCCGAGGACTCCGCCATCGGGCGGCTGATCTCGAAGGTGTCGCCGCACGTGCGGCAGCGGTACTCGTAACGGGGCATGGCGCCAAGGTTAGAGGGGGACCGCCCCTCGGCGCACCACCCCCGTCCCACCCCGTACCACTCCGCCCCGCAGGACCGGACAGAGCCGGGTCCTGCGGGGCGGAGTGACGTGCCCGGGTGGGGGATCAGGTGGCTTCGGGTCCGGCCGTCCTGATGACCGCGAAGGTGCCGCCCTGCGGGTCCTGGACGACGGCCATCCGGCCCGCCATCATGTCGAACGGCGGCTTGAGGACATTGCCCCCGGCCCGGACCAGTGCGTCGACCGTGCTGTCGGTGTCGTCGACAGCGAAGTACGTCAGCCAGTGCGAGGGCGTTCCCGGCGGCAGGTCGTCGATGTTGGACAGGCCCTGCAGGCCGCCGACCGCGCGGCCCTCCACCGACAGCGAGAAGTAGCCCTCCCCGCCCTCCATGGGCGCGACGGTGATACCCAGCGCCTTGGAGTAGAAGGCCGAGGCGGCGGCGGGGTCACTGGTGTCGACCTCGTTCCAGATGACCGCCCCGGGCTCGTTGACGATCCCCGCACCGGGGAAGTCGCGAGCCTGCCAGAGGCCGAAGGCGGCGCCCGTGGGGTCGGTCACCACGGCCATCCGGCCGAGCGTGAGCACGTCCATGCCGGGCATCACGACCTGGCCGCCGTTGCCGGTGACCGCCTTCTCGGTGGCGTCCACGTCGGCGGTGGCCAGGTAGGTGGTCCACACGGTCGGCGGCGTCGGGTCGGGCCGGCTGCCGTCCGGGTTGAGCGCGGCCATGATCCCGGCCACCGGCTTGCCGTTCAGGGTGCAGAGCGCGTAACCCCCGGTGTCGGGTAGTCCGACTTCTCCCTGCCAGCCGAAGAGGTCGCGGTAGAAGTCGAGAGCGGCCTGCTGGTCGGCGACCAGGAGATCGACCCAGCACGGGGTACCAGTTGCGTAGGGGCCGGTGACGTCGGGCATGAGGAGCCTCCAAAGACTGAAGCGGGGCTGTCCCGAAGACTGATGCGGGGCTGTCCCGGAGTGGCGTACCCATCTCTGAGCAGCCCTTTGTTCTCTGCCGGTACACGGTCCACATCAGTCTTCCACCGGCTCACGGCACGTGCATCTTCGCGGGCGACGGCTCGGGTGTGCTCGTTCCCCGGGAGCGAGCGGCCCGCTCGGTACGGCCCGCTGCCTACCTCGGGGGAGGCCGTCAGTGCCCGGAGCCGCGCTCCTCGCGGATCTGCTCGACCACCCGGGTGGCGGTCTTCCGTACGTCCTCGGTCTCGGTGAGGAAGTGCCAGTAGTCGGGGTGCCGCCCCTCCAGTCCGGCGACCGCCTTGTCCAGCCGCTCCACCGCGAGGTCCAGCGGACGGGCGTGCCGCGGCTCGGGGGTGCTGCGGCCGGCCATCGCCAGCCGCTGGGCGTCCCGGATCGCGAACCGGGTCCGCTCGATCTCCTGCTGGGGATCCCTGGCCACGGCATTCAGCCGTTCCAGCCGCGCACCGGCCGCGGACACGGCCTCGTCGGTGCTGTTCAGCAGCGCCCGTACCGTACCGAGCAGGGACGTCGCGTCGGGCCAGCGCTGCTCGGCGCGGGCCTTGGCCGCGTCCTTCAGCTTCTCCTCGGCCTGCCGCACGGACGCCGCGGCCTGCTCGGGCACCTGCTGGAGGTCCTGCCAGCACGGCGCGGTGAAACGCCGCCGCAACTCGCTGAGGACCGGGGCGACCGTGCCCGCCCGGGTGGTGAGCGCCTGCGCGCGGGTGCGCAGCGAGACCAGCCGCCGGTCGATCTCGGCGGCCCGCTCGGGCAGTTGGGCGGCCTCCGCCCGTACCGCTTCCGCGTCGCGCAGCACCTGGTCGGCGCGTTGCAGTGTCGCCGTCACGCCGTGCTGGCCGGCGCCCTGGTTGAGCCTGGTCAGCTCCGGCCCGAGCGCCGCGAGCCGGGCGGCCAGGTCGTCGGCCTTGAGTCCGGCGCCGCGTACCGCGTCCAGCGCGTTGCTCGCGGACAGCAGTGCCTGGCGGGCCCGCTCCACGGCGGGCGCCAGCCGGGCGAGTTCGGTCTCGGCCTTGCCGAGCAGCGGTTCCAGCCCCTGCGCGAACCGGTCGAGCTCTCCCTTCACCCGGAGGAGATCGTCCTTGGCCCGGGTCAGCTCCGTACGCGCCTGGGAAGCCGCGGACGCCTCCAGGCCGTCGCGGTCCAGGTCGTGGGCGTCGACCGCGGTGATGTACGAGGTGCTGACCTCGTCGATGCGCTGCCCCAGCGAGGCGAAATCAGCCAGGGCCTTGCGCGCCGCGGGTGAATTGTCCACCGCGGAGATCGTCTCGATCGAGATCCGCAGATCGCGCTGCGCGGTGTCCAGGTCGTAGAAGGCCGCAGCCGCGGCGTCCTTCGCGGCCTGCGCCTCCGCCCGCTGGCTCTCACCGCGCCCGCCGAACCAGCGCCGCGTACCCCCACCGGCGAACGCCCCGGCCAGTGAGGCCAGCAGCGGCACCGGAAGGACCATGAGCGTCAGGACATCCCGGACGGCACTCGCTCGCGCATACGGCTGTCCACGTCTTGCCGTCACATCCCGCTCCCGTGCTGGTCCGCCCTGCCCCGGCCATTCTCCCACCAGGTAGGGACGAACACACAGGCCGGTCAGTTCGCGCTTCGCACCGTGACTTCCCCGTTGCTGCTGTGTGCACGCACGGTGTGGCCGCTGGCGTCGTTCTTGGGCACGCTGACCCTGACCCGTCCGTTGTGGCTCCTGGCGTCGACCTTGTAGGAGACCCCCGGCTTCTTCGGCAGCGTGATCCTGATCGACCCGTTGTCGCTGCCGCTGTCCACCCGGTCGGGCACCGCGGCGAGCGAGAGGCGGACCTGCCCGTTGCTGGAGTCCGCCGAGATGCTCCTGGACGAGAGGGCATCGCCGTTGATCTGCCCGTTGTCGCTGTGCAGATCCAGCGCCCCGCTGGAATCCTTGACGGTGACCTTGCCGTTGTCGGAACGGAGCTTCAGCGCCGTGTCGAACCCGGAGGCGGTCACGCTCCCGTTGTCGTCCTGCACGGTCACCGCGACGCCGCGCGGCACCTTGATCTGATGGCGCGCCTCACAGTTGTTGACCAGCCCACTGCATTTCAGCTTCAGGGTGAGCCGGTCGTTCTTCATCGACCAGGAGGCGTTCGGCCCGCTCCCGACGAGAACCCACCCGTCCACGCGCCGGCTGACCTCGACCTTCTTCACATCGGCGGGCACCAGCTCGATGGTCGAGTTGTCGGATTCGATGGTCAGCGTCTTCCCGCTGAGGGGAAACGACTTGTGCTCGACCGGCGCACTCGACGCATCCGCACCGCACCCGGTGAGCGCGACAGAGACGAGAACAGCTCCGCCGGCGGCGAAGAGCGTACGGGTTCGGAGTGCCACGGTGATCAATCCCCCAGGTCGGTGCGGCAGAGTTCCCCTACGGTACGAACCTGGACCACCGGAGGACGATCCGGCCGCCCACCGGATCGAGGGTGGGGTTAGCCCCCGGTCGGACGGGTTCCGGTCCGCTTCCGTCCGCTTCCGTCCGAGGGGCCCGGCCGGCTTCCGGTCCGCGGACTCCGGCGGCTCCTCGCGTCGGCGGGAGCGTCCGTACGAGGTCTCACGCCGGGATCCAACGGGTTTGTGAACAGGGGCCCCGGGCCATGTACCCTGTTGCTTCATCCACGGGTGCGTAGCTCAGGGGTAGAGCGCTGCTCTTACAAAGCAGATGTCGGCAGTTCGAAACTGCCCGCGCCCACCAGTAAGTAGCACGACAAAGGCCCAGGTCACCGGTATTGAACCGGGAGCCTGGGCCTGTTCGTTCCTCCGTGAATCCGGCGGGGGAGTGGCGTCGTGCCAGTCACGTGCCAGATGCGTCGTCGGGCTCTGCGGGCCGGACCTTTCTGATCTGCTCGTCGACGTGAGCGGCGATCGCGTGGTCACGGCCGTTCACCAGGTGCTGGTAGATCAGCGCGGCACGCACCGACGAGTGGCCCATCCGCTGCATCAGCTCACGCGTGGTCGCACCGCCGGTCGCGGCGAGAGTGTTCCCCGTGTGGCGCAGATCGTGGAAGTGAACGTCGCCCAGGCCGGTCGTCCTGAGGGCCCGCAACCACAGGCGACGGAAGTTGTTCCGTCGAAGCTGCCCGCCTCGTGCTCCCGTGAAGACCAGCCCGGTGCGACCCGGCTCGGCGTAGGCATCGAGGTGAGCTGCCAGGCTCTCCGTCAGCGAGTCGGGGAAGGCGACGGTTCGCACACCGGCCGCGCTCTTGGGCGCCTTGACCAGGATGCCGTCCGAGCGGGTCTCCGCCAGGGCGCGCCGTACGGCGACGGTTCGCCGTTCGAGGTCGATGTCATGGCGCTGGAGCGCGGCGAGCTCCCCGAAGCGGAGGCCGGTGAAGGCCGCCAGGAGGATGAACACCCGGAAGCGCGCCGGCACGGCGTCGGCGAGCTGGAAGACCTCCGTGACATCGAGGAATGGCCGTTCGGCTGTCTTCGCCGCCCCGGCGCCCTTGATGCGGCAGGGGTTGCGCTGGATCAACTCGTCGTCGACCGCGGTGTTCATGATGGCGCGGAGGATCTGGTACGCCTTGGCCACCGTCGGTTCACCAACACCGGACTCCAGGAGGCCGGCACGCCAGCGGCGGATCTGCGGTGTGGTGATCTCGCTCAGGACCACGTTCGCGAAGGTAGGCAGGACGTGGAGACGCAGCGCGCTGCCGTTGCGTTCGCGGGTGGTCGCCGCGTAGTCGCGCTCCTTGAACCAGGCGTCGGCGTAGACCCCGAAGAGGACCTTGTCGTCCGGGTTCTTCCACCGGCCATCGAGGATCTCCGCTTCCTTGCGGACGAGCCACCGATCAGCGTCGGTCTGAGTGGGGAAGGTCTCCGGAGCCGAACGCAGCAGACCATCCGGGCCAGGATACCGGGCTTGAAAGCGGCCGGACGGCAGCTTTCGGACCGAGCCGAACCGGCGTCGTTTGCCCCTCTGGTTCGCCATCAGGCCACCGCCCCGAAGCGCCGCAGACTCGTGACGATCGGCTGGACGGTGTGGGCCGTTATGAAGTCGGCCAAGGCGTTCTCAGGGATGCGGACGTGCCTCCCCACCTTCACGAACACGATCCGCCGTTCGGCGATCAGGCGCCGAGGGAAGCGCGCGGTTGTACCGAGGAGTTGAGCGGCCTCCTCTACCGTGAGCAGTCGGTCAGTCATGCGGCCATGTCTCCTTCCAGGGCGAGGGCTTCGCGGGCGGTTTCTCGGTTGTGTTGCAGGGCTCTGGCGATCGAGGCGGCGAGGATTGATTCGCCGGGGCTGTGGCCTTGTCCGGCGTACTGCCAGTCGGTGAGGACGAGGACGGTCGGGTCCTGGGCCGGGTCGAGGAGGCCGAGTTCTTCGCGCTGCTGGGCGGCGCGGTAGTCGGCGCGGACCTGACGGAGTGCGCCGAGGGTGGTCGAGTAGCGGCGCGACTTGGAGGAGAAGTGGCCGCGGAAGCCGAGCATGTGTGCCCAGGCCCTCAGCCGCCGGTCCGGGTAGAGCGGATCGAGATCGAAGCAGGCTTCGATGAGTCGGCGCGGGTGGTCGGGTACATCGAGGAGGGCCAGGGCTTCGCGGTTGCCGATGCGACGGTCGACGGTGCCGGTTGTCTCGGCGGCCTTGGTCGCGTACTTGGCGACGTAGGAGGCGACAGCCTGTTCGGTGATGTCGGTCCCGACGTCGAAGGCGCGGATGGGGCGGATGTCGAGCTGGGTGCCCCAGCGCAGTGGGCGGGCGGGTTGGCCGGCGGCGGCTGGGACGGTGATGGTCGTGTAGCCGTGCGCGGCGGCGGCGCGGATGGAGTCGCTGAGCAGCTGCACGGAAGCCCAGGAGGGTGGCGGGCTGTCGGGTCCGTCCGGGCCGTCGAGGCGAATGACGGCGTGGAAGTGGACGGCACCGCGCTTTTGGAACTCGGCGACCTTGCCGTACGAGACCCGTACCGCTTCTTTGAGTTCGCGTTGAGTGAGGCCGGCGCGGGCGGCTATCTCGCGGCGGAGGCGGTTGGCGAAGCGTTGCCAGAGGTCCCCGGCGTGGTTGTTGAAGAGGACCGCGCCCGTGTAGTCGTACGTGTCGGGGTTGAGCGGGGTGCCGAGGACATGGTCATCCGGCCTGTGGGTGGTGCCGCAGCGGCAGCGGCTGGAGTCGGGGCGGTTGTGGACCGGGCCGAAGGACGGGGCGGTGAGCGTGGCGAAGACGCGGGGATGGTCGCGGACGGTGGCGGGGACGTCCTTGTCCTGGTCGCCCGCGAGTCCGGCGCGGATCAGGTGGTAGGTGTCGGCGGAGTAGGTCCAGGCGCAGGCCGCGCAGCGTGAGGCGCGGCGGTTGCCGCAGGCGACGCGGAGTCGTCCTCCGGGCTCGGCGCTGGTGGAGTAGCGGTGCAGGGTCTGGCCGGTGGTCCTGTCCTTGGTGAGGGTCCAGCCGGAGAGGTGGATGGGGTTGGAGCAGCCGCCGGTGCGGCGGATCTGGTCCTGCCAGCGGTCGAAGCCGGTGGACCCGGCCACCCGCAGCAGATCGCCGAGGGTGGCCGGGTCCAGGCTCGCGAGGATCGAGTCCGTCACGCGTGCTCCCGCTGGACGATCGGGGCGGGAGTCGCGGTGCGGGTCGAGCCGGTGCCGCGGCAGAGGTGGCAGGCGACCAGGAGGGTGCCGCGGGTGCCGTTGTCGAGGAGCGTCCCGGTGCCGATGGCGACGACGGGGAAGCCGTTGCAGTCCGGGCAGAGACGCGGCGGGGCAGGGCTGTGCTGGGCCATGATGGCGGTCCTTTCGACTGCGGTTGGAAGGGGCCGGGCTGTCCGGGCGACGGCGATGCTTGGCGGCTTGTGCGGTCCGGGGGACGGTCAGCGGCGCTGGTCTGCGGAAGTGATGAGCGAGCGGATGACCAGGGCGCAGATGGCGACGGATGCGCCGGTGACGGCGACCGCGAGGAGCATCGAGACCAGGACCGCGCCGACGACCAGGACGACGGCCGTCCCACCTCCCACGAGTGCGACGACGGCGCCGGGCGTGAGCTGGACGGTGGGCCTGGCCGCAGCGGTCGGGACAGCCAGTGGGGCAGGGCTCGGCTGGATGTGCTGGACCACGGCGGTCGGCTCGACGCCGGTCGGTCGGGTGATGAGGCCGGCGGGCTGGGGCATGGTCGGAACCTTGGGCTTGAGCACGATGGATCTCCCTTCGCGGGTGGCTACTTGACGGCGGTGTCGATGACGGGAGCAAGGAGGCTGTCGGCGAGGAGGTAGCCGCCGAGCAGGAGGACGGCGACGAGCCACATGGGCGGGCGGATGAGCTTGATGCCGAGCCAGCCGACGATGATCAGGGCGAACCAGAGCGGGACATCCACGGGGCCGTTCTCCTATCGGGCGGTGCAGCGGTGGGTGCGGGCAGCGAGCTGGGCGGCGGTCTGGCTGGAGTAGTCGGCGGACCAGCCGCAGCGGTCAGCGGTGCAGACGGCGGCGTGCTTGGTCTGGCCGCGGTGGTCGCGGTGGGTGCCGATCTGCACGGGGCCGATCCGCATCACGGAGTGGAAGTGGTCACGAGCGGGCATGGCGGTGGTTCTCCCGTCTGGTCAGGCGAGTTGGGCGGCGATGGTCTCGGCGAGCTGTGGCGGGACGCCCAGCCGGGCGCGCAGGGTGTCGGTGTCGATCGGGGCGCCGGTGCGGGCGTGGTGGTCGGCGGCGAGCTTGCGGGCGTGGTCGACCAGCGCAGCCGGGACCGACGGGCCGGCGGGGGCGAGGGCCGGGGTGTTCTCGGCAGCTGCGGTGATCGGCTCGGGCTCGGGTGCCGGATCGGGGGCGGGTTCCCGCTCGACTTCTGTCGCGGGATGCGGGACTGCGGGTGCCGGCGGAACGGGCTCCGGCTCCTCGGCGGAGTGCGAGTGGGCGAGGAGGGTGCCGCCGAGGAAGGCGAGGGCGGGCCATCCCGCGATGCCGAATCGCAGCCAGGCCGGCGGGTGGGTGAGGTCGAGGAATCCGGCGGTCGCGACGTTGGCACCCAGCGAGGCGAACAGCGCGATCAGGAACCAGCACCAGGCCAGCCGAGATGGACCCTCGCTGCGCAGGCGCCGCCAGGCAGCGACCAGGAGCAGGTCCACCGAGATCGGGTAGGCCCAGGCCTTCCAGCCGTCCTGCCCAGCGGCGTTGGCGAGGTCGTGGAGGTGGGCGAAGGACAGGGCACCGGCGATGACGGCCTGGACCAGGACGGCGTCCACGCGGAACGCGGGGCGGGCCATCAGACGCCCCCGGGGTGGTCGGTCCCGCCGATGGGGTCGTAGCCGGGCGGGAACATCCCCGGCGGCTCAGGAAGTGACACGGCCAGGGACGGACCAATGGAGTCGATGAACGTGTCGTCGGCGCCCGGCATTTCGGCGTAAAGGGCCAGAGCGCCGAGCATCAGGACGGTGCGGTGGAAGTCCTCGATGTGCTCACACATGGGAGTCGGTCTCCCTTTCTTCAGGCATGGAGCGGGTAGGGACCTGGCGCGATGCGGTCGCGCCGACCGGGGGTGCGGGAGGACTCAGGCCGTGGCGGGGGTGGCCTTGGCGAGCGGCTCGGAGGCCGGGGCCAGGGAACCGACCATGGGGCGGAAGGCCGCGAGGACGGGGAGGGCCGGGGTGCGGTCGGCGTACCGGTTGCAGATGTTCACGGCCTGGCGCAGCGAGGTGTGCGGGGCGCGGATGCGGGCCCAGCCGCCGGAGGAGTCGCCGGTGACGGCGATGCCGGGTGTCTCGGTGGGAATCTGGATTGCGGCCAGGACGGCGTCCGGAGCGATGTCGCCGAAGGCCATGTTGGCGGAGGACTCGTCATTGACGCGGTGGGCGGTGCGGCCGGTGAGCTGGGCGCGGAGCATCGTGATGCCCTTGCCGAGTTCGGATCCGAAGCGCTGCCCGCAGATCTCCAGGTAGATCCCGGCAGCACGGCCGAGCTGGGCGAGGCGGACCAGTGCGGTGATGATCCGGTCGCGACGCTTCTCCTCGTCCTTGGACGCGAACAGGGCGAGTTCGGCGACCTCGTCCACCAAGACCACGACCGGCACCGGACGCAGGTGTTCGGGCAGGTCCCAGATGTCAGCGGCTATTTCCGCATCTGGCACGTTCACCGTGATCCGCTGTTCAGCCCGGATCAGTTGGTAGACGTTCTTCATGTGCGTGACGAGAGCTTCGAGGAGCTCCAGGGCGGTGTCAGGGTTGTCGGCAAGGGCGCTGAACCTGCGTGCTAGCGGGAAGAGTTCGACCCCCTGCTTGCAGTCGATTCCGACCAGTGCGACGTCCATGGGTGCGAGGCCGGCCACCAGGTTGCGCTGGTAGACAGACTTCCCTGACTCGGTGGCGCCGAGGGTGAGCCCGTGCGGAACGGCGCGGTAGTCGCGGTAGTGGACTGCCCCGTCCTCGCGCAGGGCGACCGGTACCCGCATCGGTGCAGGGTCGGTCTTGGCGGGCATCTGCACCCGCTTGAGCACGTCGTATCCGGTCATCCGTACTTCGACGAGGCCGGAGCGCAGTTCGCGTGAGGTCACGCCGTACATGCCGAAGGAGTGGCGCAGCCGGTCCGAGGCGGCGGAGACGTCGAACGCGTCCTGTCCGGGGCGGAGCTTGAGGCGTAGCACCAGGCCGGTGCGTGTGGGGTGGACGCGCAGGATGCGCGGGGCGCGGGATTCCGGCATGGGGCGGTTCGCGATCCGGGCGAGGGCCAGACGCCAGCGGGAGGGCGGGACGGTCAGTCCGCACGCGTCCATCACGGAGACGTAGCGGGCCAAGACCCGCAGAGCGGCTAAGACAGCGCCGAAGGCCAGCCAGTACCAGGCGGGGCGCCGCCACCGCAGGATCACTGCGGTAGCGACAACCAGCACCAGGGCGACCGTGAAGCCGGTCATGCTCAGGCCGCCTTCGACTGCGACGCAGCGGCGGCGAGCGAGGTGACAGCGACCGCGCGGAACGCGATCCCGTGCTTCTTCTGTCCGTTGAACTCGTTCTCCCACGCCGAGGCGACCAGCCCCGTCAGCGCAACCGGGGTGCCCATGGCCAGATCCTCGGAGACGCCCGGCTGGGGAACCGTGAGCTTGAGGATCTCCACCTCCTCCGGCGTGGAGAACATGACCTCCACCGTCATCAGCGTCACGCCGTCCTTGTCCAGCGCGATCTCACCGGTACGGCGGTCCTTGACCTTCGGCTGAGGGGCCTTGGCAACCATCACGGTCGCGTTCGTGGTGTCGACGGGAATCTGACGCACAGCAGATCACTCCTCTGTAGGTGCTGAACTCCATCACTCATGTATATGAGTGACATGAAGAAGAGTGCATCACTCTTGTACATGAGTCAACCCGCTACGAAGAGGAAATCGCAGCGGGCTGAGGTGAGTTGAGCGGACGTCAGTCGGTGGCGGGGATCCGGTAGCTGAAGACGAACTGGTCAGCGGCCATGAGGGTGTCGCAGACCTCGACCACACGACCCTCTTCGGTCACGGCATCGCGGATGAGGTGAATGACCGGGGCGCCGGGGCTCAGCGCGAGTTCGGAGGACTCCGCCTTCGAGGCCGGCCGCGCCTGGAGGGTCTCGATGAACTCCGCGAAGACATGGCCGTCGTCTTCAAGCCGGGCGTAGATCCCACCGGGGCCGGGGTTCTCGGAGAACAGCTCCGGGATGTCCTTCACAACGTCCCACGGCAGGTAGGACGTTGCCGTCTCGACCGGAGTGCCGTTGCGGAAGTAGAGGCGGCGGCGTGCCAGCACCTTGGCTCCTATGTCCACACCGAGACGTTCCGCGATGTCGGCGGGTGCATCGGCGGGGCCGATGAACAGCACGCTCACCTTGGCGGTCGCGCCGGCCTGCTCCGACTCCGCGAGGTAGGCGGCTTTGCCACCCTTGCGATGCGAGCGCCGGAACCGATCGGAAGACCGATGACGCACCGGGGGCCGGGCCTTTACCAAGGACCCCTTGCCGTGCCGGGTCTCCACCAGGCCGCTCGCACGGACCTCCACCATGGCCTTACGGATCGTCCCACCGGAGACGCCGTAGCGGTCCACCAGCTCTGACTCACTCGGCACCATGTCGCCGGGCTTGA
Organism: Streptomyces sp. A 4/2; assembly: GCF_940670765.1. Classification (GTDB taxonomy): domain Bacteria; phylum Actinomycetota; class Actinomycetes; order Streptomycetales; family Streptomycetaceae; genus Streptomyces. Next base: position 71,445 of record NZ_CALNVW010000036.1, read on the forward strand.
GGACACCAGCCCGGATCTGCTGAACGATCTCCTCGGCGATCTGAACGTACCGAGGTACGGCCCTGTCACCTCCTACTGCTGTTCCCATCGACCTACTCACTCTCCTATGCTCCTGTACATGAGTAACAGCGCCCAGGAAGCTCCGTCAACGCCGAAGCACAGTGTGTCCGTGGCGGGGGCTGTCGTGCGCGAGGACGGCCGACTCCTGGCGATCCGCCGCGCGGACAACGGGACATGGGAGCTGCCGGGCGGCGTGCTGGAATTGGAGGAGTCCCCGGAGCAGGGCGTGAGTCGCGAGGTCTTGGAAGAGACCGGCATTCACGTCGAGGTCGACGAGCTCACGGGCGTCTACAAGAACACGACCAGGGGCATCGTCGCCATGGTCTTCCGGTGCAAGCCCTCCGGGGGCACCGAGCGCACATCAACCGAATCAACCGCGGTCGACTGGCTCACCCCGGAACAGATCACCGAGCGCATGTCCGAGGTCTACGCAATCCGCCTACTCGATGCCCTGGACGGGGCCGGCCCGCACGTGCGGAGCCATGACGGCAGTCGACTGAACCAGACACAGTGACGGTTCCAGGCCCTCACGAGAGGATGAGCCGTGACGAAGCGCTACTCCTCGTTCAGCGCCTCCTGGACTGCGACACTGCCAGCGAAGCCGAAGGCGACGAGATCCTGGACGCCCTGTGCCGCGGACTCGCATGCCCTCACCTCGGCGACTACATCTACTGGGACTTCGAGCCCGACCTAAGCGCCGCCAAGGTCGTCGATCGAGCGTTGGCCTACAAGCCGATCGCGCTCTGACCCAAGCAGCGCGGTAAGAGTTTCTCTACTTCATCAAGTCCCGCGCACGGCGCGGGCGCGCGCCGCCTCAGCGGCGCGGCCTGCCTCTGTCTCCGCCCCGGCTGGCCGCGCCCGGCGGCGCGCTACGTGCTGCGGGCCGTAGGTGGGGATACCCGCTGTGGCTGGGGCGGTCGGCTCCACGGCTTTAGCCACCTCCCCGGTTCGGGTCCCGCGTCGAGCAAGACCAGGGGGCCACTCGTTCAAACTCCGGGCAGGATCACAGCCTGCCCGAGTTGCCGGCCAGCGTACGGCCCCCTGATCATGCTCGACCCCAAACCGGGCAGGACACCGGCCAAACCCGCTCCACCGACCTTCATGCTGCGCGTAGTCTGTGAGGTTATGAGGGGGAGCCAGCTACGCAGCAGTTTCTTGGATCGCGCTGCCGATCGTCTATGGGCCGTTGAAGGAAGACTTGATCTTCCCGATGTGATTAATTTCCGTGACTTGAAGCCGTTCTGGAAAGAATATCGATCCGAAGTGCTGGATCATCTTGCCAACGTCCACTACACCCCAAACCATATTGAGCTTGTTGAGCATCCCAAGAACTACATAAATACGCGCCCGCTCGCAAGGCTCTCTGTTCAAGACCGCCTCATATATGAGGCATTGGCGTTTGAAGCCGCAGAGTCCATAGATCCACTTTTGTCGGAATCGGTATTTAATCATCGATCCCGACGCCTATCAGTACATTCTGTCGCAGACTGGAAGGCGATGCGCAAAAGGGCGCGCGGATTCCTAAATGATGACAAGAGTATGTTGATGGCAAAGACTGATATTGCTTCTTTCTATGAGCATATTGAAATCGACGTTCTTGCGATGGACCTGGCGGCAGTTGGCGTCGATAATGCAGTCATAATGCAGCTCCAGAGTTTTCTCGAAGGATTCGAGCGGCAGTGTCACACATGGGGCCTCCCGCAAGGATCTGCCGCTTCGGGGATATTGGCCAATGCCTACCTCCTTCCGATAGACAATTTCATTCAGCAGTTTGATATAAAGTTCATCCGCTACTCAGATGACATGTACCTGTTTGATTCAGATGAGGAAAAGCTGCGTTCGATTCTGCAGCAAGTCAATCGAGCATTCAGGGCAAGACGACTGAACATGTCGGCGCCAAAGACTGGGATACTTGCGCGCAATGACGCCGAGGAGTATCTAGATGACATGCGAAAGGACTTGATTATCTACTTCCTTGGACTAGGTAAGCCCTGGGCGGTAAAGGACCTGCGAGACCTATTCATTTCTGCCATTAATGAAACGCCCGCGAATGAAAGGGATATCAAATTCTCACTGCCCACGCTGGGTATCAGGAAGGATGATTCCGCATTTTCGTGGGCTGTCGAAAGCATTAAGACTTGGCATCACCTATCTGCCCGCATCCTCAGGTACCTGGAGAAACTTCCCCACAAGCGTAAAGATCTGCAGGTCATGCTGGAGGAGGTACTCGATCGGGTGCCGATCGTTGATTACCCCTTTCTGGAGCGCAATGTATTTGAGACGGCGATTCGGTGCGGGATCGGCTCAGAGGTAATACGGAGCAGAGCCTGGACGGCAGTTCGTGATCGCAACAGGAGTAGCTATCCTCGGGAATTCGCAGCAAGGTACATAGGGAGACTCGGGACTCCAAATGATGGGCAGCTTCTTAAAATGGAGTACGAAGGAGAGTCTCATATTGACGTACGGCGAGCTCTCCTGGTGGCCATGTATGAGGCTGATTACATACCTCCTGGTCTACTCAGAAATCTTGAGAACTCATCCACGATGCTTAAGTGGACCGCTAAATACTTGCTCACGGCACCCGACGAAGTCCCTATTCCTAAATTTTAGGAATCCACGATCAAAGAGGATTCGGCAATGGCGAGATTTTCTCTCTACTTCACCCTTTTCCTAACTTCTTTGGCCCTCTCGTTCACGGCCCACGATTCGACTGTGGGTGATCTGGCCAGTGGTGCCGTTATAACTCTCGTTATTCCTGTGGCTGACGCTTTGATTGCAAATCGCACTAACGTGCGCCACCTATGGTATTCCGTTCGTTTTGCATCGCGGGACGTGCGGATATCTGCGGCTTACCTCTTCAGGGTTAAAATCGACGACAAGTATCTACTGATTCAAGGGCGTCGTTTTCCGCAACTCCAACCTGTGGGCGGAGTGTATAAAATTTCAACCTCCGGTAGGTCATTCCTTTCAAGCATCGATGCACAAGATGATTCATTGATACCTTTCGATAGCCAAAGCAGCAATGACCTAAGAATACGCATAAAAGGATCGCGGATTCCTAAATTTTACGCGTGGTTTGATTCGCGTTCCGGGCGTGAAGATTCTCCATGGCGTGAATTCCACGAGGAGCTCGTCAGTACAGGGATACTGCCTGCTGACGCATTCCATTTCACTTTCCAGGATTACGTCAAACGAGAGGTCGACCGAATCAGGTACAGCGAGCACGCTCAATCGTGGGAAATTTTGATTGCAGATGTCTACGAGCTGCTACCCAGCCCCGATCAAGAATCGGCGCTGAGGCGGCTCGCAATGACGGATACGCCAAACGTGGCCTGGGTCACCGAAGAGGCAATCCGGCGTCGTGGAGTACTGCCAAATGGGACAGTTTTGAACATTGCCCAGCATGCCCGTCGCATCGTGTGACAGCCTCTTCTTATGTGATGTCGGGCCGATTTCTATTCCCCTCTCCCCGGAAGATGCATGGTGCGGATGTCATTCGTAGACCCGCATTGAGCGAGGTCTCAGTGTTCGGCCCTCTCTGCCAGCCTTGGGCGCAGACATCCCGCCCCCGCCGCGCTGCTTTTCCAAATACCCCGTTGGCATCGGTGAACTGTCACAGAAAGGACGCAGTCCGGGGTGATCGAGGGTGCAGAAGCCGCCTCTTGAGCGATCGGAAGCGGGTAACGTCTGTATGAATCCGGGTAGCTGATGGGGGCAAATAGAATGGTGAGTTGGTCTGAAGCGCTTCCGTATGTGTCTCAGGCGGCGACACTCGCTGTCGCAGCAGCCGCAGTGGCCTTCACCCATAAGTCTAGTAGAGACACGGGTGCACGCGAACTATCGACGAGGATGTGGGAGAAGCGGACCGACACCTATACCGAGATTCTGCGAGCTCTACGCGACCTGGACCCCACGAGGAGACCATCACCTGAAGGATTTGTGGAGAGAGAGCATGCGGACGGTCAACCTTCGGACGGAATAGAACTCCTCGCGCGCGACCTAGATTCAGAAGAATGGCAGGAATTTACAGCACGTGTGGACTCCTTCGCATCCGAGGAAACCAGATACCTGTTTAGCTTGTGGTTAGCTTCACTCGCTGGCTGGAGCTGGTTGACTATGAAGTGCCTCATCCATCATGGAGCAGATGGCGAGAAGTATACTGAATCCACTGCCGAGTTGGATCAGTGTTACGCCGGCACGTGGGAGGTATCGAAGGAGCTGACGGCGCAGGTGCGTGCAGAGCTCGCCTTCAAGAAACGCTCCGTCAGGCGGGTTGTTGTAACCGCTCCTGAAGGATTTCTCGGTGCCGTAACGGACGTTAAGTTCGTCAAGGGTAGACAAAAGAACCTTGAGCCCCTTAGCGCTGCGCGTCTGGTTTCGGTAAAGCACGGCTCTCCGTCGGAGTGACGTGAGGCGGCGTGAGCGTCACCAGCAAGGCCCGGACTTTCTCGGGGGGCATCGGTTTCAGCGAGTTTGATGATCTCTACCTAAAGGCCCCCGGGAGATGGGTCCTCGTAGTCTCCTCTGCTGGTGGAGAGATTTGTCGTTAGCACGCGATGCCCGTGACTCGCTGCTACGCGGAGCGCCGATCCCTCTATCGCTCGTGGCACCGTTCGTGAAGGGCTCATGCGGACGGTCGGTGGGCGGAGGGATTGACCCAGCAGAGAAGCCCCAGAACGAGTCTGGGGCTTCTCTAATACTGGATGCGCGCTACTGCTAGCCGAATGCTGCCGCCGGGAGATGTGGGCCTTCGCCTCCTTGACGGGAGGGAATCGGTGTCGATAAGCGGTGGCCGCGGCTTGTTGCCACGCGAAGCACCTCGTGGAGGGCTTCAGCTAGGGCCGTCGCCAGGTGGCGCAGTTCTTGCGGCTCGGCGTCCTTGTCTCCGAGTGTTTCGGTTGCGCGTTCCAGGAGGTCGGTTGCCGTGCCGAGTTGTGCCGCTTCGATGTTGTCTGCCACGCGAGACAGATGACCGCTGTTGTCGTCGGTGCTCAGGTAGCAGGGCTTTCCCTCGGGGCTCAACCACGGGAGGAGCCGGAGTTCGTTGTGGGGCGTCATCCTTCTGTCCTCCTGTCTCCGCTTGTCGTGTGGTGCGTGAAGAGCGCGTCGGCGCGATCGCCGGGAAGCAGCAGGCGCGCTGCCTCGACGACGCGTCCGGTTGTGTCGGTCGCCACGCGGATGACCGCCAGTACGGGCAAGGCTGAGCTGATGCGCAGAGTTGCCGCTTCTCTCGGTGTTGGGAAGCGTGCGCTGATCCGCTCCTTTACCTCGGCCAGCGGCGGGTGCAGTTCCGACAACCTTGCCCACACCCCCTTGCGTAGGGCCGACTCGCCTGGACCATCGGCCGGCGCCAAGTCGCGGGGGACGTAGATCCTGGCCAGGCTGTGCGGTGCCTTCTCCGCGTAGCTGATGCAGAGGAATTCGGTCAGTGGGCTGCTTGCTGACACCCTCAGAAGAGCGGTCAGATCCCCTCGCGCCGGGAGATGCGTCGTGCGGACCGTCATGCGGAGAGCCGCATTGGCCGCGGTCTGGGCGTCGGTCGTGCGGCCGCCGCCGACGTACGTGATTCTTCGGATGGGATGGCGGACGAAGCCTCTGCCGTGAACCTTCTCGACGAGCCCTTCGCCCTGGAGTACGGCGAGGGCGTTCCGCAGGGTCGGGGTGCTGACCGCATAGCGTGCGGCGAGTTGTGCCTCAGAAGGGAGACGCTCGCCGGCCTTGATGCGGCCGGTTGAGATCTGCGTCCGGAGGTCGTCGGCGATGACATGGCGGCGTGAAGCCACGGGATGAATCACCTCCGCCTCAGGATCCGAAGGGCCACGAATCGACTCTGGGCGTGCATGGTCAGTAGCTCTCCCGACTCGAAACGAAGCCGTTTTGCCGCACCCGAGAGTTGGAGGAGGTCGGCCACACGGCACGGCTGACCTCCGATCTGGATCACATCGCCTCGCTGCACGCTGGTCGCGGTGATCTCGACGGTTGCGGCAAGTGCGCCACTGGGCGTCCATCTGCTCACTGGGGCGCCTCTCCTGAAGTGGAAGGGTGGCAGGGGCAGTCGCAGGCTTCGTAGACCACGGGGATGCCGACCGGTGCCACGGCGGGGGAGGAATGCGCGCACTGGCGGTGCGTGCCAATGAGGCACGAGCTCGACCTGTAGGGCGTGGTTTTCGCGTTCGTCACACCTGGCCGCTTATGAGTTGGCATCAGTTCGTCCCCCTCGGTGCGACCCGGGCCCCCGCGAGCGGTGTGTGAGTTACGGGTGTTGGTTGCTGCTTCGCGCCTTCGCAGCGGGTCAGCACGTACGGGCGCACGAGCTGGCTGTCCTCGTCAGCGAGGACGTCCATTCGGTGCCGAAGCTGCCCCATGTGCAGCGTGGGGGCGTCGGCGGGGTCGAGCGGGACGGTCCGTGGGCCGAGCACGGTTAAGGCGCGGCGGTGCCGGCCTCTCGGGAAGTACCGCTCACTGGTGCGTGAGACGGCACCCCGGATACGGTTGAACACGCTGATCAGCTCCTAACGCTGATGGCCAGGTCCCCGGACATCGCCCGTCGCGGGGACCTCTTTGTGTACGGCGGCCCATAAGACGAGGCCGTCCGCGTCGCTTGCGATGAGGCCGAATCGATCGGCCGTCGCCACTGCATCCAGGACCTCCCGCCATGAGTCGGCGGGGAAGTAGTCCGGCACCTCCGCTCTGATTGATGTGCGGTACGCGTGCTGCACCACGTGCGTGGTCAGTCCGGCGGCGGACAACCGGGCGGCGATGTCCTCGGCGCTCAGTTCAGAAGCGGGCACAGGTATCTCCGTCGCCGTGCGATCACGTTACGTGAAGCTAGTTAACTAGATTAGAGCTAGTGGACTAGATTTTCCATATGCCTGAGCAGCCGCCTTATCTCCGCATCGCGGACGTTCTCCGACGACGGATCGCGGAGCGCGAGTGGATGCCGGGGGGCCGGCTGCCCTCGCGTGCCCAGATCGGCCAGGAGTGCGGCGTCGGCGAGAACGTCGTTCGTCGCGCGCAGGAGCTGCTGATCTCGCAGGGAGTCCTGGAAGGCCGTGCGGGGTCCGGCACCTATGTCGCGGAGCCCCGTCGGCGCGTCCGGGTGGTGCGTTCCTCGGCCCGCGAGCAGCGTGACGATTCCCCGTTCCGGGCAGACATGCAGGCTGTGGGCAGACGCGGAGACTGGGAGAGCCGGACCGAGGCCAAAGTCCCGGCGCCGACCGAGATCGCGGCGCGGCTCGGTTTCGGCGAAGGCGATCTGTGCGTCCGGACCGTGTACGAGTTCCTGGCTGACGGGAAGCCGGTGCAACTGTCGACGAGCTGGGAGCCGTACGACCTCACCGCCGGCACGCTCGTCGTCCTTCCCGAGGGAGGGCCGCACGCCGGGGCAGGCGTCGTGAACCGTATGGCTGCGATCGGCATCACGGTCAGCCATGCCGTCGAACAGCCTGAACCGCGGCAGGCGACTTCGGAGGAGGCGTCCCTCCTCGGTATTCAGAAGGCCGCTCTTGTCACCCACATCAGGCGGACGTACTACAGCGACCAGGGGCGGCCGGTAGAGACGGCTGACATCGTCGTGCCTGCTGCCTTGTGCGAGATCGTTTACGAGATCCCGGTCGATCGGCACTAGCTTTTGGAGGGGTGCCAACTTGGCTGTGTGCCTCAGTTGACGTTCGAACGCTGAGCGGGCTTCAAGGTCCGAGCGGAACGGGGGATGGCTGCGAGCTGTTCGAGGGAGGGCGGAGACCGTGACGGCGAGCAGTGAGCGGGAGCGCTGGGAGTGGATGCCCGAGGTCGGTGCGGGGCCCTTGCGGTTCGGGATGAGTCCGACCGACGTCGCAGTCGCGCTCCAGGTCGTCGCCCCGCAGGAAAAGGTTGGCGGACCGTACGGGCAGGAGAACTTCGCCGACGGGGTGAAGGTCTTTTACGACGAGGGCAGGCTGGCGTGCGTGTCCTTGGACGCGGTCGTGGGCCCTCAGGCCTTCCTCGCAGGTTGGGCGCTGGCCGGCCGTGATCCCGAGCAGGCGCACCAGTTCCTCCTGGACCATGCTGAAGAGCATGGAAACTGCTTGCTCTACACGTCCGACGAGTCCCTTGCCTTGACTGATCTCGGGTTGCTTCTACGGGCCCAGCGGGTCGGCGACGTGCTCTTGTCGCGACCGCTCTTCATGATCGAGGAGTGGTTCGACTCGGAGTACTACCGTGACCGTCTCCCGCTCGAAGGCGCACCGGTCGTGCACGCACGGGGCGAGCCCTCGTAAGGCGACTCATGCTGGATCCGATGGGACACCTCCGGCAATCCTGGGCCGTCTGTGGGCCGTGCGACGTCGCCCGAGGCCGACAATCAGCGACCGACAGTGACAGCCCACCTACCGAGGTCCAGCCCAGAACCCGCAGCTCAGGCCCACCCAGCGATACGGGTTTCCATCCAGGGGTGGCGGTCAGGCAAGATGGGGTGTTTCTTGCTGGCTAGGCACCAGGAGGCAGGGGCTCGTGGCGGTGCCAGATGAGGTAGCGGTCCTCTCGGCGCAGCTCGGCCGAGCCCCATTCGATGCGCATCACGCCTTGGCTCATGGAGCACGCATAGGCGACCAGGACGAGGCGCACGTCCTCTGGTAGGAGGCTGAGGTCAGGGTGCGCCTCCGCTTCATCGGACTCATCGAAATCCAAGTCGAAGGCCTGCTGCATCGGTTCTGGGCCGTGTCGGCGAATCAGATCTGCGCGGAAGCCGGTAGCGCGGCGTAGGCGCGCGGCCGTGACGGGGACATCCTTCTTCGCGTAGCAATACGGATAGATCAGGTGGCCACGAATGATCATCAGCGTCCGGCTCTGTAGGCGCACCGGCACGGCATCAGAGAGTGAGGCCAGGCTGACAGCCAGTTCCTCGTACTGGGCAGCGTAGAGCCCGTGTCCATAGGCCTCCAAGGTCTGGGTGTGCACACCCTCGTGACCACTGCGGGCCCTGGCATGTGCCCGGACCAAGCTGGCTGGGATCAGGTCAGCCAACTGGCCGGCCGTGTCTCCGAAGGTCTTCCGCGCCCACGGTGTCACTGTCCGCATGACCTCTCGCTCCTCCCCCTTGTAGCACTCAGCGCCGAGCGACGTTCAGCGAAACCGTGCTGTGAAGGAGAGGGCACCGCAAGAGGGCATCCGGCGCATAGAGGGGCGCACGGCTCTCCGCAGAGATTGGCGACAGCAAGTGAGCAGATGCCCAGCAGGAGACCGGCTGTCAGACCTCAGTGGGAGGGTGCCGTCATGCAGAACGTGCTCTTTGACCTGCCGGACGAGGCTCCGGAACACGCCGTGATCGCTCGCTTCCAGTTGGGCGGCGACGAGTTCGGTGAACCTGACCAGAGGTCGCTGGTCTTTGAAGCCGAGCGGTCCATCGGTGCCGCGGTCGCAGCCGCTGGTGTTGGTGAGGTCGACGGCAATGAGTGGTCGGCGATCGCCTGGTCGCGACCGTTCACTGGGTGCTGATGGATCAACGCGGCCCACACCGACGAGTGCCCCATCCGCTACACGTCGTGGCTCCGCCGGTCGCGGCGAGGGTGTTCCCAGTGTGGCGCGGATCGGGGAAGTAGATGTCTCCGAGGCCAGCGGGTTTGAGAGCCTGGAGTCATTGGTGGCGGAAGTTGTTCCTGCGCAGCAGGCCGCCGCGTGCTCCCGTGAAGACCAGCCCGTCACGGCCCGTCCTGGCGTAGACAGCGAGATGAGTGACCAGGCTCGCCGCCAGCGAGGCAGGGAAGGCGAGTGCGCAAACCGGCCGCGCTCTTGGGTGCCTTGACCAGAATGCCGTCAGGCCGTGTCTAAAGGTGCTCGTTCCTTCCATGGAACCATGCAGCCGTGTCGAGGATCCTCAATATGCCGATGTCCTCACCGATGCCTGCGAGACCGCGGACGTCTTCGAGGTGGGCTACCAGTATGCCGTGGTCAGCGCGAAGCGAGTGGCGCACGTCAGACCAAAAGCTCAAGTCTGTTGATGGGCGTTCGAAGACCTTCTTGATCACCGAGTCATAGACAGGTAGCAAGCGAGGGCGTTTACGAGCAAGCAGTTTACCAGCGCTGATTGAGCCTATGCCGTCGATATCGCGCAGACTCTGCCACAAGTTCCACGCCGGACTGTCCTTGGCGACGTGCCGCTCCTCCGCGGCGGCGAGCTCAAGGTCCACGGGAATCTGTGAGAGTAGACAACTGTAAGGATTGCAACCCGATGGCTCTAGCACACGGAGGACTGCTCGCACTGGCACGTCAACGCTCAACGTCGCAACGGCAATGAAGTCCGCCGGCGTGAAGTGGTTCGCCACCTCCGGCTGGTCTCCGCCCCCTGTCAAACGCTCGAACCGGGCACCGGTATAGGCAGGCGCACCGTTGGGGAGGAGCGCCCAATAACGACGAAGCAAGCCAGCAACGTATCGCCGATTCCACAGGACCGCCGGGATCTTCAGCGTCATCGGGCCTCCCGGCGCTGGGCTGCTGCATTGGTACGCGGCCGCACCGCTCTCATGCTCAACAGTGTCACCAAGGCGGTGGCGGTTGTCAGCGCGGCCTCGGCCGCCTCCTGGGAGACGGGGACCTCCCGCGGACCGCCTGCGTGCCGGTCACTGTGCCCTTCCCACAGGTCCGTGAGCATGGCGACCACCCCGCCGGTGTTGCCCGGCTTTCCGGACTTGTTCGTGAGCACGTATTCGTACTTAGCATCCGCGTTCCGGAGGTGATCGCGGACCTTGCCGAGCGTGGGCAGTTGGTCGCGCGGCAGGAGCATCGGACAAGCGACAGCCTCAACCGCGCGGATCACGTCAACGTATGCACCGCTTGGGTCGGTGTGCACCGCCATCAGCTTGTCGCGCGCCCGCTCCAGGTACTGCCGAGCCGAAAGGTAACCGCTGCTCTCGGCGGCATTGGCTGCCACGTTCAGCGCCTCGCTGAGGCCCGCCTCCATCCGCCGCTGGAGGCCGCGCTGATTTGGTGTTACCTCGTATACCGACCGTGACTCAACCAGCAGGCGGTCCAGCGGCTCGACGATTCGCTTGGTCCGTCTGACACTGCCGCTGAACCAGGTAACAAACGGCGGCTTCTCCGGGGCGGGCAGTTCTGTGCACAGCAAGCAGAGCAAGTCGTCAACCACGTCCCACAGGACTTCCCGCTCCGTTCCCCAGGCTAGGAAGAGCACGTATGGGTCAGGAGGCAGCGGCACAACTGGCCCCCGGCTGGCACGAGTGCTCTCCGTCCTCGTTACCTGCTCCGCCTCCCAGCGCGCATCGAGCCGTGCCTGCTCCCTTTCGCACTTTCGCAGCTCGCGTTCGTATCTGTCCCAGTCCGCCTGCGGCAGGACGAGATCCAACCGCACCATCGCATGATGCGCTTCGTCGGGTTTCAGCGCCGCAGTCTCCTGGATCCAAGAGCGGAGCGCAGGTTCGAGAGAAGGTGGCATGCCCTCCACGAGCGCAGGCACAGGAGCCGTGCCCATGCGAACGGACAGGCGGTGACGGCTGGTTGATCTCATGTGCCGACGATAGCGTCCTGAAGGTACACACCACCTTCTCAATTTCCACACGCATGGCCCTGAATGCGAAGTGGGCCACAGGTCGAGTAAGAGAACACAGTTGGGGCGATTCCCTGGTAAGGGACGGACGCCTCGCATCATCGGGTGCTGTTCGAGGACCGGCGCCAGGTGACGTCCTGCAGGTAGGTGCGGCTGCTCGCGGTCAGTGAGGGAGCCGGCGGACGTGTGCCAGATACGTGCCAGATCGAGCAGTCAAGCACGGTCACTGGAGGATCGCCGCGGCGTCCGCAGCCTGTGACAGCCCTCGCAGCGCGCAGAGAGGGCTGAGCTGCGATGACGTATCAGCTGCGGGTGCCAGGCTTACAAAGCAGATGTCGGCGGTTCGAAACCGTCCGCGCCCACCAGCGAAGTCGGTGAAAGCCCCGTTCCCTGCCGGGTCAGGCGAGGAACGGGGCTTCTTCGTACGTGTTCGTACGCGCTACCCCCGGCCCCCGTCCACCGCACCCTCCGGGCCGCCGCCCATCATGCGCAGCATGTCCCGGCCGCCGGTGCGCAGGAAGCGGGTGAGCAGGGCTGCGGCCAGGAGCAGGAACGCGATGTTGAGCCAGGTCGTGTAGTCCCAGGAGGCGCCCTGTTCGGGGATGTGCGCACTGGTCCGGCTGGGGATGATCCCCAGGCCGCCGAAGACCGCCTCGGTCACGTACCCGGCGATGACCATCGCTCCGTAGAAGACGCCGAGGACGACGGCGGCCGTGCGGGCTCCGTAGTACTTCCGGTAGATGTTCAGGATCGGGAGGATCAACAGGTCCGCGTAGAGGAAGGCGATCACCCCGCCGAAGCTGATGCCGCCCTTCCACAGCACCACGGCCAGCGGCACATTGCCCACCGAGCAGACGAACGAGACGATCGCCACGAGCGGGCCGATGAGCGGTCCGATCAGTGTGGCGGCGAGCGGGTGTCCGTCCAGGAAGAAGGCTTGCCAGAAGGAGTCCGGCACCCAGGCCGCGATCGCGCCCGCGATGAACAGGCCGGTCACCAGGTCACGCAGGATCGCCGCCCACTCCATGACGAAGACGTGCGCGACCGAGGTGAGCCCGGCCGGGGAGAACAGCCGGTGGGCGAAGGACCCTTCGCCCTGAATGGACATGTCCATTGCCGCGTGGCCCTCCATGGACCCGGCGACGCCCTTCTCCGCCTGTTCGCGGGCCTCCTTCAGCAGTCGCTCGCGCATGAAGAGGCGGAACAGCACCGCCATCACCACGATCATGACGGGGCCGCCCAGGAACTCGGCCGCGGTGAACTGCCACCCCATCAACAGGGCCAGGATGATGCCGAGTTCGACGACCAGATTCGTCGAAGCGATCTCGAAGGCCATGGCGGCGGTGAAGTTCGCGCCCTTCCGGAACAGGGAGCGGGCCAGGGCCACGGCCGCGTACGAGCAGGAGGACGAGGCCACGCCCAGGCCCGCGGCCAGCGCGAGGGTACGGGGGCGGTCGTCGCCCAGCAGCCGTACGACCGTCTGCCTGCGCACCACTGCCTGTACGACGGCCGACAGGGCGAAGCCCAGGATCAGGGCCCAGGCGATCTCCCAGGTCATGGAGCCGACGATGGACAGTGCGTGGAGAAGGGCGTGCACGGGCTCTCCTGTTCCGTACGGGCTTGGGGGATGGGGGGCAACTCCGAGCCTCGCGCGAGCCGTCAGGCCTCACCGGGTGGGTACGCTGCGATGCTGCCCACGCCCGAGGTGAACCAGCGCCCCCGTTCGGCCGGTTGCCGGTCGGGCTGCTCGCGGGCGGACGGATTCCGATCAGCCCGTTCCTGCTCGTTCTGCGCATCGGTGTCCATGCACGCGAGACTCGTACAGCCCGGCCCCGTCCCGGCCGCCCGACGCGCCGGAGCCGGTCCGTGAACCGTGCGGGGTATCCGGGCACGCTCAGCGTGCTCGTAGGATGCGGCCCATGCGTGTGCCGAGCCGGGAGCTGACTCCCAAGGACCTTGAACTCATCGAATTCGCCCGGCGGATCGTCGACGCGAACACCGACGCGCCCACCGAGGACGACGACGGCGCGCACACCATGGGCGCCGCGGTGCGGGGCGCCGACGGCAGGATGTACGGCGGGATCAACGTCTACCACTTCACCGGTGGCCCCTGTGCGGAGCTCGTCGCACTCGGGCACGCCCGCGCCTCGGGGGCGAGGGAGCTGTCCACGATCGTCGCCGTGGGCAACTGCGGGCGTGGTCCGGTCGGGCCGTGCGGCAAGGACCGGCAGGTGCTGCTCGACTACCACCCGGGCATCCGGGTCATCCTCCCCGGGCCCGAGGGCATCAGGAGCGTCCGGATCGAGGACCTGATGCCGCTCGCCTCCGTGTGGCGCGCCGACGCGGGTACGCAGCCGTTCGACCCGGCGGTCTTCGAGGACCCCGAGAGGAGCGGGTAACCGCTACTCGCCTCTCTCCCGGCCCGCCGGGCTCAGCCCCGCCGTCCACTTCTCCTCGATGTGGCCGAATTTCCACACCGCCATGGCGACGAGCCAGGTCACGAAGAACAGTCCGACGATCACGAAGCCGACGATGTTCAGATCCAGTCCGCCGACCCAGTCCCAGAAGAAGCCGTGCAGGCCCAGCTGCTGGGTGAGCAGGCCCAGCAGTTCCACCGTGCCGATGAGGAAGGCCACGGCGACCGACAGGCCGGTGATCGTGAGGTTGTAGTAGACCTTGCGGACCGGCTTCGAGAACGCCCAGCCGTACGCGAAGTTCATGAACGAACCGTCGATGGTGTCCAGCAGGCACATCCCGGCGGCGAACAGCACCGGCAGGCAGAGGATCGCGTACCAGGGCAGGCCGGACGCGGCGCCCGAGCCCGCCAGTACGAGCAGTGCGATCTCGGTGGCCGTGTCGAAGCCGAGGCCGAAGAGCAGGCCCAGCGGGTACATCTGCCAGGGCTTGGTGATCGACTTCATGAGCCGGCCGAGCAGCCGGTTCATCAGACCCCGGTTGTTCAGGTGCTCCTCCAGGGCCGCCTCGTCGAAGTCGCCCGAGCGCATCTTCCGGAAGACCTTCCAGATCCCCACGAGGATGAGGATGTTGATCCCGGCGATGAGGTAGAGGAAGACACCCGAGACGGTCGTGCCGATCAGGCCGGTGACGTGGTGGAGCTGGGAGTTGTCGTCGCGTACCGGGCCCGCGAGCGCCTTGATGCCCAGCGACAGCAGGAGGGCCAGGGCGAACACGATGCTGGAGTGGCCGAGGGAGAACCAGAAGCCCACCGACAGCGGGCGCTGCCTCTCGTTCATCAGCTTGCGGGTGGTGTTGTCGATCGCCGCGATGTGGTCGGCGTCGAAGGCGTGCCGCATGCCCAGGGTGTACGCCGTCACGCCGATGCCGATGCCGAACGACTTCGTACCGATGCTGTAGTGCTCGGGGGCCACGATCCACACCAGGGTGAGCCACCCGATCACGTGCAGCGCCACGATGAAGGCACCCATCCCGCCCAGCCGGATCCACTCCTGTCGCGTCATGGACATCCGCAGACGCTGTCGGCGGGAGGAGGCCACGGGCGGGGCGGTGGAGGTGGCTGTGGGGGACACGGGCACTGCCTTCCGCGGTCGGGATGAACCTACGACCAGCTAATTGCATACCTGTCGCAACTGCAACCAAAGGGCAGTAAAGCCAGGTCAGGGGTGCCGTGCCGTGCCGGTGTTGGTGCCGGTGCCTCAAGGGCGAGGTCACCCCGCCTGCGTGCCGACGGCTTCCCGGTACCGGAGCAGCAGCATCGCGGCGTCGTCCTGCAGCGGACCCGCGGTGTGCTCCACCAGGTCCTTGCGGAGATTCTCCAGCGCGCTCTCCGGATCGGCGTCCTTCAGGAACCGGTGCCGGTCCCCGAGCGGATAGAAGGTCCCGTCGTGGTCCCGCGCCTCGGTCACGCCGTCCGTGTACAGCAGGAGTTGGTCACCGGGGCCGAAGGCCACCTGGAAGGGCCGTGGCCCCTCGGTGGCGTGGACGCCCAGGCCGAGGGGCAGCGCGTACTCCGCGGGCTCCGGGAAGTGCGCCGAGCCGTCCGCCCGTACGAGGAGGGGCGGCGGGTGGCCGTAGTTGAGGAACACCGCGCCGCCCTCGGGGCTGATCTCGGCGATCAGCGCCGTCACGAACTTCTCACCCTGGAGCGCCCGGTCCACCGAGCGCTCCACCCGTGCCCCGACCCCGGCCAGATCGGGCTCGTCGTGCGCGGCCTCCCGGAAGGCCCCCAGCACCACGGCCGCCGTCTCCACCGCCTCCAGGCCCTTGCCCTGCACGTCGCCGACTATCACCCGGACCCCGCCGGGGGCGGCGACCACCTCGTACAGATCGCCGCCGATGTGCGCCTCGGCGACGGCCGATGTGTACGAGACGGCGGCGCGCAGATGGCCCGCGGTGTGCGGTACGGGGCGCAGCAGCACCCGCTGGGCGACCTCGGCGATGGAGCGCACGCTGGCCAGTTCCGCCTCGCGCCGCTGGCGCATGACCGCCGCCGCGACGCCCGCGACCGTCACGCCGACCACCGATGCCATCGCGGTGTATCCGCGCCTGGCGTGGAACGCCCCGTCGTGCCACGCGAGCGCGTAGCAGAGCACGAGCGCCAGCAGCCCGATGGCGGCGGTGCGGCGCCAGCCGCCGATCAGCCCCGCGAAGGCCGGGCCGAGCGAGATGAGCGGCAGGAAACCGACCCACGACCCCGCCGACATGTCCACCCCGGCGACCACTGCCATCACGGCGAACGGCAGGACGGACAGCGAGGCGTATGCGGGGCTCTTCTCCTCTGGCATGTGCGCTCTCCGGTGGTGTGACGGGTGGGAGGGGTGGTTCGGCCTCCGAAGCTGTGAGATGCGTTGACGTGCCGTTCCGTTGCGTATGACTCCGTTTGTTCGGCGGGGTGTTCGGCCAGGTGTGCGGATGTGCGGCTGTCCGTGACGGCGTCGGTGACCGCCCTGTGACTGTGCCTCCGGCCGGCCCGGTCCGGGTCGCTCCAGATTGTTTAGACTATGCAAAGGTTTCCCTTGCGAAGCACCTGGGTCGGCGCGCCGTTATGGAATCGAGGCCGGGTGTGCGAGCGGGTCCACGGCAGCCGGGGGGAAGCGCCACGCCCGTGAACCCGCTCATGAAACCGAACACCCCGTAGGGCAGTCTCTGTTTCTGTGTACTCACTCCCGAACCAGAGCCAACCCGGCGCCGCCGAAGGGCACATGGTCGTCTGCGGTGACGACGGCCTCGCCCACCGGCTCGCCGCCGAGCTGCGCGGTGTCTACCGGGAGCAGGTGACCCTGGTCGTCCCGCCGGCCGGGGCGGCGGGGGTTCCCGCACGTACCCAGCTCAGCCCGGTCGGCCGGGCCTCCGCGCTCTTCGGGCGGATGTCCGCCGTCGTGGCCAGGCCGCCCGCCGGGGACCGGGACGCGGTGGCCGACCGGCTCCTCGAAGCACCGGACCTGGACGACGAGGTGCTGCTCCGCGCGGGGGTGGACCAGGCGTCCGCCCTGGCGCTCGTCCACCAGGACGACGAGGCGAACATCCGGGCCGCGCTCGCCGCCCGCCGCCTCAACCCCCGGCTGCGGCTGGTGATCCGGCTCTACAACCGCAAACTCGGCCAGTACCTGGAGGAGTTGCTCGACCAGGCCGCGGCCGTCAGCGCGCCGGAACTGGACCAGGACGCCGTCGACGCGTCCACGACCGTTCTCTCGGACGCCGACACCGCGGCCCCTTCGCTCGCCGCGACCGCGGTGGCCGGGACCAGCAAGATCGTCCGGGCCGACGGGCTGCTGCTGCGCGCCGTCGAACGCATGCCGACCGGACCGGGCGAGGCCGCCGATCCAGGGCTGTGCACCCTGGCGCTGCTCTCCGCGACCGCCAGCGACCCGGCCGGCGCGGACGGTTCGGACAGCAGCGGCGACGCGGGACCCCAACTGCTGCCCGACGAGGCGTCCGTCCGGGCCGCGGCCGGCCGCGGCACCGTCGTACTCGAAGCCGTCTCCAACACCGGACCCGCCCTGTCACCGGGGCGGCTGGCGGGCCGGGGCGCACCGCTCGGCCAGGTGTTCTCGCGCCGGCTGCGCTGGTCCCTCCTCGGTGTCCTCGTCTCGGTGCTCGGCCTGGCCGTCGCCTCCTCGGTGACGACGGGCGACAGCCCCCTGCACGCCGTGTACCTGACGCTCCTCGACCTCTTCGCCATCGGCGACCCCGCGATCGGCGAACCGACGAGCCGCCAGGTGATCCAGCTGCTGTCCGGGCTGACCGGGCTGTTGCTGCTGCCGGTGCTGATCGCCGCCGTGCTGGAAGGGCTCGGTACGTTCCGCACCGCGGCCACCCTGCGCCGCCCGCCCCGCGGACTGTCCGGGCACGTCGTCCTGCTCGGCCTGGGCAAGATCGGCTCACGTGTCCTGGCGGGGCTGCGGGAGCTGGACATCCCGGTCGTGTGCGTGGAAGCGGACCCGGAGGCGCGCGGTATCGCCCTCGCCCGGCGGCTGCGGGTGCCGATCGTGATCGGGGACGTCACCACCGAGGGGGTGCTGGAGTCCGCCAAGATCGGGCGGGCCCGCGCCCTGCTGGCGCTCACCAGCGCGGACATCACCAACCTGGAGGCGGCGCTGTACGCCCGTACGGTGCAACCCGGCCTCCAGGTGGCGATGCGGCTGTTCGACGACGAATTCGCCTCCGCCGTCTACCGGACCCTGCGCGCCGCCCATCCGCGGGCCGTCACCCGCAGCCGCAGCGTCTCCTCGCTCGCGGCGCCCGCCTTCGCCGCGGCGATGATGGGCCGGCAGATCCTGGGCGCCATGCCGGTGGAGCGCCGGGTGCTGCTCTTCGCCGCCGTGGACGTCGCGGGCCATCCGCTGCTGGAGGGCCGCACCCTCGAAGAGGTCTTCCGCCCCGGCGCCTGGCGGATCCTCGCCCTGGACCTCACGGCCCCGGCCGACCGCCGCGCCGACCTGTCCGTACCGCGTTCCCCGGACGACGGGGCACACCGTGCCGAACTGGTCTGGAACCTGCCGCAGAGCTACGTCCTGCGCGCCGAGGACCGGGTGGTCATCGCGGGCACCCGCCAAGGGCTCGCGGACCTGCTGGGCAGGCGGCAGCCCGCGCGCGACGGGGGTTCCGCGACGGGCCGCTGACCGGCGCCGGTGCCGTACCGGGCCCCTGCCCCGCGCCGTACGGGACCCCTGCCCCCGGCCTCACCCCTTCGGCCGCGCCCCCGCTTCACCCGATCGGCCGCGCCCCGGTGGTCGCCCGTACGCCGCCCGGCCAGGCTCGGAACCCCGCGCCCCGGGTGCGCGGCTGAGAGGAGCCCGAAGTGACTGAGCTCTCCGACCTCGCCGCCGAGGCGTACGTCTACGGGTACCCGCTGGTCTTCGACCTGTCGATGGTCTCGACCGCCCTGCACAAGGGGTTCGGTTCGCTGCCGTCCGCGGCCTTCAACGAGTTCGCGCACTCCTCCCGGCTCGCCACCCCGGAAGCGCACTTCGTGTCGGTGAACAACGACACGGTGTACTCGGTCGCACAACTCGACCTCTCCGGCGGCCCGGTGCTGCTGCACGTACCGGACACGCTCGGTGCGTACTACGTCCTCCAGTTCATCGACGCGTGGAGCAACAACTTCGCCTACGTCGGCCGCCGCGCGACCGGAACCGGTGAGGGCAAGTGGCTGATCGTGCCGCCCGGCTGGGCGGGCGAGGTGCCCGACGAGGTGACCGGGGTGATCGACGCGCCGACCAGCGTCGTCACCATCGCCGGGCGCCAGGCCTGCGACGGGCCCGCCGACCTGCCCCGCGTCCACGGGCTCCAGCAGCGGCTGCACCTCAAGGTCCTCGAAGCGGTGATGCACCGCACCGGTCTGCCCGCGATCGACCACGAGGTGCCGCCCACCCTGCAGTTCTTCGAGAAGCTCAGGGTCTGGATGGCGGCCTTCCCGCCGTCCGCCGACGACCGTGCGTACCAGGACCGTTTCCAGCTGCTGGGGGTGCTGGAGGAGGGACCGTCGCCGTACGTCCGGCCCGACCCGGCGCTGGTACGCGGGCTCGCCGAGGGACTGAAGCAGGGCACCGAGTTCGTCGAGCGGGCGAGCCGGCCCGCCGAGGACGGCAGCCGGACGCCGGGGGCGTGGGAGATGAACCCGCATCTCTTCGACTACAACCTCGACTGGTTCGGGGTGGGCACGATCGACTCCCCGGAGTGGCGGATCGCCGACCGCGGGGCGTCGTACCTGACCAGGGCGGTCGCGGCCCGGACCGGGCTGTGGGGCAACCACGGCTACGAAGCGGTCTACGCCCACACCTACGAGGACGCCGAAGGCCAGTGGCTCAACGGCTCCAAGAGCTACACGCTGCGCTTCGCCCAGCTGCCGCCCGTGCGGTCCTTCTGGTCGGTGACCATGTACGACACCCCGCACTTCTACCTCGTCGACAACCCGGCCGAGCGGTACTCGATCGGGGACCGGACACCGGGACTCGTGTACGGCGACGACGGCTCACTGACGGTGTACATCCAGCGGGACCGCCCCACCGACCCGGTCGAGGCCGCCAACTGGCTGCCCGCGCCGGCCGGGGACTTCCGGCCGATGCTCCGGCTGTACACCCCCGAGCAGTCCGTTCTGGACGGGAGTTACGAGATCCCGCGCATCGAGGTCCGGCGGCCCGCCGGAGGGTGACGCGACCGGCTGCGGCCACTCACCCCGGCGGGACCGGCCGGTCCCCGGCACTCGCGGCCCGGTCCCCGGCACTCGCGGCCCGAACGCCTGACACTCGTGGCCCGAACGCGTGACACTTGAGGCATGTGCCGCAGTATCAAGACCCTCCGCCCGCCCGTTCTCCCCGAAGCAGCCACCGAGGAGGAGATCAGGGCAGCCGCGCTCCAGTACGTACGGAAGGTCTCGGGGTTCCGGGCGCCCGCCGCACACAACCGTGAGGTGTTCGACCGGGCCGTGGACGAGATCGCCGGGGCGACGCAGCGGCTGCTCGCGGATCTGGAGGTACGCGGGGCCGCGAAGCCGTGACCGGCGCGGCCGGGCGCCCGTGCGGCGAAGCCGGTCCCGGCTCGGGGCGGGCGCCGGGGGCTCCGGGGTTCTGCAGGGTTCTGCGGGGTGATGTCCTAGGAAGCGGTGACGGGCGTCGCGGGGCGCCGTATGAGCAGCGCCGCCACCGAGCCCGCGCCGAACAGCGCGAGCAGCGACACCGCCGTGCCCAGCCAGCTCGCGCCGAGCCACTGACCGCCGAAGTATCCGAGACCCACGCTGTAACCCGCCCAGGCCACGCCCGCCAGGGCCGACCAGGGCAGGAACTCCTTCGCCCTGCGGTGCGCGGCGCCCGCGCCGAGCGAGACGACCGAGCGGCCCGCGGGCGCGAAACGCGCTATGACGACGAGCAGCCCGCCGCCCCGGGCGAGCGCCGTGCCGAGACGGTCCTGCGCGGCGGTCAGCCGGCGGGAACGGGCGATGGCCCGGTCCAGGCGCTCACCACCGCGCCAGGCCAGCCGGTACGCGACCAGATCACCCAGAACCGAGGCGGCTGCCGCGCAGGCCGTGAGGATCAGCAGGTCCGGGACGTTGTGCGGGACCTGCCCGGCCACGGTGGTGGAGCCCGCCGCCGCGCCGGTGGCCGCGGTGATCACCAGGACTCCGCTGGGCAGTATCGGCACGAAGACATCGAGGACGACGGAGAGCGCGACCACGGCATAGATCCATGGACTGTCGGTCAGTGACCGCACACTCTCGAACACTCGGACTCCCCGGCTCGTCAACAAGGCCGCGGCGTCGCAGGAGAGCAGCAGGTGCGGCAGTACAGCCATACAGCGTACGCGTGGAGTTTCCGCCGGGTTCCCCCGGGGCGGGTGATGTTCGACAGATCACGTTCACTCGTACGGGTTGTCCTCGCGCGGGTTTCGCCGCCGCGCCCCCGGGCCGGGGCCGCACAGCATTCGATGAGCGGGCGGTGCCGCCGATCGGTGCGGCAGTCGCGGAAGCAGTCGGCAGAGCGACAAGGAGCGGACGATGGTGGCAGGCGTACTGGCCGGAGCGGCGGCGCTGGCGATGCTGACGGGCGGGGGCGCCGGGAACGTGCCCGCGGGGACGTACTGGCAGCGGGTCCACGCGCAGTTCGCGCCGCCCTCGGCGTTCATCGCTTCGCCGGCGGTGACGTACGACATGGAGCGGGTGCCCGCCGCGGCCGGGATCGTGGTCGAACAGTCCACGGATGCCTCGGGGACACGGATCACGGCGCGGTTGACGGGGCTGAACCCCCGGCGTGCGTACGGCATGGACGTCCACACCGGGACCTGCGGCAGCACGCCCGGCTCCGCGGGGTCCCGGTACCGGGACGCCGGGAGCCCGGCGGGTCCGGCCGGCCGGATGCCGCTGGACTTCACCACCGACGCGAAGGGCGGTGCGACCGTGACCGCGTGGCGCGGCTGGAACTTCCGTCCCGGCGGGGCCGGTTCGGTCGTGATCCACCCGACGCGGCACGGCGAGGGGGACCGTGCGGCCTGCTTCGCGGTGCCCTTCGGGCCGGTGGCCGGACCGTCCGTGAGGTGACACGGGAGTGCCCGGTCCGGCAGGGCGTTCCACCGGACCGGGCACCGTCCGTCACCGAGGAGGATGGTTTCAGCAGCCGTTCAGGACGCCCTGGAGCGCGGTCTTCTCGGCCGAGTCGACGGTGAGCTTGTAGTAGTGCTTCACCTCCACCCACGCCCGGACGTAGGTGCACTTGTAACTGGCCAGCGGCGGGAGCCACTTGGCCGGGTCCTTGTCGCCCTTGGACTGGTTGACGTTGTCGGTCACGGCGATGAGCTGCGGGCGGGTCAGGTCGTTGGCGAACGCCTGCCGCTGCGCGGTGGTCCAGGCGCTGGCGCCCGAGCGCCAGGCTTCGGCGAGCGGGACCATGTGGTCGATATCCACGTCGGACGACGCCGTCCAGTTGGCGCCGTCGTACTCGGAGTGCCAATTACCGCTGGTGGCCGCGCAACTGGAGCTCTGCACCACATCGGTGCCGTCGCGCTTGAGTACCACTTCGCGGGTGTCGCAGGTGCCGGACTGGATGATCCAGTGCGGGAACTTGGCGCGGCTGTAGCCGTCGGACGAGCCCTCGGCCGCGACGGTGAGGGAGCTGAGATAGGTGCGGGCGGTGGCCGCGGACACCGGAGTGGGCAGGGCCGCCTGGGCGGCGGGGGCGGTGACGAGACCGGCGAGCGTGAGACCTGCGGTCGCGGCGAGAACAGCTATTCGACGCGCGTAGACACCTGACATGTGAACTCCCGTGGGGTGGAGTGGCGTTGGCCGCTCTGGTTGGGACATCGTGGCGGCGCCGGATTGCCGTGGGGTGGGCGCCAGGTAACAGAGTGGCGACATGCGCACGTCACATCAAGAGCTGTGGCGAGGTTTGACGTGTCCACAGATCTTCCGGATGACCGTACGGTTGGCGCGTGTTGCTACCCGTCAACCTCGCGCTGGGAATCACCCTCGGTGCACTCCTGCTGGTCGCGGCCCTGGTGGCCGCCCTCGCCAGGCTCGACCGCGCCCGCGAGATCCTGACCGCGGGGCTCCGGGCGGCGGTTCAACTCGGGGCCGTAGCACTTTTGATCGGCTGGGTCGTCCGATCGGGGCTGTCGTTCGGCTTCGTGGCGCTGATGTACGCGGTGGCGGTACGGACGGCGGGCCGCCGCATCACCCGGAACGGGACCTGGTGGTGGGCGGCCGTGCCGATCGCGGCCGGGGTCTTCCCGGTGGTGGCGGTGCTGCTGCTGACCGGGCTCGTGCCGGTGCGGGGGATCGCGGTCATCCCGATCACCGGGATCCTCATCGGCGGCGCGCTCACCGCGACCGTGCTCGGCGGCCGTCGTGCCCTCGACGAACTGACGGTGCGCGCGGGCGAGGTCGAGGCCGGGATGGCGCTGGGTCTGCTCGACCGCGAGGCCCGGCTGGAGATAGCCAGGCCGGCCGCGTCCGACGCGCTGCTGCCGGGGCTCGACCAGACCAGGACTGTGGGCCTGGTCACTCTCCCAGGTGCTTGAGACCGGCGGGCAATTGGGGGGCGGCGTCGCGGGGTCTGGCACGCACGCTCGCCGCGTTGTCGTCAATCACCATGGCTCCGCCATGCCTCAATCCTCCGCCTTGCGACCGCACGCACCAGACCTCGCTCCTTCACCCACCCCCCAATTGCCCGCCGGTCTTCGTCGGCATGCTGCTGAGCGGATCCTCCCCGCTGCTGGCCGGGGCCGTGCAGCTGTTCGTGCTGGTCGCGCTCTGTGTGGTGCAGGTGGTGTCGGTCGCCCTGGTGCTGGAGCTGGTGGCCCGGGGGCGGCTGCGCCGATGAGCCGGTGCCGTACCCTGTACGGAGCAGAAGGGGAGTAGCTCTTCGCCGGAACGTCGACATACTGCCGAACCTCGGTTCGGCCGGCGCCCGGAGGCGGATCTTCTTGGAGACCCGCCAGCGAGACCTTCGGCCGCAGTGTCCTGTTGACGCTGCCGTGCCGAAGCGACCCCTTGTTCCACGAGTTCAGGTCCTCTCGGCGCGGGCAGCCCGTACCGATTGAGGAAATCAACCCGTGATCAGCTTCACGATCCTGGCGATCACCTTCGGCGTGGTCTTTCTCGCCGAACTCCCCGACAAGACCGCTCTCGCCGGTCTGATGCTCGGCACCCGCTACCGCGCCTCGTACGTCTTCGTCGGCGTCGCGGCGGCCTTCGCCGTCCATGTGGCCCTCGCCATCGCCGCGGGCAGCGTCCTGACGCTGATCCCGCACCGGCTGCTCCAGGCGATCGTCGGCGCGCTGTTCCTGGCGGGCGCGGCGATGCTGCTCTTCAAGAAGGACGACGAGGAGGAAGAGGTCAAGGCCCCCGCCGACCAGTCCTTCTGGAAGGTGGCCGGGGCCGGCTTCATGCTGATTCTCGTCGCCGAGTTCGGTGACCTGACGCAGATCATGACGGCCAACCTGGCCGCCCGTTACGACAGCCCGGTCTCGGTCGGCATCGGTGCCGTGCTCGCCCTGTGGGCGGTCGGCGGCCTGGGGATCCTCGGTGGCCGCAAGCTGATGAAGCACGTGCCGCTGAAGCTGATCACGAAGATCGCGGCCGGTCTGATGCTGGTGCTCGCGGGATTCAGCCTGTACGAGGCGATCGCGGGCTGAGCGGCTTCACGGCCTGACACCGCGGAGGACCGGCCCCGGGATGTCAGGCCGTGACGTGCACCCGCAGCGTGCCGTCGTCCGCCCGCTCGACGCGGATCTGCGTCAGGTCCCGCACCTGGGCGGCCGGTGCGTGTGCGGCGGCCCGCGGGCCGACACCCACCACGCGCATACCCGCCGCGTGCCCCGCGGCGATCCCCGCCCCCGAGTCCTCGAAGACGATGCAGTCGGCGGGGGCGAAGCCCAGGGAGGCCGCGCCCTTGAGGAAGCCCTCCGGGTCCGGCTTGCTGGCGCCGACGCTCTCCGCCGTGATCCGGATCTCCGGCATGCGCACCCCGGCGGCCGTCATCCGGGCCTGCGCCAGCCGCTCGTCGGCCGAGGTGACCAGGGCGTGCGGAAGGCCGACCAGCGCGTCCATGAAGGCCGGAGCGCCGGGGACCGGGACCACTCCTTCGGTGTCCGCGGTCTCCAGGGCGAGCATCCTGCGGTTGTCCGCGTAGTTCTCCTCGACCGGGCGATCCGGGAGGAGTACGGCCATGGTCGCGTACCCCTGGCGGCCGTGGACGACCTTGAGCGCCTCGTGCGGGTCCAGCCCGTGGTCGACGGCCCAGCGGTGCCAGATGCGCTCGACGACGGCGTCGGAGTTCACGAGGGTGCCGTCCATGTCGAGCAGCAGCGCGCGGGCGGTCAGCACGGTCATCAGGGCTCCAGGGGCGCGGAAGAAGCAATGGCGCGGAAGAAGAAACGGCGCGGAAGGAAGAAACAAGGCGGTCCCGCCCGCCGGTCAGGGAGTACGGGCGGAACCACTTTGTTTCAGCAGGGTACAAAAAGTGGCGCGGTCTGCGCCAGCCGCCCTGGTCACTGCGGCGCGGCAGCTCCGTGGTACACGGCCGGACGTCGTCGGGCCGCTGCCTACGGCTGCCGTGTCATCGCCTCCAGCGCGCGCCGGGTGGCCGGCCCGTACACGCCGGGCGGATCGCTGTGGATGCTCATCCACGACTGGTACTCCCGCACCGCGTCCGTGACCTGCTGGTCGAAGCGGCCGTCGGCGGTATCCCGGTAGACGTAGAGCTGGGTCAGCCGCCGCTGGAGTTCCACGACCTCCGGGCCGCTGTCACCCGCCCGCAGTACCGGGGCGTCCGGCGGTGCGGATTCCGGGTGCGGTGCCGGGGTGGTGGCCCGCACGGGGGAGGGAGGCTGCGCGGGCGCCGACGGGGCGGCGGCCGGTGCCGACCCGGCCGGGGTGGCGCTCGGCGGCGGTCCGGACCGGGCGGCGGTCGGCGAAGGCCGCACGGCGGCGGTGGCCCGGGGCCCGGAGGGCGGTGCGGACGGCGCGGACGGTGACGGTACGGCCGAGGGCCGGGCCGGCAGGTCGGGCGCGCTCGTCACCGTGTCGGGCAGCGCGTGGTCCTGCACGGAACCACCCCCCTGGAACAGGCCGGCGGCGAAGGCCGCCCCGCCGAGCACGGCCAGCGCCGCCACCCCGCCCGCGAGCACCGCGAAGGGTTTTCGGCGCGGCGACGGCGACGGCTCCGGACCGGGCCCGCCGACCGGCAACCGGACCACCTGCAACGGCACCGTCGGCACCGTCGGCATCGGCATGACCGGTGGCTCTGTCGGCTTCACCGGCTCCGTCGGATACGCGGCCCCCACCACGTCGTCCGCCGGATCGGGCTCCGGATCCGGCAGCTGTACGTACGGACGTATGCGCAGTGGATCGAAATCCTCGTGGCTCAACTCGGCCACCCCCTTGAACTCGCGGCGATTATGCCGCAGCACCAGGATGGAGGGCATGGCTCAGGAATCCCCGGCACCCCCGGCCTCGCCGGTGGCGGCGGACGGGCAGCCGCAGCGGTCCGTCATGGTGGCGATCGGCGCCCTGCTGCTCGGGATGCTCATCGCCGCACTCGATCAGACGATCGTCTCCACCGCGCTGCCCACCATCGTCAGTGACCTCGGCGGTATGGAGCACCTGTCCTGGGTGGTCACGGCGTACATGCTGGCCTCGACGGCCGCCACCCCGCTGTGGGGGAAGCTCGGCGACCAGTACGGCCGCAAGAAACTCTTCCAGACCGCCATCGTGATCTTCCTGGTCGGCTCCGCGCTCTGCGGCATCGCACAGAACATGCCGCAGCTCATCGGCTTCCGCGCCGTGCAGGGGCTCGGCGGCGGGGGACTGATGGTGCTGTCGATGGCGATCGTCGGCGACATCGTCCCGCCACGTGAACGCGGTAAGTACCAGGGGCTCTTCGGCGCCGTCTTCGGCGCGACCAGTGTGCTGGGCCCGCTGCTCGGCGGGCTCTTCACCGAACAGCTCACCTGGCGCTGGGTCTTCTACATCAACCTGCCGATCGGCGTCGTCGCGCTGCTCGTCATCGCCGCCGTACTGCACATCCCGGTCCGCGCGACGAAGCACACCATCGACTACCTCGGCACCTTCCTCATCGCCTCGGTCGCCACCTGTCTGGTGCTCGTCGCCTCGCTCGGCGGCACCACCTGGGCCTGGGGGTCGGCGCAGATCATCGGGCTCGCGGTACTCGGCGTGCTGCTGCTCGCGGTGTTCCTCCAGGTGGAACGGCGTGCGGCCGAGCCCGTACTGCCCCTGAAACTCTTCCGCATCAGGACCTTCGTGCTCTGCTCGGTCATCAGCTTCATCGTCGGCTTCGCGATGTTCGGCGCCATGGTCTACCTGCCGACCTTCCTCCAAGTGGTCCAGGGCGTCTCACCGACCATGTCCGGTGTGCACATGCTGCCGATGGTGCTCGGCCTGCTGCTCTCCTCGACGGCGTCCGGGCAGATCGTCAGCCGCACCGGCCGCTGGAAGGTCTTCCCGATTGCCGGTACCGGCATCACCGCCATCGGGCTCGGGCTGCTGCACCGGCTCACGGAGCACAGCTCCACCTGGTCGATGAGTGTCTGCTTCTTCGTGTTCGGCCTCGGGCTCGGCCTGGTCATGCAGGTGCTGGTGCTCGCCGTGCAGAACGCCGTGAGCTACCAGGACCTGGGCGTCGCCACCTCCGGCGCGACCTTCTTCCGCTCCATCGGGGCGTCCTTCGGCGTCGCGATCTTCGGCACCATCTTCACCACCCGGCTGCACGACAAACTCGTCGCCGCCCTGGCGGGCAGGCCGCTGCCGCCCGGGGTGAGCGCCGAGCGCCTGGAGGCCGACCCCCGGGCCATCACCGCCCTCCCGCCGCAGCTGCGCCCGCAGGTCCTGCACGCGTACGCGTCGTCCATCACCGATGTCTTCCTGTACGCCGTCCCCGTGGTGCTGTTGGCCTTCGCCGTGTCCTGGTTCCTCAAGGAGGACAAGCTGCGCGGCTCGGTCACCACCCCGGAGGTCACCGAGACGCTGGCCTCCAACCCGGTCGAGAGGTCGTCGTACGACGAGGTGATGCGGGCCCTGTCGGTGCTCGGCAGCCGGGAGGGGCGGCACGAGATCTACGAGACGATCACCGAGAAGGCGGGGTACGACCTGCTGCCCGCCACCAGTTGGCTGCTGCTGCGCATCAAACGCCACGGTCTCGTCGAGCCCGGCCAGCTCGCCGACACCTCGCCCGTCTCGCTGCGCGCCATCACCGAGGCGGCCCGGCAGGCCGAGGAGCGTGGCCTGGTCGCACGCGAAGGGGTGGAGCTGGCGCTGACCGACCCCGGTGTGAACGTCGCCGCGCGGCTCTGGAAGGCCCGCGAGGAGTCGCTCGCCGAACTGCTCGGCGACTGGTGGGGCCCGGACCGGCCGACGGATCTGGTCCTGCTGGTCGACGAGCTGAACGACGAACTGTCCGGCTCCGACGCCGAACGGCCGCACGGCCCACGGGAGGACGACCTGACGGGCGACTGGACCGGGGACCGGGGACCGACCGGCTGAGCGGTCCGGCCCGGACGGGGCAGGGCAGGGCAGGGCACGGCAGGGCAGGGCACGGCAGATCAGCGTAGGGCAGGGCAGGTCAGGGCCTAGAGATCCTTGCCGTACCAGATGTCCATGTACGGACCGGTGGTGTACGCAGGGATCTCCCGGTAGCCGTGCCGGACGTACAGCCCCCGCGCCTCGACGAGGTCGAGCCGGGTGTTCAGCACCATCTTCGTGGCCCCGAGCTGCCGCGCGGCGTCCTCAAGGGCGGTCATCAGCGCGCGGCCCCCACCGGTGCCGCGCTTCTCGGGGCGCGTGTACACCCGGGTGAGCTCGGCGGTCACGGGGTCGAGGAGCCGTACGCCGCCACAGGACGCGGGCTCTCCGCCGCCGTGCCGTCCGACCACGAACTCGCCGGTGGGGGAGGCGAGTTCCTCCACGCCGTCACCGGTGAGCCCCTCGTCGACCTCCTGCGTGGTGGCGGGCCGCTGCCAGTAGCGGCTCGCCACCTCGTCGTAGTACGCCCGGCGCAGTGCGTACGCGTCGGGGCTGTCGAAGGGTTCGGGGGTGACGGTCCAGTTCATTCGCGCCATTGTGGCCGGATTGCCACCGCGCGTCACCCGGGTTTCCGGTGCGGTCAGCCGTTCTTCGGCGACGCCTGCTGGACGACCTCGAAGGACCACAGGGTCGAGCCGGACGCGGCGGGCTTGGGCCGCTCGCCGCCCTCGGTGCCGCCGCCGTGCGCCCCGCGCATGGAGGTGGCCATCCACTTCTCGAAGTCGGCCTCGCTCGCCCAGCGGGTGTAGACGAGGTACTGGTCGGTTCCCTCGACCGGACGCAGCAGCTCGAACCACTCGAAGCCGTCGGAGTTCTCCACGGATCCGGCGCGGGAGGCGAACCGCTTCTCCAGGACCTCGCGCTGCTCGGTGGGCACGGTCAGGACATTGATCTTCACGATGCTCATGACGCCCATCCTGCCGTACGGCCCGTGCCGTCCTGCGGCCTGTGCCGGGGCGCGGGGATGGGATGGGGACGGGGTCAGGCCAGGACCTGGGCGATGACGAAGCCGTCGTACCCCTTGCTGCCGACCGTCTGGAGCGCGGTCGCGCTGAGCTTCGGGTGCGCGGCCACCATCTCGATGAGGGCGCGGGTGCCCTGGACCCGGGGGTCCGTGCTGTCCGGGTCGGTGACCGCGCCGTCCCGCACCACGTTGTCGCCGATGATCACGCTGCCCGGCCGGGTCAGCTTGAGCGCCCACTCCAGGTAGTGCGGGTTGTTCGGCTTGTCGGCGTCGATGAAGACCAGGTCGAAGGGGCCCACGCCCTCGGCCGCGAGCTGCGGCAGGGTGTCCAGGGCCGCGCCCGTCCGGACCTCGGCGATCGTGTCCAGTCCGGCGCGTGCCAGGTTCGCGCGGGCGACGTCGGCGGCCGTCGGGTCCGCCTCCAGGGATACGAGGCGGCCGTCCGCGGGGAGCGCCCTGGCCAGCCAGATGGTGCTGTAGCCGCCGAGCGTGCCGAATTCCAGGACGGTCCTGGCGCCCTGGATGCGGGCCAGCAGGTGGAGCAGCTTGCCCTGGTTCGGGGCGACGTTCATGGGGATGAGCCCGGCCGCGTCGCTGGACGCCAGCGCGGCGTCCAGGGCGTCGTCGGCGGGGACGAGGTGATCGGTGAAGTAGCGGTCGACCTCGGTCCACTGTTCCTGGGACATGTGTTTCCCTCACTGACCTTTCGCGCGAGTTAGTTCCTAAAAGGAACCTACAGGGAGGGTGGTGATGCCCGCGCAAGGGGGGTCTCGTGTCTCGGGCGCGTGTTTTGGGTCCGTGCCCCGGAGGTGCCCGTGACTCCGGCCCGCGTGTCAGGAGAGCGGCGGCGGTACGTGCACCGGCTGCGGTGGGACCACCGGGCGCCTGTGCCGGGCGAGCACCAGCAGCAGCGCGGCCACCACGAGTACCACCAGCCCCGCGCCCACCGTCAGCAGCCAGACGGGCACACCGCCCACCGTCAGCAGCCTGTCCTCGTACACCACCCGCTGGAAGGGCCGGTCGGACGCCGTCCTGGTCAGTTCGTGGTCACCGTCGATGCGGGACGGCACCGGGAAACTCTGTTCCACGGCGGTCAGATACCGCTCACCGTCCGCGAAGCGGCCGAGCGGGCCCGTCGGGGCGACCTCCCCCGCGTACGTCACCTGCGGCGGCAGCCCGCCGATCGCGCCGCGCGGCTCCATGCGGTGCGCGGCCAGTACGTACAACTCCAGCGACTGCGCGTTCGTGGCGCGCCGGGAGAGCCGCATCGGATAGACCAGCCGGTCACTGGCGAAGCTCAGCCGCAGCGGGTCGAGGGTGCCGGTGAGCGTCCGGCCCTTCTGCTCCGGGGCCAGCCGCACCGCGACGTACTCCCACTTCCGGTCGACGTACGGCTGGAGGTCGGCGGACATCCCGCCGGGCAGCCGGAAGCCGTTCAGCCGGAGCCAGCTGTCGAGGGCCTTCGGGTCCGTGGCGGTCAGCCTCGCCACGTCGAACGGGCCCAGCTGTTCGCGGCCCACCACGCCCACCGCCGGGGCGCCCGGTGCCGGGCGGGCGGCGGACGCGTCCGCGCCCCGGTCCGAGGCGAAGGGCCAGTCGCCGTGCGTCGGCCAGAAGTGGTCGCGGGTACGGGACACCGGTGCGGTCACCGACGCCAGCGCGTCGAAGAGCCCGCTGTCGCCGAGCGTGACCGTGGCCCGGTGCGGTACGGGCATGATCCAGGCGGCCTCCTCGGCGTTCCCCGCGACCGTCAGGCTCATCACGATCTGCTCGTCGCGGCCGTCCCAGCGCACCGCCGAGGTCTCCTGGTTCACGGTCAGCCGGGACGACGGGTCGTGCACCAGCGCACCGCATCCGCAGGCGTACGCCGGTGCCACCAGCGACCCCAGCTGGATCAGGAGCAGCGAGAGCACCACCAGCAGCGTCCGGCTCCGCAGCCCCCGCGCCGGTGTCCCGCGCGCGGGCAGCCCGAACAGCCCCCGTCTCCGTGCCGACCGCAGCATCCCTGTCCCCCTGGTTCCCCCGGTGCTCCCGCCTCCGGCACGGGAAGAGACGGCGCGCCGGAGACATCGGTTCCGTCAACGCCGCGGTTCCGTCAACGCCGTGGTGGCGCCCGTCCGTCCGCGGAGTGACGCCGGGCCGACAGGTGGTCCGGGGCAGTGCTTGAATGGCCGCCGGGGGTTGACCGCCGAGGGGTGCCGATACCCGTCCGGCCAGGGCCCGAAATCCCCGGGCGACGAGATTTCCGTACCCTGCACAGGCGCTCATCACCGCGACCGATGGCCGGAAATGCACGGTCGTGTCAGGTGAACAGGGGGTTGCGTGCGTCCCTGCCCCGGAGCAGTGCGAGGCTCTGAACAGACAAGGACCGGGAATTGATGACGGGTGGAGGGCCGGCGCGGCGTGGCGAATGACGGGCACAGTGGAACGCGGAATGCGGTCGGCGCGGGAGCGGGAATCGAACGGGCTCGGGTGGTCCTCTGGCTGTTCGTCGCCGCACTGGCGGTCCGCCAAGTGGCAGCCGTACTGCGGCTGCCGCCCGGCCGGCGGCTCACGGACCTGGAGGCGTGGACGGGCGCCGACGGCGTCCTGCACCTCGGCGATCCGCTCTACGCGACGGGCAAGTTCACCGGCACGCCGTTCGCCGGTCTCGTACTGAAACCGCTGACCCGGTCCGCGGAGGAGAGCCTCGGGGTCGCCTGGACCTTCGGGTCGCTGCTGCTCGTCGTCGTGCTCGGCCTCGTCGTCTCCCGCGCGCTGCCGGGCACGGTCTCCCGGCGTACGTCCCTGCTGGCCGCGCCCGTCGCGATCAGCCTGCTGATGCTCTCGCTGCCGATACGCAACGCACTCCATCTCGGCCAGACCAGCATCATCCCGGTGCTCCTCGTCCTGCTGGGCTGCTTCACCGTGCGCGACCCGCGCGGCTCCGGGCTGCTCATCGGGCTCGGTGCGGCCCTCCAGCCGACCGTGCTGCTGTTCGTACCGCTGCTGTGGCTGACCGGCCGCAGACGCGCGGCACTCACCGGCGCGGCGACCTTCGTGGTCTGTACGGCGCTGGCCTGGGCCGTGATGGCGCGCGACTCCTGGACGTACTGGATCCACCACGTCGCGGGCGCCGGCCTCGGCCCGCACCCGGACGGGCTCGCCAACCAGTCCCTGCACGGTGCGCTGCTCCGCTTCGGGCTGCACGGACCGCTGGAGATCGTGGTCTTCCTGGTCCTCGCCGTCGCGGTCTCGGTGCTCGCGCTGCGGCGCGCGGCGCGCTACGCGAAGGACGGGCAGCTGCTGCTCGCCGTCGCGGTGACCGGCTGCGCCGCGGTCGCCGTGTCGCCGACGGCCTGGCAGCACCAGCTGCTGTGGGTACTGCTCGCGGTGGTCGGCCGGGTGGGCAAGCGGGTCGCGGACCGGATGGTGTGGCCCGCCGTGGTGATCCTGGTGATGACGCTGCCGGGCACGATGCTGCTGCCCAACATGGCGGCGCTCTACCCGGTACGGGACAACGTGGTGCTGCTCACCGCGCTGGCCGCCGCCTGTGCGGTGCCCTTCCTGGAGCGCACCTCGCCGAGCTGGGAGGCCGCGGTGCCCACCGCGTACGCGACCCCGGCCCCGGCCCGCTGGAGCCGGGTCCCGCTGCTGCCGTTCTGGCGGCGGGTGATGGCCCGCCCCAACCTGCTTCTCGAACTGCTGGCGATCCGCGTCGGATACTCCGTGTACTCGCACATCCGCGCGGCTGCCACCGGCGGCCGGGACACCGCCGAGGCGCACGGACGCACGGTCGTCTCGATAGAGAAGGCCCTGCACATCGACATAGAGCACTGGGCCAACCACGCGGTGGTGAAGATCCACTGGCTCGAATCGTTCTTCAACTTCTACTACGAGTCGTTCCACTTCGTGGTGCCGCTGGCGATCCTCGCCGTGCTCTACGTGCGCAGCCCCGCCGACTACCGCTGGGCGCGCACCTCGCTCTCCTTCGCCACGCTCCTCGGCCTGGTCGGGTTCTACTTCTTCCCGCTGGCCCCGCCCCGGCTGATGCCCGGCCTGGGCTTCATCGACTCGGTCCACGGCACACAGGACCTGGCACACCCCGACTACGGCGCGATGACCGCGATGACCAACCAGTACGCGGCGATGCCCTCGCTGCACTTCGGCTGGGCGCTCTGGTGCGGCATCGTCGTCGCCGTACTGGTCCCGAAGCGGTGGATGAAGGCGGTCGCCCTGCTGCACCCGCTCTTCACGGTGAGCGCGATCATCGCCACCGCCAACCACTGGGTGCTGGACGCGATCGGCGGGGCGACGGTGGTCCTGCTGGGCTTCGGCCTCACGTATCTGCTGGCCGGGCGGCGCACGCTGCTGGCCCCGGTGGACCGGGCGGGCCCGGAGCCCGCGCACCCGGCCGCCGTACCCTCCCAGGCGACCGGGACGGTCTGACCGGACGGCTCCGGCCGGACAGCTCCGGCCGGGACGGCTCGAACAGGTGGGCCCGGCCGGAGCTTTCCGGCCGGGCCCACCGTGTCAGCCGCGGTTCACCTGGAGTTCCTTGATCCCGTTCAGCCAGGCCGAGCGCAGCCGCCGCGGGTCGCCCACCAGTCTCAGGTCCGGCAGGACGTCCGCGATGGCGTTGAAGATCAGGTTGATCTCCAGTACGGCGAGCGACTTGCCGAGGCAGAAGTGCGGGCCGCCGCCGCCGAAGCCCAGGTGCGGATTGGGGTCACGGGTGATGTCGAACTGCTCCGGGCTGTCGAAGACTTCGGGGTCGTTGTTGGCCGACGAGTAGAAGACCCCGACCCGGTCGCCCGCCTTGATCTGCTGACCGCCGAGCTCCAGGTCCTGCGTCGCGGTGCGCTGGAAGGAGACCACCGGGGTGGCCCACCGCACGATCTCCTCGGCCGTCGTCTCCGGGCGCTCGGCCTTGTACCGCTCCCACTGCTCGGGGTGGGTGAGGAACGCGTGCATGCCGTGGCTGATGGCGTTGCGGGTGGTCTCGTTGCCCGCGACCGCGAGCAGGATGACGAAGAAGCCGAACTCGTCGGACGAGAGGTTCCCCTCGCCCTCGGCGGCGACCAGTTGGGACACGATGTCCTTGGCCGGGCACTCCTTGCGGTCGGCGGCGAGGTTCATCGCGTACGAGACGATCTCCATCGCTGCCTCGGTGCCGACCTCCTCGGTGATCGCGTACTCCGGATCGTCGTACGCCGCCATCTTGTTGGACCAGTCGAAGATCTTCGAACGGTCCTGCTGGGGCACGCCGATGAGTTCCGCGATGGCCTGCAGCGGCAGCTCCACCGCGATGTTCGTGACGAAGTCGAAGGAGCCGTCGTCCGCGGAGTTGGCCAGCGCGGTCTCGACGATCGACCGGGCGCGGTTGCGCAGCACCTCCTCCAGCGAGCGGATGGCGCGCGGGGTGAAGCCGCGCTGGACGATCTGGCGGACCCGGGTGTGCTCGGGCGGGTCCATGTTGAGCATGATGAGCCGCTGGACGTCGATCTGGTCGCGGCTGATCGACTCGTTGAACCGGATGACCGCGGTGTTGGTGTTCGAGGAGAACAACTCCGGGTGCGTGGAGACGTATTTGACGTCCGCATGCCGGGTGACGGCCCAGTAGCCCGAGTCGTCGAAGCCCGCTACGCCCGTCGGCTGGGTGCACCACCAGACGGGAGCGGTCTGCCGGAGCGTGGCGAACTCCGGGTGGGGCACCCGGTCCTGGAGCAGGTCCGGATCGGTGAAGTCGAACCCTTCGGGCAGATGGGGGCAGTGCATCGGCTCCTCCAACTCCAAGCTCTGGCCATCGGTCTGACGGACCATCAGAAACTCACCGAAAGATAGTAACGAGTTCTACAAGGAGCAAGGGTTCCGGGAAGAGTTGTTGCGCACCGAGGCGCCCCGATCCCCGGAA